>CAWEYN010000010.1:0-93713 GCA_963813295.1 uncultured Nitrospira sp.
TTGATTACAGTAAGCTTACAACCCAGAGATATGTCTTTGCCCCCTTTCACTTTCTTCCGGCCGGGGAAAAGGACAGCAAAAATAATGCCTTGATCGATGGACTTAAAAATCAGTTTTGCACCATCAGGGGGTGCGACAATGCGGCGGACCTTCTTGTGGCCGCAATTAAAAGTAATGACCCCTATCAACTCGGCATAGCGCTGCATACATATGCTGATACCTGGTCGCACGAGAAGTTTACTGCCTTTCAGGAGGACTGGAACAAAAACAGGAAACCCCTTTCCCACAAAAAAGTGGCACCGGAGGTCGGACATGCCCAATTTATTCATGAGCCGGATGAGATTTCCAGGACGTGGATTGACAACAGATTTGGAGATGACTATAAAGTAAACAATACGGAAAGGACCCTTGAATGCATCAAGGCACTTTATAATATTTTAAAACCTGCCGGCAGATGGGATGATGTTAAATCCCAATTTGAGCAGATAGTTCAGGCCCCGAATGCCGCAGCCAGAATGGAGGCGATCAAGCAGTCCCAAAGAGAAATGCCTTCCTATGACGAAAACAAGTGGATAAATGAAGCGCTTGGATTTAAAAGGGACCCCTCCGAAGTCCCGGTGTACGATCCTTCCGGCACTACCGGTGAATCCGGGACAATAAATCCCAGGTTTGTTGATATTTCTTTCAGGGACAATTTTCAGGCAAGTCACTGGCATAACTTCCAGGGAGCAGCCAAAAAGCACCTTGCCTCTGTATTGAATATGGTCCGGATACTGTAGGTTGATAATCAGAGAGAGCTTCTTAAGCGAAAGACGGCTCTTTCAACTGCCGAATCTGGTATAAAAGATAACGCAGTAAAGATCAAGGAGGTAAATCGTGAAAATCGACATGCACTGTCATGTAATAGGAAACGGGACGGATTTGCAGAATATCGACAACGATGTTTATCTGTATGCAGAGGACAACCAGCATTGGTTTACGAGGATGCTTGCCAATATGATCGAAGCAGACCTTGAGAAGATGGAGGCTGACCTGAACCGGGACAAGATGATTTCCACTTATGAATATTTCGAGGTCCTTTATAAGCTGCTCGGTGAATCAAAAGAAATCGATGGTGTCGTGTTGCTTGCGCTGGATGCGGTCTATTCCCCTGAGACAGGTGAGCTGGATAAAGAGAGGACCGACCTATGGGTATCAAACAGGTATTTATCGAAAAAGATCGATGAATTAAACAAACGTTTTAAGAATGAGGGTAAAGACAAGAGATTTTTTTTCGGCGCTTCCGTAAGCCCGAACCGGAAGGACTGGGAGGCCGAACTGGATTACGTAATAAATCAGACCAAGGCTGTCCTCATCAAATGGATACCCTCGACGCAGCACATCAAGGTCATGGATGAAAGGCACAGGGATTTTTATACCACCCTTGTAAAGAACAATATCCCCCTCCTCTGCCACGTCGGGCCTGAATACTCCTTCCCGGAGGGGATACGGAACAAACAACTGGATAACTTTAAATACCTGCAAAGACCGCTTGAATATGGCGTGACCGTGATCGCGGCACACTGCGCAACACCAGTCTTCCCCGTAATCGACCCAAACGTGATGAAGGACTTCTGTAAATTCATGAAGGACGCAAACACGGATGGAAAGATCCGGCTCTGGGCAGACACCTCTGCACTGTCACTAGCTACAAGGCTCCCGTTAATTCCAGAGATACTTGAGACCTTCCCTTCAAAATGGCTGCTCCACGGCACTGATTTCCCAATACCCATAGACGGCTGGTCTCATTTGCCGCTTGTGACTCGTGACATAACGCCGGAGGAATATATCGCTATCTACAAAACAAAAAATCCCTTTGACCGGGACGTAAAGATCAAGAGGGCACACGGGTTTGCGGATTCCATTTTAGGGAATGCGGAGAAGGTATTGAGAATATGATCGCAATAAAAATCGGGCAGAGGAAATCGCAGACTTGGTCCGCTTGCAGGCAGTTTTCCGGGCAAGACAGTCTCAGTAAAGAAATTGCATTCCCATTATACTTTTCTGTTAAAATAATTCAGAGGAACACGCAGCATGAGTGTCAAAAAGCAAGAGCCTGAGCCCTTTTTATTCCAGCCTTTTGAAGACCTGAAGAAGACTATTGAAGGCAAAGGGCTGAGAATTTCCTGCAAACCACCTGTCGCAAAAAAAGAAGAGCCTGTCAATGATGAAGAACTGTTTGTTAACGCCATGAGAGAAGTCCGGGAGATAAAGGAATTCAGGAAGATACCAGTCCAGCGAAAGACGGAGATCGCCTTACCGGGGAAAATTTCACCTTACAAAGAGGCTATAAAAGCCCTCGAAGAAATCATTACCGGCAAAAGGCCCGTTAATCTCCCTGATACGCAGGAATATGTTGAATGGATTAACCGGGATTACAGAGGGGTCAATATAAGAAAGCTCCATGAAGGTAAGTTTTCAGTCCAGGACTGCCTTGATCTGCACGGCATGAGCGTTGAGGAGGCTGAAAACGAAGTTGAATATTTCATAAAAGACTCTTTGATAAAAGGTCTACGTTGCATCAAGATAATCCATGGAAGAGGGCTCAGGTCTCCAAAAGGTCCTGTGCTGAAAAACAGCCTGCTCAAATGGCTTTCAGGCCGTTACAGAAAATTTATTATCGCCTTTGTCACTGCCAGACAATGCGACGGCGGCCTCGGCGCCCTTTACGTCCTCCTGAGATAACAACGTATTATTCAAAAAAAAGCATTTGCCGCAGAGGGCACAGAGAAATTCATTGAACCTTAAAAGGAAAAGATATCTCTGTGAATTCTTGGTTTTCTTTAATGCATTTATTGCCTCAGATCTGCTACAAAAAATTTCAATTGCGTCAAAATGAAAAAAATTCTACAATTTATGCAACAACATATGAACAACTATTGGAGAAGAGCCTTGGAAAAGAAAACGTGTCTTGATTGTTTTAATCTTATCCGCACTCAAAACAAAAAAGTTAAGTGCATATCGCCGGTTGGCAAGTTAAAGCAGGAGTTGCCGGCAAATACACTTCCCAAGATCATTTGAGGTTTTCGCCAGGAACTGCCCGGGGTTTATTAGCGAAGATCCCGATGACGAAGGATCAATAGCTTAAAAACCTGCAAAGCTTGCAAAGCCAGTAAGAACCGAAGTTCAAAAGCGCGGAAGATAGCACTGAAGTCCGCCTTCCAAACTTCTCACAAGTTAAACAGCAGAAGCGAAGGCCCTGCTGGATTTACATGCCAGGGGTGCCTGTATTGATCTCGGAACTGAAATGGAATTCTATGTCCGGGTAATCCCCTCTCATCCGTTCCAAGTGTCCAGTCGGATTCAGAGAAGTAGACCAGATTGCGGTCTTTATCAATCCCCAGCTGGTTTGAACGGTATCTGCAGAAGTCCGCCAGTTTTTTACTGTCTTTGGAGGTCAGCCAGCAGGCCTTGTTATAGCTAAGCGGATTAAAACGGCATGATGCGCCGTATTCATGCAGCAGGCGGTATTGTATAACATCGAACTGCAGCTCTCCTACTGTACCTACTATCCTCTTTTTCCCCTGCTGCTGGCTGAAAAGCTGCGCTACCCCCTCATCAGTAAGCTGCTCCAGGCCTTTTTCAAGCTGCTTGGACCGCATGGGATCTGTGTTGACGACCTCCTTGAAGACTTCAGGAGAAAAACTCGGAATCCCGTGGAACATTATCTTTTCTCCCTCTGTGAGCGTATCTCCGATCTTGAAGTTGCCTGTATCGTAAAGGCCAATGACATCTCCTGGATAGGCCTCTTCAATGATGTTTTTTTCCTGTGCCAGAAAACTGCTTGGACTCCTGAACTTGAAATCCTTCCCAAGTCTGACGTGGTGAAAAAACTTGTTCCTTTCGAATTTGCCTGAGCATATCCGCAAAAAGGCTATCCTGTCTCTGTGGCGCGGATCGATGTTTGCGTGTATTTTAAAAACAAATCCGCTGAAGCTCTTTTCGTTCGGATGTATCGCGCGTGTATCAGCAGGCCTGCTAAGGGGCGTGGGCGCAATTTCCGTAAAGGTATTGAGCAATTCCTTGACCCCGAAGTTATTTACAGCACTTCCGAAAAAAACAGGCGCAAGATCTGCTTCAAGATATCTTTTCCGCTCAAAGGGCTCGTACCCGCCCTCTATGAGCGCAACATCCTCACGCAGTTGCGCTGCGTATTGACCCAGCTGCTCATCCAGGATGCTGTCTTCAAGGTTCTCTATTGCCACAACTTCCTCTGAAACAACAGCCCCGCCAGGACGAAAGAGATAAAGGCTTTTATCATAGAGGTTATACACGCCTTTAAAGGAAAAGCCCATGCTGATGGGCCAGCTCAGAGGACGCACATTTATGCGCAGTTTTGCTTCGATCTCATCGAGCAGCTCAAAGGGCATTTTGCCCTCACGGTCCAGTTTGTTAATAAAGACAATGACAGGGGTTTTTCTCATCCTGCAGACTTCCATGAGCTTTTCTGTCTGCTCTTCCACTCCTTTTACACAATCCACCACAATGATGACACTGTCTACAGCTGTAAGCGAGCGGTAGACATCTTCTGCAAAGTCTTTGTGTCCGGGGGTGTCAAGGAGGTTGATCTTCCGGCCATTGTACTCGAAATTCATCACAGAGGTGGCCACAGAGATGCCCCTCTGCCTCTCTATTTCCATGAAATCAGAGGCAGTGGACTTCTTTATTTTATTGGACTTTACAGCCCCCGCGGTCTGGATAGCACCGCCAAAGAGGAGGAGCTTTTCAGTCAGGGTTGTTTTCCCTGCATCAGGGTGGCTGATAATTGCAAAGGTTCTTCTTTTATTTATTTCGGCCGAGTACATTTTATAAATACCTCTTATAAAAAATATGTCATGTCACAACTTGGTAGTATAACCAAAACAATATAAATGGGGCAAAAGGAGCATATGCAGATCCCTTACTCTCTAGTGTAACTGGTGTTATCATAAGCACACACGTTCACTTACAACTGTCATTCCCGCAATGTCGGGAATCCTCCTGAAAACAAAGAACGATTCCCGCTCCGGCGGGTCGCTGGGGTGACCGGACAAGTTTACCTGCCTCCGGCAGCGCCAAAGGCGACCAGGGCCGGAATGACGAAAAACACACTATATATCTCTGTGTGTAGTCCGGATAATAACACCCTCTGTTTGAGAGACATTGCACTAGGGTTTATTTCGGAAATAGAACCTTGAATTCCCTGATCCTGAAAATTATTGCTTCTTTATCCTTGACTCTTATAGAGGCAGATACATAAAATCATGGTGGGCAGTCGCAGAATCGAACTGCGGACACGAGGCTTTTCAGGCCTCTGCTCTACCGACTGAGCTAACTGCCCACGGATTATAACTATACTATTTAGCTTTTTTTATTGTCAACTAATGCAGAATTCTAAAATGAAAAAATTTATGGATTATATGCCGGCCATTATATCCGGAGCACTGATAGTCCTTGCTTTTCCGGTGTTCGATATGTATCTGCTGGCATGGGTGGCATTTATTCCACTGCTGCTGTCTACCTGGAAGAAAACTCCTGGGGAAGCCTTTCAGGCAGGTTTTGTCTTCGGTCTGGTATACTTCTTCGGGACCCTTTACTGGATCTACCATTCGATAAACTTTTACGGCGGCTTTTCCTTTACAGCCAGTCTCGCCATAGTACTTTTGCTCTGCTGTTATATGAGTATTTATCCTGCGGTCTTTGCTTATTTTTTCTCGTCTTTAATAAAAAAAACATATTTACCGGCCCTGCTGATCGGACCTGTCCTGTGGGTTGTTCTGGAGTTTGTCCGTTCGTATGCCTTCACAGGATTCCCCTGGTCCAGCATAGGATACAGCCAGTACAAATTTCTTCCTATAATCCAGATATCCGACATTACCGGCGTTTACGGGATCTCATTCCTTGTGCTCGCCTTCAACTCCGCCATCGTGGACATCTTTATTATAAAGTCCCGCATAAGACAGACCCCTCTCTTCCCGCTATCCTATACAGTACTCGGTTTAATCATGCTTTTTATCATAATGGCATCCTCTCTGGGCTACGGCTTCTGGAGGCTTGGCCAGTCAAGACCAGGCCATTTGATAAAGGCCAGTGTTGTGCAGGGCAGTATTGAGCAGGATCAAAAGTGGGACCCAGAAATTTCAGAAATACGTAATTGATACTTATACCAGCCTGTCCCGGGAAGCTGCCAGGAGCTCTCCTGACCTGATTATCTGGCCTGAGACATCTGTCCCGTTTTTTTTCGGTGATGATAAGGAAAATACAGAACACATGCTGCAGTTCCAAAAGACATTAAACACGCATCTGCTCTTTGGCAGCGTAATGACTAAAAAATTTTCCGCCAATCAGCAGTTCCTTACAAACAGCGTGATACTGCTTGATAAACAGGGGAAAATAACGTATCAATATGATAAAATACATATGGTACCCTTCGGGGAATATGTTCCGCTGAGAAGAGTTCTTTTCTTTGTAGACAAGCTGGTGACAGGGATTGGGGATTACGTTCCCGGTAATCAGTATATAAAGGCAGAAACAGAATTCGGAAGTTTTGCATCGCTGGTATGTTATGAAATCATTTTTCCTGGTTTAGTCAGAAAATTTTATTCAAAAAATGGTGATTTCATTGTCACAGTTACTAATGATGCATGGTTTGGAAAAACAGCCGGTCCTTATCAGCATTTCAGTATGGTTGTCTTCCGGGCAATAGAAAACAGAAAACCTGTAATGCGTGCCGCAAATTCAGGTATATCAGGATTTATAGACAGTAATGGAAGGATTGTCGCAAAAACAGAACTGTTTCAGAGACAGTTTCTGACCAAAGAGGTAAAGACAGACAATACGCTGACATTTTACAGCAGGTATGGTGATCTTTTCACATATTTCTGCATAGTCATAGCCGCTATTTTATTCATAAATTTAAAGTCATGGAGGTAAATAATAATGATACAGTCAGAAATGAAGGAAGAACTCTCTAATCTGAGGTCCAAGACAGGCGCCTTAAGAGGTTATCTTTGATATAGACAAAAAAAAAGAGGCCATACAGAGAATCACAGAAGATCTTGCACTCGAACATGTCTGGTCCTCTCCGGATAAAATCAAGGGAACTTCTCAAGGAAAAATCAAGGCTTGAAAATACTGTCCTTCCTTTTGACACAATCGAAAACAAGCTCCTTTACATAGAGGAATCCATAGGTATACTGGATGAAGAAGGCGGAGACCTGTTCTTCAAGGAGATCAAAAAAGAGATAAGCTCCTTAACAGAGGATATAGAAAATATTGAACTTCGGACCCTTCTTTCAGGCGAGCTTGATAAAAACAATGCAATTATGACTATCCATCCAGGGGCCGGGGGTATCGAAAGCCAGGACTGGGCCCAGATGCTTATGAGGATGTATATACGGTGGGCTGAGCGGTGCGGATATAACGCCCAGATCGTTGACATCCAGCCAGGTGAAGAGGGCGGAATAAAAAATGCGACCATTACCTTCAGCGGCGATTATGCCTACGGTTACCTCAAGGCAGAGGCAGGCGTGCACAGACTGGTGAGAATTTCACCTTTTGACGCCAACAAAAGAAGACATACGTCCTTTGCCTCTGTCATTCTCTTACCTGAGCTTGAAGACGACATCGCTGTTGATATAAGGGATGACGATATAAAGATGGATACATACAGGGCATCAGGGGCTGGGGGTCAGCATGTCAACAAGACCTCATCTGCAGTCCGGCTGACACATATACCCTCAGGCATTATTGTCTGCTGCCAAAATGAACGCTCCCAGCACAAAAACAAAGCTGTTGCAATGAAGATACTGAAGGCAAGGCTTTATGACATGGACATGAAGGCAAAAGATAAAAAAATGGAACAACTCGCAGGCGACAAAAAAGACATTGCCTGGGGCAACCAGATAAGGTCCTATGTACTTCAGCCTTATCAAATGGTGAAAGACCACAGGACAGATATTGAGATTGGGGATGTTGATTCTGTATTGGAAGGCAACATAGACAGGTTTTTAAGGGAGTCTCTTAAACTCAGGGCAAGACCTTCCTGATGATTAAACTAAGACTTATGAACAAAATATCTTCTCCTCTTCTTAAATACTTAAATATAAATAAATAGAAGTAGTTATAATAGTACGTGTCAGTATCTGTAAAACACAAAAACCATATTGATATAAAAGAAAAAATATTCATGGTAAGTATGTACAAAATCAAATAGAGTTATGAAGAGATTTAACAAACAGGAAAACCTTACACAATACTGACAGAAAATTCACAGAGATATTGTCACCTGTAAGAAATTAAGCTATAATACCGTACTTTCCATTTGCAAGTTATCAACATATTGTTTGTAACTTGTCAATAAAGGTTAAAAAACATGAACTTAGAAGAAATTTGGCGCAACAGTCTCGTTAAAATAGAAGGCAAGGTAGGAAGCACAGTATTTGAATTGTGGTTCAAACCAATAAAAATAACGAGTATAAAGGACCAGGCTGTTACCCTCGAGATACCGAACAGATTTTTCAAGGAATGGATAGAGGATTCATATCCGAACCTGATTAAGGATTCCCTGGAGACTGTAGTTGGTTATCCAGTGACTCTGAAATACAGGGTTGAAGAAAAGCAGGATACAACGCAGCAAAAGATCATCAGCCAGCTCGAAAACAAGAGGATAAGGCTTGCCAACAAAGGCATCTATCTCAACCCGAAATACACATTTGAAAATTTCATTACAGGCAACAGTAACCAGTTTGCCCATGCAGCTGCGACGGCTGTTGCTGAATCGCCGGGGAAGACATACAATCCGCTTTTTATCTATGGCGGCGTTGGACTTGGAAAGACGCACCTTATGCATGCTATCGGTAATAAAGTCATGACAGGAAAGCACGATTTTTCGGTCCTTTATGTTTCATCCGAACAGTTTACCAATGAGGTGGTCTCAGCCATCAGACACGAAAAAATGTCAGAGCTGAAGGAAAAATACAGGAACCTGGACCTGCTCTTGCTGGACGATGTCCAGTTCATTGCCAACAAGACAGCTACCCAGGAGGAGTTCTTTTATACCTTTAATTCCCTGTACGAAAAGCAGAAGCAGATCGTTATCTCCTGTGACAGGCCGCCAAAAGAGATCAGTGATGTCACAGACAGGCTCAGATCGAGGTTTAATATGGGCCTTATCGCAGACATACAGCCGCCGGACATAGAGACCAAGATTGCGATAATCTATAAAAAGGCCGAGATGATGGGAAAGAAGATACCTGATGATGTCATATATTATCTCGCGAGCAAAATCAAATCCAATATACGTGAACTGGAGGGAAGCCTTATAAGGATTGCTGCCCAGTCGTCCCTGACAGGCGAAGAGATAAATATCGAGACAACGAAGAAGATCCTCAAAGACATTATTCATGATGATGAAAGACCTGTCACCATGGACAGCATCCAAAAAACAGTATGCGATTTTTATAATCTTAAAATGGCTGACATAAAGGCGCGGAAAAGGACAAAGGAAATCGCCCTGCCCAGGCAGGTCGCTATGTATATCGGCAAGCAGATTACTGATTTATCGCTCAACGATATAGGAAAGGCATTTGGAGGCAAAGACCACGCTACAGTGATTTATGCCTGCAAGCAGATAGAGGACAGAAGAGGCAAGGACGAGACCTTCAACAGAATGATAGAAAATCTTTTGCAGAAGATAAAAAACTAAGGAGGGGTTATGAAGTTAATTGTTTCCAAGGACGAGATACAGCAGAAGCTCTCAAATATCCAGAACATTGTCGAGAAGAGGAACACCATGCCTATTTTGAGCCATTTTCTTTTGGATGCCAATAAGAACGGCTCATACATCATAGCTACGGACCTTGAAACTGCATTGAAGGAACCCCTCGATATAAAAGTGGAAAAAGAAGGGAAGATCTGTATCCCTGCCAGAAAGATGTTCGAGATAGTAAAAGAGATCGACACAGAACTCCTATGCGAATCTATAGACGACCAGTGGGTGAAAATCAAGGCCGGCGCAAGCAATTTCAGGCTTGCATGCCTCTCAGCAAAGGAATTCCCCGCATGGCCTGGCATGGAGGATATGGAAGAAATATATATCAATGCCAGGATACTGACAGAAGTGATTGACAAGACAGTTTTCGCCGCAGGTGAAAGCGACACCCGGTACACGCTCAATGGCATTCTCTTTCATGTAATGCCAGGGGGGAAGCTCAATGTTGTCGGCACTGACGGACACAGACTCGCGATGACAGCCAGGACAATAGAGGGTTCTGTGCAGGCAGAGAGGAAAACTATAATCCCGAGAAAGGCGGCTATAGAGCTGAGAAAACTCCTCGATAAGTCAGAGGAGAATATCAAGGTGACATTCTGCAAAAACCATGTCATGTTCAGCATAGGGAATATCCAGTTCCTTACCAGGCTCATCGAAGGCACTTACCCCAATTATGAGCAGGTGATACCTGCAGGGAATGAAAAGAAGGTTGTGTTCCAAAAAGATGCTTTTGTAAAGACCCTGCGCAGGGTCTCGATTATGTCCAAGGAAAGATCAAACGCGGTCAGGCTGGACCTCTCCGACAACCTTGTGGTGATAACCTCTTCGAACCCTGACATGGGAGAGGCGCAGGATGAGCTCGCAGTGGCTTATACAGGTGAAAATCTTTCTATGGGTTTTAACGCACGGTATTTGATAGACATTCTTGCTGCTATGTCTTCGGAGAACATCATTTTGGAAATGCAGGCGCCGTTAAGTCCTGTGCTGGTGAAGGATGAAAAGGACGAAGGCTACCGCTGTGTAATCATGCCGATGAGAATATAACGGAGGGTTTTAGGGTTTAGGGTTTAGAGGATTCCAAGGGTTTAGAGATTAGACCAATCCCCAGTCCCAAGCTACTAATCCCCAACTATTGAAAACAGAGGAAAAATGGAAGAAAAAGAGATAAAAAAGGAAGAGACACAGGCAACATACGGAGCAGAAGACATCAAGGTATTGAAAGGCCTCAGCGCTGTCAGGAAAAGACCTGCCATGTATATCGGTTCTACAGGCCCTGACGGCCTGCACCATCTCGTATATGAGACTGTGGACAACAGCGTGGACGAGTCTTTGGCAGGCTATTGCAATAATATAGACGTGGTCCTCCACCACGACGGAAGCTGTACAGTCATTGATGACGGCAGAGGGATTCCGACAGGGCTTCATCCAGGCGACTCTGAAGGCCGTACTGCAGCGGAGGTCGTTTTGACAGAGCTTCATGCAGGCGGCAAGTTTGAATCAACAGTCTACAAGATATCAGGCGGATTGCACGGGGTCGGAATATCAGTTGTCAATGCGCTTTCAGAGTGGCTTGAAGTAGAGATTAAACAAAATGGCCAGGTATTTCAGCAGAGGTTCGAACGCGGGGCGCCTGCAGGACCTCTGACTGTTGTCGGCAAGACAAAGTCAAGGGGCACAAAGGTGACCTTCAAGCCTGACAGTGAAATATTCGAGATGACGGAGTTCAGCTATGATGTGCTTTCCCAGAGATTGCGGGAACTGGCGTTTCTCAACAGCGGGTTAAAGATAACTGTACATGACGAGAGGACGGATAAAAGCAATGAGTTTCTCTATAAAGGCGGCATTGTCTCGTTTGTTGAGCATCTCAACAAGAACAAAAACGTGCTTCATCCCAAGCCGGTTTACATATCAGGTGAAAAAGACGGGATCCTTGCAGAAGTCGCGCTTCAGTACAATGACAGCTATTCCGAAAATATTTATACCTTTGCAAACAACATAAATACCCGTGAGGGAGGCACCCATCTTATAGGTTTTAAATCCGCCCTTACCAGGACAGCCAACAGCTATGCCACTTCTTCAGGCATACTCAAGGCAGGAAAAGACAATGTTTCAGGAGATGACATCAGGGAGGGTTTAACAGCTGTCATCAGCGTTAAACTTCCGAACCCGCAGTTTGAGGGACAGACAAAGATGAAGCTCGGCAACAGCGAGGCAAAGGGCATAATAGAGTCGATAGTCAATGATGCCTTGTCAACGTATTTCGAGGAGAACCCTTCTATCGCCAGAAAGATCATCGATAAGGCTGTCCAGGCAGCCAGGGCAAGGGATGCTGCAAGAAAGGCCCGCGAGCTTACCAGAAGAAAGGGCGCTCTTGAAGATACCGGTCTGCCAGGAAAACTTGCCGACTGTTCAGAGAAGGACCCTGCATTGAGTGAACTGTTCATTGTAGAGGGAGATTCAGCAGGAGGCTCTGCCAAACAGGGAAGAGACCGCAGGACACAGGCTATTTTGCCTCTCAGGGGCAAGATACTGAATGTTGAAAAGGCGCGTTTTGATAAAATGCTCGGCTCAGAGGAGATAAGGATACTCATCACAGCACTTGGAACAGGAATCGGCTCCGGTGATTTTGATATATTGAAGACCAGGTACCATAAGATCATCCTCATGACTGACGCTGATGTTGACGGCGCCCATATCAGGACCCTGCTGCTGACCTTTTTTTACCGCCAGATGCCGCAGGTTATTGAGCAGGGTTATCTCTATATTGCCCAGCCGCCTCTGTTTAAGGTAAAAAAAGGGAAGACTGAAAAATATATCCAGAATGAGGCTGAGATGCAGAACATGCTCTTTGAACTCGCAGCAGAGGACATAACCATACCCATAAAAGGCCAGGACGTAAAGGGCAAGGCCTTAATCCCTTTCCTTAAGCGCCTGCTTAACTATGAGAAGCTGCTTGAGTGGTTTCAAAGAAGACGCAAGGACCCCAAGGTCTTAAGGTTCCTGCTTGGAGAAGGCCTAAACAAAGATATGCTCAAGGACAAAGACGGCTTGACAGCGCTTCTTGAAAGGATGAAAGCCAGCATCAAGGGACTTACAATTGAAAACCTGACTGTTGATGAGGAGCACGGCGCATTCGGGGTTGAAATACGGAAGCAAAATTACAAGCTTGTCTTAGACATGAACCTGCTTGTCTCGCCTGAGTATCGGGAACTCGAGAGCCTCCATAACTTTATCAAGGACCTTGGAGCGGCGCCTTACAGGATAACAACTAAAGACGGGCCTAAGGACCTGGCTTCAACTACAGAGCTCTATAACTATGTTTTTGAGGCAGCCAGAAAGGGTCTGTCGATCCAGCGGTATAAGGGTCTTGGAGAGATGAACCCCCATCAGCTATGGGAGACAACCATGGATTCTGAAAAAAGGACCCTGCTTCAGGTGACGATTGAAGACAGTGTCCAGGCCGATGAGATGTTCACGATCCTGATGGGCGATCAGGTTGAGCCCAGGAAAGACTTTATTGTAAAGCATGCGCTTGAGGCAAGGAATATAGATATTTAACCAATGAATTTGTAGACACGGGGCCCATGTGCTGAGATTTTTTCGCATATGGGGCCCTGTTTTTTTTGAGTTTGCAGATTTGTCAATGTTGGGTCTTCTGAGAACTTTCTCTTATCACAAGCCGACAAAAAGTTGATGTTAACAGTGAGTTTTTCTTAAAATAAAGACAGCGGACATGTGCGAACTCTGCTAAGCGAGTATCATGAAATTAAAATCTGAAAATAAAGTCTTCAAAAGTCTCCCACTTATATTGCTTGTCCTTGTCAGTATCTTAACAGGTTTTTTCATTAGAGATATTTTCTCTGATCATGCAAGGGCATTCCCTCAGCATCGTGAAATTCGGGAGGGCGGATATAAATATATAAATCCCCTTGTGGCATGCCAGAGTTCCGCAGAAGCAGAAGAGAATAGTGAGATTAAACCCTTAAAGCAGAGGATTGAAAGAAGTATCGAGGATCAGATAAGGGGAAAAAGGATTGCTGATGCATCTGTTTATTTTCGCGAGCTTAATAGCGGGGAATGGGTGAGCATAAGATTATCTGAGAAATTCTCTCCGGCAAGTTTGCTGAAAGTACCTGTTATGATTGTTGTGCTTAAGGAGGAAGAAAAGAACCCTCATTTCGCCGAAGAAAAGATTGAATTTAGTGCTCCCACTCCTCTCGGCGTAGATCCGAATTATAAGCCATCAAAGCTCCTGAAAGTTGGTAAATCTTACACAGTGGAAGATTTGTTGTACAGGATGATCGTATTTTCGGACAATGATGCATCGTCTCTCCTAGTGGACAGGCTGGATAGAAAGTACTTGGAAGATCTGACTGATAAACTTTATCATGAATTTGGTGTGCCGCCTTTTCAAAATGTAGATTTTATGACGGTGGAGGAATATGCTGCTTTCTTCCGTATCCTTTTTAATGCAACTTACTTGAGCAGAGAGATGTCCGAGAAAGCTTTAGGCTTGCTCGTCAAGACAGAGTTTAAAGAGGGTCTCCATGGCGGCGTTCCTTCTGGCATACCCATAGCCCATAAGTTCGGCGAACGGCAGTACGGTAAAAACAATGAGACAAAACAATTGCACGATTGCGGTATCGTCTACTATCCCAATCACCCTTATCTGTTATGTGTAATGACAAGAGGAAATTCTTTTGAATATCTTGATGACAGTATCAGAGAAATATCTCGCATCGTATACGAAGACGTTGACCACTCGGTCCGGAAACAATCGTAGACAATCTATTGATCAAAGTATATAACAGGATATCAGGTGACCTGTGCCTTATTGTTGGGGTTACATCTTTCGTCCCGCAATCGAGAGCGACTGGCCTGCGAGGGAAAACAGACGTAGTGACTGACTGAGATTTTGGGTCGTTTCAGGCGTCCCTCACTTTCTCCCTATACTTGACAAACTAGGCAGATCATCTGAGATCCTTCTTACACCTGATAACAAACAGTCAGTCGATCATATCAGAAACGAGGATTGCCGGTTGAACCTTAGAGTCCTTTGAGGTAACTCAGAGGAGGCGTGTTGGATGGCTACAGATCTGTAATGACCTGTAATCACCCATATCTAATAAATACGCCATATTCTGGCGTCCCCAGCGAGATTCGAACCCGCGTCACCGACTTGAAAGGGCGAACCAAGTCTAACGAATCAGACAAAACAAGCCGGGCATGTGTCAGTCGTTGTCACCGGTAATACCTGCCGGCATAACGGTCCCGGCCATCATAGCGGACCCGGCGGTCTTCATTATACCCTCTGTGACTGCGATAGTCCCTCTCATACCCGTAGCCCCTGTTCCAATTGCGGCCATAATACCTCTCGTACCTGGGGGCGCTGTAATACACTCTGGTTCGTGCCGGATATGGAGCATCATAGTACGCACCGTAGTAGTTTGCAGCAGGGTAAGTACCGGGGTAGTATGCAGCAGGCCTGTAATGGTCATGCTCATGCGATATCGCACTGAGAACCGGCAAGAAAAAAAACGACGTAGCTATCAGCGCTGCCGTTCCGGGGTCCATGGCATCAGCCCTTTTATTTTCCGCCAGGATAAGACCTCCTGCCAGCACCAGCACCAGACTTATCGAGATCAGCTTCTTCATTTCCCTTCCTCCTTTCAGACTTTCTGTTAACCAAAGCTTATCAAATCAATATGAAGAGAGAGTGAAGGGATTATGAAGAATTGTAAAGATGGCCGGCCGGGACTCTATCATAAATTTATCACAGGGAGGGAAAAAAAAAGGGGCTGCATCGCTGCAACCCTCTGATATTATTGGCGACCCCGGCGGGATTCGACCCCGCGTAGAATGATTTGTAAGTTGGCGCGTATGTAATTTTGATATTCAGACGATCCTTTCTCCAGTGTGATAATAACCGCTCGTACTCCTCACTGTGATCAGCATAATCTTATGTGTCGAGTACTGTGAGCAGTTGCTATCGGAACTCTCATCGCTAAATCGTTTATTAGTGGCTGAAACAAATACCCTCAGGTCTTTCCAGCGGACAGTGGGAGAGATATGCGATAGTTACTCATGAAAATCGACAAAATGAGGCATAGGTTTTCGGCAACTGTGTAGTGCCTTGTTATGCTTCTTTTAGTATTTTAAGTGATATTTTATCAACAAGATCCTTAACGTTTTCTTTATATGCAAGCATGTGTGGTGCTGACAAATGTGCTTGTAAATCATCCAAACTATTCCACTTCTCGATTATTGTAACAACATTGTCATCCAATTCCTGAGGTGGTAAATCCGTAAGCACGTCAACTGTTGGCGCATACTCTATGCATCCTTCTTCTTTGAGGACATTTGGAATATTAAGTTTGAATATCTCAATAAATTCAGATAATCGACCTTCTCTGATATATATGGATGCAATTACATTTATCATTTTACAATTTCCTTAATAGCATAACATTGTTTTTTACGCAGATTATCACAGTTTTCTTGATTATGCGATCAATTATTTAGTCAGTAAATATAATTATAAGTTCAGCCCGTTAAATATTCGAAGGTAAGTACCCGATCCTGAGACAGCCCCAGTGTTTTTTCATAACCGTAATAGGGCAGGAGATATCGACCACGAGCTCGCCGCCGGCCTCAATCGGCCTTCTGAAGGCCTGGCCGATGATGCCTGCGGATTGAGCGCCGCGCTGCGACACCGTGTCTTTCATGATCACACCCGCTCGATCGGGTTTGACGTGCGTCGGCATAAATCCCTTGCGGTCCATTACTACGACGTAAATAATTCTCCGGTTAGCCGAGGACCACTCCTTTAGCTTTGGAAGGATTACGCTGCTGAAATATCCTGTAGCCCTGTTCCTGTGCTTGGTCCCATCATCTGAAAGGTATTTTTCGTCAAAAAGATCTTCCGTCTTGAGCCGCCCTCTAGCGATGTCAGCGGCAAGCTTTTCCTGAAATTCCAGGGCTGTAGCAATAAGGAGACTCTCAATAGTCCGGTCTACCTCATTGAGTTTGAATGCGCAAAGCTTTGAGTAGATGTCCATAGCGTTCCGGGCCACAGCCTCCCCTGACTGGGCGATGCGCTCTGCAACCTCCCGGGCGTTGTTCGAGTGGGTCGAAACTGAATCCATGTTTGAGGAGACTTCCCCGGCGATCCGTGACGCATTCAAAGCGATCTGCCGAAGCGACTCGTCCGTAGCCTGGGCCTTCTCAATGCTTTCCGCCACAACTGAGAGAGTTTCCTCCATATTCACAAGCGAGTCGTCCGCCTTTTCCTCGATCTGTTTGAGAGTGCCGGCAATCTCCTCGATATACTGTGCTGTCCTGTTCGCAAGTTTTTTGAGCTCTGCAGCTACGACCTCAAACCCCCTTCCCTTATCTCCCGCGTTCGCCGCCTCGATTGCGGCGTTCAGTGCAAGAAGGTTCGTCTGGTCCGCGAGATCGTCAATGACATCGATGAAACCCGAGATCTCCTTAGCTCCCTGGGACAAAGCCTTGTTCGTTTCAGCCCACGATGATATTCTCAAAGACAGTTTTTTGACGCTTTCCAGTGACGAATCGGTCTTCCGGAGGGAATCGGCGCCGCTCGCACTTGCGTCTGCGCGGCCGGCATTGATCTTCCGCGCAATCTCGGCCACCGCAGTTGTCATTTCGTTCATGGACGCCGAAACCTGAGTGGAAAGGTTTTTCGTCTGATCAGCCGCGTTAACCATCTCGGAGGCATCTTTTTTCACGGTGTCGGATATTCGGGTCTGCTCAAGGCCCTGCTCGAACAGGTAATTAAGGGCAGCTCCGACTTCGCTCAGAAGATCGTTTACGTCGGACGTCGTCTTCTCCTGTCCGGGCGCGATGATTCCCTTTATCCGAAGTTCGAGGTCAGGCCTTCCGCGAATCTCTTCCGGATGTTCTGCTTGGTCCATTTCTTTCCTCCTCAACCGTGCTCCCTTATGCTAACCCGATCATATGGCCAAAGTAAATGATCTGAAGAACAGAATCGAGGTCAGGCTGGTTTAAAGAAGTCAAGCCCCTAACCTCATCTCGCGTGAATTCGTAATCACTTTTTCCTGGCGTTGGTAGGTCGCCCTGCCATGAGTCTTTCGTCCCGATACTTCAATAGAGAGCATAGGGAGCAGTGCCTCTAAATTATCGCCAATAAACTTCTTGCCAAGGCAAGAGCAGCTTCACGGGTGCTGATCTCGCCTGTGTCCTGAGCGTTTCTGAGGTCATCCAGCAGACGTCCCATATCAGGGCCGGGTCTCATCCCAAAGCCGATTAGGTCCCTTCCTGTAATGAGGCTGGGCGAGGCAAGTCTCTGCCTGACTGTCTCGTAATACTCCAGAACGGTATTTTTCGACCACTCGATATAGTGATTTCTCCACTCCGCAGTCGAGGCGCTGCCCAAAGAGCTCTTTACATCTGACATGCCCAGGATTATAACAGGCACAATATCTTCTTTTATTTTCCTGAACCACCTCATCCGGGCCTTGGCCTTGGCTGAATCAGCAGACAGACCCAGAGGATGAAGATGCTCGGCCACCAGCCGCACCATAAAATCACGGTCTTCTGAAGACAGCCTCAGCCTGTCCGCTATAGCGCCGGCAATCTCTGATCCCACTCTGGCGTGATTGTAAAAAGTGGCCCTGCCTGTCTCATGGTTTGTCCCCCTGGTCTGAGGCTTCCCAACGTCGTGCAGGAGGGCAGCCAGCTTTAGAATCCGGCTTCGGTTGCGCACTGAAAGGTTGGCTGATATCTCCCCTGCCCATGCACCGAAGCAGCCCGGGATATCGTTGAGAATCCGCTCGCAGTGCTCAAAAGCAAGCAGCGAATGCTCCCATACGTCCTTATGATGAAAGCCGTTTTGTCCGCAGCCCTTCATCGGCAATATCTCAGGGAACAGGATATCCAGTATCCCAAGCAGGTCCATTTCTCTGATAAAAGAGATGCTTTCAGGCGACTTCAGTATAAGGAGCAACTCAGCTGAAATGCGCTCCCCGGATACCCTGCTCAGAAGCGGAGCATTGTTTGGCAATCGCATCTTTTGTCTGAGGATCAATGTCAAATCCAAGAGCGGCAGACAGCCGGATGGCGCGCAATACCCGCAGCGGATCAGAGACGAAAGCCCCCTCCCCGGTCATTTTGATTGTCTTTTGTTCGAGGTCCGGGGCCCCAAAACAGGGGTCAAGCAGCGGCTCCGCAAGTCCCGTCTTCATTTATCTTTACCGCGAGTGCGTTTATCGTAAAGTCTCTTCTGGCCAGATCATCAAATATGCTCTGACCGCGCATCTCCGCAATGTCGAGGTAATTGTCAGGGTCCTCCCTGTCGACAAGGCGATAGCAGGGCTCGGCAGCCTTTTTTTCCATAGGACAACCGCAGCATTCCTGCATTTTCCGAGGCGGTATGCAAAATCCTTCGCACCCCTGCAGACAAGATCGATGTCTTTGGGCTGATCGCCCAGGAGCAGGTCACGGACAGTGCCGCCGACAAGATAGAGGGGCTGGCTGGAGGCGACATTGCAGGATAGCCAGGATTTCAGTGCATCAGGGTACATGATTTATCCCTGAAGCCCTATTGCTGTTTTATCGACCGGATAACACATATTTATCTCCCGATATAATCATACCCTATAATTTACCATAGTAACTCCCTCTAACCCCGGGTAATCCAACAGATTTTTATCCATAAGTCCTGCTGGAGACGGAAAAGCATTGAATCAGTGCAGAACAGGGCTCTGCCCCGAACCCCGGGTACTTTTCTTACACGCCCTAAGAAAAGTACCCAAAAGAATGGCGCCCCGACGAAAATATTCCCCTTCGGGTCAGGATGCAAGGAAGAGGATTGTTGACTTATTGTCGACTTCTGCCAAAAAATCCGTATACCCTAAGACGTTTTTTGAGAGGCAAAAAAGTGGCTTTCTGTGGTAAAATACACGGATTTTAAAACGAGAGAAAGGGCTGCCAGATAAATGTCAAAAGTACCGATAAATATAGAAGAAGAGATGAAGGTCAGCTATCTTGATTACGCGATGAGCGTAATCATCGGCAGGGCACTTCCTGAAGTAAGAGACGGACTGAAGCCTGTCCAGCGAAGGATCCTCTATGCGATGTTCCGCGAGGGTCTGCTTCCCAACAAGAAATACTCCAAAAGCGCCGGAGTCGTCGGCGAGGTGCTCAAGAAATACCATCCCCATGGCGATACTGCTGTGTACGATGCGATGGTAAGACTTGCGCAGGACTTCAATTTAAGATATACCCTTGTTGACGGACAGGGGAATTTCGGCTCTATAGACGGCGACAGGGCGGCAGCGTATCGGTATACAGAGGCCCGTCTGGCCAAGATTGCAGAAGAGCTGCTGATGGACATTGACAAGGAGACTGTTGATTTTATCCCGAACTTTGATGAAACAACAGTTGAGCCGCTGGTCCTGCCTTCAAGGATTCCCAATCTTATCATCAACGGCGCTGCAGGCATTGCAGTTGGTATGGCAACGAATATCCCGCCGCATAATCTCGGAGAGATTATAGAGGGCATTCTGCTGTTACTTAAGGACAAGAACACGAC
Source organism: uncultured Nitrospira sp. (assembly GCA_963813295.1). GTDB lineage: Bacteria > Nitrospirota > Thermodesulfovibrionia > Thermodesulfovibrionales > UBA6898 > JAOUFP01. The sequence continues at coordinate 20,364 of CAWEYN010000010.1, forward strand.
AGTCGGGGAGCTTAGGACAGTTGTGAAGGGGCCTGATTTTCCGACAGGCGGCATGATTTACGGCACAGCAGGGATAAAGTCCGCGTTTGAGACAGGCAGGGGCATCATCAAGGTGCGGGCGAAGGCGAAGATAGAACGCGAACACACAGGAAAAGAAAGCATCATTGTTACGGAAATTCCGTATCAGGTGAACAAATCGAGGCTTATCGAAAAGATCGCCGAGCTTGTCAGGGAAAAGAAGATAGAGGGCGTATCAGACCTCCGTGACGAGTCTGACAGGGAAGGCATCAGGATTGTGATCGAGCTCAAACGCGGGGAGATGGCAGAGGTGGTCCTCAACAACCTCTATAAGCACACCCAGATGGAAAATACCTTCGGGATCATAATGCTCGCCATTGTGGGCGGCAAGCCCGAAGTTAACGGCCTCAAGAAGATGCTTATCCTTTTCCTTCAACACAGGCGGGACGTTATCCTCAGGCGTACGCGCTTTGAACTTAGGAAGGCGGAAGAGCGGGCCCATATTTTAGAAGGCCTCAAGATTGCCCTTGACCATCTCGATGAGATTATAGCCCTGATCAGGGCCTCAAAAAACCCTGCTGAGGCAAAAGAGGGTCTTATAGCCAATTACGCGCTTACAGAGTTACAGGCACAGGCTATCCTGGAAATGAGATTGCAGAGACTCACTGGTCTTGAACGCGACAAGATCATCAATGAATACACAGAGACCCTGAAGGAGATAGAGAGGTTAAAGTCAATACTTGGCAGCGATGCCCTTGTTTCCCAGATAATAAAGGACGAACTTCTGGAGATAAAGGAAAAATATGCTGACGAAAGAAAAACAGAGATAGTTGAGGATATTGGGGAGATAACCATAGAAGACCTTATTACAGAGGAAGAAATGGTCATAACCCTTTCCCACACAGGATATATAAAGAGAAATCCGCTTAGCGCATACCGGAGCCAGAGACGGGGCGGCAAAGGCACGAATGGGCATGGAGACAAAGGAAGAGGACTTTGTAGAACAGCTCTTCATCGGCTCAACACATGACTACCTGCTCTTCTTTACAAACTTCGGGAGACTTTACTGGATGAAGATATACCAGATACCTGAGGCAGGCCGTACAGCAAAGGGCAAGGCGCTGATAAATCTTCTGCAGCTTTCCGAAGGAGAGAGGTTTTCAACCGCGCTGCCAGTACGAGATTTCAAGGACGGGTATCTCGTGATGTTTACCAAAAACGGGACGGTCAAGAAGACTGCGCTGACTGCATACAGCAATCCAAGAAGCAAGGGCATTATCGCCATATCACTTGATGATAAAGACGAACTGATCGCTGTCAGGAGGACGCACGGGAAACAACGACCTGATAATCGGGACTCGCAATGGTCTTTCCATAAAATTCAATGAAGAAGATGTCAGGGACGTGGGCCGTGCAGCAAAGGGCGTACGCGGCATACGGCTGTAGAAAGGGCGATGAGGTGGTCGCTGCAGAGGTTGCCGAGGAAAAGACCGCTATACTTACTGTTGCTGAGAACGGGTTTGGCAAGAGGACAAAGATAGAAGACTATCCGCTTCAGGGCAGGGGAGGCAAAGGGGTCATATCCATCAAGCTCACGGAGAAGGGCGGGAAGGTAGTCGGACTGCTCCAGGTGAGGGACGAAGACGAGGTGGTCATGATTACCGGAGCCGGCAAGCTCATCAGAACAGCTGCTGAGAATATTTCTATCCACGGCAGGAATACCCAGGGCGTTACTCTTATGGACACTGCAGATGAAAAGATATCCAGCATCGCAAAGGTTGTGGAGAAGGAGTAGTTTTTTAGTTCAATAAAGTCCTGATATGGGACTTCGCCCCAAGCCCCAGTTACCTTTCTTGCCGCCCAGGAAAGGTAACCCAAAGAAGGGCGCCCCAACGAAACTTGCTTAACGGTTTGCTCGGTCGGCCTCGGTAAATTTTAGAAACTCGTCCCGAAAGCGTTCGGGACTCAGACACTCTAAAATTTTTAACCCTCGGCTTCGGTCGCAAACCGGCAATTTTCGAAGGGGGAAAAATAATGCCAAAGGAAAAATAAAAATAGAGAAACAAGGATAAAGGGGAATGATGACAGACGCGGGCGATCTCTTAAAGGCAGGCATCGAAGAAATCGGACTTCAGGTATTCAGAAAATCAGATCGATGCCTTTATCACCTATCTTGAAGAGCTCAAAAAATGGAACAAGGCCTATAATCTTACCGGTCTTAAGACTGACAGGGATATTATCATAAAACATTTTCTCGACTCCCTCCTCTTTGCAAAGGCGCTGCCCCCTGAGGCATTGACACTGGCGGACATCGGCAGTGGCGCAGGCTTTCCAGGCATACCGATTAAAATCATCTGCCCCGATCTTTCGGTCTTTCTTATTGAACCAACTCAGAAGAAGGCTATTTTTTTAAGGCATATATGCAGCAAGCTCCAGCTTAAGAATGTAGAAATCATGGACAAGAGGATAGAGGAAGTAAAAGGGCTTACAGGTCGATGTTGCTGTCACAAGGGCGCTCTTCAGCGTCAGGGAGTTTATCGAAAAGACGAAAGGATATTCTCAATAAAAATGGCATATTGATATTGAGCAAAGGGCCCGGGCTTGAGAAGGAATTAGAAGGGATTGACCAAAACAATATTTCCATCTCTGATTTCAAACTCCCCTTTGAAAATATTATCAGACATATGGTTGTGGTGAGGGTTTTATAATTATTACACCCACATGTCCTTTACGTGATGCTATCTCAGTGAGCGATACGCATAATAAAAAGCCATGCACGAAAAGAAGAGCGCCAAACAGGCGAGGAAAAGAGACAGTATGCTTTTCCAGAACTTGCCGGCCCTGAACTCAATATATGCCTTTGGCAAAAGGGTCACAGTTCCAAAAAGAAGCATAAGCCCTACCAGTATCTGAGTGATAATGCGTGCCATATAAGTCACATCCCTTCAACAGGACAGCCTGTGCATATTGGCTTTGTCCTGCAATTTTCTTTTGCCAGCCTCACAAATAATGCGTGGTATTCGTTAAAAAGGCTGATGTTTTCTTTGAGTTTTGAGTGAAACAAGGGCCTGATATGTATCATATGATGCGTCATGGTCCAGGATATTATGTCTGGAAAGCACCCTTTTTGTATAGGCGTCTATGACAAAAACAGGTTTCTCCAGGGCATAGAGCATGATCGAATCAGCTGTCTCAGGCCCGATGCCGTTAACTAAAAGCAGTTTCTTCCTTACAGAGTTCAAATCCTCTTTCTTCATCTTGGACATGCTGCCATGGTATTCGTTAATGAGTAATGCGATGAAATTCTTCAGTCTTTTTGCCTTTATGTTGAAATATCCTGCCGGACGTATGAGCGCGGCCAGGCGTTCATGTGACATGTTATGCAGGGCGTCAGGATTAAGTACTTTATCTTTTTTCAGATTTGCTATCGCCTTTTCAACATTGGACCAGTTGGTGTTCTGTGTAAGAATGGCCCCGACCGCAACTTCAAAGGGTGTCTCACCAGGCCACCAGTGCTGGGGGCCGAAGCAGGCATATAGTTTTTTATACATCAGAGCAAGCTTCTCAGGCATTGTTTTGAGCAGGACGACTGCGCAGTTTCTTCTTTTCCGACACAATCTTTTTGTCTGCGAGCATCTTTTCCTTTGCCCTTTTTGACCGCTTCCTTTTTTGTCGGCGGATCTTCTCTATCCGCTGTGTTTCTTCGCTCTCCCGGCCCTTTACCAGTTGCTCTATCTTTTTTGCCAGAACCACCCGCGCCCGGTATCTGTTTAGGGACTGGGAGCGCTCCTGCTGGCATTTGACTTCAATGCCTGTGGGAAGGTGTTTGAGATAAACACAGGTAGAGGTCTTATTTACGTGCTGGCCGCCCTTTCCGCTGGAGCGGATAAAGGTTTCCGCTATGTCCTCTTCACGGATATTCAGCGCCTGAAACTTTTCGAGCAAGCGCTTTTTCTTTGGCTTCACTGACAGAAAAAATACTCATAATTTCAATACTATAGCATCTTTGAATGCATTTTATTGCAGCCGACAAAATGCATCTAGAGAAAAAAGTTGCGGGGATGTGTGAAAAAAAGCTTTATCTGCGCTACCTTTGTAAGACGTCTGTGAGCTTGATAACCGGATATTATATGACAGGCGTTTCGAAATTATCAGTAGCGAAATTGCGACATTATAAAGTTTTTTTTCACATGTTCCCGCAATGAATTGCTTTTTTAGGGTTAATCTGTCTCCTGTCCAAGCCAGTCCAGATACTGTTTACTGCCCTCTATAACAGGCAGCCCTATAATCTCAGGAACCGCATAGCTGTGAAGTTCTTTTACGCGTTCCTGAAGGCGTTCGAAAAGGGTCCTCTTTGTCTTTACAATCATTAAGACCTCTTGCTCGTCTTCTACGCGTCCCTGCCATCTGTATATAGAACGTACAGAGCGTATGATGTTTACGCAGGCAGCGAGCCTTTCTCCAACAATTGTCTGGCTGATTCCGGCAGCCTCCTCTTCGTTTGGAGCTGTTATAAAGACAGTAATATATTCTGTCGTCATTTCAGTCCTTCTCCGGCAGGGAGGTTACTTAAAAAACAGCTCCATCTGCTCAAGGTGCTCTCCCGGGAAACTTATAGGATAAATGTTATCAAAGCAGGCTGTGCAATAGTTTTGAGAATCAGGCACGATCCTGGTAAGACCCTCAAGGCTGAGGTAGGCGAGGGTATCAGCGGTCACATATTTTCTTATCTCTTCTACATCGTGGTCGGAGGCGATCAGTTCCTGCCTGGTAGGGGTATCAATGCCGTAATAGCAGGGCATGATGGAGGGCGGGGAGCTGATTCTGAGATGCACTTCTTTGGCGCCGCCGATTTCCCTGAGCATTTTTACGATCTTCTTGCTGGTAGTGCCCCTGACAATAGAGTCATCTATAACAACGATTCTTTTGCCTTCTATGAGTTTCTTTACCGGATTGAGCTTTATCTTTACACCAAAATGTCTGATATTTTGCTTCGGCTCAATAAATGTCCTTCCTATATAATGGTTTCTTATCAGGCCGAAATCAAAGGGTATCCCGCTTTCTTCGGAAAAGCCCAGGGCTGCCGGGACCCCGGAGTCAGGCACAGGTATAACAAGGTCTGCTTCTATAGATGATTCCCTGGCGAGTTGCCTGCCGAATTCTTTTCTGATCTCGTTGACATTCTGGCCGCCGAAGATATAGCTGTCCGGTCTGGAAAAATATATGAACTCGAATATACAGAAGGCCTTTTTTGTGCTGATAAGGGCCTGCTGAGATTTCATGCCATGCTCATTGATGATGACCATCTCTCCGGGCTCAACATCACGGATGTACTTGGCGCTGATTAAGTCCAGCGCGCAGGTCTCTGAGGCGACAACATATGCCCCGTCCACCTGCCCGATGCAGAGGGGCCTGACGCCATAGGGGTCTCTGACAGCGATCAGCTCTTTCTCTGTCAAAATAAGGAGGCTGTATGCACCGCTGACTTTTTTCAGGGCCTCGATAATCCTGTCGTAAAAATTATTGCCTTTGGCATGCGCGATGAGATGCACTATCACTTCGCTGTCTGAGGTTGACTGGAATATCGCGCCTTCTTCCTCAAGGGTTTTTTTCAGTTCATCAGCGTTGACGAGATTTCCGTTATGGGCAAGGGCGAGCGTGCCCAGGGAAAAATTCGCGATAATGGGCTGAACATTCTTCAGGATACTGCTTCCTGCAGTGGAATATCTGTTATGCCCGATCGCGATATGGCCCGGAAGTTTTTTCAGCCGTTTTTCACTGAAGATATCAGCCACAAGGCCCATAGCCTTTTCAACATACATCTGGCGACCGTCGGAAGAGCATATCCCAGCGCTCTCCTGTCCTCTGTGCTGCAATGCATAAAGGCCGAGATAGGCGAGGTTCGATGCTTCAGGATGGCCGAAGACCCCGAAGACCCCGCATTCCTCATGCATTTTGTCTGTCTCGATTTCTGGCAGGTTGCGCCGGATAACAGGTGCTTTCGATCTGGAAATACGTTGTTTCACGGGTGAATCAATACGCCGGCAGGATCTTCTACAGGTCTTTAGTATTTTTTTATCTATGCTGTCGTCCACTGATGACCATTTCTTTCTCAAGAGAATTCGTACTCTTGATTTTAACATAAAGTCATAAGATAATTGGTTGAAACAACGGGACAGTAGAGAAAAACCTGAAAATAATTCCTGCGGAAAGTTTGAATTCTCCTGTTTTTTATGCTACTATCAATCAGAAATTCAAAGCCACGAAGGCTTGAAAGCAGGCAGCAGTCCTGCGCAATATGCCTTCGTGGCTTTTTTATTTTCAAAAAAGGAGATCAGACTAAAAAAGTGACAGAGGACCCATTAATCAATACAAGATTTGAAAGCCGGACGTATTATAGCAGCTGGCTGTGGTTGCATGACCGGGTCAGTTTGATATGCTAAGGAGCTAATACCATGCATATGGCTGATGCTTTACTTTCACCGGCAGTTGGAGCAACCTTTTGGGCAGGGACATTAGGGACGATCGCCTACTGCTCAAAGAAACTGAAAGAAAATCCGGATGAGAAGCTTATACCTCTGATGGGCGTACTCGGCGCTTTTATCTTTGCAGCGCAGATGATCAATTTCACTATACCCGGGACCGGATCGAGCGGCCATCTTGGCGGAGGGATGATCCTTGCGATCATACTCGGGCCATATGCTGCCTTTATAGTCATGGCCTCGGTGCTGACTGTCCAGGCGCTTTTTTTTGCAGACGGCGGTCTCCTTGCGCTGGGCTGTAATATCTGGAACCTTGGCATATATCCGTGTTTTATCGCCTATCCCCTTATTTATAAGCCGTTAGTTAGCACAGAAAGCACTCCCAAAAGGATTACGATTGCTGCTGTAATAAGCGGAGTGGTCGCTCTCCAGTTAGGGGCTTTTTCCGTGGTCATTGAGACGATGCTCTCAGGCAGGAGCGAACTTCCCTTCAGTACATTTGTCTTGATGATGCAGCCTGTTCATCTGGCCATAGGCCTGGTCGAAGGGTTTGTGACTGCAGGCGTGATCAATTTCGTCAGGGCTGCACGGCCTGAGATACTCGAAAGCGTGTCATCAACACGACCGCTTTCCGCTGATGTTTCGATCAGAAAGATGTTTGTTGGCTTATTGGTGGTCGCTCTGCTCACCGGAGGGGTGCTGTCGTGGTTTGCCTCTGCCAACCCGGATGGCCTTGAATGGTCAATAGAAAAGGTTTTCGGCAGGCCTGAGCTGCCTGAGCAGAAAAGCGGGATAGCCCCTGCATTGAAAAAGCTCCAGGAGAAAACTGCTTTTCTTCCTGACTATAATTTCAAGACAGGAGAAAACAAAGCCAGTAGCCGGGAATCCGGCAAAGGCTGAAAAACCATTGCCCTCTGCAGAAGCAGGGAGATCAGTATCAGGCATTCTCGGCTCTGCTATGGTACTCAGTCTGATATTTTTGATAGGCTTTGGCATAAGGGTTGTCAGAAAAAATAAAACCTGCACAGAAGATGACCAATAATGACATTCGATAAAGAATATTTCAACCTCGGATATCTTGACATGCTTTCGTATAAGGACACCTTTATCCACAGGCTCGACCCAAGGACAAAGCTCTGCGCAACAGTTTTCTTCATTGTCATGGTGGTTTCATTTCCCAAATATGAGGTGAGCGGACTCTTCCCCTTTATGCTTTTTCCTGTGCTGCTTTTTTCACTGGGTGATATCCCTGTGAAGTTCATCATGAAAAAGGTGCTTCTGGTGTCATCCTTTGCGTTTTTTATCGGCATCTTCAATCCCCTGCTGGACCGTCAACCCATGTATAGTCTTTTATGGGGTGACGATATCCGGCGGCTGGGTCTCATTTCTTTCGATCATGCTGAAGTTCTTTCTGACTATTACCTCTGCATTGCTCCTCATTGCCACCACGTCGTTCCCGGGCATATGCCATGCACTCCGGAAGTTCGGCATCCCGGACATCTTCATCTCCCAGCTGCTGTTTCTCTACCGGTATATTTTTGTGCTCGTGGAAGAGGCGATGAAGGTCGTCAGGGCAAGGGACATGCGCTCCTTTGGAAACAGAGGCAAGGGCATGACAGCCTTCACCGGCATTATTGGAACGCTTTTCCTCAGGACTGTTGAGCGGGCCGAACGTATCTATCAGGCAATGCTTTCCCGGGGGTTCAGCGGCACGCTCCATGCCATAAAGCCGTATGGATTAACAGGCTGCCGATGCCCTGTTTCTTGCCATAACAGTCATTGTCCTGTATCTTTTAAGGGTGAATGATGTTGTAGGCAGCATTGGAAGACTTTCGGTCAGGATATTCTGAGAAACGCATGAGCCATCATATTGTTGAATTCAAGGATGTTCATTTTTGCTACCCTGACGGTACTGCGGCGCTGAAAGGTCTTTCCCTTAGAATCACCCATGGCGAGGCTGTCGGCATTGTTGGCGCAAACGGCTCCGGCAAGTCAACGCTCCTCATGCACACCAACGGCTACCTGCTGCCGCAGAGCGGAACGATCACCATAGGCGATTCCCAGCTGGATAAAAAGACGAGGCAGGAGATCAGGAAAAAAGTGGGACTGATATTCCAAAACCCTGATGACCAGCTCTTTATGCCAACGGTCTTTGATGATGTTGCCTTCGGTCCCCTCAATCTGGGATTGAAGCCGGAGCGGGTCGCGAAGCGGGTGATTGAGGCGCTGGAAACCGTAGGCTGTCTTGCCTTGAAGGACAAGCCACCGCATCACCTTTCAGGCGGACAGAAAAGCGCTGTTGCAATTGCAACAGTCATTGCGATGCAGCCTGACATCCTGGTCATGGACGAGCCTGCTTCTCACCTTGACCCGAAATCAAGGAGGTCCCTGATCCGTCTTCTGGGACATTTCGAGCACACAAAGATCATTGCTTCGCACGACCTTGACCTTATTTTGGATGTCTGCAGGCGATGCGTTATCATAAAAGAGGGAAGAGTTGTTGCTGACGGACCTGTTGAGGAGATACTGTCTGACAGGCAGCTGCTTGAAGCAAACAATCTGGAACTGCCGTTATCTTTGCAAAAAAGAGAATTACCATCAGGAGGAACTATGGACGACATCAGCAAACTGCAGCACCTGCTTGAACACTGGGCGGAGCATAACGAGGAGCATGCGAAGACCTATCTCGAATGGGCCGGCAAGGCTGAATCTCTGGGCAAGAAGGAACTTGCCGGTTTACTGAAAAAAATCGCTGACGAAACCACGGCTATGGACAGCCTTTTCAAAAAGGCCGTGGAAGTCTGCAGGCAATAAAATGTCTGTTTTGAGCAGAAAGATCTTATGGGAAGGCAGATTCCTGCGGTCTGTGCTCCTCAAGTACCAGGTCCGCTGCAACTCGAGCAACTGCCTGGAGGAACGGGACTGGGAGTCCTTTGAAAGGGTAAATTGTGAGGGGGTCATCGGCATTGTTCCGCTGACAGACAACTATGAAGTGGTCCTTATCAGGCAGTTCAGACCTCCTGTAAACGGGTTTGTTGTTGAGCTGCCTGCAGGCCTTGTAGATAAAGGTGAGTCTTTTGAAGATGCCGTGCACAGGGAGCTGACGGAAGAGACCGGGTACCGGGCAGGGGAACTGCATTTCCTTACGGACGGCCCCTTGTCATCAGGCGCGTCTGCAGAAATCCTTACGGTCTATGTCGCAACAGGGCTCATTTATGTTGGCATAGGAGAAAGGGATGAAACAGAGGATATCGAGGTTATCATTGTCCCTCTGGAGAGCTTGCCTGAGAGGCTTGATGAGCTGAGAAATAATGGCAATCATATTGATCTGAAGATCTACGGACTTGTAGAGCTGGCTAAAAACCTCATAAAGAACAAAAAGGACAATGCCCATGAAAAAAATCAATCTTAGAGAGAAGGCTGCAAAGAACAAAGGCGAATATGTCTTTGGCGCTGAGGATACCGGATCTCATGCCTGCTACATGATTTATGGAATTCTGAAGGCTGGTGAAAAAGGCAGGGAAGATAAAACCAGGCAAAGGCCATGAGGAGATAATCACCTCTTTCAGCGGCAACCTGAAACTGACCGGCCATCATAACGTTATGCTGGAAGAGGGAGAGGCGATCCATCTGGCGGATGAGCAGACATGCTTTCTGGAAAACATCGGGAATTCAGAGATTGTTTATATCATCGCCGGCGGTCATTGGCCGGCCACGGACATTAACTTCTTATTTCCAGTTTCTTCGCAAACTTAAGGTTGGTAACAGCATCGATCACTTCTTTCATTGATATGCCGTCTTTTGATGACACAGTAAATATGTATTTCTTTTCATTATTCTGTAATCTCAACATCATAATCCATCTTGTTTATCTTAAATCCACTGTCTTCGAAAATAGAGGCTATCGCTTTTTCATCTCCTGAGTTGTCAGTGACAACGGTCACATACTTATAAGCCATAGTGGGGATCTTTATTTCCATCAGCCTCAAAAACCACAGCGAGATAAACGTGATGACAAATCCGGTAATCCCGGCAACATACTGGCCTGCACCGATCGCGAGGCCTATCGCAGAGACTATCCATATGCATGCGGCTGTTGTAAGCCCCTGTATGGAAACCCCTGTCTTGAGTATTACCCCGGCACCCAGAAAACCCACCCCTGTCATAGCGCCCGCGGCTATTCTCGTGGGATCGATCCTTGCATATTCAGGTCTCATGGAGCTCTGGATATAGTAGCTCTCGGAAATGATCATAATAAGAACGCATGCGACACACACCAGAAGCTGGGTCCTGAAGCCTGCAGGACGGCCATGGGTCTGGCGTTCAAATCCGATAATGCCGCCAAGGAGGGCCCCTAACAGAAGTTTAAAAATTATCTCATACGGGCTTATCATAATGGATTATAACAGAGAGAGGGAGTATTCAGCTATCAGCAGCAGCTGTCAGCCCTCGGCTTCAGCCTAAACACCTGATCAGTTACCTATTTTATTATTACCTTGTAAAATCTTCTCTTGCCGACTTTAATTATATATTCGCCCTGCTGAAGGCGTATGTCAGGATCGGTTACTGTGGCATCGTTGACCTTCACCCCGCCCTGTTTTATCAGCCTGATAGCCTCGCCGCTCCCTTTTGCAAGGCCGGTGTCTTTCATGATCTGGGGAAGCCAGGTGGCATTTGGAGCACTGTCCATGTGCAATCTCTACAGAGGGCAGGCCTTCGTCTGTCACCGATTTTTTTCTCTTCGAAAACCGCGTGATATTTTTCCCGGGCATTCTCAGCCTCTGCAGGGCCGTGATATCTTGTGACGATTTCCATGGCGAGTTGCTTCTTGGCGTCCCGTGGATCAAGCGACTTATCTTTGAGGCCCGCCTGAAGGGTTTTGAATTCTTCCAGGGATATTCGGCTCAGCAGCTCAAAGTAGCGTTCGATCATGGTATCAGGAACGCTCATTATCTTCTTAAACATGCCGGTCAGCTCACCGTTGACGTATTCAAAGGCAGGTTCGTCTATGCCGATATAATTTCCGAGGCTCTTGGACATCTTGTTGACGCCGTCAAGCCCTTCAAGCAGCGGCATCATTAGCACTACCTGCTCTTCCATACCCCTTGCCTTCTGCATCGACCTGCCCATCAGGAGATTAAATTTCTGGTCTGTTCCGCCGAGTTCTATATCTGCCCGGAGTGCCACTGAATCATGGGCCTGGAACAGCGGGTAGTAAAACTCGAGTATCCCTATAGGCAGATGGTTTTTAAACCTCTTTTTGAAGTCATCCCGTTCGAGCATTCTAGCAACTGTTTCAAAGGCCCCTAACTGCGCTGTCTCCAGGGCGCTCATCTTTTCGAGCCATTCGCTGTTGAACCGTATACTGGTCTTTTCAGGGTCGAGGACCTTGAAGACCTGGGTTTTGTATGTCTCGGCGTTCTTCAGCACCTCTTCTTTGCTGAGGGATTTGCGGGTCTCGCTCTTTCCTGTAGGGTCACCGATCATGCCGGTAAAATCGCCTATTAAAAAGATCACCTCATGCCCCAGTTCCTGAAACTGGCGCATCTTTTCAAGCAGCACAGTATGTCCCAGATGTATATCAGGGGCTGTAGGGTCAAACCCTGCCTTTACCTTCAGCGGAATATTTTCCCTCTGGGCCTTTGTGAGCTTTTTAAGGAGATCGCCTTCGCTGATTATCTCAACAGCGCCTCTTTTGATTATCTCTAGCTGTTTTTCAGGTGCAAGCATGGAAATTATGATAACCGCTGAGGGTTATCCCAGTCAATTTGTAACGCCCCGGTCCTTGTGCTTTGCCTGCCGGCTTGATATGATGGAAAGCATGAAGAGTTACAGGAAAGAACTCTGGTTTGAGGTGCCGGCCAGACGGGCCTTTATCAACATCACCGGCCAGGTCGAAGAATGCCTGAGGGAGAGCGGCATCCAGGAAGGTCTTGTCCTTGTCAATGCCATGCATATTACAGCCTCTGTCTTTATCAATGACGATGAATCAGGGCTTCATCATGACTATGATGTCTGGCTCGAAAAACTCGCGCCCCATGAGCCTGTTTCGCAGTATCGTCACAATGCAGGAGAAGACAATGCAGATGCGCATATGAAACGGCAGATCATGGGAAGGGAGGTTGTGGTTGCTGTCACAAAAGGGAAGCTTGATTTCGGAACATGGGAACAGATATTCTATGGAGAGTTCGATGGCAGGCGGCGAAAAAGAGTGCTGGTCAAGATCATCGGAGAATAATATAAGGCTTTTCCACCCTGTGCACAAATATGCAGAGAGGTAATAAAGGTCTCATAATAGAATGCACACTATTGAGAAAATCTCGTCTCAGCCCTGCTTTTCCAAAGAGGGGCTTTATTCCTCACCTGTTGCAAATTGCGAATATGAAAGATAAAACCGTGAAAAGAAAAAAATCCATGAATGAATTTACTGAAATGCGGGAGCGCCTGCATGACTATGAACGGCCGGATGACGAATATAAGGATTTTATAGAGTTACAGTCCACTCTGAAAAAAGTGTTTGATACAATGCAGATCGGCGTTACAATTTCAGATGTAAGTGGCAGAATCCTGTATGTCAATCCTGCTGATGCAGAAATGCATGGTTACAAGGTTGAGGAATTATTGGGTGAGGATGTAAGAATTTTTGCTCCGACAAAACGCTGGAATCCCATGAATCCCGAAGAAATAAAATCCATGCATAAATGGAAAAGAGAAAGCGCCAATCTGCGGAAAGACGGGAGCATTTTTTCCGCACAGTTGATGTCTGATGTCATTACAGACACGGCGGGGAAAGTCATAGGTATAATCACAACCTGCGAAGATATCACAGACCGCAAGGCCATGGAGGATAAACTGAAAGAGAGTGAAGAGAAGTTCCGCTCTCTGGTAGATTCAACCGATGATTCCATATTTTTGCTTGACAGCAATTACAAATTCCTTTTCATGAACAAGAAACATTTAGTCAGAATGGGAATTTCTGAAAATGAATATGCAGGCAGGTCATTTAGTGAGTTCCACTCTCCTGAAGAAGCAGGGGAGTTTATTGCAAAAGTCGATGAGGTATTCAGAACAGGTGAGTCAATCCAGAATGAATACAGAAGCGAAAAGGACAATCAATATTTCCTTCAAACATTAAGTCCTATCAAGGACCAATCCGGCATAGCCGGAAGCTGTTACTGTTGTATCTAAAGACATTACTGAACACAGAAAGACCGAAGAACAGGTCCGCTTTCTTGCCTATTTCGACAGTTTGACCGGATTGCCGAACCGTTTTTTCTTCAAGGAACTCCTCGACAAAGCCCTCTCACATGCAGAGAGGCATAAACTGATATTGGCGACACTGTTTTTGGACGTTGATAATTTCAAGCGCATTAACGATACACTGGGCCATGATATAGGTGACGAGCTTTTACAGGCTATTACTTCCAGGCTTTTGAAATCAGTGAGGAGCTCTGACAGCATCTCTCGGGCAAATGAAAATACAATCGTCAACACATTGTCGCGTCTGGGCGGGGATGAGTTCGTCGTGTTGCTGAGCGAGATTGCCGATGCTCCGGATGCGGCTGTAGTGGCGCGTCGTCTGCTCAAAGATATATCAGAGCCATATATGCTAAGAGGTCACAAGGTGATCATAACCGCCAGTATCGGCATCTCAGTGTATCCTTCAGATGGGGAAGATGCCCAGAGCCTGCTTAAATATGCGGACCTGGCAATGTATCATGCCAAGGACATGGGAAAGAATAATTATCAGTGCTACACGGAAGCAATGAAGAGCGCTGCCTTTGAACGCCTGACTTTGGAAGGAGAGCTTAATAAAGCACTGGAAAAAGATGAGTTCTCGGTTTATTACCAGGCAAAACTGGATGTTCAATCCAGAAAGATAATCGGCATGGAAGCGCTTATACGGTGGAAGCACCCGGAAAAAGCGCTGATCTCACCGTCTGGATTCATCCCCCTGGCTGAAGAGACCGGTCAAATAATAGCAATTGATGAATGGGTGCTGCATACCGCCTGTTTGCAAAACAAGGCCTGGCAGGACACTGGTTTTGCGCCAATGGTCATCGCGGTAAACCTCTCCACAAGTCACCTGGAAGATCGAAAACTGACAAAAGTTGTGGCCCAGGCCTTGCAAAATTCCGGACTGGAGTCTCAATACCTGGAGTTGGAAATCACTGAGAGCAAGATAATGAAAAACCCTGTGATATCTATTATAGTTCTGAATGAATTAAAAGCAATGGGGGTGCGGATTGCTATCGATGATTTTGGTACCGGCCACTCCTCATTGAACTATCTGAGACAAATTCCCTTGGATTATGTAAAAATCGACCGCTCCTTTGTCGCCAATATTACAACAAATCCACATGACACAGCTATCATCAAATCGATTATAACCCTGGCGCACAGCCTGGACCTGAAGGTCATTGCTGAAGGCGTGGAAACAGAACAACAGCTGGAATTCTTGCGCGGGCATGAACTGTGATGAGGTGCAGGGCTATCTTTTCGGCAAACCCTTGCCGTCAGATATATTCACACTGCTTTTGAAAGAAGGAAAGACCCTGTAGTATCCCTGTCTCGCAGGCCTCAACCTTTTTCCCGTAATTTTTTCAGCAACTGACTGCATTCAAGGGTATTTAAAACGTCCCTTTTTTCGAGCCATCCCCTTCTGGCCACAGCGACTCCGTAAAGCATGTTATCGAACTGCCCGCTGTTATGGGAGTCTGTAGATATTACCAGCTGCACATTCATGGACCTTGCCAGTCTGACATTCGTTTCAGTCAGGTCAAGCCTGAGCGGATAGGCGTTGATTTCTATCGCCGTCCCTGTCTTTGCCGCTGTCCTCAGGACTTCTTCCATATCAACCGCATAGGCCTCCCTCTCACCGATCAATCTTCCGCTGGGATGGCCTATTATCGAGACAAAGGGATTCTTCATGGCAGCAACAAGCCTCTTTGTAATCTGCTCAGCAGACTGCTTGAAACCTGTGTGTACAGATGCGATCACCACATCGAGCTCTTTGAGCAGCTGATCGTCAAAGTCCAGGCCCCCGTCGCTTTTTATATTGACCTCAGCACCGCTGAGTATCCTGAACCTGCCGGTCTTTTTGTTTATCGCGTCTATCATTTTTTTCTGCCCGATGATCCTTTCCTCGGTCAGCCCCCCCGCGACCCCAAGTCCCTTCGAATGGTCTGTTACAGCTATATACCTGTACCCCTTTTCCAGAGATGTCTTTACAAGATCCTCAATATCCTGGGCCCCGTCGCTCCAGTTGCTGTGGACATGCAGGTCTCCTTTTATATCAGCAGTCTCTATCAGGTGCGGCAGTGTTCCTGCAGCGGCAGCCTCAACCTCACCTGTGTCCTCACGCAATTCAGGTGGTACATACTGAAGGCCCAGGACATTGTATATGTCTTCTTCTGCTCTGCCGCCGAGCTTCCTGTTGTCCTTTTCGCTGAATATCCCGTATTCATTTATTTTCAGGCCTGCCTTTGAAGCGATCTCCCTGAGACGTATATTATGTGCCTTGCTTCCTGTAAAATATGCGAGTGCTGAACCGAAGCTCTCCTCCTCAACGACCCGTATATCAACCTGGATGCCGTCTTTGAGAACAACGCTCGACTTGGTAGGCCCTTTAGCGATTATCTGGCTTACATAAGGCATGCCGGTAAAAACTTTCATGACAGCACCGGGGTCTTTGGATGTCGCGATAATATCAATATCCCTGATCGTCTCCTTCCATCTTCTCAGGCTTCCCGCGATAACCAGTTTGTCCACAGGTGCAGAGGCGTAAATATGCTCCCTGATCTCACTGGCCAAAGGCAGAAGCTTCCCCAGGGGATGCCTGGTGGCAAAGCGCCGGACCATTTCTATCCCTTTGATAATGCCTGCCTCTGTCTTATCCTTTATGCCCGGCAGGCCTGAAAGCCTGTGCTCCCTTGCAA
This sequence comes from uncultured Nitrospira sp., assembly GCA_963813295.1. Lineage (GTDB taxonomy): Bacteria > Nitrospirota > Thermodesulfovibrionia > Thermodesulfovibrionales > UBA6898 > JAOUFP01. The sequence continues at coordinate 36,802 of CAWEYN010000010.1, forward strand.
GCTTTTCGAGGCTGTCGATATCCCTGATATGATGCTCCCTGTAAAGCAGGCTTACGGTCTTAGGCCCCAGCCCCGGGATGGCGAGCAGACCTATAAGGGTTTCAGGGGTCTCAAGCTTCAGCTTTTCATACGCATCTACTTTGCCTGTCTTGAGGTATTCTTCTATCTTGGCAGCCAGGTCATGACCTACACCGGGTATCTCCAGGAGTTCAGGAGCAGAAATAGAGGAGATGTCCTTGCCAAGGCCGGTGATATTGAAGGCAGCCTTCCTGTAAGCTCTTATCCTGAAGGGATTTTCTCCCTTGATCTCGAGAAGATCCGCTATATTATTGAATATGCCGGCTATCTCGGTATTCTTCATGGTTAAAGTATATCAGATAATAACCCCTCATTCCCGCGATGGTTAGACAGGTTATGGACAGACACTAATTAAAAAATTTGCAGACTATTCATAGCTTCTTCATATTTAAGCTGTAAAGTGTATGATAATAATTCTGCGATTTAAGGAAAATACTAAAGAAGCGGAGGTGAGCCAAATCACGAAGAGTTTTTTGATTAGAAATTTTTTGTTAAGCTGTTGTCCGTGCTAAAGAGTCAATTTCCCGGCAGTATCTAAAAAATAAGGAGGAGAAGTATGAAAAAATTATTCTTAATTTCACTTGCAGTTATTTTTGTGATGGGGCTTGCAGTCAGTTCTGACGCAGTGGTAAAGAAAAGGGGCATGGGCAGGAGTGCCGGCATGGCCGCGTGTGACGGAGACTGTGGCTGCGACGGATCTCCTATGGAAAAGCTCAAGGCCCTTGGTCTTGATGAGAAACAGAATGAGGCTGTTCAGGCGATCCATTTCAGGACAAAGAAGGAAATGGTCAGGAACAGGGCTGACGTACAGGTTGCAGAGATTGAATTAAAAGAGATTCTTTCAAAGGACCCTGTGGACCTGAAGGCTGCAGAGGCAGCAGTGAAAAAGATAGAGGGTATTAAGTCTGAAATGAGGATGTTGCATATAAAGACAATGGAGGAGATAAAGGCCAACCTTACGCCGGAACAGAAGAAGAAATTTATTTCGACGATGGACATGGGCAAGATGGGACATGGAAAGGGCATGAAGGGGAAATGCAATATGCATAGCATGGACAACATGGAGGAGATGGGGCCGATGGGACATGGCCAGCATGATGGAGGCACACCTCCGATGCAGCACAGGCACAATCAGTAATTTTTATTTTTTTTACAATAAAAAGGGGAAGGCATATGCCTTCCCCTTTTATTTCAGTCTGCGGCACCGCAGGCTGCCCATAGTCTTAAATACCACAATGCACGTCAGCCCCCCACCGACGACCCTCATGCCGCACGTGTGAATGGACGAACTTCCTTCTTGATTTTATCTTGAAGTATGAATTATTTGGGTTAGGATTGTTAATTTTCTTTTCTCGTGCTATCCTTCCATCATGCTGAAAGAACAAATTTCTATCAGTCTCCGACCAGTTTAAATAAGGGGCGCCTTTACGCTGAGGTGAAGAAATGGCAATTGAAACTAAAATCGAAGGGAATAAGCTTATTATCACATGCGACCTGGAGGAGCCTACCCCAAGCGCATCAGGGAAAACCCTTGTAGTAGCCAGCACAAGAGGCAATATGAAAACATCGTTAACAGTAGATGGGAAACCATTGACAATCGGCTTGAACGCCTATATCCCCAAATAGACTGATTTCAAGGTCTCTGTCAGACGGATATTGCACAATTGTGTCAGAAACGTAACTGCTGATAGGTGTTTAGGCTGAAGACTGAAGGCTGAAGTATACCAATCAAATGCCGGTGTCTCACAGGACATCTAAAGGATCCCGAAGTATTTTAGTGATAACCTAAAAGCCTTCCACCTTCAGACTGTATACCTGAGCAGTTATTCAGAAACAGCATGTCAGATCTTCTCGAGCAGGCAGACCGCGTATACTGCGATGCCTTCACCCCGGCCGATAAACCCCATGCCTTCATTCGTTTTTGCCTTGATGTTTATGTTGCCGGGAGGGATGCCGGTCTCTGACAGAGAATTCTTGATTGCGTCGATAAAGGGCGACATCCTGGGCTGTTCTGCTATAATCGTGGTATCAACCCAGCTTATGAAATAGCCGTTCATGCTGGCAATCTCTATGATATATTTAAGCAGTTCGGTGCTGACAGCATCTTTCCATTGCGGATCGGTGTCAGGGAAATATTTTCCTATATCACCGAGCCCGAGCGCCCCTATGATCGCGTCGGTGATGGCATGGCAGAGCACATCCGCATCAGAATGGCCTGTAAGCCCTTTTCTGAAGGGGATCTCTACTCCGCCGATGATCAGCTTTCTTCCTTCTACAAGTCTGTGCGAATCGTAGCCAAAACCTGTCCTCATAATTCACCCCTCCTCATTTTTGAGAAAGACCTCTGCGACGAGCAGGTCCTCAGGTGTTGTGACCTTTATGTTCGTGTAGGCCCCCTGAATCACCTTTATCTTCCCGCCGTTTCTCTCAACCAAAGCAGAATCGTCTGTGGCGTAAAAAGAATCCGTCGCCGCTTTTTCATAAGCAGCATACAGGGTCTGAAAATGAAATGCCTGCGGCGTCTGGATTGCCCACAGAGTGTTTCTTTCCGGCGTGCTCCTGACAATGCCGTCTTTTACTTCCTTGACAGTGTCTTTCAGCGGGACCCCCACTACCACCCCGTCACAGCCGTTTAACTGCTGCAGGACTTTCTTTATTACTGAAGGTTCTATAAGCGGCCGCACGCCGTCATGCACAAGCACGATGGCTGTCTTGTCCTTTATCAGACTTAATCCATGGAAGACCGAGTCCTGTCTCTCCCTTCCTCCAGGCGCTATGCGTCTGATCTTTGTGATCGAGTAGTCTTCAAATAACCTGCGGCAAAGCTTTATATCAGTCTCTTTAACTGCGGGTATGATCTCCGTAACTTCAGGGAGGACTTGCAGGGCCTCGACAGCCCATATGATCAGGGGTTTATCGCCGAGACTCGCAAATGGCTTGTTCGTGCCTTCTCCGAATCTTTTCCCTAATCCTGCGGCAGGGACGATAGCGATCACGCTGTTTTTCATGGCATAAAAAAGTCGGTGTCAGTCATCAGTGTAAGCATAATGACCTCTGCTGAGACTTTCTTATTTGACAGCCCTTGATTCCTCTCGTTCATATTCTTCCTTTGCCTTTGCGAATATCATCCTGCCGGCAGTTGTCTGCAGCACGCTGGTTACCACAACCTCGGTATTTTTACTTATAAGTTTACGTCCGTTTTCAACAACCACCATTGTTCCGTCATCAAGGTATGCCACTCCCTGGTTATATTCCTTTCCTTCCTTCAGCACAAAAACCCTCATTATCTCACCAGGCAGGACAACGGGTTTCAGGGAGTTTGCCAGTTCATTGATATTGAGCACAGATACCCCCTGAAGCTGGGCCACCTTGTTGAGATTAAAATCATTTGTTATTACCTTGGCATTGAGCAGCTGTCCCAGGGCAACAAGCTTGGAATCAACCTCCTTGATCTTCGGAAAGTCTTCCTCAACGATCTTTACGGTTATATTCGTCATCTTCTGGATTTTATGCAGGACATCCAGGCCTCTCCTGCCCCGTGCCCTTTTTATGGAATCCTGTGAGTCTGCGATATACTGAAGCTCCTGCAGAATGAACTGCGGTACGACAAAAACACCTTCCAGAAAACCAGCCTCGCAGATGTCTGCTATGCGTCCGTCGATAATAACGCTCGTATCCAGGATCTTGAGGTTCTCCTCAAACCCCTTGCCCCTGAGCATACTGAAGACCCCCCGGAGGGTTATCCCCTTGCCCCTTCTAAGTCCGATAAGCAGGCCGCCGTAGCCGAAAATTCCTTTCAGGGCAAATGATGCAGCGGCCATATCATCCTTGACAAGGACCTTGATGGGAATAAAAACAAGTGTAGCAAATAAAAGGCCTGAGGCCAGGCCGACCAGGCCGCCGATAAGGGTGCCGAAATCAACCTTCCTCAGTATGAGATCAGAATATATGGTTATAATGCCCAGAAGCGCTCCGAGGGCAACGCCGTATTCCATATAGCCGTATCTGAGTCCGAGCAGATACCCCGAGGTTGCAAATAAGGCAAGGACAGCAAGCTTAATAATAAGAAGCATGTCTATCACCTCCCATGGAACAGACCAAAATCAAACAGTTGAATGAGCTGTCTATTAGCTCAATCCGGAAAAAGCACTGAAGAAAACCACAGAGCTCACAGAGGGTAAGCGAAAATAGTTACTTGAGTCGTTGCTATTCACCATTCACTATTAACTGCTTTTCACTAATCCGCCCTGACAGTCACATAAAACTTTTTCCCGCCCCTGTTTACAAACATTAGGACGGTATCTCCGGAGTGTATCCCTGCCACGACCCTGGTATAATCGTCAAGACCTGCGATTTTTTTCCTGTCTATCTCCTGTATGACGTCGCCCTTTCTCATCCCCGCGTCTTCTATAGAACTGCCGGAATCCACCCTGACAACAACAACGCCTTTTTCATCTCTGGGAAGCCCCAGTTGTCTGGATATTTCCCTGGTGAGTTCGATCACATTGAGTCCTGCAAGTCCTTCAAAAGAAGTCTCCCCAGGGTCATTTCCCGGCGCAGCCTCAGTTGCATCCTTCGGGAGTTCGGCAGTGGTAACATTTAACGCATATTCCTTGCCTGATCGCATTATGGTAAGCGGGATCTGCGCCCCGACTTTGCTCTGCGCCACCATATTTCTGAGATTCCCCACATCGCCGACCTTTTTGCCGTTAAATTCAAGGATGATGTCGCCTCTCTTTATGCCTGCCTTTTCAGCAGGACTTCCCTTTGAAACGTCTCCGATGAGTGCGCCTTTTGCTGTCTTGAGCCCGAACTTCTGGGAAAGCTCAGGCGTAATCTCCTGTATAGTCACCCCGAGCCAACCCCTCGTGACCTTCCCCTTCTGGATAAGCTGGTCCATAACAAGGCGTGCCATATTGCTGGGGACCGCAAAGCCTATGCCCTGGTATCCTCCTGACCTTGAAAAAATAGCGGTATTGATCCCGATCAGTTCACCTTTTGTATTGACAAGCGGGCCGCCTGAATTGCCGGGATTTATGGCAGCGTCTGTCTGGATAAAGTCCTCGTAGTCAGCGATGCCGACATTCGCCCTTCCGACAGCGCTGATAATGCCCATCGTAACTGTATGGCTCAGTCCATAAGGGTTGCCGATGGCAAGCACGAACTCGCCGACCTGCAGCTTGTCCGAGTCACCCCACTGCACGGCATAGAGGTTCTCAGCATCAATCTTTACGATCGCAACATCAGTCTTGTTGTCAGCGCCTATCAGCTTTGCCTTGAAAGACCGCTTGTCAAAAAGCGTGACCCTGATCTCATCGGCCTGCTCAACCACATGGTTGTTCGTAATGATATATCCGTCCGGCGAGATTATTACACCGGAACCAAGACTCTGCTCCTTCCACTTTTTGGGCATCTTGAAATCGTGTAACGGTGAGAAAAATTCAGAGAAAGGATCATCAGAGCGGTGCAGGCCTCCCTTTTCATGATCTTGGTTGTGGAAATATTCACTACTGAAGGAGAAATAGAACTTGCTATCTCGGAAAAAGCCTTGCTCGAGTCAGCGATCTGCTTGGGCACATTGGGAGTAAGTGTGACAAATCCTTTATGCTGCCCTGTGACTTTTCCCAAAAAATAGAACGATACTCCTCCGAGAAGAAATCCTAAGAGTAAAACCGAAATTCCGACTGCTATTTTATTTTTCATTATATTTCATTATAATAGTCTGAGGGAATTGTTGTAAAGGCCCTTTCCTTGACAAAAAATTCGTTCTAGTGCTAGATTTCAAGGCTTAAATGTAACTCCGGGATCCCGGGTTAGGTACAGGAGACTTGCCTGCCGGGCTTTACCAATCCCATAAATGGACAGCGAGCGAATATAATTAAAAAATTTACCTTACATTGAGATTCACTGCGGTCTTGCCGCAGGGGGTCTTCAATTCAATCCCTGCAGCATGAAGGAGGTTGCTTATGTTAAAACGTTATCTGTTGGCCCCTGGTCCTACACCTGTTCCGCCAGAGGCGCTGCTGGCTATGGCCATGCCTATAATACACCACAGGTCCCCGGATTTTCTCCCTGTGCTCGATTCAGCAAAAAAAGGCCTGCAGTGGCTCTATCAGACGAAGAATGATGTCCTCATCATCTGTTCTACAGGCACAGGCGGCATGGTCGGCACTGTCAATAATTTCTTCAGTCCCGGCGACAAGGCCCTGGTGATCAATGCAGGAAACTTCGGGGAGCGCTGGACAAAGATCTGCAAGGCATACAACTTGTCTGTCGAAGAAATAAAAATCGACTGGGGATATACGGTCAAACCAGAAGACATTGAAAAGGCCCTTAAAAAAGACCCTTCCATAAAGGGTGTTTTTGTTCAGGCCTCAGAGACATCTACAGGGGTATACCATGACATCAAGGCAATAGCCGGTATCGTAAAAAAATACGAGAAGACCATACTTGTGGTCGATGCGATATCAGCGCTTGTAGCCCATGACCTCAGGATGGATGAGTGGGGGATCGATGTCCTGATCGGCGGTTCCCAGAAAGGGCTGATGCTCCCTCCTGGTCTGGCCTTTATAGGTATAAGTGAAAAGGCATGGGCCTTTGCAGAGAAGTCCACATCCCCGAAATTTTATTTTAATTTCAAGGCAGAGAGGAAAAAGCTCAAGGACAACCAGACGAATTTCACCTCTCCCGGTCACCCTTATCATAGGGTTGAACGAGAGCCTGAAGATCCTTCAGGCAGAGGGGCTCGAAAACGCCTTTAAACGCCATGAAAGGCTTGCCCATGCAACCAGGGAGGCTGTCAGGGCGATCGGGCTTGAAATGTTTACAAAAGAATCCCCCAGCTGCTCTGTCACTGCGATAAACGCCCCTGCCGGCATAGACGGTCAGGAAATATACAAGAACCTCAGGGTAAAATACGGCATTACAGCAGCCGGAGGTCAGGGACACGCAAAGGGCAAGATATTCAGGATCGCCCATCTCGGCTATGCAGACACCTTCGATGTCATCACAGCCATCGCAGGAGTCGAGATGGTATTAAAAGGCATGGGCCATCCACTTAAGCTCGGCACAGGCGTTGCTGTTGCGCAGGAATTATTAATGGTTTAGGAGGATTATAGATTTAATGAAAGTTCTAGTCTAGCGACAATATATCTCAAAAAGGCGTCGATATTCTGAAAAAGGCCGGACTTGAAGTCGATGTCAAGACAGGAATGAAGCCGGAGGAACTCAAGGCATGCATTGCACAATACAGCGGCCTGGTGATCCGTTCTGCCACTAAGGTAACGTCCGAGATCATCGATGCTGCGGTCAATCTCAGGGTAATCGGAAGGGCCGGCTCAGGCCTTGATAATGTTGATAAGGCAGCTGCCTCCAAAAAAGGCATTGTTGTTATGAACACCCCGGGCGGCAACACGGTCACAACAGCCGAACATTCCATTGCGATGCTTTTTGCCTCAGCGCGACTGATACCCCAGGCAACAGCCTCGATGAAGGCCGGCAAATGGGAAAAGAAGAAGTTCATGGGCGTCGAGCTCTACCACAAAACACTGGGCGTTGTCGGCCTCGGAAATATAGGCGGCCAGGTTGCAAGAAAGGCCCAGGGACTTGAGATGAACGTTATAGCCTATGATCCTTTCCTGAGCGAAGAAACTGCAAAGGCCTCGGGGATAAGGAAGGTCTCCCTCGAAGAGCTCTTCAGGGAAGCTGATTTCATCACCATCCACACACCGCTGACACCTGAGACCAAAGGGATAATTAATACCAAAACAATCGCTACAATGAAAGACGGGGTGAGGATAATCAACTGTGCCCGTGGCGGCATCATCAATGAACAGGACCTGTATGAGGCGCTCAAGAGCGGGAAGGTAGCTGGAGCCGCCCTCGACGTTTTGGAGAAAGAGCCGCCTGTTGACAATCCACTCCTGACGCTCGACAATGTTATCTGCACGCCGCACCTCGGGGCATCTACTGAGGAGGCCCAGGAAAACGTTGCACTGGCAGTTGCAGAGCAGATAGCAGACTATCTGGTCCGCGGCACCATACGGAACGCGGTGAACTTTCCTTCCATCCCAAGCGATCAGATCCCGCGTCTGCAGCCGTATATAAATCTGGCTGAAAAACTCGGAGGATTCTGTTCACAGATATTCACAGGCGGAGCAACAGAGATCACAGTCGAATATCACGGAGACGCGTCGTCGATTAATACCGCGCCGGTAACCATAGCAGCCATCAAGGGCTATCTGAGCGCCGATTCTTCTTGAGACCGTCAATTTCGTCAATGCACCCTTTATCGCCAAAGAGAGGGGCATAGAGGTAAAAGAGGTGAAGAGCAGCGATGCAGGAGATTATCAGAGCATGATAGCCATGAGGATAAAGGCAAAAGACGCTGAAATCTTCGTTGCCGGAACGCTATTTAGCAAAAAGGACCCGCGCATCATATTAATAGACAATTACAAGGTCGAAATAGTGCCTGAAGGTGTACTGCTGCTGATACACAACAACGACAAACCAGGTGTGATCGGCAATCTCGGCACGCTCATGGGCAAAAACAATATCAATATTGCAAGAATGCATTTTGGCAGGGAATCCGCCGGCGGAGTGGCCATTTCCGTGCTCAGTGTTGACACAACCCCGGCTGCTGAGGTTATTGATGAAATCAGGAAACTGCCTAATATACTGTCTGTAAAGCAGATATGCCTGTAAGCCGGTCAGTTCAAATTAACTCTTAAGAGAGGTCACAAAATGCCTATATTAGTTATAGTCGGTGCGCAGTGGGGTGATGAAGGCAAGGGGAAGATTGTGGACGTTCTTACTGAAAAAGCCGATATTGTTGCACGATACCAGGGTGGTCATAATGCCGGACACACTGTTGTCATCAATAACAGCAAATTTGTTTTGCATCTCATACCCTCCGGGATCCTGCATAAAAATACCGTCTGCATTATCGGCAACGGCGTTGTTGTCGAGCCGAAGGCCTTAATAGAGGAAATTACTGACCTGAAGAAACGGGGCATCAAGGTATCAGGCAATCTCCTTATCAGCAGGAACGCACACCTTATCATGCCCTATCATCTGATAATCGACTCTGCAAGCGAAAAGACAAAAGGCAAAAAATGCATAGGCACAACCGGAAGGGGAATCGGCCCCACTTATGTCGACAAGATGGCAAGGACCGGCATACGGGTAGGGGACCTTTTGTCCCCTGAAGCATTCCAGGAAAAACTCAAAACAAACCTCAGACATGTGAATTTTCTGATGAAAAATCTCTATAATTTGCCTGTATTCAACGCAAAGAAGATATTCGACGAATACATGGGATATGCCGGAACACTCCGTAAATATATCGCTGATACAGACATCATAATCAATACAGCGATAGCAGAAAAGAAAAACCTGCTGCTTGAAGGCGCACAGGGCACGCTCCTTGACATCGACCATGGAACATATCCGTTTGTCACCTCATCCAATTCAATCGCAGGCGGCGCCTGCACTGGTCTTGGAATAGGCCCGACAAAGATAAACAGCGTGATCGGCATTGTAAAGGCCTATACCACAAGGGTGGGAAGCGGCCCTTTCCCAACAGAATTGCATGACGAGATCGGGGCAAGGATGCGCGAAAAGGGCGGTGAATTCGGGGCGACCACCGGAAGACCGAGAAGATGCGGATGGCTTGACACAGTTATCCTTAAGCATTCCACAGCAGTCAACGGATTTACCGGGATCGTCATCACAAAGCTTGACATTCTGGACGGCTTGGATAAAATAAAAATATGCACCTCATACAGATACAAGGGCAAGACATACACGGATATGCCTAAGGACCTTGCGATACTCGAAAACTGCACTCCTGTGTACGAAGAAGTCAGGGGCTGGAAAGAAAGCACCCAGGGCATTACTGACTTCAGGAAATTGCCCGGACAGGCACAGTCATATCTACGGAAAATCGAGAAGCTCATCGGCGTAAAAATAGTCATCGTCTCAACCGGACAGAAAAGGGATGAGCTCATAATGCTTCAGGAGCAGTTCTGAAAGGCAGACGCGGACATGAACGTTTTATCAGAAGGCTTGAAACAGAGTTTACAGCACAAGACAAGAAATACAGAGGGATATCCAGCGACCTTTCCATAAGCGGCCTTTTTATCAGGACACAGCATGCCTTTGTGCCGGACACCCTGATTGATATCGTGATACACCTGCCTGGCGCCTCAGACGTAAGACTGAAGGGCAGGGTCAGGCGTACGTTCAGCAACCCGGTAAAAAACGGCATGGGCATCGAAATCATAGAGAACGATCCCCGGTATATCAATTTTATCAGGTCAGTATTCCCTGATGCCTATGAAGAACCAGCCTCCGGGGGGCCCAAACCTGACACATCGTTTCAAAAACATATTCATGAGCCTTCACCTGATGAGCCCCTGCAGCCTGAATTCACTATTATAGCCTGTCCGGAATGCGGTGCCAGGAACAAGGTGAACAAGGCAAAGCTCTCCCTTGGGCCTAAATGCGGCAAATGCGGACATCCTCTTACATCCCCGGCCTGATTCCTAAGATCATCAACCTTCTCTATCCTTCGGAATGTCCTTCATGCGGAAAGGAACCTGATACTTTCATTCTCGCTCCGTTTTGCTTTGAGTGCTGGTCAGGTATTGAGAAATATACCGGCCCGTCCTGTCGTATCTGCGCTACACCTATTACTTCTGAAGATGCAACGGTCTGCTCAGAATGCATGAAAAAGCCCCCGTTATTTTCAAAGGCCATGAGTTTCGGGCTCTATGAGGACACACTCGCATCAGCCATACATTTCTTCAAATTTCAGCGTATCAGGCGACTGCACAGACCTCTCGGCGATCTTCTGCTGGGGTACGATATGTACGGCATAGACGCTCTAATCCCTGTGCCGCTGAGTGTCAGGGGATTGCGGGAGCGCGGTTTTAACCAGTCTCTGCTGCTTGCAAAGACCCTCTCTGAGAGAAACAAGATTCCGCTCATCATGGATGGCCTCTTTAAGAAGACAGAGACACCTGCCCAGATCGGGCTTTCGAAAAATGAACGCGGGCTGAACCTGAAAGGCTCATTCGAAACAGGCAGAAAATTTCCTGGAATGAGGCTGCTGCTGGTGGACGATGTGATGACAACCGGCTCAACAGCAAATGAATGCTCAAAAGTGCTTTTGCGTGCAGGCGCGGAAGAGGTATTGGTCCTTACCCTGGCCAGGGCGAATTATCTTTAGCATTTTCATGTTCTGCATTTCATAATCTTAAGATTATACGCAAAGCTATCCTGCCTGCAAATCCTGTCCCTGCAGAAACTGCATGACCTCATCCAGATTCGGGATTCCTGTTCTCCCTCCCATTTGCCTGCATTTCATAGCAGCAACTGCTGAGGCGAACCTGACAACACGCTCGAGGTCCCATCCATGCAGCAGGCCAAAGATATAGCCGCCGTGAAAGGCATCGCCCGCCCCTGTTGTATCAACAGCCTCTACTTTAAAGGCAGGCATCCTGATAATCCGTCCGTCAGCCGCGGTTATGCTTCCTTTTTCACCCAAGGTGATAGTGAGGACCCTGACGCCGAGCGCTTCAGACTCCTTCAGCAAAGCTTGGGGTGTCAGCTCCCATCCGAGGCCATCTGCAAAAACTTCAGAGGCGACAACATAATCGCAGCAACCGGCCAGCTCAGACATCCCGGGCCTTGCGCTGCCGGCATCGAGCATAACCGGTATATTCATCTCTCTTGCCCTCTTCACCGCAGTTAGCGAGGCATCCATCATGAGGCCGTCGACGAGCAGAAAGTCGCTGCCGACGAGAAAATCCTCTTCGAGTTCATCAGGCTGCAGGGCTTTTCCTGAAGGCCGCCTCCAGAAGATCGTCCTTCTGGCAGTGCTTTTTTCAACTGCTATAAAGGCCAATTGTGAAGAACTGTCCCTCCGCTGTACAAGACCTTTTACATCTATGCCCTCATCAGCAAGCGATTGGCTGATCTTTCTGCCTGCCTCGTCATCGCCTGTAATGCCGTGGAAGCAGCAGGATATCCCAAGCCGCGACAGCGCAACGAGAGCTGTTGCAACAGGTCCTCCTCCTTGCTCATGCCACTCAAGCACCTCTTGTTTTGTATCTGACCTGCGGGTATACATCCACAAGGCTGAGATAATCAAGCGAACACTGTCCAAGGCCTGTAACATGCATGAATAATTATACACAGGTGAAAATGTTTTTTGCAGAGAAGGGCAATTGAATACTGCCTTTGCCGGGATATTTTTCTGCTCAGGTCTGAGCAGATTCCTCAGTTGAGACTTCACGCGCTTTTACAGGTATTGTAAAGATGAATTTACTCCCCTTGCCGAATTCACTTTCAGCCCATATCCTGCCGCCGTGAAGCTTGACCCGCTTCTTTGTCAACGCAAGTCCGAGTCCTGCACCTTTATATTTTTTTGTCAGAGGCGCCTCAAGCTGTGTGAATTCACTGAAGAGCCTGGGGATATCATTGTCTCTTATCCCTATGCCGGTGTCTGTGACAGAGATTTCGATGAAATCTCTGTCAGGGGTTGGTTGTTGGTTGTTGGGGATTGGTTTTTTTTCACTAACCTCTGGTCCCAAACCTCTAACCCTTGCTTTTTCAATCCCTAATCCCAAATCCATAACCCCTCTCCGTGCATGTACCTGCACGGAGCCCCCCTCCGGCGTAAACTTTATCGCATTGTCCAGAAGATTACACATTATCTGTTTGAGTTTCCTCTCATCCGCATCGAGCACAATGTCTGCCTCAGGGTCTATGACCATGTCCAAATCTATCCTCTTGCTCATAGCCTTGTCCGCAACCATGCCAAGGGCTGCATTGAGGACATCCCTCAGAAGGAATTCGCTGCATTGCAGGCTGCTCAGGCCGGTTTCTGTCTCAGCAAAGTTCAGGACATTCAGAATAAGTTCCAGCAGTCTTCTGCCGCTGTCGATAACATCTATTACGCACTCTTTCTGCTTTTCATTCAATTCACCGAACAGCTCATCCCGCAGAATTTCAGAAAATCCTATAATGGCGTTCATCGGCGTCCTTAGCTCATGGCTCATGTTTGTGATGAACTCGGTCTTTGCGCGGCTTCCGGCCTCTGCCTGAAGTTTCGCACACTCAAGCTCCTTTGTCCTTTCTCTGACAAGCTCTTCAAGATGCTCCTGATATTGCCTGATCTTTTCCTCTGACTGTTGCTTTTCAATGGCGCGCCTGATGTGCAGTAACAACTGGTCCATGTCATACGGTTTTTGCAGATAGGAAAAGGCGCCTTTGTTCGTGGCATCAATGGCTGAATCAAGGGATGCGTTCCCGGTCAGTATAATGGCCTCCGTAAAAGGATAATCAGCCTTTATCCTTGCTATCACTTCCAGTCCGGAGATGTCCGGCAGTCGCAGGTCGACAAGGGCCAGATGAACAGGATGCTGCCTGAGCATGGCAAGTCCCTCTGCCCCGTCGTTTGCTTCAAACGTCAGATATCCCTTTGCCCTGAGAATATCTGTAAGCGTCTTCCTCAGGTTGGGCTCATCGTCGATGATCAGTATGCTGTTCTTGTTATTTATCACGATACAATATCTCCAATGTTATGTTATTTCTCAGCAAGGACTGCCCGACGTTTCATCATGCCAACAGCTTCAAGGCCTTTTACCCTCAGTATATCGCAGATAGTTTTGACCGTGCGCCTGTCATCGTTTACAACCAGTACTTTTAATTTCCCCTCATTTGTTTTTCCCTCTTTCACTATTCACTATTGTCTGCTGCCTGAAGTATTACTTTAGTCTTGTCTTTCATTGCATTGCCCCTTCAACTCCTGCGTTTTCATTCCGACTCCCAGATCCCGGTTTTTAAGTCTTGTTTCACAGGTATTGCAAAGGCAAACCTGCTCCCCTTCCCGAATTCGCTTTCTACCCAAATGTTCCCTCCGTGAAGCTCAACAAGTTTTTTTGTCAGCGCGAGGCCGAGCCCGGTGCCCTCATGTTTCCTCGTGTATACAGATTCAGGCTGTGTGAACTCCTTAAAGAGCTTGGGAATATCCTCCGGCTTTATGCCAATGCCTGTGTCTGTGACGGAGATTTCGATGAAATCTCTGTCAGGGGTTGGTTGTTGGTTGTTGGGGATTGGTCCTTTTTCACTAACCCCTAATCCCCAATCTATAACCACTCGTCGCGCAGCGATGCGCACAGAGTCCCCGTTAGGCGTCAACTTTATCGCATTACTCAGAAGGTTGAACATTATCTGTTTCAGTTTTCTCTCATCCGCCTCTATCTCTATATCTGCCTCAGGATGGATATCGAGAGCAAGCTTAAGGTTATGCTGCATCGCCTTTTCCCTTAGCAGTGATATTGATGCGTTAAGCACATCCTTTAAGAGAAATTCACTTAGCTCAAGTGCCATCTTCCCGGATTCAACCTTTGAAAGATCAAGGATGTCATTGATAAGATTTATCAGGTGCTTGCCGCTGCTGCTGATGTCTTTGATATACTCCATCTGCTTTTCATTAAGGTCTCCGAACAACCGGTCCTCCAGTATCTCTGAAAAACCGATTACCGCGTTCAGGGGCGTTCTCAGCTCATGGCTCATATTGGCAAGGAAGTCAGACTTGGCCCTTGTTGACTCCATCGCCCGGAGTTTTGCATCCTCTGCTTCCTTCTTTTTAATCTCAAGTTCAAAAGTCCGCTCTTTTATAAGTTCCTCGAGATGGTCGCGGTGTTTCTTTAATTCTTCTTCTGCCTGCTTGCGCCCGGTAATGTCTCGGACTGACAGCTGAAAAGCAGGCCGCTTCTGCCACTGCACCTGAACCACGCGCAATTCCACTTCACAAAGCGTATCACCTTTTCTGATAGCGAGAGAATCTACCGCCTTATCCGCTGAAACGGGAAAACCGAATGGGTAGCCGAGAAACTCCTCTTTTCTTTTGCCGAAAAGCTTCTCAGCGGCAGGATTCACATAAAGAACGGTGCCGTCCGTGTCCACAATAACGATGCCATCGGCATTCCTCTCCAAAATAGCGGACAGATTCTGCTCGGATGCGCTCAGAGCATCTTTAGTCTGCCTTTGGGCCGCTACTGTTTTTTTAAGAGCGTTTATTTTCTCTTGCAGGGTACTTATCTGCTTAAGGAGTTGTTCTTTTGTCAAATCATTATTTTTCATTTTATGGGTTCGTCACATATTGCCTATTCGTAACTGCTCAGGTACATACGTATTACAGTAACCCAGCCGAAATTCCTCTTGTTCTTGATGATATCAAGGGGTGCTTCTCAAAGGTGACATACACGCCATTGTCATTATAATCAGTGATGCCCCGATACAGAAACTCATTGGTAAATACTGTCTTTCCGGTCCCGGTTGATCTTGTTATCAATAAGCCCCGGCCTTCGGGACCCCGCCTTCCAACACTGCATCAAAACCCGGGATGCCGGTCGGGATCTTTTCCACTCTGCCATGCACTGCCGGAGACTTATCAGTTGATCTTGCTTTACCTGGGATGCCTTTCATTTTTGCGGTCACCTGAAGCTCCTTTCATACGTTCGTGCGATCTTCCTTGACTGCGATCAGCTCCAACCCCAGGAGGACCTTCTCCTTGTCCGATAGATCACCAATGATCTTTCTTAACGGCGGAGGCAGCTTCCTTATCAACGTGGGAACAGCCAGGATCTTGTCGTCCTCCGCCAACTGCGGATACTTTTTCACGTCTATCACTTCTAATTGAAAGACGGTTGATGATTCCTGCGCAATAAGCTCTCTTAAATTTTTCAATGCCGCCACGCTGGCGGAACTGGAGCCTACCACATAGAGTTTCAAGATATATTTTTGTGGCATGCTTTTATCCTTTTGTTATGCGCGTTTTAATTAACATTTTTTGATCGGCATAAGCCATGGCCTTATGGCCCTCCGGAGATAAAAACAGCCGGGTTTCTATCAGGTTCGGTGAAGTAAAAGGGTTTTCCAGGAAGGTACAAATCAGATAGGGGTTTCTGACGGACACAACAAAAATCCCCCTATATACAAGATAGAAGGCTGGAACTTTGCAGATATGCCCCAGCACAGTTAATGTGCCGAACACGCTTTTATCATAGGTATACCACCCCACGCCGAAGATCGAGAGGGAAACCATAACACTGAAAAACTCTGCAATATTATGAAAAACAAGATATGCTGCAATATCTATTGTTATGTAAAGCCACGAAGGGAACAATTCGACCGGCAAAAATGGAAGTGTCGACACATACGAATGTCCTGCCAGCATCGTTTGTGGCCGCAATTGTCTCGTTCCTTCAGTTTTCAAATGCTTTCCCCAGGCGCTCAATATACCTTTTCACAATCACAGGCAGCTTTCTTGTATTAATCGGCTTTGCTATGTAATCGACAAACCCCGCCTCCATAAAGCGTTCTTTGTCGCCTTTCATGGCAAATGATGTGAGGGCGATGACCCTGATCCCCTTTGTCTTAGGGGCATTTTTTAGTATGTTGATTGCTGTAATGCCGTCCATGACCGGCATCTGGATATCCATGAGTATCAAGTCAGGCGTATGTTCTCCTGCTATTCTTACTCCTTCTGCGCCGTCCACTGCCTCCAGGGTTTTGTAACCGTGATATGTCAGGACAGCAACTATCAATTTCCGGTTCAATTCATTGTCTTCTACTACAAGGATTTTTCCTGGCATAAATTATCCCTCTTCCCGCACCTTAACCCTGCAGCCTTTCATAAATCTCTTCAAATTGAGAAGCCGTCGCCCTGAAGGCCTTCAGCACCTGCGGGTCGAAGTGGTGGGGCATTGTCCTTCCGTCGCCCTCGGTGATTATCTTGCAGGTCGTCTCATGGTCAGAGGCAGGTTTATAGACCCTCTTGTTTCTGAGGGCGTCGTACTGGTCCGCAATATTCACCAGCCTTCCTGAAATGGGTATCTGCTCGCCTGTTAATCCATTTGGATACCCACTTCCATCCCACCGTTCGTGGTGGTTGAGGCATATCTCTTTTGCTATAGTCAATCTTACATGGTCACCGAGTATTTTTGAGCCGTACAGTGTATGTAGCCTCATGGATTCAAATTCATCATGAGACAGTCTGCCCGGCTTTTTCAGGATGTAAGCAGGCACATGAATCTTCCCCACATCGTGCATCAGCGCCTGTATTCGAACAATATTAATAAAGTTCTCCGGCAAGCCGAGCTGCTTTGCAATCAGGGCGCAATACTCGCCGACTCTTATGATGTGATTGCCTGTATCTTCGTCATTTGCTTCCGCTGCCCTCGTAAGCGCATGAACAGTGTATACAAAGGCATCTTCAGTCTCTTTAACCTGGCCCGCAAGAGATTGCAGGAATATCGTCTGCATGACAAAACTGTTCAAAACGGCGACATCATGTTCTGTAACGTCCCTGCCGTAATTCAGGGCATAAATACAGAAGTCAGCGCTGTGGTATGATACGATATTGGAAATCTCTATACCGCAGGACTCAATTGTTTCGACAACGCCCCGGCAGCCTGAAGCTTTAAGGTCAACCGTATTAAAGAAACCCAACACCGGCTTATCATCCAATACATCCATACATCTGTGGACATTGATAGACAACGCCTCTTTCCGCAGCGTCCCCTGAACAAATTCGTATTTAATCCACTCCCGTTCATGCCTTGTATCTATGTTTCTGACAATGAATAGCTGAGGGTCATCGGAATGGTCACCGGATTTCCCGATCATACGAAGGATCATTCTTTCGATTGTTGCTACGTGGTCAAGACTTAAAGGATCGCATGTCTTAAGCAGCTCCCCGCCATATAAAGTCAGGTCGTTGATGCTGGTGTAGGCCTGATTTAGCCTGTCATTGAGGACCTTTATTTTAAGGAGCATCTTTATCCGGGCAAGCACCTCTGCCTGGTCAAAGGGCTTGGATATGAAATCCTCTGCGCCTGCCTCAATCCCCTTGATCCTGTCTTCCTTTGAGCTGAGGGAAGTGATCATGACAACAGGGACATGCCGCTGCCTTTCATCATCCTTGATTTTCCTGCATACCTCATAGCCGTCCATCTCCGGCATCATAACGTCAAGCAAAACGATGTCGATACTTTGTTCATTTATCCTCTCCAGCGCCTCCTGGCCGTTTGCTGCCTTAAGCACCTCATAACCCCTCGTCGAAAGTAACGCCTCAAGGAGCTTGAGATTTTGCGGCTCATCGTCAACGCATAATATTCGAGGCTTTTTTGCAGTCATAAGGTTTCCTTTATTTCTCGCAAACATCAGCCATGAAATAATTAAAACATAGTTTGACGACTTGTCATATACGTATATCTACGTAGTTGGTTAATTATACGGAGTGAATAAAGAAGCACAGCAGGGGCGAGAAGGGCCGGATGAATCTAAAAAACAACAAGGAGGTAGAGGTTTGAAAAACAGTCATATTAATCCTCTAACGGCAAAATACTCCGCTGGACCGCGTAGCGTATGCCGGACTGATTATTCAGACGAGTTTTTGCCTCATATTGGAGCGGTGTATCTCAACGGTTCTTGGGCTGATAGAAAGACAGTCGGCGATTTTAGTGCTGGTGTGTCCCTGAACTGTCATATTCAATACTTCCCGTTAATGTCCGGCAGCATCAGGCCGAGTATCAGCCTTTGGTTATCTCTTTCAAGGCCTTCAGAAAGGCGGTATTTTCTTTCGGGTTCCCGACAGTTACGCGGAGGCAGCCTGGTACAACATCCTTTATGTTCCTGACGAGGATGCCTTTTTTCAGGAGAGAGGTATACACATAATCAGGGTCTTCCACCCTGAAGAGTATGAAGTTTGCCTCTGAAGGGAAAGGGGTAACACCTTCTATCTTCACCATCTCTTCAAGCAGCCTCTGCCGTTGCGCAACGATTGTTTTTATGGATGTCCTGAATTCCTTTTTCTTCTTCAGAGCAGCTGCAGCTACAGCCTGTGAAAATGAATTGAGGTTAAAGGGGAGCCTCACCTTGTTGACCTCCCTGACGATCTCAGGGTCAGCCAGCATGAAGCCGAGCCTTAGTGCAGCAAGTCCGATCTTGCTGAGGGTCCTCATGATTACGAGGTTCCTGTAATCCTTCAGCAGGGGCAGCATCCCTGTCTCGCTTGAAAAAGGCTGGTACGCCTCATCGACAATAACTATGCCCCGCGATGCCCCGATGATCTTCAATATCCTGTCTGTAGAAAAGCAGTTGCCTGTCGGGTTGTTAGGGCTGCTGAGGAAGATGAGTTTAGGTTTTTCTTTTCTGACTGCCTTCAAGAAATCCGTCCATGTCAAGATCAAAGTCTTTATCAAGGGGGATCTCCACCTTCTTTTCGCCTAGCGCCTGGCTGATGATCCCGTACATTGAAAACGTGGGGACCGGGTATGAGACAGGCCCTCCGAAGGTTGTGATCAGATAATAGATCAGTTCATCAGAGCCGTTCCCAAAGAGGATGTTCTCCGGATTTACGCCGAGGTCTTTTGCGATCAGGCGCCTCAGTGCCCTGGCCTCAGGGTCAGGGTACCTGTTGGTCCTGATCCCTGCGATACTCCCGGCCGCATCTGCAAATCCGTAGGGGCTTTCGTTGGCATCGAGCTTGATCCTGCAGGTTATCTCATTTGCATCATATGCCTTGAGTGCAGAGACCTGTTTTTTGACGAGTTTTCTGATATCCATTGAGATGGATTATAGCACAAACAGGCAATTCATGGCTTAACCCAACATGGCAAGAACTAAGGATCGCAATATAGCACTGTACGAGTCGCCTGAAGACTTATCAAGCTCTATGACGGGCTTAAGCAGAGATGATGCGCCCTACCGTGCCCGCCTGCGGTCCATTATGAAAATGCTCTTTGCAAAAGTCTTCGCGTACTGCTTGAGTTCTGAGACCTTCTGGGTCACTTCCTTCGGCTCGCTGATAAGAGTTCTGTCAGTGTTGACTACTGCTATTGAGACTGTCATGATGCCGAACATCGCCGGCTTGTCATTTCTGTCAATAGAGAGGATATAACCCTTTTTAGCGTCTTCGGGGTCATAATGTTCTATGATCCCCCTGTCGAACTCTTCTATGATCCTGCTGCAGATAGTCTGCACCCTGTCAGGAGAGCAGATCAGGATAAAATCATCACCGCCGATGTGACCCAGAAAATCGTCTTTTGCCCCGTATTCGTTCTTTATCCTGATAAGCAGTTCGGCCATCCATTTAATGAGATCGCTGCCCCTTGAATAGCTGTAACGGTCGTTAAAGGACTTAAAATTATCAAGGTCTATGAGGCAGAAGGAAAAGCTCTGCGTCTCGTTCAGTCGCGTAAAGAGTTCCTTTTCGATCGCAAGATTTCCAGGGAGCTTTGTCAGGGGATTGGCGTCAAGGTTCATCTCCCCAAGCTCCTTCAGCCGCTCAGACATCTGCTTGAACGATAAGGCCAGGTCTGCAAGTTCATCAGCTCCCTTAATCTCAGGAAGATTGTCGAAGTCTCCGCTTTTGATGGAATCAGCAGCCTCTTTTAAACTGACTATCGCTGTATTGAGGTGGTTGGTAATCAGATAGGCAAACAGGATGCCAAATACTAATGAAAATACGCTCAGCACTGTGGTTATCATCAATGACTTCTCGCTCAGTACATTCGTCTGGTTTATGTAATAATTCTGCTGGGCCTTGATCTTGAGGTCCATATCTTTCAGCGACGCAAGGAGTGCGGTAAAAGCAGCCTTTAGGTCGTTGGAAGACAATTGCTCAGCCTCTTTGCCCCTTCCCTCCCTGACAAGAGAAACCTCCTTCATGAAAAGCATGTTGTATTTTTCGTGGTTTGCAGAAATGTTCCCGGTCATACTGCTTTCATATGCACCTGTTTTTGCAAGTTCCGCAAGGTGCAAATTAAACTCTCTGCTTCTGTCCCAGAACATGTTTTCAGCATCGTTTTGGCGGAGCATCAGGTACCGTTTCTCGTAAAGGTCCTGGGCCAGTGCGCTATCATTCATGCTGGTCAGTTTTTCACTTACAGTGGCATAATTAAACAGTATGGTTGTCGTGATATTGTTGAGGTTTTTGAGTGTGTAAATAGCGTATATACCTACGACCAGGGTGAATGCTATCATGACAATATAACTGAGGAATATCTTCTGTCTGATGGAAAAGTTCATATTTTGCTATATATTACCTTTTTTGAGGCTAAAATGCTTGTATTATGTTCTTTGTCCTGTGTCCTGAAAGCCTGTATTCCATTGTATCATTAATTTTCGTAGCTGAGTCAGGCGGTGGCTATCTGATGACGGACTAATTACAGAAATTTACAGGTATTTACTTTCTATTTTCTGTAAAATGTAAAAAAGTATAACAGAGGCCGTAAAAATCGTTTAATCAAGACATGGACACAGCAGCCTCGTGCGGGCTTTCTTATGAGTGAACAGGGGTCTATAATGACAGACAGGACAATACCTGAAAAATTTTTTAATGTTGCAGCGGTTTATCCCCAAAATACCCTTTTCCATTATTTCAGGGATGGATGGGAGAGGATCACGTATGCGGCCTTTGCAAAAGAGGTATCTGCCATTGCCTCTTGCCTGATGCGTACAGGCCTGGAAAAAGGTGACCGCGCTGCGATCATTGCGGAAAACAGCCCGGGATGGTGTGCATCCTATCTGTCGATACTGACAGCCGGCGGTATTGCAGTGCCTTTAGACCCACAGCTTGGGCCTGCGGAGATACAGAATCTCCTGCATGACTCAGGAGCAAAGATTATCTTCCACAGCCGGATGACCGAAGCAGCAGTAAAGGCCTCTGCAGAAATGCTCTCTGAGCTGAATCATCAGGTGACACTCATTGACCTTGATGCTCCGGATATATGTTCCCTCTCAAAAACAGAAGAGAGTGTAAGATTTCCGGAGACCTCCCGGGAAGATATCGCATCGATAATCTATACATCAGGGACAACAGGCACGCCCAAGGGTGTCATGCTGACGCATAATAACTTCTGCTCAGACGCAGAGGCCCTCACAGGCCTCCGCATCGTCACCCATGAGGACAATGTCCTCTCTGTGCTGCCACTGCATCATACATACGCCTTCATGTGCACTTTTCTGGTGCCACTTTTTCTCGGCGCCTCCATCACCTATCCCGCGAGCATGAAAGGCCCTGACCTGCTCTTTGCTATCAGGGAAAGAGGGGTGAGTGTCCTGATAGGTGTGCCGCAGCTGCTTGGACTGCTTCAGAAACAGCATCATGAAAAAAATACGCGAACTTCCAGGCCCGTTGTCATTACTGCTTCTGAAGCTCCATCGCTTTTCCGGATTTCTGAGGGAGAAGCCGGACATTAATATCGGACGCTTCATATTCAGCTCTGCGCACAAGGCCTTTGGCAGACAGTTCAGGTTCTTCACAAGCGGAGGCGCAAAACTCGATCCGTCGATAATGAGAGACCTTGAGGCGCTCGGCTTTACGGTCCTTGAAGGCTACGGCCTGACAGAGACTTCACCTGTGCTGACGTTCAATCCAGTCTCCTGCAGAAAACCCGGCTCTGCAGGCAAACCACTTCCCTCTGTTGAGCTGCGGATTCTGGAGCCCTCTGACACAGGTGAGGGAGAGATTGAGGTAAAAGGCCCGATGGTGATGAAGGGTTATTACAAAAATATTTCTGCAACTGATGAGGTGCTCAGGGAGGGCTGGTTTAAGACCGGCGACATAGGCCATATTGACAGAGACGGTTATCTGTTCATCACAGGACGCTCCAAAGAGGTGATTGTGCTGGGCTCAGGCAAAAACATCTACCCTGAGGATGTTGAGAAGTTATATCTTGGGTCCCCCCTGATAAAAGAGATCTGCATCCTTGATAGCGGGTCGCAGGGGATAGCAGAGTCACTGCATGCGGTCATTGTGCCTGACTTTGAATACGCAAAACAGGCAGGCATATCAAATATCCAGGAGGCGATCAAATGGGAGATCAACGGGATATCAGGCAAAATCCCTTCCTACATGAGGGTGACCGGATATTCCATCACCAAAGAACCTTTCCCCAGGACGCCTCTGGGCAAACTCAGACGCTTCATGATAAAGGCTGATATCAGCAGGCCTTCCCAGCCAAGGGGAAAGGAGATGCCGGCAGAAGAGGAGGAGGAACTCCAGGCACAGGATGAAATCTCACAGGTGATAATCGATGCCTTGAGACAGTTTTTAAAGGACAGGCAGGGGATCAGCCCTGAAGACAACCTTGAGCTTGACCTGGGCCTTGACTCGCTCTCGAAAATTGAACTGATCGTCAGTTTGGAAAAGGCCTTCTCGATAAAACTACCTGAAAATTTTCTGTCAGATATCCATACAGTCGGAGAGCTGACAGAAAAGATAAGGTTACAGACCTCTCAGGGTTTTTCAGCAGAGACTATCGGAAAGACGAGCTGGAAAAACATCCTTGCTCAGGAACCCCGGGAGAAAATCCTGTTGGAAGAATCAAAGGCACTGCTGCTTCCGGTTTTCCTCATGCATACGCTCCTGAGACTCCTGTGCAAACTTTTCTTCAGGCTCGAGGCCCGGGGTGTTCAAAACATCCCTGTCAACAGAACTTATATTCTCACCCCAAACCATACCAGTTATCTGGATGGCTTTGTGCTGCTTCTGTCGCTTCCTTTTTCATATTTCAGAAATATTTATACCCTGGGACTGCGTGATTTCTTCACAGGGGCTGTAAAGGGCTGGCTCGCAAAGCTCAGCCATGTCATCCCTATAGATTCAGCCTCTTATCTGAACAAGGCCTTGCAGACCTCGGCCTATGTTTTAAAGAACGGCCATTCTATGTCCGTCTTCCCTGAAGGCGGCCGTTCCCTTGACGGCAACCTCATGGAATTCAAAAAAGGCGTGGGCATACTGGCCATTGAAACCAGTGCGGCTGTAGTTCCTGTATTTATAGAAGGGGCCATCGATGCACTCCCCCGCACAGCTGTGTGGCCCAGGCCTGCAAAGATCACCGTGACCTTCGGCAGTCCGCTCTATGCCTCGGATATCGACTTTTCAAAAAAACCGGCTGATATGGATGACTACCAGTATTTTGCGGACCTGCTTAGAGAAAGGGTAAAGGACTTGCAACAAAAGAAGCAGGTATAGATAGCGGCTGTCCATAAATTAGAAAAAAGGCTGTCATTCCTGCAAGTGAAGCTCGTCGGGAATCCTTATTTAAAGCCATCTGAAGGATTCCGTACAAGCCGGAATGACACACAAACGGCAACAATGGCGACTTTCTGGACAGACATAAATAAAAAGAGTTTAGTTTCTTATTATGGGCTTGGCAGTAACATTGAATGAAATAATTCAGGCGATTGAGTTTCAGACAGATGAAAGTTCTGCATATTTAAACAAAAAATAGCTGTTATTCTTTTTTTCTCCTATGGTTTTTCCCATCTTTTAAAATCTAGCCTCTAAAAACAGAACTCTGAAATTGTGGCTTGACAGTCAGCCGCAGGGTGATATACTGGATTATAACTTTCGCGTACAGCAAAGGAGGTGATATCCGGCTTTACTTCAGAGAGCGATTGATTTTTGTTTGCACAGTATGATTTTCTGCGTTGTAACGGTTTTTCTTCTCGTGTAGTAATAACATCTTTTCCGCCTTACAACTATTAAAAAGGAGGGAACTATGAAGTATTTTAGTCTGGTACTGGCATTGGTTTTTCTCACCATGCCCCTTACAGCATCAGCTGAAAAGGCAAAGACTATCGACGAACTGGCAAAGATGTATGATTCCTCGAGCTGCAAGTCCTGTCATGCGGAAATCTATGCGCAATGGGAAAAGTCCCATCATGCAAGGCCGTTAATGGGAGTAAAGGGCGGCTTGATGCTGACACCCCTTGCACTGAAGAAAGGTGAAAAAGGCAGCACAGCCTTTTCAGAAGACGATCCCAAAAAAATGACGATCAAGAATTTCCCCTGCTTCAAGTGTCATCTGCCTCAGGCTATCACCTCGGCCGAGGACTCTGTGGCTGTTGAGTTGACAGAGGCGCTGCTTGCAAAGGATTCAGCAAAGATCGCCAAGCTCCAGATCGGCTGCATAGTCTGTCATAATGAAAAAGCCATTATCCACAAGAGGGAACTGGGCGCTCCTGAAAAAGGGGTCCTGTACAGCACAAAGGCTGTTGCATCACATCCGGACGGCATGTTCAAGACAGTAAAAAAGAGCGCTATAATGAAGGACTCTGTCTTACTGCGGACAGTGCCATGGACTGGGCCCGAATCTTGAATTCGATCAGGCATTCCAGTGCGCAAACCTCTATGGAAGCTATCTCCATAACTATGTTTCCGGAGGCGGGACGAAGTCATGCCAGGACTGCCATATGAAGAAAGGCGACCATCTTATCGCGCCCAACTTTAATGATGACAAGCAGACTTCCGCACTCCTTGCGAGCGCGCTTTCCCTTGATGTGGAGACCCTTGGTTATGAGTGGCTGAGAAAGGCCAATACGTATACTCCGAAGATTGTGGTCAATACGAAGATTACTTCAAAGGCAGGCCACAGAATCCCGGACGGTTGACCATCCCACAACAGAGTGGTCATGGAAGTGACCGCAAAGACAGCAGACGGCAAAGAGATAGGCAAGGAAGAAAGACATTATCACCCTCAGGCAACGAACTGCCGCGATACAAAGGAGAAATACGGGGCCCAGTGGAAAGTAGCGAATATCCGTGACACAAGCATCCAGCCCCATCAGCCCAAAAAAGAGACCTTTGAATTTGTCCTTCCCGAGGGAGTAAGGACAGCAGACGTAACCATAGATCTTTTCTATGAGGCAGTAAATCCTGACAACAAGTACCCGATTCACACAATAACAAAGAAGGTATCTCTCGACAAGTAGCAGATGCTGATTTACTAAAAGGCCATGTCTTTTTTCAAAAAGGCATGGCCTTTTTATTTTGTCAGAGAATCAGACAGCCTTGCAAACTCCTCAAGACTCAAGGTCTCCGGCCTTCTCTGAGGGTCGATCCCGGCAGAAATCATCACATCCCTTATGTCCTCCCCAAGGCCCTTCAGTGAATTGGAGAGGGTCTTTCTCCGCTGGGAAAAAGCAGTCCTGACCAGCCTGAAAAATATCTTTTCATCCTTTACAGTAACAGCGGGACGCTCAAGAATTTTCATATGCACTACAGCAGAGTCGACCTTCGGCATTGGCTTAAACGCCTCTTTGGGGATAATGAACTTCAGCTCCGGTCTGCGCAAAATATTGGATCATTATTGTAAGCACGCCGTAAGCCTTGCCTCCAGGCTGTGCAACGATCCTTTCTGCCACCTCTTTCTGGATCGTCAGGGTCATGCTCTTTAAATACTCCTTTGCATCAAGAAGCCTGAAGATGATGGGCGTTGTTATATAGTAGGGGATATTGGCAACGACCTTGAATTCGCCGATAGTCTCAAAAGGAAACTTCAGCGCGTCTCCATGTATGATCTCGACATTGCTGTAGGCGATGAAATCACCCTTCAGCCTCTCATATAATTCAGGATCAAGCTCGATGGCGATCAGTCTCTTCACTGTTTCTGCAAGCATGCGGGTGAGTCTGCCCGGGCCAGGCCCTATCTCAACAACCGTATCTTCCTCTGAAAGTCCGGCTGACTGGATTATGCTTTTGAGTATGGAAGAATCATAGAGAAAATTCTGGCCGAGATGTTTTTTGGTCATGCAGGTATCATGTGTGAGGCAAGCTTCAGGGCCTCTATCATGCTTGAGGGGTCAGCCTTTCCGCTCCAGGCTATATCATATGCTGTCCCGTGGTCAGGGGATGTCCTGATGATCGGCAGCCCTATTGTCACATTCACCCCTTTATCAAAGGCTATCATCTTTAAAGGGATCAGGCCCTGGTCATGGTACATGCAGACAACCATATCGACCTCTCCCTTGTATGCCTTATGAAATACAGTATCAGGAGGAAAGGGGCCTGTTGCCGCAATGCCTTCTCTTGCGGCTGCTTCAATGGCAGGGATAATCTCCCTTATTTCTTCATCCCCGAATATGCCTGCCTCGCCTGCGTGCGGGTTAAGGCCGGCCACAGCGATCCTGGGGTGTTTTATTCCCAGCATAGCTGCAGGCCTTTTTGGCAAGGCGTATTGTCTTCAGTACTTTTTCTTTTGTGACCAGATCCGGCACATTCCTCAGCGCTGTATGTATTGTGACAAGAATGACCCTTAAAGGGCCTCCTGCAAGCATCATCGCATAATCCTTTGTGCCGGTGAGTTCAGCGATCATCTCAGTATGTCCGGGCCAATTCATGCCTGCCATCTTCAGGGCCTCTTTGGAAATAGGGGCGGTCACCATGGCATCCACCTGTTTATTGACAGCCAGCTCAACAGCCTTGCGGATATAGGCAGCAGATGCCCTTCCACCTTCGGCAGTAGGCATCTTCTTTTGAAACGACTTGAGCATGGCCATATCGATCATATCACAGAATCCAGACCTGGGAGTGACCTTTGCCTCCTCCGGCGTCCTGATGATATTCAGTTTTACTGAGAGGCCGGGAAGACGTACGGCCTCTTCCATGACAACCCTGTCGCCGATGACTACAGGTATGCAGAAATCCCGCATTTCTGTGGACTGTAGCAAGGCCTTTAAAATTACTTCAGGCCCTATGCCTGCAGGGTCTCCCATTGTTATGGCAATCTTTTTCACTTTGTCTTCTCCAGGGGATAATATTCCCCGTGTCCGGGCAGGATAAGCGCAGACCTGCCATGCTCTTTTTGAACCTTTGTATTTATTCTCTCCATAAGGTCCTGGAGCGCTGCCATCTCCTCCCTGAAGACCGGACCGTTGCTGTTGGGGCTGATCAGGAGATATTTATAGACATTGAGCGTGTCTTTGTTCTCTGCTGTAAGACTGTTTACGTTGAGCATATAATCAGCAGTAAATAAAAGACCGTATTCCCTGTTTAGGAAAAAGACATTACCCGGGATATGGCCCCCATGGCTTTCAAGGACTTCAAACCTCAGGTCTCCGATTGAGAACTTATCTATCACATTAAAGGCCCCTGCCTTGCCAATCAGCCGAAGAGGAGAAATATTTTGGTTTAAGAGGGAACCTGCAATCTGTGAACCTGTTGACCAGCCTGGTGTAAAACCTGTTGAGGTTCGAAAGCTTTCCTGAAATTCCATAGGCCCTGTTGTCCCCTGCAATAACATCGTTGCCTGCAGGATGCATGTATACCTTTGTGCCAAACTCATCTGCAAAATAGCCTGTTGTGCCTGCATGATCAGCGTCAGCATGGGTAATGAATATCCTCCTGAGGTCAGCAGGGTCCCATGACATCTTTTGTAAACAGTCTCTTGATGTCATCATAATAGATGCCATACCCACCATCTATCATAGTCAGTTCATTGTCATGCTGGAAGACATAGATATTCTCACTCGTAGGAAGACGGAAACCAAAGAGCCGGACCCCTTCACCTAATTGTAGTGGAGGCATTTCAACAGCTTTAAAGCGCTTTCCCACATGGCTTCTGGAAAGAGACGCCAGGGTCAGCACCTTCTCAAAGACATCCGCTGATTCGAGGTTGTTTCCGGCCTCTGCATAGAACTGTACGAGGTCATCGGACAGTTCCTTTGAGGACTCTACAAGGGCCTTGACCTCTTTTGTATCACTGTCGGAGAGGAGCTTGCGCAAACGCATAAAGAATTTTTCGACCAGTTTCAGGCCGATGATATGCTCGATCTCCTTCTTGTCAGAGCCCCGGTATATGACACGGTAGTAATAGCCCTCATTGTTAAGAGCCTTCAGAAGCTTATCGATCTCTCCGGGGTTTTTCGCGGCCATGGCGATATCCGCAGGATTCAGAGTCAATGTCCTCGTCGTAAAACATGTAGATGACATTGGCGTGATGTTTCCTGAAGCAGCCGCGCAAAAGCAGCCAGGGTGCCGGGCCTGTTGACCAGCCTCGCCTTTATCTCAAGGATGTTCTCAAGGGCTGTTATCTGGATATCATCCCTGCTGCCGGAGGATATGCCGGGTGATGATGCTTCAAAGGCAGTATTTTTTTGTCTTCAGCGCCCTCAAAAGTGCGTCGAGGTCATCCTGTCAGCTTCAGTCTGACTTCAACGACAACACGACTGCTGTCAACAGAGCGGTCATAATGGAAAAAGCTGATATTCCCGCCGCACTCAGCTATCACTGATGAGAATGCTGCAAGAGAGCCTGGCCTGTCCCTGAGGAAGACCCTGAACTTCAGCAGCAGGTCCGTATCAGCGGCCCGGCGCAGCTGTTCGCCTGTCAATGAAACCTGTTTATAGACCCTGACCGGCAGATCTGAAGTGCTACGGACATCCTTATTCATGATGAATACATAATAGCAAGTCTTTGTCTTCACTTACAAGAAAGGAAGGGTACCGCTGTTTTTAGATTTTATTTTCGTCTCTGATCAATCAAAAAAACTCCTGTCGTAACGTACATTATTGTTCGATACCTTACAATATTGGCTATAACGAAAATCTTAATTTCCCCGGAAGCCGTATGAATACTGTTTACTGAGCTGGCATGAGTAACACCTCCTTTCACTCAGGTATTGATTTTTGAAACTGTCGCAACTTTCCAGAGGAAACATGCTTTATGACAGAGTGTGAATAACACCTATAACTACTCGCAAAATAAAAAGGTCAGATTTCTGCGGATTATTGCTATAAATGTGCAAAGAAGGGGGACTCTGGAGGACGGTTTTTCATCGGAAACAAAGAAATCCGCCGAATCAGGTGATACAGAGCTTAGAAGTACCGCAAAACCGCCATAAGTTAAACAACTGCCGGTGTCAATAGATGAGAAATCCTTACTCTCTTTCCCGGGTGTACTAAACGTAGCATTGACTACAAGTCCGCTAGAACTATGAGCACTCTCAATGCCTGTGACATGTTATCCGGGCCTGCCATGTATGGCCGAAAGCCACAGATGGCAGGACGGAAGGATTATTTGAATGTTTCTAAGATGTAGTTTGCGATCTCCAGCGCGTCTTCGTCAGAAATTTTGTCCTTGTCAAACATCTTCATGCCTGCCCAGTCCTGGGGATGTGTTGGCGCTGGTCCGGGGTTTCTCATCTTCTTTATGATGTCCTCTGCAGTAAAGATGTTATTGGCCTCACGGTCTGCCTTATGCAGGGTCTTCTTGCGGTTTAAGATATTATCCCCGTCAGGATGGCACGCGGAGCAATTGGCCTTAAATAAGGACTCGCCTGTGTTGTCAGCTACCGAAGCCCCCTTTACTGAAAGGGAAAGAAGAAACAATGGCAGGGAAACTGCAAGTAAAAACAATGTAATTTTTTTTAAAGCTTTCATGGCCTGTCCTTTCGACAAAAAGTGCTTTTGATGAAACGATTAACTTGTGCAATAACTCTTCCGGCACCCGGCACTCCGCTGCACTGACACGCGGATACTTTTATAACACCTCCTTTTCTTCTAAACTTACACCATTTTGAAGCATTTGAGAAGTGCGGTTTTTTTTATTCTGATGCAGCATAACGCAATGAAGCGACAGCTGCGAAAATGCTGGGACTGAAAATAAGACAAAAATGTCAGAAATCACACTGAAATGTAGTTAGGCAAATTCAGTGATCTGCGTATCTTTCCTTTAAAATCAGATGGCTAAGAGATGGCACTGCTTTTGCAATTAATAAAATAAATAATGAGACGCGAGGTGAATTATGAAGCTGCTTAATATAACGACAGTGAGAAGTGCCGATATCCTGAATACACATCCCTGCTTTTCAAAGGAGGCACATCATAAGTTCGGGAGGATCCATCTTCCGGTTGCCCCTGCCTGCAATATACAGTGCAAATACTGCATAAGGAAATTCGACTGCGCCAACGAATCACGGCCGGGGATTACAAGCAGGGTCATGACACCTTATGAGGCCATGGAGCGGGTCAGGGCGGTTGTTGAGAGGAATGAAAACATCAGTGTTATCGGCGTTGCCGGACCGGGAGACCCTCTTGCAAACGATGCGACATTCGACACACTGCATGCGATTCATAAGGAATTTCCGGAGCTTATCCTCTGCGTTTCGACCAACGGGCTTTATCTGCCGGAAAGACTTGAAGAACTCATGAAGGCTGGAGTGAGGAGTCTTACCGTAACGATAAATGCTGTCACACCTGATATGGCGGAGAAGGTATATTCATGGGCGTTATTTAAAGGGAAGCGATATAGCGGCAGGGACGCTGCAGTGCTCATTGTGAACAATCAGTGGCGGGGTCTCACCAATGCCATTGATGCAGGGTTGATCGTAAAGGTCAATACCGTCTTTATCCCCGGTGTCAATGATGTTGAAATCCCCCTGATCGCGTGGCACGCAGGAGAAAGAGGGGCTGACATTATGAAAATTATGCCGCTGATCCCCCAGGCTGAATTTGAAGGGAGAAAACGGCCCTCACCTGAGATGATAGCCAAAAAGCGGGCTGAATGCGAAAGGTATATACCCCAGATGACCCACTGCAGGCAATGCAGGGCGGATGCCTGCGGAGTGCTTGGTGAGGACAAGGACATGGAGCTTGAGGTCTTGCATTCTAGGATAGGGGAGGAATACTGTGAAATGATCTGACAGGACAATTCTTTTTCTTCTCAGTTGTCTGCTTGTTTTCCTCTCCGGCACTCAGAGGGCGGCTGGGCATTGAGTTCAGCAGTAATGCGGATGCTCAGCATGTCTTCGGACTGGTCCAGTACGCCAACCTTCATACCCAGAAACCGCTTACCGACGATGAAGTCCGGTTGATCGCCCGTTATCCGGACATTGTCAGCAGGATACTGACTGTAAATCCCTCAGCCGAATAAAAGCTCCGGCTATCCCATCCTATCTGCACTTTGGTAGCTGTCTGTCAGACAATATTGTAGCAACAATACAAAAGTGTAGCTAGTCAATTCTGCAAAAATCCAAATAAATCAGATAGTTATTATCTGGCATGGATTTAGAAATTAAATGGGCATGGGAAACGCTATGGATACTCTCAGAAACAGGATTAAAGAGATGGAGAGGGAGGAGATAATCAATGCCCTGAGGCAGTGTGATTGGATCATGGCAAGGGCAGCGAGAAAGCTCGGCATAACCGAAAGGATGATCGGATATAAGATCAAAAAATATGGTCTGAGGATAAAGGAGGTACGATGGATAGAAGAGAATCGCAACGAGTGATAAGTGCCGGCATTGCATTTTTATCAATTAATTAATCAAAGGGAGGAAAAAATGAAAAAATATTTTTTAACACTGAGTATGTTGTTTTTGATGATGACAGCATTGGCTGCCGGAGCAGGAGCCGAGGAAACGAAGGTCGGTAGTATGACGGTCGATGAGATAAAAAGCGCCCTCGGCATGAGCGTCTATCTCCAGGGCGGCTATACCTACAATTTCGCGGACCCTGATAATCAGACAAACGACCTGAGGGTGTTTGACCATGAAGCAAACAGCTTTACCCTGGACCTTGCACAACTGGTCTTTACCAAAGACGCGCCGGTAGGCGGTGTCGGCTTACAAACTGAAACTCTCGGCAGGTGAGACCGCGAAGTGGATACACGCGACCGGTCTTGGCGAGTTCGGGGAAGATGAATTCGACCTTACAGAGGCCTATATCGATTATGTCGCGCCTCTCGGTAAAGGGCTGAAATTCCGTTTCGGCAAGTTCGCCACCATGCACGGTGCCGAGGTGATCGAGGCAAAGGACAATATGAACTATTCACGCGGACTGCTCTTTAACTTCGCGATCCCCTTTACCCATACAGGGCTGATGGCCAGTTATCCGCTTAGCGACAAGTTGAGCGCCAGCCTTTACGTCGTCAATGGCTGGGACAATTTTGACGACGAGGGCAGTTCCAAGACACTGGGCCTTAGCGTGAGCGCTGTGCCCAGCGAGCAGGTTTCGCTTATCCTGAACCTAATGAACGGCCGGGAACTGGCGGGCGACATCAGCTCCACCAGGTTCCTCGCGGATTTTGTCGGGACTGTGAAGCCGCTGAAGAACCTCACACTTACGGTCAACGCAGACTACGCAACTCAGAAGGCCATTGCCGCTGACGGCTCCGATGCGAAGTGGTACGGCGTGGCAGGCTATGCAAAGTACGACTTCAGCGACCTCTTCAGCGCTGCCATTAGGGGCGAATACTTCAAAGACGACGACGGCGTACGGACCGGGACCGAGCAGTCCGTCAAGGAGATAACCATCACGCCTGAGTTCAGGATAGCGAAGAACCTCCTCATCAGGCCTGAGTACAGGCATGACTGGTCGGATGAGAAGGCCTTTGACTCCGGGACCAGCAAAAACCAGGACACCATCGCCCTCGGTGTGATGTATACGTGGTAGAAAAAAATAAACCAGGATAAGGAGACATGAGATGAAACGAATATTAAGCCTACTGTTATTAATAAGTTGTTTGATGTACGCCGGCATCGTATATGCCGAGGAACCAACGAAGCCGGGGCCTGCCGTCACCTCTGTCGCAGGGGAAGCAGTCACTCCGGCCGCACCCTCTGAAGCCCCGGCTGCAGCAGCACCTGCCGCACCAAAGATCGACACAGGTGATACTGCCTGGATGATCGTGGCAACCGCACTGGTCATGCTCATGACCATACCGGGGCTGGCTCTGTTTTATGGCGGACTGGCGAAACGCAAGGATTCTCTTAACACGATGGCCATGTCCTTTGTAACGTTCTGTATCGTTAGTTTGCTATGGGTCCTTTACGGGTTTAGTTTCACTTTTAGCGGAGATATCGGCAGCTTTATCGGAGACGGTGCAAAGGCGTTTCTAAGCGGCGTCGGGCCGGGGAGCATAAATGACCTGGCAAAGACAATACCTGAATATATCTTTATTGTCTACCAGCTGACCTTTGCGGCAATCACAGTTGCCCTGGCAAGCGGAGCCTATATCGAGCGCATGAAATTTTCGGCCTGGATATTGTTCACAGTACTTTGGATGACCCTGGTCTATTTGCCGGTTGCCCATTGGGTATGGGGCGGCGGCTTCCTAAGCAAGATGGGGGCGCTTGATTTTGCAGGCGGAACAGTCGTCCATATAAACGCCGGAGCAGCAGCGCTCGTTGGTGCCCTGATACTTGGCAGACGGAAAGAGAAGGCCCTCTTGCCCGGCAACCTGACTCTGGTGATTACTGGTGCGGGGCTCCTCTGGTTTGGGTGGTTTGGCTTCAATGCAGGTTCTGCACTCGGAGCCAACGGCCTTGCCGGCGCGGCCTTCATTAACACCAACACGGCAACGGCTGTAGCTGCCCTGTCCTGGATGTTTGTGGAGTGGATGCACTCCGGAAAGCCTACAGTCCTTGGACTGGCCTCAGGCGCAGTCGGAGGATTGGTTGCGATCACTCCTGCAGCCGGCTTTGTTAATATTACCGGCGCAATCTTTATCGGCATCGCCGGCGGAGTCATACCCTTCTTTTCAGTTGCGCTTTTAAAGCCGAAACTGGGTTATGACGACACGCTTGACGCCTTCGGTATCCATGGAGTTGGCGGAACGATCGGCGCAATACTGACAGGTGTTTTTGCAGACCCGTCGATCAATGAGCTTGGCAAGGGCCTTCTTTTTGGGAATGCAGGTCAGCTCTGGACGCAGATTGCAGCTTCTTTAATAACCTTTATATACAGCGCTATTGTAACGGCGATCATTTTCATGATCATCAAATTTACTGTTGGTTTGCGTGTTGATGAAGAAGATGAGGTCATAGGGCTTGACGAAAGCCAGCATGGCGAGAAGGCATACAATTTATAAGAAAGTAGAAAGTAGTGAGTAGTAAGTAGAAGAAGAGGTTCCGTTACTACTAACTACTTACTACTAACTACTCACTGCTAAAAACCAAAGGAGAAATCATGAAAAAGATAGAAGCGATAATAAAACCTTTCAGACTTGACGCAGTAAAGGACGCCCTAAATGAAATTGGCATACAGGGCATGACTGTCACTGAAGTGAAAGGCTTTGGCAGACAGAAAGGCCATGTCGAACTTTACCGCGGCGCTGAGTATGACATCGCATTCATCCCCAAGGTGAAGATAGAGGCTGTAGTGTCTGATGGTATTGTGGAAAAAGCGATAAAGACGATTGAGGAAAAGGCAAAGACAGGCAAGATAGGAGACGGCAAGATATTTGTAAGCGCCCTTGAGGACGTAATAAGAATACGGACCGGCGAGAAGGGTGAAGAGGCGATTTAGAAGGTCTCCCTCCGCATTTACCCTGTCAGGGGCAGTTGCCTCTGACAGGGTAACCCTCTAATCCTGCCAGGTAAGCTGCACAATATTTTTGCTACATCAATGGATAAATTTATTCTACAATATATGAAGTGCCTGTAGTTTAACTGCATGCGGTGCTTGTAAATGAGTGAGGGACTTTAGTATATATCTTGTTACGCTGCATGCGATTGTCTTGGTAGTTTGAGCGTGTGTATAGAAGATCTGTCGGGAGGTTGCCTTGCCTGCTCTAAAACGGAATATTAATCTCCTGCGGGAGTTTTCAATACCTCTCATAACAGGGGTGATTGCCGCGCTCTGCTGGGCGAACCTCGCTCCGCAGAGCTACCGGGATTTTCTCCACAATCACTTTATCGGAAATATGAGCTTTCACTTCCTCACAAACGACATCTTCATGGTCTTTTTCTTTGGTATAGCAGCAGTGGAGATCACGCAGAGCTGCCTGCCAGGCGGTGACCTCAACCCCCTCAAAAAAGCCGTTAATCCGCTCATGGCGACCCTCGGCGGCATTATCGGGCCTGTTATGATATATCTTGTTTTAAATCACTTTATCGGTTCTGATCTTTATTTACGTGGCTGGGGCATTCCAACAGCGACTGACATAGCCTTTGCCTGGCTTGTGGCGCGTATGGTCTTCGGCGCAAGTCATCCAGCTGTCTCTTTTTTGCTGCTTGTCGCTGTTGCAGATGACGCTGTCGGGCTTGCAATAATCGCAGTCTTCTATCCTGATCCGAATCTTCCGATTGAGCCGCTATGGCTTTCTCTGACTGCCCTGGCTATGCTTTTGGCGTTTGCTTTTCGCAGCAGGCGTGTCCTCACATACTGGCCGTACGTACTTTTCGGCGGAGGGCTGAGCTGGACAGGCCTGTTCATGGCGCATCTCCACCCGGCTCTGGCCCTGGTCTTTATTATACCCTTCATCCCCCATGCAATCCGGGAGAAAAAACACTTATTCGAGGAGGACCTCAGGGACCTGACACCCCTTTCACAGTACGAGCATGACTGGAAGGTAATAGTTGATTTCGGGCTCTTTATGTTCGGCCTTGCCAATGCAGGCGTTGCTTTCTCGGCCTTCGGCACTGCCACATGGCTTGTGCTTGTAGCGCTCCTTGCCGGCAAGAGCGTCGGAGTATTTACCTTCGGCTTTATCGCGGAGAAGCTGGGGTTTCCGCTGCCTGAAGGCATGCGTAAAAATGACCTGCTTATGGCCGGGCTGATCGCCGGGATCGGGTTTACTGTTGCCCTCTTTGTTGCCGGGGAGGCCTTTACTGACCCTGAAATACAGGGGGCTGCAAAGATGGGAGCGATGCTGAGCTTCGGCGCTGCCATTATCGCAAAGCCGCTTGGAAAGATCCTGGGAATAGGAAAAGTTTCTTAACCATGAAAACATGTCAATAGTGAAAAGTAAGTAGGAAGAAGTAAGTAGTGAATAGTGAATTGCGTGCTAAACTTAAATAAGACAGACAATCTGCTTAAAGAATGCGCAGACCAATTCAAAGTCGTCATGTAAGGTTTTTTAAGCGCCTTTGCCCCGATTTTTATGCAACAATAGAGTAAAGAGACAGAACTATGCTGAGATTATTTAATACATTCGGCAGGAAGATCAGGCCTTTTCAGCCGGCAAGAAAAGACCTTGTGACTATCTTCACCTGCGGGCCTTCGGTATATCAGCGGGCCCATATCGGGAATTTCAGGACTTTCCTGTTCGAGGACATCCTTGTGCGTTATCTTGAATATTCAGGGTACAAGGTCAGGAGGGGATTGATTTTTACTGATATCGAGGATAAGGCGGTACTTGAGGCAAATAAGAAGCATACCAGCGTTCAACAGCTTACCGACGAAAATATCAGGGAATTTCTGAAAGAGATGGCCCTTTTGAGGATGAAGACCCCTGACTATCTGCCGAAGGCATCAGAGAGCGTTAATCGGGCGGTGGAGATTATTCAACGTCTCCTCGATCTCAAGATTGCTTATTGGCACAAGGGCAATGTCTATTTCGACCCGCTGAAGTTTAAAGGTTTTGGAAAGCTTTTCGGACTCGATATGTCGAAATGGCCGAAAAAAAAGGTCCGTTTCCATAAAGACACCTATCCAGGGATACAGTGGAATTTCGGTGACTTCATACTCTGGCATGGTTATAAAAAAACCGAGAAGGTCTATTGGGATACCGGCATAGGCAGGGGCAGGCCTGCATGGAACATACAGGACCCGGCCATGATCAGCATGTATTTTAATGAGACGCTTTCGGTCTACTGCGGCGGGACCGACAACCTCTACCGCCATCATGACTATACCCTTGCTATACTCGAATCAATAAGGCCTTATCCCATGGCGAGGTTCTGGCTGCACTGCCATCACCTTTATGTCAACGGCCAGAAGATGTCCAAGAGCAAGGGGAATATCTACTATACGGATATGCTGTCAAAAGAAGGCTACAGCACGCAGGAGATAAGGTTTTTCCTGATTTATACGCACTACCGCAAGGACCTGAACTTTTCAGAGAAAGATATGACGGCCAGCGCGGATACCCTGAGAAAGTTCAGGGGGCTTGTACGTGCGATAGAAAAGAAGACCTTGTCCTTAGCAGGACTTAACAGCGCCATAGCAGGGGAAATAGTAAAAGTTTTTTCTGATCATATGGATAATGACCTGTCTGTCAAAGAGGCCTTTGACATGGTGCAATGCAAAACTGACGGCCCTTGACACCCGCTCCTTAAAACCCTCTGAAGCTGCAGGGATAATAAAGGCCCTGAAGAAAATCGATGAGGTCCTTCAGGTGATATTTTAATCTCCGACCTTACATCTTGAAAAACCACAGTTTCAAGTTTTGCATCAACGCCCCCCGAATACCTCGGTCAAGCCAGCAGGTTCAGGGCATGACAACGGCGGGGTAATCAGGTTATAATAATCAGCTTGGGAAAAATAGCTTGAACATGGATTTAAAAGAAACAATAATATCCTCTTTTTTCTTTCATCTAATTCTTTTTTTGCTCATGATCGCCATATCGAGTTATACAACCGGCTCCACTGGAAAAATCCAGAACATCGTGTCGATTGACCTTACTGAAGAAAAAGATCTGCCCGATACTGCCGTCGATCCTGCAGAAGAACCGCCCCTGGCTGCCAGTTCGCCGTCTATAGAGGAGGCAAGCTTGCCGGATGAAGCAGTAAACACTCCGTCCGTGGAGTCAATGCCCGAGCCTGAAAAGAAATTCGAAACTACTACCGAGCCGGTAAAAATTGAAAAGACCGAAAAGCCTCCCGCTGAGATAGAGGGACCCCCCAGTCTGGAAGCCTATTACCAATTCATCATGCTCCATAAAAAAATCTTCGGGCAGAAGGCCGGGGCCAGAGTAAATGAGCTCTTAGGCGAGGCCTTCAAGGTGAATACACGAGAGTTTTACGGCGGCAAAGCCATGGTCAGTTTAAAATTTGGACCGGATGGCAAATTAAGCGGGGTCCTTGTCGATTCCGCGTCACCTGAATTAAAGGCCTTCCTTGAAGAGATCGTATGGGACGCTGTACCGGCCCCGGCTGCATATTCGCTCGGATTTACTGGAGTGCAAATAGAATTCACCGTGCGTGAGGGATATATGAGTTTCAAGATAGACGCTTTATAAAGTATTGAATTACACACGTTGTGAGAGTGCCACAGTCGGGTCCACAAACTGGACCTGTGGAGTTTTCTTCGTAACAATCAGGTGAACGCCGTCATCATCGGCGGCGATTTCTCTGAGATGGAAGCCTTGTTCGAACGCGATGCCGGAACAGCAAGGAAGTGGTCGTCGAGATGGAGAAGACGGTCACTTCTGCCTGCAGGGAGTGGTTCGCTCACCTCTTCAGCCGTTATCTATACTGCCCGGTCGGCAGGGATGTTCAAGCCCCAAAGGGGCTGCCGGGTCAGGCCTTTCATGTTGCAGACTCGCTTCGCCGATTAAGGTCAAAGGCTTTCTCTAACGAGGTGAGAATAATGCCTGATATATCAGGAGACTCCTGATATATCAGAAAGCCGACACTTTCACAGTATCATTCCCCCACCGTAGCCTTAGCTTAATTTACAATGTTATCAAGATCATAGAGAATCCTTTCTTTACACACAGGTCCTGGCACAACTTATGCTTCTATACAGTAAATCTTCAAAGAGAAAGGATAAGGAGAAAAGTCATAGGAACCATACTGATGTTATCTTGACCCCAACATTTTCCTGTGTCGTCACATCGATCTTGAAACGAGCGCTTTGATATTGCTCTGGAGTTTTTCCGTTAAACCGTTCTGTTAACGGAAAAAGCAATAAAAAAATTAGGAAAAGTTCCAAATCTGAAGAAAAGGAGGACAATGAAAATGAAAGTTTTCAGGTTATGTTTGTTGTTATTATGCGTAAGTTCGTTTTTTGCCATGAGTTGGGTGCCAAGTGTTGCAGCCTCTGAGTATCTCGGCGACGTTTGTTGGCAATTCGGAACAGGGCCAACATTTAAGTTATCGGTAAGTTACGAAGGTGGAGACAATTATTCACTTCATGGTAAGGGAATAAAAATGTTAAATAATTTAGACTCAGCTGTATTTGGCAGTTCAACGCTTGCAGGGGATAATATATTACTGTGTTTTACAAGTTCTGTTTCGGATCCAGCGACAGATGAAACCCTGACTGTAACTGTAAACGGCGTCTTAGATTTAACTCTGAATGGTGCTAGTACCGTTATTTTTATTCGTTCTTTTGGCTTATCAACCCCAGTGATCACAAAGTCCACTAGCACACTTGCTCTTGTCTCTTGTCAGTGATGAATGTCGCGAGATCATAAAAAGCTTGCGATAACAAAGACCCCGCCGTTACTCTTTATTTCGAACAAGCGTTATTCTGCAACTAACGCAGCAGAATAACGCTTAATCGAAAGACGCAACCCAAGGGTACACAATCATATTGATGTTCGGACGTTCTGCTCATTTCCCTCGGTAATCCTCAATAGTTTAGATTCAGAGCTTACTCCTCAAATCCCAGTCTTACACCGGATGTTCTTGAGGAGTATCTTAATTGATAGATAATTATCCCGGCGAGCGTGAGAACAATACCGAAGACCTGTATCGCACCAAGCGGTTCCAAAAAAAATATACATCCCCATACTGTAGCGAGGAGCGGCTGAAGCATCAAGAGAAGGCTTCCCTCATGGGCCGGGATTTCTGTAATGCTGTTATTGATGAGATACCAGCCGAGAGTCTGGCACATGAACGCGGTAACCATCATAATCGCGTGGCTTCTGCCGTCCCATACCACGAGAGTAGAATGTTCCACAGTTACTGCATACAGAGCGATTACAAGCGCTGCAACCGAAAATACCGTGCTTAGTGAAAGCAATTCAGGGTATTTCCCTGCTGAACGCGCTTTAGCGTATCTCAAGCCTATAAGCATGCCCGCATATGTAAAGCCCACTATCAGTCCGAGCATATATCCGATCGTCCGGCCTACCGTTGCTGTTGCGGACGGTGTCAGAAGATACAGTCCGGCCATCACCAGGGCAACCGTTATGTAATACATCACGGGTATCTTCTCCCTGAATATAAAAGCAGCAAACAAAGTAATAAAAATTATCTGGGAATTTCCCAGGAATGTTGCAGGCCCTGCTCCGAGGAATATTATGGTCTTATGCCAAACCTCCAGGTCAATACCGAGAAATATTCCTGCTATTATGGAAGGCAGAAGCCATCTGAAATGTTTTACGCCATATTCCTCTTTATATTTAAACAGTGACATAAGCAGAAAAAATAACGCAGCGTAGAACGATCGGTAAAAAGCGCTTACGGTGGTGCTGAAGCTTACAAGCTTTACAGCAAGAGGCGAGAAACTTATGGCAGCAACCCCGACAACAAGTTTAACATGGTTCCATTTGTTTGATTGGAGGGTCAGGTTTGCGTTGTTGGATTTACTCTCTTGCATAGATTTATTGATCCGGCTCCCGTCTGAATCCAATCGGATGTTTCTTCGGTTCATCCGGCCTCATTGACCCCGTTAGAGATAGAAACCGCTTCAATCTATTTATCCCCCCCTTTAAAAATCCATCAATGATAGTACGTCAGGCCGACTAAAGACAAGAACTATTTGCTGCTGTTGTCCGACCGAGAGCCTTCCGTGATGGGACAAATTGTTGCTTTCGTTTTCCGGCACTGTTTAATTTTTTTGCTCTTTTTGACCCAAAAGATGCGATTACATTTTACCGGCAGTGGCATAAATGCCTTCAAAGTCTTTGAAGACTCCTCTCCGCAAGCTGCGGGGAATCTCAAGGCAATGAACTTTTATTTTTTTTATTCGCTCACCTGACCTTGCAGTCCCGATGTATCGGGACTGGGAATACGCCTGCTTTCCATTTAATTTCAACATGATTTATCCATATGTCATAATGCAATTTTCATTCGCCTACTGCATATTTTCATGCTTATCCAGGAATTGATTATGGCATGTAGAAGGTGGCGGGCAAAATACTTTTCAGTCATTCATGCCCCTGCTAAATGCATTTTTTGGGTTGACGAATTGTTTAAAGACATGCTATTTTTGCTTCACGGCCTCTTGGAGGAGCGTTTCGAGATTTTGGTTTATGGAGAAGGAGATAAAGGTAATGGCACAAGGAACTGTAAAATGGTTTAATGAGAGTAAGGGTTTTGGCTTTATTACTGCTGAAGATGGGACTGATGTTTTTGTACACCATACATCCATCCAGGGCGGCGGTTTTAAGACCCTTGCTGAAGGTGACAAGGTCAGCTTTGATATTGAAAAAGGACCGAAAGGTCCCAAGGCAATAAATGTCGTTAAACTGTAATTGACCGCGGAAGGCCCCTTCCTGGCAGAGGGGGCCTTTTTATTTGGAGGCAAAATGTCCCGCAGAGCGAAGATGACAGCGGCAAAGGCGAAAGAAAAGCAGCAGAGAATTGACTCAGGCCTCGTATCTGAACTTTTTCCAAAGGTTACAGAAATCGCCATCAGTATGCTGTACAGTCAGGCAGGGGAATTAAAGCCGTTGTCGCGAACAGTTAATTTCTCCCCCGGTAGTTCTGCTGTATTCAAGTTAAACTGTTTATGTGCGGATTGTGTTGAAGGCAGGTTTGATTTCACCAAAATAATAAGCGCGATGGTTAGAACCCGGAAAACAGTATCAAAAGGAGAAATAAGTTGTGAGCGTTGTTCTGCTCCCGAATGCTCAGATGTTGCATATTCAGTAACGATAAAATATGCACAGGTGAAATGATCGTGTCATACTCCGAGCCGGTACAGAGGTGGTAAGGGAAGTTATCTCTGCATGCTTAGATCAGACACATGCTGATCCATCAGCACCCCGTACAGCAGCTATGAAGCTTTAGGGCTTCTCACAGTACACCGCATATCTTGCAATCGTGCGTAACCGAGAAGTTCATCCCTAACTGTGCGAAGTCCGGCCACTCCGGGTTTATTCCTTTCTCTGGATCAATCCTTAGATAGTTTCGTTTCCCCGTATGATGCCGACTATCGACAACTCGGCAGATCTTTACATGTGGTAAAATGATTTGGGACAGGTCATTCATTATGTTAATTCCGGGAAATCATATTGCAAAGAAGAATATATTAACATAAGCAAGGAGAAGGCATGAGAGCACAAAATATTGCAATGTTACTGTCATTTTGCTTTCTGTTTTTATTGACAGAGGCAGTTTCAGCGGAAAAGCAAAAAATCATTTCAGAGATAAATGAATACGGCGGCAAATCTATTGAGATCACCAGGGAAGAGGGGGATCCTGGGTTTGATGCTGCCCTGAAGGAAATTCTATTTAATGATGGTAATGGGATAGCCATAAAAAAAGAAGTGTTTTATACGGAAAAGTTTGCACAGGGAAAAGGGCATGACAGAGAAATTGACTACTATGACAGCAATGGGAAAACTACAATGATAGAATACCTCTATCCTGAGAAGACGGCAGATGAAGAGGGATATTACAGACAAATTGACTACTATGACAGCAACGGTAAAATGATAAAGGAAGAAATGTTCTATACGGCCAGGTTTTCATCTGAAAAAGGCTTTGACAGGTCAATGGTATACTTTGACAACAATGAGAAAAAAGTACAGGGGGAAATGTTCTGCACAGATAAGTTTGCAAGCGAACAGGGATATAATATGGCGATTGAATATTATGACGACAACGGAAAAAGGACGAAGAAAGAATATTTCGATCTGGAGAAGTCTGCCAGTGACAGCAACAGGAAGTTGATAAAAAGTGAAGTTTTCTATTGGGACAAGAATGCATATGACAATGGATATAACGGAGAAATTGACTACTATGACAGCAACGGGAAAACCACAAAGATAGAAATCTTCTATACATATATTTTCGCCAGGAAAAATGGCTTCAACAGTTCGGTAATTTACTACAACGATGGGACACCAACAAGGATTGAAAAATATATGAACAAGAAATTGGTCAAGAAATCGTTAGTGTCCGATAAACAAATTAAGCAACCATACAGCAGGCGGGCCCGATAGGCTTAT
The DNA here is from genome assembly GCA_963813295.1 of uncultured Nitrospira sp. Lineage (GTDB taxonomy): Bacteria > Nitrospirota > Thermodesulfovibrionia > Thermodesulfovibrionales > UBA6898 > JAOUFP01. The sequence continues at coordinate 80,532 of CAWEYN010000010.1, forward strand.
CCGGCCTGACAAAAAACCCAACAGACCAAGGAGGATGTGATGCGCAGAGGTATTCTTTACTTTTTTTTGGTAAGTCAGATTTTACTGCTGCTCTGTTTACTGCCGCGTGTAGCCGGTGCCGCGGATGTTTCAGGGACCCTGGAGATCAACAAGAAGAAGTTCAAGTTGGCCCACGGGTATATTGACATGGTACAGCCCGAGGAGCCCGTCATCGTCCTGTCGGACAAACCCCTCCCGGAGGAGCAAATCCCTTTTCTCAATGCGGATTATGTGGTCAAGAATAAGGTCCATGCCGTTGTCTTTGGCATAGTCTCCAAGGACAAAAAGATCAGTGATATGAGGTGGGTATACCTGGGAGGTGATGGAGACATACCGGTCACGGTGTTCCCTGAGGACATAATATCCCTCGACCTGAAGCAGGCCGACGAATCTGTCGTAGAGGGGAAGATCAAGACTGTGAGGCCGAAGACTTTGACAGACTTAACCTACTCCTTCAACGCATCCTTCAAACTTTCGGCGAAGGCAGCGCGTGAAAAGGCCCTGGCCCCCAGGAAAGTTTCATTTACAGGGGACGACAGCGCGCCTGTGAAGGCGTACGAGGACTATTACCGGGCCGTCATGGCTGGTGAAGCCGGGGCCATGAAGAAAAATCTTGCTGCCAAGTCCCTGAAGGACTTCGAATCAATGGACGCCAGGGAACAGGAGATGGTCCTTGAGATGATGAAGATGAGGCCCGAAGCGCTGAAGATAGCAAAACCGGCCATTGCGGGAAACGAGGCCACCTTCAAGGCCGAGGGCAAGGAGGGCACGGGCCTCTCCACCGGGACGATCAAGATGCAGCTGGAAGACGGCAAATGGAAGGTGCTGGAGGACAAATGGTCGACCGTCATCAAATAGCAGTCACTCTGCTGACAGCGAGGTGACTTGCCTGTGGCAAAGCAGCCTGAAGACGGCTGGTGGTTTATATTTTGCGGAGATAAAATGCTGGTCAAAGATTCAGTGGCAGACGGACCGATGACAGCGCGGCCCTGCCGGAAAGGACATTACTTGTCATGAGCAGACTGTTTTCACCCCTGAAACTGGGCGAAGGTGGAATTATCAAACCGGGTAGTTGTCTCACCCATGTGCCAGTACAGCGCTGACGACGGGGTGGCAGGTGATTGGCATCTGCAGCATCTGCTTCAGTACGGCTATTCAGGAGCCGGACTCATTACGCTGGAGGCAACGGCAGTAGAAAGACGCGGCAGGATCACGCATGGGTGTCTGGGGCTATATTCCGACTCCTGCGAGGCAGCGCTGTCCCGGGTAATAAGCTCGGCGCGACGCTTTGCAGGGCCTGCCAGATTCGGCATTCAGCTGGCCCATGCAGGAAGAAAGGCATCGGCTCGTCTGCCGTGGGAAGGGGGGCAGCCCCTTGGACCTGAGGAAGACCCATGGCCGGTTGTTGCGCCCTCACCGGTACCCTTTGCAGAGGGCTGGCCTGTTCCGGAGGCCTTGAATGAAGAGGCAATGGAGCGGACCATGAATGCCTTTGTCGAAGCAGCGCGCAGGGCGGCCAGGATCGGTTTCGATGTCGTGGAGATCCACGCAGCACACGGCTACCTGCTGCATGAATTCCTTTCCCCCCTTTCAAACAAGCGCACTGATATGTGGGGCGGAAGCCTTGAAAACAGGATGCGCTTTCCACTTGCAGTATCCTCGGCGGTCCGGGCAGCATTGCCTGAGGATATTGTCCTTGGGGCGCGTATCACGGGGACTGATTGGACAGCTGAGGGCTGGAACCCTGATGATGCGGTCGTGTTTTCGCGGAGGCTGCAGGACCTGGGGCTTGGATATGTCTGTGTCTCCTCAGGGGGGATAATCCCGTCGGTCCAGGTGCCTGTTGCACCGGGGTATAATGCCCCGATTGCAGCCAGGGTAAGACATGAAACCGGGCTTGCAACGCAGGTTGTGGGTATGATCGTAACACCTCAGCAGGCCGAGGAAATTATTGCCTCAGGCCAGGCCGACATGGTCTGTCTTGCACGGGCCTTTCTTGATGACCCACGCTGGGTCTGGCATGCTGCGGAAGAACTCAACGCCACTGTCCACTATCCTCCCCAGTACGAAAGGGCCCGAAGGTCTGCATGGCCGGGGGCTGCAATGCTCCGGCCTCTGAAGAAGGAGAAAGATTAAACCAATCGTCGTGAATGTTGAAAAGTGAATCGCGAATCGGGTCCACTTGAATCCCTTCGCAAGAAACTCCGGACAAGCCGTGGTTTCTGAAGTATAATCTCCTGTATGCAGAACATACTCCTTTCATTTGGATTTATAATTATCATAGGGATCGCGTTCAGGCGGTTCAGACCGGGTGGGTTTGATGCCGGCCAACTTAGGCTGGCGATCAATGTAACTGTGCTCAATATTTTCCTGCCCGCCTTATGCGTCAAGACGTTGTACACCTCCAAAATAGACATCGAAACATTCCTTGTCCCGGCGACGGCGTGGATCACCACGATTGCGTCGCTGCTGCTGTCTCTGGGAGTATACAGCCTCCTTGAAAAAAGGATGCACCTGCAGCCCTCTGAAAAAGGCGTGCTTGTGCTGGCGGCCACCTTCGGCAACGTGACCTATCTCGGCCTCCCTGTGCTGACCAGCCTCTATGGAAATGAGGCGGCGAAGTACGCTTTGTTCTATGATCTCCTGGCAACTACTCCGATACTCTGGCTTTTCGGCGCATCCCTGGCTGCACGATACGGAGAAGGGCGGGATCTGAATATCAGGGAATCCGTCAGCGCGATTGTTTCGCTTCCTCCGGTCTGGGGGATATTCGCAGGTATGGCGCTGAATCTGCTTCAGGCCCCTCTGCCGTCTTTTATCATTAAAGCGCTTGATATGCTCGGCAGTCTGGTTGTTCCTTTAATGATCTTCAGTATCGGGCTTGCTCTTTCACTGCCCAAGGTCAGGCATGCCTACGCTATTGTTCCGGCAGTCGTCATAAAGCTGGCAGTGGTCCCTTTTATCTCATTTGTGACAGCGGGCCTGCTTGGTCTTTCCGGCAACGCGCTGGCATCATGCCTTATAGAAGGTGCCATGCCGACGATGGTCCTCTCGCTCCTGATCGCCGCAAGGTTCAAACTCGATGTTTCCCTTTCAGCATTTGTGATCGTTATCACGACGATTCTGTCTTTTTTCAGTCTGCCTGCTGCGGTGTATCTCACCGGCTATCTGGTCCGTTAAACCCCTTGTTTCAGAACAAGCGTCAAAGAATTTATTTCATTTGACAAATCGATGGTTTTGATCTATTTTTTAGGTAAGAGAGGCAAACTCGTTATTGTATGAATAACAATTCCATTACGCGACAAATTCTGCTCTGTTACAAAGTAAATGGGATACAATAAATAACCTCAAACGAATTGGAGGAACCTATGGACAAGATCTTGAGAATCGACGTTGGGGCCGAAGGAGGTCCCAAGGCAAAGGAAGTTGAGATGGGCGCATATGCGGGATTCGGGGGAAGGGCGTTGACCTCCGCGATTGTTTCACAGGAAGTTCCGCCTTTGTGCCATCCGCTTAGCGGCGACAACAAGCTGGTTATAGCCCCCGGACTCCTGAGCGGGACCGCAAGCGCCATGTCCGGCCGTATTTCTGTGGGCGGCAAGAGCCCGCTCACCGGAGGCATCAAGGAGGCAAACTCCGGAGGACAGGCGTCCCAGGTTCTTGCGCGGCTCGGATATTCTGCCATTGTGCTCGAGGGAAAGCCGACGAGCGACGACCTCTACAAGGTCTTTATCAACAAGGACGGGGTCAAGATCACCAAGGATAACAGCCTCAAGATGCTCCCCAATTACGACCTGATCGCGAAGATGAAGGCCGAATTCGGCGATAAGGCAGCATGCATCTCGATCGGGCCTGCCGGCGAGATGAAGATGGCCTCCGCAACAGTGGCATTTACCGATATGGAGCAGCGGCCTACCCGCCACGCCGGACGCGGCGGCCTGGGTGCGGTCATGGGCTCAAAAAATATCAAAGTGATTGTCCTTGACGATACCGGTATGCCGATGCGGCCCCCAAAGGACCCGGAAAAATTCAAGGATGCAAACAAGCGGTTCGTCGAAGGCCTCAAGAGCCATGCAGTCACCGGCCAGGGACTTCCGGCTTACGGCACGAATGTGTTGACAAACATACTCAATGAGGTCGGCGGTTATCCGACATATAACTTCAAGCAGGGCCGCTTCGACGGCGCCGCGAAGATCAGCGGTGAAACCCAGGCCGAAACCGAGAAGACGCGCGGGGCGAATCCGACCCATGGCTGCCACCGCGGCTGCGTCATCCAGTGCTCCGGCACATATAATGACAAGGACGGCCACTTCCTCACCAAACAGCCTGAATACGAAACCGTCTGGGCCCATGGAGGCAATTGCGGCATCAGCGACCTGGACAAAATTGCGATGATGGATTTCCTGGATGATAATTACGGCATCGACACGATCGAGATGGGCGCAACCATCGCCGTTGCTATGGATGCAGGCCTCGCCAAGTTCGGCGATGCTGATGCAGCGATCCGGATGATACATGAGGTCGGGAAAGGCACACCTCTTGGTCGTATACTCGGCAGCGGTGCTGCTGCTACCGGCAAGGCCTATGGCATCGAGAGGGTGCCTGTGGTCAAGGGCCAGGCAATGCCTGCCTATGATCCCCGTGCTGTCCAGGGCATCGGCGTCACCTATGCGACGAGCCCCATGGGCGCAGACCACACAGCAGGATACGCAGTTACCGCGAACGTGCTGAAGGTGGGCGGCGACGTAAACGCGCTGAAGCCCGAGGGACAGGTTGAGCTTTCGAGGAATCTGCAGATAGCGACCGCTGCGATCGACTCTACCGGCATGTGTCTTTTCATCGCCTTTGCGATACTTGATCAGGCGGACACCTTCCAGGCGCTTCTCGATCTGCTCAATTCCTTCTACGGTATGAATCTGACCGGCGACGGCGTGACTGAACTGGGGAAAAAGGTCCTTAAGATGGAGCGTGACTTTAATGCAAAGGCCGGCTTCACCTCCGCACAGGACCGGTTGCCGGAGTATTTCAAGACAGAGAAGTTTGCTCCGCACAATGTCACCTTCGGGGTAAAGGACGAAGATCTGGACAAGGTCTTCAACTGGTGACCCTGAACATTCGTTTTAATAAAAGGAGGGACCGGCGTCCCTCCTTTTTTGTGCTCCCGCAGACGCAGGTGCACTAAATAATTAGCCTATTCGGCAGTTGGAAGAGTTGGCTTGAGCGACTTGGCTCTCCTTTCGTAGCCGTTCTTAGCGAAATGGAGCGTTAAACAGCCGTGACTGTCTGAACCCAAAGGGTGAGTTTAACGGCTGTAGCATAATGCGCTTAGAACGGCAGAAAGAGAGCCTCCTGAGCGAAAGACAGCTCTTTCAACTGCTGTTTTTAGGATTAGAGATACTGATTACTCATACTGACATGGACATAAAGAATATCGAATCATATCCTCGTATCACGTTTGACGTGGACGGGCCGCTTGTCTCACATTTTTTTCTGCTTTTGCAGCAGGGGGTGACGATCAGGTCCCGCACCGGCTGCAGCGTGGCCGCGTTTCTCAGGGAAGAAATCGGGGCAGACAGTGAGACAATCGAAAAGATACAATCAGTTATCCTTGATGGCAGTGCGGTCGATGACCTGGAATCAGCAGTGATAAAAGACGGCTCGGTCCTCGCTCTCTCGGCTGCCATGCCCGGACTCGTCGGCGCGACACTCAGGCGGGGAGGTACATACTCCTCTTTCCGCAATGCGATCACCTACCACGAGACACAGGAAGAGTGTGTTAAGGGAGAGGGTCTTGTACAAATTAAAGTCTTCAATCTCCTTATGGCTGAGTTGGGCCCCCGCCTGTTGCAAAGGGGTGTTGTCATCAGAGCCGAAGATTTCATCCGCTTTACGACCGGGCAATCTCAGGATTTCTGGCAGGGTATGCAGACGAATCACCCTCGATGGTAAACCCTTAGCCGCCGGGGAACTGCAGGATACGGCATGGTTGTCAGGGAAAGGACAGGTTTTTCTTTCGGTATCTTCAGATAAGGCAAGGGCCTGATAAATACAGGCAGGCGAAAGGAGGAGTGCATTATGCCGGATACACCAGGCGAAAGCGCAACAACCGGTGAAAGTAAGAGTTGTCTTGATATCTCACTTCAGTCTGTGGCTTCACACATACGGGCGAGTGACGGCAGGGAGATCCCTTTTACCAGAGCGATTCTGACTATTCGCAATATATGTGATTCCGAGGTGGTCGACGTTGTGCCGCACGCCACACTCGGCCAGGAGGGAGGGACCGTCCAGGATGTCACCAGTTCGTTCTCACAATCGGCCCATTCGTCCATCCCCCCGGGCGGGGCCGTCGACTGGGACGTATACGACCTCCTGATTCCTGCACACCCGGGGACAGCCAGCAAGATCCATATGTTCGGGTACCGTGCGGCCCTGAACTGGAGGTTCGAGCTTGCGGCCTGGGCTGAATACCGGCCTTCCGGCTCTTCCATAGCAATACAGACCCCGGTCTCGCGATGGGCATTGAGATGGAGTGTCGCAAATCCTGAAACCAAAGAAGTGGAGCTCACCATCGAAGACCTGAAGGGGTGAGTGTCTGCCTTTGAAACGGATAGCGAGCGCATTTCTCTATCAAAAGTACCACCGGAAATAAACGACCTTTGATCAGTTCCCTGCTGACGTATCGCATACAGGGCTCGTTACCCGAGACATAGAACAAAAGGTTAAATGGATTTCTTTGGTCGGAAGGGTAAGGATCGACGGATTGGAGTATCGCTAAATCATACCCTGGTCATTGGCTTGGCGGGAACGCCTGTAAGACGCTCCCGCCGTTTTAATCTCTACTGCAGAGGTATCTTGTTCGTCGTTCCGTCAAAGCTAATGATATACAAATATGATTTTGCACTGCCTGTGCTGTTGAAATTGTAGTTGCCGTACATCATATTGAATGTGTTGTTACCGTTCATCATAGCATTGCCGAAATCGGATGTTACTACATAAATACTGTTATTGGCAATCACCGGCACGGAAGCGAATTTGCCGTCCAGCGTGACTGCAGTCGGGACTGTCGAGACTGTTATCGGCAGGCTCGCTATATAAAGTACCGACTGACCGGAAGGAGAAGATGTGCCGAGGTTGCCCGCTACCAGGTAGTTCGTTAAGTCAGGAAGAGAGGCGGTAGCGACCAGGAAGTTCTCGTAGATTACCGGTTTTGACGCTATCCCATTTAGCGTCAGCGTCTCTATCACGCCGGCAGGCGTTACTGAGGATACTGTTGATTGAAAAACATTGCTGCTCGGAAGAGTGTTGGCCGGGGCTGTAGAATTAAAACCTACGACATAGGCTGTTCCGTCATCGCCAACCACTGGCGCGCCAGCCATTCCATTCATCATACCGAAACCTCCGGAATTCGTCAGGCCCATCATCCCTCCGCCCATCATCGAACCGGATACGCCGCCGGTACCGCCCATCATCGCCGCGTCCGCTGCGCCCATGTAAGCAAGCATAATCATTAAACCTGTAATCAGTAATATCTTTTTCATACAACCTCCAAAATAATTGTTTAATTTTGAATCGCAATATGCGACAGTTTTATCATCAAAAAGAAAGTGTTCTATCACCTCCCTGGAAACAAGCGTCGACAGAAGGTTTGTGTACCAGAGAACCGCTGCGTCAGGATCGCCTGTGCCTAAAAAAAAGCAGACGGGAAAGATATCTTTCCCGTCATAGTTGGTGTTGGTGTTACTGAATTACAAAAGTGGTCATCCAAAAATAATAGGTTTCCATATTTGATCCTGCCGGGGTCGCCATCAGTCCAAGATAATAGGTTCCCTTCGGGAGCATGGATGTTGGGATATCGGCTCCTAAAGGCATCTCGTCGATGCTCGTCACGCCTGTTATCCACGGCGACATCCCCATCGAGACCGGCTGTAAATCGCCTTGTTGATTTAGCAGGTAGACGTTGAAGGGATCGATCGAAGGCATGTAAAGCTCAAAGTACATATCCATAGGCATCTGAAATTGACCGACTTCTGCATGGACCGTTAGCATATCGCCACCCATGGCAACAGAACCCACGCCCATGGGCATTGTATCCTGAGGGCCAGAACCTATAACAGGATCTGTCGTAGGGCCGGATGAGAACATCATCTGAGATGTCGGCATCGGCATTGTTGACATCATCCCCGGGGACGGAACCGTCCCAGCCGCTCCACCCGGCGTTCCCATATTACCGCCGGAATTCATCATTGCATAAGAGTTCACCGTAAATGCCATAAGGGCAAACACGATTAAGACACTTAGCGTATAAACAAGACGTCTCTTCATTTTTCCTCCAGTATTGTTTTTGAAATTCTTTGCTGCTTTCACTTAGTTAGGATAAGACATTATAATGAAGAAATTATGAAGTTATTTATCTGTGAAATAATCATACTCTTTCTAGATGGCATGTGCTGCCACGAAGCTAATTCCTTCAAGAGCCTTCGAGATCATTTACAGTGTTCTAAGTCTTTGAAATCCAACAACTATTGCCCATCATTGTTGACCATCAGCGTTTGACAGGTGAAGATTTATGTGATAAAAGTGGAGTAAGACTTATTCCGAATTACTCTTTCCTTTGTGGGCCTGCAGAGTTGATCTTCTCAGAGAATAAATTCGGTACGAGATGTTTGAGGGATCTAGGATAACGGAGGTGATGAGAGAGGTCTTAAAGAGGTCAAGTCATTAAAAAGTGTGAGCCGTAGTCTCTTCTGAAAGTGTTGATAGCTTGAAAGTTCATTTTTGATATCCGTTAAACAAAACAAGGAGAATGTGAGATGAAAAAGATATTTGTATTAGCTACAGTAATTGTTTCCACCACAATCCTGATGCTTTCCATCGGGGCCAATTTCTTACAGGCAGCAGAAAAGATGATGGACAAAGAGATTATGATGAAAGAAGCCGACATGACGGTGAAAAAGGGCCAGATGAGGATAGATAAGGGCCAAATGATGATGGATAAAGGCAAGATGATGATGAAGGCAAGATGGACGAGGGCACGATGATGGAGGAAGGTACGATGATGATGAAGGAAGGCCAGATGATGATGAACAAAGGCGATGAGATGCAAGATACGATGATGATGAAAGGCGGAAAATGATGATGGAGAATGGGAAGATGATGAAAGGGGGCAAGATGGACAAAGGCGCGATGATGAAAGAAGGCGAGATAATGATGAAAGAAGGCCAGATGATGAGGGATAACAAGGAACAGTGAAGGAAGGCACGCTCCTCTCCGGATTCCGTTGGTGGGAGCAAAACGGGCAGTCCCAACAGTAACGGTTTTATACTTGAGGCGGATTATCTACCGTGGGAAAAGAGCAAGATTTCTCTTCAGTATACAATTTATAACAAGTTCAACGGAGCTCATTCAAACTATGACGGATTCGGCAGGAATGCTTACGAGAACAACACGCTTTATGCGCTTGTTTGGCTCATGTTTTGATCCATGCGTTTTATGAAACAATGAAAGGAAAACATAGGACCCAGTGAAACTTAATCTTTTTGAAAAACTTATAAGGAACAACCCTGTCAGGGCTTCTATCCAAAGGCGTATTGAAGGTCCGATGCTGAAGAAGATGGGAAGTCAAAGCTCGTATCCGTTAAGCCTTGAGATAGGGTGCGGCGCAGGGGTAGGCGCAGAGGTGATAGCAGAACAGTTCGGCGCAAAGAAAGTCATCGCAGCTGATATAGATCCTGAACAGATTGAACTGGCAAGAAAGAACCTCATTCCGGAGCTTAAGGAGAAAATAGAGTTTAAGGTTGAAGACGCCATGGCCCTGGATGAGCCTGATGAAACATTTGATGCTGTTTTTTCATTTGGTGTCCTGCATCATATGGAAGACTGGAGAAAAGCGGTCAGGGAAATCTCAAGGGTATTAAAGAGGGGAGGGGAGTTCTTTTTTGAAGAACCATTTCGTCCCTTTTTAAGAAATATTATTGTCAGGACCTTAACCGATCACCCCAGTGGGGGCGAATTTGACTTTGAAGAGTTTAAGGATGAGTTGAAGCAAAATAATATCGATATAGTAAATATGAAAAGCATCAAAGACATTGCAATGTTTTGCGTGGGGAGGAAACGATGAAGGTTATTGACCCTGTTGCTCCTTCTGCCGAAGTGACCAAGACCGAGTGGACATGTCCGATGCATCCTGAGATCATCAGGGATGCCCCCGGGAGTTGTCCTAAGTGCGGAATGGCCCTTGAGCCAAAGACGATAACCTCAGAAGAAGAGGAAAATCCGGAACTCATCGACATGACACGGCGGTTCAAGGTCAGCGTTGCACTGACCATCCCCCTGGCGAGAATGAGCGAGAATGCTATATTCTGCCTTGTCCTGACCATAGTTTATGAATTATGTTTTTGGCTAACTGCTAATTTATGTGTATGTTATTGTATAATATACACATCATGGAGGTGATGAAATATGCAGACAGCAAAAGTAAGAAAACAGTTTCTTCTTGAACCCGGCAAGATCGAGATGGTCAGGCGGATTACCCATGCCGCTACCGATACTGAGGCAATCAATAAGGCCCTTGATATGGTGATTGCCAACGAGAAAATTCAGAAAGCGCTTGCATCGGTAAAGGGCAAGGGGAAAATAGAGGATATCTTTGGCAGAGTATCCGTTTAAGGTCATTTGCGACACCTCGATATATATCCCTTTCATAAATCGGGCATAGCGCATCCTGCGGTTTTTAATGAGACATCTGCGCCATTACTATACATGAGTTCGGTTGTCGTCTCTGAACTTTACGCCGGAGCGCATGACAGCCAGTCCATTAAGATCCTCGACAAACTGTATCACACCTTTCAGAACGTCGGAAGACTGATAGTTCCCAACGATGATGACTGGCGTCAAACGGGCGGCATCATAGCGAAGAGTAGAAAGAAATACGGGTATGACGCAACATATCTTTCCCGTCTGCAAAATGACATTCTTATCGCCGGCTCTGCCCGGAGAATCGGGGCGTTCGTGCTTACAAAAAATGAAAAAGATTTTGTGAGAATACGTGAGTTTATGGATTTTCGTATCTATGGGCGATAAAGGAGGGGGCCGGTTGATGGTGCCGCCGAAAAGAAGACGAGGAAGATAGGATTCAACAGGGACAAGGAAGGATGTCAAACAGGTATGAAGCTTCAGCGCTTCCGGACTTCTGCACTTTTGCACTGTTTGCCCCCCCAAAAAAAGCCCCCGCGCATTCTCGCATCACTGCACTGCAAGGCATTTGAGATAAAACAACTAGAAATAGGCCTTGTTTTTAGTCCCCATAACGTACTATTATTGATGAATTTTTGAAGTGTAGGGACAAAATTAATCAGTGTAGCACCCTCGTTAAAATCCAGACCGGACATTATTTATGGGGGAACATTATTGAGATGGGGCGACCAAGGGGGACAAATGAAAGAGCTAATTTCTGTTGAGATAATTGAGAGAAAAATCCTGCTGATTCGAGGACATAAGGTCATGCTGGATGCGGATCTTGCCGAACTTTACGAGGTGGAGACATTTAACCTGAACAAGGCCGTTAAAAGAAATATTGATCGCTTTCCGGAAGATTTTATGTTCCAGCTCAGCAAGGAAGAAGCTGCTTCTTTGAGATTCCAAATTGGAATGTCAAAAACAGAAGGGCGCGGCGGCCGGCGCTATCTGCCCTATGTTTTTACTGAACAAGGAGTAGCGATGCTCTCCACAGTCCTGAACAGCGAACGGGCGGTTAAGGTCAATATTGAGATCATGCGGACATTTGTCAGACTTCGGAAATGCGTCTTCCAATGCAGCACTGGCCCGTAAACTTCAGGCTCTCGAAAAGAAATATGACGATCAGTTTAAAGTCGTCTTTGATGCTATCCGGCAGTTGATGTCACCGCCATCAACAAAAATGAAGGTGATAACGGGTTTTGAGAAAGCGAAGGATGGGTAACGCGGATAGGCTGAAGGCCGACGGTAAGAGGCTTCTTTAATACTTCAGCCTTCAGCCTAAATACCTGCTTTGTTCAACCCTCAGCCTTCAGTCTTCAGCCTAAATACCTGCCGTTTGGATGTGCATCGACCTGGATATTACAAATATATCCTTAGAGGACGGTGAGTTCACCTGAAACTCAGCACTTTTCTTGTGACGTTCCATTTGTTGATTCCCAATCGTACTCAACGCCGTGTAACTATTTGTTCTTCTGCATTTTTCCTGGGTTGTGATAAAATACCGGCAGGTCAATAAAATGATTTGGATTAAAAGAGGGTTTCAATTCCAGCGTCCTATGGCGGCGACTACAGGAAGTAGGTGAGACCTGTACTATCAATGACCGAAAGGTCGAAGGTCATCTGACCGGGATTGCAGTCATCTGAGAGGATCTATTGGTGGGTGTCACCCGCCACACGAGTCACTTTCCGCCCTGCATCTTGAGCCAGATCTCATCGGCCTTCTTGATGTGTCCGGGGATGTCCCTGCTCCATTTTTCATAGGCAGCAGGGCTGCAGTTCAGGTAAAGCTTGCCGTCAACGATCTTCCAGACTTCCGGATCGGTGACCGCCTTCCGCGACTCGGTCATGGCCCAGGCGCACCAGCCGTCGTACTGCGGAGCGTATTTCTCCGGACTTGCAGCGAAAAGGTCCCGGTTCTCCCTGGACTGGAAGAACCATGTCATGCCGTGCCACGAGAAGGTAAAGTTCTCAGTGCCTTTGAGCGCCTTGCCTGCCGTAAAATAGGCGACAGTATCATAACCCTTTATGGCCACAGTGTCCTCCGGCGTTGCTCCGGCCGCTATCCCGCTGATTCCTGCTAACAGTAGCATAAATGTGAAGCTCATAAGAATCCCCTTGGTTGCTCTCTGTAATTTCATGGGCTCCCGCCTTTGTGTTAATTATATCATCGAAAAGGGAAAAGGAGCAGCTATCCGCCGGCGATGGGCGGAAAGAGGGCCAGGTCATCCCCTTCTTTTAAATGGTGGTTTGGAGGCCTGTGCTCACCGTTGACAATCCTCAGCAGCGGGAATTTTTCAGGCAGGTTGAGCAGGCTTATTGCATCCTCAATCGTTGCATTGTCAGGCAGATCGATTATCTGCTCCTCAGGACCATATTCCCTCAGGGATGCAAAAAGCTTGATCTTTACCT
>CAWEYN010000011.1:0-166824 GCA_963813295.1 uncultured Nitrospira sp.
TGGTCGTTCCGCTTCGTCAAGGCGCGGGGACAAGGATAAAGATACTGGAGGCGATGGCTGCCGGTCTGCCGGTGGTTTCGACGTCCAAGGGCTGTGAAGGGCTCGAAGTGATAAATGAAGAACATATTTTGATTGCGGACACTCCGGATTCTTTTGCCTCTGCTGTCCTGCGACTCTTTAAAGATGCTGATCTCAGGCACCTCTTGTCAGAAACGCCAGGGCTCTGGTCGAAGAAAGGTATTCCTGGGAAAAGATCTCAGGGGACATAGAGAGGTGCTATGAAAAGATCGCAAATTGACTCCATGATTTGACTCCGCCCTTTTTAGTCGCTTCAACGGTTGAGTGGTCAAGTTGTTAAGTGGTCGAGTGTCAACTGCTCAACTACTTAACTACTCAACGGCTTTCCCTGTGTCGATCCAATGACTTAACTAAGCAATATTTGTCATGATAGATAAGAGATAAACTTATATGGAGGAAACATTATGAAAGCGATAATACTTGCAGGCGGAAGCGGGACAAGACTTTATCCGGTGACGATATCGGTATGCAAGCAGCTTTTGCCGATCTATGACAAGCCCATGATCTATCATCCCCTGTCGGTGATTATGCTTGCCGGCATACGGGACATCCTCATAATATCGACGCCCCAGGACCTGCCGAGATTCAGGGACATCTTCAGGGACGGCTCTCAGCTGGGTCTTAATTTTTCCTACAAGGAGCAGCAAAATCCCAATGGTCTCGCAGAGGCGTTTATACTGGGAGAAGAATTCATCGGCAATGACAATGTGTGTCTGATCCTTGGAGACAATGTATTCTATGGCCACGGGCTTACTGAATTGCTGAAGAAGGCGGTGGAGGACGTTTCGACAAAAGGGGGCGCGACGGTCTTCGGCTATTACGTCAATGACCCCGAGAGATACGGCGTGGTCGAGTTTGACCAGGCTGGAAAGGTTTTGTCCATAGAGGAAAAACCCAAAGCCCCGAAATCGAACTATGCGGTAACAGGCCTTTATTTTTATGACAACAGGGTGGTGGAGATAGCAAAGGGCATAAAGCCCTCTGAGAGGGGGGAACTCGAAATAACTGATGTCAACAGGGAGTATCTCAGCAGCGGAAAGCTCAGGGTCGAACTCCTTGGAAGGGGCTATGCGTGGCTTGATACAGGGACGCATGACAGCCTCCTTGAAGCGAGCGAGTTCATCGCCACCATAGAGAAGCGCCAGGGTCTGAAGCTGGCCTGCATAGAAGAGATAGCCTATTTACTGGGATATATAGATAAAACACAGCTTTTGAAGCTTGCCGAACCTTACAGGAAGAACGGCTACGGGCAATATCTCCTGCGACTGATAGGAGCGTAAGAAAGCTATCAGCATATAGCTATCAGCTTTAGCATTCAGCGGGCAGCAGTATGATTGATTCGAAAGTTGAGGGCTGATAGCTGAAGGCTGACTGCATATTAAACATTATGACAATCCGAGGTGAATTAATATGAAATATCTTATCGCCGGCGCAAAAGGGCAGCTCGCTGCCGAGATAATCAGGACTTTGAAGGAAAGGGCTGTTGAATTCATTGCACCTGAGGAGGCAGACCTTGATATCACTGATGCCGCAAAGGTCTTTGAGGTCATAGAAGGGTACGGGCCTGATGTGGTGATCAACTGCGCTGCCTATAATGCTGTAGACGCGGCAGAACAGGAATGGCGGAAGGCCTTTATGATAAACGGCACAGGGGTGAGGAACCTGGCAAACGCAAGTCAGAAGGCAGGCGCTGCGCTGGTGCATTTCGGGACTGACTTTGTCTTTGACGGGACAAAAGCAGGTCCCTATACGATCGTCGACAGCCCCAATCCTTTGAGCAAATACGGGGAGAGCAAACTCCTCGGAGAGATGTATGTGAGGGACCTGATGCAGAGGTTCTTCCTCATTCGTTTGAGCTGGGTCTTCGGAAGCGGAGAATTTTCCTTCCCCACAAAGGTGCTGCAATGGGCCTCTAAAAACAGGAAGCTGAGGATTGTAGATGACCAGACCGCAAGCCCGTCCTATACCGGACATCTTGCGAAGGCTGTTTTGGACCTGATCGCCACAGAGGCCTTCGGACTTTACCACATGACCAACGCAGGCCACTGCAGCAGGTATGAGTGGGCGCGCTTCATACTGGAGAAGACCGGCTGGGAGGGTGAACTGGAACCTGCAAAGAGCGATGGAATTCGATACACCGGCAAAGAGACCGGCCTTTTCAGTTTTGGAAAACTTTCCCCTGAAAGAGACTATAGGTTATGAGCTTCCCACATGGCAGGAGGCGACAGAGGAGTTTCTCAGTAAAAGAATGTGTAGTACAGCTGAGAAGCTTGAAGAACAGTAACGAATGCTAGCAATACTTACTCAACTTAGCTGAATGACTGACTCACTATTTACTGAAGGCTTACATACTTTTAAATGAAAATTTTATTTGTCAGTCTCTTTCTGCCCCAGGAAAAGGCGTACCATGCAGGTGGAAGGTATGTCTTTGAGATGATCAGGGGACTCTCTCAAAGGCACGAAATACATCTTGTCACACGGCTGGAGGAAAGCGAGCTTCCGCTCCTTGGAGTCTCTCAGGCCTTTCTGCAGGGCAATTCATCCCTATACCTACAGCACAAAGGGAAGAAAGGAGCCTCTTGAGTCTGTGCGGCCCTTGGCCTTAACTACATCGGGTTTCAGCCGTTACGCCGACAGGATGGGCATGTTCGGAGCATTTCGATCTGATACAGGTCGAATGGGTTGACGCTGCGGTCATGATGAAGAGAAGGAACACTCCAATGGCGCTGACCGCCCATGATGTGCTCACAAAGCCTGCAGAGAGGCGGATGAGATCAGGCAGGGGCCTGCGGAGGCTGTTAAACTCACTCATCTTCGCGATCGTCAGGACGCTCGAACTCCGGATCATGAAAAGGTTCGACACGGTCTTCACCTTATCGGAATTTGACAAGCAGTATCTTCTTGCGATGGACACCGGAGTCAAGGCCGGCGTGATGCCCTATCCGGCTGGTCTCGATATTACAGAAAGGACCTTCGAGAGACAAAAAAACACGATACTCTTTCTGGCTTCCTACAAATACCTCAGAAGAAACGTGGAGGCTGCGCTTTATTTCTATAATGAGGTCTTTCCCCACGTCCGCAAAGTCATTCCTGATGCCCGTTTTATCGCTGCAGGTTACGGCCCGCCCGCAGGACCTGACGGCGCTGCAGGAAAAGGACCCCGCTGTGTCGGTCCCTGGTTTTGTCGATGACCTCGATGAGTGCTACAAGAAGGCCTCGGTCTTTGTTGCGCCGATACTTGTGGGAGGAGGGATAATCGTTAAAATTCTTGATTCCATGGCTGCGGGTACGCCTGTTGTAACAACAACATATGGCAATGAAGGAATCGGAGCTGTGCCGGAGAGGGACATTCTCATAGCCGATGACCCCGCACGGTTCGCCGACGCCGTCGTCAGGGTCTTAAGCGACAGGGAGCTTGCGGACAGTCTGTCACGGAACGGACGGGAATTTGTCAGAAAGAATTTCACTCTTGAAGCTGCGATGAAAAAACTGGAAGCAACGTACGAACAAATCGTGAAGGGTGAATCGTGAAACGTGAATCGTGAATCATATGCGTGAGCCCGCAAGCGAGTGCGAGGCGGATTGAATTATGATGTGAGTAGCTTTGCAGCTTGCAAGACTACCAGCATATCAGCGAGACATCTAACCGGTTACAGGCTAACCAGTTACCGGCTGAGGCCTCCGGCGGGTGAGCATACGGTGGTCTTTAAATTCACCTCACGATATCTCAGGACCGGACTTTTTATCAGTCTTGCGGGTATTCTCATAGTCTGTTTTTGCCTTCTTAAGACAATTTATCGCTCTTTTTTCTCCAGGGAAGAATGTTCAAGTCAACAGTGAATAGTGAAAAGGAGCATCAGCTGAACTCTATATGCCGTCTATATCAGTCATAATAGCAAACCTCAACGGCGAGGCATATCTCGCCTGACTGTCTTCAGTCCCTTTCGGCCCAGACCTTCAGGGACTTTGAGGTGATTCTGGTGGATAATGGCTCAACTGACGGGTCCCTCGATCTTGTGAAAAAAGATTTTCCGTGGGTGAAGGTCATCAGCCTTGAGAAAAATACCGGGTTTGCGCGGGGCAACAACATAGGTTTTGAGAGTTCTTCTTCGGAGTTCGTGGCGACATTGAATAATGATACGATTGCCGACAGCGGGTGGCTTGAGGCTTTGCATGTGGCTGCAGAGGCAGACATTACAATAGGCATGGTGGCCTCGAAGATATATCTCGGCAAGGAGGGCAGGGAGCTGGATTCCGCCGGGATGCTCCTCTATCCCGACGGCATGTCGAGACAGCGCGGACGCGGCGAAACCGACATCGGTCAATTTGACGGGTCGGGGAGGTGCTTTTCCCCAGCGCATGCGCGGCCCTTTACAGGCGTGAGATGCTGAAGACAGATAGGGTATTTCGATGAAGATTTTTTCTCCTACTGCGAAGACACCGACCTCGGCCTCAGGGGAAGGCTGGCAGGCTGGAAGGCTGTGCTTGCTCCTGGCGCAACAGTCAGGCACCTCTATTCCCAAACTGGCGGAAGGTATTCAGAATTCAAGGCCTTTCATGTGGAACGGAACCATTTCTGGGTCCTTCTCAAGGACTTGCCGCTCTCGTACATATATGCTGTTCCCTTTTTATACTGTCTGGCGTTATATTATTCAGGCATACGGACTCCTTTCCGGGCAGGGGAGTGTTGCCAGATTTGCTGAAAAGGCAGGCGCCGGAGCAGATGCTGGGAATCGTGTTCAGATCTTATTGGGCGGCATTCACTGGCGCTGCCGCGCACATTGAAAAAAAGAAGGCTGATATGGAAAGGCAGACGCCTCGGAAATGAGGAATACAGAGACATTTTGAGAAGACATCGGATAACCGCAAGAGAGCTTATGCTGAGGGATTAGGTGAAGATACTAGTCATAGTGCCTGCATATAATGAAGAGTGTTGCATCGAAGGGGTCATCGAAGACCTCAGGGAGCAATTTCCCTCAGGGTGATATCCTTGTCGTAAATGACGGTTCACGGGACAGGACATCAGAGATAGCTAAAGGTCTCGGGGTGAATGTGATAGACCTCCCTTACAATCTCGGGATAGGCGGCGCCATGCAGACAGGTTTTCTCTACGCCCTTCAGGAAGGGTATGACGCCGCACTGCAGTTCGACGGCGACGGGCAGCACCATGCCGACCAGATCGAAAAAATCCTGAAGCCTTTTCTCTCAGGCAGCGCTGATCTGGTTGTGGGTTCGAGGTTCCTTTCCGAAGGCGGCTTCACCTCGTCTGTCCAAAGGAGGATCGGCTCGAAGATACTCTCTTTTGTGGTGTCCACAATCATAAGGCAGAAGATAACGGATACCACATCGGGGTTCCGGGTTTACGGCAGAAAGACGCTCGAATTTTTCAGCTCTGTCTATCCTGAGGACTATCCGGAAGTGGAGGCCTTTATCCTTGCTCATAAAAAGGGGCTGAGGATAGTGGAGGTGCCTTCTGAAATCGGGCCCCGCACCGGAGGAAAATCATCGATAACATTCTCTCAGGCCTTCTATTATATGGTGAAGGTGCTTCTGGCAATTTCAGTGGATTTGATAAAAAAAATCGATTAATATAAACCATGTACCCTATTGATATTGTCAAAATTATCGCAATTACAGTGAGCGGGTTTATTTTCTTTACGGTCATCGAACTCATAAGGCGCGACCACCTCAAGGAACGCTACAGCCTTATCTGGCTGGCAGCCTCCATTGTACTGATTGTCTTTTCTTCCTGGCGCGGGCTCCTGCATTTCATAGCCCTCAAGTTGGGGATCTATTATCCGCCTTCTTTTTTATTCCTCCTTGCAATAGCGTTTCTCCTGGTCCTTCTCCTGCATTTCTCCACAGTCATATCTTCACAGAGCGACCACAACAAGCGTCTTGCCCAGGAAATAGGGATACTCAGGAGCAGGCTTGACCGTATGGAAAAGGACGATGCCCCAGAAGACAGCGATCACCCGAAGGATTGACCGGCCCGCGTCTGTCCTGCTGAAATGGAGTGCCGGCAGGACTCTTCCGGTTTTTTTCTGGCTGTCCCTGCTCTTGCTATACTCCTGCAGCGCCAATCATCTGTCTTCTGCGAAATCCTCTTTCTCTCCGGAATCCTCTGCCTATTGCAGTCTGCTCCATGTAACTCCCGGCCCATCCGAAACAATAAAGTCCCGGCCCTTTTTGGGCGTCTCTTTTGCCCCTGAAAAACCTGAGGCAGAAATAACCGCGTGCAAGGACGGTAAAGCCGTCCGGGTCCTCACGGTCATAGACGGGTCTCCGGCCCAGGAAGCCGGGATGAGGGAAGGGGACGTTATTTTGTCCATAAACAACAACCCCTTATGCGGGAAGGGGAAGAGGTCTCAAAAATTTTCAGGGACACGATAGCTCAGCAGGAGATCGGCTCCGAGAATTGATCTGGAAATTTTGCGCGGCAAGGAGAAAATAAACCTTGCCGTACCCCTCCTCCGGATGCCCTCCTGCAGCAGGGACGCGGCCGGGCATCCACAGGGGAGATGAATGCTCCGGCAATCCGCAGTCGCTGCTTGAAACCGGGTTTCGTGACCAGGAGGCATTGCCTCTGTATTACCGGGTGCTTTCGGGTTTGTATGAGCGGTCAAATTACGCTCAGAACCTGACAAAGGGTTATGAGAAGGCATGTGATCCTTTTCAGCTGAAAGAATTCACGTACATGTACCGTCATCCGCTGAGTGCGGGAGCAGTTGCCCGTGAATTGTCTGATCGCTTTATTTCAGAAACCGGGAAGGGAATTCCCGGTCTGGACAGAATGATGCGGATTTCCACCGGACTCCTCGACATTGAGAGTGAAAATGAAAAGCTTTTAAAAGATGAGGAGATCACTTTTCCTGAGTTGATCAGGACGATCACCCAGGCAAGGGAAAAGGCCGAACATGCGTTCAGCCGGCTTTCACCTGAAGAGAAAGAACTGCTCAGGGAAAAGGCCCTCGCCCCATGGGATGACGACAGATGGAATACTTTTCTTGAGCTTTCGATGAAGGTGGAGCTGAAGGAATTGTTCGATGCGTTATTGCCTGTTGTTTCATTCTTGTCAGGGGAGCACCTCACTCTTTTGAAAAAGGACCTCCTGAAGCGCTTCCCCGGCAGATGAAGCCCCTGTTTTGTTTGAAGATATGACGCCTGCCGGAAAGGTGATTGTGGGCAGTACCGGCCCGAATGTGTACCAGGAAGACGCCGCCCTTATCCTCGACCTGGGAGGGGATGATCTGTATCTCAACAACGCAGGCGGAACACGGGCAGGCATGCCGATTGCCATCGTGGTCGACTGGGAAGGAAATGACCGTTATTTGTCCAAAGAGAATTTCTCGCAGGGGGCGGGACTGCTGGGAGGAGGATTTCTCATAGACCTCTCGGGCAGTGATATATTCGACGCACTGGACGGGGCGCAGGGGGCAGGTTTCTTCGGAGCAGGAATCTTATACCACGGCAGTGGTCCCGGTATTTACAGAGGGAGAAAGTCCTGCCAGGGGACGGGGCAGATGGGAATAGGACTTCTCTGGAACAGCGGGGGAGATACCGTGTACAGTTGTGCGGAGCAAGGACAGGCTTTGGGATTCTTCAAAGGAGCGGGTATTCTCATCGATGAGGCAGGAAATGATTATTATCAATTGGGTGGTCTGGAACCAGATTTCCGCGACCCCTCGAAATCCACGGTCAGCATGGGGCAGGGTTTTGGTAAAGGCCTCAGGCAGGAGGAGAAAAAGGACGGGGTTTCCGGGGGGATCGGATTGCTTATCGATGAATCCGGAAACGATACTATACGGCTGATTATTTTGCGCAGGGGGCCTCTTACTATTACGGCATAGGTATTCTGGACGATCTCTCGGGAGATGACAGGTATATATGCAGGCCGCTATGCTCAAGGCGCGGGCATTCACTCCTCAGTCGGCGTACTTCTCGACCGGAGGGGCAATGATTTTTACTACACTTCTTTTGGTGTGGCCCAGGGCATGGGTCATGACTACGGTGTCGGTTTTTTCGAGGACGATCAGGGGGATGACTATTATTGGGGAGGCACACTGGTCCAGGGCTCAGCAACAGACGGGCAGTATAGGGATGCTCATGGACAAAGAGGGAAAAGACCGTTATATGTGTAAGGATAAAGGACAGGGATACGCAGAAGAAGCAGACAGCATAGCAATTATGATGATCAACAGGACCTGCCGATGATCTGAAAAAAACGCCAGGGGACAAGGTGTCTGTCCGGCTGGGGGCGAGGCCCGGCAACCATGGATGCATGGAAATCATTAATGAATAGATGTTAAAATTTCAATCATGAAAAAGACATATCTCCATATTCTTGTCATAGCGATAGTCGGACTCATCGCTTATTCCAACAGCTTCAGCGTGCCTTTTCAGTTCGATGACCTCAGGATTATTCCGGACAATCCGTATTATAAAAAACCTTGAGCAATTTCAACTTTCTAAAAGACCATGAATACAATCCCAGGGATGAATACAATCCCCGGAGATATCTGGGATATCTCAGTCTGGCGCTGAACTACAGATATGGGGGGCTTGAGGTCACGGGCTACCATATCGTAAACCTCCTCATACATCTGATAAACGGAATCCTGGTCTATTTTCTTGTTTTGCTTACTTTCAGGACGCCGTATTTCAGAAGTGAGAACGTCAGACGTAAGCAGTAAGCAGGAAGACGCGGGAAATGACGGATCAGGCATCAGCTGTCTATTCACTATTCACTACTCACTATTCACTATTCACTACTTCGCAGTTTATCGCCCTTTTTTCCGCCCTTCTCTTTGTGGCCCATCCTGTGCAGACCCAGGCGGTGACGTATATAGTCCAGAGATTCACCTCTCTTGCGACGCTGTTTTATCTCCTGTCAGTGGTGATGTACATTAAAGGCAGGCTGGCAACAGTAAAAAGTGAGAAGTTAGAAGTGAGTAGTGAGAAGGCTGGGAATTCACATTTCACGATTCACGATTCACGTTTCACGATAGTATGGTATCTTCTGTCTCTCATCTTCTGCAGTCTGTGCCATGAAGACAAAGGAGATCGCATTCACTCTTCCGATAATGATACTCCTCTACGAGTTTATCTTTTTCAAATCCACATTAAAGAGGAAACTTGTTTTCCTGGTTCCGGTATTACTGACCCTGGTGATCGTTCCGATGAGCATGTTGCATATAGACAAACCTCTGGGGGAGGTGCTCTCTGACCTGAGCGAGAAGTCAAGGTTGCAGACTGACATGTCGAGGGGGGATTACCTGATGACAGAGATGAGGGTGATCGTCACATATATAAGGCTGATATTTCTGCCTGTAAACCAGAACCTTGATTATGACTATCCCATATACCGCTCGTTCTTCAGCCCACCGGTATTTCTGTCTTTTCTTTTTCTTGTCAGCACTCTTTGGGACTGCGGTGTATCTGCTATATAAAAGCAGGCAGGAGACAACAGTGAGTAGTAAGAAGTTAGTAGTAAGCAGTGAAGAGACAGAAGCAGAAGGCGGGAATCAGGGAATGATTCACCACTTACTACTCACTACTCACTATTCACTATTCACCTTTCACGTCTCATCGCCTTCGGCATCCTCTGGTTCTTTCTCGCGCTCTCAGTGGAATCAAGTTTTATTCCCATAGTTGATGTGATATTCGAGCACAGGCTCTATCTGCCGTCTGTTGGAGCATTTGTTGCGTTGTCTGCAGCACTATTCGCAGCTGCTATGAAGGCAAAAAACAGATGGCCGGGCGCGGAGAAGGCTGTAATCCCCCTTGTTTTGATAATAGTGCTGATGCTTTCAGCCGCCACCTTTGCACGGAACAGGGTTTGGCAGGATAAAACGAGGTTATGGGAGGATGTGGTGAGGAAAAGTCCTGGAAACGCAAGGGCACATAACAATCTCTGTTTTGTCTATATCGAAAATGGGATGAACGACCAGGCGATACAACAGTGCAGTGCTGCCCTGGGCCTGAGGCCGGATTATCTCGATGCGCGCATCAACCTCGGCATTGCTTACAACGCAAAGGGGATGTACGATCAGGCAATCGAACATTTTCTGATAGCGTTAAGCATGAACCCTGATGATGCGGACGCGCATAATAATCTTGGCATCGCCTATGTGTCCAAAGGCATGTACGATGAAGGGATAACACATTATCAGATCGCTATAAGACTATGGCCGGATTATGCGGAGGCTTACAATAATCTCGGGGTCGCCTATGCGTCCAAGGGCATGTCTGCCGAGGCGATAAGATATTTTGAGCAGGCCATACGCCTGAAGGCTGATTATTTTGAGGCAAATTACAACCTTGCGCTCCTGCTTGAAAAAATGGGCGATCACGAAAAGGCGTTGGATCAGTACAATAAAGCCATTGACATGAAACCCGCTGATGACGCTAGTCTATTTGGTCCAGTTCAGTCTGCGCAGAGTCTTCGTGTTAACTTCGGTTAACTGGAAATATAAGAAAGAGTAAAAAGACTTTGATAAAGACCTGCTAAAGAAGCTGTATTTACTTCTCTTCCTTTTCTTTTTCTTTTTCCTTCGCTTTTCCAGCATCCGGCTTTGCAGCAACTTCCGGTGCTTTTCCAGGGGTCTTCCGGTCATAGTTGTATGTCTTATGGCATCCAGGCGAGCATGCCCCTCCTGTATCTGTCTTCACAAATTTCAGGGGAAGCTCCCAATTACCAAAGGATGCCTTATCTGCGATGAGCTTAGGGTTGCTGCTGCCATGTATGTTATGGCATACCTTGCAGCTTCTTCCTTTTTCCTTCTTGTTGACGTGGAGATAGTGCAGGTTTTTTTCGCCGTCTCTAAAACCTGTTGCAAAGGACGTGTCAGGGAAACGGAGCAGGTCCCTGTTGTGGCAGCTGAAGCAGAGTTCGAATTCCTTATCAGAGTATGGCACGTATATATCAGCCGGGAATGACTTAATCAGCAGCTTTGTTTCCTGGGAGCCGTGGGGGTCATGGCAGGGAGTGCAAGTCCCGCTGTTAATCGGTCCATGGAGCACGGTCATATTTTTCTTTATGACGTTCTTGTGACAGTCCAGACAAAGGTCCTTGCCTGTCTTCAATAAGAGTTTGTCATTGTTGCTCGCGTGTGGAGAATGGCACGAGGCGCATCCCTTTTCAGTATTTACCGGCGGGTGGACTCACCTTTGCCTTTTCCACCTTCTCCGGCGATCTGAGGATGGCACTGAAAACAGAGGTTTTTTCCTTCAGCTGAGAGCAGCTTCTTATAGGGAGCGCCGTGCGGGTTATGGCATGAAGTACATCCACTCAGCAACGCCGGATGCACATTTTTTTTCTTCATCTCATCCTGCATGTCAACATGGCAGGTGAGTGCACAATTCAGGGCCGTCTTTTATAGCCAACGCCTTGTTATCGGATTCATGCGGGTTATGGCAGGCGGTGCAATCCCCGGCTGAGGTCGGACCGTGCACGTATTTGAAATCCATCTTATCAGAGTGGCAAGTCAGGCAGAGTTCCTTTAGCGGTTGTACCAGCAGCTTGGGTTCATCCGATGCGTGAGGATTATGGCATGAAGTGCACATCCCGCTTTTCACAGGAGGATGGACATTGGGCTTTTGTCCGAACGGCGGGTGGCACGTCGCGCAAAGCCCGGGGAGTTCCTGCAGCAGCTTGAAGGTCCTCTTGCCTTTCTGAGGATGCGGCGTTGTTACCGACTGATGACAGTTATCGCATGATTCCGCGACAGGGTGAATATTTTTCGCCTTCAGCAGTGCTGAGTGGCACTGACTTGTTACGCAGCCTTCTTCCGCTGCCGCCTTTGTCGCAGGGACAAAAATACTAAACCATGACAGAACTACGATAGCAGCCAAAAGCCCAAGACGCCTTTTTAACATGGTGTCATTATAACAAAAAAAACAATTTTTTTTCTTTGAGTCTGGGAAGATTATTGCATATGGCCTGTACCGGCCTGCCGGAGAAAGGCAAGGCTGAAAACATCATGCTCCAGTTCTTTGCGCCAGTTTTTAGTAACAAATCTGCTATGTAGGAGCCCCATGGACTCTGCACCAAAAAAAATTTGCTGCTGAACCAGGAATGGTCTTTTGTATTATTATCGGTACATCGCTTAGTATAAAAAGGTATATGTTTTCTGATATTTTCGGAGGGGATTCTCATATTATGCGCTTTTTTAGAGGGAGCGTTTGCTTTCTGTGTCGGGTGCCTCGTATACACCAGAAGAGTGTTGCCATTTTACAGAGAGAAATAAACTATATAGCGCATAATTGTGTACTATAGAGGGTCAGATTAATAAATGGATAGCGAGCGAATATAAATAAAAAAATATACCTTGCATTAAGATCCCTGCGGTCTAGCCGGAGGGAGTCTTCCATCTGCAACAAGGAGAAAAAATGGATATCAAGATATTTGTTATTGCAGCCTCAGTCATGTTTTTGGTGTATATTCTCCTGAAGAAGTTTATTAAAAAATAGGGAATATCCGCTGAAACCTCATTCTCTAAGGCCTCGATTTTTATTTTCATTTCTGCCCCATATTCTTTATAATCAACCATGAAATATATCGCAGACTTTCATGTGCATTCGAAATATTCACGCGCCACAAGCCCTGAGATGTCTCCTGAAGGGATCTGGAGGTGGTCGCAATTAAAGGGCATAAAGGTGGTCGGCACAGGGGATTTTACCCATCCCGGATGGCTTGCAGAGCTGCAGGAAAAACTTGAGCCTGCTGCTGGAGGCCTGTTCGCATTGAAGAAGAAATTCAGGTCTGATGCCTTGCCGGGCTCCTGCAAGACTGATATCTCCTTTATCCTCTCCTCGGAGATCAGCTGCATCTACCGTAAGAATGACAAAACAAGAAAGGTCCACTGCGTTGTTATCGCCCCTGCGTTTGCTGATGTGCTCAGGATAAATAAGAGGCTGTCGTTAATCGGGAACCTTTCTGCTGATGGCAGGCCGATACTCGGACTTGACGCAAAAGAGCTCCTGAAGATAGTCATCCGGGAATCACCTGAAGCGATGCTTGTCCCCGCACATATCTGGACCCCGCATTTTTCTGTTTTTGGCGCTGTTTCAGGCTTTGATTCACTAGAAGAATGCTTTGAAGAACTTACCCCTCATATTTATGCCCTGGAGACAGGACTGTCGTCAGACCCTTCAATGAACTGGCGGCTTTCGTCTCTTGATGCCATTACCCTTATCTCGAATTCAGATGCCCATTCCCCCAGAAAGCTCGGGAGAGAGGCCAATATCCTCGATACGGATATTTCCTATGCATCCATTGTCTCGGCGCTGAAGATCGAGGCGCGGCTTTACCGGGACGATAGAGTTCTATCCTGAAGAGGGCAAGTATCATGCTGACGGACACAGGGACTGCGGTGTCTGTCTGTCTCCTGAAGAGACGATACAGCATAACTATCTCTGTCCCGTATGCGACAGAAAAGTGACGGTTGGCGTCCTGCACAGGGTAGCAAAGCTTGCAGACAGGGAAGACGGTTTCAGACCTGAAGGCTCGCCTGGCTATCGGTCGATCATACCGCTGGAGGAGATTATTTCAGAAACCATAAAGGTCGGGGTCAACAGCAAGGCTGTCGAAAAAGTATATACTAAATTGCTTGAGGACCACGGAAATGAGTTCAGGATACTGCTTGAGGTCCCTGTTGAGGATATAGAGCGATCCGGATTTCCCGCAGGTTGCCGAGGCGATATCGAGGATGCGTGAAAACAGGATCTATATCGCTCCCGGCTATGACGGGGAATTTGGCAAAGTAAAAATATTCGAGGAAGTCAAAAGGAGAGAGGTCAGGGGGCAGGTCCCCCTTTTTCAGGCATGAAAGAGAAAAACAATAAGTTTTCAGAAACAATTGGTGATTAAAATGGCTGAAATGATCAAGAAAAGGTCGAAGAAGGCCGGTCTCCCTCCGGGGACGCTTATACATATCGGCGAGCAGAGGGCCGAAGCATCAAAGATAACCGTAATTGACTATGATGATACCAGTTTCCAGGAAAAGGAACTGAAGACTGTCGAGGAATGCTTTCCCTATAAAGATAAACCGTCCATGACCTGGATAAATATCGACGGGATTCACCAGAAAGAGATCCTGGAAAAGTTGAGTGGCCATTTTGGTTTTCATCCCCTTGTCATGGAAGATATCATGAATACAGACCAGAGGCCGAAGATGGAGGATTATGCTGACTACCTGTATATTGTCCTGAAAATGCTCTATTACAATGATAAAGACAATACGATAACAACGGAACAGATCAGCCTGATCATTGCCCCGCATATTATTATTTCCTTCCAGGAGGGGCTGGAGGGGGATGTGTTCGGCCCTCTCCGGGAGCGCCTGAGAAATGACAAGGGCAGGATAAGGAAGATGGGGGCTGATTATCTTGCCTACTCGATGCTCGATGCTGTTGTGGACAGTTATTTCATGATCCTCGAAAAACTGGGGGAGAGGATAGAACTTCTTGAGGAGGAACTGATCAGCGCGCCGGCAACGAAGACCCTGCATGAAATCCATTACCTAAAGAGAGAGATGATATTTCTGCGCAAGGCTGTCTGGCCTTTGCGTGAGCTTATCAACATGCTGATGAGGGGAGAGTCGCCGCTGATTCATGAATCGATGAAGATATACTTCAGGGATGTTTATGACCATACGATCCAGGTTATCGATACCATAGAGACGCTCCGTGACATGGTCACAGGCATGCTCGACATATATCTTTCGAGCGTCAGCAACAGGCTGAATGCTGTCATGAAGGTCCTGACCATTATCGCCACCATATTCATACCGCTGACGTTCATTGTGGGGGTATACGGCATGAATTTCAAGTATATGCCGGAACTCGAGTGGCGCTACGGGTATCCGATGATCTGGCTTGTCATGATCACTATCGGCATTACGATGCTCATCTTTTTTAAAAAGAGGAATTGGCTGTGACGGGCGGTACTCTCAAAGAATCTTTTATTGCCAAACATTATTAAACTGCAAGAGGAGACTAGACATGCATGAACTGATAGAGTGGCTCTTAACTACTATAGGAGCGCTGGGATATCCGGGCATCTTCATCCTTATGGCAATGGAAAGTTCTGTCATCCCTGTCCCCAGCGAACTGATAATGCCGCCTGCCGGGTACCTGGCGCAGCAGGGTCAAATGAATATGCTGGTCGTTATCCTCTGCGGGACTGCGGGGAGTCTGGCGGGCGCTTATGCCAACTACTTCGCTGCCCACTATCTCGGCAGACCTCTCCTGTTGAAATACGGCAAGTACGTCTGGATTACAGAGAAAAAGTTCGCTAAAGTGGAACGCTTCTTCAGGGACCACGGTGAGGTGTCTACCTTTGTCGGCAGGCTTCTTCCTGTAGTGCGGCATCTCATTTCGCTTCCTGCAGGGCTGTCGGGCATGGACCATCTGAAGTTTTCGCTCTATACCCTTGCGGGCGCCGGGCTCTGGGTGACGGTACTGACTTTCATCGGCTACTTCATCGGCATGAACCGTGAGTTGATTATGCGCTATTCGCACCACGCGCTGACAGGAGCAGTAGTCCTGAGCGCGGTCATTATCATACTCTATGTCCGGTCGCACAGAAAAAAAACCGCTGAATGCACAAAATAGTGCATACCCTGCGGCTTCACACTTAAACGGCCGGGTGTATTTTCGACACAGGGAGTTTAAAGTCAAAAGGACAAAAAAAGCAGACTCCCTGTTTTTTGCAGAGAGCCTGATATGTTTAAGTTTACAGAATGATTTGAAATGCGGTTTTTTACATTGAAAGCGAGAAGGGAATGTATCCTTCCAGGAGCAATTCCCCCAGATAAGAACTGGACTTTACCTCAGCATTTTCGATGAGATCTTCATTTGTTACGCCATAGCCCGGCATGAAGGCGTGGCAGACATAAAACTTTACTTCGAATTCACCGAGCAGTTCGAGCAGTTCTCCGACATTCACCTGCTTGCCCTCCAGCTCCATGGACATGGTTTCGGCCACTCCTTTTTTGGCAAGCTGCACCCCTTCTCCAACAAGGAAAAAAACGACTTCGGCGCTGTCGTCAAATGCCTTGATGTTAGAGGCAATCTTCATATAGTACGATTACTTCCGTCGGATTTGAGGTTGCATGAGACAGGGTAAAAAGATACTTTTTTGTTTCCATCAGAAACCTCCTCTTTAAAGTGTTAAACATATAAACATATATTTATATGATTGTATTAAAAACTATGCAACAATGTCAAGAGAAAGGAATAACCCTAAGCTCATTGTTCATGACGAAGTCAACAGGTATCTCCCTAACGTGACTTTTAGCGAATGTGCGGTAAACCTGCCTGCCGGCATGCAGCCTTAGTGCATGAATCTGGAGGCTGAGTCTTGAAGGTTTATGCCGGGTGCTGACAGAAATTGTTTTATTTTCTTGAATCAAGCAGGATGGTGACAGGGCCGCTATTGATCAGATGCACCTGCATGTTGGCTGCGAATTGACCGGTACTGGTTGAAATACCCTCCTGCCGCAAACTTTCTGCAACCTTCATATATATATGGTTTGCCTTCTCAGGCTCTTCCGCATCGACAAAGGAAGGCCTGTTTCCCTTTCCGCAGTCTGCCAGAAGGGTGAACTGCGATACAACGAGTATCTCTCCTGATATGTCTTTTACCGAAAGGTTCATCTTTGAGTCACGAATCTTCAAAGATCCTCAGGTTTGCGATCTTTTTTGAGATATAGGCTATGTCGTTTTCCGTATCTCCTTTTTCGACTCCAAGCAGTGACGAGGAGCCCTTTATTGATACTGCCCACGACTGAGCCGTCGACTTCCACCTTTGCACCTGAGACTCTCTGAATAACGGCTTTCATGACGATAGTGCTTAGTTATTTCTAAGTACCACATGAGCGCTTCAAAGTCCGGAGTGGGTACTGTAATGTTGAGATGTCCGCGCCAGGGACATCGTTCCATTTCTTCATTGTCTTTCGAGATGGATATAAAGAGATGTATTTCATCTTCCTTCTTCGCCTTTAAATCGGCAAAAGGGATCCCGATTTCAAAAATATCCAGAAAAGCGACTTCGGTTATCTCTTTTATCATTATCCAGACATCGTTTGATTTTTCGAAAAGTGTGGCCTTGTTGCTGTCCCTTTCCTTTTAACGGGACCGTTATCTTTATCTCTGAAGGGATTGAGGTGATGATCGAAAATTCCGTACCTTCTTCAAATTCATCAAAGGGGATCTTCGGGTCAAGCCGCAGAAAGAGGAAATCCTTGTTAAATCCATAATAGATCGAAGTAATCAGGCTTTCGGACTTATGCATGCTTCCGCCTGATTTTTTTACATCAACCTGAGCTCCCTGATACCATTCATAATAGCTCGTCACCAGACCGTCTATCGTTGGCCGTATAAACCCTCTTACCAGCAGTGTCGGAGTTATTTTCCTGTCATGTCTCAATACGGGAACAAAGAGCTCTGCCGGAATCTCCTTCCCCATTTCCCTGTAGACCTGCATGAGATTCAGACGGAAAAGTTCATCGAATTCCTCCTGTGTATCGGTCGTATGTTCATCTCCATACCACCAGTTCCAGTCACTGCCTTCAGCTATGTATATCGATTTCCAGGCCTTTTCCAGGTCCCTGTCGGGATTTTCCTTCTGAAAGCGTTCGAGTCTTTCCCTCGTATCAGCAAGATAGTCCCACGAAAGATTGTCCTCCTCATGGCCTATCCAAATGCCGAAATTGGAGTTTATCCATGAGCCAGGGTAAAGGTATTCGAGTCTTTCCCCCTTGTCGTACTCTTTAATAAATTCGGAAACCGTAATTGTCTTAAGCCGTTCTTCCCGGGAAAGTCCTTCGTAGAGATACTGGAAAAAATCCCGGCCGTCGTTTTTGTAATGTTCCCAGGCATTTTCACCATCCAGTATTATCGATACAAGTCGGGGCCTGTCCATCGGCATGGTAGTTTCTGATATGCAGCAGCTTTGCAATCAGGTCGTCAGCTGCTTTTTTGGAGTCCCACTGGGAGTATACGAACCCGATGAGATCAGAGAGGGTATGGTCCCGAAAGACTATGGATATGTCTTCAAACCTGTATGGCCGGTACAGCGCCTGGGGATCAGTCAGGTTCCCGGAATTGTCTCTTAAGCTCTTTTTCAGGGAATGCGCAAGCACCCCTTCGTCTGTTGCGACCCATTGTATGCCTGAAGAGGACATCATTCTGAGTGCCTGCTCGCTGACAGAACCTTCTGAAGGCCACATGCCGGCCGGCCTGTAGCCAAAGACTTTTTCGAAATACTCTATTCCCAGCTCTATCTGCTTCAGCGCATCTTCGGGCCTGGAAAATCTGTGTCTGGGAAGGTTTACACCAGGCATAGCTACACGCGCAATGTCCGTATCGCAGAGAAGGGGGGTGATAGGGTGGTAAAAGGGAGAAGGTGAAAGTTCTACCTGCCCTGTGGATGCCATTTCCCTGTATGCCGGAATAATCCTTTTTAAAATTGTCCATCTGTTTCTCAATCAGAACACTTTTCTCGTCTTCTGTATAATTCCGTCCTTTTTCGACGAGCATCTTCAGAAAAGGATCGTTCTCTCTGAAAAACGGATCGATCCAGCAGAGATTGAAGAGCACCTGGAGGTCGAGGAAATCCGATTCTGAGAAATACTTAATCATACGGACGAGGTCGCCCTTAATGAAATGGGTCCCTCTTTTGACGAGCAGTTCGTAATAACGGGGAAAGGGCTTGATCATGTTTCCCCAGTGAGCGAGGAAAAAGTTTTCGAGAATGAAGATCTTGTCGTCAGGGGTAAGGTCAGAAGCCTTTTTTCTGGTTGCCTCGAGAAAGGAGTCTTTTGCGTTGTTTTCCGTATAATCGTTCAGTTGTTCCAGCAGTGAAGGGACGAGGTTGAAGTTCTGTCTGATCCCTGGAAAATCCTTTAATATTTCGAGCATGTCGAGATAGTCTTTGGTCCCGTGCAGTCTGACCCAGGGCAGCCGGTAGATATCAGTAGAGGGGTCTTTGTAATAGGGCTGGTGCATATGCCAGACAAAGGAGACATAAAGCGGATTATTTGTCATACTGAAAGATATATTCGTTGGGCTTGGACAGTCCGTATTCCTCTCTGGCGAGCTTTTCCCGGTAAAAAGGGTCTTCCTTGAGAAGTTTTAATTGTGTCCTGAGCTGCTCGTTTTGTCTGTTTATCTCGGTGATCTGGCTCTGCAATATTCATTTTTGTCCTGTTCAGTTCGAGATAGCGGAACAGCCCCATATCACCGAAGACAAGGCTGATAGAAAGATAAATGAAACTCAGGACGACGAAGGTCAAAAAGATGAGTCTCTTTTTCTTGACTTCGGAGATGACCTGTTTTCTTAAAAGGTTATGGCTGCTCATTATTTTAAATTATAGAACGCCTCTTTGCCCCTGTACAGCGCCGCGTCCGAGAGTTCTTCCTCGATGACAAGCAGTCTGTTGTATTTTGCTACCCGTTCGCTCCTTGCCATGGAGCCGGTTTTTATAAAGCCGGTATTGCAGGCAACCGCGAGATCAGCGATCGTTGTATCTTCGGTCTCACCGGACCTGTGCGATATCACCGCAGTATATCCCGCGGTCTTTGCCATTTCGATTGCATCCAGAGTTTCGGTAAGGGTGCCGATCTGGTTGAGCTTGATAAGGATAGAATTGGCGATCTTGCGCTCTATCCCTTTTTTGAATATTTTGGTGTTGGTAACAAAGAGATCATCTCCGACGAGCTGGACCTTTTCCCCGATAGCAGACGTCATCGCCTCCCAGCCTTTCCAGTCGTTTTCTGAAAGCCCGTCTTCAATGGACATGACCGGATATCTGGAGATTATCCTGTCATAATATTCGACAAGGTGGCTGGAGGGGACCTTTTTGCCTTCAAAGCGGTAAGAGCCTTTTTCATAAAACTCTGAGGCTGCCACGTCAAGTGCGATAAAGATGTCCTTGCCGGCCCTGTACCCTGAATCCTCTATGGCCTGCATGATCAGCAGGATCGCTTCTTCGTTGCTCTTGAGATTGGGTGCGAACCCTCCCTCATCGCCTACAGAGGTGTTCAGACCTTTTTTGTGCAGGATTTTCTTGAGGGTATGAAATACTTCTGAACCTGCCCTGACAGCGGAAGAAAAGTCAGCGACGCCTGCGGGCATGATCATGAATTCCTGGATGTCGAGATTATTGTCTGCATGCGCGCCGCCATTGAGAATGTTCATCATAGGCACAGGGAGGACCTTGGCATTGCAGCCGCCGATATATCTGTATAAAGGCATGCCTGACTCGATGGCCGTAGCCCTGCAGACAGCAAGAGAGACGCCCAAAATCGCGTTGGCCCCGAGTCTTTTTTTGGTCTCGGTGCCGTCCAGTTCTATCATTAAGTTGTCTACGAAGACCTGGTCTTCCGATGCGATCCCCCTGAGTCTTGGCGCGATTTCCTCAAAGATGTTCCTGATCGCCTTTTGAACGCCCTTGCCGTGAAATCTCTTCCCGCCGTCTCTTAGTTCCAGGGCTTCTCTCTGTCCTGTTGAAGCTCCGGAGGGCACTGCGGCCCTGCCTACGACACCGCTGTCGAGATACGCGTCTACCTCTATGGTAGGGTTCCCTCTTGAATCAATGATCTCCCTGGCAATCAGGTCTAGTATTTCTCCCATGTATTCCTCCCTTTAGATTACAGATACTGGTTTATCAGGTCTTTTACCCTGTCCATGTCTACATCTGTGCCGCCAAGTTCAGATCTGTTTCCGATATGACGCAAGGTGGTTTCCAGAAAGATCTTCAAATGCATCACCTTCTCCATAATCTCATGGAAGCCCGGGCCAAGTATCATTTCAGTTGTGATGGAGTTCAGTTCGTTGAAGAAAAGAATGAACTCCTCATAATCGTCATATCGTAATAATCTGAACGTGAAACTCTCGAAATATAACATATAGCTCTTTAATGATTCAAAGACTTTGACCCGGTCCTGAGGTGTTCCGGACTTCTTTTCCAGAAGGGTTATAAATTTGTGCAAGGCGCAGATGTCCTCTCTCAACCGGCGCGATTGCTCTTTCCTGGTCATAAAGCTTTGAAAAATATTTTCCCCCTTTATTTCAGGGCTGTAGAATTGTGCTATATGCACAATGCTGTGTTCGACCAGGTTTTTTAATATGCCGTGACTGTTTTCTATCTTTCCCCTGAAATGTACGGCGTTTTTTTTGCGGTTTATGTCCTTCAGTTCCTGGAGATAGACCCTTTTTGTTTCTATGGCAAACTGATATGAGAGGGCCTGAAGAAGTCCCTGAAGCTCGTTGTTTTTTATTTTTTTCAAGGCCTTTTCTACAGAGTTCCGGAAGGTGTTTATTTCAGAGCGCAGGAGTATCAGCAGCATAAGTGATGAATGCAGGGACACGGAACGCTGCGTTGCGATCTCTACAAACCCCAGAATCCGCAAAAGCCTGAAGAGGTAGATATAGATTATGGAAATCTGTTTTTTCTCTTCCCTGTCGGTCATGGACTTTACTATCCCGGATATCGCGGTATTGCTTATCCTGTCGAATTCCGGATTCAGGTCTTTTCTGAAAGGGTTGAAGAAGATATTCTCCCTGATCGCTTTGCTTATCAGATGGCCGACATTCGTGAACCCGAGGTAGGAGATATTTCCGCTGCGGAGGAGGTCTGTGATGAGGCCTCTTATGTTTATGAACGAGTCATAGAGGAGGTATAACCCTTTTTCCTGAGTGTCCTGCCTGTAGAGGTCTTCCCTGAAGGCATCTATCTTGCGTGCAGAGAGATATTTTGTTTCGGTATATTTCTGAAACCAGTAGGCGTTTTTTCTGCTTTCAGGCATCACGACCTCCAGTACGCTGAGCACGCGCATAATGGTATCTCTGGCCGTAAAAAGCTCTTCGTAGAAGTTTTTGCCTGTTATATTTTCTGAAAAGGTCAGATTTTCTACATTGAAATATCTGTCGAGCGCGCGAAGAAGAACATCAAGCTCTGAAAACAGATTAGTATTTTCCTGTTTTGAGCGGGTGACCCAGTCTGTTTTTCTTTCTTCCTGTAACATGTAATTTAAAAACCGCGCTTATTTTTTTGGGACATGGATAGCCTCTCCGTGCACATCCTCAGCGGCTTCCATGAGCCCCTCTGCCAGTGTAGGATGCGCATGAATTGTCTCAGCGATGTCCCTGATCGTGAGGCCGGTTTTCATTGCAAGGGCAGCTTCAGTGAATGAGGT
Source organism: uncultured Nitrospira sp. (assembly GCA_963813295.1). Lineage (GTDB taxonomy): Bacteria > Nitrospirota > Thermodesulfovibrionia > Thermodesulfovibrionales > UBA6898 > JAOUFP01. The sequence continues at coordinate 22,282 of CAWEYN010000011.1, forward strand.
CTGAGGCATGCGGTCCGATAATATGAGCGCCGATAAGTTTGTCCGAGGATTCTTCCGCTATCAATTTTACGAAACCTGTAATTTCTCCCATCGCATGTGCCTTCCCGAGCGCCCTGAACTGAAAATGACCGGTTTTGTATTTTATGCCTTTTTCAGCTGCCTGATGTTCTCTGAGGCCGACAGAGGCTATTTCAGGCGAGGTGAAGATGGCAGCAGGCACAACATTATAATTTATTGCATTGTTGATTCCCATTATGTTTTTTGCGGCAACAAGCCCTTCCCTTGAGGCCATATGTGCAAGCAGTATCCCGCCGGTAACATCGCCGACAGCATAGATGCCCGGAATGTTCGTCTCCATCTTATTGTTTACGAGGATCTCCCCGCGGCTTCCCAGTTTGATGCCTGCTGCTTCGAGGCCGATGTCTCCGCTGTTTAAGGCCCTGCCGGCTGACACGAGCACTTTCTCGGCAATCAGTTCTTTGCCGTCAGAGAGGAAGATGTGCACGCCGTCGTTTTTTATCTCTGCTTTTTCAATCCTGATTCCGGTGAAAAGTTTGATCTTTTTCTTTTTCAGTTCCTTTTCCAGGAGTTCTGATATCTCGTTGTCTTCAGTTGCCACGGCCCTGGGGAGCATCTCGATAATCGTGACTTCAGAGCCGAGTTCCCGGTAAATACAGGCGAATTCACAACCTATGACACCGGCCCCTACGATCAGGAGGCTCCCTGGTATCTCTGTGAGTTCAAGGGCCTCTGTGGAGGATATAATGTTTTTGCCGTCGAAGGGCAATGCCGGTATCGCAGCAGGCCGTGAGCCGGTAGCTATAATGATCGCATCAGCTTCGACTGTCCCGGTGTTGCCGTCTTTTGTTATGACCTCTATCTGTTTCTGTGAGGTCAGGCGCCCCCTGCCTTCCTTCAAAGTAATGCCCCAGCTTTTAAATAGTCCCCTGATGCCTTTGACCTGGGTGCTGACCACCTTGTTTTTTCTTTCGATTATTTTGGCGAGATTTGGAACAAGTTCGCCCCTGAGTTCAATCCCGAATTTATCCAGCTCCCGGGCCTTTGAAAGGGCTTCGGAAGAGGCGACCATTGCCTTTGTCGGAATACAGCCCCGGTTCAGACATGTCCCTCCGACCTCGGTATCCTCTATGATCGTTACCTCTGCTCCCAGCTGTGCTGCCCTGATCGCTGCGACATAACCCCCGGGACCTGCCCCAAGGACAGCTAATTTCACTTGGATTCCTCTTCCACGTATTTCCCGTATTCAGCCGCGTCCATCAGGTCGTCGAGTTCCGAGTCATTTTCTATTTCGATGACTGCAATCCAGCCCTTGTCATAAGGGTCTTCATTTATGATCTCAGGGGATTCCAGAAGGTCTTCGTTTACTTCCAGCACCTTTCCGCTGATCGGTGAAATTACTGAGGAAGTCGCTTTCGTGGATTCGATCTCTGATATCTCGGCATTTGCCTCTACATCCGTATCCACTTCAGGAAGGTCGATGTAGACGATGTCTCCAAGGGCGTCCTGGGCGTAGTCTGTGATTCCTATAGTGCCTTTCTTGCCGGAAACCCTTACCCATGTGTGTTCCTTGTGATATCTGATGTCTTCAGGGTTCATAGTTGCCTCCTTTTCGGAAAAAGAATAATGCGATTTCATATAATAGCATTTTGCGCTTTGTCAATAAAGATAAAATGAGTATTACTTCTTTTTAATGACGTAAATTCGCAGGGATGGGAAGATGAAGCCTTTCGATGGTGAATTTTTTTACGCGGCGCCTTTTAATGGGGGATCCCGCCAATAATAACAGTAGATATGGGGAATAAGGATTACAGAAGGCGAACATCCATCCTGTTTTTTTTTCTGGAAACATCTTTGAGACGTTTTTTGTAGTCTCTCTCTATCTCTTCCTTAAGTTTATCAGCTGTCTTTAATATATTCTCAATCCTTTCATCAAGCCCTATTAAATGATTTGATTTTCCTTTTCCTTTAAGGTCACAGGCAATAGCATCGGTCATTTTATTATATTTATGACTGAATCCCCCTATAGTTTCAAGCTGTTTTAGAAATCCCCCAAGGATTTCCCATGTTGCCACCCTGTCGCACCTGAATGCGATCTTTATGGCTAACACATTTCTTTTCACAAAATCAATAAAGTGGTACAGCTCTAGATAGTCGACTTCGTTTTCAGATATTTCCTTCAGTATTTCATCAGCAGAAATATTAATATCCCGTGTCTTTGATATATGTTCACATATCGGCACAATTATTGACCTTATAATTTCAAGAGAAATTTCATTTGTGCTTTTCAAAGAGGCCCGCCTTCCTTTTTTTATTGCTCCTCAGTCAAATTATATTACGTCACTCTTTGCTTTACAATCATCAAATTTTATATATGGGAGGGTCAGGTTGGAGTGTAATATTTCCCCCTCGCAATAAGCGGGAGGGTTCTGCCATCTATCCTTAATAAGTATTTAAATTTCTTTGCGACCTTTGCGGCTTTGCGTGAGATAGACTTTAATGGCCAGGAACCTTCAGGACTTCAGTTTTTCCCTGAGTTCTCTAATGATCGAAAGGGCTTCATGCAGGCGAAAGACCTGTCTGTTTCAAGGTTGACTATCTCGCTGATGACAGCATCATGTGCGGAGGAAAAAAGGTCGAGCTGCTCCCTGCGTTTTTTTGTCTTTCCGCTGGAGAGCCTGGGCTTGCCGGAGTCGCTCAGGGACTCGTTTTGCAGGTTGTAGAGGACCTCTTTTGAACGGCTTATGATAGCATCTGGGACCCCTGCAAGCCGCGCCACCTGTATGCCGTAGCTTTTGTCAGCAGGGCCTTCCTCGATCTTTCTTAAAAAGATTATCTCGTCCCCCCATTCCCTGACTGAAATATTATAGTTCTTTACCCCGTCATGGATGAGCGAGAGTTCGGTAAGTTCATTGTAATGTGTCGCAAAAAGGGTCCTGGCTTTAATCCTGTTTAAGATATGTTCGGCGAGCGCCCAGGCAATGCTTATGCCGTCGAAGGTGCTGGTGCCTCTTCCAACTTCATCCAGTATTATCAGGCTTTTTTCAGTAGCGTTATTGACTATATTGGCCACCTCTATCATCTCTACCATAAAGGTGCTCTGGCCTTTCGATAGAAAATCAGACGCGCCTATCCTTGTGAAGATCCTGTCTGTTATCCCGATCTTTGCTGATGAGGCAGGGACAAAACTGCCTGTCTGGGCCATTAATACAATGAGCGCGACCTGCCTCATATAGGTGGATTTGCCGGCCATGTTCGGCCCTGTCAGTATCAGCAGCTGGTTGTCCTGCATGTCGATACAGGTATCATTGGATATGAACCGTTCCCCTCCCAGTATGACGTTCGAGCACCGGGTGCCTTGCCTCAACAAGGTCGATGACGCATTCTTCAACCATCAGGGGTCTTGTATAATTATAGCGTTTTGCCACTACTGTCAATGACGCAAGGAAGTCCACTACAGCCAGCGTGCCGGCAGTCTGCAGGAGCTGGTCGGATTCTTCCCTGACGGATTCAAGCACCTGCTGAAAGACTTCCTGTTCGAGGTTCTTCAGTTTTTCTTCAGAGCCGAGGACCTTGTTTTCATATTCTTTCAGCTCTGGTGTTATGAAACGCTCGCCGCCCACGAGGGTCTGTTTCCGTATATAGTCTTCCGGCACTATATCAAGATTGGCCTTTGTGACCTCTATGTAGTAGCCGAAGATCTTGTTATAGCCGATTTTCAGGGAAGATATGCCTGTTCTTTTCTTCTCCCTGAGCTCCATCTCAGCGATGAAATCCTTGCCCCTTGTGGATATGCTCCTGAGGGCGTCCACTTCAGCGTGGAATCCGTCACGTATTATCCCTCCATCTTTCATGCCGGTTGGAGGGTTCTCAGCAATGGCCTTCCCGATGAGGTCCCTAAGGAGAGAGAATTCCGAGATCGCATCCGCAAGGGACTTCAGGTGGTGCTCCTTTGATGCAGAAAGCGCTTTTTTTATTTTGGGGAGGTCGGAGAGCGAATGTCTTTATAGCTATCAGGTCACGCGCGTTTGCTGTTCCTGCTGACACCCTCGAAGAGAGCCTTTCGAGGTCCTGTATGTTTCTCAGTGAAGTCCTGAGGGTCTCCAGAAGCTCAAAATCATCTGCAAGGTATTCGATGGCAGTCTGCCGTTTGTTGATCTCCCCGATGTCTGGCGAGAGGCCGCAGCAGGGCGGACCTCAGAAACCTGCCGCCCATCGGCGACAGGGTTTCATCCAGTGCCCAAAGCAGGGTGCCTTCGCGTGAGAGGTCCTTGAGGTTGTGGGTCAGTTCGAGGTTCCGCTGGGTTGCCGCGTCCAGAAACATATTGGAAGCCTGCTGCAGCGTTGTTATTTTTCTGAAGACCCGGAAGCCCTTCTGTGTACTTTCCAGATAGTTTATGAGCGCTCCTGCAGCTGAAATTGCGGCGGAAAACCCTTCGCATCCGTATCCTTCGAGCGACGATACCCGGAAATGGCTCAGGAGAGTTTTGTAGGCCTCGGCATAATCGTATGAAAAGTCATCGAAACCTGAAATAAAGAATCCTGATAAGGTCTGTTTGTAATGTATGCTGTCTTTGAGGCTGGCAGGCATTAAAATCTCTTTTGGTTCGAACCGGTTGACTTCATCTTCGATGTTCTCCCCTGTTTCAAAGACTATGAACTGACCGGTCGATATATCAGCTGCAGCTATCCCGTGCCTGTTTCCTAAAGGTAAAATACTGATTATATAGGTATTTTCTTTCGGATGCTCAGGGGTGTGCGTGCCGGGAGTGATGACCCTCACGACCTCTCTTGCGACAATCCCCTTTGCGTCCTTGGGGTCTTCCATCTGTTCGCATACCGCGACCTTGTGCCCGGCCTTTATGAGCTTGGAAATGTAAGACTCTGCGGCAAAATAGGGGACACCGCACATGGGCATGGGGTCGTCTTTGGATTTGTCCCTTGTTGTCAGCGCTATCTGGAGGATTCTTGAGGCTGTCACTGCGTCCTCGCCGAACATTTCATAGAAATCTCCGAGCCTGAAAAGCAAGATGCAGTCAGGGTATTGTTCTTTGATCGAGCCGTATTGTTTCATCAATGGAGTAAGTTCAGGCATATCGAATATTAAATACCAACATGAGGTGAAAGTGCAACTGTGCGTGAGAGTTTGCTGATTTTATCTAGTGTTAGCCTGTTGGTCCATAATGATGACAGTAGCATGCCATGTGCTATGTCAGTCCCGGCCTTAACCCTGCACTGAAGCGGTGAAGAATCATAACCCCTCCTTACCTCCCCTTATCTTAAGGGGAGGAATAAGAACCCCCCTCTTAAGTTAAGAGGGGGCTGGGGGAGTTATGTTCCCCAGTCCACTGAAGAGTTACAGCTTTCCTTGACTTATTCCCGGAAAAATCTCTATAATTTATACTTCTGTGCATGGTCTTTTAATGAAAATAATAATATCAGATATACCGGATGAAGGTCTTGATTTAGACCTTGAGGAGAAGTTTGAGGCAGAAGAGGTTTCCCTTCTTTCTCCTGTAAAGGCCCATCTTGAGCTGACAAAGGCCCACAGCGAAATTATTGTTGTGGGCAGCCTGAATGCCGAACTGGAGTTTGAGTGCAGCAGATGCCTCAAAAAGTATAAATATTTTATGGACGTGCCTGTAAATGTTGTATATCATCCGATAGAAGAGCTCGGAGACGACAGGCATGGGTTAAAAGACGATGAGATGGATATGGGGTTTTATCAGGGTGATGAGCTTGACCTGCAGGAACTGATCAGGGAGCAGATCATGCTGAACATCCAGATGAAACCGTTATGCGATGAAAACTGCAGGGGAATCTGTTCCCAGTGCGGAACAGACCTCAATACAGGCACCTGCAGCTGCGAAACAAAGAAGATTGATTCAAGACTTGAGGTCTTGAAAAAATTACTGGAAAAATGAAAGGAGCAGTATAGTGGCAAACCCAACAAGCAGACATTCAAAATCAAGAAGAGACAAGAGAAGGGCCAACTGGAAAGGACAGACGCCTAATCTCGGGCAGTGTCCTGAATGCAAGGAGTTAAAGCTTCCGCACAGGGCCTGCGGCAGTTGCGGTTCATATAACGGCAATAAGGTGCTTGAAGTAGTCGAAAAATAATCATGAGGGTAGTTCTTGACGCTATGGGAGGCGACCACGCTCCGCTTGGTAAATGTTGAAGGAGCGGTTGAAACCGTTAATGAATGTGATGATGTAGATGTAATACTTGTCGGCGACGAAGCTTCAATTCAGAAGGAACTCAGTAACAAACGATACAGTGCAAACCGCATTTCTGTTATGCATGCCTCCCAGGTCGTGGAGATGCAGGAATCCCCTATGGTTGCGATCAGAAAAAAGAAAGACTCCTCCATACGGGTCGGCATAGGCCTTGTCAAGGCAGGGAAGGCCGATGCCTTTGTCAGCGCCGGGCATTCAGGCGTTGTCATGGCTACCTCCCTTATGATGCTGGGCACTGCAAAAGTCGTGGACAGACCTGCTATAGCCACGCTTATGCCTACGCTTAAGGACCCGTTTATTATGCTTGACGTGGGCGCAACCGTTGACTGCAATCCTCAGAACCTTCTGCAGTTCGCCCTTATGGGCAGCACATACTGCAGACTGGTATTGAAGAGGCCGGACCCGAAGGTGGCGCTCCTGAGTATCGGAGAGGAAGACATCAAAGGCAATGAGGTCACCAAGGAGGCCTTCAAGCTGATAAAAAAGTCGAAATTGAACTTTATCGGCAATATCGAAGGCAAGGACATCTTCAGCGGTAAGGCAGATGTGGTCGTCTGCGACGGCTTTATCGGCAATATAGCCCTGAAGATCAGCGAAGGGCTTGCCGAGACAATCCTGAAGATGCTGAAGCAGGAGATATCGAGTGTTTCCACCGGAAGAGTCGGATACCTGCTGATGAAACCAGCGATCAGGAAGTTCAAAAAAAGAACGGATTATGACGAATACGGTGGTGCGCCGCTGCTTGGCATCAACGGCACCAGCATAATCAGCCATGGCAGGTCTTCCTCAAAGGCCATTAAAAATGCGCTGAGGGTGGCTGCTGACTATGCGGCAATGAGAGTCTATGAAGCCATCACAGTCGATATAGAAAACGATCTCCATGACAGGCAGGCATAGGTTTGATTAGGGCCAGGATCATCTCAACAGGCTCCTATGTGCCTGAAAATGTTATCACGAACAATGACCTCGAGCAGATTGTCGATACCTCTGACGAGTGGATACTGGAGAGGACCGGCATAAGGGAACGGAGGATCGTTGACGGCAACCAGGTGACCTCGGACCTTGCCTATGAGGCTGCTCATAAGGCACTGAAAAAGGCTGATGTAAAGGCCAGAGACATCGACCTTATAATAGTGGCCACTATTTCCGGCGATATGGTCTTCCCTTCAACAGCTTGTATTTTGCAGCACAAACTGGGCGCAAAAAAGGCCGCTGCCTTTGATCTTAACGCGGCATGTTCGGGATTTGTCTACGGGCTGCATGTCGCCAACAGCCTGATCAAGTCAGGAGCACATAACAGGATCCTGCTTGTCGGCGCCGAGGTCATTTCCAAATTCACTGACTGGAGTGACAGGACAACCTGTGTGCTCTTTGGTGACGGTGCAGGCGCTGTCTTGCTTGAGGGCACTAAAGAGAAGCGCGGTATTTATTCCACGCACATCTATTCGGACGGGAGCCTGTCTGATTTAATATCCCTGCCCGGCGGAGGTTCAAAATATCCCTGCTCAAAGGAGACGATCCTCAAGAGGCTGCATTTTATGAAGATGAAGGGAAACGAGACGTTCAAGGTCGCTGTAAGGACCCTCGAACAGCTGGCAACTCGGTACTCTCGAGGAAAACAATCTGGAGCCGTCACAGCTTTCGCTCCTTATACCGCACCAGGCCAATCTCAGGATCATTCATGCGACCGCGAAAAGACTTGGGTTGCCGGCAGAGAAGGTGTTCATCAATATCGAAAAATATGGCAATACCTCTGCTGCGTCAATACCGATAGCCCTTGATGAAGCTGTACAGTCAGGGAAGTGCAGGGAGGGAGAGTATGTCCTTCTTGAGGCGTTCGGCGGCGGGCTTACCTGGGCCTCTGCATTACTGAGGTGGTAACCAGTACAACTTACAGCAAGATTTTGTAGCTTTCCAGGCATGCAGTATTTTCTGATAAAGTCTTTTCCTCTTGCTGTTCGGCCAATAACTGTTGGATCATTTCTTCAGGTAACGGTCTGTAGAATAAGTATCCCTGTATTTCATCACATTCGTAGCGCCTCAGAAATTCAAGCTGATCGAGTGTTTCAACCCCCTCGGCAATGACTTTCATCCCCAAATTATGTGCCGGATTAATGATTGTCTTTATGATGTTCCGGTCATTTGGATCTGTAATAAATATATAGAAAATTAGGTCGATGTCATGGCGCGTTATGGCTCTTTGGGTATGCTATGCACCATTGAGTACCGTATCAATTCCGCCTTGTTGTGGAGGCCGAGTTTTTTCATGAGATTGTTCCGATGGGCCTCGACCGTGCGGGCGCTGATCCCCAGTCTCCCGGCTATGTGCGAACTGCTGAAGCCTTCCGCCGTAAAATAGAGTACCTGCTCTTCGCGAGGGGTGAGTCTGCCGGAGCCGGCGGCATGGCCCTTCGAGCGTTTTGCCGCCATATCTTCCATAAGATACTCGGTGAGCGGCGGGCTTACATAACGGCGGCCCGCCAATACAGTACGAATCGCTTTCAGCAGATCGGAGCCTGAACTGCCCTTTATGACATAGCCGTCAGCGCCCCTTTGCAGGGCTTCGAGCAGATGGACCTTGTTGTCATACATGGAGAGGATTATTACGCGCAGTCCCGGCAGGGCCTTCTTTGCCTTTTCGAGCACCTCCATGCCGCTCATGTCCGGCAGCATGAGGTCGAGGAGGAGCAGATCAGGCTTCAGCTCTGGCCAGATTCGACAGCGTATCTTTGCCGTTTCCTGCTTCACCTGTCACCGAGATGTCAGCTTCCCTCTCAATCAGGGCCCGTATACCCTGTCTCACCATCTCATGGTCGTCAGCGAGAAATATCTTTATCATATCCTGCCTTCCTGTCCATCTTCCGTGTCATGAAGCGGAATTGTCACCGTAACCTCTGTCCCTTTTCCCGGAGAGGAACTAAGAGAAAAAGTCCCATTTAAAAGTATACTACGTTCCCTCATTATCGACAATCCGGAACCGGAATGCACCTGTGTTCTCAGTGTCGAATCCCTGGCCTTTATCCCTTATCCTGAGTGTGACCCTGTCCTGTTCAATGATGAGTTCCACGAGGACGCTCTTCACTCCGGCATGGCGTGCCACGTTGGTCAAGGCCTCCTGCGTTATGCGATAGAGTGCGATCTCCTTTTGCTGATCAAAGCGTCTGTCTGCCCCGGTCTGCCTGAAGTCTACCGAGATGCCTGTCTGCGATTTATACCGCTCGAAATACCAATGCAAGGTGCTGACAAGTCCGAAATCATCGAGCATTGCCGGACGGAGATTGAGGGACATGTTCCGCACTATGGCGAGCATCTCGCCCAACGACAGCTTCTACTGCTTTCATATTGTCCGCCTGATCGGACGGCAGGGAGTCGGCTATGCTTTCGACGGAGAGTTTCAGGCCTGTCAGGGACTGGCCTATCTCGTCATGAAGCTCACGGGCTATGGCCCGCCGTTCTTCCTCCTGCACCTCGATCAGGAGCCTGGAAAAAATCTTCAGGTTTTCCTCCTCCTGCGTCCCGGGCATTTTCGAGCTGCTCTTCAAGCATCTTCTTCTCGGTAATGTCGGAGATCAGGCCGTCAAAAGCCATGAGTTGCCCGAGTTTGTCGAAGCTAGGCGCCAGTGTATTTCGCACCCATCGGATTGATCCGTTCCGGTGGACGATACGGTGCTCAAGGGAATCCGCCTTCTCTCCTGAAATGCATCCTTCTCACCTTCTCTACAACCGAATCACGGTCAGTCGTCATAGACCATGCGATACCAGAGGTCCGGGTCTGCCTGGTATTGCTCCGGCGTATAACCTGTCACTGCAACGCAACCTTCTCCATGCGCTGTGGCAACGGGTCGGCCGTCTTCGACCTTCACCGTGTAAATATAATCCGTGACCGAGGCAAGAAGCCGTCTGTATCGCTCTTCGCTCTCTTTAAGCGCAATCTCGGCCTTCTTCCTGTCAGTGATGTCCAGGATCATCGCCTGTTTTGAAACTGAGCCGTCGGCGTGCCGGATCGGGGTGTTCACTGTGTAATACCATAGCCCGTCCTTCGGGCTCAGGATCTCATACCGCAGGGTCTCTCCCCTGAAGACTCTTTCGTTTACACACCAGGGGCAGATCGAGTCGCGGTCATTCAGGACAGAATAGCAATGTTCGCCCACGGCGTTTCTTCCAGTCCGGCGGATCAGATTCTCGTTCATGAACTCAATGCGATAATCCGGAGAGCAGATATAAATGAGGCCGTCGAAACTTTCGAGCATGGCCCTCATCTTTGCCTCTTTCTCCTGTAATACCTTCTCGGCTTTTTTGCGGTCTGAAATGTCACGGTGGAAGGCAGACATAATAATATTTGCCATTGATCGGGATCAGAGAAGTCGACACTTCGAGGGGAAAAGAATGACCAGCCGAGTGATAATGTTCCACCTCGAAACATACTGGTTCACCAGCGAGGAGCCTGCGCAATATTTCCATATCTGAGACGAATGATTTCTGAGCACCCAGGTCATTGACGTTCATGTTCAGCATTTCCTCACAACTGTAACCGTGCATATGAGCAAATGATTTGTTCACCGCTGCGATATTACCGTTGTTATCAATAAAAATTATCCCCTCAGCTCCTTCTTCAAAAAGGGTCCGGAAGCGATTCTCACCCTCTTGCAGCCTTTCTTCTGCCCGCTTGTGCTCGGTAATGTCCCTCCCGACCAGTGCCAGTCCCATATAAGCGCCTTTGTCGTCATGGATAGGTGCTTTAATGAAATCAAGGACCCTTAATGTGCCGTTTTTATCGGTATAGCGCTCTTCAGAACGGACCGGCAAGCCGCTACATATTGCTTCCGCATCGCTCCTTTTACACTTGTCGGTCACGCCCGGAGGCAATAGTTCATCATAGGTCGTACCCGAAAGCTCTTCCTGTCCGAGGCCCAGGGCTTCTTCCACTGCCTTGTTCACCAGCAAAATTCGTCCTGCGGAATCCTTGAAAAACACCAGATCGGGAATGGAATGTATCAAGGTTTGGAGCATGATGTTTTTCTCCCTGAGAGTCTCTTCTGCCTGTCTGCGCGCGGTGATATCGAGCCAGGAGCCGACGATTTCCAGCGGCTCGTCCGACTGGTCACGGACCAACCTCAGATCATCGCGCAGCCACAGATAAGTGCCGTCCCTACGCAAAAAGCGGTATTCGTGGATAAGGTGCCCGCACTCAAACAAGCCGGGCAATTCGGCAAAAACACGTTGAGCGTCCTCGGGGTGTATGTTCCTGGCCCAGAATGCGGGATCGCTAAGAAAGTCACTCGGCTCGTAGCCGAGTTGCTCTCTGACGTTTTCGCTGATAAATGTAGCGGTATAATCACCCGTCGGTGTGCAGGTGTAGATGACTGCAGGACTGGAGGCGAGTATGTATTTCAGCCGCTTCTCGCCCGACCGTAGTGCTGCCGTGACTTTTTGTAGTTCGTGCCGGATGATCAACAGGCCACAAGATACAATAAAAGAGACCACTGACGCGGCGACAGCCCAGATGACAAGATAATCGTCAGTGACCTTTCCGTGAAACACTAAACTCATCACGCAAACTATTGTCAGGGTGAGCAATACCGAAGAGAGAACGGATATCCACAAAAGATGACATTTATTGATCCTCAGGAACTTATCAATGAGCCTGCCGGCGATCGATACAGTCATAAGCGTCCCCTGCCGTTTCTGAATTCCTGCAATCGGGTTTTCTTTCTCATCATCAATCTTCCCCTCCGGTTTTGCTTCATCACCCGAAAACGCCACAGACTTGCACTCCTCACGGACATGGAGGCTGATACCATATCGGGATGGCTTTCAATATACTTTTCGGTCCTCAGCGAACCCCCGTTGTTCTTCCGGTCCGCTATCAACATATATATCACAATATCGATCCAGCGTCTATATCACCTTTATTAAAAGCTCTGCAGGCAAAATGGACTTGCAGGTTGAAGTTCGATGATCGTCTGCAAGGTTATTTGTTCCTTCTTGCTTTTCTCCTTGAACTGATATGCCAGATCCTGAATAACCTTTCCATCTGTTCCTTATAAACCATGACAAAAAATACCACAACAAGCGCAAAACCGAGCAGGATAAAAAATCTGTAGTATTGCTGGTGTCTCAAAAAGGAGCCTCCTACGGTCAGCAACACAGTGCCTGCGAATCTTCCGACTGTGCTGATGGCCAAAAATTCCCTTGTGCTTAGGTGTCCGAGTCCGAGTATATAGCATAGGATGTCTTTGGGAAAGCCGGGGATCAGAAAAAGGACAAAAACAAGAAAGGCGCCCTTGTGATGGAGGAGGTAGTCATATTTATCGAGGGTCTGCTTGCTTACGAATTTGTCCACGAAGGGCCTTCCGAAGGTCTTTGAGAGAAAAAACGCAAGCCATGACCCGAGGGTCAGGCCCAGGGTGGAGAGGATTATTCCTAAAAAAGACCCATAGAGATACCCCCCGATCACGCCTGTGACCTCGCCGGGAACGGGTGCGGCAATGACCTGAAGGGCCTGGAGAAAAATAAAGCCTATGAAGGACAGGGGGCCCAGGGAGTTCAGAAAGCCCTTAAGTCTCTCCCTGTCCATAAAGAACTGAAATGCGCCGCTTTTATAAAGGAGAAATATTCCTCCCAGAAAAAATATCAGGAAGAAAATCCTTGCCCATATAAGGGTGCTTTTTTTGTTGTCAGTCAGGTCTTTTATGACTCACCTTTTGCAGAGGCTTTTTCCAGAAAAGGCTTGATCAGGTCTATAGGCACCGGAAATATTATTGTGGAATTCTTTTCTGTTGCGATCTCTGTAAGGGTCTGGAGAAATCTAAGCTGTAAGGCCCCGCTTTCGGTTGCTATAATTTTTGCCGCGTCCGCAAGTTTCTGAGAGGCCTGGAATTCACCTTCAGCATGGATTATCTTCGCCCTTCTTTCCCTTTCCGCCTCAGCCTGCCGCGCGATGGCCCTCTGCATTTCAACAGGCAGGTCAACGTTTTTTACCTCAACAGCGGAGACCTTTATTCCCCACGGCTCTGTCTGGAAATCTATCACCTTCTGGAGTTCAGCGTTAAGCTCATCACGCTTTGACAAAAGGTCATCGAGCTGGCTCTGTCCCAGTATGCTCCTGAGCGTTGTCTGGGCAATCTGTGATGTGGCGTAGTAGAAATCTTCAACCTCTGTTATTGCCTTGACAGGGTCCATTGGCCTGAAATAAACAACGGCATTCACCTTGACAGTAATATTGTCCTTTGTGATTACGTCCTGTGGAGGGACGTCCATGGTGACTGTACGCAGACTGACCCTGACGAGTTTGTCGATGACAGGCCAGATGATGACCAGTCCCGGGCCTCTTACCGGAATTATCCTGCCGAGCCGGAACACGACACCCCTTTCATATTCCTTAAGTATCTTGATTGCGGCTGACAGAAAATACACGACCGCGAAAACAACGATTATGAACCCTGTTAATGATGATGGAAACGCTGACATCAGACTACCTCCTTTTTCTTTACCTTTATTTGCAGTCCGGACAATGATATGACTTCTATTTTATCACCCTTTTTTATAATTTCATCTGATGAGGCAGACCATACCTCCCCATGCAGGGCGGCTGTCCCGCCGTCCTTTGTGATGTCCGTAATGGCCTTTCCCTCTGTCCCTATAAGACCTTCCCCGCCGGTAGCCGGTTTTCTTTTTAAAGCCCTGTAGGCGAGGCTGAAGGTCGCGGTAAAGAAAAGGGCGGTAACCAGGACAGCAGGGACAATGAGGGAGAGAGAGAGCCGCAGGAAAGGCGCCGGTGAATCAAAGAGCATGAGGGACCCGATCACCATGGAAATGATGCCCCCGATAGTGAGCACTCCGTGCGAAATAATCTTGATTTCGAGAATGAAGAGAACGATGGCCAAAATGATGAGAAGCAGTCCCGCATAATTTACCGGGAGGGTCTGAAAAGAGTAGAAGGCCAGTATCAGGAATATCGCGCCTGTGACGCCTGGAAAGATCGTGCCCGGGTTCGTAAGCTCAAAGAAGAGTCCGTAGAAGCCCAGGAGCATCAGCATATAGGCAACGCTCGGGTCAGAGATGAAGTTGAGGATTTTATAGCGCAGGTCCATCTCGGTATGTATAATTGGCGCATTGGCAGTACTCAGGGTTTTTTCTCCTGCAGCAGTTGTCACTTTTCTGCCGTCTATATGCTTTCAGTAAAGCATTGAGGTCTTTGCTGACGAAGTCTACGATATGTTCCTTCAGCGCTTCTGTTTCTGTGGCAGAGACGCTTTTCCTGACCGCGTCCTCTGCCCACGCCGCATTTCTTCCGGTCCTTTCAGCAAGGGATTTGATGTAGGCTGCAGCGTCATTCGTTGCTTTTTCGGACATGGTCGTGTCCATTTTACCCCCCATTGAAACAGGATGGGCTGCGCCGATATTCGTCCCGGGCGCCATGGCCGCAACATGAGCGGCAAGGGTGATGAAGACGCCTGCAGAGGCAGCCCGTGCGCCGCTGGGTGAGACATATACAATAACAGGAATGCTGCTGCCTATGATTTCCTTTACGATGTTACGCATGGAGGTATCGAGTCCTCCCGGAGTATCGAGCTCTATAACAAGGGCCTCAGCCTGCATGGCATTTGCCCTGATTATGCTTTTGCTTATAAATTCAGAAGATACAGGGTTGATGACGCCGCTGACTCTGACAGCGAGGACCGGTTTTTTCTGCTCTCCCAGGACCCCTGAGGAGAGGAAGGCCACGGATGCCGCAGCAGTATGAAAATAGTGATGAGTTTTTTTGTCATATCAGGTTTTTAGTCATTTTAAAACAAAATGTTTCAGTCAGGCCCTATCAAAATGGTATCACAGAAACAGTCCAAAAATCATATATACTTTATAAAAACCAAAACAGGGCTGACTGGATGAAGGTAGTCAGTAATCCTGGCCATGCCCTTTTCCCCGGCGATCTTCATCGTGATTCGACGCGGAAAATATCATGTCTCCGCTGTAAAGGCCGCTTCCCTGGCAAAGATAAGGCCTATAGCGGCATGGACACTCATGGTAAGCCCGAAACTCACCGCTGATGCTGTTATCGCCAGGTCAAAATGACAATGAGGTCACACGGGAAATAAAAACCAATTCGATCTTTGCGTCTCTGAGATGAAAAATTATTCATGGTTGAACTACAATAAGAAAACAAATCACATAAAGGAGTGCTCTGCTTATGGGGGATAAACAAAAGATACAGGACGCTGATGGAATTCAAAGAGAAAATGCGTCTGGTCTCAGCGAAGCTGAAATTAGATACCGCGCTGTATTTGAACAGTCTACCGACGGCATCCTCATTATTGATGCGGAAGGGAAAATAGTCGACTTTAATAAAGCGGCCCACACTGATCTCGGGTATACAAGCGAAGAGTTTTCGAAATTCAGCATATCGGATATCGACCCTGTGGAGAGTCCCGAGGAAATTCGCGCGCACATACAAAGGACGATAACTGAAAAAAAGGCTGAATTCGAGGTCACACACCGGACCAAGTCCGGAGAGTTACGAAATGTTCTAGTTATTACTCAGACAATCGTGCTGTTAGGCCATACTGTTTTGCATGTGATATGGCGCGATATCACTGATCAGAAAGCTGCGGAAAAAGCCCTTTTGGAATCAGAGGCAAAATACCGGGACCTCTTTGAAAACGCCAGCGACGCGGTTTTTGTTCTGGACTCAGAACTGCGCTATGTGGATGTCAACAGAAGGGGTCTAGAACTCCTGGGTTACACACGAGAGGAACTCCTTGGCAGGCAGCCATTTGACTTTATCCCGGAGCAACAGAGACCGCATTCTGCGGCCGAGTTCGACAAACTCAGGCGCACAGGCTCCTACGAGACCTTCGAAGGCATGATGATGACAAAAGACGGACGCTGGATTGATATTGAGGTAAGCTCCAGTGCTATTTTCAGGGATGGTGTCTTTGCCGGGTCCAGGGATATTGTAAGAGACATCACCGGGCGGAAACAGATGGAAAAAGCTTTGCAGCAAAGAGAAGAGAGTCTTGCCCGTGCACAGATGATCGCCCATGTGGGAGACTGGGAATGGGATATCGCAACCAATGCGGTTCACTGGTCCGACGAACTGATACCGCATCTATGGTTTCGAACCGCACGCGATTGCGCCGGACTACGGCCTGGTCCTCGCACAGATGCACCATGACAGCAAAGACGAGTTTATGCAGGCTATCGATGCTGCGCTCAAGCAGGACCGGCACTTTGAGATGGACTACCGGTTCATCCGGAAGGACGGGACCGAAGCGATCTTGCATACCATCGGACAGGTTGTCCGCGAGGTCTCCGGCGACCCGGTGCGGATGTTCGGCATCGTTCAGGACATTACCGAACGGAAGCGGGCCGAGGAGAGGCTGTGCGCAGGAATCGGAAGCATCGTTTGAAGACCGTTCCATCTCTGTGGGAGGAGGATTTTTCGGATTTGCAGGAACATATTAATGTGCTTCGTTCTCCCAGACGCGTGATCGGTCATACTATAGCCGACCGGACCCGAAAAGGTCATCGAGGCGAACGGGCCATTGCGCCATGCTCGGATATCCCCAGGACAAGGACCTCGGTCTCTGGCGTCCATGACATCCATCCGGCAAGCGACCTGCCCCGGTCGTGAGCACTTTCGAGTCCGTCAGATTCATTCGGGCGATATATCGTTTGCCGAGGACATCCCGATGCTGAGTGCGAAGCAGACAGCCGGTCTCTTATGCCGGACGATCAATGTCCTGCCATAATTTCCCTTGGAGGGAAGCAGCACCTCGTCGCGGGTATTTCGTGGACGTCACCGATCGTAAAGAGGCCGAGGATAAGCTCCGCCGGAGCGAAGCGTTCATCCGAAACATCCTCGATACTGTAGATGAGGGGTTCATCGTAATTGACCACGACTTCCGCATATTGACAGCAAACAAGGCCTACTGCAGCCAGGTTGGCGAGTCATGCGATTCGGTCATCGGCCGGCACTGTTATGAGATCTCGCATAAAACGCTCAGGCCGTGTTATGAGGAGGGTGAGGAATGCGCTGTCCGTCATGTCTTCGAGACAGGAGAACCCCATGTAGCGCTCCACAAACATCCGGACGCTAAAGGTTCCATTCTGTATGTTGAGACAAAGGCCTTTCCTATAAAGGACAGCACAGGCGCTGTAACATCCGTGATCGAGACGGTCAACAACATAACCGAAAAACACCTGCTTGAAGAGGAACAGCTCAAGACCCAGAAGCTTGAGGCGATCGGGATTCTGGCAGGGGGGATAGCACACGATTTCAACAACTTGCTGCAGGGAGTATTCGGATATATATCTATGGCCAAGTTGACCCTGGACCAGAAGGAGCGTTCCCTCGCAATGCTTGAGCAGGCTGAGAAGGCCCTGCATATGTCAGTGAACCTTACGACACAGCTTCTGACCTTCTCCAAGGGCGGGAAACCGCTTAAGAAGAAGATACCCCTCCAGTCCGTGATCGAGAATTCAGTGAGGTTTGCCCTCAGCGGTTCGAGTGTTGACTTCCGGCTCAAGTTTGACGACTGCCTTTGGGCAGTGGATGCGGACGAGGGGCAGATCGGACAGGTGATCCAGAACATCGTGCTCAATGCCGACCAGGCGATGCCAGCTGGTGGTACGATTGCGATCGCCGCGAAGAATATCTGTGCTCCCAATGAAGGGCTTCCTGCCCATCTGGCAGAAGGAAAATATGTTGAGATATCCGTTAAGGACAATGGCATCGGCATCCCTGAACAGTACATACCCAGACTATTCGACCCTTATTTCACGACCAAGGAAAAGGGCAGCGGACTGGGGCTCGCCACATCGTATTCCATTATAAAGAACCACGGCGGGTTGATCGACGTGAAGTCCCAATTGGGAAGGGGCAGCACTTTTTTCGTCTATCTCCCCGCGGTCGAGGCAGAGGAAAAGAGGGCCGGGGTTATTCCTGCTGCAGCTGAAAGTGCTCGAAAAGGCAGGATCCTCGTAATGGACGATGAAGAAGTGGTCAGGACCATCGTCGGAATCATGCTGAGGGCACTAGGCCATGAGCATGAATTCGCTGAAAATGGCGAAGAGGCGATAGCCAAATACCGTGAAGCTCTGTCCACAGGCAGGAGGTTTGACATCGTGATCCTGGATCTGACTATCCGTGGCGGCATGGGAGGGGAGGAAGCCTTACAGGAACTCCTTGCACTGGATCCGGAGGTCAAGGCGGTTGTCTCAAGCGGTTATAGCGACAGTGCGACGATATCCGAATACGCGTCACGGGGATTCAGCGCATGTCTTACAAAACCCTATGAGGTGGATGCGTTGAGGGACATTCTTAACATGCTGCTGAAGTGATGCTGTCACCTGGATCGAGCTGCTGAGAATAGGTGAAGGGATGCATGACGCACTGTGATAGGATATCAGTGATTCCTATCTCTTACGTCCGCCGAGCATCGAGCCGAAGATCCCGCGCATGATCTGCCGGCCTACCTGACTGCCGACAGCGCGTACAGCGCTTTTGGCAAAGGCGCCGAGGAGATCTGCCGTCTGACTCTTCTGACCCGCAGCCGAGGCCTTCTCTTTCTGTTCAATCTGTTGTTGCTGCTGGAGAGCCTTTTCCTCAGCGCGCACCTTCAGCTTTTCATGGGCTGACTCCCTATCGATCTCTTTTTCATAGTGGCCGTAGAGCACCGAAGCCCTGATGATATTCTTGCGCTCTTCAGGGGTGAGAAGCGTGAGAGAGCTTCCGGGCGGGAGGATGAAGGCCCTTTCAACGATTGTGGGAGAACCTTTTTTATCGAGGACTGAAACAAGCGCTTCTCCCACTTCCAATTCCAGGATTGCCCTGGTGATATCGAGCTTGGGATTTGTGCGGAAGGTTTCGGCTGCTGCCTTGACAGCCTTCTGCTCCCGTGGTGTAAAGGCCCTGAGCGCATGCTGTACCCGGTTGCCGAGCTGGCCAAGTACCGTGTCAGGGAGGTCGAGCGGGTTCTGGGTGACAAAGTAA
Organism: uncultured Nitrospira sp.; assembly: GCA_963813295.1. Classification (GTDB taxonomy): domain Bacteria; phylum Nitrospirota; class Thermodesulfovibrionia; order Thermodesulfovibrionales; family UBA6898; genus JAOUFP01. Next base: position 41,531 of record CAWEYN010000011.1, read on the forward strand.
ACACCAACTCCTTTGGAGCGTATGAGCCTCACCACCTGTTCGATCTTCTCCCTCAAGGCGTCGGGCGTGTCTTCGAAGAGCAGATGCGCCTCATCGAAGAAGAAGACGAGTTTTGGTTTTTGAGGGTCGCCTACTTCCGGCAGTTGCTCAAAGAGCTCTGCAAGTATCCAGAGCAGGAACGTTGCATAGACCTTTGGAGACTGGATCAGTTTTTCGGCTGAAAGGATGTTGATCATTCCTTTTCCGCTTTGGTCTGTCTGAATGAGGTCGTCGATGGTGAGCGCAGGCTCGCCAAAGAACCTTGCACCTCCCTGTTCATCAAGGGCCAGTAAATTCCTCTGGATAGCCCCGATGCTCGCGGTGGAAACATTTCCATACTGCACCCTGAACTGGTCTGCGTTTTCCCCGACGAACTGCACCATGGAGCGGAGGTCTTTCAGGTCAAGAAGCAGGTATCCATTATCGTCAGCGATCTTAAAGACAAGGCCCAGCACCCCGCTCTGCGTGTCATTCAGGTTCAGCAGGCGAGACAGAAGGAGCGGTCCCATATCGGATATTGTTGTGCGGACCGGATGCCCCAGATCTCCAAAGATGTCCCAGAAGACGACAGGATAGGCTTCGAAATGAAAGTCGGAAAGACCGAGCTTCTGTATCCGTTCGGCCACCTTCGTATTGTCACCCCCTGCCTTGCAGATGCTCGCAAGGTCACCCTTGACATCCGCCATAAAGACCGGGACCCCGATCCTGCTGAACTGCTCTGCAAGGACCCTCAGGGTGACGGTCTTGCCTGTGCCGGTCGCTCCTGCGATCAGCCCATGACGGTTTGCCATCCCAGGCAGTAATGATATCTCACTTTCGCCTTTGGCAATCAGGAATGCCTGTTGACTCTCTCCCATAATCCCTCCTCAAACTGGTGATATTTGTCTTTATGCGGTCCGCTTGTCTCCACAGTCCCGTCCCTGAATTAGCTGCCCGGTATTGCACTGAAAACAGCCTGAGCTTGCCTGACGCTATGGAGCGCAGCGTCATAACGTCAGGCGCAGCGCCATGTCAGCTTTGCTTTCTGCCATTCATCTTCCGAATAAAACTCTATGGATATTTCCAGCACCTGAGATTTCAGCCGTTGTATTTCTGAACTGGTCAACCGTAAGTTCGACAATCCAGTTACCAGTTTTTTTAAGCTTATTCTATTACTTTCACTAATTGTAGCCTGATATGGCATCCGGGTCAATACTTTGAATGCGAATAATAATTGCCAAGCTGAATTATGCTCTGAGTAATAGTTATAACGCTGACTTTCAATCTGTAATGCCTGCCCTGGCGATAAAGTATTTCGTGATCTTTTTACTTTCTGCAATCAGCGCTTCACAAAACAATAGCAATCGTGTAGATTAGAACATTGATCAGGTAATCACAATATTTAATTGCAACAGGTGAGATGAATGAGTAACAGCCGGCCTTTAACACATGAAGAACTGAAAAAAGACAAGTCACATAAACCGATCAGAAATATTAATGAAGAGCACAGGAAAAACCTGACGCGTCTGGAAAAGCTTGCTGTTTGGATAACTGATAAGGTCGGTTCAATGGGCTTTTTCATTATTATCTTTGTGTGGACAATTATCTGGCTTGGATGGAACACGCTTGCTCCTCAGGCGTCGAGGTTCGATCCATTTCCTGCTTTTGTCTTATGGCTTTTTATCTCTAATATGCTGCAAATATTCTTAATGCCGCTTATTATGATCGGTCAAAATCTCCAGGGACGTCACGCAGAAGCCCGCGCGGAATCAGATTTTGAAATAAATGTGAAAGCTGAAAAAGAGATTGAAACAATCCTCCTGCATCTTGAACAGCAGAACGATCTCATGCTCAAGATCCTCCATCACCTGGAAAATGAAAGCAGTGGACCAAAAAACTGAAATATTGGAAAGCGTAGTTCAATATTCCTGATATGGCCAACGTGAAGAGAAAAGAACATGCAATAAGGGGTATTCGCATCGTTTCCATTTTTGAAGGTGCAAAAGGATTGCTTGTCCTGCTTGTAGGGTTAGGCTTGCTTGAGTTTATTCATAAGGACCTTCATCTGGCTGCTGAGCAGATTGTCAGGCAATTTCATTTAAATCCGGCCAGACACTATCCCCGGATTTTCATTGATGCATTCAATCACCTCACTGATGGGCAGCTTTTGGCAATGGCCTTTTCAGCGCTGCTGTACTCGGCAGTCCGCTTCGTCGAAGCCATTGGCCTATGGCTGCAACGGCAGTGGGCTGAATGGTTTGGCCTCCTGACAGGCGGGATGTACATTCCTGTCGAACTATTCGAAATAACGCGTGGAATAACCTGGCCTAAAGTTACTGTATTGATCGTCAATTTAGGTGTCGTGGGATATCTTGCCTGTATATTGTACCAATCGAGGCAAAATCAGAAACTGTAATAGGTATAATAACGTGTTCATAGTAGACTATATGCATGATGAGAAAACAAGACAGCAGGAGACTACTTGTTTAAACTTTCCTCTGTTTTCAAACCATCGATAGATCCCTCACTCGAGCAACAAGTCAGAACGTCTCCGGCAGGCTGCTGGAGAGTGCGCAGGCTGACGTATCTGTGGTCCTGCAAACATTGCATTCAGAAGAAGACGGCCTGAACGAGGAAGAGTCACTAAACCGGCGGAAACAATATGGACCAAACGAGATTGCTAAAGAAAAACGCAAATCAGTTTTCCTGCAGTTGCTCTTAAATTTCAAAAATCCTCTGGTCGTTTTGCTGCTGGTCCTGGGACTTGATCTCTTATCTGACCGGAGATAAACGCGGGACCATAATGATTTCAGTTATGGTGCTGCTCGGGATTTTATTGCGTTTTTTTCAGGAACTTCGTTCTGACAAGGCAGCAGAAAAACTCAAGGCAATGGTCAGCACTTCAGCCACTGTCCTGCGCGCTGGAGAGAAGCGGGAAATCCCCCTGAAGGACCTGGTGCCGGGTGACATTGTTTTGCTCTCGGCAGGGGACATGGTGCCTGCTGATGTGCGTCTGATCTCTGCCAAAGATCTGCATATCAACCAGTCTGCCTTGACCGGAGAAGCATTGCCTGTTGCAAAATCAGCGGAACGGGTCACCACTCCTGCACAGGAACCGTTGGAAATGCCGAATTTATGTTTTTTGGGCTCTAACGTAGAAGTTGGCTCAGCCACAGCAGTAGTAGTCTTGACGGGCAGCAACACCTATCTGGGCTCCCTTGCAACCAGTATTGCAGGAGAACGTGAACTGACCGGTTTTGACAAAGGGATCACTACATTCACCTGGTTAATGATCAGGTTTTTAATAGTGATGGTGCCACTGGTTTTTATTCTTAACGGGCTGAGCAAGGGGAATTGGCTGGAGGCATTTCTCTTTGCCCTGGCAGTGGCCGTTGGCCTTACGCCTGAAATGCTGCCGATGATCGTTACAGTCAATCTTTCCAAGGGCGCGATCAACATGTCCCGCAAAAAGGTGATCGTCAAACGCCTGAACTCAATTCAGAATTTGGGTGCAATGGATGTGCTTTGCACTGACAAAACCGGAACTCTCACCCAGGGGAAAATTGTGCTGATGAAACATATTGATGTTGACGGCAATGAACAGGAGGAAATCCTGAACTTTCGCGTTTCTCAACAGTTTCTTCCAGACAGGACTGAAGAACCTGATGGATGTTGCTGTTCTTAACTACAAGCATCTGGAAAAACAGTTGGTCGAAGAACAGCACTACAGGAAGATCGATGAAATCCCTTTTGATTTTGTGCGCCGCCGCATGTCAGTGGTAGTGGAAGATAATCAAAACCGTCATATACTGATATGTAAAGGCGCTGTTGAGGAAATCCTTGCCCTTTCAACTCAGATAACCATCCAGGGCAATGTCTGCCCATCGATGACCGTCGATGAACACCATGCAAAGACAGCAGCATTGGTCCAGAAACTGAACGAACAGGGGTTCAGGGTAATTGCCCTGGCTTACAAGAACATGCCTGAAGCCTTTCAGGAATACAGTGTCGGGGACGAGACAGAACTTATTTTACTGGGTTTCCTGGCCTTCCTTGACCCTCCAAAGGAGACGACCGCTGAAGCCCTTGAAGACCTGCGGCGGAACAATGTTCACGTCAAGATCCTTACCGGGGACAATGAAATTATTTCACGCAGTATATGCAAACAGGTAGGGCTTTCCGTCGATCATATTTTGCTGGGCAATGTGCTGGAAAAAATGACTGATGCTGATTTGGCACAGGTCATTGAACAAACAACAATCTTTGCCAAACTCTCTCCGACCCATAAGGAGCGTATTATTAAGGCCTTGCAACAGCAGGGACATGTCGTCGGTTTTCTGGGAGACGGCATCAATGATGCGCCGGCCCTCAAGGCTGCAGATGTCGGGATCTCGGTCGACAGCGCAGTGGATATCGCAAAAGAATCCTCTGACATTATCTTATTGGAACAAAGTCTGCTTGTCCTTCAGGAAGGTGTGATCGAAGGTCGTAAAGTCTTCGGGAATATCATCAAGTACATCAAGATGGCTGCCAGTTCCAATTTTGGGAATATGTTCAGCGTTGTAGGGGCCAGTATTTTCCTGCCGTTCCTGCCCATGCTGCCATTGCAGATACTGACGAACAACCTGTTGTATGATTTCTCCCAAACAACTATCCCGACCGATGAAGTAGATCCGGAATGGCTGCAAAAACCACGCAAATGGGCAATAGATGAAATCCGCCGTTTCATCCTCTTCTTCGGTCCGATCAGCTCGATATTTGACTACCTGACTTTCTTTATCATGCTGTATGTGTTCCACACATGGAATAATGAGGCCCTGTTCCATACCGGTTGGTTTGTGGAATCATTGTTTACACAAACACTGATCATTCACGTGATCCGCACCAACAAAATACCCTTCATACAGAGTTCAGCCAGCCTGCCTCTGATTCTGACATCTTTGATCGTTGTTGCGATTGGAGCATGGCTGCCCTCGTCTTCATTGGCTGAAGCGTTAGGCTTTGTGCCCCTGCCGCCACTGTATTGGCTGTTATTGGCTGCAATGTTATTGTGCTACGTCATGCTGACACAGCTGGTGAAGACCTGGTTTATTCGGCAGGTATGTCATTGATTGAAGAATGATCAGAATGCCCGTCGGTGTTTTTTAGTGTGAGGAAGTGAGGTCTGTCATCTATTATCCACCAGTGCCGATCTTCACAATCTATTCAAAAAGCTGTGATAAGATGCTGTCAACTGAGCAAAGGGCATTGACGCTGGCTCAGGTTAAGTTTAAATGGATAGCGGGCGATATTCCATGTGGTCTTGCCACAGGGTTGGCAAACGAATATAATGAAAAATATACCTTGCATTGAGATTCCCTGCGGTCTTGCCGGATGGGGTCTTCAACCAGGAGGGAAACTGTGACTTCAGAAAAAAATGACCGCAGAAATATGTCAAAACATATTTTGCCTACTTCCGGAAATCTTCTTGGCCTGTGTTTTGCGATACTCAGTTTCATGAAGGTATCACATCTGGCAGATGAGACAATCATAGATGAAATTATTGTCATCGCCATTGTTTTGTTTCTTTTTGCGAGTATTATTTCGTATGCATCTATAAGGTCTTTGAGCAAAGGGGAGCAATATGAACGCATTGCAGAGTTCATTTTCCTCGCAGGATTGACTTTGATGGGAATCTGTGCGGTGGGGATTGGCGTTGCGTTGTTACATTAGAGTGCAGGAAATTTGGAACTGTGACAGACACCACAAGATATCTTATTACATTTTTTCAATGCAACGATTCACTTCAGGACCACTTCCAATACAAACTGAAGACATTACCTTCTTCTTATTCCAAAAGGGCCTTTAACGCCCTCACCGCCCTTTCAGGGGAAGAATAGACAGGGACGCGCGCCCTCTCGAGGAGTCTTGTCAGCCTGCCTGCTATGAGTCCCTCTGCTATATGGCAGACAAGCGGCTTGCTTAGGTATTGCCTGGCTGCCTTCAACTTTTCCGCCAGGCCTTCGGTTATTCCCATGACATTGGGCAGGGCGATGATAAGAAAACCGTCGTAGTCATCCTTTAGCTCTTCCAGTGCAGTCGCATAGTCATCGTCTCTGACTTGCGCGGTAAGATCAACAGGGTTGTTTATGCCGTAAAAATGAGGAAAAACCTGCCCGAGTTTTTCTTTCGCATGTCCGGGCAGCGCAGTGACCTCAAGCCCCTGCCTCATGCATTCATCAGCAGCCAGCACTCCGGAGCCGCCTCCATTAGTAATGATGCATACCCTGTTGCCACACTCCCTGGTCCCCTCCTTAGCAGGGGGGGGTAATAGGACAGCGCCTTTGCAGTATCCATAAGCCCGTCGAAATCCATCGCCTCTTTGATATTGAAACGCCGCAGCACTGAATGAAAGACCTCGTATCTTCCCGCAAGCCTCCCTGTATGGGAAAAGGCCGCAGCCTGGCCGCTTTTTCCCTTGCCGGCTTTCAGGATGAGCAAGGCCTTTTTTCCTGATAATATCTTCGCCTTTTCGAGGAACCTTCTTCCGTCAGCCACTGATTCGATATAGGAGACAACAACCTCGGTATCTTCATCCTCTGCAAGATATTCGTATAGGTCCGACTCATCGATGTCCATGGCATTGCCGTAGCCCACGACCTTCGAGACCCCGGTATGCGAGGACCTTGCTGCCCCGAGAAGACAGCTCAATATTGCTCCGCTTTGAGAGACAATCCCGACGTTCCCCCTCTTCGGCCTTTTCAGCCTCTCCCTGGGAAGAAAAAATGTATCGAGCCTTTGTGAAGGGTTATAGATCCCCATGCAGTTCGGTCCCAGTATCCGTATCCCTGACCCTGCACTTATTTTCTTCACCTCATTTTGCAGCTCATCTTCGCCGATTTCAGCGAAGCCCGAGCTCATGATCACCGCGCACGTGGTCCTGCCTTTAAGTCCTTGAAGGACCGCAGGCACTTCAGGCGCAGGCCTCATGATTATCGCCAAATCGCATTGTCCTGGAACATCCGAAGCAGAAGGATATGCCTTTAATCCCATTATCTCAGAGTATTTCGGATTGACAGGATATACCTTGCCTCTGAATTGAAGGAGGTTTTTTAATATTATGCCGCCGAGCTTTGTTTCGTCGTTGCTGGCGCCGATGAGGGCGATAGAGCCGGGACTGAAAAGCCGCTCAAGGAAACTCATGCGCTCTCTATGAACAGCAGGTCGGGGTCTTCGATATAGCCGATGACTTTTGTCAGAAACTGCGATGCATCGACTCCATCTGTCACCCTGTGGTCAAAGGTCAATGAAAGCGGAAGGACCTTCCGGATGACGATCTGTCCGTCTTTTACCCATGGCTTGTCGGATATCCTGCCTGTCCCCAGTATCGCCACATCAGGATAGTTGATGACCGGTGTAGCAAAGGTCCCCCCGAAATGCCCGTAATTGGTTATCGTGAAGGTGCTCCCCTTCATCTCATCCAGGGTAATCTTGCGCTCGCGCGCCCTCCTGCTGAGTTCCTGAAGGTCTGCGGCAAGCTCCAGGATCGTTTTTTTATCAGCATCCCTTATCACCGGCACCATCAGGCCCTCGGGCGTGTCGACTGCCACACCGATGTTGTAATACTTCTTTACGATGATCTCCTCTTTTTCCTCATCAACAGAGGCGTTCAGCATAGGATGCTGCGCAAGACTGTGCTGCACAGCCTTTATGAAAAAAGGCAGGAAGGTCAGATGCAGGCCCTTTGCCTGAAGCGCCTTTTTCTCCCTCTCCCTGAGCTCCCAGAGTCCGGTAATATCAGCCTCATCCATACCAGTGACAGAGACTGTCGTCCTCTGTGATATCATGAGATTGCGCGCTATAGTCCTCCGCAGCCCCTTTAAAGGTATCCTCTCGACAGGCCCGAGCCTGTCTTTCGAAACCTGCACTTTCTTAATGGCCTTATTGAGATCCTCTGACGTTATGCTGCCTGAGGGGCCCGAGCCTTTCACTGTCTCGAGCCTCACTCCTCAGCTCCCTCGCCAACGCCCTCACAGCAGGGGTTGCCAGCACCTCCGCCTTCTGGTCTTCTTCTTCCGGAAGGACCCCTACAACAGACACGGACCCGGGCCTTTCCTCTTTCTTGGCCTTAACCTCAGGCACCGGCTCTGCCTCATCTCCCTCCAAAGCGATCGTCATAAGGGTCTCGCCGACCTTTGCTATATCGCCCGCTTCCTTTCTAATCTTTTGCACCCTGCCTTCCCTTGGAGACGGGACCTCAACAATCGCCTTGTCTGTCTCTATCTCAACTACAGTCTGATGCTCTGCGACGCTGTCACCCTCTTTTACAATCCATCTCCGTATCTCTCCCTCTGTTATACCTTCACCAAGGTCAGGCAATACAAAATCAAATGGCATGGCATCTCCTTTTCTTCAGGGCATTGTCAATAAAAAGGATGTCATCAAATATTCTTATTTTTCATTTTCTAGTCATACTGAACTGGCGCTAAAGGAGGCTGAAACTTCTATCCATTCCCCTTTGTCATCAACGTTTTCTCCAGCCGGCCCAGACAGGAACACCAGTATCATCACGAAGCTTTAATATCTCTTCGCCCTTCTTCACCTCTGCAGCAATAATCGCCGGCTTGCCCTGAAAAGTAATCCGGGAGCCTTTTATTTCGATCTTATCCTTGGGCTCAATCTTAACGTCCTGGTTTTCGATGTACCACGCCGGACCGAGATGAACAGAGATCTCTTCCTTCTCTGTCTTTATGAGAAGATGGATACCGTAAGACATCCCTTTCATCGGCATTATTTTGTCTACCTTGACAACTTCTCCGCTGACTGTCTCTACTGTTTTCGGGTCATACATCCTGCCATAGCTGTTCCCCGCCCCCCATCCACCGCCTCCTCTCCATTTCATTCCCGGTTGGGCAAATGCGTCGGATGATAAGAGTAAACCTAAAATTGCTATCACCGCCATTAAATACACTTTTTTCATCACTGCCTCCTCTTTGTTACGTGTCCGCTAAAAATTATTGTCCGGCCCGATTTAGTCTTCTTTTTCCTTATAGGTGCTAATCCCGAGCACCTTCCAGAGGGGTCAAAAGCCGAAGATGCCGGTAAAAAAAGCTACAGCAGCTACCACAAATGCAATGATCCTAAGCCCACCTGCTATTGGAGCAAATACCCCCACCAAAACAGCGGCAATTCCGAGAATAAACCTCAGAATCTTATCGATGCCACCCACATTCTTCTTCATATATGCCTCCTTTCGCTAAATGATTAGGTGCCTTCTACATGCTCTCTAGTTTAAGTATATCTCATCACACTTGATAGTCAATGGGTTTGTTGACACATGACGTATGGGGAATGTAAGCTCCCGAATCATATTTTTAATCTTCTGAATACACAGAACTTCGGAAAATATATGGCGAGCGTAAACACCGTCGAAAATATAAAAACAGCGGCACCCTGATACGGTGTAAGGGACGAAACAAAGACACCCTATACGCACAACAGGCCAAAGCCTATTATGATATAAGATGAAAAAAGCGGACACCAATCGACCAGCAATCTATGACACCGCTGCGGGAACGCGCCACTTGATCATCGCGACCTTCACGGCATCGTTCACGACGAGGCACGAGAGCATCGCATAAGCGAATACCGCGAGCGTTTGCGACCAGGGCAATGGTGTAAGGCCTGGGAGGCCGACAAGCGTCAGGACAGTGCCCACGACCACGTCCGCCGTAAGGGCCGCCACGAGAGTCTTGCTGGGCATGGTCGTCCAAAACCACCGCCGCTCTCTGGCTGACACGATGGAGAATGCGGCAAAGTAGAGCAGCATCAGGAAACTAAAGGTGTAAAGGGCATTGTCGTTGGTCGCCAGCCCGAAGTGTGACCAGCCAATGTATAAAGCCAGAAGAGTCTCCACCACCATTGCCACGCCCAGCACTACGGACACCGTGATGAAGCCGCCGATGTTCCACGTCTCTGGCTTTCTGGAGGGTTGAACGTAGTCTGTGGCGAGGGATATCTTCGCGAAGTCCGTCATGAAGACCAACAGCAGCATGGCAAAGGCGGAAACGACGAACTTGCCGGTCACCACAAACGCGATGGCCACAAAGGCCGCCTTCAGGATCGTCCGGCTGATCTTGTTGACGATCCACGTCAGCACCCGCTGGTAAATGGTCCGCCCCTGCTCGACCAGCGTAACGATGTTCGTCAGCCCCGGTTCGGTCAGGACAACGCTGGCCGCGCCCTTGGCGACATCGGTCGCGCTGCTGACGGCAATGCCGACTTCGGCCTGGCGCAGGGCGGGCGCGTCGTTGACGCCGTCGCCCGTCATGCCGGTCACGTGCCCAGCGGCCTGCAGGTGCTGCACCACGATATATTTGTCCTCTGGGTACACCTCCGCGAAACCATCCACTCCCGCTAACAGATCGACCGCCTCGTTACCGGCCTGAGCACTCGCGGCTTTCAGGTCCGCCACTCGCCTGATATTGAGCAATCCTACCCCCTGCGCGATTTCACTCGCAACCGCCAGCGCATCGCCGGTGAGCATCTTGACCGATACGCCAAGGTCGCGGAGTTCGGCGATAAGCTGCCTGGCGTCCGGCCGGGGCGGATCGTATAAGGTCACCAATCCGACGAGTTTGGGCGTGTCAGTCTCAGGGCCACGCGCCACCGCCAGCGTCCGATAGCCCTTCAGCGCAGATTCGCTGACCCGTAGTCTCCAATGCTTCGATGGCCGGGGGCTGGAGTCCGCAGGCCTCTGCAACGGTCCGCACAGCACCTTTCATCACCCGCAGCCGCTGTCCGTTCTGTTCGATCACGGCTTCCGTCCGCCGGTTTTTTGCGTCGAATGGCGCGAAGGAGACTGGTGTGATCGCGGGCAAGCCGTCGAAGATATGCCGCTCTTTCGCCGCAGCAAGGAACGCCAAATCAATTGGATCCTGGTTGGACTCCTGCGACGCAAGGGCTCCGGCAAACAGCACGTCGGCTTCTGTCGCATGCTCCAGCGGGATCACGCCGGTGACGGCCAGTTGGTTCATCGTGATCGTGCCCGTCTTGTCCACGCACAGCACATCCATCGTCGCGGCATCCTCAGCAGCGCTAAGGCGCGTGACCAGTACGCCGAGTTTAGCCAGTTCCTTTGACCCGACGGCCATACTGACCGTGAACATGACAGGGAGGGCGACTGGCACCGCACTCATCAACAGGACGAGCATGAGCGGAACCATCTCAAGAAGCGGCATGCCGCGGATCAGCGACAACACGATGACCACGCCGAGCAGCGTGCCGACGATAACGAAGAGCCAGCGGACCACCTTGGCCACCACTGCTTCGATGTGAAGCTTCGGACGCGCCTGCTGTACCAGTTCCGTCGTGCGGCCAAAATAGGTCTGCGCCCCTGTCAGCATGACCACACCGTTGCCTTCCCCACGACGAACAACGGACCCCGACGAGAGCACGTCTCCGGGTGCCTTGTCGACATCCCTCGACTCGCCGGTGAGAGCCGACTGGTCAACACTCAATGCGCCGGTCAGGAGCTTGACGTCCGCTGGAATGATGTCGCCCGAGCGGACGCGGACGATGTCGCCAGGGACCAGTTCCCGTGATGGAATGACCTGCCAGCTAGCCTCACGCAAGACGCGCGCACCGACCTGCAACCGCTTCCGCAGGGTCTCGACGACGCCGGCAGCCCGACGCTCCTGCATAAAACTCAACACGGCATTGACGACCAGCAGTGCGCCCACCACAGCGAGGTCTGAGTATTTCCGAAGGACGGCCGACAGGATCATGATCAACTCAAGCATCCACGCCGACACGCCCCAGAATTTTCCGAGAAATCTGAGAATCGGGTGCCCTTTTTGTTCGACCACTTCGTTGTAGCCGTGTTCCTTCCGACGGGCGTCCACGTCAGCGCGCGTGAGCCCGGTCTCGGGGTTCACGTGGAGCGTCAGAGAGCGTATCTGGAACAGATACGGATGCGATGTCGGGTGCTTTACCGGCTGATGGTGTCGAATGCGGAATCATGTATTACTCCTGGTTGGTGCCGACTAACAATGATTATACCCCGCGGGCATTTTCTGACCCGTTGAACGCAATAGTAGCTTATCCTTTGCGAACTGGGAAGACCAAAGTTAATTAAATCACGGGACATTTTTTTTCGGATGGTTCCTCCTTAGGCAATAAACAGACTATTTCATTGGATTATAGTATCGTCCATTCACTTCATCCCCGATGATCGCAAAATTGGCATGCGATTCTGATAGCGGATCGGATTTCCACGAGAAGTCTATTGATGGAACTTTAACCTGTGCCTCAAGCTGTGCTGTAGCGCGATAGCCTTCCACCCGGAATTGTTTCTGTGGATCGTCATAAATTATTTTTTCATCCGTCGCCTTCCATATCATCCTAAAACTCATAATGGCTGGCATACCTACGGCATCAAGGGCGGGCCATTTAGGTTGATCAACAACCGCAACATCTTTCATCTCAAGTGTTGCTGTCTGCCCGTCAGGGCTAATGATAAGGCCCCCTTTAGGAACTGGAACCACCCAATACAAGCCGGAAGGCGAAATAGGAGGATGAAAATCGTGAATTTGGTTTGCGGGAGCAGCCTGCCCCTGAAACAAGGTGAGTCATATATGAGTGAATGCCCCTGTCTGTGGAGTGCGCCCCGCAAAGTATTCTCCCTGCATAAATCCGTAGTCAGTTGTGGGTGTGCCGAAAGCAATTCGGTTGCCTTTATTGTCAGTGCCCATTCCGACGAAACCGGCGCACCGGGCGATTCGCCCTTTGAAATGGTAGATGTGCGACGGTTCCAGCTGTGGGCCTGCCGGCTGGTTATGACTGCCGTTCTTATCCAGCCAGGGTATCGGATAAGGATCAGTGCTGCCATTGTAAGTAAGCAGTTTTGATTGTGGTGGTTTATTCTCGGCAGCAATGTCATCAGGAAGCAATATCGATGCTGCTCCTGCTGAAGCAATGATGAGTGTGGTACTTAGAAAGCTACGCCTTGTGAAGCCTGAACTAACATCATCTGTAAAACTCATTGTTTTCCTCCTTTTTTTGAAATAACCTTAGTTTCTCTCCAATGCCAGATAAACATATGCCACCTGCTATCTTTCAGCTTAAGGCTTCTTCTCTTTATAGGTGCTAATCCCGAGCACCTTCCAGAGGGGTCAAAAGCCGAAGATTGCCGTAAAGAGAGCTACAGCAGCTACCACAAATGCAATGATCCTGAGCCCACCCGCTATGGGAGCGAATACCCCCACCAAGACAGCGGCAATTCCGAGAACAAACCTTAGAATCTTATCTATACCACCTACATTCTTCGTCATGTACTGGCCTCCTTTCGTGAAATGATTCGGTGCCTTCTACATGTCTCTCTAGTTTAAGTATATCTCATCACACTTGATAGTCAATGGTTATGAGTTGATACGGTGATACGTGATGAAAGCAGACTGTCCGTCCCGAATCATAATCCGAATCTTCTGAATAAATAATATTTCGGGAAATCAATACCGAGCGTGACCACTGCCGAAAATATCAGAACACTCAGGACCTGATACCGCGTGAGCGGCGGGACAAAGATACCGTATACGCCTAACAGTGATCAATCAGCTCTGACCGGAGAATCTCTGCCTGCAGCATGGGTCCCCAGTAGCGCAGCAGAAAATCAAGAAAGGGGTTCTTCTTTTTCTCTGTTATTTCGTTATACCCGAATATATCAAGGCGCTTCCCGGCGTTGGACTCTGAAAGACCGTCTTGGGAGTCTCCAGGAGCTTCAGAGACTCTTCAATCGAAATCTTTTTGTATTCAGATGTATTTGTGACTCTTAAATTCATTAGAGCAAAAGTCCCTTCAGACCGAATGCAAGAGCGCCAAGAAATATTGGTATATAGTAAAATTCCTTGTAAACATCGTGAAGAGAATAGATCCTCAGGAAGAGTTGAGTAGTGCAGGTATGTGATAAATAAAACAAAGACGCCAATGAGAAGGGAAACATATCTCTTTTTAAGCATCGCGGTTGTTATTTCCTCAGCATATCTTCCCTGTAATCTCATCCTTCATTCTTTCAAACTCTTCCCTGGTTATTTCCCCTTTGGCAGTACCGTCTCTTGAGAATATGCAGAGGTGATTCTCCGTGAGTTTCTTTCCCGCTGCTTCCGGAAATCAAATTTACGAGATGGATGACGCCCAGGACAATAAAAATCGTAAAGATGACGATGAACAGCCAGCCAAACTCCATCCCGCGTTCAACAATGCGCCAATGCATTTTCTCCTCCTTTTTTAAAGTGTACCACCTGGAGTCCGGCTTTTCATAGCAGTAACAATGAGACGTACTGTTATTTTTGTTCTGTTTTTTTTGTTCTTGACAACTCTCTACAAAGAGATATCATATTGTTAAGAGGCAGGGCCTCACAAGACTTTCTCAGATAGAAGTCCCTGTCGTCAATATTCTATGTCACGAATTTTGACCGTAAACTATAAAGGAGTTAAGGCATGAAGACACGGCATATCGGATATACGATAGTAGTCATATTTATTTCGGCCCTTTTGTTGAGTTTCATAGCTGTACAAACCGGTTGCGACAAAATGAAGGGAACATATACTGTTGTCGGCTTTCCCCAGTCTTTCGCCGACCTTGTTGAAAAAGTGAAGCCGGCTGTTGTGAATATCAGCACTACTTCGACAGTGAAGAATACCGGGCAGCCCTTTCAGACATTTTTTCGGTCCTGATGAAGGGGGATCTTTCGGAGATTTCTTCCAAAGGTTCTTCGGCGATATCCCGGATCAGGAACTGAAACAGCAAAGCCTTGGATCAGGGTTCATTATTGACAAGGACGGATATATCATCACCAATAATCACGTCGTGGACGGGGCAGATGAGATAAAGGTCAAACTCGCAGACGGCAAAGAGTATAAGGCCAAGGTCGTAGGAAGAGACCCAAAGACTGACCTGGCGCTGATTAAGATTTCATCTTTTTTTAAAGATCTGCCGTCACTGCCTCTGGGGGATTCAGACAAGATGCGGGTGGGCGACTGGGTGCTTGCCATCGGCAACCCTTTTGGTCTTGAGGAAACAGTGACAAAGGGGATAATAAGCGCAACAGGACGCGTTATCGGTTCAGGGCCTTATGATAATTTTCTTCAGACCGATGCTCCGATTAATCCGGGTAACAGCGGCGGGCCGCTTATTAATCTCAGCGGGGAGGTGATCGGAATAAACTCGGCCATTATTTCTTCAGGACAGGGGATCGGATTCGCTATCCCGAGCAATATGGCAAAAAAGATTGTTCCTCCATTAAAAGAAAAGGGAAAGGTCACAAGGGGGTGGATTGGCGTATCCGTACAAAGCATAACGCCGGAGATCGCCCAGGCCATGGGATTGAAAGAGACGCAAGGCTCCCTCGTCGGTGAGGTTGTGCCCGGAGGTCCTGCTGATGCAGCAGGAATAAAGCGTGGAGATGTGATTGTCTCCTTTGATGGGAAAGAGATCAAAAAGATTGGGGATCTCCCTCTTCTTGTAGCTGAGACCCCGGCCGGCAAGACAGTCAATGTGAAGGTCATTCGCGACTCTAAAGAACTGTCCCTTACTGTAAAGGTGGCTGAGATGCCAACCGGCAAAATTCCTTCTGCAGGGCAGGTTTCTCCTGAAGGTCTCGGACTGACAGTCCAGAACATAACTCCCCAGGTAATGAGCGAGCTTCATTTAAAAGACAGAAGCGGCGTAGTTGTCGTCAATGTCCAGCCCGGCAGTCCTGCCGATGACGCCGGGATTCAGGTCGGCGATGTGATCAGGGAGGTCAATCGTATATCCGTAAAGGACTCAAATGATTACAATTCTGCTTTATCGAAGTCCGGAAGAAACAAGCCGGTGCTTTTCCTGATAAAGAGGGGCACCCAGACATTTTATGTAACAATTCAAATCAGCTAGAAGAGGAGGAAGTATGAAAAGGATTGCGTTTTTGTTTCTTGTTTTTGCGGTTGTGTGTTCTCTCACTGTTGCCGGAGTTTCAGCAAAAGAGGCTTCCAAAGAGAGTAGGGGGAAAAGTTGTTCATGAAACACTGCAGCAAATGCCATCCTGACGGAGGGAACGTAGTCACTGTCACCAAGTCACTCAATCCAAAGGACCGCGAGGCAAATAACGTCAAGACAGAAGAAGACATCATCAGGCTTATGAGGACCCCTGGCCCCGGCATGGTGAAGTTCGGCACAAAGGTCATCTCTGAAAAGGACGCAAAGGCGATTGCTGAATATGTATTGAAGACCTTTAAGTAGGTGCGGCCTCACCTCCAACGGTATATATTCCGGTGAGCACTCTTGATGCTGACCGAAGCTCGAATTCCGAAAAGTTGATATTTTGATAGCAGGAAATTTACAGAGGCCGGGACTTGAAGCGGACATGCCGGATGAAATGCTGTATGCGGGATTTACTTATCCGTTGATGGGACTTTTCTTTTTGCCCGAGGTGCGGCTTACATAGAAATGGGGAAACTTGAGGGGGCAGGCCGGACATAATCGGTGACAGGACGCACCTGGACAAGGTGCTCGCGGTGCTTGAAGGTTATGTTTACAACTTATCACTAATAATCCTTTTGTCAATTCCTGAACATTTGACTCAAGGTGATAATATTTATTAATCATTGGCAACAAAATGAGCAGGGATGCGCAATCTTTGGATTCCAAAACAAACCGCTTTGTAATATACTGTCTCCATGAAAGAACAGATATACGAGGCTGTTACACTCATCGTGATTGTTTTGTTTTTCGATTTCCTGGAGCGCACCCGTCCTGGCTTTGCAGTAAACAGGAAACGTGATCTCAATTTGAATATTCTTGCCCTGTTTGTTACCGCTTTCGCAGGGGAGATCTGGAAGCCGTTGATACTGAACTCATATGATGCCCTGAGGCTGGACAAACTGCTTCCCGTTACCAGCCTCAGCACGCTTCCAGGCGCAACGAAGATAATCCTGGGGCTCGTTGCTGCTGATTTCTGCCTTTACTGGGTCCACTGGGCCATGCATAGGCCTCGCCTTTGGAGCACCCATGCATTTCACCACTCTATACCAGAGCTCTGGTGGCTCTCCGGGGCGAGGACAAGTGTAATGCACCTTTTTCTTTTCGCGGTCCCGCAACTCCTCCTGGGTTATTACATCCTACGGTTCACTTCGGCTGAAGCAGGGATAGCCTTTTCTCTCGGGGTAGTAGTTAACATATGGATACATGCGAACATATGGGTGAATATCGGCCCTCTGGAATGGATCCTTATTACGCCCAATTTTCACCGCGTTCATCACGGGTCGAAAGGATTTACCCGAAAAAACCTCGGTTTCATTCTGACGATCTGGGACAGAATGTTTGGAACCTATGCCGATCCCCGGGTCACGGGAAAGGACTTCTCACTCTTCGCAGTTCCACCTAAGGACAAGCTCTTGCGTATGATTTTGGGCCTTTAACAAGCGACGTTTTTAAACCAACATCTCCTTCATCCAGAGAGCTGCGCATTCGCTTCGCCGCTTATCGCTTCTGCCAGTTCATTCCAGTGCTCCCATTCCTTCGCTTTACTCCAATGATGGCAACAAGGGAACCCTCATAACGTCTTCAGGGATCTTCGACAGTCACCGGCTCCTTGTCTGAAGGGAATGCTGCCTTAAACAGGGTTTCGTATTCCTTATAAGCCCGAAGTACTTTCTCGACGGACTCATAGGACGGCATTCTTTTTAGGGTTAACTGAGCTCCTGGATCTTTTTTACGGCAATTTTGTTTTTCGGATCAATATCAAGTAGCAGTCGGTACTGCTCAAGGGCCTTGTCCTTCAGGTCCTCTTTTTCATAGGCCTGGGCAAGCCTCAGTCTGACCGCAGGGTCGCGGGGGAAAAGCCCGGCTGCCTTTTCCATAACAGATGCTGCGCTGGCAAAAAGCTGTTTTCTCATATAATAATTGTAGACGGCGTGAAAACTCCCTGCAGAGCGCTCTTTTGCACTGACGGCATAGGAGAGGGCTGTCAGGTAGGTGTCTGATGCCATTTTTTCGTTTCCGGTTTTTTCGAGGTAATTTGCGAAGATAATATAAGAATCAGTCCGCTCCGGCAGTGCAGACCTGATTTCTCCGTCAGTAAGTCCGGAAAGGACCATCTCTGCTATATATTCTCTTGTCTTTGCCGGCTCCATAGAGATGGCTTTTTTGAAAACATCAATGCTTTCGCCCTTCCGCCCCTGTTTGGCCAGCCATGCAGCATACAGCCTGTAAGCGTTTGGATTTGTCCTGTCGTGGATTGTGCCTGATCTGAGGAGGGCATCAGCGTACTTCCCTCCATCCTGTTTTTGCAGGAAAAGGCCAAGACTCTGGAGGTAGACGCTGTTTGCAGGACCAAGTCTGACAGCTGCCTTATATTCCCTGAGCGCACCCGGGGAATCTGAGGAAAGTGATTTTGCAAACGCACTTATATAATGGTATTGCGGTTCGAGAGGGTCAAAAAAAGAGGCCCTGCCGAGGTTATCGCTGACTGACAGGAGATTTTTACCAGTTGTCTTGCTGCCAAGAGGGATTTCCCGGATTTCGGAATAAAGAAACGCGCCTGTGAGACGGCCGCCATAAAAGGCAATGCAGAGCATAAGCACTGCAAATGAGACAGCCGGGGCAAAACGCTTTCCAGGGAAACTGTTTTCTTCCCTGAGAAGTGTCTCATGATTTCCTTCATGGACCCTGGTATGCGATGCAGACACAGCCATACCCAGAAGCACGAACATAAACAGGCCGTTGGCGCCGATCTGAAGGTTGAAATCCGTAATGCTATGAAGGAGTATGGAGAAAATTCCTGTAAGTATGCCGGAGTACAGAAAAAGAGAATAAGGGTCTTTTCTCCCTTGAAAGACATGATACGACCTTATGAGGACCACTGCAGTAAACCATAGGAGCAGCAGCACTGAGACCACGCCTCCGTTTGTGAAGAGTTCTATGTAATCATTGTGTGCATGATCAGCGATGCCTTCCGTGGTTATTGTCCTGTAGGAGGGATATATGTTGATATAACTCCCGAACCCTGTGCCGGTAAGAGGAAAAGCCCTGATAATGTTCAAGCTGTCTTTCCAGATGTCCAGTCTGAGTTCATATATCTCGCCCTGGGTGTTTCTGATATTCTGGAACCGCTCGAATATAGGCCCCCATCCAAACCACCCTACTGCATAGAGGATCACAATGATTGTCGATGCAAAGAGCAGGCTTCTTCTGCTCTGCCCGGATCTTCTATTAATCAGAACTCCCAGAAAGACAAGGGACATAACCAGACTCGCAATGCCTCCCCTGGAAAGGCTGAGAAAAATTGAGGTGGCCGTAAGGACCGCGGAAAAACCCAAAAGCATGGATAGGTTCGATTGAGGGTGCGTGAAAATGCCGACAAGCCTGTGGCGGAAAGAAGCGTGCTCTCCTCTGGGGCGGTAATAGAGGAAAAGACTCATGACCATCGGGAAGATCATCCCCATAAGACCCGCATAGTGATTACGGTTAACATACGGACCGAAAATGATGCCGCCCCGGGTCAGTTCCCGTATCCAGTATATCCTGTTGTTGGGCATCAGATGCTGTATTATCGCAAAAAAAGCAAGGGCAGCGCCGAAAAAAATAATGACAGTTACGGTCCTCCTTAAGTACTTGCCTTGGGCCAGCAGCTGCACTGTCAGTATATATATGCCAGCGTATGATGCGATCCTGAAGAACTCCGACAGGGCGGCCTTTTTATTTATCGCAAGGGAGACCCATTGCCCTGGCTCTGCGACCCAGACTGTGTCCCTGTAAAAAACATAACTTCCCGGAGAAAGGACCCTGACAATTTCCGGCGGCAACGGCATAAGCTGGAAACAGATGTATGCCAGCAGCAACGTAAGCGGGACAATACCCGGGACCTCATACAACCGGGCTTCTTTTTTACGCAGGTGTTCAATAAGCATGATGCAGATTGCGGAAAAAGTGGAGACCTCCATGATGCACAATGACCATGGCTCGACCGCTCCGAATGCAAGAGGGGAGAAGATAATCGTAAAGAGAAACAGTTTATACGGAAGCCTGGCCACAGTCTGCGGGTCCCTTTCCCGGCCGAATGTACCGGGAAAAAATCCGGGGCAGGCAGTCCCTGAAACCCCTGTCAGTTTTTGTAGGACGGTTTTGGACTCTTTTCATCTTTTGGTCCATAATAGTGACCGTAGTAACGGTGATAATACCGCAGAAGGCTCTCACCTGTCACTCTTGCGGCGCTCCGGCGGTCCATAATAGTAGCCGTAGTAACGGTGATAATACCTGTCGCTTTCCTTCAGGTCAAGCCCGTTGATGACAACACCGAGGATCCTGGCGCCAATATCAGACAGGGACTTCAATCCCCGTTCGAGGTCCTCGTATGTTGTTGTTCCGGCCTTGGTAACTATGATAGTGCCGTTGAGAATCTTGCTCAGCACCAGACTTTCCGCAACAGAGAAAAGGGGTGGCGAATCCCATATGATAAAATCAAATTTTTCCTCAAGTAAGGTGATAAGCTCCTTCATCCTTTTTGAGCCTAACAATTCCGAGGGATTAGGAGGCAGAGGTCCTGAGGGAATAATGCTGAGATTCGGCAAATGCTTTGTAGACTCAAATTGTATGTCTGATTCTCCGGCAAGATACGTGCTCAGCCCTGTCTTGTTGTCGACTCCAAAAATCTTGTGAATTCGCGGCCTTCGGAGGTCGGCATCAACAATGAGGACCGGGCCCCCGGACTGGGCCAGAATAGTAGCAAGATTCACGGCTGTGGCTGTTTTACCATCCTGGGGGGAGGTGCTGGCAATAACAATATTTTTCGGATGCTTGTCTGCTGAGGACAGTAGTATGTTCGTCCTGATCACCCGGTAATTCTCCGCGAGATGGGACCTGGGTTCTTTGAGTACTATTTCCTCTATGGCCCCATTGCCGGGTTTCAGGAGCTCAATCATGCCTAAAACCGGGACATTGAACCTTTCCTCGATCTCTTCGGGTGATTTTATCGTATTGTCAAGGTATTCGATGAAAAAGGCAAACCCGACGCCGCCGATGAGTCCGGCGATAAGTCCGAAGAGTATGTTCTTTTTGGTATCCGGCACAGTAGGGCTTCCAGGGACCTCAGCCTTTTCCATGACCCAGGCATTGATGGTCTGTATGTCCTGTGTAATTCCCTGTTCCTTGATTCTTGCAACGATCGCGTCAAAAAGCTGCTTGCTTGTTTCAACCTCCCTTTTGAGGACCCCGTACTGAATGAATTTTTCACCGATATTAAGGGTCTCGGCCTTGGTCTGTCCTGCATATCTGCGGAAATTCTCCTCGCTTGCCTTTGCAAGCTCATATTCGTTCTTTATTGATTCTGCGACCCTTCTTATCTGCACGAGCCTCTTTTCCTTCAGTGTCCTGAGGTCTCCCATGGCAGTGACCATGGCCGGATGTTTCTGCCCGTATTTTTTTTGATAATCCGTGATTGTCTGTTCTGTTGCCGAAATCTGGGCCCGGATCGACTGCAAAGTAGGATCAGACGCAACAGCAGGCATGCTCTCTAAAGCCTCCGGATTGCCTGAAAGCTGCTTCACCCTGGCATAGATAGTCTCGAGTTCTTTCCGTTTTGACTCTGTTGTGGCAAGCTTGCTTGCCACCTCGGCCACCCTTTCGGGGAACATCGTCAGCTTATTTTCCAGTGTTGCAATGTCCTTGTCTCTCATGTATTCCTGGAGGGCCTGCTCTGACTTGTTGAGCCTTTCCCTCTCCTGATCAGCCTTTTCTGTAAGCCATTTCATTGCATACTGCGAGGAACCCATTCTTATGTCAAGCACTTCGTCCATGTAGGCCTTTGCTACCGTGTTTACGATCAGTGCGGCAAGCTTGGGATCTTCCGACATATAGCTGATATTGACGATTTTGCTGTTTTTAATGGGCGAAACGCTGATCGAGCCGCTGATCTGTTTTGCAATCTGGTAGGCCCTGATATTCAGGTCCTCCTCTTTCAGCTCAGCTGTCTTGACAGGTACAGGACGGGGGCTCTGTCCGCCGATATGGAGGATGGTAGAAAAAAGGTCCTTGAACCACAGAATCGTCCCTGTCACGATATTAGAATTTTTTTCCTCCGCGGAGGCAGTCAGGCTTTTTTGGTCGAGGGCGAGCATCTTCACCACCCTCTGCGCAACGGAAAAACTCTTGATTAGCTGATACTGGGTCTCGTTGAAATCCGGATCATAGTCCATATAGTAGGGGTTCAGAGCAGTCATCTTGGCCCGTTCATTTTTTTCTATGAGCACTTTAGTCGTGGCAGTATAGATGGGCGTAGTCGAAAAGGTCTTTATCAGCGTAATGGCAAAGACTATGGCAAAGAAGGTATAGACCGTATACCGCCTTTTATAGATAACTTTAGGTATTTGCGCAGATGAATATCTTGTTCTTCCATCATCAGAAAAAACTCTCCGGGACAATGATAATGTCATCAGGCAAAACCGGTTCGTCCATCTCAGCCTTTTGAATCACCTTTTCTTTCTTGTCAACCTTGCGTATTATCCTGATACGACCCGCAGAAGCCTTGTCAGTGAAGCCTCCGGCCATAGTTACCGCCTTGATTAACGTAATGCCGTCTTCGTACCTGTAAGCAGCCGGATTTTTGATTTCGCCCGTAATGTAAAAGACGCCGGCTTTTGCTATAAATACGTTGTCTCCATCCATGAGGGGTATATTGAGCGAGGTATCTCCCTGCTCAATGAGCTTTTTCAGGTCAATGGTAATAATCCCTTCTTCCCCTGTACTTCCCGAGCGCTTTCTTTTGATGGTCGCCTTGTCTCCTGCATCCTTGCTAAGCCCCCCGGCCAGGGAAATAAGTTCGAGGAAGGTTGTATTGCCGCTTAATATATATATCCCGGGCTTGTTCACATATCCCATTATAATCGTCTTCTTGCTCCGGAACTCAACAACGAACACCGATACGTTAGGGTCAACGATAAACCCGTCGGAAAGTCTGGCGGCTATCTTCTTTGCCATCTGGTCCGTTGTCAGGCCTGCTACCTTTATCTCACCTATGAGGGGAAGGGTAACTACCCCTTCACCGCTCACCCGCTCTGTGGTGGTAAGTTCAGGATGATCGTATATGGTAATTTTGATCACATCCTCTTCACCGACTATGTAATCATCCGCTGACAGGGCAGGAAGAGGATGAGCTAAAATCAGCAACATAAATAGACCAAAATAAAATTTCCACATATTTAATTATAAAATAAACCGGGCATTTTAGGGAATTATATTGCAGTCATTATATTAAAATAAAACGTATTGCTTCTGTATTCGAGCTCGGAGAGGGAAGAGTTTTTTATAGTGTAGGCGTAGCCAATACCACCCTTGAGCCATCTTCTAAATGAATATTGAAGCGCAAGGTTCCCCTGGTATAACCTGCTGTCAACACTTCCCGTCAGCTCCGGCCATTTTTTGTAATTGTCATTTGCGAGGAGAAAACCAGCGGAAGAGTTGAGCTTGGAAGTCAGCAAATGCTCAATGTGACATCGAATCCGGTGGTAAGCGAGAAGTCCATGCCAATTACATTGGTCTCGGTTGTTTTCCTGTATGCACTGAATGCCAGTGAAGTCTTTGGTGTGAAACGATGGTCAAGCTGCGCCTCGAAGCTGAAGCCTCTAAAACTCTCGGGGGAATGGTCAAAGTTTTTTACAACATAACCTGCCCTTAAAAGCCCTTTTGATTTTGCTGTTATGTCCCATGAAATACCGCCCATTAAATAGTGTTCGCTGCTGTCAAGCTCGGTGGATTTATCGTATGAGATGTTTAAATATCTGTATTCGGCAGCCAGGCTCATTTTTGGTGACAACTTATATGAAACAGAAGCAGACAAGCCGTTGTCCTGGCGATCTCTGAAACTGCCGGAGTCTGACTTATAATTTGTTATGAAATGAGAATATCCGACCTTAAAAACAAGCCGGTTTCTCGATGCATAGGAAAGAGCAACATTCAATAGATTTGAATTATATCTGTCTTGCTCGCCTGGCTTTGCTACATCCCCGGCCTCCTGCTCCTGATGAGAAAACTCATATTGGTCCTCAGCCAGGAGTGAAAACCTGTTCCCTGAGAGCAAAAGCCTGCCGGTCAATGTTTGAGCGGGTATTTTGCCGTAGGCCAGGCCCCCGGAAGAGGAGGTCAGAGGTATATCTGTTTTGTAATAAAGAGAAGCCTGGTAATGCAATAGCGAATCAGGCCACTGTCTGGTTAAGAGACTGCCTCCTGGAGAACGCAATGAAAGGGACATAGGCGCAATGTTCTGGCTTGAGTATGGGAAGACAAGCCAGATTGCCGGCGAAAGAAAGGTGCTAAAGTCAGCTCTTTTTATCGTTTTTGCTGTTCAGGGCATTGTCTGTAAAAATACCTGATAAGGTGAGGGAAGCGTGGACATAGCGATGCTGTCTTCCAAGTACTTCCCACGAAGGCTTTTTGTCAGATTCGTAGCTGCGTTTTTTATTCTGAGTTGTCTTATTATCAGCTGGTCCCTGTGACAGTTCACCTGAAAGGTCCGGAATATTCTGGTCCTTCTTCTCGATCAGAATAAAGACCTTATAAACTGGACTGTCACCTTTGTCCCCGGCAGTGACTATTGTCTTGTACCCGCTCTTCTCCAACTCTCTGGCAAAGGTTTCAGCCTTTTCCCTGGAACCGAGAGTAATTACTTCTACCTTTTCAAGAGGGATTAATTCATTTTCCGAGATGTTTTTGATTTCCTCCACACCTCCGGCAAAACATGGAGATGCTGAAGTAAAATTAAACATACATGTAGAATTAACAGCAGAGGAGTGAATTTCACCCGGCGGACATGCAAATAATATTCATAAAATTTTTTATCTTGCAATATTTACCTCAATCAATATGTTCTGAAACAATATGTTCTGTCATTTAGTATAACTAATTCTTCAAATACTACCATATATATATTGATTTTTAAAGGAATAAATAAATGAAGTGGAAATACATAAATAAATGTATAAATAAGGACGGCAGATAGTCTATGGAAGAAGCACCCAAGAATGATGCTGAATTGACGACTGGATCCGGCAAGACCGCGGGGAATATCGCTCGCTATCCATTTATGCAAAAGACTGTTTAAGCTAACTAAAAACCTGAAGGGCTGAGAAAGGCCCCTCCCTTGGTAACGTCAGTCAGTGGGGTGACAATAACCTCAGGATCTTCCGGCAGGGTATAGCATATCCCGGGCGCTGCTATATTGCTGAGAATAACAGCTACATCCTTTGCGCAAGCCTCGAAAATACATCGGGAAACAATATCTTTCGTGGAACCGGCGTCAATCGCGCCTGCAATTGCCTGACTCACCTCTCCGCCGCCTTTAGCAGCGCATACGTATTACGTTGCGTGCGTCATAACCCATCTGTATGCTTGTCTTGACGATCGTCCGGATTTCCTGATTGTTTTTAATCTTGTCCTGAATCTCTCTGCAGAGGGGCCCCTCATTCTGCGATTGCATGGAATCCAAGGCCTTTGCGGCATACACCACTGAAATGGCAGCAATATCCTTTGCTTCAGTCCAGACATCGAGAGCACATCTCGCAACAACATCTTTGGTAGTACCGGCTTCTACAGCCCCTTCAATGACCTGCTTTGAATCCCCGCCGCCTTTGATTGAGCATTTGATTACTCCGCAGGCGTCATAGCCCATCTGTATGCTTGTCTTGACGACCTTCCTGATTTCCTGCTTGTTTTTTATTTTATCCTGAATCTGCCGGCAGAGGAGCTCTTCCTTCTGCAAGCGGGAAGAGTCCGGCGCCTTTGCTTTGGGGCCCTCTGCGTTTGCTGATGGCAAGACCAGAATCATTCCAAAAAATAAAGATACTGCTGAATTAATGATTCTTTGTTTATACATGCATTAATTATATACATAAAAAAACATTTTTGTCAGTTTTTTTAAGGCCAATCGCCGGCGAATCTCCCCTCTTTTTTCTCATATGCCCATGGTCAGAATGCTCAGAACAATTCAGGAACGAGTTAAGACGCCACTCTCAGAAGACAGTCGGCTTCAGCTATTCAGTACGCCCCTCGTCTGCAGCGCAGCGGAACCCTGTATAATCGTATCCTTCGAGAGGATCCAGCCAGAAACGGTAAGAGCTTCTTAATTTGTTTCCGCTCTTGTCGTACCAGGACCCGCCGCGGAGCACCTTGAAGCTGCCGATTGAAGGGCCTTCAGAATTGTATTTGGGAGGAACGTCAGGATTATTACGGCCGTCAATGACAGTGGTATCATGCAGACCGAGAATTTCAGAGGCAGCAGCAATATAGTCTTCGCTGCCCGGGTCACAGAAATTGCAGTAGTTCTGCCGGTACCAGTCCTTGGTCCATTCAAGGACATTGCCCGCCATATTGTATAGGCCGTAATAAGACCGGCCTTCCGGCAGGGCATCCACAGGCAACAATACATTCAGCCCCTGTTTATCCAGTTCCTTGTCATACCTGGAGATAAAATCGTCAGGAATACGGTCGCCCCAGGGATAAACCCGTCTGTCATCTCCCCTGGCGGCTTTTTCCCATTCAGCCTCGCTCGGAAGACGCTTTCCCTTCCAACGGCAGAAGCCATCCGCACCATACCATGATACATTGTTCGCAGGATAATGCGCATAGCCCGGACGGGGCTCAAAACGCACAATATCTTTTCCCGAAGAACTGACAGTCTGCTTTCCCTCTTTCGTAAAGCATATGATGGTCGAATGCTCATCGCAGGAAAAATACCGGTTGTCAGGATTTCCTTTTTCGTTCAGGAACTCGGCGAACTCTTTTGCCGACACTTCATAACCGTCGATCCTGAAGGTCTTGACGTAGACCTCATGCTCAGGCTTCTCATTGAATTCCCCCTCATTATAGCCCATATAGAACCAGCCACTGGGGATCAGCACCATGCCGTCACTGTCGATGACTCCAACATTTTTCGACACAGTTGCGCAGGAAGTAACTGAAATCAAGAAACATGCAGCAATAAGAAATAAAAAAAATCTTCTCATATTTTAGTAATTCTATTAGAAAAATTGCCTTTAAGTCAATCCGGGTTCGCGCCCAGCCATCCAGAGACCCTCGGCTGCCTTGGTCACTCCTGATGCGTCAGTCTGGACATGCACATTTTACCGATAAATGCGTCGCACACTCAGCGCACAAATATAAAATATCACTTGGCTGATTTCTGCTGAATTAACCCCCTACCCAGGTAGGATTTACACCAACTTCTGTCTATATATATAATATAGGTGATATTTTTTTTAAAGCAAATGGTATAGTAAATAGACTATTTAGGCGCTTATACTAATGAACTGAACTGGAGGCCGGCAATGTTTAATCTTTACGCGATTCTTTCAAAGTCCGCGCATTCAAAGCAGAAATTTCTGAAAACAATAAGAATTTTTCATAAACTGTTTTTAGGTCTTTTGCTCTTGCTGCTCTGCAGTGCTTCAAATATGCATGTCGTAACCTTAGGTACTCTGAATGGAGATATGAAAATGAAGAAAGCCTGTGAATCTTACGCCTGTTGTTGGTATTCCGCAAAGGGAAAGATCAGCAATGCATTATTGCATTTGCTTTTTATTATTACCGTTATTTTGGGCCTCAATATCTCCTCTGTCCATGCTGAGGGGAGTCGCACTCTCTATCCTAATGGTTATGCAGGTTCCAGGGCAGATCTCGACCTTGAGGCCTCCGAAGGGAGATATGTCGGGAAGGTAAGACGCAGCGGCTTTCTGTATGTTTATGCCCAGGCAGGGGAATACATTGTGCTCGGCTCGCGAAACCGGTCCAGTGGCGGAGACATCAATGTTTATAATCCTCAGGACTTCGGCGTTCCCGGCGATGAAATTTACAACGCGTTAACTCCGGGGACACCTGATTTCACCTGCTCCGGAGGCTCTACACAACCGGGAACACACTACTCTGGCGGGACCAGGGGAACGATAGCCAATCGCGCTCAGGAACTGGCCGGCCCAAAGAGCGCCGATAATTCCGCGACAGTGCTGGCGGATTTCGCCCGTGCGCCTACCAGGCGCCTGTTACCGGCATCTATGGCGTGTTATTTGAAGCAGCGACCGGCACGTGCGGCACTCCCGACGGCATCATCGCCACCCCTCTTGTGAAGACTGTGGCGTATCTGCATGGGACGTGACCGTACGCGCGAGCAGGACTTCCACCACTGATATCAACGGGCGACTCTTCACCTATGCCTTCATCGGCTTTACCGGCGCCAACGCGCGCCCTGTCTATTCCTCCCTCTATTATGTTACCCAGGACGGCTATCGTTACCAGCAGGACCTTAATGGGCTGGACGGCAATGGTTATGCTATATATGCAAATTCCCTTGGATTTTTGGACTCTGGCCAGCCGTTATATAAAGACCTGCGCGGCAATGAGGCATTGGTAACGACCCTGCCTCTGGGGGCCACAACGCAAACGGGCCGAATATCCGCTGTTTTTTAACGACGTGACCCCGTCAGGCGCTCAATGCTACTGAGGTCAACCGTGTTCTCACAGCGCTCAACATTCCGCTTGTGCCGCCTTCGCCGACAGTCACCAACGTTCAATTTATCGGCAATGTCTCCGGGTCAACCTCGTACCTGGGGACCGGGGGAACTTTTACCTTCGATACATCTGATACCATGACATACCAGATTGTCATCAGCCTCGACGGGATTGATTTTGACCCTGCAAATGCGAATAACCGTACGCTGACAGGGCTTGCCGCAAGCGGCAGTCATACCGTTGTCTGGGACGGCAAGGACAATTCCAACGACTAACTTTCCCTGCCGGAGGACCGTATCCCTTCGGTTTCCGGCCGCAACGGCGAGGTCCATTTTCCGATCATCGATGCCGAGAACAATTATTACGGAGGTCCGCATATCACCCGGCTGAACGGCCTCGGTGCGCCGGACACTACGGTCTATTACGACGACAGGGGTTATGTTATGAGCAGCGGCCTTGTTGTCGGCACGCTTAATGGACTTCTTTGCCCTGCCGCAACCCCGGCGCAGCCGAGTCCCTGCGTATAGTCTTGACGGCATTGATTCGTCGACCGCTTACCGCACCTGGGGTGTAAACGCCGGCACCGTCAATGCCTCAAACTACTGATTGCAGAGCTCTGATAATGCCTGGGGGGACACAAAAGCGAGTCAATCTCTGGACATATTATTCCTTTACCCCCACTGATAAAACCTTGCTATCATCGCGGTGAATGTCGATGCCGCGACAACGGTGACAGGGGCAACTACAGCGACTGCCGGCAGCACGGTGCAGGGGACTTTCACGTTTGCCAACAACGGGACCGGAACCGCTAACGGTGTGACCTATGCCATGACTTTATCTCCGGGGCTTGGCACTGTAACTTTCGGAAATCTTCCAACAGGCACAACAGCCACCTACAACAATGGTACAGGCGTTGTAACATTTGGCGGCACACCGTTGCCCACAACACTTACTGCGGGACAGGAGGTGCTCGGCGCAACACCTGCTAATCCAATGACATACAGCTATACAGCCCCTGCCAGTGGCTCGGTAACAGTAACCACAGGCATTTCAACTACCAGCACAGATGGCGTTCCGGCAAATAATAATGCGTCTGTTACCACTTATATAGGAACAACCGATGTTATGACCATTATCAGTGTGCTTGAAATAGCGTCACCAGGTGGATTGGTCCCAGGCAACATCCTGTTTACCAACAATGGATCAATTGCCGCACTTGGTGTGACGTATGCAGCCACTATAGGCAGCGGCAGTTATTATCCGCCTGCGGTCGCCTTTACCCAGCTTCCCTCAGGTGTTATAGCAGACTATAATAATACTACCGGAGTGATGACTTTTTACGGACTGCCCGCTACACTTGCAAGTTCGCAAATCTTTAACATTGGGTTTAGTTACATCGCCCCTGCCTCTGGCCTTATACCGGTCACTTCTTCTATAACCACAACCTCAACAGATGCCAATCCGGCAAACAACAACTCTAACGCAAATACATTTGTAGGGCCGGATCTGACAGTGGCAAAAAACCATACAGGCAACTTTTATCAGGGGCAGACCGGCGCGCAGTATACGATAACTGCCAGCAATTCCGGCACGTTATCTACAAATGGTACAGTAACCGTGACCGATACGCTGCCTGCAGGACTGACGGCAACGGCTATCAGCGGAACCGGTTGGACATGTGTCCTTGGCACACAGACCTGTACCAGAAGTGACGTGCTTGCAGCAGGGGCGAGTTACCCTGTGATTACGCTTACCGTCAATGTGGCAGCAGGCGCAGGCAGTCCGCTGGTCAACAATGTCACCGTCAGCGGCGGCGGCGAAAACAACACGAGCAACGATACGGCAACAGATTCAACGACAGTAACTACACCACCTACTCTGACGGTAGCGAAGAGCCACACCGGCAACTTCTACCGGAACCAGACCGGCGCGCAGTATACGATCACGGTCAGCAATGTAGGGGGGGCAGCGACAGATGGGACAACGGTAACGGTAACCGATACGCTGCTGGGCCAACATCACGGCAACGGCGATCAGCGGAACAGGCTGGACCTGTGTCCTTCGGCACGCGTGACCTGTACCAGAAGTGACGTGCTTGCGGCAGGCGGCGAGCTACCCATCCTATCACGCTGGCCGTCAACGTGGGAGCAGCCGCAAGTATCCGGAACAACACAGTCACCGTCATCGGCGGCGGCGATACCATCACCTACAATACGGCAACTGATCCAACGACGGTATCGGTTACAGCGTCTGACCTGACGGTAACGAAGACCCATGTCGGCAACTTCACCCAGGGACAAAATGGGGCGCAGTATACGATCACGCCCAGAAACATAGGCACGGCAAATGCAACCGCAAACATAACCATAACCGACACCCTGCCCACAGGTTTGACCTATGTGTCCGGCACTGGCACAGGCTGGGCCTGCGGCGCTGTCGGACAAGTGGTGACTTGCACAACAGGCTCTAATATAAATGCGGGCGCTGTCGGCAATCCTATTACTCTAACAGTCAACGTGTGCAGCCAATGCGACTACGCCGCTCGTTAACATTGCCAGCGTCAGCGGCGGTAATCAAACCTACACCAGCAACGACACGGCCTCCGATTCAACTATAGTCAACCAGTTGCGGAACCTGACAGTAGCTAAGAGTCACACCGGCAATTTCTACCGGAACCAGACTGGTGCGCTGTATACGATCACGGTCAGCAATATAGGGGGGGCAGCGACAGATGGGACAACGGTAACAGTTGCCGATACGCTCTGGGCCAATATCACGGCAACGGCGATAAGCGGAACAGGCTGGACATGTGTCCTTGGCACGCGGACCTGTACCAGAAGTGACGTGCTTGCGGCAGGGGCTAGTTACCCGGTGATCACGCTGACCGTCAACGTGGGAGCAGCCGCAAATACCGGAACTAACACAGTCACCGTCATCGGCGGCGGCGATGCCACCCTAAATACGGCAACTGATCCAACAACTGTATCGATTACAGCGTCTGACCTGACGGTAACGAAGACCCATGCCGGCAACTTCACCCAGGGACAAAATGGGGCTCAGTATACGATCACGCCCAGAAACATAGGTACTGCAAATGCAACCGCGAACATAACCATAACCGACACCCTGCCTACAGGTTTGACCTACGTATCCGGCACCGGCACAAACTGGAATTGTACAGCTGTCGCACAGGTTGTAACTTGCACGACAACGTCGGATGTAAATGCCGGCGCTTTCGGCAACCCTATTACACTAACAGTCAACGTTTCTGCCAATGCGACTACGCCGCTCGTTAACGTTGCGAGCGTCAGTGGCGGTAATCAAACCTACACCAGCAACGATACGGCCTCCGATTCAACGATAGTCAACCAGTTGCCTGACCTGACGGTAACGAAAACTCACTCCGGCTCCTTCCAGCAGGGGGACACAGGCCAGCAGTACACAATTACTGTGTCCAATATCGGACCAGGGGCCAAGTTGGCAGGCAACACGGTGACAGTGACCGATACACTGCCTTCGGATCTCACAGCGACAGCGATTTCAGGCACAAACTGGACCTGCGTTCTTGGAACACTCACCTGTACGAGGACTGACGCGCTGTCCGCAGGAAGCAGCTATCCGTACATCACGTTGACGGTCGATGTGGCGGGTGATGCTGAGCCAAGTCTGACAAACATCGCAAGCGTGAGCCTCGCAGGCCAGAGTGAAATGGTTACCACGAACAATTCAGCGTACGATACGGTCACGATTTTTTATATCCCCACGCGTGTGACCCTTTTTGACTTCAGGGCATATGAAAAAAACGGTGAGGTAATAGTGAAGTGGGAGACAGCCTCTGAGCTGGATACCCTTGGGTTTAATCTTTTGAGGCTCGATTCTGTCACCGGGAAATACGAGCAAGTCAATTCAGATCTTCTGCCCGCAATGCACAGACCTCACCGGGGCGGGAAATATACCTTCAAAGACACCGGGGCTTCACCGGGGAAGACTTATACGTACAAACTTATTGAGGTTGAAATCTTTGGGCGGCAACTGACCTACGGCCCCTTCACAGTCTCTGTCGAGAAAAATACAGTCTTATCCAAACAAAATACTATGGCCAGGGGTACAGTCCTCTCACTTGCTTCAGACTACACCCGTGAGGAGCGGGATCATCCTCAATTGAATAAGGTCCTCATGGAAGGCAAAACAGCCAGGAAGCCGGGTAAGGGCTGGGAAGTTGCCAGAGGAGAACGCATAAAGATCACTGTTACAGACAACGGTATTTACTATATTGCTGCGCAGAACATCTCATCTTTGATGGGAATATCCCTGGAGAAGGTCTCTTCCTTGATAGGTCGCGGTAATTTGTCTCTGAGCAATAAGGGCAAGCAGGTCGCCTATCTGCCTGCGGACAATAACGCCGGCCTTTACTTTTACGGGACACGCATAGACAGTCTCTACACAAAGGAGAACATCTACTGGCTCGACAAGGGTAAAGGCGCCTTCATGACCGTTAGAGAGCACGCCGGGCCTGAGCCCTCGTCAGTGGAAACCAGCTTCACCGAGACAATGCATATCGAGGAAGACGCAGTTTCGTGGGAAACACTGTTTGATGATCCCGATGCCGATTACTGGTTCTGGGACCAGATATTTGCAAGCAAATCTTACACAGATCCACCCAGGACCTTTACGTTCCAGGCGCCTGGACTTGCAATTCCACAGACCACAGCCACGCTGCGGGCAAATCTTTTCGGCGCTTCAGATGCTGGAGTAGCAAATGACCACCATGTTGTGATAAGCCTCAACGGGCAGTCGGCTGAGAGCTGGTGGAGCGGTCTGACCCCTCATACTTTTACCACCACTTTTTCTTTAAACCCAGGGGAAAACACCCTTACAGTACAGGGGAAGGCAGACAAAGGGGTATCCTCAAGTTTTGTGTTAATAGACTCATTTGACGTGACCTACCAGAGGCTTTACGAAGCAGATGGAGACAGGCTCTTCTTCAGTGGAGACGGCAATCAGCCGATAACAGTGGGGGGCTTCTCATCACCCGACATTATGGTCTTTGACCTCACAAACCCCCTCAGGCCGAAATTGGATGCGGCCACCTCCATCAGCGCTGAATCCGGGCCCTATACGGTCAGCTTAAACCCTGTATCTGCTAAGACCCCTTACCTTGCGGTTGCGGAGGACGGGATAAAAGCAGCGCCTGTCAAGGCGGCAGCTTCTTCGTCCCTGTCTTTAAAGAACAACGCAGCGGACTACATCGTTATAGCCCCTGCGGAACTTGTTTCCACTGCCCAAGGCCTTGCTGACTACCGGAGCAGCCAGGGAATGAAGACCATGGTAGTGAATCTGGAAGATATTATGAATGAGTTCAATTATGGGATTTCAAGCCCGGAGGCGATCAGGTCGTTCCTGTCCGTTGCCTATTTAAAATGGAAAAAGGCCCCCCGCTATGTGGTCCTGGCCGGAGACGGCAGCATGGACTACAAAGACAACCTGAAATTTGGCGGAAGCCTTATACCCTCAAAAATGGTGCCGACCGACTTTGGCCTCGCCATGTCCGACAACTACCTTGCGGATGTAAACGGGGACCATCTGCCTGAGATCGCCATAGGAAGACTGCCGGTAGTCAACCCCGGTGAGTTGCAGACAGTCATTGACAAGATCAAGACTTATGAGCGCAATCTTCGCAGCACCACCGCGGTCCTCATGGCGGACACTCCGGATGACGGAGGAGACTTTATTGCCGACAGCGAAGCTGTTGCAGGCCTTTTCACGTCAGCCTATACTGTCAACAAAATCTACCTCACTGACCCTGATATGGCAGATGCAAAAAGAGTTGACCTCATAAGCGCCATAAACCAGGGCGCGGCCTTCTTTAATTATGTGGGCCACGCAGGACCCGATCAACTTTCTAATTGGGGGTTGTTGTCCTATTATCCGTATCCTGAGTACGATCCCCCTGCTGATGATCTGTCTTTGCTGACGAACTCCAAGGTGCTGCCTGTAATGACCGCCATGACTTGCGGCATTGCCAATTTCTCCGACCCCTACCAGGACGTATTGGGCGAGGCGCTGCTGCTGAAACCAGACGGCGGAATGGCCGCCACCTGGTCTGCAACAGGGCTGTCAGATGATGCGCAGGCCAATATCCTCAACCGTGAGTTTTATAAGTCCGTCTTTTCCGTAAAGAAGGCTGTACTCGGCGACGCAGTGCTTAAGGCGCTCTCAGTTTACAATAAGCAGGGGACCATGCCGTTTATGATGGATATCTATTGCATCCTGGGTGACCCTGCTCTCAGGATAAGGTAAAATACAAGTATGTCTGACGGGAAAACAGAGGACAATATCTGGATAAAGGTCTTCGAAAGACCTAAGAACGTTGTTTCGCGTAAAATAGCAGGAGAGCTTTTTCTCGTCCCGGTTGCCGGAAAACTTGCAGACATGCAGAGGATGTTCGCCCTCACTGCGGTCGCCGAGTTCATATGGGAGAGGCTGGACGGTCAGAGGAACCTGGGTGATATCCGCAACGATGTTCTGGCGTACTTTGACGCTGAAAAAGAAGAAGTTGACGCTGATATTGAGGCATTTGTGAACGAACTCATGACAGAGGGCCTGCTCGGGGAGGTGGTAAACTGACCACGCAATGTCATGAGCCCGGATGGCCCGGCACAGAAGAATATCTGGAGGGGTTTATTGAAAAAGCCGAACGGCTTCGTATACCTCTCTCAGGGAGCCTTGAGCTGACCCACCGGTGCAATCTCAACTGCGTTCACTGTTATCTCGGACCCCAGGCCAGGAGAAAGGCGCATCAGGACCGCGAGATGGGCACCGCCAGGATTCTTTCTTTAATCGACGAAATGACTGAAGCAGGATGTATGAATCTGTTGATCACAGGCGGAGAGCCCCTCTTGAGGGAGGATTTTCCGGAAATCTACCGCCACGCAAAGGAAAACGGGCTGCTGGTCACTCTTTTTACGAATGGTACGATCATCACGGAGAAGATCGTTGAGCTGCTTTGTGAGCTCCCTCCTGTTGAAGTCGAGATGAGCATATATGGCGCTACAGCCGAAGTATATGAGAGCATTACCCGTGTCCCCGGATCATATGAAAAATGTTTACGGGGAATCAGAAGTCTCCTGGAGCAAGGCATCAGGGTGAACCTCAAGACAATCCTCATGACCTTAAACCGTCATGAGTTTTTTGCTATGGAACAGATGGCGAAGGAATTCGGTGTCAGGTTCCGCTTTGATGCTGCCATATCACCATGTATCGATGGTGACAACACCCCTCTGGGCCTTCGCGTCCCTCCTGAGGAGGCCGTAGAAAAGGAAATGTCTGATCCCGGGAAGGTGCAGAGCTGGAAAAAGTTTTTCGAGAGATTTAAAGACCGCACGCTTGGCCCCGACCTCTATGGGTGCAGCGCCGGCCTCACCGCCTTTCACATAGACCCGTTTGGCTTCCTGTTCCCCTGTATGATGGCCCTTGATATGGGATACGACACCTCCGGGGTCGGGTTTAAAACAGTATGGGACAATATTATGCCGCGTATAAGGGACAAGAAGGCCGGAGCTGACTTCGCCTGCAGGGGATGTGTTAAAATAAATGTATGTGGTTATTGTCCGGGCTTCTTCAGACTGGAAAATGGCCTTGAAGATGTCCGTTCCGAATATCTATGCCAAATGGGAAGTCTTCGCTTTCAATATATTCAGGATCACTAATAAAAGGAGATCATGATGGACAACCAGAAAAAATCAGTTGACCGGCTCCCGTATGCAAAACCAAGGCTGCGAATAATCACCCTTGTTGCTGAAGAAGTCCTCGCGGTAGCATGCAAACAAGCCTCAGGGGCACCGCCGGCGAAAAATGGCAAGGGGTGCGGCCATCCAAGCTGTCGGGCCGCTGGAGGCTCATAATTATGAAATTCATGTTTGCCGATAGACAGTAGGTTGTTTTTGAATATTGTTATCGCTGATATTAGTTTCCGCGTAAGCTCTGAAGATATGCCTCTTCTGCACTTGCCCGACCGGAAAACCTATGGGCCTTTCATCACGGACGCCATCCCTTCAGGCGAGGGGGCAGAAAGCATAGAGGTCAGACTTGAGATAAAAGACTTCCCTTCTGTGGGGCAATTCAAAAAGATATTTGAAACTCCTGATGCCTGGTCCATGTTCAGGGATGGAGATCAATATTTCTGGATAGATATTCCTGCATCTTCAGGAGTGGAGCCTGACTATGTGGTTTGCTTTGATCGCAGGACTGAAAAGGTAACGGTTTATTGCGGGGAATCTTTCATAACTGAAGTAAGCGGCAAAAAAATGCTCATAAACCCCTTCAGTTATCCTCTGGACCAAATCTTGCTCATGTATACACTCGCAGAAGTGGGCGGGGCCTGCATGCACGCTACTGCAGTTGATTTAAATGGCAAGGGGTATCTCTTTCCCGGGAGATCGGGCGCAGGCAAAAGCACTATCTCGGAAATTTTTCTCTCCGGAAACCATGCAGTATTAAGTGATGACAGGATGGTCGTCAGGAAGATCGGTGATGCCTTCAGGTGCTTTGGGACACCCTGGGCCGGCGATGCCGGGATAGCAGAAAACAGGAATCTGCCGCTTCACGGCATCTTTTTCATCCTCCATGGAAATGAAAACATGATAGAAAAGATAACGCCGGGAGAGGCATTTGAAAAACTTATGCCGGTGACATCTATACCCTGGTATGATGAAAAAGTCATGCCCGACATACTCTCTTTTTGTGAAGATTTGGTCATGAATGTCCCGGCGTATGAACTGCATTTCAAACCTGACAATGAGGTGGTGGATTTTCTTGAAAAATTCGCATCAGCATAGCCATAGCCCCGATAGGCCGGAACTGTTCTCGATGAGAGGACATCAGACCGATATTATGAGGCTCTTTGAAGATATCTTGTGCAATGGCGCAGACCTCCGTGTTGGAGTGACCGGCAGAAGCATGATGCCTTTTCTCAGAGGCGGAGAGGTCCTGACCATCAGGCGGATGCCCTGCTCTTCTTTAAGAAAGGGTGACCTCATACTCTTCAGGAATACATATGATGCGCCTGTCCTGCACCGCATAATCCAAAAAACAAAAGGAGATGACGGGACCTTCTGCTTTTTAACAAAGGGGGATGCGCTCATGGCCTTTGATGACGAAATACATGAAAACCGCGTCTTAGGCAAGGTCTTGCGGATCGAAAGACCTGCGCAGTCAGGCAAGACCGCGCATCTTGACATGAATTCCCTGTTTTACAGATGCATGAATTTTTCGATTGCTTTCGCGGGCTTTTTTAAGACACAGACCTATTTTTTTCTTTCGGGCGCTTTGGCAAAAAGAACGTAAAGGGGCCCCAGGCAGAACAACGATTAAGACAGTATCTCTTTCACGCGTCCTACGTCACCGGTTTCCAGGCGGACTTTAATCCCATGCGGATGTACAGGTGAACTGGTCAATATATCTTTTACAATCCCCTCCGTCAGTTTCCCTGTCCTCTGGTCCTTCTTCAATACGATTGAAACGCGTGATCCTGCTTTTACATCTGAACGTCTGGTCCCATCCATTTACGATCACCATTCACGATTCATCCGCTTCGGCGGACCTGCCTGGGGCGGTCGATTCACATGTCCCCAGGTTAATCCAGCTGGACATCGTCTTCTCTGAGTTCTTCGTAAAACTTCCTAAGATCAGGAAGCTTCTCAGCAGACATGGCCTTCATGCCGCTTCTGGGATGTTCGTTGAGTATGCCGGTAATCATATACGGGATATGGTAACCCCACTCCACTTTCGCCTTCATGGGAATAAATATATCCTGTATGATCTCGATAATAGGCCTTATATCGAACTTCGGGTTCTTGAGGAATGACAGCAAAAGTTCAAGAGGACAGTTGCCTGCTCCCCTTCCCATTCCATAGATAGTTGCATCGAGTCTGTTTATCCCTGCGATGATCCCGTCTATGGTATTGGAAAAGGCGAGCTGTTGATTATTGTGCGTATGAATGCCGATTTCCTTGCCGGGAAGCGCTTCAAGGTATTTCTTTGCGAGAAAGTATATCTGCTCTGAATACATTGCGCCGAAGCTGTCGACGAGATAGATGACCGGCACATCGCTTTTTGCCAGGTCTTCAAGCGCCTCATCGAGGTCCTTCTCAAGGACCTTGGAGACCGCCATAAGGTTTATCGTTGTCTCATAGCCCTTCTCCATGCAGTGGTGGGCAAGGCTGATCGCCTTATCAACCTCTTTGACATAACAGGCCACCCTGATCATGTCAAGGACACTTTCGCTCTTTTTAGGTATGTCTTCATTGTCGATACGGCCGATATCCGCCATTGCGGAGAGTTTCATGGTATGTTCAAAACCGCCGACTATCTTTTTAAGGTCATCCTCTGAACAGAACTTCCAGGCGCCGTGTTCGCTC
Organism: uncultured Nitrospira sp.; assembly: GCA_963813295.1. GTDB lineage: Bacteria > Nitrospirota > Thermodesulfovibrionia > Thermodesulfovibrionales > UBA6898 > JAOUFP01. The sequence continues at coordinate 80,471 of CAWEYN010000011.1, forward strand.
CTGGCAAAGTATTTTTCCGAAGACTTGTAACCTATCTCCATATAGTCAACGCCGGCCTGCGAGAGGGCGATAAAGACCTTCCTTACGAAATCATCGCTGAACTGCCATTGGTTGATCAATCCGCCGTCCCGGACTGTACAGTCGAGGACCTTTATCTGAGGACGAAACATTTTGTGATACCTCCGAATAAGTTATTCCCTGCGCGCCTTGCGTAAAAGGGATTAGAAATTATACACGATTGATCTTCCCTGCCGCAAGAAAGCAGGGAATCTAATGCAAGGAACTTTTATTTTTATATTCGCTCACTTGCCCCTGCAGCAACCTGCAGGGAATACGCTCGCTATCCATTTGCTGTTTTAATGTGAAGTCAGCTTTGATGGACTCCCAAAAGTCAAAAATTACCGCAGAGGACGCAGAGAACGCTGAGGACACAGATTTGAGGCCTTGATTATAAAAGATTTTCTCTGTGACCTCTGTGCACTCTGTGGTGAAAAGAGTATTTGTTAAGAAGACGTCAGCTCTGTCCGCGCGAAATCTTCAACCTTCCCGACAAAACTTTTCGCAAGACCAGCAATGGCATTCCAGTCTTTTGCTGCCACAAGATCGCGCCTTATTATGGCTGTCCCGATAAGTATCCCGGCTGCGCTGGCAGCAAGGTATTTGGATACATTCTCAAGATTTGCCCCGCCGCAGAGCATATATCTCACAAAGGGCAGCGGCCCCCTGATAGCCTTGAGGAAACCAAGACCGCCGATTTCGACAAAGGGGAAGAGTTTTATGATATCTCCGCCGCCTTTATATGCCCTGTATACTTCGGTCGGCGTGCAGGCTCCGGGAATCGACATAGCGCCTTCCTTCTTTGTAAACTTGACCACTTCTTCGTCGAAATTCGGGCTCACAATGTAGGAGGCGCCTGCATGTAATGCCTTTCTCACATCCTCTGTGCTTAGTACTGTGCCTGCACCGACAAAGACCCTTTTGTCTTTGCTTAAGCGTCTTATCACCTCGTCGGCCCCGGGCACCGAGAAGGTGATCTCGATAAACCTGATCCCCCCTTCTATACAGGCCGCAGCTGCATTATAGGCGTCTTCAGTCGTGTCAGTGCGGACAGCTACCATCAGCTGATGTGTCTTTAGTTTTTCTATAAGATTCTCTGCGTCTGTCATCAGGTCCTCCGTATGTTGTGTTTCCTATAAGTATAATAGCAAAATCAATTAAGTTGCTGCAGTGGATATTAGATTCCCTCCGAGTTGTCCCCTTCGAAAATTTCAGGGCTGCGACCGAAGAGAGCGAATTACAGGAATATCTGTTCCTAGCATCGTAGAACCGAAGAGATACCAAGGTTCGTTGGGGCACCTTCTTTTGGCTACTTTTCTTATGGCGTGTAAGAAAAGTAGCCGGGGCTCGGGGCAGCGCCCCGTTCTCAAGTTGCATTCAATACTCTTACTTATCCAATAAAATATTTGGATACCCGGACAATAGATTAGGTACAATAGTCCATGCCTATTGAACTGCAGGGACAGCTTGAGCGGATCACCTACCATAACGAGGAGAACCACTATACGATTGCAAAGCTCAAGGTAAAGGGACAGAGGGACCTGGTCACGATAGTCGGCTGTCTCGTCTCCATGACGCCGGGGGAGGTCCTGCGCCTCAAGGGCGAATGGGCATCGCATCCGAAATACGGGCAGCAGTTCAAGGTCGTCTCCTATGAAACAGTCACTCCTGCAACTGTAAAAGGCATAGAAAGATACCTCGGCTCAGGCCTTATCAAGGGCATAGGCCCTGTGATGGCAAAGAGGCTCGTGAATAAATTTGGTCTTGATACGCTCGACATAATAGAAAACAGCGCCGAGCAGGCTCAACGAGGTCGAGGGCATAGGTCAAAAGCGGATCGATATGATCAGAACTGCATGGGCTGAGCAGAAGGAGGTGCGCGAGGTGATGCTCTTTCTCCAGGGCCATGAGGTGAGCTCGGCATACGCAGCCAGGATATACAGGCAGTACGGCAATGAATCAATCAGGGTGGTAAAGGAAAACCCCTTTCGCCTTGCTGAAGACATATTCGGAATCGGGTTCCTCACAGCTGACAAGATCGCGGGAAAGCTCGGCATACCAAAGGACTCGGAGATACGCGCGGAGGCAGGCATACTCTATGTGCTTCGGAAGCTCGCAGATGAGGGCCATGTCTATTATCCTTACAATGACCTCATCGATGAGTCGATGAAGATCCTGGACATAGATATTGGCATCATCACCAGCGCCCTCGGTAATATTGAGGCTGCAAAGCGTGTTGTCATAGAAGACAGCGCTGTATATCTGGCAGACTTCCATGCCTCAGAGGTCGGGGTTGCCGCTTCTCTGAAGGCCATCTCGGTTGCGCCGAAGGGCCTCCTCAGCTTTGACAGGGATGCAGCCATCAAAAGTGTCCAGGAGGAACTTAAGATCACACTTGCAGAAAAACAGCTGGAGGCTGTAAAGGAATCACTCGACAAAAAGGTGATGGTGATAACCGGCGGGCCCGGGACAGGAAAGACAACGATCATAAACACGATCATCAGGATATACCGCAGATCAGGCCAGAGGGTGCTGCTTGCAGCTCCGACAGGAAGGGCTGCAAAGAGGATGTCAGAGGCAACCGGATTTGAGGCAAAGACAATACACCGGCTGCTTGAATTCAGCCCGAAGAGCAACGGTTTCAAGAAGAATGAACAGGAGAGACTCGAGGCCGACCTCATCATCATCGACGAGATATCGATGGTCGATACAGTCCTGATGCATCATCTTCTTAAGGCAGTGCGGCCTGAAACCACTCTTATCCTTGTCGGGGATACAGACCAGCTGCCCTCAGTCGGAGCAGGCAATGTGCTTAAGGACATCATCGAATCAGGCCGCGTTCCAACAGTCAGGCTCAATGAGATATTCAGACAGGCAAAAGAGAGCATGATCATCATCAACGCCCACAGGATCAACAGCGGAGAGTTCCCGTATATTGACTCCGACAAAGACAAGCTCCAGGACTTCTATTTTGTGGAACTCGAAGAGCCTGAGAAGGTCTCTGAGATGATCATCCATATGTGCAGAAACAGGATACCCGAGAGGTTCGGCTTCCACCCGCTGGAGGACATACAGGTGCTCACGCCTATGCACAGGGGCATAGTCGGCGCCTCAAGCCTCAATACAGCGCTCCAGAAAGAACTGAATTCTTCGCAGGATGAGCTCCAGAGGGGCGGACGGATATTCAGGACAGGCGACAAGGTGATGCAGATCAGGAACAACTATGACAAGGACGTGTACAACGGCGATATCGGCAGGATCGTTTCAATTGACAGGGAGGCACAGGAGGTGACAGTCAACTTTGACGGCAAACCAGTATCTTATGATTTTGCAGACCTCGACGAAATAGTCCTTGCCTACGCGGTCTCTGTCCACAAATCACAGGGCAGTGAATACCCTGTTGTCGTGATGCCGCTTCTGACACAGCATTATCTGCTCCTGCAGAGGAACCTTCTCTATACAGCGATCACAAGGGGAAAGAAACTGGTCGTAATCATCGGCACAAAAAAAGCCCTCGGGATAGCGATAAGAAACAACAAACAGCAGTTGAGATACACCAGACTGAAGGAGCGGCTGGTAACTGCTTAGGTGTTTAGGCTGAAGCCAACAGTAGGCGCTTTAAGCGTCTGAAGGCTAAAGTATGTCAATCAGTTGCCGAAGTCTCACAGCCATCTCAAATACCCGAAGTGCTTGTGTAATCACCTAAAAGCCTTCCACCTTCAGGCTATCTGATCCTGAGTTGTCCCGGACCATCCCTGCTGATTGCACTACCCCCTTTTTAGTGCTATTCTGGACTTAGCCATGTACAAAAAAATCCTTGCAGCAGTCAACGAACACCTTAACTCAGAGGTCACAGCACGCTACGCATTGCACCTGGCAAGGGCCTGCGACGCAAAACTCTATATATGCTTTATTGCTGAAAAAGGCATGTCCCCGCATGACCTCCGTACTGCCGAGGATGCGGTAAACCGGCTTTTTAGCGAGGCGCTGAACCTGAATATACAGGCAGAGAGGATCGCGAAAATGGGTGGGCCTGTTGCTGAGATCGGGAAGATCGTGCGTCATGAAAATATCGGGCTTGTCTTTGCCTCAACAAGAAGAGAGGATATTGAAAAGAGGTTTTACACCGGCACCATAGCGCGAAAACTATCGCTGAAGCTGCCCTGTTCGGTTGCGCTCGTGCGCGTTGTGCATTCAGGAAGGGTGCATCCCAAGAGAATACTTGTGCCGGTCAAGGCAAGGATCGATCATGTCACGGAACGGGCCGCTTTTGTGACACATATGGCAAGAGCATTTACATCAAAGGTCTTTGTCTTCCACACGCCAAAGCCCATAGCAAAGTTCTTCCACGGTGAAATCCACCTCACCCCCCCTGAATGGCAAGAGCGGATATCACACGACATCTCGCATTTCATGGGGTACTTAAAACAGCATGATATCGAGCACGAAGGAAGGCTTTTGCCGGGAAGGACCGCACGGAACATTACGATCGAGGCCTTTGCAAAACGGCATGACCTCATCATCATGGGCGCAAGCGAACGGAGTCTCCTTGCATCCCTGCTCAAGGGCAATCCTGTTGAGGAAGTCCTGAGGGAGACTCCCTGCGACCTCATCATTCTGAAACCGCGGCATGAAAATTAACAGCCTTTCAAAAGAGGACGCCCTCAGACAGCTCGTAAGCTCAGAGGACGGCCTTTCAGAAACAGAGGCTGCCAAAAGACTTACAGAAAACGGCTTCAACGAGATCAGGGAGGCAGCCAGGACGCATCTCATGATGCGGTTTCTGGGACAGTTCACTCATTTTCTTGCAGTGCTCCTCTGGATTGGATCAGGCCTTGCTTTCCTCTCTGACTATCTCCACCCCGGTGAAGGAATGGCAACGCTGGGCTTCGCGATCATCGGCGTCATCGTGATCAATGCAATATTCGCCTTTATCCAGGAATACCGTGCTGAGAAGGCCCTTGAGGCCCTGAAAAAACTCCTGCCCTTTTATGTGCAGCTTATCAGGGAAGGAAAAGAAAAAAAGGTCCGTTCACGCGAGGTAGTGCCGGGTGACATCATCCTGCTTGCTGAAGGCGACATGATACCTGCTGACAGCCGGCTGATAGAAAGCTCCACGCTGAAGGTCAACAATGCATCTCTTACAGGTGAGTCAGAGGCCAGTCTCAGGGACCATATGCCTTCGCAGGGCGAGCTTCTGGAAAGCCCCAATATTGTCTTTGCAGGAACGACCGTCACGAGCGGCTCAGGAAAGGCCCTTGTCTTTGCAACAGGCATGGGGACTGAGTTCGGCAGGATCGCCCACCTTACCAGTGCAGTAGAATCAGGCCTGAGCCCGCTCCAGAAGGAGATTGCCACAACAACCAGGATCATAGCCTTTATTGCAACAACAATTGGGCATAAGCTTCTTTGTGATAGGACATTTCATAATAGGAAAGGTCTTCTGGGAGAACTTCATATTTGCAATAGGAGTGATTGTGGCGCTTGTTCCTGAAGGCATGCTGCCGACAGTCACCCTTGCCCTGGCAATGGCAAGCCAGAGAATGGTGAAACGAAAGGCCCTGATCAAGAACCTTTCCTCTGTAGAGACACTGGGTTGTGTGACCGTCATCTGCACTGACAAGACAGGCACGCTCACTCAAAACAGAATGACCGCATCAAAAATATGGACATACGATCAGGTCATTGATGCAAACGAGTCACAGGCCACAGGCCGGTGATATGCTTATGCAGGCAGCGCTGCTGTGCAACAATGCGCGGTTTGCTGATAATGAATACAAAGGCGATCCGACCGAGACAGCCCTTCTGAAACTGGCAAGGGAAAGCATGAGTGAGATCAGCGCAGAACGCATCTCAGAGATCCCCTTTGATTCCGACCGGAAGAGGATGACAACCCTGAATCAGAAGTTGCAAGAATAAAGAATATGTCTTCACCAAAGGCGCAATGGAGAGCATACTGCCATTGTGCAGCTATTTCCTGATGAACGGCATCGAGCAACAGATGGATGAGACCTTTCGCAAAAAAGCAACGGACGCCTATCATCAGCTCATGGATAAGGGATTAAGGGTCCTGGCGTTTGCGTATAAAGAAAGCAAAGAGCATAGCGCAAAGGGCGAAGGACAAGAGAAGAATATAAAAGATATTCTCCAATCCCCAATCCCCAATCCCCAATCTCTTGAGGAAGACCTTGTCTTCCTCGGCCTTATAGGGCTTGAAGACCCGCCGCGGCCTGAAGTGCCTGAGGCCATCCGTAAATGCCATGAGTGCAGGCATCAGGGTGATCATGATCACCGGGTGACGGAAGCAGGACAGCAGTTGCGATTGCACGGGAGATAGGACTTGTTAAGGAAGAGCCTGTTGTTATCGAGGGGGCTGACTTCGTGAAGATGAGCGACAGAGAACTCAGGGAAAAGCTCTCCGCAAAGGAGATCATCTTTGCGCGCATGGCGCCAAAGAACAAGATGCGGGTCGTCTCGGTCCTGCAGGAGGAAGGGGAGCGGGTTGCAGTAACCGGCGACGGAGTCAATGACGCGCCTGCACTCAAAAAGGCTGATATCGGCATATCCATGGGCATCTCCGGGACAGACGTTGCAAAAGAGGCCTCTGACATGATCCTCCTTGACGACAACTTTGCCTCGATCATCAACGCTGTTGAAGAAGGCAGGGCAGTATTCGGAAACATCAGAAAATTTATAGTCTACTTTTTCACATCAAATGTTGCAGAGCTTGTACCCTACATAACCTATATGATCTTTAATGTGCCCCTGCCTCTGACAATCATGCAGGTGCTGGCTATAGACCTTGGGACAGACCTGCTTCCAGGACTTGCCTTGGGAGCTGAAAAACCGACAAAAGAGCTTATGACGCTGCCTCCACGGAGTCCGCAGGAGAGACTTCTTAATGTGAAGCTGCTGGCGCTTGTGTTTCTGTCCCTTGGCTCCATCGAAGCAGCAGCAGGCCTTTTTGGATTTTTCCATGTCCTGAGGCAGGGCGGATGGCAATGGGGCAATATGCTCCCTTCAAACAACATCCTCTATATGCAGGCCACGACGGCCTGCCTCACAGGTATCGTGATAGCTCAGGTGGCAAATGTCTTTGCCTGCAGGTCATTTAGGGAGTCGGCCTTCAGTATCAGGTCTCTTTTCGAACCGGCTGATCTTCATCGGCATAGGCTTTGAGCTTCTGTTGCAGTTATTCATCGTCTATCACCCCTGGGGCAACAGGATATTCTCCACCTCTCCTATTTCATTGCAGATATGGTTTGCCCTTCTGCCCTTTGCGTTCCTGCTCTTTTTTGCTGAGGAGTTAAGGAAAGCCCTCTTGCGCTCCTGAGCATAAAATGGTTGCACCTGTCAAAAGTTCGGCAAACAGGTCAAGCATCATATTTACGACCGCCAGAATCGAGGCAAAAAAGGACAAGGATTCTTTTTTTACGGAAGACCGCATGAGGAGTGCAATTGCTGAGGGCCACTCAAATAATTTCTACTAAAAAAATGAATCGATAGCGGGCAAATAGATTTCAAACGTCGTTCCCTTGCCCAAAAGGCTTTTTACGATAATGACGCCGTTATGCTCTCTGACAATCCCATAAATTATGGAGAGCCCCAATCCCGTTCCCTTTTCAGGCCCTTTGGTCGTGAAAAATGGATCAAATATCTTTTCAAGTATTTCGTGAGGTATGCCTGTGCCTGTATCAGATACTCTCAAACAAACATATTTTCCGGGACTCAGCAAAGGATGAATCAGAGTATGATTTTTCACAATGTTTTCCAGGGAAGTCGAGAGCTTTACGGTGCCGCCTTCCGGCATAGCGTCAGCTGCATTCATTACAAGATTCATAATTACCTGTTCCAACTGGGTGCTGTCGCCTTTAATAATCGGAATATTATTAACCGTCTCGACCTTCAGCTTTACCTCCTTCTTTGCCATAACCCTTTCGAGAAGCTCAACTGCATCTATCAGAATGTCGTTAAAATTCAGAGGTTGTGTCATAATTTTCCCCTTTCGGGCGAAGCTTAGAAGTTTTGAGACTATCTGTCCCGCCTTCCGGGCTGAACTTTCGATTGTTTGGACACCGCGCCTTGAAGTGGCATCGAGCTCATCGTTCAGACTCAGCAATTCTGCATAGCCGAGGATAGCGTTCAGATAATTATTAAAGTCGTGCGCTATCCCCCCGGCAAGGATGCCTATTGACTCCATCTTCTGTGCCTGGAACAGCTGCTTTAATAGTCTCTTTTTTTCCGTGATGTCCCTATGGAATGCCTGTACATATAATTTCCCTCTAATCTCTATAGCCTTCGAGCTGATTTCAACGCTAAGTTTATCCCCATTTTTTTTGCAGTGCCATGTCTCAAAGACAAGGGCCTCGCCGCGTAGTATCCGCTTCATTCTTTCATTTCTCTCATCCTGATACTCTTCCTCTTCCAGAAACTTCAGATCCGCACCAATCAGCGAACTTTTGTCTAAACCATACATCGTGCAAAACTGCCTGTTCACATCAATCACAACGTTGTTTTCATCAAAAACAACAATGCCGTCGTTTGCGCTGTCGAAAAGCTCCCGGTATCTCTGCTCGGATATCTGCAGGTCCTTGGTCCTTTCATCGACTATCTGCTTCGAGTTGGGTGGAATATTCTTGCAACTGCTTCTTTTTCCTGAGAAAGGTCGTATTCGAGGGAAAGTTTAGCTCAGAAGGAGCGACTGAGCTGATGTGTCTCCAGAAAAGTCCGATCACAACTGTGGCGGTCAGGAAGGCGATATTGCTAATAAAAACACGACGGTTTGTAATGGTGTCGAATAATAAGATCGGGAAGAGATAGATGACAAATATAATGACAGCCAACAACATCGCTATCGCAATACTAAGGGGGAGGAACCCGAGAACAAACATGAAAGTAATAATCATACCGGCGTAATAGGAGATTGGTGACCTCCGGTGGAAAAGAATCATCAGCTCCACCATGGATGCTGATATCACTGCAGCAATCACTGTGAGATAGAACTGGTAACGTTTATCTGCCCTTTTTTTGATTTAAGAAGTATAACGCAATAAAAATCAGCTACAACTACTATCCTGACGGCAAGAAATTGGGGAAAATACTCCGGTATTTCGTAATAATCCAATACAACTCAAAGAAAAGATAACAACAGCGCCAAAAAATAAAAGCAGTGAACCTGATTGTCTGAAATATTTTCGCGTATCTCTTGTTCTATGTATCTCTGCTTTGTCCATAATGGCTCTAAACTGTCACTGATTCACGATTATGCTTGTTCTTGCGATTTGCCTTTTTTATAATCAGCTGAGCAGTGTTAAACCCCAGATGGACAACTCCAGGGATTCCCATACCGAGCGTTGTCCAATGTCCTGTCAGGTATAGGTCATGGATAAATGAGGCTGCCTTCAAGTCGGTGATTGCCAATTGCGAAGGAGATGGTGCCCAACCATAAGCTGCACCCCTGGAGTTCAAGGTGTATCTGTACAATGTGTGGGGAGTCGCCGCTTCTTTATATATGACATGCTTTGATAAGCCGGGATCAGATGTTTTGAGAATTCATTGATAAAGGATTCTACCAGGTAATTCTTATTGGCGTCCCAGTATTGTTTGTTCTTAAATGGTGCGAGGATTAAGGCAAGAACATTTTTGCTGTTCGGTATCACCCGTATTAAATTTACCCCGATGTTATCAAAAGTACCCTCTCTGAGGGCATCATATGTCTTTTCCAGATTGTAGTGTGACATAAACCAAACGTTAGCTCCCGGCTTAGGCAAGGTACCGAAATACTCGTCTATCCCAAGTATAAAACAAAAATAGAAAGTGAGGGATCCATACGATCAATCGCATTGAGAACATCTTCCCTTACCGAAACTCCTTCCTCAAAAGTTTGAAAAAAGTCTGTCTGGCATCGCAGTTTGAAACAACATACTTTGATGGTATAAAACCGTGCTTTTCTAAAACCACACCTTGAACCCTGTTATCTCGTTACCGCTGATCTGTTTTACGAGACTCGATAATCGTAACTCGCCGCCAAGTTCTTTGAATCGCTCTGCAAATGCATCAGGCAGTGCCTGCATACCGCCTTCTGGATAATATCCACCGTCAAGGAGAAACTCCTTGAAGATTGTTGTTCCTACATACGCAGACATGAGCGACGGGGGCAACCCCCCATTCCCGAACACTGGGAAGGACAGAATAGCCTTTACTTTCTCATTGTGAAAATGTTTGTCTAACAGGTCTTTAAATGTCCATCTTCTCATGCGGGCAAAGTATTTAGCATCAGCATTCATTATGAAGCGGAAGAATTCTTCGAAGCTGTTACTCTCATCGGGGAAGGACATTTGAAAACTTTTAATTGTCTCATCGATATCACTCCCAAAAACAACTTCATGATCAGGTGTTCGTATAATATCTGATGGGTTATACCGGGTGATTCTTACCCTTTTGTCGATTTCAAGGTCGCTGAATATTTTTCTCACGATACCATTCTCTCTGTAACTGCCGAAAGAATGGGCAGCAGCATCAAAAATAGAGTTTTTCCTTTTAAAAGATGTGCAATAGCCCCCAGGTTTATGATGCTGTTCGGCAATGAGCACCTTCATCCCTGCCTTTGCAAGATAACAACCGCAGACAAGACCGCTCATGCCAGCGCCTATTATTACGACATCGTAACCGTTGTCGTTGTGTTTCACCATACTTATTTTTTTTGCGCTAACAGCTCATTTACCAGTTCCACTGCCTGTTTTACTGTTGTGATGTTTGGAACATCTTCGTCCCTCACGGATATCTTAAATTTCTTCTCGATAGCGACCGTAATTTCAATAGCTTTGATAGAATCTATTTCAAGATCGGTAAAAAAGTTTTTCTCAGGAGTTATCTCTTCCACATCATAGCCTGAGACATCAGATAATATCGCTTTGATTTCCTTTTCTATATCGTTGCTCATTGTTCTCTTAGTTTCTCCTTAATAAACAAATTTCTTCAAAACCAGGGAGGCATTATTGCCTCCAAAGGCATATGAGTTATTCAAGGCAATGTGTGACGGTACATCGTCTTGCCTGATTTGGCACACAATCGATGTCACATTCCGGATCAGGTGTTTCATAATTGATCGTAGGAGGAATGATATTTTCCTTGACCGCAAGGCTGCATACAATCGCCTCAAGGGCTGAGGCCGCACCCATGGTATGCCCGAGCATGGACTTAATTGAGCTTACGGGTATCTCCCTGTAACGGCCCCCAAAGACTTCCCTAATGGCGGCGCATTCGGTTTTATCATTGGCAAGCGTTCCTGTGCCATGGGCGCTTATGTAATCCACGTCATTTTCATGGATGCCTGCGTCACGCATCGCCTTGACCATGCACCGGGACACCCCTTCAACTGATGGTTGAGTCATATGCCCTGCATCGCAGCTGAGGCCGTACCCTAAAACCTCCGCATAGATCGTGGCATTTCGTTCCAAGGCCCTTTCAAGAGACTCAAGAATGAGTATGCCTGCCCCCTCTGCCACCATCATGCCCTTTCTGTTTTTGTCAAAGGGCTGACATTTCTCAGGAGCGACAGCGGAGAACTGATTGAACCCGGTAAAGGCCACCTTCGATAATGGTTCGGAGCCGCCTGCAATCACGCTGTCTGCCCTTCCAAGCCTGATGAGGTCAAATCCATAGCCTATGGCATAGTTGCCTGCTGAACAGGCAGTGGAGAACATCATATGGGGACCGGACAGCTTGAACTCTTTAGCCACAGCAGATGGTGTGGAATGAGTCGGTACCTGACAAAGGAGTTCCTTGCTGAAGTCTATTTGCCCGTGTAGCACCATAAGCTCATTAATTATCTCGGAAGTCTGCACAGACCCCATAGTTGTTCCGATGCAGACGCCAATGTTCATTGAAGACATATCATCCTGAGATAAACCGGCATCCTTGATTGCAAGCCCTGCTGCTGCAAGGCCGAGATGTGATGCCCTGCTGAGCATACTGATCCTGCCCTTGGAAATGAATTCTTCGGGTCTGAAATTCTTAATCTCACCGGCATTATGAGTGAAATGATTCGTAGTATCGAACGATGATACGGGACTTATTCCGGATTTACCTTTTAGAAGACCATCCCAGAATTCCTCCCATCCGATACCGATGGAGGAGATAACACCAAGGCCTGTAACAACTACACGTCTATTCATCTTTTTTTACGCTGAATACCAGCTCTGCCTCTGAAATTTTTTTATCATCAACAAAGGCCTCTCCGGTCACATAAGCTCCTGTCGGGCAGGGTCTTGACATTGACCATCTTGATCTTTATCTGGTCGCCGGGGACAACAGGATGGAGGAAACGCGCCTTGACCGAACCAAAATAATAGGTCGGTTTTTTCCCGCTGCTTTCCCCTTCTTTCCCGGCTGCAAAAAGCACTATAGCGGTCTGCGCCATAGCCTCTATGATAGCGGCTCCGGGCATAATGGCCTTATCAGGAAAATGTCCGAGGAACAATATATCGTTGCCGGAAACGTTCTTTATCGCCACAGCCTGCTTTCCCGGCTCAAGTTCCACAACCTTATCGATCATGATAAAAGGAAACCGCTGGGGAATGAGTTTCTTTATCTCTTCAAAATCAAGCTGCATCAGTATCTCCTTTGCATTTCAAGTATATCTTCCGATCACGATGGCAGTGTTGTTGCCATAAGGGTCAGCAGATATAACAAGCGCTGTCTCTATCTGTTTCTTTCTTGCTTTATTGATGACATAATCGAGGTCGCACTCAGGGTCTTGCTCCCTGTAATTCACCGTCGGCGGAACAAACCCCCTGCTGATTGCAATCGCTGCTGCAGACAGCGAAAGAGCTCCGGAAGCTGAAAAAGATTCTCCTATCATGGATTTTACAGAACTGACAGGGATAGTGTGAACGCATGCCTTCCGAATACTTCTTTTATTGCCCTTGTCTCCATGCTGTCAAGACCTTTTGTTGCATTGGAAGAGGCGGATATATAGTCTATGTCCTCAGGATGAAGGGAAGCATCTTTTAAGGCGAGCCTGATGGCATCTGCCAGCCCCTTTCCCGCATGGCTGAAGCTTCTGTCTGCCGCAGGGTCAAAGGCGCTTCCGCAACCTCTGATGACTGCAATGATCTTCGCTCCTCTCTCAAGGGCATGTCCTTCTTCTTCAAGAACGAGGACAGCCGCTCCTTCGGAGAGGATGGTGCCGTTTCTTGACGCATCAAACGGACGACAGACAGGCTCTGAGCCGTCAATGCCGGACAAGCAGCCAAGCGAATGAAAACCGAGGAATGTTTCTTCGCAGAGTTCCTCAACACCACCGGCAAGAACTGCCTCGGCCCTGCCGAATTTTATAAAGTCAGCAGCATATGACACAGCATCGAGACCTGCACAAAAACCGGTAGAGATGGTTGTATTAAACCCCTTTATCTTGAACCGTATAGATACCTGACTGGCAGGAGAGTTGATCACTGTATTGGGAAAGTGTGATGGGTTCACTGCCTTCGGGCCCTCAAGGAGACCAACGCGGTCAAACTGAAAGATGCTGTGGAGACTTCCAAACGTCGTTCCTACAGAGACGCCCGTCCAATGCGTGTTCCCATCAGTGACCTCAAACATGCTGTCATCAAGGGCTAGTCTTGCCGCTGAGCTCAAAAGCAGCGTGCTGCGGTCCAAAGAACGCAATCCCTTCTTGCCGAGAATCGCGACAGGGTCAAAATCAGCGATCTCCCCTGCAATTCGTACCTGAAACTGATTTGTATCAAAAAGGCTAATCTCCCTGAATCCGGTCTTCCCCTGCAAAAGGGCCTCGGTGAAATTATCTCTTCCTATGCCGATCGGTGAAAGGACTCCTATGCCTGTTACGACAATCCTCCTGGGCTGATTCATGCTTTCCTCATCGCGTTGTCCTGCATGACTCCTATATTCCCAGACCACCGTCGATCTGTATGACTTCTCCGGTTATATATGCTGATTCTTCTCCCACGAGAAAGAGAACGACCCGTGCAACCTCCTCAGGGGTACCGAATCGTCCGAGCGGTATCAGGTCGTTGAGCCGTTTTCTGTATTTTTCCTGAAACTCGGCAGTCATGTCAGTCTCTATAAAACCTGGCGCAACCGCATTTACCCTTACATTATAGGGCGCGACTTCTTTTGCCAGCGACCGGGTAAAACCTATGACGCCTGCCTTTGCAGCAGCATAATTGACCTGTCCCGGAAGGGGATGAATCCCGCTTACGGATGAGATGTTCACCACATGCCCGCTCTTCTGTTTCAGGAAGGTGACTATACAGGCACGTGTGGTATTAAAAACTCCTGTCAAGATCGGTATCGATTACGGAAGCCCAATCCTCCCTGCTCATCATCATCAGGGATTTGTCTCTTGTTATACCCGCATTATTTACAAGGATATCAAGCCTTCCGAAATCTTCCTTCACCTTCTCGACAAGGCCCTTTGCGCCGTCAAAATCACGCACATCCAGTTGCAGGGGCAGCGCTCTCCGTCCGAGGTCCTGAATCTCTTTTACAAGGGAGTCTGCAAGGGATGTGTTGGTAGCATAAGTGAATGCGCAATGCGCGCCTTCCCTGCAGAGCGCAAGGACGATCGAACGTCCGATTCCTCTTGTCCCGCCGGTGACAATAGCCACTTTGTCTGTCAATGGTCCTGTTTTCATGTCCAGAGAAATATCATACCTCCTTCAGCAATCGGGAAGCTCATTTCGTAACCAGATAAAAGACTATTATCCCTGTCTTGTCACGAACTTCCGCTATCGAAGTCGATGGTATGCCGGCATCAGCCAATATCTTTTTAAAATCCCCCTCTTTTCTCTGAAGAAAACCGTCCCAGTCAACAAGCCAGTGGTAATACTGCGACCTGTATCTTTGGGAATCCTTAAAGGCAGGAATAAATCTGCCGCCGGGGTTAAGCATCTTATATAGCGTGCGGAACATCTTTACCAGAAAATCAGAGGGCAGATAATCAAAAAGACCGACGCTGTAGATGATATCCTGCTTCCCGAATTGCTCTACGCTCATTTCATAATCAAACAGCCTGAGGGCGTTGTATTTGTAAAACTCTATATTTTCACGCAATCCTGCATCGGCAAGGCGTCCCTGGGCGTAATTAAGGGCATCGTTGTCACTGTCTACGCAGATCACCTTAGCAGCCGAATCGATTATTTCAGGGACTATTCCCACAAGCTCCCTGCAGGCGCCGCAGGCTATATTAAGGATGGATGGTTCATGCCTCTTCACCAGTTCATCTTTCAACATTAACTCGAGCCTCTTTATCCTGTCTCCGAACAGCCTCAGCAAGAGGAGCATTCAGCATGATCCGGTCCAGATAGTATCCGATTCCGTCTGAAAGCGGAGTATTCTTATAAATAATCTCGAGGGTCTTATAATCACCCTGTGATCCCTGAGGCCAGGTCCTGTGCCCGGTTCATGCAATAGCTTTTAGAAAATACCGCATCTGTTTTTTGACGGAATCTGATTCTCTCTTTACTAATAACTTCACTATCCATGACTTTGTTTTCGAAATCCTCACATGCCTGAATTATTTCCTCTATAGCCTCTCCGATCAATATCTGAATTGCTTCGGGATTTTCATGGTGACCAATGCATTTATCTTCTATGTCTGCCATTTCCCTCACGTATTTTTCTGTCGCCGCATCAAGAATGCCTGTATACTCTTCTGCCCTTTCTCGATCCAGCAAGGACTTCTCAGCGACTTCCCCCTTTGCGTGATCTGCATTAGCCGCGTCAGTCCGTAATTCGATCCCCGCCCTGTAAAATTCATCGAGCACCTCACACCATCTGACAATGCCGGCAGAATATTTGATCGCATCATCGAAGTAGACAACGTTGTCCTTTGACAGTGGATTTGCGGTCTGAATACAGAGTCCTGTTTCGCTTATATCGATAACACTCCCGTTGCGGTCAAAAGCTTTCCGTTGAGGAACCTCGTTGCCGCTCAGACAATACGATACTGTCCCGACATATGGTTCCCTTTGATACTGTCTTCTGTTTTCATTATGCTGGTAGGCTGAACTTTGCATTTTACCCTCCTTCAGGATGAAGATTCTTATGCTGCAATTTTGTTTTCCTTTTAGGTCAGGAGCAAACCCTATATTTGCAAATTCTACCATTATAATCTGGCAGAAGGGAAGAATAAATCTTATCCTGCGTCTGCGACAAAAAAGGGTTAAGGATTTTGAGCATCAGCCAAATTTTGTACTGATAAATATTTTGAAGCGTATCTGCCTTTAGAGTGAGGGGTAAGACCTATTCGAAACAGTCCATGCTGCGCATCTTGTGGATCTCGGTCTTCTTCTTTTCACACCAGACATTGCCCAACTGGAGCGCACTGCCGGAAGGGGTTGTGATCTTCGCCTTTTTGCAGTCTACACAGTGTCTGATGACCTGCTTAAGGGCAACAAAACAGGGCATCTCCCTGTTCCTGGCCATCTGTATGGCACGCTTGCCGCACCAGACAGTGCCCGGAGAAGGCTTTTGCCCTCCTGGTTTTGTATCATAGCCAAACTTGCAGGTCCCGCAAAAGTTATTCAACAACTACCCTCGCTCAATTTCAAGAGATATTAGAGTATATCCTACAGCCGGCAGGAGAACCACTGGGAATATTGACCGCTACTCATTTAAGTACTACGCAATAAATATGTCAGGAGACATAGGACAGGACCTAACCCTGTGGACTGTAGAACCATAACTTGGGTTACGATTCTTCCCCCCTTATCACCGAAGGGTTAGTGAACATTTGAAAGTACTTTTTTAGCGATAAAGATACAGTGATTTGGTATAATCTTCCATCTGATATCTGCCAAACGTATAACGGAGCAAAACAATGAAAGACGCTTTCAATATAGATGACCTGCCGGGCCTCTCTGAAGCCGAAGCAGCTGAGAGGCTGAAAAATGATGGCTATAACGAGCTGCAATCTTCAAAGCAGCGAAGCATCTTTTCAATCGCAATCGACGTTGTACGGGAGCCGATGTTCCTGCTCCTCGTTGCCTGCGGCATAATCTATCTCATCCTCGGAGATGTCCGGGAGGCGATGATGCTCCTGGGCTTTGTCTTCGTTGTCATGGGGATCACCCTCTACCAGGAACGCAAGACAGAGCGCGCCCTGGAGGCGCTCCGTGACCTCTCCAGCCCGCGCGCTTTGGTGATACGCGACAGGGAAAAGAGACGCATAGCAGGACGTGAAGTTGTTCGCGGCGATATCCTGGTCCTTGCAGAAGGCGACCGGGTGCCTGCTGATTCGAGTACTCCTGTCCAGCATCAATATCTCTGTCGACGAGTCCCTGCTGACAGGTGAATCACTCCCTGTGCGGAAGTCTGCCGGTCTTGACGACATTGAAATGGCACGTCCCGGCGGGGAAAATCTTCCATGTATATATTCAGGCACCCTGATTGTCCAGGGCCAGGGCATCGCAAAGGTAAAGGCCATTGGCATGGATACAGAACTCGGCAGGATAGGCAAGTCCCTGCAGACCCTGGAGACTGAAGAGACCCTGCTTCAAAAAGAGACAAGGAAGCTGGTCAACAGACTCGCTATGGCGGGCATGCTGCTCTGCACTTTGGTCGTGATACTCTACGGGGTAACGAGGGGCAACTGGCTTGAGGGTTTTCTTGCCGGCATCACACTTGCCATGGCAACACTGCCTGAGGAATTCCCTGTTGTTCTCACCATCTTCCTGGCCCTCGGGGCATGGAGGATATCTAAAAAACATGTGCTGACACGCCGCGTGCCGGCTGTTGAGACACTCGGGGCCTGCACTGTACTTTGCGTTGACAAGACAGGCACACTGACCATGAACAGCATGACAGTCAAAAAGATCTTTGCAGGAGGCGGTTTCTGCGATATCAACCTCAGGAGCAAAGGGGCCTTGCCGGAGGACTGCCATGAGATAGTGGAGTTCGGCATCCTGGCAAGCAAGATAGACCCCTTCGACCCCATGGAAAAGGCGCTCAGGCAGCTCGGCATCTATTCCCTCTTAAACACCGAACACCTGCATGATGACTGGACCCTGGTGCACGAATACCCCCTCTCCCAGGACCTGCTGGCACTATCTCATGTCTGGAAATCTCCTGACGGTGCTGATTATGTCATCGCAAGCAAGGGCGCGCCGGAGGCGATCTTCGACCTCTGTCATCTTGATGATTCTGAAAAGAAAAAACTCTACCCCCATATCAATGCTATGGCAGAAGAAGGTCTGAGGGTATTAGGTGTTGCCAGGGCAGGCTTTAAGCCTGCCGGTCTTCCGGAGGGACATCATGACTTCACCTTCAAATTCCTGGGACTGATCGGGCTCGCTGATCCTGTGCGCCCCACTGTTTCAGATGCCATAAAAGAGTGTTACACAGCCGGAATGCGGGTGATCATGATCACCGGAGACTATCCGGGCACAGCCCAGAACATCGCTGAGCAGATCGGCCTTGCTTCGGTCAGCGAGGTCATCACAGGGCCTGAACTTGACAGAATGGATGATGCGAAACTGCAGAAACGCATAGAGAGCGTAAATATATTTGCGCGGGTTGTGCCTGAACAGAAGCTCAGGATTGTCAATGCCCTTAAGGCAACAGGAGAAATAGTCGCCATGACAGGAGACGGAGTGAACGACGCGCCCGCGCTCAAATCAGCACACATAGGCATAGCGATGGGAGAACGCGGCACAGACGTGGCCCGAGAGGCCGCGTCGCTCGTGCTCCTTGATGATGACTTCTCCTCGATCGTCGGAGCAGTAAGGATAGGCAGGAGGATATTTGACAACCTGAAAAAAGCTATGGCCTATATCTTTGCCATACATGTGCCTATCATCGGACTTTCGCTGCTGCCTGTAGTATTCGGCTGGCCGCTCATACTCCTGCCTGTGCATATCGTATTTCTGGAGCTGATCATCGACCCTGCGTGTTCAATCATCTTCGAGGCTGAAAACGAGGAAAAAGACATCATGCAGCGCAGACCCAGAGACCCGAAGGAGCCGCTCTTTGGGCTCAAGTCAATCGGCCTGAGCATAATGCAGGGCTTAAGCGTCCTGTTTATAGTCGTCTCTGTCTTTGCAATCGCACTCTACCGCGGCCAGGGAGAAGCAGACGCAAGGACCCTCACGATCACCACCCTGATCATAGCAAACCTCGGTCTCATATTCGCCAACCGCTCATGGTCCCGCACCATCCTGTCCACTCTTCTCTCTCCGAATCCTGCCTTATGGTGGATATCAGGCGGCACCCTCGTGTTTCTCGGTCTTATACTGTATGTTCCCTTCCTGCAGCAGCTCTTCCATTTTTCTAAGCTGCATTTCTATGATCTTGTGATCTGTTTTTCCGCAGGTATGATCAGCATACTCTGGTTTGAACTGCTCAAGGTATTCAACAGGCAGAAACACACTGTCAGACAGGGCTGATCACCGGATGAAGCTCTCTGCCTGAGAAAATCTTCAGCAGAGGCCGGGTGGACAAGGCAGGATATGGGCCTTTGGCTGTTTACCGGATAAAAGAGGGCGTAGCAGCGGTCCGGACAATGAAGAGCAATTTAGCGCCAAAAGAGTTTGTGGAGTTATAACCGCCTTGCGAACTCGGAGAAGATAATATCGGCAAAGAAAAGAGGGAAGGAAAATGAGTTTTTTCAGAGAAGCGGATTTGCAGGCAAAAAGTATAGTCGAAGGGATTACGCTCAGAGCTGTATCAGGCGAAAAGGCCATGATGACTTTTTTCGAGTTTCAGCCGAATGCGGTAATCCCCATGCATAAGCATCCTCACGAGCAGATAACCTACGTGGTGGAAGGCGAGATGGAATTCACTGTCGAAGGGGAAACCAGGATTTTGAAAAAAGGAGACGGCGTAGTTGTTCTTTCCAACCAGGAGCATGGAGCAAAAGTGCTTAAAGCGCCTGCCAGGGCTGTTGATGCATGGTATCCGATAAGGGAGGATTACAGGTAAAGGGTTATTGTTCAGGCTGAAAACTTCCGCCGAAGCCAATATCATCGAAACAATTTTTATTTGTCTAAAATCTCTCGTATCTTACTCAACAGGTTATTCGAGGAGACAGGTTTTGAGATAAAGTTTAACCCCTCTGCGAAAATTCCCTTATTGCTGACAATATCTATTGTGTAGCCACTTAAAAAAAGGACATTAATATCAGGCCTTACCCTGAGTATCTCCTCATAAGCATCCTTCCCGCTTTTCAGAGGCATTATTACATCGAAAATAAGGAGTTCAATGCTATCTTTATTCTTCATAAAGCGATTAACAGCATCCTCACCATCTACAGCCTCAAAAACAGTATACCCGAAAGCCTCAAGAACAGACCTTGTTATCTTTCTGACCTCTGCGTTGTCCTCGGCCAAGAGGACTGTTTCAGTGCCTCCGGCTGGTTCAGCAAGTTCAACCGGCTTATTGACCTCAGCAGCAGCCTTGACAAGCGGCAGGTATATCCTGAATGTTGTCCCCTTGTCCGGCTCGCTATAAACGTTGATATAGCCGTTGTGCTGCCTGATTATGCCGTATACTATGGAAAGTCCCAGTCCTGTGCCCTTTCCAGCCTCTTTAGTTGTAAAAAATGGCTCGAATATCTTCTCTTTTGTCTTTTCATCCATGCCTGTGCCTGTATCTGAAACAGTGCCAAGGGCGTACATTCCAGGCTCGCCATAACCATGCGCCCTGATAAATTCACTGTCAACTTCTATAAGCTCCGTTGAAATGCTCAACAGTCCTCCGTCCGGCATTGCGTCCCTTGCGTTGCTTATAAAATTCATAAGCACCTGTTCTATCTGTCCGCTGTCTGCCATTACAATCAAATCGCTGCCTGTTAAAATAGTTTTAAAGTCAATGTCCTCGCCGATTAATCTCATCCAGATTTTTTGAATCCTTTCAATCAGCTCATTCAAATTTATGAGCTTGGGACTGCCCTCCTGCTTCCTGCTGAATAAAAGAAGGCTCTTTGTCAGATCGGCTGCTTTGTCCGCTGCAGGCAAGTATTTCGTCCACGTACATTTTCAATTCCGTGTCATCCTTCAGGTCCATCTGCAAAAGATTGCAATTGACTATTATTGCAGTGAGAATATTGTTAAAATCATGAGTAATCCCTCCCGCAAGCTGTCCGATAGTCTCCATTTTTTGTGCCTGGTGGAGCTGGTTTTCAAGTCTCTTGTTCTCGGTAATATTAATAATAGTCTCGATGACTGAAATTATATCGCCCGACTGGTCTTTTACCGGATAGGCCTTTGTCTCAACATACACAGCATCCCCTTCACTGTCATGGTGGACATGACTGGCTTTATGAGGTACGCCGGTGGCGAAAGTACGTCTGACTGCACAGTCTTCGTTTGCCTCATAACATGGGGTCGGTATACGGTGAGAAACTTCATAACAGTGTTTTCCTGTAACATCTTCCAGCGGCATATTCACCATGTTAAGATAGGCCTTGTTGGCGGATATGATCCTGTATTGACGGTCTATAACAATAAAACCTTCATCAACAGTTTCAAGGATGTTCTTTATAAACTCCTCCGACTGCTTGCGCTCAGTGATATCACGCACGTTGCACTGGACAAATCTTGCCCTGTCAACCAGATATATATCGGCGTTAATACAGCAGGCCTTGTTTGGTTTCTACCTGCGTATCTACGATATCTATTAAACCGAACAGTTCCAGTTCCAGGATGGTTTTTTTAAAATCCTTTATGTCCTTTAACAAACCGACATCGCTGAGCTTCCTGCCAATAAGTTCCTCGCTGGAATGGCCCAATATATTGGCAATGGCCTTATTAGCGTTAACTATATTGCCGGTTTCTTTATCGATTAGCAGCAAGCCGTCTTTTGCAGTTTCAAATAGTCGCCGGAAGCGTTCTTCCGAGTCTATTAATCCACTTTCAAGCCGCCTGCGCTCAGTAATGTCTTCTATTGCCAGGAGGATCATCTGAGACTCGTGAATAATACGACGGGCATTGAGCAGCATTATTTTGTGTCCCAGGCCTGGAAATATATGTTCAACTTCGTAGTTTTCGAACTTGTTTGCTTTGGGAATGATGTCTTCAAGCAACATCCGAAGCTTTGGAATGTCCCATTGCCGGTTTCCAAGGTCATAGATAAGATTGCCTACAGTTTCCTCCGGAGTTACCTTGAATGAATTATAGAAACTACGGTTGGCTGAGAGGACCTTCAGGTCTGAATCCAGCGCTAAAAGAGGTTCACGTATTGTATCTATAATGTCTTCATATATACTATCTAAAACTGACATCTTTGAATCTTTCTAAGACGGACAATCATTCTTAATGCCATGGCAATCACACTCCTGTGCTTTAGATGTAGGATTACGTTTTAATAAGACTGCATAATTTAATAGAGCAGAATTCATGCCCGGACCGGTCCTGATGGACAATAGTTTGTATCCCGCTGATTTTATAGCGAATTTATAAGAGACTATGATGCTGGTATGATAATTTGGAAGATACCTGTTCCTTAGATATCAGGAAATTACTGAAATATCAGGAGTTGTCCTTGTTCCGTAACTGTTTAGATGCCGGGGCGAGGATGTCCTCCCCGGCGGATTCGCCGAGGCGAAAGCGAGAGTACTATATTCCGCCTTATTCTTACCATGGCTTATGAATTATGTGGGCTAGCGGGGTTTACATTCCCGGGACATTGCAATATACTTATCCAGGGGACAGAAGCACAACAATCACTCAGGTTTTATTTTAATGTCCACTGCAATCAATCATGTCACGAAATCATGCTGTCCAGCGACAAGCTTGACAGCAACCGGCGGTAGCCTGCCTGAAAACGCAGGTGAACATTAATGCTATTTATCCGCAGGGCTTTTTACAGAAATGCCGGGTCTGTGAAGAACGTGGGTATAAATCATTGTAGTTCTCACATCACTATGTCCAAGCAGTTCCTGTACTGTACGGATGTCGTATCCACTTTCAAGGAGATGGGTGGCGAAGGAGTGACGGAGCACATGACAGCTCACCTGGTTTGTGCAGCCCCGCCTTTCTCGAAGCTTCTTTCACCGCGTCTTGCAGGAGCTTTCATGCAGATGATGACGCCTTATTTTCCTGGAGCGGGGGTCGGCCGAAAACCTTTCAGAGGGAAACACATACTGCCAGCCCCATTCTTTGGCTGCCTTCGGATACTTTCTTGTGAGGGAAGGCCAAAGATAGACTTCTCCAAGGCCTTGCGCCAAGTCCTTCTCGTGCTGCGCCATGACAACTTCAAGATGTTCTTTGAACTGCTGCACATATCTTTTGGGAAGGACCGTCACGCGGTCTTTTTGTCCTTTGCCGTCCCTGACGACAATCTGCTGCTGGGCAAAATCAACGTCCTTCACCCGCAACCGAAGGCACTCCATGAGTCTCAGGCCGCTGCCGTAAAGGTGGCCGCCATGAGCGCCTTGACGCCGGTCAACTGAGCGAGGAGCCGGTCAACCTCTTCGATCGTGAGGTACTACTGGAAGACTCTGGGGTCGTTTGGCCTTTGCAAAATCGCCGAGAGGACCTAAGGGTTCTTTAAGGACCTGACCATAGAGAAATACAAGCGCGTTGAGTGCCTGGTTCTGTGTATTGGCGGCGATTTCCCTCACCTCCGCGAGGTATTCGAGGTATTGCCTGACCGCTTCAGGAGAGAGTTCTTTCGGGGACTTAAGACCATGGAAGGCGATAAAGCGGCGGACCCATTGCACATAAGATCGCTCGGTCCGGATAGAATAATGCCGGACGCGCAGCTCGGTGCGCAGGCGTTGCAATATCTCGCTGTGCAAAATATCAATCTCTCTAGGCGGCGCTTCATCGCGGAAAGAGGGCGGGACGCTTTGAGAACCGGATACAGGCTCACCTGTTCCCTGCGCTCCACCGGATTCATCCCCGGCAGGAGTGTCTGAAGGAGGCCATGTCAGCGCCCACTCACAATTCAGGACATCCTTATACAGGATTTTCAAGGCCTCCGACATGCCTGTGCTGTCTGCCATTCCTGCACGTTTGGCTGAGCGGCAAGACCTTCAAGGAACGCCTTTATTTGATCGGCGCTTCTGCTTCTTAAGGGGCCGGGGGCAGAGACAGCAAACTTTTGAGCCCATTTCAGGTACCATTCGGCCTTGTCCTTGGCAACGGAACGTTTCAGGACTGCGTCAAGATACTTCTTCCAGAAGTCATCGATTTGCAAAGATTTTTTCATTGACCCACCCTCCAGAACTGTGATATTAATATCATAGTTCCGGTGATATTGCAATATCATAGTTCCGGTCTATTACATGTTGTGTGCAATTATTAAATGACTAAATCAATCAGAACATAAAAATATTACTCGCGGTATACGCTATGGCTTTTATTGTTGGCTGTATTCACTTGATATTGGGCTGTAGAGCTATTTTCGTATTCAGAAATAACAAACCCTAACATTGTGGATTGCTTTAATCGCCGGACCACTGTCTACGCTACCGGCAACATTTTTGGCTTTAATTTAAAAGGAGATTCGGCGGATACTGGCTTATAGCAGGCGGCATCATTACACTTGCAATGATCTTTGTATCAAAAGACATTTCGTTTGATGATGTTTCTACATCCTGGAGGTAGCTATAAGAGTTGCACTAATTTGTTTTTTGCCTATTGGTCTTGGTTTATCATTTGTTTATCTGTCGAAAGAACCAGAAACAGAATCGACAACAGCGACTTGAATAAAGAACACACAACAATAACATCAACACCGACCGGGCATTAGCCGCTGTTTGATTTGTTAAGTCCCACCACAGTGCTGCCCGTCGGGTTATGTTTTTCGTTCGGCAATAAATTTAAGACAGAAAATACAGAGCGACAGTCTTCGCTGCAATGCTACTCAAGGGTTCGGATGTTCCAGCTGGACAGGCACCTATACTTTAAATCGTCTGCACTGGGAGAGAGGACGTCGGCAATTGAGATCACGAAGCGAATTGGATACTGTATCACACAGTCAAGGAATTGAATCTTGACTAAATCTTCGGGGAGGTTGACAGCTGAATCATACGAAAGATAGAGACATTACAAGGACTGGTCATCAGCGTAAGATTGAATTGACGGATCGGGAACTAACAATCATATGCAGAGTCACCAGTAGTCGGACATAGACGGAGAACAAACAAGGCGTCGTTGCTAGCTTGTAGTAACATTCTGGATGGTACAAAGACATTGGAGCAATTAAAATCCGTGCTATCCAGAACTTCAATGGCACTGGATTCGCTGGTGGCGCGGGAAATATATTTCCAGGCAAAGGTTGAAGGTATCAATGAGACTGCAGAATCAATGAGCTTCAACCAGACGCGTAACTGGCCGCTCATTAGTCATCGATGCTGTACTCGCGAAACTGGTGTAAGGCTGGCGAAAGCTTAGGATAACAAAGAGTTATGACGAGCTTATCAAAGAAAAAAGTAAATTTGCTAGATCTAGCGATACGGCTGAAGTTATCTACGTTACGCCATACTCTGCACATGTAAAATCGCGGGTGAATTGGCTCAAAGCTCGTGGCTTCGAAGTCTTAAAGATGAAGTATTGAAAGGCTGACGAATCGTAGTTTGCTACCTAGAGCGGAAGCGGGCTATAGATTTCGCTTGCGTCATCATCGTTCTTTTATGGGCGCGTTTGCGAGGAATCCAATGAAAAACAGGTAGCGTCCAGCGGCGCCCACATTTTTGTATGCAGGTGTTACTGATCACGGCATTACTAATTAACTGGCTTATTATGGAAGGTCGTAATTTCGTTGATAACTACACAGACATTAAAAAACCTAAAATTTCTCCTCAGCATGTTTATTGGTTTTAGTTACGTATTTGCAGTTATTGCGGCACGAGGATATTGTGCAGGGGCATGTGGGAATTAGATAAAGTCTTATTTAAGAAACTATGATTTAAAGCTAACACAGCCTTCAACCAGACGCGAAATAAACGCTGTTTTGTTTTTGCTCTGCTTTGTTAGGCCGACGCTAGGGATTAAGGCAACCGTTCTGCATAAGCATGCAATGACAAATATAATGGCATCGTAATGAAAACAAAGAATAGAAAGATCATTTCAAAAAAAGACATGAATCAAAAATATTTTACTTGCTTTAGATAATCGGCACGATCTAACTTGGGGGTGTTCTATTCTTGCGGCTATAAATCGAAGATAGCTTTGGTCGGCGGTGGCATAGCATGGTTTATGTTTTATGTCCGATGGTCTTCCGCCGCGAAAACACAAGCGACTATACTTGCTGATCGTGACCGCCTCGAAGCAACGTTCACGTGCTATGTGGGGGAGTAGCCCACCACCAGAATCTGACCCACACCTGGACATACAGGAAGAGAAACATCATAAACACAAAGGCAAAAGATAAAGGAGGGCAGAACAATCTGCTCCACGGCGACGCGGTAAAAACCGCTTTTTGGTTTCGGTAACGTTCCTCGTACACCGCGCGGGTGAGGCACGGTCGTTAGCTCATCAGGAATTTATGAAGATAGAACGAAACTATAGCGGCCATCGACCTACTCAAAGATTATCAAGAATGCTCCTTTTTGAATTCATCTGAGCTTCTTGTCGAAGCACTTTCTTGCTCGGTCAAAAACATTATGCGCGAGCGTACTTTATCGGGTGTGCCTCCTTAGAAGAAACAGGGAAAGGCTTTTTGGACTTTTTCAGCAAGAGGCAGAAATATAGAAAGCCCCAATATTCAAGCGGCGATTAAAAGCAAATTTGAAGACTCACTCATTGAAGATCATGTCTTCTTTATTTTGCGTGCGACTACTTAAAAAGCAATAACGGCAGCAAAGTCAGAATTAACGGCTTAAAACTATCTTGGCATCTGCAACGCGGGCGTGAAAAAGCAATGTATGTTGATGTCCGCGAGAATGGAACTGTAAGTGTACCTAGGAGTATAGTACGCCCGAAAGCGGCAAGTGATTGTGTTCGGTTGGCCAAAATGTCGCTTGAGGCGACATTAAGCTTTGTTTCTGAAAATCAGGCCCCAGAACATGCAATCATCGTTTGATGACGAAAATGCTTTGCTTAGGCAGTAACAAAATGAACAAGATGTTAAATGACGAGCGATTTCTGGTGGTACTATATTGACCTTTCTCAAGAAAGAACGATCCAGTACGGTCTTTTCAAAATGCAGTTGTGAAATATCACGATGATCTATACTGCAAGGGCAAGCGCTTCAATAAAGAAAAGACAAGAGCTAACAAGCCCATCGAGCCAGACCGGGGATAAAGCTGGTTTGTTTTCAGCCTTCTTTGTGCCCCGGCTGCTCATGGGTGTCGTTAGCTTCGAAAGACAATAAAATAAGAACACTGGGGAATATAGTCTTAACGATGCAACTCAATTTGATGTTCAATGGCGGGGTCAGGCTTTGGTATCTTGATATTGAATTAGTTTTCTGGTAAGCTTTTGACAGTATGGCACGTAAACCTAGATTACATTACGCAGGCGCCTTGTATCACGTGATGGTGCGCGGCAACGGCGGGCAGGATATTTTTGCCGATGACGAGGACAGGAGCAGGTTTTATCTTTTTTTACAGGAGGGAGTCGAGAAGTTCGGGCATCGGATACACGCGTTTTGTTTAATGAAAAACCATGTGCATC
Organism: uncultured Nitrospira sp.; assembly: GCA_963813295.1. Taxonomy (GTDB): domain Bacteria; phylum Nitrospirota; class Thermodesulfovibrionia; order Thermodesulfovibrionales; family UBA6898; genus JAOUFP01. The sequence continues at coordinate 108,109 of CAWEYN010000011.1, forward strand.
TGGCGATACAGGTTGGAGAGAAACCTTTGTCCCGGATAATGCAGCACCTTTGTTTTCGATATACACAATGGGTCAACAGCCGGCAAAAGAAGGTGGGACATTTATTCCAGGGCCGATACAAGGCGATAGTGGTCGATGCGGATGCATACCTGGCGGAACTGGTGCGATATATACATCTGAACCCAGTAAGGGCGAAGCTTGTAAAGGACCCTGAAAAATATTTCTGGAGCGGACACAGGGCATATATTGGGCAGGAAACCCTGCCTTGGTTAACAACTGATTGGGTGTTGTCGCAATTTGGGCGGAGATTGAAGAGCGCAAGGGCACGGTATGGTGAGTTTGTGCAGTACGGGAGAAAAGAGGGGCACAGACAGGAGTTTCACGAAGGGACAAGCGGGGGGCGGATACTTGGAGACGACAGCTTTGTTGAGGGAGTATATGAGAAATCAGAGCAGCACGAAGAGAAAGCAGAAAGCCTGGATGAAATAATTGAGAGGGTAGGCAAGGAGTATGGTTTGACAGAAGAAGAAATGTCAGCACCGGGCAGGCAGCGGGTTCGGGCGGAGGCCAGAGCGCTGATTGCATATCTGGTACGTGAAACATCAGGCTTGTCACTGACTGAGTTGGGCAGACGAATGAAGCGTGATGTGAGCACCTTGAGCTTTGCGGCTGACAAGGTAATGCGCCGATCAAATTATCAGAACAAGGGCGAAGGGTCAGGAGGGCAGCCTTGATAGGAGACAGAGCAATATCAAATTACAAAAGCCTGACCCCACCATGACCCCACCACTGGTTTGGTTTTCAACTTCCGTGGTTGCTCCGGCGGCTGAAAGCCCTCGTTGTGCCGGGAATGAATATCTCAATATTATTAACATTATTTTGATAAATTAGTATTATAAAAATAGTTACGGCAATGACATCTCGATCAAAAATAAATAGATACAGGGAGAAAACATGGTTACCTCAATAATTCTCATAAATGCAGAAAGATCAAAAATCAACGAAGTCGCTGAGCAACTGGCCGCACTGGATGGGATATCTGAAGTTTATTCAGTTAGTGGAAATTATGATCTTATTGCAATCGCTCGTGTCCCATCAAATGATGATCTTGCAAATCTTGTTACTAAGAAAATGGTGAGCATCGATTCTATTTTAAAGTCAGAAACTGCGCTTGCATTTAAAGCATTTTCTCGTCATGATCTCGAAGCAATGTTTGCTGTAGGAATGTAGTTAGTTTTTGAAGCTTCGCCATTTAAAAATAAATCTGCACAACAAAGGCATTGAGAGGGACGCGGTAATAACCGCTTTTCGTTTTGGCACTTACCTTACACCGCGCCCCTCATGCATGTCGTTATGCGAAACAGATAACAAATGGGAAAGAAAATTAATGAAATCCTATAACTCTTATCTATACGCCTTTCTTGGCCTTATCTTCATCTTTATTTTCAATAAAGCTTCAACAGCAAACGATAGCACATCCGATCCCTCTCACGGGAATTGAATTCATAAAAAACGATAATATATCAATCGAAAGTGAAAGCCTTTTCCTATCTGAACGCTCTGTGGAAGTTGATTATAAGTTTTACAATCACGCACCGAAGGAAGTCTCGTGCGTATGGCATTTCCATTACCAGAGATAGACATTACAAATAAGATAAGTGCTGATATGGGTGACCCTGAAACATGGCAATTTCTTGTCTATGTAAACAATAAAAAAGTTGAGAATGTTAAGGTCCAATGGAGGGCACTCGTCAATAACATTGATAAGGCGCTGCTACTTCAAAAACTCGGAATACAAATTGGAAGTCCATCCCTCCGGGAGGAAGATTATCAGGACAAAGAATTAACAAGGATCACTACCACATGTTTAAATCACACTCTTAATAAAGAAAATCAGAATCTGCTCATTAGTGAGGGCTTAGTGTACAAAGAAAAAGAACTTGAGACCTGCTTAGTGCCTCAGTGGACCGCCCAAGCAACATACCTCTGGGAAGCGAAGTTCGCTCCAAATACAGTTACTAAAGTAAAACACACTTACACTCAAGGGGCTGGGTTTTGGACCTGTGAACCACGTAAACCGAACGAAGAGGAATATTCGTGTTCAGTGTTCAGCAAAGAATTTCCCAGTGCAGCTAAGAAATTTGGTAAAAAGCCAATTGATATTTATTTTTATAACTATGTGCTTCATACCGGGGGAAACTGGAAGGGGCCTATAAAGACGTTCAAGTTTAGAGCTCAGGGACCGAGAGGCTCATGGTCATGGGTCGAAGCGCCATTCCCTATTACAAGAACATCAGACAATACACTCACTGCAAATATACAGAACTACAAGCCACTCTCTAAAGCGGAATACCAAGAAGTTGTAGAAAAACAGCGTGAACGCCCATTATTGAGAATTGAGAAAGGAGAAATAAGATTCTTTTATGCAACAAAGCATAAAGAATGAACTAAGTGAAATGCATAACAATGCCTTCAACCCAGACGCGGATAGAAAGCTGGTTTGGTTTTGCATAGTTGGTTGCCCCGCTGGTTAATGCCACCGTTGAAGCTGTAGAAAAAGTCTAAAAACGTTATAATAACGCCATTCATTTTCTTCGAAGAGCAAAAAGACGGGTTAGCGAGGAGGAGAGAGTGGCGAGATATAAGGGATACGACTACAGTCAGGGGAAATTATGATACCAATCCATTTTGACAAACAAATCATACCTGGGACATTCGAACACACCCTTCATTATTTAATAGATAACGAGATAGACCTTTCGATCTTTGACCTGCGGTACCAAAACGATGATATGGGGGCACCGGCCTACGATCCGGCGATCCTTTTAAAAATAATACTCTATGCCTATTCAAAGGGGATCACCTCAAGCCGGAAGATAGCGCAGTGTTGCATGTTTTTATTCTCTCCGAACTATAGTTACTGTTCCGACAATAATCTGTCCGTGCCGCCCGATCAGAAATTAAAAGTAATTGAAGAAAGAAAAATGAAAGACGTCTTTTATTTCAAGGACGGACAATGGACAAACCTCACGAGTTATAATAAGCCCAATCATATTTATGACTACAAAATTTCTCCAAATGGAAAGTATGCTTTTGTATGGCATATGGTATCCTCTCCTCGACTGTTATCAATTTATGAGCTAAAGAACCTTGTACTCCAGAAAGATCTAAAACTGGGGTTCGGGGGCGATGTGAAATGGAACAGGGATAATCATCTTGTCCACGTTTATGGGTGTGGGTCAGGTTGTAGCGACGCAAATGTTTTCAATCTCGAAGGCAAGACTCTTTTTGAAATAGGTGGTTCACCAATTGAAGTGTCTCCGTCGGGCCGATATCTTGCTTTTTTTACGATCGATTGGGTCGGTAAACAGAATTTCGAATTGTATGACCTCTCTCATCAATACTTAATTAGGCATAAGGCTCCTCTATTCGTAGTGAATGGGGTTGGGAATGTTGATTCAATTGACTGGAACGATGAACAAATAATTACGATTAAATATACAGATGTCAATTTCACAGACGATTCTGGACATAAGGAAGCTCACGTTGATAGGGCGATATCTTTGGATTTAGGAAAATATTAACACAAGAATTAAAAAAGAATGTCTAACAATTCACTCATACCGACCCGGGAATAAAGGCCGGGATTAGCCGCTTGTGGTTTTCATTCCTCCGTCTGTGGCGGGGTCGGCTGATGATGGTCGTTGTGGCGAATATATATAAATAATCTTCGGCGATACGTTATAATTTGGTTATAGCGGAGATAAAAATATGAATACAGAATTTACTGCAATAATGAAACAGGCTGGAGAATGGTGGATCGGCTGGATTGAAGAAATTCGGGGCGTAAACTGTCAGGAACGTACACGTGAAGACTTAATTGAAACCCTTCGTCTTACGCTTAAGGAAGCACTCGAATTTAACCGTCAAGACGCCATTGCCGCCGTAGGATCAGGATACACAGAAGAAAAAAATCGCAGTATGAAACGCAGTGACCTGCTGAATTATCTGCCGTACAAGGCTGTGAATTTATCAGACTAATGATGGTGGGCATTCATGACTTACGAGGGGGCAGAAGCGGTCATTCAGTCCAGCCCGATTCAGGCAGGCTTCGGGATAATGTTCGTTTTATTGGCCGAACAGATGACAGCCTTGGGACAGCACCGCCAGATTACGAATGAAGAAGCTCAGTAAAAGTTCGAACAAATCACTCATGTGACCCGGTATAGAAGTGGCTTGATTTTTAGCAGAGCCAGTGGCCGGGCAGCATAGTTCTGTCGTTGGGCGAAAACAGACACAAAATAGGCCGATTCACATGACAAGGTCGATCGGATGATATAATTGGAGGTAAGATGGGAAGCCACATTCAACTCGAAGTACTTGCATTCACCGATCCCGTATGTACCTGGTGCTGGGGCAGCGAGCCGTTGTTGCGCAAGCTTGAGACCTGGTACGGCGACCAGGTGAAATTGCGTTACGTTATGGGCGGTCTTGTGAAGGATATTCGCGCCTTCTATGATAGCGCCAACGACATTGGTGGCGACCCGGAGCAATCGAATCTTCAGATCGCCCGTCACTGGCTGGAGGCATCGGAGCGTCACGGCATGCCGGTGCGGACTGATGGGTTTCGACTGTTCACTGCTGAGACTGTCTCGACGTATCCACAGAATATAGCATTCAAGGCCGCGGAACTTTCGAATCCCGGCCTGGCATCGCGTTACCTGCGACGCATGCGCGAGGCTTCGGCGGCCGAGGCGCGGGAAACGGGTCGTCGCGAGGTACTCATTGAATTGGCCAGCGAAATCGGCCTGGATGTGGCGACCTTTATTGGCCACCTCAACGACGGCTCGGCCGAGAGCGCCTTCAACAAGGACCTGGAACTTACGCGCCGTTATGGGGTGAGCGGCTTTCCGACCTTTGTGTTCCTCTATGGGAAAAGAGAACTGAAGTTAGGCGGCTATCAAGACTTTACAGCAATCCAAGCGGTCATCCACACCCTCAGTGACGGCATCGTTCAGGGGCGGCCGCCAGGAAAGAGTGCGGAAGACCTTCTGGCATTTCTGCGGACTTACAGACGTGCCGCGCCAGTGGAACTGACCACCGTGTTCGACCTGACGCCGAAGGAACTAGAGGGGACTCTTTCTTCACTAATTGAGGAAGGCCGAATCCGCCGCGTGGCGGCTGGAAATGGGTATTTCCTGGAGCCAGTGGCAGTCGGACCAATCTGCGACGGGGAGACAGGTGTGTGCAGGTTCTGAAGATACCAATACTCTGAGATCGTGGCGATGCGCGGAAATAGTTCGGCAGTAACAAAGAGGATCCTTGCCCATCAAGGCGTTGTAGCTGACCGTCACTCTTGCATTTCGCCCCAGCGAAACGGCGCAAGAGGCTGATGCGAAGGAGAAGGCGGGCGGCAGGCGCTCCGGCAGCTAAACGCTACGTTAGCCATAAGATAAATAACCTGTGAGAATAAGGAGTTAAAATGATCATAAGGGATGAAACAAGTTCAGATATTGAAGCAATATCGAAAGTGACCATTGCCGCCTTCAAGAATCTTGCAATTAGTAATCATACAGAACAATTCATAATAAATGCATTACGTGAGGCCAATGCGCTGACTATTTCGCTGGTCGCGGAGATTGATGGACAGGTGGTAGGCCATATTGCTTTTTCGCCAGTAACAATATCTGACGGTGCAATAGGCTGGTACGGCCTCGGCCCGGTTTCTGTATTGCCGGAGTATCAAAAAAAAGGAATCGGTAAATCCCTTATCAGTGAAGGGTTGTCTTTACTTAAAAAGTTGGGCGGCCAAGGTTGCGTTCTTGTGGGTCATCCGAACTACTATAAGCGGTTAGGTTTCCAGAACTTCCCGGAACTGGTTTACGAAGGAGTTCCTCAAGAAGTTTTCTTTGCCTTGCCGTTTACCGAAAAGGTTCCAAAAGGCATAGTTGTGTTTCATGAAGGGTTCTTGGCAAAGGGCTAACAAGACAATCCAGCCGATCGCTACGCTCCGGCTGATTTTTTCGTTGAACATTAGGGGCAACGCTTTCGCAGTGAAGTGGTAAACAAATTCTGGCTACGGATCAACATTCAAAAGGAGCGGAAGTGATGCAGAGAATAAGCAGACTTATCATTGTCATGATTGCGTTGCTCGCCGCAACACCTCCGAAGGGAGTTGCTGAATCGGGGCCTAAACGTCCTTCTATTTCAGTGGAAAGTATTCATCGTAATCTCGTGAAACAACTATCAACTGACCAGGAAAAGGCCCTCTCAAATGTGTATCCCGACCTTCGTCTTATTGCGCTTTGTTCAGGTCATTTCAGCGGTGCCAATCAGGCCGAGCTGGTCCTCGGCGTTTGGAAACCTGTGGAATCAAAACAATGGTGGAAACGAGAGGTGCATCGTGTTGGATTAATTTGGAATAAGGGGGCGTGGGAAGTTCATATTATCGACGACGAAATTGAGAAAGATAAGGATTTAAGCCGGTCGTTTCCAATGCGCTGGCAATACGCTCTCGAAGATAAGGGATTTACCGGTAAAATGAAGTGCGGAGTCGAGTCGGAATTCGGTAAAGATTCAGATCTCACGTATGCGCTCGGTGATAAGCCTTTCTTCGACCTGAAGAAGACTGGATTGCAGAAAAATAAGGTCGTATGTTTTGCAACAGACGATGTTTACAACAACTGGGACTGTGTTGTGTATAGCCCTAAGGACAGGCGCTTCCGATTGTGGTTTCAGCAGGCGCATGCCGACTGAGCAGCCTGACATTGCGTTTAAGCGGGACGTCGCAAACGCGCGGATTCTGTCGCTTGATAAATCAAAAAGCCCGGCAGGTTTCAGGGGTCGCAAAATATAGGAGGAATTTGATGAAGCAGCTTAAGCAAAGACAGTCTAACGACCTCATGCCCGGGACTGCGTTTCATGCTCGCCAGCGTGGTTTTCCCCATGTTATAATATATATGTATTTTTTATGGAAGAAGACCTCTTAAAGGAAGAAGAACAAAAATTGCGGCGACTGAGATTTATAGTCGACCTCACCGAGGCAACACTTATGCAGTCCCGCCTCACCCTCCGGGAATGTCTGGATTTGACGGAACAGACAAAAAAAGCCGCGCTCGCACTTTTCCCCGACAAGGAAACTGTCTTTGACCTCATTTATCTGCCGAGATTCCGAAGGATTATAGAGGAAAGATTCACCATCCCCGGCAGTCTTTCCGGAAGGAACTGAGGGAACACCGGCCTCCACCTGGACCGCCATAACTGATTATGTGAGAGAGAATCAGCTTTCTCAAATATCAGGGGCTATCAGCTGTCAACCAGGAGTTTTCACTGCTTTCACTTCCCCATTGAACCGGGAATTGAAGACTCCCCGCAGCAAGCTGTAGGGAATACGCTCGCTATCCATTTAAAAAAGTATACGGAACTCTCAGGGACATGACACTAGCGTCCAGCGGGAAGATAGATATGAAAGAGAGTCCCCTTTTCCGGCTCGGATTCAACCCGGATGTGGCCGTCATGATTTCTGATGATCGTGTAGGAAATCGCAAGCGCCAGGCCGCTTTCATGCTGTTTGCCGGTAAAATAGGGATCACATATCTTCTGGAAGAGCTCCCGTGGGATGCCGACGCCGCAGTCGGAAACAGAGATCCTGATATACCTGCCCCCGGGTAATGGCGACAACTCATCTGAGGGGACCTCGATATTGTCCGCGGTTATCATGATAGTCCCTCCACCGGGCATTGCCCCGACGAAATTAAGAACGATATTATTGATCACCTGCCCGATCTGTCTCTCATCCACCTCGGCGTCCCAGAGGTTATCGCAGATATTGAGGTCACATCCAATAGCGGAATCGCGTATTGCGAAAGTGCTGAATTCCCTGATAATGCCTCCAAGCGCCACTAGTCTCTTTACGGGGAATCCTCCCCGGGAAAAAGAGAGTAATTGTTTGGACAGATCTATTGCCTGTACCGATGCAGTTTGTGCCTTCTTCAGAGCTTCCCGCAGCATCTTCCTCTGGTCGGTATGAATCACGGCAAAGTGGATATTTTCGAGAATGGAGGTAAGGAGGGAGTTGAATTCGTGGGCGATGTCACCGGCAAAAGTAGCCAATGATTCGAGTTTCTGGGTCTGGAGGATCTCTTCTTCCATTTTCTTCAGTTTCGAAATGTCTTTTGCGATACCTATGAACCCCACGAACTTCCCCCCGGCATCCCGTATCGCGGCACCGTTGAAGAAATGGGCGATCTTCTTTCCGTCCTTGGTAAGCAGATGCAGTTCACGAGCGGCCGTCCCCTTTGAGTAGGCCTCTTCAAGACCTGCTTGCGCGGCATCTCTGTCCTCTTCCGCAATAAAAATCAATGCGTGCTTTCCCTCCAATTCGTCGTGGCTGTAACCGGTGGTCTCTTCTGCTTTCCTGTTCCATTTGATGATCGTGCCTGCAGGATTGAGCACGTACAGCAGATCAGGGATTGTTTCCAGCAGGAGGGACTGGAAATCCAACGCCTTTGAAAGGCCTTCTGCTGTCTCACATTGTTTTTCAATTTCTGTGCGGAGAATTTCATTGTCCAATCTGACCTGCATCATCATTTTGAGAAGAAAAATAACGATGCCGGCAACAATCAATGAAACCACGCCGCCGGTAACGAGGTAGTCATAGGTGACCGAACCTTTCAGGAGAAGGCCCATCAGAGCGGTCAGTGCTTCGGACAAGACGATCGAAATCCAGAGGAAATGCCAGGGATTTAAGGTGGTCAACGCAAAGAAAAGACGCGGACCGAGCCTGAGGATGTGGCGCTGATTTACAATCTTTTTATTCATTCCATGACTCTCAGAGAAACATGAAGTCTTATGATGAAGGCATCAGGCCCGCTGTCACCTGTGCCAAAAACAGTAGAAATCCGGAAACAAAGAAACGCTGCAAACACTTTGCCTGCCATCCCTTTATGATCACCTCATTGAAGAAGATTTTACCCCTATACTATGCAGGAAAGATCCCATTTTATTCAAGATTCCTGAGATTCACCATCCCCGGCAGTATTTACAGCAGGAACTGAGAGAAATGCGCTGCAGATATTGATTTTTTAGCAATCATGGGACAGCAGCTCTGACTTTTGCAATGTTGCCGGCTCTGCCCTTAGCTGAAAAGTTAAGGCGATAAGGGCTGCTTGTTGTCCATCTTCTTGTTTCATAAGATATAATGAATACATATTCTTCCCGGGAGATATTTGATGCAAAGAGTTGACCAGTCTACAGCAGTATGTCAGATATTCACCTGCAAGGAGGGCATGCTCTCCGGTCTGGCGCATGACCTGCACATTAATGTTACCTCGTTTGATATAGACCTGGGAGGTACGGACCACTTCATCAGCGCCCGTTTCGATGCCCGATCATTGCGCGTTGATTGTGCCATGGTAAACGGCAGAGAGAGACCCGATATCCTCAGCCTCAGAGAGAAGGATGACATAAACAACAATATCATCAGGGAGGTATTGCATACAGACCTCTACCCTGAGATTCTCCTGCTTTCTTCATCGGTCAAAAAGCAGGAGGAGGACTATTTCGTTACAGGCCAACTCGTCCTGCACGGTCAGACGCGGGAGATATCCTTTGTCGTCAGGAAAGAAAACGAGAAACAGTACGTCTCTGATGTCAGCCTGCACCTGCCCGATTTCGGTATCAAGCCCTACAGCGCCCTCTTTGGTGCCATCAGGATCAAGCCCGATATCCTGATCCATATCGTAATTCCGGCAGAACATGCGCCGGAGGAAGCATTGGCGTAAAAGGACGATCAGCTATCAGCTTATTTGTTGTTTTCATGTAAAATAAAGAGAGGAAAATCTGAAACCTGAAAGGGGCATGCATGCGTTATTACGACAGATATGAGGGGTTTTTACCGAGGCTGACTCCTGTGGTCAAATATCTGGTCATCATCAATTCCGGCATATTTCTCATCCAGCAGCTGCTCCGCCCGCAGTGGTCTGTCCTCCTCGGCCTGGCACCCGCACTTTTCTGGCGGGGCTATCTCTGGCAGCCGGTCACCTACATGTTCCTCCACGGAGGGGTATTTCATCTCTTCTTCAATATGCTGGTCCTCTGGATGTTCGGTTCCACACTCGAATCAACCTGGGGGCCGCGAAGGTTCCTTAAATTTTATTTTATCTGCGGTATAGGCGCAGGACTGCTCAACGCTGTGGTGACCCCCGGCAGTCTGGTCCCGACAATCGGCGCTTCCGGGGCAATTTATGGTCTTTTGCTGGCTTTCGGTATACTCTTTCCCGAACAGCTTATTTACATCTGGGGCATCTTCCCGGTCAAGGCAAAGTATTTTGTCATCGGCATCGGCGTCCTTGAATTCCTGACCGCGATAAGTGCGACACAGAGCAGGATCGCTCATTTTGCCCATCTCGGCGGCATGCTCTTCGGGCTGGTCTATATGAAGTGGTCAGACTGGCAAAGGTCTGTTTCCCGATGGCAGTTCAAAAAGAAGCGTGAGAGGCATCTCAAGGTGGTATGGGACCGTGATCGGGAAAAGCAAAAACTCGGTAAAGAGATCGACGATCTCCTGGACAAGGCCGGGAGAAACGGCATCGGTTCCCTGAGCGCCAAAGAACATGCCCGGTTCAATGACTTGAGCAAGCAACTGGAAGAGCTTGAAAGTAAAGAGTAGGGGAAATCGAAGAGCTGAGAGTTGATCGCTCCTGCCGGGGTCAGCAGGTTTAACCACCATATTTTCCTTCCAGAAAATTCCTGACATACGTTTCTATTTTTGCATCATCGTGAAGCAGCGCATCAAGCTGCCTGGTATACCCGATAAGTCTCCCCAGCTGGTTGAGCACATTCTCCATATCGCTCTTTTGGATATTGGCAAGCCTGCCGATGATGAGATCGCCTTTGATATTAATATTGAATCCGAATTCCTTCAGTATGTCTGCTATAAGCTGTACCCTTCTTGAGCGCTTTGCAATGTCAGTTGCACCTCCGACAAAACGGAAATAAATATGATTGTTTTTTGCATTCTCACTGCAATAGCAGTCAATCATGTTGAAATGATACCCCAACCTGAGGCTGAGGTTTACATACTCCTTTGACGCAATAGCAATATTGTATAATACGTGGTCGTTTGTGTCTGATGTTATATCAGGCATGTCTCATCATGCTTGACATGAAGTCGCTGACACGCAAAGATGTTATCTCAGACTGCCACACTCCGGGGTATGTCATTCCCCTGAGGATCTCCAGAAGCGGTACTGATGCAATCTGATCAAGCGAGGCGCTGTCTGATTTTTCGTCAATGGTCAGGCCGCCTCCGATATCAATTACTACGATTCCAAGCGGAACAGGCACATTCAATTTTACTGCTGCATGCTTTTTCAGCATATCGTTTCCATAACGGGCCCGGTTAACAAGCTCTGCCACTGATTTTTCGTGGATGAACCTGAGGATGTCGTGCATGGTCCTGCAGCCCTCAGGGGTGAAATTATCCATCAGCGGATCAATAAGATTAAGCGGAGAAATGTATCTGAGTATATATCTTTTTTTTCTGAACTCATAAACATCGTCCATGCTGCCGGAATTTGCATCAGCACTGTTCCAGCATTTCCCTGTTTATCCCTTCATATACTGCAAAACTCCCTTCATCCTCTATTGCTACTGTTATTTCCTGCCCGTGCTTCAGATATTTTTGTCGCGTCCCCGGCATTGACAATGGCAGGCACCCTGAATTCCCTGCAAAGAGAAGACATGTGGCTTGTTGGAGTGCCGACATCAGTGATAATGGCTGAGGCATAGGGAATGGCCCGTATGAACTCTGAGGAATCATTTCGTGCAACAAGGATGGCCCCTTTAGGGAAATTATCCAGGTCCTCCATGCGTTTTAAAACAAAAACCCTGCCTGCTCCAAAACCTTTTTGAACAATTGGTCCCTTATTTTTCAGCAGCACATTCAATGGCTTCAGGCCTGCAGGCCCTTTGGGCCTCCCTGTCAGGCTTATTTCATTTTTTGCAATAACCCTGAGCGGTCTTGCCTGTAAAATAAATACTGTTCCATTTCTGTCAATTGCCCATTCAACATCAACCGGTTTTCTGAAGTACTTTTCAATGAGGAGCACCTGTCCGGCAATATCAAGGACCTGCTCATCTGTAAGTGAGCTCTTTTTAGTCATCTCAGCAGGGACCTTAACAGAATCTGTTCCACCGTCAGTTCTTCTTGCAACCATGTAAGTCTTGTTCCCTATTTTTTTATCTGCCAGTAAGGGCGTTGATTGTTTCCTGACAACATAAAGATCAGCGTCAACCTGGCCCTCAACTATGGATTTGCCCAGACCCCAGGCTGAATTTATGATCATGTTGTCAGCGCCCATTGCCGGATCTGTTGACAAACCAGTTGCCAAACCAGCTGATGGATCTGTTGAGTACGCTACACCGCTGACTGCTGCATCCACCATGACTAAACAGCATACAGCCATCCTGGCAGTCCTGATGTCATAACCTGCCATTTTCTGGTATGCTGAGCGCTCTTAGGAGAAAACAGGCTTGCCACAACCCTTTTATATGCTTCGTGCACTGCCTTGTTGCTCCAGCGGCACATTCAGCACTGTTTCAAATTGTCCGGCAAAGGAATTTTCGCTGTCTTCTTCTTCAGCGCTGCTTCTGATAGCCAGAAATACATCATCACCGTCTTTTTCCCTGATTTTCGCAAGGGCTTTATCAAGAGCAGCTGCGAGTTCCGGCGGCATACTGCCGCGGATAATGGCATCATGCAAATCCGACAACGCCTGTGCAGAAATACGGTCATCTCCGAGCGCCTGGATCTGCCCGGCGAGTTTGTTGTATGTGATGAAATCATCAAAGGCCTGAGTTGTTATTGCAAACCCTTCCGGGACATTGAGCTTTACGTAATTTTTCAGTTCCCCGAGGCCGGCGTTCTTGCCGCCAACAGCCCGTGCCATATCCCAGGCGAGGTCCTGGAGAAAAATTACCTGCTCACCTCTGTCCATGGTGGTCCCGTCAACCATTACTCTTATCTGCTTATCAATGCGTGTAAAGACATCGCTGATTTGTGAATATCTGTTACGGGTCAGGTTGTCAAAGAGCAAAAGTGAGTCTTTCATGGCAGCATACAGGTCGGCATATGTGTTTCGAATATAGATAATATCAAAGAGATAGTCCCCTCCCAGCTTCTCACCCATGTCGGCAATAAGCTCCATCGCCCTGTTCTTGCTGTCGAGGACTTCCCTGAAATACTGAAACAGGAGATCGAAGGGAAGGGGTCCAGCCGCAGGTCCCCCTGAAAACCCTAAAGCGGATTTAAGCTTTCGTACTATATCTTTCATTACTCTTTCTTTAACGCACGTTGTATTGACGCCTTCAGTTCCTTTATCTTCACCGGCTTCGGGAAAAAATCATGCACGTCTCCCCTGAAGGGCCTCAATTGCGGTGTCGAGATTGGCAAAGGCGGTTATCATGATCACCTTTGTCCCGGGATAGAGCGCCTTGACAGTCTTTAGCACCTCCATCCCGTCGATCCCCTTCATCTTCAGATCAGTCACAACCACATCGAACCTGTCCTCATTGCAGGCGGGCCAATGCAGCTTCCCCGTTTAAAAAGGTCTCTACATGGTACCCTTCATGCTCCAGCGACATCTTCGCCATGTCCCCTACGATCTTCTCGTCATCGATAATCATAATCCTGTAATTGTCCATTCTCTTCTCCTATTTCCTGTTGACGGGCAATTCTATCGTAAATGTCGTGCCGACGCCCGGTTTGCTTTCGACACGGATTTCTCCCTTGTGGTTTTTAATAATTCCGTAACTCACTGACAGCCCGAGGCCTGTCCCGACATCGCCCTTGGTGCTGAAGAACGGGTCGAAGATATGGGGAAGGAACTCCGGCGATATGCCTCTTCCCGAATCCTTGACCGTTATCTCAATGCTGTCGCCTTTTCTGCCTAATCTGGAGCCGATAAAGAGCGTGCCGCCCGAGGACATCGCCTGGACCGCGTTGGTGATCAGGTTCACCAGCACCTGCTGTATCTGGTGTGCGTCAAGGTAAATCGCCGGAAGGTTCTCGGCAAGCCCCAGTTTTGTGTTGATATTTGAGACATCGAGCATATTCTGCACGAGATTCATCGTCTTTGTTATGACGGTATTGACGTCAGCCTCCTGAAGGTTCGCTTCTTTTGGCTTCGAAAAATCAAGGAGGTTCTTCACGATCTCCTGTATCCTCTCTGTCTCACCCTCGACCCTGCTCATAAGCCCTATTCTCTCCTCCGCGCTGAGCGAATCATAGTATTCTATAAAGTTCTGGGCCATCATGGAAATATTGTTCAGCGGGTTCGTCAACTCATGCGCAACGCCTGCGGTGAGGATGCCGATCGAGGCAAGCTTCTTTGACTGGATGATCTCCTCCTCCCGGTGGCTGAGTTCCTCGGACATAAAGTTTATTGCATTGATGACAGAACCGAATTCATCCTTTGACCTGTCCTCATCGATCTTTCTGAAGTCTCCCTTTGATATGGACATAGTCATCTTCTCTATCGCCCTGAGTGAGGCGAGTATCTTCTGGGAGATAAAATGGCTGACGAGGATGGCCGAGGCAAAGATCGCCCAGAAGGAATAGAGCAGGATTTTTTTCGACCGGGCTATGATATCATTCATGCGCTCCCGTTCCAGTTTGGTCATGGTCTGCGAGAATTCTCTCAGTGTCTTTCCAGCTGTCCTGAGCATTGTCTCGGTCCTGCTGTCCCGGGAAGGATACTGGATGATTATGTCCACCGTCTCTGCGTATTCCTTAAGATATTCTCTCATCTGCGAGAGACTCCCCGACCCAACAGCCCTGACAATGTCATTTTTCTCATCCTCAATCGCAAGCCCGGCGCTCTTTATCTTTTCTTTGATCTCAAGGAGCGTATCGGTATCTCCGTAGAGGAAATAATTTTTCTCCGATATCCTCATTTCGAGAAATGACGCATTGAGGTCATCGGCGATCTCGACAAACCGGAGCTTTGTCAGGACGTTATTCATGTTCTGGATCGCAAAGAGCCCTATCAGGAGGATCAGGGCCACGTTGAACACATTGGAGAGGATGATCTTATGCTCTATCTTCATGCCTGAGTCTGCCCCCTGAAAGACCCTGCACCTGGGGACCTCAGCCTGTTCCTTCCTGACCGGCATATACCATAAGAAGCCGTCGATGATCATAAATATCCCCGATACCACGAGCATTGCATCGAAGACCGACAAGGCGCTGACGCCGAAATACTGGAGAAGCCCCAGTCCCAGACTCGCAAAGGAAACCCCGGTGCGGATAAAGGCAAGGCCCGTGCGTGCGCGGGAGTAGATCGTACGGTAGCATGCTGCCACGGTCCTCTGGGCCGCAAGCACGTTTCTTTCCCTGGCAAGCTGCGTGCGCTCTTTGCTTGCAGGTGAAGGGTAAAGGATTGTGCAGTGGTCTGCGAGAAAATCACCAAGCCTGCCGAGCATTGTTTGCTTTGTCGGGACCATTCTGCCGCTGTCATCGATAAAATGATAGTCTTCAAGGAACTGGAGGGTCGCGCTGGTCACCTCAACAAGGGTATGGTGCCCCGGCGGCCGGAGCCGTGATTTCCGTATTTTGAGATACATGACCAGTCCATAGGAAGCCATCAGAAAGCCGGCAGCCATGATCAGCCAGGGGAATATCGTGCCATGCAGCGGCAGCCGCATCCTCATGAGGGCGTTGGAGAGCGCGACAAAACCAAGGCCCCACCTCAGAAACGCAAGACCGGTCCTGCCCATTGCCATATCGTTCCTGTAGCAGGCCAGCCTCGTCCTCCACTGCGCCATCGTGTTTCTCCAGAAGGCAAGGCCGGTCCTCTCTGTGCCGACAAGCTGTCCCGGCTTTGCATGGAGAAAATCCTGAATAAACCACTGGATGTCCTCGCTGAGCGCTACGCGGATTTCATAGGTTTCTGTCTTCAGATACCTCCTGATTTCCTCAAGGACCACCGAGGTCATGGGGGTCGTTCACCGCAACGGTCACTGTCTCTCCTGACTTCCCGACCGGAAACCACTGACTCAGAGAAAGCCTCTCTCCGTCCAGTCCTGCGAGCAGCCGGGGCGGCACCGGCAACCTCTCGTCATACTCAAGATAAGGACAGCCGTAATAAGAGGACAAGGCCTCAAGAAGCGTCTGCTTCGGCAGATTGAATTCTCTCAGCAGGACGCCTTCGACCTCAAGGCCCCTGGCCAGTGCAGTATCTTCGGCGGCCCGGAGCGCCTCCGCAGTCAGCACTCCTGAGGAAACAAGCGGCAGATACCGTCCTGTCGCAGGAGAGCGGAAATCAGGCGCGCCCTGGCCGCAGAAAATATTTTTTTCTTCAGACTTCATCATGTGTAAATACCACTTTTCCCCATTCCGCATTCGGCCTTCCGTAGTCAGGGACAGTGATCTCCATGTCGCCGAAGCAGTAGGGCAGCTCTTTTCTCATCGACTCTCCGGGGACGTGCCAGAGCAGTCCGTCGGCGATAATGAGAATACCAAAGACCATCAGGACGACATTGCAGAGCGTCCAGGCGATGTTCGCGCCTCCGAAATAAAGCTGCAGGGCCAGCCCGACAGAGAAGGTGCTTATGCCGGTGCGGATAAAGGCCATACCTGTCCTGGAGCGGGCCATGATGGTACGCAGACGGGCCATGACATTCCTTCTCTCAGCCAGCACAGTACGTTCAAGGGCAAGTCCTGTCGTGGCCCATATCCCCGGCAGCCCCGGCTTTCTCAGGAGATCGGATGAAGCTACATTTGTCCTTGGCCCCTTCCTCGAGGCCGGACATACAAAATCCCAGATGCACTCGCTGGCGGTCATCCTCCTGACAGCCTTCAGGCCTTCCTTGCCTGCGCGCCTGCCGGGGAAGTACCAGAAAAAGCCTTCCAGCGCCATCAGCTGCACCGACCAGCAAGAAGGAACAGATCGAATATTATCCACGGACCTGATGATAACTGTCTCAAAAGTCCGATGCCCAGACCGATAAAAGTTGAGCCGGTCCGGGTAAAGGCAAGTCCTGTCCTGGCCCTCGCCATCTCAGTCCTGTAGCAGGCCAGAAGGGTCCTCTCCTCAGCAAGATCAGTCCTGTCGCTGGCAAGAAAGCGCCTCCGCATCACCGGCGAGAGGGACGACCACTCCTGCGCGCAGCAGCTCCGCTCCTTCAACAGGACCGGAACGCACAAAGACGGGATTATCTCCCGGGTCTGAGACAGTCAATACAGTCGTACCCTCACGGGCCCGGTCGGAGTGCAGGAGACTTTCCTCTTTCCTCCCTTTCTGACCGGCAGGTACCAAAGCAGACCGTCGACAGCCATCACCAACCCGGATACAAAAAGAAGAAGTTCGAGGACAGACAGATACCCCAGCCCGACCATTCTCAGGAGCAGCAGCGAGATAGCGATGAATGAGACACCTGTGCGTATGAAGGCCAGACCTGTCCTTGCCTTGGCAAGGTCTGTCCTCTGGCATGCCATCAGGGAACGCCTGTCTGCGAGGAAGGTACGCACCAGGGCCAGAGGGGTCCTCGCCCCCGCAGGCGGGAAATGCGGATTGACGTCCTGGTTATGTTCTATGATCCTGATGATGTCGTGAGGCAGCGCGACCCGGAAGGTGATGTTCCTGACATGCAGCCTGCTCTTTATCTCTTCGATGACCCTGTCATCGCCCGGCAGATAGGCGACCACCTCGGCGTTCTCTTCAGAGGCCGAAAGGGGGACCCAGAGGAGACTCTTGAGTTCCTCCATATCTATCCTCTTCATGAGAGGTCTTGACAGGACAATCCCCTCGTCATACTCAACAAAAGGACATCCGTAATATCCGGCTAGGGAAAGCAGCACTTCGTGTCTCGGCACGCCATTTTTTATCAGAACTTCCTCAGGGCAGGCGCCGGAATTCTCAGACTCCCTGAGGACCCTGTCGAGTTCTTCTTCGGCCAGCACTCCCCGGTCTATAAGTCTCTGCAGTCTTTTCTGTTTAATCTGACTCGTTCCATAATTTTTGTCCGGTGATATTCGTACTGTTTTATTCTCGCATGTTGCGGGGTACAGATCAAGATTTTGCAAGGAACTTCCCGTAAGCCTTTAGTGGCCGGTGAGCATAACCTTCCACCTTCAGTTTAGAGCGGGCTCTTATCCTCCTTTTAATGATAAGGGGATAAGAGAGTCAAGGTTCCGCTAAGGGGACTATTTCCCCCTTACGGAATCTTTTGTTTTGCTACCTGAAAAAAAAAGAGTTGTCAGGCAGGGTTTATAAACATCACTTTACTACCAGTATCGGACAGGATGAGTTCATGATGACCCTCTCTGTAGTGCTGCCGAGGATCGCCTTGTTGACTCCCCTCCAGCCGTAGCTGCCCATCACGATCAGGTCATTTTTCATCCTGTTGGCTGTTTCAATGATTTTATCACCTGCATTTCCTTCTTCAATAGAGGTCGCCAGAGTGACGCCGTTGCTGGAGACGCCCTGTTTCGCCATCTCCATGATCCGCTCCGCCTCGCTGTACAGGCTTTTCCTGATTGAATCGGTCTTCATGAACCCGATCATCTCTTCATACCGGGGGATGACATAGAGTGCGGTAATTTCAGACCCCTCATCCTTTGCCAGGGCGTAGGCGTGAGAAAGCGCTTTCTTGCTGAACTCCGAGCCATCGAAAGGAAGCAGTATGCTGGCAAATTCACCTGTGCATTGCGTGCAGGGCTTCTTAACAACAAGCACATCACAGGAAGCATGACCGATTACTCCGGAGGTGACACTCCCCATGATAAACCTTTTTATGCCTCTTCTGCCGTGGGTCCCCATCGCGATCAGGTCAACGCCCTTTTCACGGGCCGTGCCTGCGATCACTTCCGGGGGCTCGCCTTCAGAAACAAAAGACTCTACCTCGATCCCGAACTCCTTGCTGACCATCTCTTTGGCCTGAGAAATTAATTTCTTGCCGGCTTCCATACGCTTTTCGAGCTGCTCGGGTTTGTTCCCGAACTCCTCCTCATCGAAATAGACCGAGTTGAGAATAATGAGCTTGCCACCGCGCCTCTTTATCCGGTTGGCTGCTTCTATAAGCGCGGCCCTGCTGTAGTCAGAGCCGTCGTAAGCTACCAATATTTTGTTATACATGATTAATGTGCACCTCCGCCCTTCCGAAATACCAGTCCGACCCCGAACCCGGCGCCGAGTGCTGCGAGTATGGACAGGATGCCATAGACAGACGCATTGTTCTTTGCCATACCGGCCAGCTTCTTGACGACGCCTGCCTGCTCAACCTGCACCTTTGACTCTGCCTTTTCTACGATCTTGTTGTCTTTTACAGCATAAACCGTTACGGTATACACACCGGGCACAGCCTGATAGGGCCATTCAAAAAGGGTATAATAGTTCTGTTTGCCGTTTTCCTTGGTAAAGGTTATGTTACCTGGAGGCCACTGAATAGAGCTTCGAATTCTGCTTGTATTTCACGAATTCGTTAAACCACTTTGTCTTTTCTTCTTCATCTTTGACCGGCTTCAGTTCAACATGTCTTTCGAGCGCCTCATAGCCGACCACGTACTTTGCCATCTCATCCTTGCTCAGGATATCATCGACCTTTTTTGTACTGGAAAGGAAATAGAGTGAAGGTACATGTTCGAAATTAATCGTGCCAACGTTCATCCACAAAAATCCTCCGACCTTTCCTTTCTGTCTGAGTGCCTGGTGCTCCTCAGGTGCGGTTATCTTGATGATCAGGTCTGCATCAGGGTCTGATACACCCCTGACGCTGACATTGCTGCCGTGATAGAAAAAGTCTATGCTGATGTGATCATGGTTCGCTATCGCAGTCAGCTCGGCAGATGCCTGGCCTGTATATATGCTCAAGCACTAAGAGTATAAACAGTGTTATTAACAGGCTGATGCCTGCACTTTTCACTTTTCACTTTTAACTTTTCACCTGTTTTCATTTTAGTGTCCTCCTCCCAGTCCGAGCAGCAGCGACGGGCTTAAGGTAATATCAAAGACCATCTTTACAGTTACCAGAAGCACGATGCCTGCAAGGATCACCTTGAGCTGGTCTGCCTTGAGCTTTCTGCCAAAGACTGTACCGACCTGGGCGCCTAATGTTGAACCGATCAGAAGGAGTACTGCGAGGATAAAATCCACGCTGTGGTTTGTATATGCCTGCAAAAAGGTCACCTCTATGCAGTTAAAGAGTATCTGGAAAAGGCTGGTGCCTACGACAACATGCATCGGCATACGCAGGATATAGACCATTACAGGGACCATGAGA
Source organism: uncultured Nitrospira sp. (assembly GCA_963813295.1). GTDB lineage: Bacteria > Nitrospirota > Thermodesulfovibrionia > Thermodesulfovibrionales > UBA6898 > JAOUFP01. The sequence goes on from CAWEYN010000011.1 coordinate 128,389, forward strand.
AAACCTCCGCCTACACCCATGACAGCAGCAAGGATCCCCACAAAGCCACCGAAAATAATCGGCACGAGCACGGAATGGGTGACCCCTGATTTTTCAAAATGCGTCTGGAGCGGAAGTGATTTGAGAAATTTCACCATCGCGTTTTCCTTCGCAGGCTTCGCGTCTTCGACCTTCTTTTTCTTCATGCTCTGAAGGCTTTCGATAAACATATAGGTGCCGACAATGCCGAGCATCAGGACATAGGTTATCTTTATGACAAAGTCTGCGTTGCCCATGGCCTTGAGGACTTTTATGCCCTGGACTCCTGCAAGACCCCCGACAAACCCGCCGACGAGGAGATAAAGCCCCATTTTGAAATCAACATTTCCGATTTTCCAGTGTGCATAGGTGCCTGATGTCGATGCAGCGACAATCTGGTTGGAATCTGTAGCAGCGGCCACAGTCGCCGGGATACCCAACATTATCAGAAGCGGTGTCATAAGAAAACCTCCGCCTACTCCGAAAAGTCCTGAGAGCAGGCCGACCGCCAGGCCCAGCCCCACAGGGATTAAGACGTTAATACTTGTTAATGCTACCGGGAGATAAAGATACATCTGATGATTCCTCCTTGTTTTATGAATATATTTATTTCCGGGCGTGCAGCATGCCCTTTCTTATGTCCATTGTTTAGGCAACAGAGGCCTGTTTTGCCATGGTGACAACCGGCCGTGAGGCAGTTTTTACGAGCTTGTTAAGGACCTTTGCGTTTACATTCCCGTCATTGGTGACGCTCGGGCTCAGAAGGACCATGTCGATTTTCGCGTTCTGCCTCAGAATATTTTTTATCGCTGAGATCGCATCCGTGGCTGCTGTGCTGAAATCAACGGCAATGCCTGAGCTGGTGCACTTCTCCTTTATTGTCGCGAGCTTCTTTTCATAGTCTTCGTTTTGTTTTTTGTAGTCCTCGCTGATCATTTCCCTTGCGGTCTGATGTTCGCCGGCCTCGGCAAAGGTGATGGCCGTCATCATATCGTCGAATTTTTCGAGGACCTTCCTCTTGTAGATCATCAGTATCTCGATGCCGTCGTTCATCGTCTTTGCGAGGTCCAGCGCGTACGACAGACCGTCTTCAAAGTTCTCGTCGTGATATGTAACAAACAAAAGCTGATTTCTCTTCATTTTCTTCTCCTTCACTTCTTCTTTACTGGGCCCCGACAACCAGGACAGGGCAGGGGGCCAGATCAATCACTTTTTCGATGATCTTTTCGCCGAAGATCCTGCTGAACCAGCTCTTGCGCTCGCTCCCCATGACAATGAGGTCGCAGTTTTCTTCTTCAGCAACTTCAACGATCTTCTCGCAGACCTTGCCTTCCTCCAGACGCGTCTTGACCATCATCCGTTCCTTACCAGCTCTTTCCTTTATCCTGCTGATCTCCTTTGCCGCTCCGCCGTTAATGGCGTCGCCGATGTTCCTGATGCCGGTAAGGTCGAGATCGCCGTCATTTTCCGGAATCACCTTGACAACAGTCACCCAGCATTTTTCATCCTGCGCAAGCTTCAGCCCCTGGGTAAGGGCGTCTTTTGAACCGTTTACTGCTATTAGAATCTTTCTGTACCCTTTCACCTTAGCCTCCGTTTTTAAGATTTCTATATCTATAAGAGCAATCACAGTGCCATTTTGCAACATATTGATTTTATTGATTAATTTTATTTTGAAGGGCTTTTTAATGTTTCAGATATGAACAGCCCTGAACGCTAAGAGGTGCCTGCAGGGTAGTGTTTTACAGGATTGAGGCGCTGAAAAACCTTATGGAATAGGGTCCGGGATGGCTGAAATTAGATTGCTGCTATGGAGAGAGTTTGGTATTTAAGATGCCGAGAGTGTTTCAGTTTGGAACAGGGGTGAAAATGACACGGTATAAATGGATGCGGGCGATTTTACAAGAGGCTATCTGATAGCCGATAATACGTTGGGATGACCGTGGATTCAAACTCGCTTAATGAGAAATGAGGAGGGGTGAAAGTATGAAAAGAAGTATAGCATGTATTATGGTGTGTCTCAGTCTTTCTATTTTCGCGTTGCCTTCAGCATACGCAGAAAACCTCGCAAAGGGAAAGCTGGTGGTGGATGGGAAGGCAGTAGAGATAACTCAGGTGTACGCATATGCACAACCGGGTTTTTTCGATAAGAAGAAACAGGACGTGGTAGTGCTGATGTGTGACGCCACTGTGCCGGCTAAATCGGTACGGGATGAGTTTGAGATCTCAAAACTGATCCAAACAGGCAGCCTTCATTGCGTCCGGCAGATAATCAACACTGAGAAACAGGTCATAAACTACGAAGTGATGCACAAGGGTTTCGGCATGCAGGAATCAGGTGGATCGAGCTATCATGTCTTTGATGTCAAGACCCTTGACCCCGGCAAGATCGAGGGCCGGGCCCGCACGACTTCTCCGCAGAAGTCTTTCAAAGACATTCCTTACAGCTATGATATCACCCTAACAGCATCGATCGAGCCTGTAGCGAACAAAAACGCCGGTACTAAGCTTCCCTCCGGCGGTGGCGCGTTGGGAAAGGCGTATCTGGCGCATAACAGGAAGGTCCTGACTATGGATATCGCTGAGATCAGAAAATCAGCACCTCCGGGAGAACTGGACAACACGTCAGACGATGAGCTTAAGGCGATGCTGCAACTGGCTGTAGCGATGACACCCAAAGATCCAAAAATAACTGAAGGCTACGAAAACGGAGACCAGGGAGTCCTTTATGTAACCGGTGTTTTAGGAAACCAGAAACAGTATGGCACGATTGAGATGGCAAAGAAGGAAGGCGAGTGGGTGGTAGTCAGTGAGAGTTGGAGCGATACGCCTTAGATGGAAAAAAGCTGGACGAAGTATGATGGCGTAAGAAACAACGGGACCAGACCATGCCCTCGGTGTGACATGTTAACGCTGAAGACTGAAGTTTGAAAGTATACTAACCCACATTATTCATAAACTTCCGTTCATGAGTCGGCGCACAGCATTCTCGCTCATTCTCGCTGCGCTCCGAGGCTTTTGCCTCATTATTAATCAGAAACATACTGTAGGAATATCGGCAAAAAAATCCGCTTAAATACTATGCCCCGCCTCATTTTATTTTGCATCGCTTAAAATTTATGAATAATATGGGCTAATAGTCTTCTACCTTCAGGCTATACACCTGAACGCTACGTTTTAATTGCGCACTATTACTGCGAGAATCCCTTTATGATCTTATATTGAAGATCAGCGTTGTTCCAGATTATTTGAATTGAATCCTCTGAAATGCTTTTCCAGTATTGCTGGGTAGGTTTATACAGGTGTGATTCTGTAGGCAGGTTGTATTTAAAGGCAATTGGATCGACATCCTGACTCACATAGATGCGTCCTTCAGGGACAATGCCAAATGGGGCAAACTCTAGTTTATACTTCCAAAGAATATAGCCATCCTGATAAACCCCTGCAAGAACAGAATACGCATGCAGCAGATCCATTTCTTTTTTTGACAGCTCCTTATTTTTTACAGCTGCTATTTCCGCGGAGAGATTCTGCAACAACTCCCCAAAATGCTGATAGGACGCCCCTAAGGCATGTGAAGTTTGCAGTTCCCGGGCAATCTCGTCCAATTTCCTGAATTTTGTCTTGTCCATTTCCGGCTCTGATGAGCACGCGCCAATGATAAAAACAATCATCAAAAGCAATACCAGAATATTCTTTTTCATTTTCATTCAACTAAACATTTTCATTACGTTCAGCATCAGCAATTAGCTGTCAGCGAAAAGTGGTATCGAAGCTCACAGACGAGTTTGGCATAGCGCCATAAGCATTTGACCTTTTCTTGCTGAAAGCTGACCGCTGACTATGCTCACTGTTCTTTGCTAGTCTTCTTTCAGTAACCTGTGCATGCTCAGTTCAGAGACCCCCAAAAGCCCGGCTGCTTTGACCTTGTCGCCATTGACAAGTTCAAGTACCTTTTTCGCGTACTCCTTTGTAAGCTCATCGATAGTTTTTATGCTCTCAGGCTGGAACGTCTCTATCCGGAACATCCTTATGCTTCTCGGAAGGCTCTCAGGGGTAATAAAAGTCCCCTTTTCTAAAATCACCGCCCGTTCTATGATATTTTCGAGTTCCCTGATATTTCCAGGAAAACTGTAGGCCATGAGAATATCCATAGACTCTTTTGTAAAACCGGATATGGTCTTATGAGACCCGGGGAGATGTTTCTTGAGGAAATACGCTGAGAGAGGCTCCACGTCTTCCTTGTGCTCACGCAAAGGCGGGACAAAAATATCCATCACATTTAACCGATAATACAGGTCCTTATTGAATGTATTGTCAGAGGTCAGTGGCTTAATATCCTGACGCGCTGCAGCGACAAACCTCACATGAACAGGCACAGGCCTCGTTCCGTTTACTCTATAGAACTCAGAGTCTTCGATGACCTTCAGCAGTTTTACCTGGAGACCCGGAGACATCTCAGTGATCTCATCAAGAAAAAGAGTGCCGTTGTCAGCTATTTCAACAAGCCCCTGCTTTGTCTTTGGCGCATCTTCGGAGCAACCTTCTACGCCAAAGAGTTCTTTTGCAAGCAGTTCATCAGGGAGTGTAGCGCAGTTTAATGACAGAAACGGCATGTTCTGTCTCCTGCTGGTAAAATGTATGATTTTAGCGAGAAGTGTTTTGCCGACACCATTTTCACCTGTAAGAAGTACATTACAATCCGCATCCCTCATATTTTCGACAGTTGACATTATCTGCTGCATTATCTCACTGCGTACTATGATCGAGACGCCCTTGTGCATTTCAAAGAATGCCTTGAAGGCAACGTTCTCCTTTTTCAGGATTTTCCTCTCATAGACGTGCTTTACCTTTAGGACAAGTTCATCGAGATTAAAGGGTTTTGTGATATATTCAAAGGCGCCTTTTTTCATGGCCTCAACAGCAGCATCGATACTGCCGAATCCGGTGATAACCAGCACCTCTATGTCCTGATATCTTTCCCTGGTTTTTTCGAGGAGTTCAATGCCGCTCATCTCCGGCATCTTTACATCGGTTATCAGTATATCGAAATAATCGCGTTCTATCTGCTCCAGGGCCTCGCGGCCGTTGCGCGTTCCAACGACGTCGTAACCCTCTTTTTTCAGGGCGTAGATAAGATGCTTTCGTGTTATATCTTCATCTTCTGCAATAAGTATCTTAAATTGCACTGTTTCTCCCCTGATGATTTGATGTTAAGACTTAGTGGATTCTCACTATGCTATAATTACTTGCAGGACATGCCACAAGGAGTGAGAAAAAGGACTGTCTAGCGACACCTTCAAGCACTTTGCCATGGCCAGCCAAGCGCGTGCAGGAATTCACTGTAGTGAGATGTGCACATGGCTGCATCATATATTTCATCCTGTCGTCATTGCAAGACATTTTTCTTCACTTCCTCCTTGTAATTATGCAACGTTAGGGTTTGCCTGAGCTACTCTTCCTTCAGTATTCTCCAGAGACTCGTCCTTGATATGCCGAGAAGCTCAGCCGCCTTCGAGCGGTTTCCCCCCGCATAATCAAGCACTTTGTCCGCGTAGTCCCTGTTGAGTTCATCGAGGGTCCTGATGCTCTCGGGCTCGATCGTCTCTATCTGGAACATCTTGAGCGTCTGGGGCAGGCTCTCAGGGCTTATCAGGATCGCCCTTTTCAAGGATGACGGCCCTCTCGATAATATTTTCAAGCTCTCTTACATTTCCCGGGAAGCTGTAACTTTTTAAAATAGCAAGAGACTCTTTATTAAACCCGGTCACTTTCCCCTTTGCGCTCACGAGATGTTTTTTCAGAAAATATTCGGAGAGTGGTTCAATATCATCCTTGCGGTCCCTAAGTGGAGGGATAAATATCTCCATCACATTTAGCCGGTAATAAAGGTCTTCCCTGAACCTTCCTTCTGCTATTGCATTTCTGACCCTCTGGTTTGTTGCTGCGATAAACCTGACATCAACCTTTATCGGCCTTGTCCCTCCAACTCTGTAAAATTCTCCTTCTTCAATGACCTTCAGCAATTTTGCCTGAAGGCTTGTGGACATTTCTGCAATTTCATCAAGAAAGAGTGTGCCGGTGTCTGCGATTTCTACAAGTCCCTGCTTGGTCCGGACAGCTCCGGTAAAGGCGCCTCTTTCATGTCCGAATAACTCGCTTGCAAGGAGCTCTTCTGTGAGCGTTGCGCAATTTATCGAAAGAAACGGCATGTCCTGCCTCTTGCTGGTGAAGTGGACTATCTTTGCCAGGAGGCTTTTGCCGACACCTGTCTCGCCTGACAGGAGTATGTTGCATTCAGAATCCTTTATGCCTTCGATGAGACTGAGGATCTCCTTCATGCTCTCACTTTTGGCGATGATCGACACCTTTTTGTTCATGCCGAAAAAGGCCTTTAACGCCGTATTTTCCTTTTTCAGTTTCTTTTTCTCGCTGATCTTCTTCACCTTGATGACCAGCTCATCAAGATCAAAGGGTTTTGTTATATAGTCATAGGCCCCTCTTTTCATGGCGTCCACCGCGTCTCCGACACTGCCAAATCCGGTGATGATCATCACTTCAATATCAGGATGCAGCTCTTTGACCTTCTCCATGAGCTCGATGCCGCCCATCACCGGCATTTTCATATCAGTGATAAGGAGATCGAAATGGTCGCTGTTGATCCTGTCATAGGCTGCCCTGCCGTCTTTTTCGCCGACAACCTCATATCCCTCGCCTTTGAGAGTGGAAATAAGGTGCTTCAGGGTGATTTCTTCATCCTCTGCTATAAGTATCTTAAAGGCCATCGTCTCCCCCTGGAAATACCATGTAAAAAGTGGTCCCTTTATCTTTCTGACTGTCCACCAATATCTCGCCCTTATGCTTTTTTATGATATTAAATACAATCGCAAGTCCAAGCCCGGTGCCCTTGTCCTTGGTGGTAAAAAAAGGCTCAAAGACCTTTTCCATCTCTTCAGGCGTCATTCCTTTGCCGGTATCTGATACCCATATTTTTATCGCGTCACGTTCCTTTGACAGGGTAACGATGATATCGCCCTTGCCAGCCATCGCCTCAACAGCATTGGTAAAGAGGTTGATAAAAACCCGTTCGATCTGTTCCTGGTCAGCCTTCATGAAGATGTTGTCATCATTGCTGTTTAAAACAAAATGGATCTGTTCCATATTCACGGTGATTCTCAGGAGTTTGTGGACATTTCTGATGAGCTCATTAAGTTCAATGCTTCTGAGGCTGGGTTCCTTTCCCCTGGCGTACTCCAGGAGGTCACCGACAATGCCTTTTACCCTGATAGACTGACCTATGATATCATTAAGTGTCTCTTTCACCAGGGGAGAACAATTATCTTTGGCCTCTTTCTGAAGGACCTGGGCGGAAAGATATATATTATTGAGAGGATTATTAAGCTCATGGGCAACACCGGAGGCAAGGGTGCCGATAGCCGCAAGTTTTTTGCTCATAAGAAGCTCTTTATTCTTCCTGTCGAGTTCCTCCTCCCTCTCTACCAGCTCTTCTTCCATGTCATTGAATTTCTTGATAAGTATGCCGACCTCGTCGTTGCCCCACTTCTCAGCAGGCACAGACACCAGAGAGAACTGCCCCTTGCCGGTTTTTTCGACAATGTCGATGACCAGACCTAAACGCTTCACCACTGTGTTGCTTATATAAAAGAGCGTACCAATGCCGACAATAAGAAAAAGAGGGAAAATTATGAGTATTGCCATCTGTGACAGGGAGATCGTATTTTCCGCATTTTGCCGTGCGATCCTGTCGAGTTCCTTTGATATATTGATTATCTCTTCACCGCTTTTTCTAAGGTCTGCTATCTCCTGCTCCATCTGAAGGAGACTTTTTACAGCCGGATTCCCTTTGTCCAGAAGGAATGCCCTCACGAGGACATCAGCATTAATGGCAGGACGCTCCAGAAATGTAGCTTCAATGAGAGGGAAAAACTTTACGTGCTGCATATGCAAGGGCTTGATCGCTTTAAACTCCCGCTGAAAATCCCAGTATATGGCCTCTATCCCGTTGAGCAATTTTTCATACTCGATGATTTTATTTTTGAGGGCGAGGAGTCTGCCTGTGCGGTCAAAATGGCTGCTCTGCCCGAGGATGTCTTTGAGCTCCCTGATGTAATTGTATGCCCTGTCAAGTTCCTTCAGGTCTCCGTTAAGGAAAAAGTTTTTTTCATGCCTTCTCAGCTGCAGGGACTTGCTTCTGACAGTGTCTGTTATCTCAAGGTTCAGTATCTCTTTTTTTATCTCGATAAAATTGACATATTCAAATGCTGCAAGAATGGCGATGATGAAAGCGCTTATAAAAAAACTGAGGATTATCTTTTTTTGCAGAGACATAACACCTTATATTATCACCAAGCATAAGAAAATAAAAACAGGGAGGCCATCATATGATCCCCTGTGTATCAAAGAGCGCCCCTCGCTTTCAGCTCTTTTTCGACCTCCTCTATCTGTTTCTTATATTTCCTGCATTCTTCCTCGAATTCGGCCTGCATGTTCTGGGCCATTTCAGCGCCGATATGGACCGTGGTCTTCTGGAAGGTAAATGAATGCATGTCCTCGAAATCGCAGAGGTTGTCTTTGAGTCGTTCAAGTTCGGCCTTCAACTCTTCTATAGTCATATTGTCCGGCTTTTTTTCCATTTTATCTCCTTGTTTTGACCTGCCTTTCTTACCAATGACCAGGCATCAACCGCCTTGCATCCAGGGCGTCAATCTCACCTCTGATTTCAAGCAGGTTCATCGCTTTCCTCCATAAACCGAAAATATTCCATATTTATAAAAACAATCGACCTCGCTGAATCCGATTTCTTTTAGCGTCTTCAACTGGCTCTCAAGGGTATCGGGTTTGTTTTCCCCGAGATCTTTATACCTTTTGATGATATTTTCAGAAGGCTCATCTTCCAGGCCTAAGGATGACTTCTTGTCGTCCATCCATTCCTGCCATAATTTCATATACCATTGATCAAGCGCTTCAGTGGGCGGAAGTACTACATCGATATTCACAAAATATCCCCCGTCCTCCAGGAGGGTGTGGATTTTCTTAAACAGCTTTATCTTCTCACTGAGCGTAAGATGATGGATTGCCATAGAGGAGACTGCAAAAGCATATCGTCTCCGTCAGAACATCTTTTTCAAGCAGCTCCTGAAAGCTTGCCCGGACATAGCGGAAGTCTCCGAATTTTTCGAGCCTTTGCCGGGCCTTTGCCAACATATCATCCGAACCGTCAAGAAGAGTGACCGAGAGCGAGCCGTCAACCTGCAATAGCTCCTCGGTGAGTATGCCGTCTCCGCATCCAAGGTCAAGAAGATGCTTATCTGTTGAAGACAGAAAGTGACTCATGAAGGAACGCAGAATGCTGAACATCCGCCTGCGTTCCACGATATAAATGTCGGCCTTCTCCAGATAGTTTCGGCTGAATTCGGCCTTCGCCCAGTTGGTTTTAACAAAATCAGTCATAGCACCTCCAAAAAAAAGAAGGCCACGGGTTTGTTCCGTGGCCTTCGGGATATTCTATTGAGTTTTGCTAACAGCTAATAGAAACCCCTCCCGGCCGCGGCATTGATATGCCATGCCTTCCTGAGAAATCCCCAAACAATTATCGGATACATGTACATCATTTTTGAAGTATAGTGAAATGGTTCTTCTGATGTCAAGCGGTAAAGGGGAACGCTTTAGACCGGAATAAGGCTTGAGAACCTGCGCAGGCAATTAAAATGACACGAAGTCATAATATGTATATAACTCTGGCTGCAAGTCTCTAAAAAAAGGAAAGAGATGGCAAGTGACAAGGCATTTGATATAATGACTATATGACAAGTGGTTCTAAAGAAAGTACGCATCCCGGAGTGCGTAACCGCCGGGTCCATATGGCCAATGAGCGGACTTATCTTGCGTGGGTACGGACCAGCATAGGGATAATGGCCTTTGGCTTTGTAGTGGAGAGGTTCGCCCTGTTTCTGAAACAGCTCAGATACTTTCTGGAAAAAACAGGCCCGGCAGAAAGCAGCCTGCCTGCCCCTGCCGTCCGGGATATTCATCGTTCCTCGGCGTATTGCTTGTCGGTCTCGGCGCGATTATGGGAGTTCTTGCCTTTATCAGGTACAAAAAAGTTGAAAAGCAGATAGACCAGGATGCCTATCAGCCCTCCATAATGCTCGACATTCTGCTTGCCATATCAATTCTTACAATCGGGGTCTTTCTTGTGTTTATCCTGCTTCATAGTATGTGATTTACTCCCGCTGCTCCCACTAATTTCAACACTGTCCTCAGCAGATCGCGACTTTTGACTTGATAATTTAATCCCTACGTGTTATTTTTTCCAATACCATTAAAGCAATTTCTGTCAGCCCGACAGGCTGTGATGTTCCTCTTAAAAAGCAGAGATTGAAACTATATTAATGATTGCGAAGGATGATTAACATGACACCATTTAAGATACTGAAACGTCAACTGCCTTACAGGCCCACAGAAAGGATGAATGTCGTAAGCTACCCCATAAGGGACATAGTGATGGAGGCCAAGCGCGAGGAGGCCAAGGGCAGGAAGATGATTTATCTCAACATCGGAGACCCGCCCCAGTACGGCTTCAAACCCTTCAAGGTGATAGCTGAGCGGGTCAAGAGCTCGCTGGACGAAAACTTTAAGGGCTATGCTCCTTCTGAAGGCGACGAGCAGCTCAGAAAAACAGTGGCGAAGATCGAAAAATGCAGGCCCGAGGACGTGTTTGCAGTAGCAGGCCTTACCGAGGGCATTGACTTCTTCTTCCATTCGTTCATAGGGTTCGGTGAAAAGGTGCTCCTTCCAAACCCGGTATATCCGCTTTACCTGAGCAAGGCCAAGCAGTTCGAGGGCGACACCGTGTTTTACAGGCACGATGCAGACGGCCAGATAGACGTTGCAAATCTGGCAAAGAAGATAGAGGGCGCCAAGGCGATAGTGATAATCAACCCCAATAATCCGCTGGGCTCGGTCTATTCTGAAAAGAACCTCTCGGACAGTCGTCGAGCTCTGCGCTGAATACGATGTCCCGATATTTTATGACGGGTCCTACGACCAGCTGGTATTTGAGGGCAAACCGGTGGATTTCAGGAAGATAGCCAGGGACAGGGTGCCGTTCATATATGGAAGCTCGCTTTCCAAAGACTTTTGCTACCCGGGCGCAAGGATAGGGTGGGTAACGTTCCACGGAGAGAAGTGGGAGGAGGTCAAGAATGCGTTTTTCCTCCTTTGCAACCAGCGTCTTTCCGTGAACTGGGAGTTCCAGAAGGCGGCAGCAGCAGCTATAGTGGACCCCTCTTATCCGGCGTACATAGCTGACATGAAAAAGCAGCTCAAGGAAAGGAGAGACACGTTTGTGAAGATGGCGAAGAAGCTGCCTCTTTCCTTCCCTGTACCGATCGGCGCGTTCTACGCATTCATAAAGATAGAAACGACGAGATGGAAAAAGGACCTGGAATTCGTGCGCGCTGCGCTTAAGGAAGGGGTCGTCTTTGTCCCTGGTTCAGGGTTCGGAAGGCAGGAGGATGGGGTGTATTTCAGGACCACGTTCCTGCCTGAGCCGCATATAATAGAAGAGGCGTTCGACAAAATCAAACGGATATTGTGAAATTGTTTTTTGGTTTTTCCGATGCTCCAATATGATGTACAGGTTCTTGACTTTCATTCAGACCTTCTTTTATAGTTTTTCCGGATCTGATTCCCCGGGAGGTTATTATGAGCGATATAACAGTTGGCATCATAGGAGGGTCCGGACTTGACGATCCCCGGCTGATGAAAAACATAAAAGAAAAGAAAGTGAAGACCCCTTACGGCAGTCCTTCCTCCGCACTTACCATCGGGAAGATCAACAATGTCCGTACCGTGATACTGGCCCGCCACGGCAAGGACCATTCGATTTATCCAACAGGGGTCAATTACAGGGCGAATATTCATGCGCTCAAGAAGGAAGGCTGCACCCATATCCTCGCGACAACAGCGGTCGGCTCCCTGAGGGAAAAAATCAGACCGGGTGACCTTGTATTTGTCGACCAGTTCATAGACCATACAAAGCACAGACCACTTACGTACCATGACGAAAAGGTCATACATACGCCTATGGCCGAGCCCTTCTGCCCTCAGCTTCGCTCCCTTCTCGCTGAATCCGCGAAGGAGCTGAAATTCAGGCACCATAAAAAGGGAACAGTAATCACAATCGAAGGCCCGAGGTTTTCTACAAAGGCCGAGTCCCATATGTTCCGGAGTTTCGGAGCTGATGTGATCAATATGTCCACAGTGCCTGAGGTCATCCTCGCGAGGGAACTGGGTATCTGCTACCAGACAATCTCCATGTCAACTGATTACGATTGCTGGAAAGAGGGGGAAGAACCTGTTACCTGGGAAATGATACTGGCGATCATGACAAAAAACGCCGAGAACGTCAAGAAGCTTCTTGTGAAGACCATATCAAAAATTAACTATACACAATGTGCTTTCTGTGCACATTAGGAGGTGACTGATGCCGATTAAATCAAAGATAAGGACGATACCTGACTATCCCAAGAAAGGGATAATGTTCCGGGACATAACTACGCTCATCAAGGACCCTCTGGGCTTCAGGCTGATTATTGACAGTCTTACACAGCGTTATATAGAGATGGCCAACCAGTTTGACGTTATCATAGGCATAGAATCAAGGGGCTTTATTATCGGCGGCGCGCTTTCCTATACCCTGGGAAAGGGCTTTGTCCCTATACGGAAAAAAGGGAAGCTCCCTGCTGAGAAGATAAGCCATGAATACGATCTCGAATACGGCACTGACACGATCGAGATACACAAAGACGCCATAGGGAAGGGCACGAGAGTGCTGCTCGTCGATGATCTGCTTGCAACAGGCGGCACTGCGCTGGCTTCCGCCGCGCTGATAGAGAAACTGGGGGGCACGGTCACTGAGATGGCATTTATTGTTTCTCTGCCTGATGTTGGCGGTCATAAAAAGCTCACGCAAAAGGGGTATAAGGTCTTTGCCCTGACAGAGTTTGAAGGAGACTGAGGCATCACCGCTTCCCCCTGAAAGTTTCGAAGGGGACAACCCGCAGAGACGAACGACATCCCTTTTTTCCGGTATTGACAAACCAGTCAGGATGATATCTAATTTATTAAGGCTTGGTCTCAATGAAGGTGTTTTTTAGACAGAAAGTTGGTTGCTATGAAAAGACATGAAGAGATTCAAACGCTGGCCTATGAGCTTTTCGAAAAGAGCGGCAGGTTTCAAGGCAGGGAAATCGATCACTGGCTTGAAGCCGAACGCATTATCAAGGCCCGACAGATGAACATGCACGCAGTAGATCTTATGGTTGCGATGAAAAGATATGAGGAGATTCAAAAGCTGGCCTATGAGCTTTTCGAAAAGAGCGGCAGGTTTTACGGCAGGGAAATCGATCACTGGCTTGAAGCCGAACGCATTGTCAAGGCCCGGCAGATGGACATGCACGCAGTCGAGTCTGCTGCATCAAAAAAACGTGTTATACAGAGGTCTGATGTAAGAAGGCATGAGGCAAAAAAAACAGGCGGCGGGGCCAAGAGGTCATGATAAAAGGGCATGTCTGAGGCCTGATCAAAACATGATTTTCATATGCTCAGCAGACTCTACCGTCATCATAGTGATCTCTGTCCTGAAGGTCTTTTACATAACCGCAGATGTCGTAAAAATAAACATGGCTGTCCATGATCGTTTTATACGAAAGACAGACCTTCGGCGATCTCATTCTGTAGTTCGTGATCCTGACAATGACATCAACCGGCCGGTCAGATAACAGATGTGCCTCTATATCTTCTTTTGACTGACCGGTGCTTGCTGACCTGTTAATTTCCACATGGCTGTGATACGTTCCTATCCATTTCAGCCTCTTTGTCTCCAGTCTCACGCCCTTTTTCCTGAAATAATACTGGTTTGTGCCCCATCCTGTGCGGGTGCTGTAAGGGGTGTTGTACGGTATCGCCCTGCTGACATAAAATCCTGTTTTGTCAGGATATCCCAGGAGATGGCCGCCGACCTCTTTTTTATAGGGTGTCTTAAATCCTTTCGTAACATGGGCGGTTATGCTGCTGAGAGATTGTCTGCTTATTCTCAGGAGATTGGTGGTCACTCGATTGATAGCACTCATTGCAGCCCCGATGATTGTAATGCCTGGCTCATTGAAGTACATGAATTGTCTGTCTCCCCAAAAGCGGTCTCTGCGTACTCCGCGTCTCTGCGGTGAACTGTCTCGAATTTGTTACCAAGTTGCTAAAAGAGTATCCCTGCATAACCCACCGCCATCTCGAACTCTCCTTCAGGCATCACGTCGTGGCTGGTGGTATATTCGAGGAGATATCCTTTCTCAGCGCCCATCGCCTTTGCCGCAGCTACTGTTGCAGCCAGAGCACCGGAACCGCAGGCATTATGGCTCCTTTGGGCCTCTTTCCTGATAGCAACGGATTTTAGCTGCAGCGCGAGTTCTATGATCCTTGAGTCGCTCTCCTTCATAAGCTTTTTTGCCTCCTTACCATAACCGTATGGAGTAAAGCTATAGGCGTCGCCGTAATGGGTCAGGTCGGTTGTGCCGACGACCACGATTTTTTTACCCATCCCTGATGCAGCCTCTCCGATCATTCTCCCTGTTGTGTGCGCGTTTTCGTCAGGGGGAATAGCTATCGGCACTATCTTTGCCTCAGGACAGAGGTATTTTATGAAGGGGACCTGCACCTCCAGTGAGTGTTCGCCTGCATGAGCATCAGGGTCTTCGATGATGTCTTCTCCGAGGACATCGCGCAGGGCTTCTGCGACTTTTTCATCGATCTGCACATCGCCAAGCGGCGTCGACCAGGAACCCCGGGAGTAGATTGAATTGCCCCTTGGCTTCCAGGTGTGTACTGCACCCAGGAGTATGAATGTATCAGGATCTGTCTTTACGCTTATGCACTTGAAGACCTTTGCAGCCACTGCCCCTGAAAAGACCCATCCTGCATGGGGGACTATGCCTCCGACTGCCTTAGCAGGCTCTTCCGGCACCTTGTAATCCTTTAAAAAATGCTCTATCTGCTCCCTGCAGTCACCTGGATAAAATTGTCTTGCATAAGGTTGTCTTGTAGTCAGCATCTTTTATACCTCACTTTGACAGTGCGGACACCTGATCATTTGGTGAGCTTCATATTCTTTTATGGAAAGGAAAATTGTGAATCCTTTGCCACAATCTTTACATGCATATTCATAGGCGGGCATTAATACCCTCCTCTTTCAGGTTTATGTAAAATGAGCCAAGATCTCTGCCTTGGGGGTTCCCGTCAAGTCAACAGAGATGTTTTTAACCATTTTGGCTTTTATCCGCGGCTCCAAATTTTTGATGATCTCTTTGTTAATTTTTTCGGTAGCTGCCAAATACCAGTTTTCAGGATCTTCTTTTTTTATTAACGCGCTTATATCCATTGCGATCATTTTTTCAAGCTTTTTTCTGGTTTCCGATTCAAGATGGTGAGGTTCCCCGTATCCCTTGGCAACCTCACCTTTTCCGCCGCCTCCTGTGAATCTCCCCGCTATATCACTCAACTTATCTCCTAACTTGCCGTGCCCTTCAAGAGAATCATAACTCTCTATCAAATCAATTATGGGGCGTCCGAGGGGGTCCATGGTGACTCTATATGCCTTAAAATGCCCTAAATCAACCGTAATCACTAGTGTGCTCATGATATTTCTTCCTTAATTACCAAGTAAAATTATTTACTTATAAAGTAATTGTACATCTAAATTCCATAATTGCAACATCTTTTATCCGGGAAAATCAGTTGGGATAGTGGCCTTTCGCCCGGGAAGCTTTTTTTCGCCTGTTCTGATCTCATTTCACTTTTCCGAAGGCCCTCGGGCTTAACGCTCCGTCTAGCAGAAACAGCTAAAGAAAAGAGAGCTGAATCACTGAAGCCAACTTTTAATCCGCTTAAGGCCTGCCCTGATAGCTTGAGACAAAGGGGGTGTCGCCGGTATTGCAAAAGCCTCTTTCCCCTGCAGTCCGGTCAACATGACACTCACGGGGGCAGAGGGAGCAGGATTTCAGGAAAGGTCATAAGAGGATAAGGGCAGTGGAGAAAGTGTGATATAATTTGGCATGATTATGATAAATATCCAATATCCGGGATTTGTCACGGCCCCTCTATGACAGACGGACCTGATGCTGCACAATATAATACCGGACTGCTGAAATACTTCCCGTTTCTGCGCTGGCAAGGCATGGTCAACCGGAGGACAACACGCGCTGATATCATAGCCGGTCTGACAGGTGCGATCATTGTCCTGCCCCAAGGTGTTGCTTTTGCCATAATTGCCGGTTTGCCGCCTGAATACGGTCTATATTCTGCTATGGTGCCTGCAATCATTGCCGCCCTCTTTGGCTCTTCGCACCATCTCATATCAGGGCCTACTACTGCGATTTCAATAGTAATTTTTACCACGATCAGTCCCCTGGCTACCCCTTTGAGTCCTGAGTACATCAGCATGGTACTGACTCTCACCTTTCTCGCCGGTCTTTTCCAGTTTGGTCTCGGGGTCGCCCGCCTCGGCGCGCTTGTAAATTTTGTTTCTCATTCAGTCGTGGTCGGGTTCACTGCCGGCGCAGCAGTCCTGATCGCTACCAGCCAGTTGAGCAATATCATCGGTGTTACGATCCCCAGAAAGCACTCATTCATACATATCTGGATTGAAGTGTTCTCCAGAATCTCAGAAGCTAATCTCTATGTGTTGTCTATCGCGATTGTTACTTTGCTTGTCGCAGTTGCCTTCAAGATACTGCTTCCGCGCTGGCCTGGTATGCTGGTTGGCATGATCGTGGGAAGTGTCATGGCGGTGTTACTCAATGCCAGTGAGCATGGTGTCCGTCTTGTCGGGGCACTGCCGGCGCATCTGCCGCCCCTGTCTCATCCTGACCTGACGACCGCTTCCTTGCGCCAGTTTGCACCGGCTGCATTGGCTGTGGCCATGCTCGGACTTGCCGAGGCTGTCTCGATCGCCCGTTCAGTTGCAACTAAATCAGAGCAGCGCATCGACAGCAACCAGGAGTTCATCGGACAGGGGCTCTCGAACATTGTCGGGAGTTTCTTCTCCAGTTATGCTGCCTCCGGATCTTTTACCCGTACAGGCGTGAATTACAACTCCGGAGCGAAGACCCCGATGGCTGCAGTATTTGCTGCTGTATCGCTGGCTCTGATCCTCCTGCTTATAGCCCCTCTCACCGCTTATCTCCCCATTCCAGCAATGGCGGGCATTTTGCTGCTCGTTGCCTATAGCCTCATCGACATGCATCATATCAGGAGGATCGTCAGGACCAGCAGACCCGAGGCAGTGATACTTCTGACCACCTTTTTGGCGACATTATTTGTAGAACTGGAATTTGCCATCTACGTCGGCGTGATCCTCTCCCTGCTGCTGTATCTCAACCGTACGTCTCATCCCCACTTTGTGACCATGGTCCCTAACCCTGAAAGCAAGCGCAGGAGCTTCATCAATATTCTTCATAGCCCCATGCCGGAATGTCCCCAGCTGAAGGTCATAAGGATAGACGGTTCAATCTTTTTCGGTGCGGTCAACCATATTGCTGAAGAGATCGACAAGCTCAGGAAGCAGAACCCCGAGCAGTGCCATATCCTGGTGCTCGGCAGCGGCATCAACTTTATTGATGTGGCTGGATGCGAGATGCTGGCGACCGAGGCCCACAGTCTGCATCTGACCGGCGGAAAGTTATATTTAAGTGGTCTGAAAAGCGAGGTGCTGGAAGTGCTCAGACGGGGAGGGTACCTCAAGCAGATCGGCGAGGAAAATATCTTCCACTCCAAGACCGAGGCGGTGAGGAGCATTGTAAGCAGGCTGGACCCGCAGCGGTGCCGCTACTGCAAGGCCCGCATATTCAATGAATGCGCGCAGATGCCGAAGGAACAGGAGAAGTGACATATGACTTTTGAGCATCTGAATTCCCTTCCTTCTTTGCCCCTGCTATCTGTTATAATAATTCAATAGCAAGTGATATTTCCCGTGGTTTTGCCACGGTGTTAGCAGCGAATATAATGAAAGAATATACCTTGCATTGAGATTCCCTTCGGTCTTGCAGGAGGGGGTCTTCAATAATCTCATAACATAGCAGGGGGCCACAATCTGATACCGTATATAGATTACAGTTTATGTGTCGGGTGCGAGGCCTGTGCCAAAATATATCCCATGTTCTTTATGATGAAAAATGATCTGCCATGGGTGATAAACCATGAAAAATTCATATTCGAGGAGCATAAGGACATCCCTAATTGCTGCCCTTTTCGGGCCATAACAATTGAATAATGATATATGATATCACAACAATTCTTCAGATCCTTTCAGGCACACTGATACTGTTTTTTTCTGTCCTGCAGGGGCTGAAAGTAAAGAAAGACATTTCAAAAGATCTTCATGGGAAATGGCTTGCCGTTATTTTTTTCATGGTTTTTTTCTTTTTCTGTTATATCCTGTTTGTCTTTATACTTTTATTCAACAAGCCTTTCCCCCTTGTAATGGCTACAGGCACTGTGTTTCTTGCAGGTTCATGCTTTGTTTTCCTGGTGACCAGGATTACATGGACCACCATGCAGCACAAAAGCAGTCAGGACAGGGAGTTGAGGCTGGACGCGGAGCAGATGGCTGAAAGCATTGCGGGCCTCAGAGAAATAAACGAGGCCATGGAGAAGGAGATCTCCAGGAGGATACTTTCCGAGGAGGCGCTCAGAAAGAGTGAGGGAAAGTATTCCTCCCTTGTTGAATCCTATGAAGATTCGATTTATCTGGTAGACAGAGATTATCGGTATCTTTTCATAAACAAAAAACATCTGTCGAGGCTCGGCATTTCTGAAGACGGGTACAACGGGTACAGAGGAAAAGGGTACGGAGATTTCCATACTCCTGAAGTAACAAAACGGTTTACTGAAATCGTTGACAAAGTAATAAGGACAGGAAAGTCAGTGCAGTTTGAACATAAAAGTACGAGGGACGACAACTATTTCCTTCTGACATTGAGCCCGGTCATAGAATCTGAAGGAGAAATAACAGCAGTGACAGTTGTCTCTAAAAGGATCAGTGAACTGAAGAAAATGGAGGAAGAACTCCGCACCTTGTCGCTTACTGATGCCCTGACCGGACTATATAACAGACGGGGGTTCATGACCCTTGCCGAACAGCATCTGAAGATAGCCAACAGAATGAAGTCCAGGATATTCATGCTTTATGCAGACCTGGATAACTTAAAGCGTATCAATGATGCATTCGGTCATCAGGAAGGCGATACAGCTTTAAAAGAAACGGCACAGATACTCAGGGAAACGTTTCGTGAGGCTGATATTGTTTCCCGTATCGGAGGGGACGAGTTTGTTGTAATGCCGATAGGGAGCTCCGAGAGAGGTACTGAGTCAGTCAACTCCCGCCTCCAAAACAACCTTGACATCAGCAATAGCAAGAAGAACAAATATACATTGTCCCTAAGCATCGGGATAGCTCACTACGACCCTCAACACCCTGTAACTCTTGAAGAACTGCTGATCCAGGGCGACAAACTGATGTATGAACAGAAGATCAGAAAGAAAAAGTAAGGGTCTTACAACAATTTATATAACAGGTTTCATGCGGTTAATCAGCGGCTCAAAGGCATGCGGCGGTCTGCTCTCAAAGTCCATACGTTTTTTTGTCAACGGATGTATAAAGGACAACCTGGAGGCATGCAATGCGAGTCGTTTCAGCGGGTCAGTTATAGCGCCGTATTTTTGGTCTCCGGCAACAGGATGCCCTATACCGCTTAAGTGCACCCTGATCTGATGCTTTCTGCCTGTCTCAAGAGCTATCTCCAGGAGCGCATTGTCACGGCTGCTTTTAATCACCTTGTACTTTGTGACAGCATACTTTGACTTTTTGGAACCTTTGTCCTCATACACCATTAGTGTGCTTGTCTCATTGAGGTAGCCGCTTATGGTGCCTTCATTGTCCTTTGGAACACCTTCAACAACAGCGAGATATTGTTTCTCAACATCATTCCAGTTTTCCTGTAACCTGCGTTTGACTGCTTCGTTTTTAGCAAAGACGATTAGGCCGGAGGTTTCCCTGTCGAGCCTGTGCACAATGAATATGCGTTCCTTCTTGTCCGGATTCCGCTCTCTGAGAAATTCATTGAGTTGAAAATAGGCAGTCTTTGTCCTTTCTCTCTCTGTGCCTATCGTCAGCAGCCCGGCAGGCTTATCAATGACAAGCACAGCGTCATCTTCATAAAGGATTTGAATTCCGAATTTCGGAGCAGTATCTGGGAACTGTTTTTTTCTCAAAAGAGAGAGAAATCCTGTCGCCTGGATGCAGATGATGATCATGAGTGACAATGGTTTTATTATTCACGGCAACGGCCCGGTATTTGAGGAACTGCTTTACCCTGGTTCTGTTGAATCCAAGGGACATCAGATAATCAAACAGACCGGCCTCTTCTTTGACAACATATTTATTCATCGGCATTTCATCCTAATAAAGGCAGTTCACGCAAAGGCGCAAAGTTCGCAGAGGAAACAACGGATAGGTGCAAAAAAAAAGACTCAATAATTTGGCTGCCCCGGTCCTGATCAGTCACTCTTGACTTTACTCTGTGATCTCTGCGCCCTCTGTGGTTAACTGTTTCTTTTAGGTTCATCTGCTCTTCTCCGGCTCTTCGGCATGTCTGCCCCTTAGCTGGCCGCAGGCAGCAAGGATGTCCTGCCCCTTGCTCTCCCGTATAAGCGCGGTCATATTGTTGTCTGTCAGGACCTTCTGAAATGCAAGGACGCTGACATCTGAGGGCCGTTGCAGGTCGCTCCCTTCATGCGGGTTTAGCGGGATAAGGTTTACCTTGCAACGGATACCTTTGAGCAGTATGACAAGCCTGCGCGCGTCTTCAACAGAATCGTTTATGCCTGAGATCAAAACATATTCAATAGTGATTATCCTCCGGGGTTTCAGCGGATACCTCCTGAGCGCGTCTATCAGGACACGTATCGGATATTTCCTGTTGATCGGCATAAGCCTGTCGCGTACTGTATCTGTTGTTGCGTTAAGCGAAATTGCGAGGTTTATATCAGGGGCCGCTTTGGGCAGATCTAGAATCTTTGGCGCCAGGCCTGATGTCGAGAGCGTTATCTTGCGTTTTGAGATACCTGTAAAGGAAATAATACGTTTCAGCGCATCGACAACCTCTTCAAAGTTGGCCATAGGCTCTCCCATGCCCATCAATACAATATTTGTTATTTTCTTTGGTTTGATAAGCCTGTTGACGCTCAGGATCTGGTCGAAAATTTCCCAGGCCCTGAGGTTCCTGATCAGGCCTGACTTGCCGGTCAGACAGAAACTGCAACCCATCGCGCAGCCGACCTGTGAAGATATGCACAGGGTCAGGCGGTCCTTCTCAGGTATCAGTACGCTTTCTATGGTCTGTCCGTCTTCCAGGCCGAAAAGGAATTTCTCAGTCCCGTCAGACGACCGCTGTCTTTTGACGACCGCGAGATTGCCGATATAGGAGACTTCTCCGAGACTGGTCCTGAGGTCCTTTGAAAACTCTGTGATCTCTTCCAAAGATGAGGCGTATCTCTCATATATCCAGTTCAGGAGCTGATCTGCCCGGTATTTGGGGAGTCCCCGGGCTTCTATGAAGTCGAATATTTTATCCCTCGAGAGGGATTTCAGGTTTATTCTGTTTGACAAGGATATTGCTACAGGATCTCTTCAAGTCTGACGTCAAATATCAGGTCCTTGCCGGCCAACGCATGATTGCAGTCCATTGTAAAGGACTTTTCGGATTTAGCGATGACTGTCATGTTTACAGGTTTGCCGTCAGCCCGGTACATCTGCAGTTCCTGTCCTATCTCTGGCATCAAAGTTCTCCGGCGCGCGCGCCCTGTCAAACTCAAAGACCATCTCATCCTTTCGCGGCCCGTATGCCTCTTCCATCGGTATCTTTATCGTCTTTTTATCACCGATAGACATCCCGACTACGGCCTGCTCAAAGGCCTTCAGCAATTCTCCGTCGCCTACCTTGAATTCCATGGAAGCATCGTCTTCCGAGGTATCAAAAACCGTTCCGTCTTCCAGTTTGCCTGTATAGTGGACCCTTACGGTATCGCCTTTTTTTGCATTAGCCATTTGTTGCTCCTCCTATAATTCTTAAATATATTTTGTTTTATGCGCCGGTCACCCGCCATATGCTTAAATCTTCCCGGCATCAGTGACTTGTATATTTTAGCATAATTATCCCCCTGTTATCTTCCATCGGCCTTTTTGGTAGTGGGTCATTTTGAAATAAGGCGATAAAGATTAGGCAAACTTGGAAAGTTGGCTATAAATAACAAGTAAGCCCAATAGGCCAATAGACCCCATGCAACACTAATCAAAATTATTCCCAACGAGGCTGCTATTAATTTGATAAGAATTTTATCTTTTGTCTCTTCTTCTTTCATTGTTCTTCTTTCATTTTGAATGGGAGCTCCCGCCCGCAGGATGACTAATGTAGTTTTTTTAATTATAGATACCTCGCAGCTCTGCTGCAGGGTAGTTCATTAATAAATGGATAGTGAGCGTATTCGGTATCAAAGATGCAAAATTTGCAGACCTGCCCCGTCATCTTGAAACGGTCATCTTGAAACGGTCATCAAACTTTCGAGCTCTTCCTCAAATTCTTTTGTCCTGCCTTCAATCTCGCTTCGCAGAAGATCAAGCTTTGCAAAAACAGCGTCGAGTCTGGATTTTGAATCAAGGAGCTTTTTTGTGAGTATTTTAATGGCTTCCCCTTCACCTTTGAGGGACAGCCTCTCTGATTTCCTGATTTTGTCGTTCTATCTTTTCTTCCAGCCTTAAAACTTCTTTTTCCGCTTCATCAATGCTTTTTTGCAGGCCGCCCATTGTTTTTGATTTTTTATTCAGCAGCTCTGCCCGCTCACGCCGGAGTTGTTTTTTATTGACGGAATTGTTCCGGGATTTTTTAATACGCGGCGCGCCGGATTCATTTTCACTTTTCCAGCCGACACGGTCAAGGAAGTCCTGGTACGTTCCTTCAAATAAAGTTACTTTCCCGTCATCAAAGACTATCAGACGCGTGGCCAGCGCGTGGAGCATCATTTCACTGTGAGTCACTACAATTACAGAGCCGTTGAACGCGTCTATGGCCTCAACCAGGGAATCATTGGATTCCATATCAAGATGGTTTGTCGGCTCATCAAGCATGAGCATGTTGGCGGGGCTGACAAGCAGCTTGCCTAACAGCACGCGGCTCTTTTCCCCTCCGGAGAGGACACTGATCTTTTTTAATGCATGGTCCCCGGGAAACATCATAATGCCGCATATTTTGCGGGCCGCGCCCCGGCCGACGTCGGGATGCACGTCCATAATCTCTTCTTCTACTGTTTTGTGCAAAGTAAGGCGGTTTATATTGGTCTGGCCAAAATAGGCCGTCTGCAACTGAACGTGATGACTGACAGAACCGGTTTCAGTTTTCAGTTCTTTTGCAAGCAGATTCAGCAGTGTTGTTTTTCCCTTGCCGTTTTTACCGATAATGGCTATACGGTCCTTCTTTCCTACTGAAAAGGTCAAGCCATCAATCAGGGGAGCGCTTTCATTGTCAAAAGAAAAAGACAGGTCACTGACTTCCATCAGCACCTTCCCTGTAAAAGACGCTGATTTGAACGCGAAATCAAGGTCCTTTATCTCTGTCAGTTTTTCAAGGCGGTCTTTTTTCTGCAGGGCCTTTATCCGCGACTGAACAGCACTGGCCTTGGATGCCTTTGCCCTGAACCTGTTTATGAAGTCCTCTGTTTCCTTGCGCTTCTTATCATCGTTGACCCTGGACTTTTCGTGTATTTCTTCCTCCATCAGCAACTGCTGATATACCTTTTCGGTCGGGCCGGCTTCTTTCCTCATTTTGCAGCGGTGTATGGCCATAGTATGCGTAGTCACACCATCCATGAAATCACGGTCATGTGTAATAATTATGAGCTCCTTCTTCCAGGAGCGCAAAAACTTTGTAAGCCAGCGAAGAGAGACAATATCAAGATAATTGGTAGGCTCGTCCAGCAGAAGAAGATTAGGGTCGGAGACAAGCACCTTTGCAAGATTAAGACGGACCTGGTATCCCCCTGATAGGTCCATTGGATTGAGCAGTTAAATCTTCCAATGCAAAGCCGAGTCCCATAAGGATGGTTTCCGCCTTATAGGTCTCATCGATACCGTCCTCGTTTTCCGGGAGACTCAGACACGCCTCCTTCAACACAGTATCTTCCGTGAAGCTGATATGCTGTGAAAGGTGCCCTATCTTATATCCGTTTGGAATACTGATACATCCTGAATCAGGGCGGTCCTCCCCCAGAATCATTTTAAATAGTGTGGTTTTGCCGTGCCCGTTTCTGCCGACAAGGCCGACGCGTTCACCCGGATTAAGGGTAAAACCCGCCTTCTCAAAAATGACCTGACGGCCGTAATATTTATCTAAGTTGTTTACCTGTATCATTTTAATGACTCCCTTTTGTAAGCGTTCAGCCCTCAGCAATAAGCTGTCAGCAAAAAGCATAATTTGCGCGGCCTGTAGCGAGTTAGTTCTTGGCAATTCTCAGTTTTAGCCTTTTCTTGCTGAAAGCTGACCGCTGAAGGCTGACAACTGAATCTACCTTTTTCTTCCAGAAGAAGTTGATGCGGTTGAATCAGAGGGAAGTTACTTTTAATTTCACGCTCTTCCGAACATTCGCACTTTAATCAGGCAGGCAGATAATATACATTAAATCTGGTAAAAAAAGAAAATTTCGGGGGGAAACTGTGACGGAATCGGGCCCCATTATCCAATTCTAAACCCTGTCGTTGCATAAAAGTCGAGGCAAAGGCGCTGAAAAAACCTTACATAAGAAAGATGAGGCTGAGAGACCTGGTACTTTATGAAGCCATCCAAGATGAATGAGGCGTTCACGTGATACTCCGCACATTTAACTATTGATTAATCGTGCGGATTACGAACGGCCCGGGGTCTCCCAAATTATGAAATCCCATAATCGCAAGCCTGACACCGCCACGTTATCGAGTGACTTGGGGCCGAAGAGCTGATAGGCTGATTTATTCTTCTCTCAACTTTATATCGACGGGTTTAAGGTGAGCATCAGCAGTAAAATCTTCAGGCAGTTCAATTTTCAAATGTCTCATTATCATGTCGATCTTATCTTCAATGCGTTTCATTCTTTCGGAGAGTTTTTCGATGTTATGGTCAATAGTTGTCATATGACACCTCCATGAGTGGAACCCGCTGTTTTTAGGATTATTTGAGGCCGACTTTTCTCCAAAATATGAGCCCAGGGCAAATCCCTGTTATTCCTGCAAAAGTCAATGCAATAACAGGAACATAAAGGAACCAATGGACCTTCTCAAAGCCTGTTAACCATATCCCTATAAATACGATCAAAGCGACGGACAAGAATTGTGCCCTTAAAGCTGAAGACATAGTAATCCTCCTTTGTAAATTACCTTTTGTACTAACACAATTATATCAGGTTTCAGAGATGAGGAGAGCTGCGGCACCCGATGCCAGGTTCACCGCAGCTCTTTATGTCGTAACAAGCATTCGTTCGAACTGGAAATCGAGGGGCCTTACGGCACTCGATCGGAAGTCCGCATCGGTGACTCTTATCTCAAATATGCGCGATTTTATCTGCGAAACATCTTGAGAACATGCAGACATTCGGAGCACTTGCCTTCTAGTGAAATAAGGCGATAATGTTTTCTCATTGCTTCAGCTAAATCCTTTTTCTCCAATGAGCAAATGGGTATATTCATTTTCGCCGACTTGAGTTCAGTTACCCTGTCCTCAAGTTCCTGAACAAGAGTCTCTCTTTTCTCGTCGTCCCTTCTGCGTTGTGTGATGTCCTCTCCCCAACTAAGGATGCCGACGATTGTTCCCGCGTCATTCTTTAGTACAAGATTGTGCCATCCAATGATTCTCTCCTGGCCATCTTTCGCCAGGACGACGTTGTCAAAATATTCAGCAAGCTCAATTTCCTGCACTATCAACTTGCCAAAAACCGTTTTTATGTCCTCTCTTATCTTCTCCGGAAGGAAGTTGTCAAACCAATTCTTTCCGAGGATATCCTCTTTTTCATATCCTAAGATCTCACAACCTTTCTTGTTTATATAACTGACTTTCTGGTCGGGATCGATGACTACAATAATGACCCCCAAGTAATCAAGGAACTGCGAGATTTCAGTGGTGTTTGTTGCCATGCTTGTCTTCCTGTATTTACCATTCTACCAAACGTTAAACGTAAAGGCTACGGAAAGGATCTGATTTGTTTCAGGGGGCACAGCACAACCGCGAAAAACTGAAATGGCGGGGTCACCCATTAAAAGGCACTGTGTCAAGTGGCGGGGTCAGGCGGGGCAAACCTTGGATTATGGTATTTGGCACGCGGAGTGGAATAGCAATGCTCCGTCCAAAGCTTTTCAGCTCCCTATAAAATACAGTCAAAGGGGCGGCGTGTTTTTTTATTCGCCTGCGATCTCGGCAGTAAATATCTCGATGAGGTGTCCAAGATATTCGATATCGATATGGTCTGCTGCATTGCTGTCGACAAAAAGTTTCGCTTCTGCTTCGAATTCATCGTCCGGCCTCCAGAATGCCAGCAAAAGCGGCACATGCGGCAGCAGGTCGAAGCAGAAGTGGTAATCTGCTTTCATCACGCCTTCGGTCTCGAAACCTCCCAATTCAGCACTGCGCTGCCTTAACTCTTCGGGGTTTTCCCTGAATCTCTCAGCGATCTTTTTTTCTGCGCTTGCCTGAAATGCCTTCACGTGAGATGCGGTATGAGGGAAATGACCGAGAGCGATCCATTTTCCGGTGAGCTCCTTTCGGCCGCGCCGGCGTATATAGTCGCAGACGATAATTTTCATCCAGGGCGAGGGACTGCCGCCTTTTTCGTCGTACAAGCCCGTTTTCTTAAGCACATATATTCTATTCAGGACCCTCAGAGAGATCTCCTCGCCCTGTGGTCCTTCACGATAAGCCGCGCCGATCACTTCAGCGGTCTCCCTGAAGTCGGTCGCCGCAGCCTCCCGCTCGTGAGACTCACTTACGCCCTCATACGTGCTGCAGCGCTTTTTGACAGGGTCTGTCTCCGGCGCAGGAATACCGGCAGCAGGCATATAGGGACATCCGGAGAGGTCCGCCTGCGCTTTTTTGACCTTGAGCGCAAACGCCAGACAGGTCGGCAGGCCGCACTCGCCGCAGTTTGTTTTCGGCAGCTGTTTGTAGATCGTCATCATCTTAATCTGATTTTATCAGGGAAGTTAGCTTTCAGACCATGATCAGGATCAGGATAATATCTTAACCCCTTAGAGATGCTTTCTGAGAAAACCGAGCATCCTCTGCCAGGCCTGCTGAGACGCCTTCATATTGGCGCCGTCGCGGCCATCCTGCTGACGGAGAAAACCGTGGCCTGCGCCTTCGTAGATCTCCACTTCATAGACCTTGCCGAGTTTCTTCATTTCTTCTGCTGCGGGTGCGATCGTTGCATTCACCCGGGCGTCGTCTCCACCGTAGAGACCGAGGACAGGGGCCTTGATGCTGACAAGCTCTTTTGCGTCAGGCGAAGTGCCGTAATAGACTACTGCTGCATTCAGCCCAGGCTGTGCAGCAGCGTAGCTGAAGCTCTTGCCCCCGCCCCAGCAGAAACCTGCAACCGCGCTCTTTCCATTGGCTGCCGGGAGCTTTATCGCATATGAACGGACAGCATTGAGCTTCATGTTGACTTCCCCGTCAGTAAGCCCCCTTATCAGCTTTACAACATCATCGCGGCTCTGAAGAGATGCTGTGCCGCCTCCACCCGGCCCCTTCCCGGAGATAAAGTCCGGCGCGACTGCGATGAACCCGTCGGCTGCCAGTTGATCGGCGACTGCGCGGATCCAGTCTGTGAGGCCGTAAATCTCGTGGATGATGATGACTACGGGTGCCTTGTCTTTGCGTTCAGGATAAACCACCCAGGTCAGGAGAGGCTGATCGCTCCCTTCGATCTTCAGATCAACATACTCGCCATGGCGCGGCGATCTCTCCAGGCTAGTCTTGGCCTGCTCTTCCCCCGGAGGGATTTTTGGAGCAATCGCCGCTGAAGACTGATAAACAGCCGCCCCTGCATGACCTGCCCGATCTGTATGTCCGGAATCGGAAGGCTGGACAGGCACAGGGGCCAGCACGATCATAATTGCAAGAACCTGTAAGAGAAGATATTTGCTCATTGCTTTCCTCCTTGTTTGAAATACTGCCGGACGTTATTACCTCCCGGGCTTAAGGATCTCCCTTATGAGACGGAGTGTCCCGGCTATCCCATAGCTCCTCAGGATAGTAGTCAGCTTCGAATACCAGGAATAGAGAAACGTCACGGGGTTCCTGATGTTCTTGTCCCAGGCATAATCATATTCCCAGACCCTGTCCCTGCCTGCACCGAGGCTGTCGAGAAGGTCCCGGACCTTATCTCTGTCACTGTCGAGCGAGTAGACACAGAGTGCGCTCGGATCTTCGTTCCAGTATTTGGCCCCTTCCACCTCACCTGCATCCAGATGGGGACCGAGCCGCTCCGCAAGGCCGACGATCTTCTCCCTTTTATCGAAGATAATCCACTTGCCTCCATGACTGGTCCATTCGTTGCGCTGCGGACTTATCGCGCGGTCCGCAATCAGCCAGGTCCAGAGGAGATCTCGTTTCTTGCGTATGGGAATCACTCCCTCCTTCTCGTGAACTTTTCGTTGCTACAATTCCCTTATAGCATACTATCGATGCAGAGTAAACCTTACAGTTGCATAAATATAAGGACCGCAAGGAGGAAGGGGGTAAAGCTCTTTGCAAACGCATATAACTGGCCTGTCCACATTTTTTCATTCAGGGACTGCCTCTGAAACGCCGGTCTCTTTCTCTGCATCAATGAGCTTATCTTAAAGCTCGCTTATGGCCTTGACTTCGTTTCTGCTATGTAATCATAATTCCTGCCCTGTAGAGGGGACTGTGCATACTGCTTCGGGCGTGATAAAATTTAACTGATGAAAAAGATTGAGGGCGTCGGGGATGTCGGGCACACCCAGCAGAGTCTTCGGGACCTTGCATCACAGTGGCTCGAACCATCCCGGGTCCCGAAGAAATTCAGGATTATTACGGACACCAGCGAGTTCATCAGGATCGACTATGACGACATCGTGATCCTGGATAACAGTCCGTTTCTCATACGGCATAACCAGAAGGAGGGTCGTTTCGGCATGGACGAGCAGCCGAAATTCTGGGTCAAGAGCGCCATCGATCTGACGGACGGGTCAAAGAAGATCATCAAGCTGGTCTTCCATGAGCGGTTCCAGGCCCGCATAGGAGACCTCCTCTTTGATTTCGTACGCAGCCCCTTAAAAGAGGCCCGGATCCTGGACCTGGTCCGGGAACATGTCAATTTCATGCATGGGTACCCGGTACAGGACAGCGCCTCCAATATTGTGAGAGTAATCGATTTCATCCCCGGACAAACAATGGCCGACTATGCCTGCGCCGAAGGAATAAAACATGAGGAGTACTTCACGACCTGTTTCCCGGTCATCCTGAAGGAATACATCGAGGCGGTACAGGCGATCCTCTTTCTCCACCGGCACAACGAAATCCACGGCGATATCAGACGCGATCATCTCCTGCGGGACGACGACTACAAACAGGCTCCGGTGGATCGATTTCGATTTCGCCCACGGTCCCAACGAAAATAAATTCGTCCACGACCTCTTCGGCCTCGGGAATATCCTGATGTACATCGCGGCTGGTCGTGACATCACGATGCAGGTCCTGCAGGAAGAGATGCCTCATATACGTTCGGCGATTACAGAGGATGATTTCAATATTATTTTCCACAACCGGATCGCGAATCTCAGAAAGGTCTTTCCCTATATTCCCGAAGCGCTGAACCGGATTTTCCTGCACTTTTCGATGGGAACAAAGGCCTACTATGACAACACTGAAGAGTTACTTGACGATCTTGTCCGTGCGGCCGATGCGGTGCAGGGAGCCTGAACTGTGGTGTAAGGAAGGGACTATGGAAAATCATGAAGGCGTACCGAAGCTGAAAGACAAGCACATCATGATCGCGGTCGACGAGTCGGAAAACGCAAAGGCCGCGCTCCTCTTTGTGGCGGGATTTATCGGAGGACTTTCGCGGTTTTCGTGCGACGATCCTCAGTATTATAGCCGCCCCGGACAGAGACTTATTTGACTCGGACGGGGAAAGACAGAAATGGATAGCAGACAAAAGAGAGTCTCTGCTGATCGTGCTGGAACGCTACCGTCAGATCCTCATCCAGTCGGGGTTTCCGAAGACCAAGGTCAGGACTGAACTCGTTGTGGGTGACGGCAGACCGGTCTCTTCCGTCATCCTGGAGAAACAGAAAGAGATCCGTTCCTGCGCACTCGTTGTCGGCAGGAGAGGAATATCCAAATCCGAAGAATTCCTCTATGGCAGTGTTTCCAATGCCCTTGTCCACAGCGCGAACAACTGCTCAGTCTGGGTAATCGAGCCGACCTGCGGGATTGAGTAAGGGGAAAGAGATTTGTCCAGCCGATGCCCAAAATGGAAATAAGCCTGGTCCTATTCCTCACTAGGTAAAATATGTTTTTCTCTCCCTTCCAGTAATCGACTCTTTGCGAATATGCTACAATCAATGTCGATGAAGACTGAAACGAACTTGCAAACGCAGCCGCAGGCGATAGAGATCCGTAATCTTAGGATCGATCCGCCGCTTCTCCTTGCGCCGATGGCGGGTCTTACCCACAGCGCCCTCCGGCGGATCATGATCGGATTTGGCGGGGTCGGCCTGTTGTCTACTGAAATGCTCTCAGCAAGAATACTGCCCACTGAAAGTCCCCGGGTCTCCCCGTATCTGATCAGGACCGAAATGGAAAGTCCGCTTTCCTATCAGCTCCTGACTTCCACTGACAATGAGATAGGCCGGGCCATGGATGCGCTTCATGCATTGAAGGCTGACGCTGTTGATTTGAACATGGGCTGCCCATCGACGGCGGTCAGCAAGTTCGGCGCAGGCGGCATACTGATGGAAAAACCGGATGAGGCCCGCCGCATCGTGGCCGAGGCCAGAAGGTGCACCGACTTGCCGCTGAGTGCGAAAATCCGCCTTGGCAGCGACGCAGACAGCGGGAAATTAAAGACGTTTTGCTCCATGCTGGAAGGTGAGGGCGTTGATATGCTTACTGTGCACGCCCGGTTCAAACATGAGCCCTTTGCGAGAAATCCCAGATGGGCATATATAGCTGAAATAAAGGAATGCATTAAAATACCTGTTATTGCCAATGGAGGAATTTTCTCAATCGAGGATGCAAAAAAATGCCTGAGCGTGTCCGGCGCCGACGGATTGATGCTCGGACGGGGGGCGTTGATAAGACCCTGGCTTTTCGCTGAAATTGCCGGAAGTGTATTTGGCCGCGATATCACAGAGCGCGTAGTGTCGCTGCCGGATGTTTATGCGGACTTTATCGAGGCCTTGAACGCGACTTATCGCCACGTGTACCGCCTGGGCAGGCTGAAGGAATTTACCCACTACTTCAGCCAAAACTATAAATTCGGACACTCTTTGGCCTGCAAGGTCCAGTCAAGCAGCAGTATGGATGAGGCACTGGAAAGGGCCGGGACCTTCTTTGCCAACAATACTGAGGAGAACATGTCCGTTACTATGGCTGTCGTAAAATGAAGGAACTCCTGGATTTATCTCCCAAAGGTCATATCGGGCTTGATGCGGGCTTGGTGCGGGATTGGTGAATGGGTTTGGGCCTGATAAACTGCTTACTCACTATTCATATCTCTTCTCTGAAGACCTGAAAGATTATCAGGTCCTTGATCTTGCCTGCGGAGACGGACATAACGGGATATTCCTTGCGTCAAAGGGCTTTTCAGTCGTTCTGGCAGACAGGTCGGAAGAGGCCCTCAGTCTGGCGAGACTAAACGCTCAGGCAGCCGGGGTAACCGTACAATTCCGGCATGTGGACCTCGAACAGGAAGGCGTCAATCCTCTGGAGGGCCTCACCTTCGGCGCAGTCCTTGTCTTCCGCTATCTCCACCGCCCCCTCATCCCCTGCATCAGGAAGTCTCTGAAACAAGGCGGAATTCTCATGTACGAGACATTCACAACAGAACAGGCCCGCTTCGGAAAGCCGAAAAACCCTGACCACCTCCTTAAAGCCGGCGAGCTTCTTTCATGGTTTCACGACTGGGAGGTGATATATACCTTTGAAGGTATCATCGGCGTTCCGCCGAAAGCCATAGCCCAGCTTGTGTGCAGAAAGGTCTAAGGGGCGGAGTAACAGAGTTGAGGTCAACAGCTATAATCGGCATGTGGGCGGTTGGGGTTGCTTGATACCTGGCAGATCAATACCAAATTGGGAACAAAAGCCTGCCCTCCGCCA
This sequence comes from uncultured Nitrospira sp., assembly GCA_963813295.1. Lineage (GTDB taxonomy): Bacteria > Nitrospirota > Thermodesulfovibrionia > Thermodesulfovibrionales > UBA6898 > JAOUFP01. The sequence continues at coordinate 160,899 of CAWEYN010000011.1, forward strand.
TAAATAGCTCCTTCGCATCCTTAGATGAATGTGCAGAAGGATTATTCGTTCTGATGCCATTTGTGCAGTTGTCAATCTACCTATTTATTCTCTGGTTTCAAAGTTAAATAAAGAACAGCATCGCCAGAAAAAGAAGGGGTAAAAGATTGATTTCCGCCGCCTACAGTAGTAGATCCAGTGTTAACAACCAGCCCGGTTGTAGGATTAAACCATTCGTAATTATAAGTCCCTGCTATTAGGTTTACAGTAAATGACATTGACGAAGTTGGCTGATAAACTAAATATGCGGTGCCAGGGTTTCTCAAACAATAAGTAGTTGAACAGTCAGAAGCACTTGAACTTGGCACCATATCAGCAAGATTTATAAATCTATGAGAGTAACTAACAGTTTGACCGAGTCTTTTTCTAATACCATCTTGGGTTGTTCCAGTGTAATCATCCATAAAAATTGGATTAGTTCCTCTGGTAAATGCCTTCCATACCCATTTTTCTATATCTGGTATTTGAGCTTCACTAACTGCCCCCCATCCACCTAAATGGTCAGTATCCAGGATGACCAATTTATTTGAAGTAGCAGGTATTGAATCTTGCCATGTGGTGCTTGTCCATATGGATCCTGTATCTGGAGAAACCCATACGGCTTTATTGTTAGTACTCATCATACTGCTGCCGTATGAATGTCCTCCGGTAATGCCTATTGCATGAAGAGTCCCATATGTGGTTTTTTCATATGTGCCGGCATATTCAGCCATAGTCTCTTGCCACTTTATGCTATCAGAACCACCCTCATTGCCAATTTCCCATATGATATTATCAAAAGTATGTAACTCATCTATAAATTTTCTGATTTGTTTCTTTTGGTATTCTAATCCGCCTGCACCGGGATTCCACCAGCTGTCAGGATCTGTTGTAAAAGCTTCATCTTGCAAAGCGTTATCCGGATGATATTCAAACCTTGACCACCCCCCCTGATGAATCCCGATCAATGATCCAAAAAACATAACGCTACTATACATGCCCCTGTCTTTTAATGACTGGATTCTTTCTTTAACTGTATTAAAATATTCCTGATTGAAATCATTCAGGTCGTAACGTGATCCACTTAAACTATGAATATTCGGAGCATTATTGAGCCATCCAGTCCATAATCTTGTGAAATTATGTCCAAAACCTTGCAGCCAATCAAGGAAGTCTTCAAAGTCTGCGTCACTCATTCTATGAATATCAGATCCATCTGTACAGTACCACCAATGTGAACCTGCTAAATATATAGCATTTCCACTATCATCTGTGAAGTATCTCCGGTTAGAAGGATGTAATCGAAGGAGGTGGTTAATATTAAAACTCGTCACCCATAGGTAGAAGGTATTGATACTTCCTGCCGGAGTGACCAGAAGATACAGAGAATAAGTGCCGGACGGAAGACTTGAAGCAGGGATATCACCGAACAACTTCTCCGATACCGCACCTGTCACATTCTTTTTCCACGGGACAAGGCCCTGCGCCAAGGTCTGAAAGGTGTTGGCGTCTTTCAAAAGATATATGTTGTTCGGGTCTGTCGAAGGTAAATATAGTGCAAAATAAACATCCACCGGCCCGGAAAATACCTCAAGCTGGACCGCGATGCTCACCGTGTCTCCACTCACAGCGACGGTTCCAACGCCGAGGGGTTTCGCGTATGGAGGATAATCATCCAAAACCGGCGTCGCCACCGCGTCGTAAGTCCACGACTCCTTACCGGCCGGGATATCCATATCAGCCCATGCCAAAGATATTGATGCAGCAAAAAATAAGAAAATCAGCGGTGTGATGCAATGGCCGGCGAAATGCCTTTTTCCCTTCGACTCGTTATGGTTGATGAAAAAGTCCCTCCTTTTTATGCGTATTCAGAACCTCTGAACTCCCTGGTAAGTCCCTCTGAAATAAACATAGCAGATCATTATCACAAAATCAAGACTGTGTAAATGAGGATTGTCAACCAATTTCTGGGCATTAAAGGAAAAACATTTCTACAGTTTGTTGCAGAAAGAATGGTGGATTCGAATCTGGTAATGTAGTTTCGCTGAAAACACATAAATGGACATGACTCAAGGACTTTCTAACGCAACGAGAGTTATCGATTTCTGCTTATCCGGTAGATAACTCCGGCCTTGTCGTCAGAAACAAAAATTGTTCCCTTGGGCCGGACCATGACATCCACAGGTCTCCCTATCGCGTTGCCGTCTTGAGTTAGCCAGCCGGTGACGAAGTCTTCCACCTTTTGATATTCTCCAGTGCTGCTCAGTCGGTACCGTACTATCTTATATCCTGTCGGAATGCTCCGGTTCCACGAACCGTGATAGGCCACAAGGAGGTCATTTCGGAACTCTTCAGGCCAGCCTTCCTCAGGAAAGAACGAAAGTCCAAGAGGCGCTGAGTGGGCAGGGACATTGATGTGTGAAGGATAAGTCCCGGGTTCCTTGCAGATTTTTTTCCTCCCGGGATCAAAGTCTGTGTCATGGACATTCTTCCCGTAGCAGAAAGGCCAGCCGTAATCCCTGTCCTGTTCTATGATATTAATCTCATCCGGCGGCAGATCGTCACCGAGCAGATCACGGCCCATTTCAGTCGCCCAGACTTTACCGGACTTCGGGTAAATACTCATAAAGACCGCGTTTCTGAGGCCTGAGGCGAAGGTCTTGAGGTCCCCTCCGTCGGCTGGGACGACAAGGATCTTTGCCCTCCGCCAGTCGTCCTCATTACAGACATTACAGGAAGACCCGACTGAAATGAGAAGCTGATCGTCATATGGTTTCGGCAGGAAGAGGAGCGTCCTGGTTGCATGTCCGCCACCTGAGGGAAGAGCAGCGATCTTCTTCAGTTTTACTGCCTTCCTGTTCTTTTGGTCATAGGAATACATATTCACCTGATTTTCTTCTGCGATATACAGTCTGCAGTCCGGTGCACAACGGAACGCCAGACCGTGCGGCCTCCTCAGACCGTCGATCACTGTGACAATACGGTCAGCAGTCCCATCCTGATCTTCATCAGGCAGCGCTACCACTCTGCCTTGCGAGGGGACACTCACCAGCAGCGTATCGGCCGGATCAAGTGTCATTACACGCGGACCCCCCAGGCCTTTTGCAAAAATAGATATGGAGAATCCCGGCGAGAGTGTGAGGGGCATATCTGTTGTATTGGCACCGGCCTTTACACTTTCGATAAGCCGGGCAATGTCCTGGGGCGGATTCTTGAGTGCCGGTCTTATCCCGCGCAGGTTGTTCCAGGAAAACACGGCTAACCAGCCCAGCGCTGTAATGGTACAGAGCAGCAGAATGATCAGGAGTGGTTTTTTCATATTACATTTCACCATATACAGGGATGGTTTTGTTTGAGGATATTGTTATCAGGCATAAGACAAAAAAAGCAAAGACAGGTTTTTCACATTTCATGACAAACCACCTTTTAACGCATTCTGCCGAATCTTTAGTAAATTATAGCAGGTCATCCCGCAACACGCTAATAAGGTCAAGCCGGTTTCTGCTCCTGCCATCTTACGGGAAAGCTCAGTGAAAAGGTGGTCCCTTTTCCTTCCATGCTTTCCACTGAGATGTCCCCAAGATGCTCCGTCACGATCTGCTTTATAAGGGGAAGCCCCATGCCGAACCTGAATTCCTTTGTGCTGAAAAAGGGGTCAAAGATCCTTCCAATGAAGTCTTTCGGGATGCCGGCGCCGGTATCAGAAACCAACAGCCTGGCACGATCACCTTCAACATATGTCTTGACCGTTATTTTTCCACCGGTAGGGGTGGCATCCATAGCGTTTCTTATAAGATGAAACACAGCTGTCCTCATCAGGTTTCTTTGGGTATTTATTCTCAGCGACTGTTCCTCAAAATCTACCGCTAACTCCACTCTTTTTTCATCAGCCGCTTTCTCCATGATTATTACAACACCTTTAATGATTTCATTGATATCTTCATATTTGAATATGGACCGTTTGCTTTTGAGGAGCTTCTCGAAATCCTTTACGATATCTTCGAGCTTTTTCGCTTCAGCAATGATTTCCTTCAGATTGTCGCCTAATTTTTCAGGCACTTTTTCCTTTTGGAGTATCCTGTTGGAAATCCAGCCTATTACAGAGGCAGGGTTTCTCACGCGGTCGGCCACGGTCAACGCCATCAGGCTCATAGTCCTTTCGTTTACAAGGGTCTCCATTTCCTGGTTCATCCCGCTCAGTTCAGCATTTACCTTCTGCAGCTTTTTTCTGTTTTCGTAGAGCACAGAATAAAAATCGTATACTCTCGAGAAGAAGAGACTTACCCCGCCGATAAGGACAAAGGTGAATGTATTAATGCTGCCGCTTAAGGGTTCCAGATATTTCCAGGCATGCTGATATTCAGATGCAGTAAGGATATGATGAAGGATGTGCCCAACAGACCTCGAAATAGCAAACATCACATATACAACTGAAAGCCATAAAACATAGTTCCAGAGGGTGTTATCCCTGTTCCTCCTGTAGAGTTTTATGGCAGTGCGGAGACAGAGGGAAGAAATTATAATCATCAGAAAAGATCCGGTGATGTCAACGAGAAAGATCGGCAGCAGGGGAAGAACAGCCAACTGAATCTGGCTGGTATCCTCTGCATAAAGGTGTTCCTTCAGGCCCTTGTAAAACAAAAGCATCGAAGGCACAAGGAGAAAGTGGTCATACTTGGTGACGTAATAAACATACTCCCTGCCCTCAATCAGAATGTCCCTTATAAAGTAGTTCCATCCCGCGGTTGTCCCTATTATCTGTGAAGATTCTATCCAGTATTCGCTCATATGCCCCACAAAAGTATCGATGTTCCATAAAATAAAGCCGGCTTGGGAGTACAGGAGATATCTCCATCCCTTTTCCTTCTGAAGCCGGTTACGGACGATTGTCCTGATAACGAACACACAGGAGAGTATAAAAAAAAGATGCCCCATCTGATGAATATAGATTCCTGGATAGCTGTGAGGTATAAAGGCCAATGCCTCAGAAGGGATGAGAAGGAGAAGCGACGATAAAGCCGTTCTTTTCATACCCTAATTGTACACCAAAATGTTTATGAAGCAGACATCAGCTACCGGCCAGTTTCAAGACGCTTCAATAATTCCTCAAAAGGCTTTATCTGTTTGTCACCATGCTCGATTGTCTTGAAGTACTCATCGGGTATGTCTGAGTCAAACTCGGATTCCTGCAAAGCGATATCCATCACCAGCCCGCCTGATAGCATGATTTTTATCCTCTCAGGGACCCTGCCGTTGAAATCGTCAAACTCGGTCTTTATAACCTCTGATCCGTCTTTATAGAGGCTCATGGCCCGGTTCAGAAGGAATGTCCTGTCAAAATAATATTTGGCGGCGACATCATTATTCTGTCCATCTGCTAAATAGGCAAATAATACATGCATATCACCTTCTTCCCCCATCTCGTATCTGAAACCTCTTTTCATCAGCCCTGTAAATGAGACTTCAGGGGCATTCCCTTCATAGAGGATATTCTTCTGCGGGACTGTGACCTGTAAGAGGTCACCGGAAATGAGGAGCTCTGTTACAGTCAGCCCGAAGGGCCCGAAGAGGTCAATGCGCATCTTCCGGGGCGCCTTGTAGGCAAAGACACCGTTCATGCTCCCTTTATTTTCCCCCTTTTTATAGACAGTGACATCGGCAAGGGCCTTGATGCTCCTGACATTTCCGAAGCCAACAGACTGTTTAAGGGCCTCGACAGTAATCATCCCTTCATAGGGTGCAGGCTCAGTACGCCTCAGGACCTCTTTGGGGGCGCAGGAAAACAGGGAAAGAGATAGCACAGCCATAACAAGGAGCGCTGTTTTCAAGAAAATTGCTGAAAACCTCTCAGGCGTGGAGTTCTTCAAGTAATAAGAAATTTTTCTCATCTGTAATTATAACCTGACAG
>CAWEYN010000012.1:0-32683 GCA_963813295.1 uncultured Nitrospira sp.
TGCAGCAGAAACGTTGGTCACTTTCTTATTGCCGGAATGGAATGAACGAGCAATCTTCGAGCGTTTCAACCGTCCCCAGGGCATTGACAAATCCGAGCCAGTTGATTACTGGGTAAGAGCAAATCTTGAAGCCATACCAGCTAGTGAAATTAGAGACCAAGTTTTGCTGGAAAAAATGAAAAAATGGAAATATTATCACTGAGGCTGATAGGGCTAAAGATACAACGCTAGCTGACGAAATTTATCTTGATGCCACGTTTGCTCGCCAATTTGAAGGCATAGCGAGGTATTGCCTTAATGGTCACGACATCCGAGATATTGCCACACATTGTTGGAAGTCATGATGGTGCACATAATGGTGTCAAGGCAAACAGAGACAGTTCGGAGGGTTTTAGTTCGCTGTGGCGTCTTTCTTTAGACCTTCGTATTGATAAGGAAAAACATCGTGACTGGATTCTTAAGCAGATTTATAAATATCTCCATGTTAGCTTGCGATTTGCAAATGACCTATACTATTTTTGGAAACATAATGACCAGACTTCAATCGATATAAAACAGCCAATGCCTGAACTACGTGAGCCTGTAATTATGAAAGCAAAAGAAATATTTGAAAACTCACCCGATACTTTAGTTAAAGTAATTGACCCTGACTTTATATTTAGCTTTTACCATTTTGCAGTTTTATATAGTAAAGAAAAAGAAGGTGGTTCAGGATTTAAACCAGAAGAATGGTGTTGGCTTGGAAATGCGTTATACGAAGCTGCCAAGCAAAAACCAGAAATTATGTTACCTCAAATCTCATGTTTTTTAATATCGGAAGATCGCATGGTTTCAGAAGACTTTAATATCGTTTATAAATATAACGAAGAGCCATCTAAAATATTTCGTGATATTATGCAAAATCTTATGCAATTACTTGCAGAAGTGTACGATTTTAGCAGCCTTGGCGAAAATGATAGAAAAAGGATGGAATTTACTCAAAATTATGCCAGAAAAAAGCTTGAAGAAGTGTGATGATCGAAAAGAATGAAATGTGATGGGGTCAAGCACGTTTAAAGGCACTGTGTCAAGAAAAAAATATTCACCATCTCCTTTTTTAACAAGGCTTTTTTCTTACACTGCACACGCGAGTTGCCGAACCATTACCCTTGCCGATGGTTTCAATCATTGTGGTGTCAGCGTATACTGCACCAGTCACCCATCAGGATTAAGGACACTGGATGAGCTTCATATCTAGGTCCCTTGTCGCATATCAACGACCCAGAAAATCTTCGGTTCCATATCGTGTCCAAGTGTGTGATTACAGGTTTTTATATCTTGATATTGATCTGGCCGGTCTCAAGGCTGCTCCCAAAACTCAACAGCCGTATACTTCGGTTATGAAACGCGGAAATTAGAAACATGACCACTTTTCGTCTTATTTTCATGAGTTCGTCAAAGAAGGCGAAATTCGAAAAAACACAAGATTCAAAACGCGACTCCGTTCTTTTATTCCTGATTCGGGCCATGCAGTCAAATTGTAAATGAAGATTAATTCATAAAAATAAATACCTCCTTGACGAAGCATGGCGAGTATGCGAGCATTAAATTAATAGGGAGGTAACGAGCAATGAACAAGAATTGTTGGGAGTTCATGAGATGCGGCAGAGAACCTCTGGGTAAGAACGTTAGGGAGTTGGGGGTATGTCCTGCTGCTGCATTCGAGAAGCTTGATGGAGCTAATGGCGGGGTAAACGCAGGCAGAACGTGCTGGTTGATAGCAGGTACGCTTTGCGGAGGAGAAGTCCAGGGCACTTACGCAAAAAAATATCAAAGCTGTACTGAATGCGAATTTTATCAATCAGTGAATGGTGAAGAAAAGAACTATTACGTTCATACCGAGCGGTTTATCAATTCAATAAAGGCTGCCGGGTAGAAAGCAGGTCCATTGCAACTGCTTCACGTCTTTCGCGATACCATTGGTGTGCCTTTTTTTCGTCGCTAAGCTCTACAATCAATGGCGGGGTCAGCCTTGGTTATTTGCTTTTGATGGTTTGACCCACGCAATAAAAAAGCGCCTGAATAATCCGTTGTCCGCAATCGTGAATCGTGAATCGTGAATCGTGAATCACGGCACAGGGCATAAAGTATCCCGCTACCTCGTTCTTTCGTACCGTTCCATCACATAGAACATACCCGCGGCCATGAGATAAACAAACGCCATAACCACCCAGTGGCTGATGCCCAGCAGAGAGGGAAGGGTAGCTCCTTCCATAGATGACGAGAAGTAAAACCCCTCCAGTGCGGGATATACAATCGCAAACACCAGGGAACCGGCCCCTATCCCCACCATGGTCACGAGTGCATCCAGCCTTCCTGAGGCAAAACCGGCTACCGCTGTCCCTGGACAATACCCGCTGACCAGGAACCCTATGCCAAAGAGTGCACCTCCGAGCAGCTGGGGCCAGAAGAAAGTGGGGACAATCCATATCCTGTGCATGTCAAGGATCTTTAGGTCCGAAAGGAGATAGAGCCCTGTCGCGGCAACCAGTATTGCGGTAAACATGGCCTTGGGAACACTGAAGTCAGTAAGGTAGAAAACTCCCGTAAGCTTGTGGGGGTTACCCAGACCTCCCCTTTCCAGAAAAAGACCGAAGAACAAACCGAGGACCACCGCCAATATAAGACCTGCTGTCTGGCTTACTATAAAGGGTGCGCTCATGACCATAACCTCCTGAACAACGCGGCGCCAATAAATCCGCTGACAAACATTGCGATAACAAAAACCCAGCCTGCCAGTGCGAGCTGCGCCCCTCCTGACAGTGCCACCCCGCTGGTGCATCCCCTTGCAAGCCTGCTCGCAAAGCCTATAATAATACCCCCTCCAAAAGCGGTAAGCAGCCTGGTCCCGGTACTCATATGCGCAGGCTTATCGAGTCTCAGCTTGAAGTTTCCGGCCAGCAGGGACCCGACAAGGGCGCCCAGGAAAAGTCCCATGATCTCAAAAAGCACCCAGTTCAGAAGCGGTGCCTCCACATTCAGATATTGGGAAAAATAGGTGAGTTTATGCGCATATTCCGGGCTGAGTTTTCCCAGACCTACCCCTGTTACCAGGGAAAATGCACTGGAAGCACCAAGACCCCATCCCACAATAACAAAGGTTGCAAGGAGCGTTAAGCCGAGGCCTGCACCTGCAATATAGGGTGACCAGAAACTATCCTTTTTCATAATAACCTCCATGGATTGTTATGCCCTTTCTTAAGTTGTAACCCTTTTGCTGAGGAATTGCAACAATGGCGGGACCGAAAACTTAGAACCGTAAATCACGGCACCGGGCATGTAATTGATGCTTTGCGGCCGCAGACAACAGATGTGAGTGTCTCTTTCGCCCTGCGTGAAAGCCCGAAACTCTCTATCTCGTCTTTGAGGGAATCGCACGAGCCGTTTCCGCCGAGGTAACCGTTGACACGCGTGACAGCAGTTGAATTAAGCAGACTCTTCAGGTCAGGAAACATTGCCCTGAATTCCTCCATTATTTCGGGATATGATCTCAGGCTGTGCTTCTGGTGGTAATCCTCGGCAAGAGAGAATCCCGAATACGGCTCTATCGCAGTGGCTATTCTCCTGCTTGTTTCAGAAGCAAGCCGGTCCCTCGTTTCCATGGCAGCCTTCCTCTGCAGTTCGTTGTGATAGAAAATGGCTTGCCTGTATTGGCGGGACCAGGAACCTCTTGTGGGATCGTGGCTCTTCCAGAAAATATCCAGCAACTTCCTGTATGAGATACGGGAGGGATCAAAATCAATCTGGATCGCCTCGGAGTGATCTCCCAGATTGTGATAAGTCGGATTAGTCGTAGTACCGCCGGCGTATCCCACCCTGGTCCGGATGACCCCCGGCAGACTCCCAAACTGGGAGTCAGGCCCCCAGAATCAGCCAAGGCTGAAGGTCGCTGTCTCGATTGTAGCGGCATTATGCATGTCTGAAGAAGGCAGGCCGATTCCGGCCTCAGATCTTTTGGGAAACAAAGGCATACTTTCTCCTCCTTTAAAAGAGACTATGCTGACAACAGTTATCAGTCCCAACAACGCTATAAGTCCAAAACTCCATCTCATATCGAATAATATCCTATGCTAGTGAAGAAATTATGAAAAACGTGAATCGTGAAAGGTGAGACGTAAAGATTTGCCGCACTACTCCTCTATCTTCATTTGCGGATTCCAGACCACTTCCCACAAATGTCCGTCGGGGTCCTTAAAATAACCGGCATAACCTCCCCAGAAGGTATCTCCGGCAGCTTTGACTATCTTTGCTCCCGCTGCCTTCGCCTGCTTCATGACTGCATCAACTTCATCCTTGCTGTTTACGTTATGCCCGAGGGTAAATTCAGTACTGCTCGCTGGCTGCAGGGGGAGAGTCGAGTCGTGAGCAATACTCTTTCTCGGCCAGAGGGCCAGCATCACACCATTTTGCAGATCAAAGAACGCGACAGCCCCATCTTCAAATTCTTTGCCGATAATTCCCTGTGTCGGCAGACCAAGTCCGTCTCGGTAAAATTTGAGCGATTCTTCCAGATCGTCTACACCCAGCGTGATTACGGTAATTCGCGGTTTCATTATAATTTATTCAGGACTTCGGCGAGCTTATCAAAGGATTCGCTCCACCCCTGTCTGGCCCCGTCCTGGTCAGCACCCGACGGCATACCAGCATGCCGCAGGGTTAACTTTGTCTTGCCTTTGTCTTCTTCGAAGGTGACTGTCACCAGCATTTCCAATGGGAAGTCCGAACTCATGCCGTAGTATGTAGCAGGAACTATGTTGCCTTTTTCGTCGGCAAAGCAGTCAGTGCAGACGATCCTCTCCGACTCGACAATCTCTCGATAGACACCCGTGCTCCAATAATCCTTTCCCTCGGGAGACCGCATGCAATTGAGATAAACTCCGCCCACGCGGAAATCGATCTTGCAGACAGGCGAGGTAAAGCCTTTCGGCCCCCACCAGAGCTTCATATACTCTGGATCAGTCCAGGCCTTCCAGAGGAGTTCGCGAGGCACGTCGAAGATGCGTGTGATGACGAGATCTTTTTCCGTAGCAGGACTATTTTCTGTGGCCATGTTCCTTCTCCTTTTATGCCGGTTCGTAATAAAGTACAGCGTTTTTGCATGCCCCTCGGGCTATAAGTCGATATGAATGGGTTCGTTCTCTCGATTGAGGTCCTGCCAGATCTCCGAAGCGGGCTTCTTAAAGATGGACTCGGCATCTGCCCCTGCGATCTGCCAGTCTCCCCTCAGTACCTCCCGTTCGAGCTGCCCGTTACCCCACCCCGCATAGCCTGCATAAGCGCGGAATGTCGCTTTCCCGGCAGGCTTCTTAATGAGCTGCTCAAAGACGCTCCTGCTTGCACTCACGTATACGTCATCGAATATCCGTTGGCACCCCTCAGGCTTATTCCGTGAATGAATGAGAAGGAGTACCTGGTTCATGCCGACTGGCCCCCCGATATAAGTAAAATGCTCTCTTCCTGGCTGTTCCTTAATCTCCGGGACAAGTTCAGAAAGTTTTACCGTTGTCGGCCTGTTGACAATCAGGCCGACCGTGCCGTCTGAATCGTGGTGGATCAATAATATGACCGTTTCCCTGAACCTTGGGTCTTTGATCTGCCGGCTGGCAACCAGGAACTTCCCTTTGGATAACCTGCTGTTTAACTGCGGATTTCCAAGCGAACCGAGGTTGCGCGAGACTGGCAGAGGGAGGAGGTCCGCATGATCTGTCCGGAGATCCGAAAAAACTGCTTTCTCCGGCATAATTACCTCCACACGCCCGATCTCTGCCGAAGGCGCACTCCTCGCTGTCGTAAACCAGCACGAAAAAAGGGCGAACAGAAGGCAAAATAAATATCTGTTGAAATTTGTCATTACGTCGGCCTCTATCTATACGATTATAACAGGGTTGAAGAATGCGGACTAGCCCGAATAATTCACGGGCGCAGAAATATGGGGCCTCACGCCCTTAAGGATTTCTCCGGATATCTCAGCGTTTGATGATCTTGAGCTTCTTTAAAAGCACGAGGGACGTCTGATACCCCGAACCCTCTTCCTGCTTGACCTGGCGGAAGAAAGGGCAACAGGTGCAGCTGCTGTACTTATGGGCAAAGGTCCCCTGTACCTCGCCCTCGCAAAACGTGCCGGCAACGACCCAGCAGGCCCTCCCGGCCTTTCCGCCGCCATGAATGCCTTCGAGCAGTTCTTCGGTTGCAGCCGGGCAGACCCCGAGCACTTTCACGTTCTCCCCGCCGGGCTCCCTTCCGCACCGCATCACTTCCCAGCAGTTCTTCTTAGTCATGTCAACTCCTTGTTTAATCTTATCCCATAGCAGGGCAAAAAATCACGTCAGACAAGCCCCCCGGGCTTTTTTGCGCACCTTTCAGGAGCGGCTTTATGTCCAGCTCCTGATTCGGTCATAATCTCAAACACGGACTATTCCCGAGGATAAATGGATAGCGAGCGATATTCCCCGTGGTCTGGCCTAAGGCCCCTACTGTTGGTGCCACGGGGTCAGCGACCGAATATAGTAAAAAATATACCTTGCATTGAGATTTCCTGCGGTCTTGTCGGAGGGAGTCTTCAATATCATCAGGGAAGTTTTGCTGCAAGGACATCAACCTTTTCGATCACAGGTGGTTGTGCTAAAAGGTCGGATGCCTTCGCCATTAAAGCCGCAGCCACTTTGCCGGAAAGATGCGCCTGTCGTCCTGATTCAGCCGGGAATGCATCGAAAATGCCGAATGTTGACTGACCCATCCGGATTGCAAACCAGGCAGTAGTGTCCGGTTCCTCCTGGACAAGCGCCAGTCCGCTCTTAAGGAAGCTCTCAACATCGGCTTCTTTTCCGGGTTTTGCCTCCAGCCGAACAAACAAAGCTACAGTAACCATGGTTTATCTCCTTCCTCGTATTTGTTACGACCTATTTTTATGATATCACCAAATACTGCAAACGTCACCCGAAAAATGCATTAAAGAAAACCACAGCAGCATCTGTCCATGCGCTAAAGTTTTATTCCCTTGAGTACTGCTTTTTTGCCGCCAAAACCAGGGCGTTGCTCGACAGAAAAACCTGCAGCGATTAGTCCCCGTCTCACAGCTCCGGCAACGGTATACGTAGCGCAGACCCCACCTGTCTCTGTTTTTTCTCCAATTGCAAACATAAGCTCAGGCCGCCATATTGAAGGGTTTTTCTTGGGGCCATGACCATCCAGAAACCATGCGTCACAGGGAATTGTAAGTGCATGGACCATTTCGAGGGCCTCTCCGATCCAGAGATTTAATGTTAGGATTCCAAAAGGCCGGACGAGTTGTATCTGGTGCCACCCTGGTTTAGTAATTTCAGTGCAGCTGTAAGCCTGAACAAGCAGATCAATAAGCGGACCGACATCTGTTCTGAATCCAGCGAGGATTGACAACATCCTCTCAGAAGTGATTGGATGCAGCTCAGCGGAATTGTAGGTTACACTTATATCTGTGAGACCGCAATTATCCAGAAAATCGAGGAGGGCGATAAGTACGCGGCCTGCGCCGAAGCCTGTTTCACCGATTCTCAATACTTTCCTTCCCGGCCCTCTCGCTGAAAGGATATCCATAATACCGCTTCCCTGAAAATAGATATGCCTGGCTTCTTCAATGGCATTGACCACATCGAAATAGCGGTCGTCATAATGTTCATTGAGAAGATAAGGAGGGACCTCCACAATTTTGAATCCGGATGCATCAAACATTCGTGATATTTCTTCGGTCATCTGTAATTGTAACACGGGAAGTGATGTTTGGGGTCCTGTCTTCAATTTTTAGTGGTAAACTCGCTGCCTTCAGTCCTCGGCCTGAACACCTGAGTAGTTACCTGTAATATGAAAAACCATGAATACCGTCTTCATCTACTCTGACGAGAGTTTGCATTAGATGCAACACACCCGCTATCCGTTCTATAATTAATAATGAGAGTTATTTTTCACATTGACATGGATGCCTTTTTCGCTTCAGTAGAAGAGAAAAGAGACCCTGAGATAATCGGCAAACCTGTTGTTATCGGCGGCTCCGGCGACCCGACCCAAAGAGGTGTTGTTTCTACTGCCTCCTATGAGGCAAGAAAATATGGAATACATTCCGGCATGCCTTTACGGACAGCATACAAACTTTGTCCCCATGCTGCCTTTCTGCCCGTTGATTATGAAGAGTATTCAAGGGTCTCAGGCATAATCAAGGATATCTTCAGGCTGTCTTCGCCTGTAATGGAGGACGCAGGTATAGACGAGGCCTTCCTTGATGTATCTGATATTGCCGATGTCGATAGACCGGCAATAGAAATAGCGCAGGAGATCAAACAAAAAGTAACAGAAGAAACAGGGCTGACATGCAGCATAGGCATAGCTCCTAATAAACTTCTGGCCAAGATAGCCTCTGATATGCAGAAACCCGATGGTATTACTGTTATCAGGGAAGATGATATAGAAAGCCGCATATGGCCATTGCCTGTAAGGAAACTGTGGGGTGTCGGCCCAAAGACTGAGGCACACCTCAAAAAGATGGTGATAAACACTATAGGCGAACTTGCTGCTTTATCTTTAGAGATGCTTATTGATACTTTCGGTGGATCATACGGCAATTATTTATATGAGGCATCAAGGGGGACAGATAACAGTCTTCTTGTCACCCACTGGGAACCGAAGACTATAAGCAGGGAGACAACCTTCCAGGCAGACACTGACAATTGGCAGACTATTGCGAAGAACCTGGCAGAGTTGACCAGGGAGGCGGCAGCTGAGTTGAAAGAAAGAGGGTACAAGGGGAAGAATGTGACCGTCAAGATAAGATTTAATGACTTTAAGACCTATACCCGCGCAAAGACTATGGATGGACCTACAGATGTCCTGGATGTCATAAGGAAGACCGCCTTCTTTTGTCTTGGCAATTTTGAACTAAAAAATAAAAAGGTCCGGCTTGTAGGAGTAAGAATCGGGGGCCTGGTGAAGATATAGCCTGCTCTTCCCATTTTCTGCCGCGCCCGTCAAATGGCTGACCGCCTGAACCCACTGATCCATGCGTCCGAAGAGTTTGGCCCGAACAGTTAAAACTTGACAGGCAGGGCATTTTCTGATAATTAGAAACTATCAACAAAATATATTGGACCCGTTTTTTGGCCGTTTTGTTATGGATCTGCGGAAAAGCAGATAAGGGATCCCAGCCGAAGAGAGATAATATGACATATTATTCGCGATATTCAGACCAAAAACTTCAGCATAAAACCAGAAAAAAACAGGCTGCACCAAAGGAGGTTTCAATGTCAGGATTTAGATCCATACCTGATGATAAAATCTGCTGGCTCTGCTGCCGTGATAATGTGGAAGTGGATGACCAACTAAACAGGATATCTGTCAACAGCACTTTATCGGCAGAATTTGTGTCCCTGACCGTGGGTAAAGATAAAGTACAGGTCCGTCTTTGCCCGGTCTGTTACAGTCTTTTTGAGAATCTGAATTCTGCTGTGTGATCTGTGTACTGTTCCGGCCTCTTCTCAGGCAACAGACCTGTAACCCGGTAGCACATTACTTCACTCTGAAAAAAAACTCCCCCCTTCCCCCTATAATCGTAACTGTTTAGTTATATAGAATGTCCGCACAAAGGCGGATTAGTTCGCCCCGGCGGAGAAAAGGTAGATGGTTTTTTGGCAGGCTATGCCTGTTCCACAAGGATTCGTGCATTTGCTTATGGCTGACGATAATGCAGCAGAGCATTGAAATTCGTCAGTCTTCAGCCTGAACACCTCAGTATTTAAACAGGTGTTGAACTTGCCTGCCCGTCATGCCAAAATAAGGTGAAAGGATTGCATATGGATACCAATAAAACGCGTGAAGAGTTGGAGCAGGAGCTTGAGAAGATGCGGCTGAAGTTTCTTGAGCTGGAACAGTGCCGCATCGAATTTCAGAAGACCCAAAAAAGGTATGAGCATCTCCTCCAATCTGCGCCGGATGCCATGCTCTTTGTAAACATGGAGTCCAAGATTGTGCGCATAAACGCTCAACTGGGAAGCCTCTTCGGTTATACTGAAGAGGAGCTGATCGGCAGAGACCTCACCGTCTTGATACCGGAGCGTTATCGCAGCGGCCATCGTGACAGCGTGGCCCGCTATTTTGCCGAGCCTAGTGTCCGCCCCATGGGTACCAACCTCATGATCTTTGGTCTGAAAAAAGACGGCAACGAGTTTCCGCTGGACATCAGCCTTAGCCCTCTGGAGACTGATGGCGAGCGCTTCGCTGTCGCAGCTGTCAGAGATATAACCGAGAGGAAAAAAGCAGAGGAGGAAAGACAGCGGCTCCGCGAGCAGCTCGCCCAGGTTGAGAAGATTTCAGCACTCGGGAGGATCGCAGCCAATGTCGCTGATGAGATAAGGAACCCCCTCACCTCTGTCGGCGGCTTCGCCCGAAGGCTACAGAGGATAGCAGACACTGAAAAAGAAAGGGAGTACGCCGCTTATATCAACTCAGAGGTCGGGAGGATCGAGGGTCTCCTGGGCGAAATCCTTGCCTTTACGCATTCAAGGAGCCCTCTTTTAGAGGACCATGACATCCAGGGGATCATCGATGAGGCGCTTAAACCCTGGGAAGAAAGGATGCTGCAGCAGGCTGTCACAGTCACCAGGAGGTACCGGGAAGCCTCGGTCGTCCGCGTGGACCGGTCACAGATCCTGGAGGCGATCGATTGTATCATAGCCAATGCGGTCGAGGCGATGCCCTCAGGCGGCATGCTTTCAATCGATACTGAACAGGAAATAATAAAAGGGGCACCCTACATCCGGGTCGTGATCAGCGACACAGGCAAGGGCATTCCCGCTGAAAAGGTCGCGAGGGTTTTCGAGCCCTTTTTCACGACCAAGGTCTTGCCAAAGGGTGCTGGACTCGGACTCACCATTGCAAAAAAGATCATAGAGGAAGAAGGAGGCTTGATCAGGCTTCAAAGCACTGAGGGCGCGGGCACCACAGTCACGCTTCTTTTCCAGGATGTCGGGGCAGCATAATCAAAGAAAGCTGGTTGTTATTCCAGGCAACCCTGAAATCCTATTATACATTCAAAGAATATTACAAGATGATCGACACATTCTAGTGAAGACCGCCTTCATCTGCTCCGGCGACTTCGAAGACCTGGAATGGGGGCTGCCATAGGATGTGGGATGTCAGGTTTGACTATTGATATTGAAGACTACCTCCGGCAAGACCACGGGGAATATCGCTCGCTATCGATTTAACACGATTGATAATAATGCCATGGACTACGTCTCCCTCACAAATATCTTCATACCTTCAGCCAATGCCCCGTCCAAGCCCATCTCATTCCCCCATTCGTCATAAACCGGTTTCCCTGCCTCTATTTCGCTCATAAGCCCTGCCTGAATGAGAGCATGCCTCACCGTCATCCCCGGCAGAAGAGCAACCTCTCTATTGTTGATATAAACCTTCATTGATGGTCCGCATATCCAGTCAAATGCTTAGACATGGTAGGGTTAATACCGCACTTCCCTGATCCTGCCTTCTGCTGAAGGGGAGATGCTTTCTTTCCCTCGTATATATTCAACGACAACATCCCTCAGCCACTTCCCTGAATTGCTGTACACCAGTTTTTCACCCTTCATCAGACCTCCGATCACCTCGAAGTCCTTTGACGCCTTTACAGCATCTCCGAAGGCCCTGTATCCGTCTCCCCCTGCTGCGAGAAAGTCGTTCGTTGCTACGGTATATTCCCTTGCCTGCATCTATTTTTTTACCGTCCAACCAGTATCCCGGTAACCCTCGCTCCTGCAGGCAGGGACCGGTTATAGGTGAAGGCGAGGCCTGAGACCTGTGGAAATCTCCCCTCCCCCGACTCAACCGATGACACACCATGCTCCAGCGCCTCCCTGATCTGTCTCCCGCTCAGTTTTACGGCAACAATATAATTGTCAAAAGGGAGGACGGAATAAATATCCTTTACCTTCAGCTCACCTTTTTTTATGCTTGTCCTTATGCCCCCTCCGTTTATGATGGCAGCTTCGGCGCCCGCTGCATTTCTCATAATATCAGCTATAAAGTCCCCGAGGTCCGTCTCTCTTGTCCTGACATTTTCCCCGTCGAGGTCGTGCAGGGCTCTGCCGATCCTCTCGTCCAAAACAGCAGTCACCTTTTCCTGGTATTTTTCTACAATCTCCGCAACAGCAGGGTCCTCTCTGCCGGAGACCGGCCGTATCTCTTCCAGACGTCCGTCCGCCCTGATGATCTTTCCGTCTTCCACCGTAATATCCAGGACCCCCAGGGCCTTTGCGTGCTCCCATGCCTGCACCACGATTGTCTCATTCACCCTGACGGGAGTCAAGACCTTCGTGTGAGAATGACCCCCAACGATGATGTCGACGCCTTCGACCCTCTCGGCGAGGGTCCTGTCAGCAGGATGTCCTATGTGAGAAAGCACTATGACGATGTCCGCCCTTTTTCGTAACTCTCCGATATATCTTCGGACAGTATCTGCTGCCGGAGAAAAATGCAAGCCCGGCAACATTCTTCGGATGGGTAGACACAGGAGCATCTTCTGTAACGATGCCGAGGACAGCAACATTTATCCCTCCCACCTCCTATGATCACATATGGCCTCAGCATGGCAAGCCCCGATACATTTGCCCCGAGAACAGGGAATTTTGCCTCTTCGATCCTCTTTTTGAGCACATCCTGCCCGAAGTCAAACTCGTGGTTTCCCACTACCATTGCATCAAAGTTCATCTCATTCATCAGCTCAATGACCGATTGCCCCTGTGAGAAGTTCGCCCAATTGTTCCCCTGGATCATATCTCCTGCCGCAAGCAGGATCGACGTCTTTTCGCTCCGAAGCTGCCTGACCCTGCCGGCGAGATATGCGATCCCCCCGAGCATTTCATCAGAACCAAACGGCCGGTACGGTTCTGCAAATCCGTGGAAATCATTCAGGTATATGATCCTCAGTTCACGCTGCCCTGCATCAGCTATAGGCACTGAAAGGATGAACAATAGCGCCAGGATTAAGACAGTTTTAAGGTGCTTCATGTGGTCCATTTCTCCCTATAATCGTAACTGTTTAGGTGGATAGGCTGAACACCTGAATTGGGAGGTGTCCCTAAGGACGCTAAAAATCATGAAATCAGCCTGGTCCTCAGACTTCCTGTAATCCGCTGATCCTTGAGCCCAACTAATAAAGTCATTTATCTCTCCCACTATCGCCGCTGCCCTGGAGCATGTTTTCAATGGAGGGGCGCAGCCTTATCGTTATGACCACCTTATCGTCTTTTAGCCGGTAATCTGTTGTATACAGCACGTCATCAACACCATAAGTGAAGGGCTCATACAAAGGCCTGATCTCATATCCGATGATGGCCCCATTCGGCGCTGTGATACTACTTATCTGAGAGTGCCTGAATGACGGGTTGCAATCCAGGAATTTATTTGCCTTTTCAAACGCATCCTCTGCTGCAACTCCCCTCTCTATCCTGTATCTGAAATCCGGCGCATAGGGTTCGAAGGTATATTGATCGCCTTCTTTATCAAGGAAGGCAATCGTTTCGAGGTCGTTAAGATAATTACAGCCAAATAATATTACCCTGTAGTCGCCCTTGATTTCGGTTCCCGGAGTCCCTCCAGTATTGAGACGAATCCCCGGCGTACAGGAGGCACAGAATGATGCCGCTATCAGAAAAGCAATAAAACATCCGAGCTTAATATTTTTCATAATGACACACCCCTTTTTCTGACTGACTGTTTATTGAAGATTGTATTAAGAAACTCCTTCATTTCTCCATCCATGTCAACAGCAATGGCAGTACACCCAAGTTCCGCGGGCATACGGGCTGGTTTGCGGGCATCGTCGTTCAGCCCCCACCATCACGATTCATCCACTCGATCTTCTGGTTATTGTGTATCACGAGGATCGGATCGGAAAGACTCTCTAAGACTGCCAGCATACGCTGGGCCTCCGACACATCTCTCATTGGAGGCCTTTTGTATCAACTTTCCACGATCTTTTCTTAGTTGTTTTTTCTTCTCGCCTTCATATTTCATTTTGCTTCCGTATAAATGTGTCAGGTCCATTAACTATCCCTGATGATTACTTCTCTTACTCACTATTATTATACCAGATCATCAATGCGCGGAATACAAGGGGGGACCAAGCATACCTGAGTCCACCTCCAACTCCGCAATAACAAGAAGACTCGTCTGCTGTCTGATACTTACAGAACTCTGCGATGACTGACGATAACGCAGCAGAGTCCGGATGCCAGGTGCCCTTATACCCTAATGCCAATTTGACTTTATCCGGAGCTGATGATTAAACTTTACGTCCAGGCTTATTTTATGAAAAAAGATTTGATTGAAATACTTCAACGTTCTCTGAATTCACTTGGCATACTCGACTATCCAGCTATTGAAATCGAGATCCCAAAAGAAGAGGCTTTTGGTGATGCCTCAACGCCTCTGGCAATGGGGCTCTCCAGGCTGTTGAAAAAAGCGCCAAAAAAAATCGCTGAAGACATTTTAAAATCCATTGAGGGCAACGATTTATTCAAAAAAATAGATATCGCCGGCCCCGGCTTCATTAACTTTACCTTTACAGAGGAATATCTCCAGTCATCATTGCGTAAAATGCTGCTGTCTGAAAAGTCTTTTCTAAGGGAAGACATCGGAAAAGGCAAACGGGTCCTTGTTGAGTTTGTAAGCGCAAACCCCACAGGCCCTCTGCATATAGGACATGCCAAGGGAGCAGCAGTGGGCAACAGCCTCTGCAACCTTCTTCAGGAATTGGGTTTTATTGTTCAACGGGAATATTATATAAACGATGCAGGCAGGCAGATAAAGATGCTCGGCCTTTCAATATATGCCAGATACCAGCAACTCCTGGGAACAGATTGCGAGTTTCCTGAAGACGGATACCGTGGTCAGTACATCGATGAAGAAGCCTCTGCACTGCATGAATTCGCAGGCGAAAAATATAAGAATGTTCCTTTCGAAATATGCGAAAAAGAACTCACGGACTGGGCCTATAAAAGGATGCTTGACCTGATAAAGAAAGACCTTGCATTGTTTGCTGTCAAGGATTTTACGAACTGGATAAGTGAAAAACAGCTGCATGAAAAAGGGGAAGTCAAAAGCGCTATTGACGATTTGAGGGCCAGGGGCTACATATACGAAAAAGACAAAGCTCTCTGGTTCCGCTCAACTGATTTTGGTGATGACAAAGACAGGGTGATAATCAAAAGTGACGGCCAATACACCTATTTTGCTTCTGATATCGCATACCATAAAGACAAGCTCGACAGGGGATTCGACATAATAATTGATATCTGGGGAGCTGATCACCACGGTTACGTGCCGCGAATAGAATCAGTGATGAAGGCCTTCGGATATGACAGTTCCAAGTTCAGGGTGATCCTCGTCCAGATGGTAAATCTCCTGAAACACGGCGAACCGTTTCAGATGTCAAAAAGGGCCGGCAACTTCGTGACTCTCAGCGAAGTGGTCGACCTTGTAGGCGCTGACAACACCAAATTCATATTTTTAACAAGAAAATCAGACAGCCATCTGGATTTCGATATTGATGTTGTCACCGCTACTTCTGCAGAAAATCCGGTATACTATGTTCAGTATGCATATGCCCGGATTAACAGCATTTTGAAAAATGCTGATGAAAAATCGATCGACATCAGCTCTGTTAAGGATATTGATCTTTCTTTGCTGACTAACAAAGAAGAACTGTCATTAATAAAAAAGCTCCTGACCTACCTGATTGTTCTGGAAAGCTCCGCACGATCATATGAACCACACAGGATTACCTTTTACCTCCAGGAACTGGCGAAAATGTTCCACTCTTATTATCATAAACATAAAGTCCTAACAGACAACCTCGAGACAACAAAGGCAAGGCTGGCCCTTTGCCTTGCGATAAAGACAGTTATGAAAGATGCCCTCAGCATACTTGGAGTGACCTCGCCGGAGAAGATGTAAACTCTTATTTCTGTTGACATAGAACATTACATATTGCTTAAATAACTGACGATGTTAAACAAAACTGAAAAAATATGGATGGACGGCAAGCTCGTTAACTGGGCTGAAGCAAAGGTCCACGTATTGACCCACACACTTCATTACGGGCTTGGAGCATTTGAAGGGATACGCTGCTATAAGACAGAGAAAGGCTCCGCAATCTTCCGCCTTGACGAACACGTCAACAGGCTTTTCGCATCAGCAGCCATATTCATGCTTGAAATTCCTTTTTCAAAGGCGGAAATAAAGGCCGCGATAATCAAAACCGTCAAGGTGAATAAACTCAAGGAATGTTATATCCGTCCTCTTGTCTATATCGGGTATGGCGCCATGGGACTGTATCCCAAAGACAATCCCATCAAGATATCGATTGCTGCATGGCCATGGGGAGCCTATCTCGGGGATGAAGGACTAGAAAAGGGCATCAGGATAAAAGTCTCATCCTTTACCAGGCATCATGTAAACTCCGCCATGACCAGGGCTAAAGTCTGCGGCTATTACGTAAACTCGCAGATAGCCAAAAAGGAAGCAATAACCTGCGGATACGACGAAGCAATTATGCTTGACACAGAAGGTTATGTCTCCGAAGGTAGCGGAGAGAATATCTTTATTGTAAGAAATAATGAACTCAAAACAACTCCTTTGACATCCATACTCGAGGGGATAACAAGAGACAGCATCATACAAATCGCGAAAGACCTCAAAATCCCTCTAAGAGAAGAACGTTTTACCAGAGATGAGGTCTATATCGCTGACGAGGCGTTCTTAACCGGCACTGCCGCTGAGATCACTCCGATCAGGGAAGTTGACGGCAGAAAGATCGGCATAGGCAAGCGCGGTAAAATAACCGGGAAACTCCAAAAGATATTCTTCGACATCGTAAAAGGGAAAAACAGGAAATACGAATCCTGGCTTACAAGAATCTGATTTTTTATTGTATCGTGCATAAAAAAAGCCCCGCATATATGCGGGGCTTTTTTGTTTTCTTAAGTTATTTCTTGTGGCACTTTCCGCAATTAGCCGCATCGTCTGACTTGAAGGCCTTTTCACCGTTATGGCACATTCCGCAGTTTTTACCTGCGTTCATGTCAGCCATTGAAATTTTATCAGCGCCTTTCTTCATCTTGAAAATCTTTGTGTGGCAGTCATTGCACTTCAGGCCCTTGTCTGCATGTGCCTTGCCGTCAAATACAACCTTGCCGGCATCTCCGCCGCCATATTCAACGGTCTTTCCAGCAGGAACTGCAAAAGCGCTGCCAACAAAAGCAACTGCAATAAGTACTGTTAAAAGTAATACTGTTATACGCATATTTTCACCCCCTTTCATTATTAAAAATAAGTTTCCCTTTTCCGGAAACAATTAATAGGATAACCTCAATTATAGACGATTGCGTATCCTCATGCAAAACATATTTTTTGAATACATTAAAAAACTTCACCAGAAAAATACTTAAGCAGAATATATCAATAATGAATGTAACTGTCAAGAAAAAACCACTCGCATTGCTTTCTTGATTTGCAACATGGTAAACTTATGAGAAATTTCAGGAGAACTACATGTCTGAAAATATCCAAATCGGTTTGACTTTTGATGATGTATTGTTGCTTCCGGCAAAATCAGATGTGCTTCCTAAGGAAGTTGACCTTCAAACAAATCTGACGAAAAATATAAAGCTCAATATGCCGCTCCTCAGCTCTGCGATGGACACTGTGACCGAAGCCTCACTTGCGATAGCTATCGCAAGAGAAGGAGGCATCGGTATCATTCACCGGGCCATGTCGCCGGAAAAACAGTGCCATGAGATTGATAAGGTCAAAAAATCAGAAAGCGGCATGATAACTGATCCCATAACAGTATCACCTGACGCTCCTATTTCAGAAGCAATGGCACTTATGGAAAGATACCGGATCTCCGGTGTCCCTGCTACTGTCAATGGGAAACTTATCGGGATACTGACCAACAGGGACCTGAGGTTTGAAACAAAGATCAACAAGAAAGTTTCTGAAGTCATGACAAAGGAACGCCTTATCACAGCCGGCGTTGGGACAACACTGGATGAGGCTAAAGGACTTTTACACAAATATAAGATAGAGAAGCTTCCTATTGTTGATAAGGACTTCAGGCTAAAGGGACTCATAACGATCAAGGACATCGAAAAACGCAAGAAATACCCTAACTCAAGCAAGGACAAACTGGGAAGACTCATGGTCGGCGCTGCAATAGGCACAGCATCTGATACCATGCACAGGGTTGAACTTCTCATCAATACGGGTGTAGATATTCTTGTGATTGATACTGCTCATGGACATTCAAAAGCAGTTATCACCACCTTAAAGGCCATCAAGAAGAAATTCTCTATAGAAGTGATTGCCGGCAATGTTGCAACAGCTGAAGCCACGCTGGACCTTATTAATGCAGGGGCAGATGCGATAAAGATAGGAATAGGTCCTGGCTCCATATGCACAACGAGAATAGTTGCAGGCGCAGGAGTGCCACAGCTTACCGCAATTAAGAATTGCTACTCAGTAGCCAAAAAATTTAATATCCCCCTGATAGCCGACGGAGGGATCAAATATTCAGGGGACATTGCAAAGGCACTGGCAGCAGGGGCCAACTCTGTCATGATCGGAAGCCTTTTTGCAGGGACAGATGAATCTCCTGGTGAAATGATGCTCTTTCAGGGAAGAAGTTACAAGGTATACAGAGGGATGGGATCTATCGGAGCTATGGCAACCGGGGCAAAAGACCGCTACCAGCAGGAAGGTGTGGAAACTCCGAAGCTTGTACCTGAAGGGGTTGAAGGAAGAGTCCCCCATAAAGGCTCACTGTCTCAAACAGTGCACCAGCTTTTGGGCGGTCTCCGTTCCGGCATGGGATATTGCGGCGCTAAAAATCTTTCCGAACTCAGAAAGAATGCAAAGTTCATACAGATTACGAACGCAGGTTTAAGAGAAAGTCATGTTCATGACGTTATTATTACCAAGGAAGCGCCGAATTACAGTCCTGAATGGTAGTGAAGATACATATTCGATAGTCAGATCTCACAAATCTGATTAACAGCATTTCTTGATCCATGTTGTATCCCTGGAAAAACTGACTCAAGACTTTAAAGGAGATTATCTAAGATTTATGCATGAAGATAAGATACTCGTTCTCGACTTCGGCTCCCAGTATACTCAACTGATTGCGCGCAGAATAAGGGAAGGGAAAGTATACTCTGAAATATTCCCCTTTAATGCATCCATAGAAAAGATAAGAGATTTCAACCCCAAGGGTATTGTACTGTCCGGAGGACCTTCCAGTGTCTATGAGGAGGGCGCTCCAGTTTCTGACATGCAGATTTTTCAGCTCGGCATACCTGTTCTGGGCATCTGCTACGGCATGCAGCTGATGGCCCATTATCTCGGCGGCAAGGTGGCCAAGGCCGCAAAGAGAGAATACGGCCAGGCCGAGTTGATCGTAGATAATGACGCCGATCTTCTTCAGGGCATATCCCAGCAAACCAAGGTCTGGATGAGCCATGGAGACCGGCTGGAAAAAATGCCTGAAGGCTTTTCAGTCATAGGGCATACGGATAACTCACCTGTTGCGGTTATGGCTGACCAGCAGAAAAGACTATTTGCACTGCAGTTTCATCCTGAAGTGGTACACACCGTTGAAGGAATTCGTATTTTGCATAATTTCGTTTATAACATCTGCGGGTGTAAACCAACCTGGGAAATGGCCTCTTTTATCGATTGGTCTGTAGCTGATATCAGGTCGAAGGTCAACGGCAAAACAGTGATCTGCGCTCTTGAGCGGCGGTGTCGATTCTTCAGTAGTCGCCCTTCTCGTCCACAAGGCTATTGCGGATAATCTCACCTGCATCTTCGTTGACAACGGCCTGCTGAGAAAGGGTGAAGCCGAGAAGGTCAGGAAAACCTTCGGGGAACACTTTCATATTAAAATGTTATACGTTGATGCCAGGGAAAGGTTTCTTGATAAGCTTAAAGGAATTACAGAACCTGAAAAAAAGCGTAAAGTCATAGGAAACGAGTTTATAGCGGTATTCGAAGAAGAGGCAAAGAAGATAAGAGATGCCGAATTCCTTGCCCAGGGGACCCTATATCCCGACGTCATCGAGAGTGTTTCATTTAAAGGTCCTTCTGCCATTATAAAAAGCCATCATAATGTCGGCGGTCTTCCGGATGTTATGAAATTAAAACTGATAGAACCTTTAAGGGAGCTCTTTAAGGATGAGGTAAGGTTACTTGGACAGCAATTAGGTCTTCCTGAGGAGATATGCTGGAGACAACCTTTTCCCGGGCCCGGCCTCGCAATACGCTGCATCGGTGAAATCACAGGGAAAAGACTCGAGATATTAAGAGAGGCAGACGCTATAGTCCTTGAAGAAATCAAGGCCGCAGGATTATACAAATCAATATGGCAGGCCTTTGCGGTTATTCTTCCCATAAAGAGCGTGGGCGTTATGGGAGATGAAAGGACATACGAGAGTGTTGTAGCTGTCCGGGCTGTTACCAGTCTTGATGGAATGACTGCTGACTGGGCCAAAATTCCTTATGAGGTCCTGGGAAAGATTTCTAACAGAATAATCAATGAAGTGAAAGGGGTAAATCGTGTTGTCTTTGACATTACATCAAAACCCCCGGGAACTATTGAGTGGGAATAGTTTAAGTATCCCTGAAAGATCGAGCTATAGCTCATGGATTTAAAAAAATATTTAACAGATAACAGAGAAGCAGTTGATTCTTTTTTCCATAGTTATTTCAAGGAGCCGAGAAAGCCTTCTATTTTGCAGCAAGCCATGTTATATTCGCTTTTCGCAGGAGGAAAAAGGATCAGACCCGTTCTTGCCCTGGCCTCTTACGAAGCCTGCGGAGGTAATCCTGCTGAAATAGTCCCCTATGCTGCCACTCTTGAATTGATCCACACCTATTCCCTTATCCATGATGACCTTCCTGCCATGGATAACGATGATCTCAGGAGAGGAAAACCAACGAACCATAAAGTTTATGGGGAAGCAATAGCCATACTGGCAGGCGACGCCTTACTGACAGAAGCCTTCAGTATTCTTTCAGACTCTTCACTGTCGAAAACTGTAAAAGAAGGCGGATCTTTTACAGGCATTAAGAGAAATAGCACTGGCCTCCGGCCTCAGCGGAATGGTTGCAGGCCAGGTGCAGGATATACTCTCGGAAAACTTCGATCCTGACCGTGAAACCCTGGAATTCATCCATATGCATAAAACTGCCACACTCATCCGCGCCTCCGTAATGATGGGCCCGATATTGTACGGGAGCAGCAATGACATACTTGAGGCCTTGTCAGAGTATGGCAACAAAATTGGCCTTGCCTTCCAGGTAATAGATGATATATTGGATATAGAAGGAGATGCAAAAGAACTCGGGAAACCAATCGGTTCAGATGAAAGAGCAAATAAAATGACTTATCCAAGCCTCTATGGCATCGAAGAATCCCGGGAAATAGCAAGAAGTCTTATTTCTTCCGCTGTTTCTTCATTGAGTTCATTCTCATCCAACGCAGATCCCCTGAGGGAAATTGCGAACTATCTTCTTAACAGGAGGAGCTGATGATACTGGAAAAGATAGATTCTCCGCTGGATCTCAAAAAATTGTCTTTAGATGAATTGGGACTTCTGTCAGATGAACTCAGACAAATAATAATACAGACTGTTTCAGTCAACGGCGGACATCTCGCTTCAAGTCTCGGTGTAATAGAAACCACAATCGCCCTCCATTATGTATTCAACACACCGAACGACAAGATAATTTGGGATGTCGGCCATCAGTCATACAGCCACAAGCTTCTTACAGGCAGAAAAAACAGGTTTTCAACCATCAGAAAAGAAAACGGACTTTCAGGCTTTCCAAAAATAGAAGAAAGTGAGTATGACGCTTTTGGCACAGGCCATAGCTCAACATCCATATCAGCAGCACTTGGCATTATCGAAGGACGTGACAAAAATAAGGAAAACTTCAAGGTTATAGCGGTTATCGGCGACGGGGCCATGACAGGAGGACTCGCTTTTGAGGGACTCAATAACGCCGGTCATCTTAAAAAAGACCTCATCGTGATACTCAATGACAATGAAATGTCCATATCTCCGAATGTCGGAGCTCTTTCGGCCTACATGAACAGGATACTGACCGGAGAGTTCTACAGAAAATTCAAGAAAGAGACAAAATCTTTTCTGGAAGGCATACCAAAAGTCGGTGGACAGGTGGCAAAGATAGCGCAGAAGGCTGAAGAGACAATAAAGGGCATCCTGCTTCCGGGAATTCTTTTTGAAGAGCTTGGATTTGATTATGTCGGTCCTATTGACGGTCATAATACCGAGCTTCTGATAGAAACCTTCAAGAGAATAAAAACCTCGACCTCCCCTACCCTAATTCACGTTATAACAAAAAAGGGAAAGGGATATGAATTTTCCGAGAAAAATCCCTGCGGTTTTCACGGTGTTGGTCCTTTTGAACTTGAAACCGGTTCTCCGATAAGCTCAAAAAACAGTATCAACTACAGTTCAGCCTTTGGAAATTTTCTTACGGAACTTGCCGAGAATGACCAGAGGATTATTGCAGTCTCTGCGGCAATGAAAGAGGGGACCGGACTGAATTGCTTTGCAGAAAAATTCCCTGACAGATTTTATGATGTCGGGATTGCAGAACCTCATGCTGTCACATTTGCTGCTGGTCTGGCCTCCCGCGGGCTTAAACCTGTGGTGGCAATATATTCAACATTTCTGCAACGCGCCTATGATGAGATAGTCCACGACGTTTGTCTGCAAAAACTTCCCGTCATATTCGCCATCGACCGCGCCGGCATAGTAGGCGAAGACGGTCCCACTCACCACGGCGTGTTCGATATCGCTTACCTGAGACATATCCCCAATCTGGTTGTTATGTCACCCAAAGACGGAGCAGAGCTGAAGCAGATGCTTGAATTTGCCATAAAATATCAGGGCCCTTCGGCAATACGATATCCAAGAGGGAAAGTACCCGACGACCTGATTACAGGCACTGAAGTGACTATGGGAAACGGTGAAATCCTGCGGGACGGAACTGATATTGCCCTCATTGCTACAGGAAGTTGTGTGATACCAGCCTTAAAAGCAGCAGAAAAACTCGAAAGAGACGGCATTAAAGCAGCTGTAGTAAACGCCCGCTTTATAAAACCTCTGGATAAAGAACTCATTTTATCAATTGCTTCCAGAATATCGAAGATTGTCACAATCGAGGAAAGCTGTCTGCAAGGTGGATTCGGAAGCTCGATCCTCGAATGTCTCAACGATTCAGGCCTTGCAGTAAAAGTGAGGAGGCTCGGCATCCCGGACCGCTTTGTAGAGCAGGGGCAACCGGACAGGCTAAGGGCTAAATACGGGCTGGATGACGAGGGGATATATCTGTCGTCATTGACCTTTCTCAGGGAGCCGGTGTTCAGCAACTGACAATATTTTCTGTTCATTGCTTTGCAGCCGCTCTCTCTACTGTTCAGGATAATATGCAAATAACACATTCTATAATTTATAATATTGATGTTTGCTACAGGTTAGATTTTCATGAAAAATAAAGAACGGCTGGATGTAATTATTGTTGATAGAGGGTTAGTAAAAAGCAGGGAGCGTGCCAAGGCATTAATTATGGAGGGAAAGGTAATCGTAAACGGCATAACAGTGGCTAAAGCCGGCACTCTGGTCAACAGGGATTCCGAGATTGCCCTGAAAAATGGAGACATACCTTATGTAGGAAGAGGGGGTCTAAAGCTTAAAGCAGCTTTAGATTTTTTCCATATCGATCCCGGGGATAAAGTCATAATGGATATAGGCTGCTCTACCGGAGGTTTTACAGATTGCGTACTTAAGGAAAATGCCCGCAGGGTATATGCCATCGACGTAGGCTACGGCCAAATTGACTGGTCACTAAGGCAGGACCCTAAGGTCATCCTGCTGGAGAAAACAAATATACGCTATCTTGAAAAAGAAAAAATCCCTGAACCGGTTAATTTGATAGTCATTGATGTTTCCTTCATATCTCTCACAAAAGTTCTGCCCGTATGCCTGGAATTCCTTGATAATGAGGGAGAGATACTAGCTCTTATCAAGCCCCAGTTCGAAGTGGGAAAGGAGATGGTAGAAAAAGGGGGCGTAATAAAAGATGAGGCAAAGCGCAGGCAGGCTGTCGAAAATATCAGGACCTTTGCTGAATTAAACGGCCTGGAAACCCTCGGGATTTTCGAATCTCCGGTCCATGGGCAGAAAGGTAACATTGAATACTTTATTTATTTGGGGAGACATGTAAATGGAAAATCCTGAAATCCTGATCGGCCTCGACCTGTCTGTTGCGTCCCGGGAAGTTATTGAAATACTCATTGAAGATGCATCAGGCCCTGATATTTTTGATGAAATAGCAAGAGCAAACCAAAGCAGACAGGACATACTGGAACTTCTTTTTAATTATCCCGATACCCCCGAAGAGGTAAAAACTTACATTTCAGGTATGCTTCAACTACCGGCCAAACCTGCTGTAAGAACAGTAGCTGAACATAAACCGAAAGAGGCCAGACCTCAGAACCTTCTCCAGAAAATACAGTCCCTGAGCGTGGGAGAAAGGTTGCAACTTGCGCGAAAAGGAGGCAGAGAGATTCGAAGCATACTTGTTAAAGATTCTAACAAGCAGGTAATGCTCAGTGTGCTTGAAAACCAGAAAATTACCGAGTCTGAAGTTGAAATGATAGCAAGGTCACGTTCTGTGTATGAAGATGCATTAAGGACAATTTCAAAGAACAGGGAATGGCTTAAGAATTACGCAATTACGTTTGCACTGGTAACTAATCCAAAGACCCCTCCCGGAATTTCGGTAACATTGATCAGCGGCCTCAAGGTCAAAGACCTTGTGTTACTGGAGAAGAACAAAAATGTTCCCGAACTTATCCGCAGTTCTGCTAAAAGGCTATTGACTGTGAGAAAACCGAGATGAGACCTGTCCATATTATTAATCCGTTTCTTTTTCCCTCACAAAGGCTATTCGTTCATTCGTGATAACAAGCCAGCCGGATTCTGTCTCCAGGTGTACTTCATTGTCGTTTATCTCGATTAATTTCCCTACATACAGCGTTTCTACAGTACCTACTTCTACAATCTTACCAATAAGGTCTATCACCTCTCACCTCATGCTTTCCTTGTCATACCTGAAATATGAACTATTTCTGCCCCAATTAAAAAAATGCTCGATGAATAGAAAACCCATAACAGGAAACTAATAAATGCTGTTAGCGGTCCATAAATCTTGCCTAATTCTACCACAGAGCTGACATACCATGTAAATGCATGTTTTGCGATTTCCCAAAATATAGTCGTAAATATGGCGCCATTGAAAGAATCGACTAAATTAATCTTTTTCTTTGGTATCAATAGATACAGCATAGTCACGGTAAACAGGACCAGTATAAAAGGCAGGACAAAACGTATTATAAATTGAGTTATTTTCCCGATCTTCAGTCCAGGTAAAAATGGAGAAAGCGTTTTCAGAAGAGGAATAATAGATGTAGCAGCAAAGGACATCAGCAGCAGGAATATGATCACGGTAACAACCGACAGTGAAATAAGTACAGAAAAAACAAACTTCCTCTTAGTTTTAACCTTAAAAATGGCATTGAGGGCTGATTCATACGAAGCAAATAACCGATATGAAAGCAGCCCGTAAAGGACAAGTCCGACTTTCCCGATGCCTTTAAAAGTTATGAGCTTTGAAATGTCCTGGGTAGTTTCCCTTGTCACCTCAGGGAAAAGATTCATAAGCCGGCTCAGGAAATACTTATAGAATTCCGGATAATGCCCGAGGAAATAGCCGAAAAGGGTTATTAGGAACAGACATAATGGCACTATCGCCATCATCGTGAAATAAGACATCGCTGCGGCAAACATCAGACCATCATCCCTGAAAAAATCGATAAAACCCCGTCCTATAATCCTGACATGCCTCAAGCTGATATGTCTTTTTTCTTTGCCCGCACAAATATTTTCATGGGTGTACCTTCAAACCCGAACTGCTCCCGTAATTTTTTCTCTATGAATCTCAGGTGTGAATCCTTGATAGCATCCTTATAATTGGCAAAAATAACAAAGGTAGGAGGTTCTGTGCCTGTCTGGGTCATATAGTTGAGCTTGACCTCTTTTCCTTTATACATAGGCAGGGATATTTGAGACATTATATGCCCGAAAAATTTGTTAAGTTCAGCAGTCTTGACCCTTTTTCTCCTCTCCTCTATTATTTTGTCTATAACCGGGAAGACCTTTGTTATTCTCTTTTTAACCAGTCCTGATATTGTAATGACCGGAGCATACTGCGAAAACCACATTTTTCTGACCATCTCTTCAGTGATTGTCTTAAAAAATGCATCAGGTCCTTTTACGGTGTCCCATTTATTAAGCAGAAAAATCGCGCCTCTGTTATATTCCTTAACGATACCGGCAATCTTAAGGTCCTGGTCTGTAATACCGTCTTCCATATTCAGGACTATCAGGGCAACATCACATCTCTCGATGCTTCTTACAGCCCTGACCATAGCAAACCTTTCTATTGAATACCCGAGTTTCCCCTTTTTCCTTATTCCGGCTGTATCGATCAATAAATATTTTTCCCCGTGGTAAGTGCAGATGCTGTCTATGGAGTCTCTTGTTGTTCCTGCAATCGGACTGACAACCATCCTGCTTTTCCCGATAAGGGCGTTTACAAGCGTTGACTTGCCTACATTAGGTCTGCCAACAACAGCTATCTTGGGATATTCCACCTTTTCTTCATGGTAAACAGGCATCATCGAGGTCATTTTATCCATAAATTCTTCGTATCCATAACCGGTGACAGAAGACAGAGGGAAAATCTCTTCAGCCCCGATGCTGTAAAAGTCATAAAGCCTGTCTTCCCTGGTAGGCGCGTCTATCTTATTGACTACCCAGAGTATTTTCTTACCTGATGTCCTAAGCAGCCGGGCAAGTTCCATATCAGCAGGGGTAAGCCCGTCCTTTCCATCGAGCAGGTGAATAATAAAATCTCCCTCATCAACAGCAAACAAGGCCTGTTCCTTGGCCTGCACAAAAATATCTTCAGGCGGCTCAGGGTAAAAGCCGCCTGTATCAACAACCATGAACGTCTTGCCTTCCCATTCAGCATCAAGGTAATTCCTGTCCCTTGTGACCCCGGGGATGTCTTCCACAATAGCGGAATGTGTACCTGTCATCCGGTTAAATAATGTGGATTTTCCAACATTTGGCCTGCCAACAATAACAACCATTGATTTAATCATAGTTATACATTGTACTATAAACCAGCCAAAAGAAACGACAAATCGACTGAGGATTCCCGGGCAGCATGCGTGAGCAAACCTGTTTCTTTCGAATCCGGCTGGCTTGGACTTTTTAGCTCTGTTTATTTAAATATATAATTTGCTATTATAAATGTGCATATGATAATTAAAACAAAGATAATCACAGCAATCGCTCTGACGATAATCTTAACTGTAAGCCTTGCTACCTTTATTGCCATTAACGTGCAAAACAAGAAAATGGTCGATGACAAACTTGCAGACACGGTTTTCTTAGGAGATATTATCGAAAGGACCATCGATAATGACATGAAGGAAGGCAAAACTGAGGACGTCCAGAAGATCATAGAGAACGTCGGCAAAAACAAAGAGATACTGAATCTTCGAATATTATCACCTGACGGGACAATATTGAAATCTACAAATACTGCTGAACTGGGGACAAAATCCGGGGACTACATTGGATCTTCATTTAGTGAACCTTCTCAAAAGCCTGCTGTTGTCAATAAGACAACAATAAATTACGTTAAGAATATTCTCAACAGAAAAGAATGTTACGGTTGTCACAGCAGCAAACAGATAGTAAACGGAATTATTCAGATCAAATTGGATATAAGCAGAAGTCTTCTTGCTATTCTTTCAGTGAAAAGACTCTTTGTTTTTTCCAATATCCTGATCGTCTTGCTGGTTTCCATAATCCTGAGCATTCTCTTTTCCAATTTAGTTATGAAACCGTTAAAAAATCTTTTATCTACCATACATGACGTTGAATCCGGCAACTGGAATGCCAAAGTAAAAATTCAGAGCAAAGACGAGATTGGAATCATAGGCGTTTCTTTTAACAAAATGATCGAAGAGATAAACAAACTCTACAAAAATGATATCAATAAAGAGAGAGAACTCTCCAAAATAAAGCTTGAACTGGAACATAAGAACAAGGTCGAGGCGCTTAACACACAACTGGGATTCAAAATTAAAGAGCTTGAAACAGCCAATAAGGCGATTACCTCTCTTTCAAAAGAGGTGAAAAGCAAAAATATGGATCTTGAAAAAGCTGTTGAACAGCTTAAAAAGATAAGTGAAATCGGCCGGATACTGTCATCTATTATAGATCCTGAAGAACTCTTGAAGATTATCATCAGTACAACAGCTGACCTTCTGAACACTGAAAGGGCGGTCCTCCACATCAATGACAATAAAAACACGTCTTCAACACTGCAATATCTCAGGGGGAGCGGTTTAGAGAGACTTGAGGCTTTTCCCTATGACCTCAATTCCAACTTTATGGATCTTTTATCTTACGGGAAACCTCTTTTCCTCCCTCAGGCAGACGATAGTGAGCACCCTGTCTCCCAGATTGGCGTACCCTTACGTATAAAAGCCCGGATTATAGGAGCAATTATTGGCGAGGGTAAGGCGGACGGTTCAATTTTTACTACGGCGGACCTTTCATTGCTTACAACTCTCTCTAACCATGCAGTCGTTGCCATTGATAATGCCTGGTTGTATAAAAGTGTCAAGAATAATTACTTCTCGACGATTCAGTCCCTCGTTAACGCCCTTGAGGCAAATGACAAATTCACAAAAGGACACTCGGAGCGGGTGCGTTTCTTATCGCTTGAACTCGGCAGGCATATTGGCCTGGACTTAAAAGAACTTGAAATCCTGGAGCAGGCGTCCATTTTACATGATATCGGCAAAATCGGCATAGAGAGCTTCATTCTTCAGAAACAGGGCAAGCTTACAGTTAACGAATACAATATGATCAAGGCCCATCCTCTTATCGGGGAAGAAATACTGGGGCCGATAGATACTCTTACCGAAGTGCGGCAGACGATTATTCAGCATCACGAACGATTTGACGGCAAAGGCTATCCATATGGCCTCAGAGGTGACGAATTATCACTCAAGGCAAGGATCCTGTCATTGGTAGACACCTTCGATGCAATGATGAGTGACAGACCATACAGGAAAGCGATTACCCTTCAAAAAATCAAACAGGAAGTCATAAATCATTCAGGGACCCAGTTCGATCCTTATGTTGTAGAATCATTCATAGAAATTCTTGATCTAAGGGGAGAAGAAATCCTCTCAACTGCCGGTTATTATAATTTCCAGGCCATGCCGCACGGATGATAATCGTAGGGGCAATTCATGAATCCCTACTTTCATATTTGATTTTCTTCATCTTCATCCCATTTCAAGGGTATCGCTGAGATTTTTTCATTGAGAAATTATAGCACTTCTGCACTTCTGACTTTTGCACTTGTATGTTCTGACTTCCGAACTTTCGAAATTCCAGGCTTTTGAGACTTGACGCTCTTCGGATGGCTTTTCAGGTTTAGGATAATGGAAGAAGCAAGATATTTCCCGGGGCGTTTGAAATACCAAAATGCAAAACCTGCCCCTCCCCCATATGGCAAACTTTACTAATTGACAATACCCTGAAGAAGTATTACTATTATATTAAGTAATGCAAATTAGAAAGGTAAGGTGAGTTAATATGACGACTGCAGCAGTCAAGATCACGAGGAAGGGGCAGGTGACTATCCCTAAAGAAATTCGGGAAAAACTCAACGCCGATTCCGTTTATTTCGAGGTGGAGGATGATACTGTCATGGTGAAACCGGTGCGAGATGCTGCTGCTTCACTCAGCGAATATGCCGGCAACGTTAAGCCGGGAGTGACCATGAGGCAGATGAAAGACAGGGCTTGGGAGGTGGCTGTCCGTGAAAAGACCAGCAAGAAGTCTTCCTGATACCAACATCATTGTCCGGTATCTCGTTGCAGATGAGCCCACCCTGCATGCGAAGGCGAAGGAATTCTTCGATAAGGTAAAAAGCGGAGGAGTCAGGGCCGTTATCCTCGAAAGCGTGATTGCAGAATGTATCTATGTCCTGACCAAAATATATAAGGTTCCGCGGGACCGGGCCGCGGGCAGTCTCATCGATATCTTGCACTATAAGGGAATTGCAAATGATGATCAGCAGGAGCTTATCCGGGCTTTGTCCCTGTTTACGGAGCAAAGCTTCGACATAGTTGACTGTATCTTGTGCGCCAAGACCGCGGCCGACAATGACCACCTTTTTACCTTCGATGCAGACCTGAACAAACTCGCGAAAAGAATAAGTCCATGAAAAGATTTGGCAGTAGACCTCCCGTCCCTTGCGGGATAAGCGCTGAAAAAGAAGTTTCTGTTGAACCTGCTGCAATAAAAGCATGGGCGCTCGCCTCACTCGTTTCATTGCTTTTTAGGAAAAAGTCCCTTCAGGCCCTCTGCCACAGTCTCCAGAGGTACGGCAGCGACACGTTCTCCCAATGAATACCGCTTCGTTCCCGGATACACAACGGCGATCTGTTCAAGCTTCACGTCTTCCAGCGCGGTCCGCATAGAAGGCGTCAGCCGCGGCGCATCCATGCGTTTGCACTCCACACCCAGCATGCGCCCGTTTTTTACCAGTACCAGGTCGATCTCAGCCCCGCTGTGGGTCGCCCAGTAATAGACCTCATCAGGCTCCGTGGCCTTGATCGTTTCCTCGATCACGTATCCCTCCCACGACGATCCGCACTTGGGATGGCCAAGCAGTTCCTTGTCCGACCGGATGCCCAGCAGATGATGCAGAAGACCTGTATCACGGAAATAGATCTTCGGAGCTTTGATCTGCCGCTTCTTCAAATTGGCATGCCAGGGCGATAGCTGGCGGACCATGAAGACGCCCGACAGAATATCGAGATAGCGCCGCACCGTGGGTTCGCTGACGCCGAGCGAGCGCGCAGGTTCCGCAGCGTTCCAGGTCTGGCCGTGGTAATGCGCCAGCATGGTCCAGAAACGCAGCAATGCCGCGGCGGGCGTTCCGATGCCCCACTGGGGCAGGTCACGTTCCAAAAAAGTCTGGATGAAATTCTTCCGCCATGCCAGGCTGTCGGACTCGGTACGGGCAAGAAAGGAAGGCGGAAAGCCGCCGCGCAACCAATGGCGCGCCAGCGCGCCGTGGCCGACCTCGGACATGCTGAAGCCGCTCATTGCGATTGTCTCGATGCGTCCGGCCAGGGATTCAGAGGTTTGTCTCAGGAGTTCCGGCGAGGCGCTGCCGAGGATGAGAAAACGGGCGGAAAGCGGCGTCCGGTCCATCAACACCCGGAGCACAGGGAACAAATCCGGTCTCCGCTGCACCTCGTCAATGACCACCAGCCCCTTCAGCCCGCGCAAAGCGGTCATGGGCTCGTCCAGCCGCGCAAGACTTGACGGGTCTTCGAGGTCGAGATAGTTGGGAGAATTCGACCGAAACAAGTTGCCGGGCCAGGGTGGTCTTGCCGCACTGTCTCGGTCCTATGAGCCCGACCGCCCGGCTCCGCTTCAGGGCGGTCTTCACGTGCCTTAGTAGATTTTGTCGTTTAATCATGGCAACTCATTATACCATGAAAATCGAATATGTGACTTTCGAATTTCATGGTAGTATTTTTTATTGAGAAATTATAGCACTTCTGCTCTTCTGACTCCTGGATTTTGCACCCTCCGTTACAATTCACTATTCACCATTCACGGTTTTTTTGACAGACAATGCCTGAAGAGGTGTAGTTGAAGTGCTTAGCGTGAGTGGGCAAATGCCACGATACAAAGCCTGCCCCTCACACAAAGATGCAAGATCTGACGCTCACATAAATCAGCTTGCCTGCTTTACTCTTGTCTTTGAGGGAAATTCCTTGACCACTTTTCCATTTCTGTAAAAGACCAAGGGGGTTTTTGTTTCTTCGGCAATCAATCTTGCCTTTTTAGCTGCTCGCTTTAATGCGACCTCGGCGCCTGCCAGGTCTTTGTCGTGGATCTTACTTTGATTTTTCATATTTCTCTGCCTCCCTTGTCAAGCAGTTTTGGAGTTTTGTCTGTATTGCAAATAGAACCCATGCATCAGCTAATTGTCTATAGATATTCTGAAAATTATACCATCCCTTTTCATATCTCCGTCTGATCGTTTCCACGGGAACATTATGCCCGCCTTGCCTGACCCGGTTTTTCACCCACTCAATGGCAAGCCTAAGACCTGGTCCCAATGTCATTTTCAGTTATTGATTGGTTTATAATCAGATAGCCTAACCCGCCACAATGCAAAGACCCACCATTAGGCCCGGTATTTGACTATAGTTCACCACTGATAAAATAATCCGCCAGCAACTCAGCCTGCTTCAGAACTGTATCAACTGCCTTTTGCTGCATGTCAGGTGGATAGCCGTATTTGGTCAAAGTCCTTTTCACAAGGACCATCAGCTTCGCCCTTGCGCTTTCCCGGA
>CAWEYN010000013.1:0-37247 GCA_963813295.1 uncultured Nitrospira sp.
AGATAAAATGGATGGATTATGCTATAAAAACGTATTGGCTACCTATACTCACCTGCATGCCCTCGGCTCTCCTGAATGGGCCGACGGTCTTGTAAAAAAGGCATCATTCTTACAAAAAGAAAGGTTGTTCATATGCAAAGAAAAGAAATTCTGGCCTTACTGGAAGAAAAAAAATATGACGAAATTACGGAGTTAGCGAAAAAGGATACCAGGGGCCTCTTCAGGCTTCTTATCAGTATCACCTATGACAAGAGCGCTGTTTTATGCTGGAGGGCGATAGAGGTGACAGGCATTATCTCCGGTGAAATAGCGAAAACAAGTCCTGAAGTGATCAGAAACCTTGCGCAGAGGCTCCTCTGGATGCTGCGCGATGAATCAGGGAACAATATTTCGAGCGCACCTGAGATGCTTGGAGAAATTGTAAGGAACAGTCCTGATTCATTTGCTGATATTGCCCCGGTTATCGCATCGTTTTATGATGAGCTGATGCTGAGACCTGGGGTGCTCCGGGCGATCTTCAGGATAGGTGAAGTGCGTCCTGATCTGATCAGTGTTTCCGCAGAATTCACAGGTCCGTTTCTGCGGGATGAAGATCCCCTGGTGCGTGCATATGCGTTGCTTATTTCAGGAGCATATAAATTAAGAGGGACCCTCCCTGCAGTATCAGCCCTTAAAGATGACAGCAGCATTGTTACGCTATACAGGGATGGAGACTTTCTCTCTATGAGCGTCGGACAACTGGCAGCAAAGATTCATGAAAGGTTATCAGAAGAGGAGAATTGAATGAGCAGAAATGATGAAAACAGCATATTGCGGTGCCCGTTTTGCGATAATCCGATAGAAGAACCAAAGGAGTTAAGGAGCAGCTTTGGGAGCACCATTACCGGAGGGAGATGCACATGCAGTGCGGTATATGTGTATGACCGCTCAGGCCATAATATGGGGGATGCCTATGTCGATGCATTAAACCTGGCCTTTGATGGAGACCTTGATAAGGCCTGGAGCATGACACCTGATGAGGACTATGAAATACTGGAACTGACCTATAACACCAGAAGGCATAAGTTCGGCAGGGAAGCGGTCACACGCGGGAGGCCGTCTCCCGGCTTTATTTTTGTCCGTCTGAAAAAATAAACTATGCGGCCTTTGAATATCACTGAGCTGTTAAAATATTGTTGCAGGGAAGTAAGTTATAAGGGTTTGAAACTCCGCTTAAATCCTTGATGTCTAAAGAATAAATAAAGATGATTATCTGATAAGTTTTTTTTATTTGACCGAAGCCATGCATGTGTATTACTGTTTAGAGCCTAATCTGATAGGCAACAGGTCAGATGAAATCTGAGTTTAAAAAAATAAGTTAAATACTTTTTGGTATTTTACTTGCTTGCAGGGATTTATCCCTGCAAAGATGAAAATCAAATACCTACTATGAAAGGGGGAAAAAAATGGCAACAATGGATTTTCAGGGCAAACAGATCGAGGTCGACGATGACGGATATCTTCTTAATCTCGATGACTGGACCAAGGACTTGGCTGTTGAACTGGCCAAGCAGGACAGCGTAGAACTCACAGAGTCACACTGGGAGGTTATCAATTTCCTGAGAGAGTACTACAAACAGTACCAGATTGCTCCTATGATCAAGATCCTCGTCAAAGAGATAGGAAAGGCCATGGGACCGGAAAAAGGCAATACAAAATACCTTTATGAGCTGTATCCGGGCGGTCCTGCCAAACAGGCATGTAAATATGCCGGGCTTCCAAAGCCTACAGGCTGCGTATAAGAGCATTGCTTTTCGACAAAAAATCAAAAAACAGTACCCCATTGAGCATGCTTCTTTGGGGTACTGTTTTTGAGGCAGATAAAAACAGAAAGGGAGAAGGTGCGCTAGGCTGATAAATGATTCTTACTCGATTTGAAAATACTTTTAATCATCCCTTTTCTTTATCTGTTTGTTTCTGCCAACCCTGTTTTTTCCCCTCTGCTTCAAGGAGCGGCCAGTAATGGCTGCAAATCTGAAAAATTTCCTCTCAGATAAGAGAGCAGTCATCCTGAAAAGATGGATTGATCATATTCTTGATACGTATCCGGCAGAAACAGCCAATTTTTTACGTGGAAAGAATAGCAGATTTGCCAATCCTGTAGGTCACAGCGTATCAGAGGGCGTAGAGGGCATCTTTGAAGATCTTCTCCAGGGAATCGACCAGGACAGGGTTTCGGTATTTCTTGATAATATCATCAGGATACGGGCTATTCAGGAGTTCACCCCATCTCAGGCCATCTCATTCGTCTTCTTCCTGAAAAAAATCATACGGGATGAGCTTGCAAAGGAAATCCGCGAAAACAACCTCTCAGATGAACTGACGCTGCTTGAGAATCAGATTGATTCTCTGGGACTCCTTGCCTTCGACATTTTTATGCGCTGCAGAGAGAAGCTGTATGACATCAAAGCTAATGAAATGAAACATATGACTTTCAGACTTTTACAGAAAGCAAACATGATCTGTGAGAAGCCGGAAGAAGAACCGGACGTCTCAGACAGCAATTTTGTTAACTTAAACGAAAAGAGGTAACCAAATGAGAGCCTTAATGCCCTTCTTCACAGTTATAGTACTGGTTCTGCTTGCCTTTGCAGGAGTGAAGATGGCGAACCTCCATTTTCTTTTCGGAGTGCTGATCCCCTACGCTGCTGTTGCGATTTTCATCGCTGGTTTCATTTATCGCGTTATTCAATGGGGACGTTCGCCTGTACCATTCCGTATACCTACTACATGCGGCCAGATGGAGTCATTCCCCTGGATCAAGCAGAGCAAGCTTGAAAACCCTTCCACCACAATAGGGGTTATAGGAAGGATGTTGCTTGAAGTGCTTTTTTTCCGTTCCCTGTTTCGGAACATCAAGACCGAATTCAGGGAAGGCCCGAAGCTTTCATACGGGTCTGACAAATGGCTCTGGATGGCTGGACTTGCCTTCCACTGGTCTTTTCTTATTATCCTTGTCAGGCATTTGAGGTTCTTCAGCCTGAATGTCCCTTTTGTGATAAAGATGATGGAAGGGCTTGACAGTTTTTTACAGATCGGCGTGCCTCTCCTCTACATTACAGACGCCGTTATTTTAGGAGCGGTCACCTTTCTCGTCATCAGAAGGTTCTGGATACCTCAGGTGAGGTATATCTCTCTTGCCGCTGATTATTTTCCCGCTCTATCTCATACTGGGCATCGCTGCTTCAGGTGTTCTTATGAGATATTTCCTTAAGGTGCATATCGTAGGAGTGAAGGAATTGGCGATGGGATTGGCCAGCTTCAGCCCGACAATCCCGGAAGGTGTTGGAGTTATCTTTTACATCCATCTGTTTCTGATCTGCGTATTGTTTGCGTATTTCCCATTCAGCAAACTGATGCATATGGGTGGAGTGTTCCTGAGCCCAACCAGGAATCTGGCGAATAACAGCAGGGCAGTCAGGCACATCAATCCCTGGAACTACCCCGTCCATGTACATACCTATGAAGAGTATGAAAACGATTTCAGGGAAAAAATGAAAAAGGCTGGGTTACCAGTAGAAAAGGAGTAGAGATGGCAAAAGGTCCTATTAAAGAAGAACTGTCTAAACTAGATTATACTCCTCCTGCAACGGAGTGGATGGATACTCCAGTTGAATTCAAGCCAGGGACATATTGCTGGGGAGCGAAAGGCAAGAACCTTAAGATATTGGATTTCCCTAATGCGCGGGACTGGTCACCGGCAGAAGAAGACTGGAAGCTGCCAAAAGACTGGGAAGGGACGATCCTGGAGGCGATGGCTGACAGGCTGTCTAAGTATCGCTCCTTTAAGCTGTTTATGGATATCTGCGTCAGATGCGGCGCCTGCGCTGATAAGTGCCATTTTTATATAGGCTCAGGAGATCCCAAGAACATGCCTGTGCTCAGGGCAGAACTGATGAGGTCTGTTTACAGGAAATATTTCACGACTCCCGGCAAGGTGCTGGGCAGGCTTGCAGGGGCGAGAGAACTCACTGTAGATGTATTGAAAGAATGGTGGTACTACTTCTTCCAGTGCACGGAATGCCGTCGTTGTTCGGTCTTCTGTCCTTACGGTATAGACCAGGCAGAGATCACGATGATGGGCAGGGAATTCCTCAACCTGCTTGGGCTTAAACACAGACTGGATATCAGGCCCTGTGGCCAACTGCTATATGAAGGGCAACCACCTCGGCTTGGAACCCCATGCGATCATGAACAGCATCGAGGGTATGGTCGACGACATAGAGACCGTCACAGGCATAAGGATAAACCCATCTTTTAACAGGAAGGGCGCAGAGATACTCTTTGTGACACCATCAGGAGACCTCTTCGCTGATCCGGGCACCTTCACCTGCATGGGTTACATGATGCTCTTTCACGAACTCGGACTCGATTATACCTGGAGCACATACGCCTCTGAGGGAGGCAACTTCGGTTTTTTTACCTCAAACGAGATGGCCAAAAGGCTGAATTCCAAGATATACGCAGAGGCGAAACGTCTTGGCGTGAAATACATAATCGGTGGTGAGTGCGGGCATATGTGGAGGGTGCTGCAGCAGTATATGGATACATGGAACGGTCCTACTGATTTCATGGAGGTCCCTGTTTCACCGATTACGGGGACAAGGTTTGAGAACGCCAAATCAACCAAGATGATACACATTACTGAATTTACCGCAGACCTGATAAAAAACAACAAGCTCAAACTCGACCCCAGCAGAAATGACGACCTGATAGTTACCTACCATGATTCCTGTAATACTGCAAGGGGCATGGGGCTTATGGACGAACCGAGGTACATCATAAAGAATGTATGCAATAACTTCCATGAAATGCCTGAGGATACCATAAGGGAAAAGACCTTCTGTTGCGGCAGCGGTACTGGACTCAACGCAAGTGAAAATATGGAACTGAGGATGAGAGGCGGACTGCCGAGGGCCAATGCCGTGAAATATGTACATGAAAAGCACGGTGTAAACATGCTTTCAAATATCTGTGCAATTGACAGGGCGACGCTTTCAGCCTCCATGGATTACTGGGTCCCCGGGGTCAGAGTAACAGGTGTTCACGAAATGGTCGCGAACGCTCTTATCATGACAGGTGAGAAAGAGAGAGAGACCAATCTGCGCGGTGACCCCCTTCCAGGAAAGGAGGACAAGTAGAATGTATAACGGCGGCAAAATAATCTTGGGTCTGATCGTATTTCTCGCGGTTGCTACATTTCCCTTCTACTATAATATTGGGAAGGTCAACGCCAAGCCGGAGTTGAAAACCGATACCCCTGCTATTCAGGAGTGGGTCCAGAAATACGGCAAAAAGGAATGCATAGAATCAAAGGAAGTCATGAGGCCGGAACACATGCAGATCTTAAACAACTGGAGAGATTCTGTTGTACGGAACGGAGACAGGATCTATGTCAGTTCCTCCGGGAAAAGCTTCCAGATGAGTCTTCAAAATACCTGCATGAACT
The DNA here is from genome assembly GCA_963813295.1 of uncultured Nitrospira sp. Classification (GTDB taxonomy): domain Bacteria; phylum Nitrospirota; class Thermodesulfovibrionia; order Thermodesulfovibrionales; family UBA6898; genus JAOUFP01. Next base: position 5,489 of record CAWEYN010000013.1, read on the forward strand.
GCCATTCGAACAAGAAGAAATTCTGCGACCAATGTCATAACTATATGGCTGTTGTGCCTTATTGCTGGACTTGCCATATCCAACCGAAGGAGAACGAGTTATGAGTATAAATAGAAGACAATTTTTAAAACTGGTGGGAGTTTCAACAGTAGCGGGGATTGGCGGGACCGCTGTCTTCAACGGGTTGCGCAACAATGGTCTTGAGGCAGCTCAGACGTCGCCAGATCCCAGATCTCTTAATGGAAAGAGATGGGGGTTTGTCGTCGATGTAAGCAAAGTTAAATCCGACGAAGATTATCAGAGATGCATCGATGCCTGCCACAGCATCCATAACGTGCCTGACATGAGCGGCCTCCCTGAAGAGATCAGAATAAGGCAGGAGGTCAAGTGGATATGGAAAGATAATTCTGAACGTACCTTCCCGACTGCTACTGAAACAGAATTCCAGAACAAAGAGTTGAAAGAAAAGAATTTTTTCCTCTTCTGCAACCATTGCGCCAATCCTGCATGCGTCAGGGTATGCCCGACCAAGGCGACCTTTAAGAGGAAAGACGGGATAGTGATGCAGGACATGCACCGCTGTATCGGCTGCAGGTTCTGTATGGCAGCGTGTCCGTTTGGCGCCAGAAGCTTTAACTGGAGAGACCCCAGGGGAAAGGATGCCAACGGCCAGCCGTTTATCAAGCCTGAAAAGGAGAACAAGGAATATCCGACCCGGACGATCGGTGTGGTAGAGAAATGCACCTTATGTTATGAGCGCCTTGCCAAGGGTATGCAGCCTGCATGCGCGGAGGTATCAAACGGCGCGATTGTTTTCGGTGATCTTGAAGACCCGAATTCAGAGGTCAGAAAGATCATCGCCTCAAAATACACCATCAGGCGGAAACCGGAACTCGGAACACAGCCCAGTATTTATTATGTGATAGGAGGTGGCGAAAATGCTGGATAAGGCACTAACGGGAAGTAAAAGATACTGGACATGGATTTTTATTTTACTCGCTGTCATTGGCATGGCTGTTTTAACATATCTCAAGCAGTTCAATGAAGGTCTTGGAATAACAGGACTGAGCAGGGACGTCTCCTGGGGTCTTTATATAGGCCAGTTCACCTTTCTCGTAGGTGTTGCAGCCTCGGCCGTTATGCTTGTCATACCGTATTATCTCCATGACTTCAAGAAATTCGGCAAGATTGTGATCCTGGGTGAATTCCTTGCGATCTCTGCTGTTATCATGTGTGTCCTGTTTATCTTTGTTGATATGGGGCAGCCTATGAGGATTACGAACGTTTTGCTTTATCCCACTCTGAATTCGGTCATGTTCTGGGACAGCGTCGTTCTGGTCGGCTATCTTGCGCTAAACCTGGTTATTGGCTGGACAACGCTTGGGGCAGAACGTAAAGGGGTAAAGCCTCCTCAGTGGGTGAAACCCCTGATATACCTTTCGATACCATGGGCTGTCAGCATCCATACAGTGACCGCTTTCCTGTATGCCGGTATCCCCGGCAGGCACTTCTGGCTCACCGCTGTCATGGCTCCCCGCTTTCTCGCCTCAGCATTTGCCGGTGGTCCGTCGCTCCTGATCCTGCTGGCGCTGCTGGTGAGAAAGTTTACGAAATTTGACCCGGGAGCAGAGCCTATACAGGCATTGGCGAAGATCGTCACCTATGCGATGTTCGCAAACGTCTTCCTGCTCGGAATGGAATTTTTCACCGCCTTCTACAGCAATATACCCGGACATATGCATCCGTTTCACTACCTGTATGCCGGCGTCGAAGGCCACGGGAAGCTTGTACCTCTTATGTGGGTGTCGAGCATATTTGCTGTCGCCTCACTTGTCCTCCTCGTCTTTCCTTCACTGAGGAAAAATGAGAAGATTCTGGCAGTCGCCTGCGCGATGCTGTTCATCTCGCTCTGGATCGACAAGGGATTCGGTTTGGTCATAGGAGGCTTTGTGCCGAACATGTTTGAGGGCATAACTGAATACTGGCCTACCCTGCCTGAAGCGATGATTACGCTGGGTGTATGGGCAATAGGAACGCTTGTCCTGACCGTGCTTTACAAGGTGGCAGTTTCTGTAAGGGAAGAGGCCGCATAAAAGCTGGATTTTATTTTTAAAGATTGTATATAATTAAATAAGCCTATTAGGCATTATGAAAATAAGGAGGTTAGTTTAATGTACATAGTAGCAGTCGATGCAGAAAAATGTGAAGGTTGTGAGGAGTGTGTTAATAACTGTCCTGTTACCGTATTTCAGATGAAAGACGGAAAGGCAGATCCTTTTCAGGCAGATCTTTGTGAGGGATGCCAGACATGCACAAGCGTTTGTGCGTCCGGAGCAGTAACCGTTACTGAGATGTAATTTAGATCCTCTGTTTAATTCCATATAAGGGCAGGGCCGATCCTGCCCTTTTTTATTTCCTTGGGCAGAGAAAAATCAGTAGATACCGCTGACTGCAGTAAGTACAGCGGCGGATTCTCCGGGGAGAACAGATAAAGGTTTTTTACACATTCCCTCAAATTCTTTTTTTAAACGCATTATTAGGGTCAAATCGATATTCTCCGTGGACTTGCCGGAGGGAGTCTTCAATCCTCCGCACTCCCTTCTTCCAAAGGGGGACCTAATACAATGCCAACACTCTTTCTGAAGGACAAAAATAATAAATGTTACAGTCCTTTGCGCTCTTTTTTGTTTTTGTTTAAAATAGACTCTCTTATGGATAGGATAGCTCCTACAAACGCAGCGCCGGGATGGTTGTTATAAAACAGACTATTTAGGGTATAATTTCTCTTTAAAGAAAGTTGGAGGGAAGCGACTTGGAAGAAAGATTCGACCACAGGACAGTTGAACCGAAATGGCAGAAATACTGGCAGGAGAGGCAGCTTTACAAGACTGCTGCAGATAAAACTGCAAAAAAATTCTATTGCCTTGAGATGTTTCCCTATCCTTCAGGGAAGATACATATGGGGCATGTACGTAATTATGCCATCGGCGATGTCATAGCCAGATACAAGAGGATGCAGGGTTATAATGTCCTTCACCCCATGGGCTGGGACGCCTTCGGCATGCCTGCTGAAAATGCTGCTATAAAACATGGTGTGCATCCTTCGAAGTGGACGTACGAAAATATGAGCTATATGAAGACCCAGCTGAACAAACTTGGGCTGAGCTATGACTGGGACAGGGAACTGGCAACCTGCAACCCTGAATATTACCGCTGGAACCAGTGGTTTTTTATCAGGATGCTACAAAAGGGGCTTGCCTACAGGAAGACCTCTTATGTCAACTGGTGCCACTCATGCGCTACAGTCCTTGCTAACGAACAGGTGATCGACGAGAAATGCTGGAGGTGCGACAGCACAGTGGTACAGAAGGAACTGGAGCAATGGTTCCTGAAGATAACCGCTTATGCGGAAGAGCTGCTAAGCGCGAGTGATGAATTGACAGGCTGGCCTGAGAAGGTCGTAATTATGCAGAAGAACTGGATCGGCAAAAGCAGCGGGCTTGAGGTTGATTTCAGGATAGACGGAACGGACGGGAGCATCAGGATCTTTACCACCAGGCCGGACACGCTCTTTGGCGCCACGTTTTTATGCTTGTCTCCGAACCACCCATTGTCTGTGCAGCTGGTCTCTGATAAGGCAGAACTCGAAAAAATCACGGCCCATTACGGGAAAGAAGATGAGAAGATCGGCTTAAACACAGGCCGTTTTTGTATAAACCCGATGAACGATGAAAAGATACCAATCTATATCGCGAACTTTGTCCTTATGGAATACGGTACAGGCGCTATTATGTCCGTACCTGCGCATGATCAGCGCGACTTCGAGTTTGCCGCTAAATACAGCCTGCCGGTAAGGGTTGTGATAGAACCCGAAGATCGTAATGCGTTATGCGTAAGGGGTAATGAGTTTAAAGATAAAGACGCGTCACGCATAAAAGAGGCCTATGAGGATGCAGGCGTTATGGTCAATTCAGGGAAGTTCAACGGAATAAAGAGTGAGGAAGGGAAGGAACAGATCGCCGCGTATATAGAAGAGAAGGGTCTGGGGAAACGGGTCGTCAATTATAAGCTGCGCGACTGGGGGATATCCAGGCAGAGATACTGGGGTACGCCTATCCCTGTTGTGTATTGCGATTCCTGCGGCATTGTGGCTGTGCCGGAGAAAGACCTGCCTGTCATACTGCCCGAAGATGTGAAATTCACAGGCACCGGCGGTTCACCCTTGCTGGAATCAGAGTCCTTTCTCCATACAAAATGTCCTGCCTGCGGCGGAAATGCCAGAAGAGAAACAGACACCATGGATACGTTCATGGATTCTTCGTGGTATTTTATGGCCTATTGTCTTAAAAGAACGGAATGGAGTTATCCGTGGTGAGTGACGAGTTTAAGCGAAGAAAACGAATCAAGTGATCAATCCGCACCCTAACGCACTATCCTTGATTACTGGATGCCTGTGGACCAGTACATAGGCGGGGTGGAGCATGCTGTGCTGCATCTGCTTTATTCCAGGTTCTTCACAAGGGTCATCAGGGACCTTGGCATCATCGGCTATAGCGAGCCTTTTAAAAATCTGCTGACCCAGGGCATGGTCATCAAGGACGGCGCAAAGATGTCCAAGTCAAAGGGCAATGTGGTTGATCCTGATTATCTTATAGAACGCTACGGCTCTGATACATCACGGCTTTTTTCTCTCTTTGCCGCGCCACCTGAAAGAGACCTTGAATGGTCAGACAAGGGCGTTGACGGAGCGTACAGGTTTTTAAACAGGATATGGAACCTTGTATACCGTATGCAGAAGTCCCTGAAAGAGGTTTCTCATGACAGACCGGGTGACAGACCGGAGATGGAAGGCCTTTCCGATGCCGGACGGAGCCTGCTGAGAAAGGCGCATCAGACTATAAAAAAAGTCACAACAGATATAGAGCGAGAGTATCATTTCAATACAGCCATCGCAGCCCTGATGGAACTTGTCAATGAGATGAACAGCTTCGAGCCTGGGGATGCCAAAGATATGCAGATCATGAGATTCAGTATAGAAAATGCCCTTCTGCTCCTCTCGCCGTTTACGCCTCATATAACAGAAGAACTCTGGACACATATCGGCAATGATTCGAGTATTTCAGAGAAAAGCTGGCCTGTATGGGACGAAGATATGGTCAGGGAGGAGGAGATAGAGCTGGTCATACAGATAAACGGCAAATTGAAGGGAAAGCTCATGATCTCCTGCGGCCTTCAGGAGGAAGAGATCAAGGCCCTTGCCCTTGGAGACCAGAAGATAACAGAGGTCATAGGTCAGCAGAAGATCAGGAAGGTGATAGTGATAAAAGGCCGTCTGGTAAATATCGTGACTGGAGAATAATCCATGAGAAGAAAACATCGCATTTCAGTATTTTTGATTTTATGGATCAGCCTTTTGACAGGCCTTCTGTTGTCAGGCTGCGGCTACAGCGTTTACACCCACAGCGATTTGCCTTTTAAAGAGATAAAGATCGGGACTATAGAAAACAGGACCCTCGAGCCAAAGCTGCAGGACAAACTGCATGCGGCACTCACAGAAGAGTTCATGAAGAACGGAATCATGGTGAATCCATATGCTGACACAAAAATATCAGCTGTACTCCATAAATTTGACATGACCGTGCTTTCTGAGAAGAAGGAAATAACCATAGAATACAGGGTTCTCATCAATGCAGACTTTATTGTGGAGGATAAGGACGGCAGGAAAAAAGAGTTCAAAAAAATCGACTCTCCCTTTATCGTCTCTCTTGCCTCATCCGAAGACCTCGCTACGCTGCTTGCAAAGAAAGAACTTGTCGAGGAAAGGGCAATGAGGGATGTGGCGATGAGAATTATAGGGGCGCTGATCTACAAATGAGTTTCCGTAATTTTACGGATGAGATAAAAAAGGGACTGCCTTCATCGAATTATCTCCTTGTCTCATCAGACTACTTTCTGCATACCGAGGCGGTCTCCCTGATAAAAGGGCTTGTACCACCGGGTGAGAGGGATTTCAATTTCCATTCCTTCGACCTCCTGTCTTCTGACAATGATAAACTGCCTTTTGAACAGATACTCGATGTCCTGAACACTGCTTCTTTTTTTAGCGGCAGAAAATTTGTGGTGATAGAAAATGTGCAAAAGCTGCTGAAAAAGGACATTCAAAGGCTCGAAAGCTATCTTCTGAACCCTTCGGAAGGCTCGGTCATGATAATGCTGAATGCCGGCGCACTGAAAAAGGAGCTCAGGGAGAGAGTCATGGGAGCTAAACAGATAGTGCTCGATATCCGGGAGAAGGATATACCTGCATGGCTGCAGGAAAGGACCAGGCTGAAGGGCTTCGAGATATCCGAGAGCACAGCAGCCTATCTGCTGGGGGTAGTAGGTCCGGACCTCGGGATGCTCTCATCAGAACTCGAAAAGCTGATGCTTACGGGCAGCTCAAAGATAGAGAAAAAAGACATAGTTGAGGTCGTCGAGGGCCGGAGGACATACAGCACCTTTGCACTTATCGACGCTATAAAGGCCAGGGATACTGAAAAAACCTTCAAAATCTATGGCGTGCTGAAAGAGACAGAAGAGCCGTACAGTCTTCTGGGAGCGCTTAACTGGCAGTACGGACAGTCTGCAGGCTCCGGTAGTTCACCTGCTGACAGGGACTACTACTATAAGGTTTTTGATCTGCTGCATAAGGCTGATACGGCTGTAAAGAGTTCCGGTACATATTATCCTGTGGAACTTCTCCTTGTCAGGCTTCTCAGGCTTTCAAGGCATCCATAGCCGGATGGTACAGCCGGAGGTTTATGAAAAAACGTATTAGAATATTTTCCCTTTTTACAGGTTTGACTGTCCTGCTCTTATTGGCTGTGCCTTCCTATTCCGCCAACAGCATTGAAAAGATCCAGCATAGAGGCTATCTCCTCTGGGGATCTGATGCAGAGGGTGGGGCTCCCTACATATTCCCTGACCCGAAGACCCCTTCGAAACTGATTGGCTTTGAGGTCGACCTTGCTGAGGAGATCGCGAAGGAACTGGGCGTCACGGCCAGACAGGCACAAAACGCATGGGACAGCCTGATACCGGCGCTGATGCGGGGAGATTCCGATATCGCGATGAACGGCATAGAGATAACGCCCCGGAGGGAAAAAGAAGTGCTTTTTTCCCGGCCTTATTATATTTATACCGAGCAGTTGGTGGTCGGAAAGGATGAGCAACTGATAAAGGGAGTGAATGATCTCAAGGGGAAAAAAGTCGGGACACTCTCAGGTACAGTTGCACAGGATATCCTCATGAAGATGGGCGGGGTTGATGTGAAGATCTATGCGGGCCAGGTTGAACCCTATGAAGACCTTGCAATCGGCAGGCTTGACGCTGTTCTGCTCGATCTCCCGATAGCCGCCTATTATGCCAAACCAAACCCTAAGCTGAAATACTCAGGTCAGCCTGTAGGCGAAGGCTTCTATGCGATTGCAATCCGGAGGGGAGACGCAGAGTTGAAGGCGAAGATCGATGAGGTCCTGCTCAAGCTTGTGAATTCAGGACGCTTGAAAGAGATCTATGAAAAATGGGACCTCTGGAATGACAAACAGGAGAAGCTTTTTCAGGATATCAGGGTGGAGAAAGGCTATGTCAGCCTTGAGGAAAGCAAAAAAGCGCCTCTTTACACCTTTTTCCCAACGCTCCTGAAAGGCGCAGGAATCACTATCTTTATCTCAGTCATATCCATGGCCCTGGCTGTTGCCCTCGGTCTCATCCTCACCCTTGTCAGGCTTTACAGCAGGCCGCCTCTGAGCAGTATGGCAACAGGGTATATCGAACTCTACCGGGGCACGCCGCTTCTGATACAGCTTTTCATCCTCTACTACGGCCTCCCGAATATCGGCATATCCCTGAGCCCTATGGCTGCCGCATTCATCGGTCTGGGCATGAACTACGCGGCCTATGAGGCAGAGCTCTACAGGGCAGGGATAAGCGCTGTTCCGAAAGGCCAGATGGAGGCTGCACTCTCTCTGGGCATGACAAGGGGCATTGCCGTGAAGAGGGTAATCCTTCCCCAGGCCTTTAAAATAGCACTGCCTGGCGTGACCAATGACTTTATAGCGCTCTTCAAGGATTCATCCCTTGTCTCTGTTATAGCGATGGTTGAACTCACCAAGACATACAGCATTCTGGCTGCATCGACCCTGAGGTTTTTCGAACTCGGCATTATTGTCGCGCTCCTCTACTTTGGGATGAGCTACCCGCTCTCCCTGTTTGCCAGAAGGCTTGAAAACAGGCTGAAGAGGTCGACACGATGATCAGGGTCAGGGACCTCCATAAATATTACGAAGGACACCATCTTTTCAAGGGCATAAACCTTGATATAGAAAAGGGCGAGGTGGTTGTCTTTATAGGCCCGTCAGGGAGCGGCAAGAGCACATTTCTCAGGTGCATCAATGGCCTTGAATATTTTCAGAAGGGCGAGATTATTGTCGATGGCATAGAACTGCATTCGATTAACCGTCTGAGGCCTGACGCAAAAGACTTCGAAAACATAAGAAAGGTGAGACTCAAGGCAGGGATGGTCTTTCAGCAGTTCAACCTCTTCCCTCACATGACGGTACTGGAGAACATCATAGAGGCTCCGGTACAGGTGCTTGGCTCCGACAGGGCAGCAGCCGTTGAGAACGCCCGCCTGCTCTTAAGCAGAATAAATATCGGGCGGAAGGCTGACAGTTATCCTGAAGAGCTCTCAGGCGGAGAACAGCAGAGGGTCGCAATAGCACGGGCGCTTGCTATGAAGCCGGAGGCGATGCTCTTTGACGAACCGACTTCTTCCCTTGACCCTGAGATGGTGGGAGAGGTTTTGGCAGTCATAAAAGACCTTGTAAATGAAGGGATGACAACTCTGATTGTTACACATGAGATGGGTTTTGCACGGGAAATGGCAGACAGGGTGGTTGTCTTTGACAGCGGGGACATCATAGAGACAGGCCCTCCTGAGGAGATATTCACACACCCCAAGACAGAGAGGACCAGGATATTTTTGAGCAGGGTATTGAAACGGTAAACTTTTAACCTAGAAAAAGCAGTTGGCAGAATTGACCCTTCGCTTGGGAAGCTCTTTTTCTGCGGTTCTAAGTTCATTTCGCTGCAGCCATGAAACTCCCCTTCGGGTTCATACAGTCATGGCTGTCTGACGCTCCATTTCTCTAAGAACTGCAACGAAAAAAGGCTAAGTCGCTCAAGTCAATTCTCCCAACAGCCGAATTAGGTTAATGCTGCATGTTGTGTTGTACCAGCCTGAGTTTCCTCCCCAAAAAACCAGTAAATTTTCGGAAGTAAACACGAATTGAAATGGTAATTTCACCTAAGTCATACCTTTAAGAACATTGCCATATCATTTAACCTATTGATTTAACAGGAATTTCAATATTGGTATATTTTTTGCTTATTTTATAAATATGATAACTTTAAGGAAAGATATACTCAGGGAGTCAATCGAAATTTGCAGGCAATCAGGCCTGTATTATTCTCTCACGCGAGAGGAAAAACGTGAGGCAGTCATGCATGTTTATCTCATTATCACTGAATCTCAGCTTTTAGCAGCATAAAGAAGTCCCTGGCAATTTACACCTGTTTGTTTGCAGACGTATAGCACTTGTTCCACGCAGTTTCCCCTGAAGACCGCTCAATGATGCTCTGCATAATTGTCCGGAGCACCTGGTAATAAGCTTCAACCCAAAAAATGCACGTTTCGAGGACGGGGATTATGAGCTATTGTCATTTTTTTAAAAGAAGAGGGGGCCTGTGATTTCTACAGGCCCCCTCTTTTTACTACTTAGCGACAGGATGTTTTATTTCTTTTTCTTTGGTGCTTCTTTTTGTACTTCCTTCGGAGCTTCTTTCGGCTGCGTCACCGGCCAGTTATTAAGATCATGGGCGATGTTATGGCACTCGCCGCATTTCTGGAACTTTTTCATAATGCCAGCTGCATGTGGCGAACCATGGCAGTCCTGGCATTTGGGTATAGTTTTGTGCTTTTCCTGATGGCAGAATGCGCATGCCAGAGCACTGTGCTTAGCCTTGCTGGAGCCAAGGAGGTCGAGAGCCTTCTTGTGGCATGTGCCACAGTCCTTTGACGGAGTATCGGCAGCATAAGTCACTTGCTTCGGCATGTGTGCCTTGTGGCATCTCTTGCAGTCGGCGGCAACCATTTCCGCTGAGTGCGGTTTATGGCACTGGGTGCACTGCGGAATCTGGCGGTGGACACTGTGACAGAAGGAGCAGTCAAAGGCACTATGTTTGCTTTTGTTGTCCCTGAGCTGGGTAATTTGCGGCGTGTGACAGGTGATACACACATCTGTTACTTTGCCTGCAAAAGAAATTTTCAAAGGAGTATGCGGGTTCTTGTGGCAGTTCAGGCATCCCTTAATCTCGAAGTGGGGCTTACCCATATGGCACTCGCTGCACTGGGGTATGGGTTTTTTGACTTTCGGCGGATGTCCGACATGACAGCCTGTGCATCCAACATCCGTGTGCTTGCCTCCGGCTTCTGCAATGGCTGTCGGAGGACCATCGTGACACTTCAAACAGTCTTCGTTTGACAGCGCAGCTTTTGTCTGGGCAGGTGCTGCGCTGGAATAAGCCGGCAACACCAAGATACACATGATTAGAAATAATGCGGCCATAAAACTACTGCGTCTTAAAAATTTCATGTTACCTCCTTACGAATAAAATAATTATTAAGTGCTGCTTTCCTTCTGTGATCCTCTTCAGGCTATACAAGGAATCTCGCAGTGTCGAAATTATGCCATAGTTTTCTGAAGCAGTCAACAGGCATTTAGCCCATAAATTCATAAATTTCAGACAAATCGAATCAGAATAAGACGGGGTATAGTATTGGAGCGGATTTTTTTGCTGATATTCCGACAGCATGTTTCTCTGAGATCAAGAGGCAAAAGCCGGAGTCCCGGCCAGGTGCCGGGACGAGAATGTCCTCCCCGGCGGATTCGCCGAGGCGAAAGCGAGAGTACTATATTACGCCTTATTCTTGCCAGGGTTTATGAATAATTTGGATTAGAAAAGATGCGGGATCGCTGATGAAAAGCGAAAAGATTCTTGCTGTATATAAAAGGGGGAAACAGTATAAAGAGAGAAGCAGTTCCTGTGATTTCACAGATAGAATGTTTTATTGTTTTGTGGCCGGTTCTTCCTTTGGCTGCGTTTAAGGTCAGTTATTCACATCATGGGCGATGTTATGGCACTCGCTGCATTTCGGGAACTTAGCCATAATGCCAGGTGCATGTGGAGCCCGATGGCAGTCCTTACAGTCGGGTACTATCTTGTGCCTTTCCTGATGGCAGGATGCGCAGGCCAAGGGCTTGTGCCTGGTCTCGCTGGCGCTAAGGAGGTCCATAGCCTTCTTGTGGCATGAACCGCAGTCCTTTGACGGAGTATCGGCAGCATAAGTCACTTGCTTAGGCATGTGTGCCTTGTGGCATTTTTTGCAGTCGGCTGCAACCATTTCCTCTGAGTGCGGTTTGTGGCACTGGGTGCATTGCGGGACCTGGCGGTGGACGTCATGACAGATGGTACAGTCAAACATACTATGCTTGCTTTTATTGTCCCTAAGCAGAGCAACTGGCTGGGGGTGGCAGGTGCCACACGCATTTGTTACTTTGCCCGCAAAAGACATGTTCAAAGGCATATGTGGGTTCATGTGACAGTTGAGGCAGTCCTTAAGTTCGAAATGGGCCTTTCCTTTATGGCACTGGATGCACTGCGGTATCTGGCGATGGACGGGGTGGCAAGTGGTACAGTCAATGGTGCTATGCCTGCTTTTATTGTCCCTGAGCTGAGCATCCTGCGGCGTGTGGCAGTTAAGACAAACACCTTTGTCTGCCAAGGACATATTTAACGGCTTATGTGGATTCTTGTGGCAGTGGAGGCAGTCCTCAAGTTCAAAATGGGCCTTCCTTGTACTCAGGTGGCACCTGCTGCATTTCTCGATCGGTTTCTTGACCGTCGGCGGGTGGCCTATATGGCAGCCTCCACACGGAACTGCTCTGTGCCTGCCTCCGGCAGTTTTTATGTCATTCACCGGACCGCTATGGCACTTCACACAGTCTTCTTTTTTCGGAGGGGCATCTGTCTCGGCGGATGAAGTGCCGGAACAAACCGGAAACACCGATACCCCTGCGATCAGGAATAATATGACTATTAGACTACTGCCTTTTAATGGTTTCATCTTTCGGTTTTATTTATAATTTTTGAAGCGCCACAGCCCTAATAGATAAAGGCAAAATTTATCGACATTATGCCACAGTTCCATGAAGCAGTCAACAGGCAGGGCATGAAAAAGAAAAGGCTGTGGTCTGTTGTGAACAAATAGAATTGTCCGGTTATAGAGCACTTGTTGTTATTACCTGTTATTAAGCAGCAAGTTGTGCATGCTCATGGAGGTGTTTTGTTTTTGGCATTTGTCTTTCGGCGGCAATGCCCAGGGCTTGCCGGTGTGGCAAGGTCGGGTTCCCGTAAGGAGACGGAGCGACCCCGGAGTCAGTAAGGACGAAAAAGGGGCTTGTGGGGTTTTGCTCTTTTGTCTTTTTCCTTTGTTTTGTCTTTAATATGTTTGCACATGCTGCATCGCGTCTCGCTGCAGTACTGACAGAAGCTGCAATCCGGACAGGGGTTCTTCTTGAGGAGGATTATTTTTCCCATTTTTTATATTAACCTATTTAGCTGCCTTATGGTTAATGCAAAGCTGCCGGATTATGTCAAAAGTTTTATGAAAAAAGAGGATAAAATCTGAAACCACGAGACTTAAACAAAGAGTCCACAGAGTTTTTAAATATTTAAAATATTTTCTCTGTGTTCTCTGTGGTTAATTTTTGGCAATACGTTTTGGATGAAATTGACTCCGGGGCCCGAAATCCTTTAAAATTAAAGGCCTTATTTTTTATCATGCAACCCTTCCTGAGCTGATATAATCCAGGGAGTCATAATAAAAATAAAAAAATTCTGAATATATAGTGAGGTCTAACATTATGAATTATGAAAATATCAAGACTGATTCAGTGGAACAGGGAGAGAGTTTTGCTAAACTTCTTGAAAAAAACGGAACAAATTCCGCAAGACTTGCGCCCGGACAGAAGGTGAAGGCCAGGGTGGTGAGCATATCAGGGGATTTTGTTTATATTGACATCGGTGGTAAAAGCGAAGGCGTCATTGACCTGGAAGAGTTCAGGGAAAAGGATGGTTCTCTGCGCATACAGGAAGGTCAGGATATAGAGGCGTTCTTTCTCTCTGTGCAAAATGGCATCAGGCAGCTGACGACTCTGGTCAATGGTTACTCGGCTATTGAGCTTAAGTCGATCCAGGGAGCCTGTGAAGCCGGACTGCCTGTAAACGGAGAAGTGAAACGTGAAGTGAAAGGCGGATTCGAGGTGTCTGTGGGAGGTGTGAGATGCTTTTGTCCGCATTCTCAGATAGATCTTAAAGGCGGCCGCGAAGGGGGCATTTACCTTGGACAGACTTTCCCTTTTAAGGTGCTTGAATATGAAGAAGAAGGCCGCAACATTATTCTTTCGCGCAGGGTCTTGCTCGAACAGGAGAAGCAGGCGGGCATCGAGAAGCTTAAAGAGACCCTGAAAGAAGGAGCCGAGATTACCGGCAGAGTGAGCTCATTGCAGAAGTTCGGCGCATTTGTTGATGTAGGCGGCATGGAGGGGCTTGTGCCGATGAGCGAGGTCTCCTGGACGAGGATAGAAAAGCTTGAGGATGTGCTTGCCATTGGACAGGAAGTGACTGTGAAGATCATAGCCCTGGACTGGGACAATAACCGTCTGACCTTGAGCATGAAGGCCCTGCAGCCTGATCCATGGTCACTTGTGCAGGAGAAGTACCCTGTTGACGGACTTGTGACAGGCAAGATTGTCAGGCTGGCGCCGTTTGGCGCCTTTGTAAATCTTGAGCCTGGAATTGACGGTCTGGTCCATATCTCGAACCTTGGTGCAGGAAGACGCATCAACCACCCAAAGGAGGTTGTTGAGGTCGGCCAGATAGTTGAGGCATATGTCCTGTCTGTTGACGCTGAAAACAGAAAGATTTCAATCTCGATGCGGCCGAAAGTGGAGCCTAAAGTAATTGTTCTGCCCCAGGTGGGTGAATTGATAGACGGGGTTGTTGACAAGGTAATGCCTTACGGCATATTTCTCAGGATGAGCAATGGCATAAACGGACTGATCCCTAACTCTGAAATGGGGACCCCGCATGGGATCTGACCACAAGCGCATGTTCCCTTCAGGCACTGAAATGCAGGTTGTTGTACTGGAGGTTGATGCAGGAAGCAATAAGGTGCGCCTCAGCAGGAAGGCAGTAACTGAGAATGCAGCCAAGGAAGAATATGACGAGTACAGGACTTCTGTTAAACAGGCTGAGGGCCAGTCAGGCGGGCTTGGAAGCCTGGGGGATATACTCAAGGCGAAATTGCAGGAGAAAAACCTTAACAACTGATTTTTAATAATAGTTCCATATTTCTGTAATTCAGGCATCTATTCTGGAGTCAGGATTCCCTGTGGACAAACACGATAGCCTTTCTCAACTGAATATTTGGAGGCGGACATGAAATTTATAATTACGGCTTGCTTTCTTTTGATAGCTCTCCCAATCGAAGCAGGTACTGACAACCCAATGTCTGCTCTCAGGTGTGGCCAGTACATAATTTCTCGAGGAGCTAGGCAATCCGAGGTTCAGGGAAAATGCGGCAACCCAAGCAATATTGAGAGTTGGGAGAAAGAAAACGTCAGACGGGACTTCTATAAAGATATCCCTGCCCAATCAGATGAACAACTATCTCAAGAGCCTCTGTTTCAAAGAGAGCAAATAAGGGTTGAGGAGTGGGAGTACAATTTCGGACCCACCAGATTCCTCTATTATCTCAGATTCGAAAATGGCAAACTCATAAAAATTACGATTGGTGACTACGGATATTAAAGTGACAAAGAGTCTTTTTTACGAAACCGGACCCCAGCGATTTTTCCGGCGTTGAAAGGGTAAGGGGTACGCGATATTTCAATCAGCCTTCTGCGGATAAATACCGCAACCTTGATCGCCCACTTCGGCACCTGCATTTATTTTTAAGAGAACCCTTGTGTCTGTAGCAAAAACGCCAAAGTGTGGAGTCAAAGGGGAACTTCACATGCCTGAGTTCACCGACTAACAAATAGAACTTAAGGGGCATTCCCAGCCGCGAACTTCAGGAAGGAATAAAGAAAGCACCTATTAATCTATAATATCGGCAGTTGTATCGATCACCTTATCTGCAGTATTACCAACAACTGGTACAACTGAGATCACTGCTCCGCTTACCCTCAAAGGGACTGTTGCGATTTTCGTCACTGCACAGCCGTATATGCCCATGAGAAGCGCAAGCAATGATATTAGTATGATTGGTCTCATGTTGATATCTTAGAATTCATCTTAGAATATCCTGCGTCAGAATATTTTCACTTTGAAAAATCATATTCCCTCGTCATAATTAAAAATATCATAAGCAAAACATTTAAAAAGCGCAACGTTTATGAATGCAAAAATTAGAAGCGTCGTGGCATAATTAGTATAGTCGTATAGGAGAATTCGCTTAAGCGAGGAGGAGCTTAGTTTTTTCAAAAAGACGCCGCGCAAAGACGCAAAGTTCGCTAAACATACTCTCTACTCCAGCTCCAACTAAACTTTTTTCAAAAAGGTGCAGCTGTGATGAATACAGAAAGAAAATGGCCTGCGATTTTATCGCAGGCTTGACAGACAACTTCGCGTTCATGACCTATGAAAGGCTCTTTATGCCATAGCAATTGACAGTGCTTTAGGAGATCTTTCTTCGCTAATAGCTTGTCAGCTTGATAGTTCCCCTTTACAATTCTTCATAATCCTTTCACTCTCTCTTCATATTGATCTGTTAAGCTTTATTTAATAAAACAGATGGAAAAAAAACAAAGGAGGTAAAGGAATGAAAAAACTACTCTCAATAGGGATGTTCCCTTTTGATGCAATAGGTGCATCAAAAAGAGTTTTAACACGTTTAGGAAGGAGAGAGAAATGATAAGGAAGATTAGAAAGTCGTGTTTATTGATTATTGGTGCTCTGCTTTTAGCCTTAACAGGATCTGCAACCCAAAGTGAGGCAGGGGTAAGTGTAAATATAGGTGTAAATCTCCCCGCCATAAGGTTTGCTGCTCCGCCTGACGTAGTTGTGATACCCGGGACATATGTTTACATGGTCCCTGACATTGATGTGGATATTTTGTTTTTTCAAGGCTACTGGTGGCGTCCTTATGAAGGGCACTGGTACAGATCCCGAAACTATAAGGGGTCGTGGCGTTACGTAGAGCCCAGGAGGATTCCCAGTTGGATTGAGAGAGCTGCCACCGGACTATCGTCATCGTCTGTCGCCTGAATACGAACGGGTACCCCACAGAGACGTACAAAGGAACTGGAAGAAATGGGAGAAGGAAAAACATTGGGACAGGAGAGGTGAGCATGACCGAGGGCGTCACGAAGACCGCGGGGGACATGGCGGAGGACATGGTGACCAAGACCGTGGTGGACACGAAGAGCGGCGTTAAGTGGATTATGGATTGGGATCTGATGTCTGACTCGAAGGTATATTTTTCATTATATTAGCTCGATAACCCCGTGGCAAGTCCACGGGGAATATCGCTCGCTATCCATTTAGTTCCAGTTGTAATGATTATATTATCGCATGAGAATATTTTGTGGTGTACAAGGGGTTATACGCAAAGTACAAATTCTTGAATCCGTTTGTTTGCGGGTTGAACTGTGCATCCATTATAGAGTAGCCGGATTGACCGGAACAGGAGGCCGGAATAGATGGCTTTAATCACCGGAATAAGCACTCTCCGGTGCGAGACTCGTGCCGATGGCTTCACAGAAGGTCGAAGAGACTCTTTGCGGAGACTCGCTACGAGATTCCCGACCTGCCCTATCCGTTCTTAAGCGCAAGGGTCTTCCCGGGAATAAGGCAGTATCGAAGCATCTTACTGAAAATTATGATGAGCCGAAAAATGGTTCTCCAGATGCAATCAAGTTATCAATAGTCGTTGCTTCCATAGGTTTTGAAAACAAAAACCCCTGGCCGTAGCCACACTTCAATTCCTTTATTTGTGCCAGCTGTTCTGAGAGTTCCAGGCCTTCGACAATCAGGTCCAGTCCAAGATTATGGGCCAAAGATACAATTGTCTTGATAATCTCCATATTCTCAGTGTTGGCGAACATATTTGCACAAAGGAACGGTCTATTTTAAGCGCGTTGACAGGGAAACGGTGGATATAGCTCAGGGAGGAATAACCAGTGCCGAAGTCATCTAAGTGAATATGGATTCCCAGGTCCCTCAGCCTTACCATAATTGCAGTGGCGGAATCAGGGTCTTTCAAGATCATGTTATTTCCAGCGCAAGACAGTCTGCATCAAGTCCTGTTTCACGGAGGATTTCAGAAATCCTTGTGACTAAATCAGATTGGGAAAGTGCTTGGAAGATAGCTTACGTTTAAACATGAAGTGCTGAACGCACCTTTTGAGAAGGCTGATAGGCATCCTGAATTTCCTGTGCTCGACTGCCGGCGAAGATCAGTAAACAGGTAGAGCGCTTTCACAGGGGCGTCAAATACATGGCATAAGATGAGCCTTATACATAGCGATATCAGGGATAGGGATTCTCGTAGGTATCGGATCTGCTGGTGGAGCTTGCGGATATGGAGAGATTATAAAGGGCAATGCCAGTTTTTCCTGGATTCTGTAAGCAATATGGGTGACTTCGCTAATGTCCTTGATGTCTTCAAGCAGGAGGGCAAACTCATCGCCTCCGAGGCGTGCGACTGTGTCCCCCGGCCGAAGGCATTGAACAAGCCTCTCCCCGACAGAGATGAGAAGCTGATCTCCTACTAAATGGCCGAGACTGTCATTGACAACCTTGAACCGGTCCAGATCAAGAAAAAGCACTGCATAGAGATAGTCCTTGCGTCTTTTTGAACTCTTAATCACTTGTTCCAGACGGTCCATGAACAAGGCCCGGTTCGGAAGTTCTGTAAGGGCGTCGTGAAAGGCGTCATGCAGAAGCTGCTGTTCAATCGCTTTCTGACGGTAATGTCTGTTTGTGAGCCTGCCATGCGATAGGCCTTTCCTGATTTATCTCTTACCGCAAGGCCTCTGTTGAGTATCCACCTGTATGTCTTGTCCCTGTGCAATATGCGGTACTCGCTCTCCAGGTGAGGGGTATGACCATTGATATGCGCCGCTATCTGGACCTTGACCTGTTCGATATCGTCCGGATGTATGAGGTTAAACCATTCCTCCGGCTTCCCTGCTATATGCTCGTCCTTGTAGCCGAGCATGGATTTCCAGCGGGGTGAAAAATATACAGTGTGAGAGTTCAGGTCCCAGTCCCACAGACCGTCGTTTGCTCCTGAGGCTGAAAGTTCATATCTTTCCTTGCTTTCCTTAAGCGCTTCTTCCGCCATTTTGCGCTCTGTGATGTCCCTTGTATACTCAATAACATGGGATACGGCCCTCTCATTGTCAAAAATCGGGTAGGTATAGATTTCAGCCCAGATTTTCCGGCCGTCATGAGTGATTATAAGCTTGTCTTTTGCGCAGGGATTGGCGGAGCGAAAGGTTTTATCTACTACACAATGGTCGCAGATAACTGCCCTGTTTTCAATTATATCAAAGCATTTTCTGCCTATAAGGCTTTCGATAGTCTTGCTTTTCAGTTCCGCGTATGCGCCATTGGCCCGAACTATCATGAAGCTGCTGTCGATAATGCAGAAGGGGTCATGGATGCTGTCGAAGATGGTATTGAGAAAATTTTCAGACTTTGCCCTTGCCTCTTCAGTCTGTTTGCGTTCCGAAATTTCTTCCTCCAAAATTTCATATCCTGTTTTCAGTGATCTGCTCATCGCATTGAAGGCATTGGCCAGCTCCCCGAACTCGGTTTTGTCCTTGTAGGATATGGTAAGCCCGAGATTCCCCTCTGCAACCGCACGGGTGGCTTGCACAAGGGCTTCTGTCGGACGTGTAATGAAAATTGTCAGTCGTGCCGCTATAATAAGGCCTACAATCAAAGTGAATAAAATGGTGATATGCAGTATGGTTTTTACATGCCTTATCTTTCCCATGGCAGCGTCTGTCATTAGGCTGAGCTTTGTGCTGGCTTGAATTGACATTTCCTCAGTTTCATTGAGAAGTTTGTTGCCGATCGAGGCAGCTTCCAACTTTATACGGTCTATTCTTTCCGAGTTAGCTGAAGCTGTGATGTAGTAGCTCAGGGCGTTTTGATAATTCTTGACAAGCGCTTGTATGTTTTGCAGGCGATTGGATATCTCCGGGGTGTGATGACAGGAAAGGCATTGTTGAGAGGTTTTCTCAAGGGTTGAAACATCTGAGACAACAGTATCCAGGGTATGCCCTAAAGAAGTGTTAACGGTGTAGAGATCTGATTGGACCGCCTGAATATTCATAATTAAATGCTGCCTGGAGCTTTCAATCTGATGGAGCGAGATGAGCTGCTGGAGGTTTGCAGTGGTATTATTGATGTAAACTGTTGCTATGACTGTGCCTGCGGAGAAAAGGATGAAAAGAGAAAGCAAGGATAAAATAATTTTTCGTTTCATTTATGGTATTGCGTTTCCTTCATCTCCCTGGCATCTCCCTGATTTTGGGCGTTGTATCTTACTAACTAATTGATACTATAGTATAAATGCAAATAAAAATGCCATTGGGCTATAATAAAACACACTTTCTCTGGAAGATAAATTATGGGAATATTATTCTATGGGCTTGCCTGAATTTTTATATTATATCAGGTCTTTCTTTGAAAAGGGCCTTTTTTCTGAGACATCAGAAAAAGCTTCCTTGCAGAGTGATCAGCATAGGTAATATAACTGTGGGAGGTACAGGAAAGACCCCTGCGGCTATCGCCCTTGCTCAGGAGGCAAAGAAACGGGGTTTTAGTCCTGTCGTGCTTACGAGAGGGTATAAAGGCAGCGCAAAAGGTCCCTGTTTTGTGTCAAGGGGCGAGGGCCCTCTCCTGAATGTCAGAGAAGCAGGTGATGAGCCTGTCTTAATGGCAGAGAAGTTATCAGGCGTGCCTGTAGTAAAGGGCGGCAACAGGTATGAAGCAGGGATGTTTGCCCTGCAAAATATGGACTCTCAACTCTCAGGCCCTGACTCTCAACTTCTTTTTATTTTAGACGACGGGTTTCAGCACTGGAAATTATACAGGGACAAGGATGTCCTGCTCATTGATTCAGAGGACCCTTTTGGAAACCGTACATTATTGCCTCTGGGGAAATTAAGGGAACCGCTTGGGTCTATTGAGCGTGCTGATATAGTAGTGCTGACTAAATGTATAGGCCCGGGTGGATTTCACGGAAGTAATATCGAAGATATTGTTGCTGAGGTAAAAAAATATAATGCAAAGGCCCCTGTATTTTTATCAGGCCATTCAATTATTGCCTTAAGTCTTCAGTCCGGTGAAAAGATATCTCCTGAGAGGCTGAAAGACAGAAAGGTTTTCGGTTTTTGCGCCTTGGGAAACCCTGAATCTTTCAGAAATACTGTCGCTGCAACCGGCGCGGTGATTAAAGGTTTCATGACTTTCAGGGACCATTACAGGTTTTCCGGGGAGGACATGGTAAAGATTAGGGAAGAGGCCTTGAAATCGGGGGCAGAGTGGATTGTCACGACAGAAAAGGATATGATAAAAATAAGAGGCCTTGATTTGCCTGAAAATATAATTATAATAGGAATTGAATTTTCTATCAGACAAGGGATTTTACGATGCGGTATTTGCTTTCTAGAGGTCTTCATATTATTTGCGGAGGATAAGCGGTGGTCAGATATATAAATGTCAAAAGCAGGGCACGGACTGAATTTATCGATATAACCGAGAAGGTGCAGGAAGTGCTGAAGGAAACCGGCATCAGCAGCGGGATCTGTAGTATTTTTGTCCCCCATACAACCGCGGCTGTTACAATCAACGAGGGCGCTGACCCGACGGTCCAGCGGGATATTCAGACGTTCCTCAATAAAATGGTCCCTTTTGAGGGAGACTATCAGCACAGGGAAGGCAATTCCTCCGCCCATATCAAGACTACCCTGATAGGAGTTTCTCAGACGGTCCTTATTGATGAAGGCAGGTTGGTGCTTGGCACATGGCAGTCGATTTTCTTCTGCGAATTTGACGGGCCAAGACACAGAAGGGTTGCCCTGAAAATTATCGGAAGCGATAAGAAGCAGGCCTGAGAGGCCGGCCTCAGGATTCCTTTTCCCGGTTTCTCAGGGAGTGTCAGTTATGCCAAAAGAAAGGGAGTTTGATGAACTCATCTACCTGAGGGACGAAAACAGGCGGCTCAGAAGGTCGCTGAATGTTCTTACCCTGCCGCTTGATGTCCTGTTGAAGAGACGCGGATTCAGGATCTTCAAACAGGCCCCTTCGGAAGACCTTCTTCTTCCCGCAGAAGAGTTTCTTGACGAGTATTACAGAATGCTCCACAGGTATTCTTTCAGGCTTTTTATCCGGGACGTAATTAAGCACCAGGATTTTTTTAAGGCCGAAAATGTGACCAGATATGCTACGGTCGGTGTTACAGCCGATTACCTGAGATATATTCTGTCCATAGGTCTTATTGCAGAAAACGGAGACGGCTATCATCTGGCCAGGCGTCCTGTAAAGAGTTTTGGTGAAACACTGGAATGGTATGTTGCAGAGATATTGAAAAGGGAATTTTGCTTTGAAGCCATTTGGGGGGTGAAGTTCAAAAGGCCCTGTATCGGCGGCGACTATGACGTCCTCGGAAGATTCAACGGTTCGATTGTCTATATCGAGGTGAAGTCTTCTCCTCCCAAACAGGTAAATGCGGGTGAAATATCCTCTTTTTTGGACAGGGTTTCTGATTTATTGCCGGAGATTGCGGTTTTTTTTATGGATACGGAACTCAGGATGAAGGACAAGATTGTCCCTATGTTCGAAGAGGAACTCGCAAAAAAATATGCTGCGCCTTCCGCGGTCACAAGAATGGAAAAAGAACTCTTTCAGATAGACAACAGAATATTTATAATAAACGCCAAAGACAGCATCCAACGCAATTTAGAAAAGGTACTGAACAGTTATTTCAGGAGGTGAAATGAAAGCAAACAAAGAGATATGCGTTTTATGCGCCTGGAGAGACTGCAATAAGAAATTCTCTATTTCCGGGCGTGATGTGCGCTGCCCGGATTTTGTGAAGGACCTGAGCATAAAGGAAGAAAAGCCCGTTGACAGTGAAGGAGAACAGAGAGAGAAACAGTAATTTATCAATTAATCTTTTGCAGCTGAAGCGGTCAGTGGTTGACGATATGAATCCCAGGAGTATAATGTCTGTATCTGGCAGTGAATTTCTGCCATATTTTTTTTATTATTGAAAGGGAGGACGGATGGATATCAAAGACTTGAAAAAAGCTATAAGTTTTGGCAGGGAGGGGATAGAGATTAAAGACCGTAAGGCGGTCTCTTCTGTAATGGATGGGCTCATTTATGAGGCGGTTTTTGCTGAAGAAGAGCGGAAGAAAGGACTTCTTCTGCTGGTGAAAGAGATCGCAAAGGCCTGCGGTGCGGTCCCGGCTTCCATTCAGGGCCTCTATGAGGAGATGGGCAGAAATTATCCTGGCTTTACTGTGCCTGCGATTAATATCAGCGGCCTTACGTACGATTCTGCCAGGGCTGTCTTCAGAAAGGCACTTGAAACAAAGGCAGGGGCCTTTATATTCGAGATCGCCCGTTCTGAGATCGGTTATACCAAAGCAGAGACCGCTTGAGTATTCGGCGGTTGTTTTGGCTGCTGCGGTCAGGGAAGGATATCAGGGGCCTGTCTTTATCCAGGGAGACCATTTTCAGCTTGTCAGAAAAAACTATCTGAGCGGTCCTGAACTTGAAACAGACTATGTCAAGGGTCTTATCGCAGAGGCGATAGAGGCCGAGTTCTACAATATCGATATTGACTCTTCCACCCTTGTGGACCTTGAAAAGCCTACTATAAAGGAACAGCAGAGGCCGAATTTTGAAAAGACAGCAGAGCTTGCAGAACATGTCAGACAACTGCAGCCCTCCGGGATAGATGTCTCGATCGGCGGTGAAATCGGAGAGATAGGCAGCAAAAACAGTAATCCTGATGAGTTGAAGGCGTATCTCGACGGTTTCAGGGAAATGTTTAAGGGGACGAAGGGCCTCAGCAAGCTCAGTGTCCAGACAGGCACAAGCCACGGCGGCGTTGTCCTGCCTGACGGGACGCTCGCAAAGGTCAAGATTGATTTTGAGACGCTTCGGGCATTGTCTGATATGGCACGAAAGGATTACGGCCTTTCCGGCGCAGTCCAGCACGGCGCCTCGACATTGCCTGAGGACGCATTTCATATGTTCCCGGAGACCGGGACCTCTGAGGTGCATCTTGCAACAGGGTTTCAGAACATCATCTATGACAGTGCCGCTCTGCCTGCCGGCTTCAGGGATGAAGTCTATGCGTATATCAGGACGGAATTTGCAAAGGAACACAAAGAGGGGCAGACAGAGGAACAGTTTATCTACAGCACAAGGAAAAAGGGTTTTGGCGCGATAAAAAAGAAATGGTGGGACCTTCAGCGAAGATGTCAGAAGACCGATCATGGCCGAGCTTGAGAGCAAATTCGGACTTCTGTTCGACAAATTACGGGTCGCCAACTCAATGGATATCGTGCAGAAGACGGTGAAGCCGGTAAGAATACGAAAGAGATCCCGGAGAGTATCGCTGAAGGGCCTATGAAAAAAGAAGTGATGGCCATAGTAGTCGGGGGCGGACCGGCCCCTGGCATAAACGGCGTCATCAGCGCAGCTACGATCGAGGCGATTAATGAAGGCAAGAAAGTCGTGGGGATCGTCGGCGGGTTCAAGAGCCTTTTCGCCGGAGACAGGAAGGCCATCAGTGCCGTTGTCGATCGAGGATGTGTCGCGGATACATACGACCGGCGGATCTATTCTGCGTACCTCGCGGGACCGGATGGATTCTGCCAGGGAGAAGTTCGCATTGCTTTTGTCGACCCTCAGGCAGCTCAATGCGCGCTACCTGCTGACCATCGGGGGAGATGGGACCGCCTATATGGCGCGCTGGATAGAGCAGGAAACCAGGGGCAGGCTCGCGGTTGTCCATGTGCCGAAGACGATAGACAACGATCTGTATCTTCCCGGAGACAGGTCATCTTTCGGTTATCATACCGCCCGCCACTGGGGTGTCGAGATCGTAAAGAACCTGATGGAGGACGCAAAGACAACGGGGAGATGGTATTTTATCACTACCATGGGCAGGAATGCCGGGCATCTGGCCCTCGGTATCGGCAAGGCCGCAGGCGCGCCGCTTACCCTGATCCCTGAGGAGTTTGGCGAGGGGACTGCTTCGGTGCAGAAAGTCGCCGATATCATTGAAGGTGCGGTCATAAAACGGCTCTCCATGGGCAAGGACCACGGCGTTGTGGTCCTGGCGGAAGGCATATCCGGAAAACTCGACATGAGGCAACTGGCGTCTCTGGACAATATTGAGTGTGACGAGGCAGGAAGGATCAGGCTTTCCGAGATCCAGCTGGGCAGGATCTTCAAGGACATTGTGACCGCAAGCCTTGAATCACGGAAGGATAAAAACAACGATCGTGCATAAGACAATAGGCTATGAATTGAGGGCTGCCGATCCCATCCCCTACGATATTGAATACACAAGAAACCTTGGATACGGAGCGGTGCGTTTCCTGCTCTGCGGGGGGTCGGGAGCAATGATTGTTTTTGATGAGGGCAAGCTCAGACCCGTGTCTTTTGTCGAACTTACTGATCCGCTCACCGGCAGGATCAGAAACAAGCTCGTTGACATCAAGTCGGAAAACTACGAGGTCGGAAAAAAATATATGATTCGGCTCGAAAAGGAGGATTTTGCCCCGGCAAGTATAGCAGGGCTTGCAAAGGCAGCCGGAATGAGTGTCCCCCAGTTCAAGAAAAGTTTTCCAATCTTGTTGCATGATATATGGTTGTTTTTTCCGGATTCATCTCTGCATTGTCAGCGTGTTTTGTGTTTAATAATAATTACAACCTGTGGTCCTGCCACAGTTCCAAATTTCTGTCATTCCGGCTTGTCCGGAATCTTTACGGAAGGTCCCGACTCGAAGGCTTTCGGGATTGCGGGAATGACACCAATAGGCAAACATTCAAATGATGGACGCCCTGCGGTCTTGCCGGGGGCTTCAATGACGTGCAATAGGTGCTGACGTGTGGCTGTTGGATTCTCTGTCAGGAAGATATGCTGTCCAGACATTTCTTCACTCACTTATCGCTATCTTCATTATTGAACGCGCGCTCCAGACATTTCACATTAATAACCCGCTCACGCAGTTCAGATACCGCATCATGACGCTGCTGCTGCCGGCGTGTATGCTGCCGCTATATCAGTTGGTGAATTCCGGGAGAGGTTCCTTTTCCTTCCGGCAGGACAACGCCATATTCAGCATGAACAAGTGGCTTTCCATGGAGATCTGGAACCTGGTTCCGCTCAGCGCCATATTCATGTTTCTCCTGGCCGTGACATCGTTTGTTTTTTTTCTGCAGGAGATGATGCCTGTCATGAGAGATGTGCTGGCCCGGAAGAGAAGAGATCCTTACTGTGTGCTTTCTCCCTGTGACAGGGGTGGATGAACTTGTGCAGCAGATGAGCGAACAGCTTGGGATTGAGCCCCCGTCTGTCACGGTCATCGAAGACAGTCATCCTTTTATCTTTACCTCGGGCTCCAAAAAACATGAGGTAGCTGCTGACCTCCGGACTGATAGAGCCCCTTGACCGGGAACAGCTCAGGAGCGCCCTGGCCCACGAACTTGCCCATATAGCGAGGATGAGCAATGCTACCAAATGGGTGATATTCCTGATACGTATGCTGATGTTCTTCAATCCGATCGTCCTGATAGTCTTCAGACGGATCATCCAGGATGACGAACATATCTGTGATGACATAACGGTGTCCCTGACAAAGACCCCCTCGTGCTTGCATCAACACTGAAAGTGTTTTATTCTTCTCATGGTGAATTTTTTCCCCGCTGCCTTTCGGCGGGGTAGGTGAGTTCAAAGAGGGGATGGAGAATTACAGTCATAACCTTTTGCTGAAAGAGCGGATAGCACGCCTCGAAAGCGGAGCAGGTATATGACGGACAGATATTTTGAATGGGGGAAATTTTTACTTACGATAAGCCGAGTGGCTGTGATTAATTATTTTGTGGTGTAAAAAACGGATGGGCGAATGAAAAAAAATATACTGAAACAGTTTCATATGGGATTTTCTTTTGCAGTGACCGTCATGGTGGTCCTTCTCGTGTTGAAACTGCTCAACTGGCTGCCGTCGGCTTTGCAGGATGAAGGAATCAAAAAATACAGTTCAGTTGATGATGTCAGGACGGAACTTGAAAATCCCCAGGGTTTATGTGCCGGCCTATTTCCCTGAGTATATCACATGGCCTCCCGCCGAGATATTTGCACAGAGAAGACCGTTTGTCCTGGTGATGATGCATTTTACCCATCGGGACTCAAAGAGCTTTGCACTTTCGTTTTTTCAGGTGGATTCCAGGGCTGTCTTTGAGCCTCCCTATAAGTCTGATGTCCTGTATGTGAGGAAGGAGAGTCCGGTGATGATTAACGGCCGGCCAGGGACCCTGGTGATCGCTGTCTGCAGCGGACGGGAACGGTGCAACAGGGTTTCCTGGGAGGAGGGGATCTACCGGATTACCCTGATTGCCGACGATACGCCCGAACAGCTGATACGGATGGCTGAAAGCATATACTGAAGCGAGATATCGGGCGCCTGTAAGATTATTTCTTATCTTAATTAGGAGTTTATTCCAGTTGCATAGTTTATTTTATCCTGTTATCCTTATTAACGGATAATATTATATAATTAAGTCCGGCTGCAGGTCAGAGGACAGATAAAGAGGTCAAAAAATTGACACCAGGGGGCCACATATGAGAGTCGGGTGGTATGTTGTTTTGACGGTTGTTTTGCTTTCTCTGTCTCTTCCGATAGCGGTCACTGCCGCTTCGCCGGCGGTCTCTGAAAATGTTCAGCTTTGTCTTGGATGCCACGGCAATAAGGACTTCTCTTTGGACCTGCCCAACAAGGAGAAACTCTCGTTATTTATCGACCTCAACACCTTTACAGGATCTGTTCACGGGACCTTTGACTGTTCCCTGTGCCACGCAGGCTTCTCTGCCGAAAAACATCCTGGCAGGGTGTTGAAAAACAGAAAGGGAATACGCGGTCACGGGTTCGTGCCCTCTGCAAGACCTGCCACGCGAAATTCAAGTCCGCCCTGCATGGCAAGATGACCGAGAAGGCAATGAAGGGAGGAAAAGTCTGTGTCGACTGCCACGGCTCTCATGCGATACAGCGTTCTCTGAAAGGCACGTCCAAGGACTCGGGCTACTGCCTGGCCTGCCACGGCGATGAGCTTTCGATGTCGTTTAAAGACGGGGAAAAGCAGTCCCTCAGGGTAGACCTGAAGATTTGTCGATGTCTGTCCACAGCAAGCTCTACTGCTCTGACTGTCATTTCGGTTTTTCGGTCGAAGAACATCCGGAAAGGACGTTCAAGAGTAAAAGGGATTATGTGATAGCGGCATCCGAGAGCTGCCGGCGGTGCCATTTTGACAAATATACGAAGACCCTCGAGAGCATTCACTATACTATGATGAGCCAGGGGAACCTCAATACCCCTGTGTGCGTCGATTGTCACGGAGGCGCATGCGGTGTCCCATACCGGAAAGGAAAGGACCTCGAGCGCAAAGAAGTGCGAGAAATGTCATGGGGGTATTTATAAAATATATGCATCGAGTGTGCACGGAAGCGCTCTGTTTAACGAAAACAATCAGGATGTCCCGGTCTGTGCGGACTGCCACAGGGCCCATAACATACTGGATCCCAGGACGTTTGACTACCGCGAAAAGGTCCCGCAGATGTGCGGAAACTGCCATGCCAACAAGACACTGATGGACAAGTACGGCCTTTCGACAGCAGTGCTCAACAGCTACCTCCAGGATTTTCACGGCGTCACTCTGAAGCTGTATAAAAAACAGAAGGATTTCGGAGACAATACGAAGATGAAGCCCATAGCGGTCTGTATCGACTGTCACGGCATCCACGACATAACCTCCACCACCGGTCCGAAATCTTCTATCGTGAAGGCCAACCTCATAAAGCGGTGTCAGAAGTGTCATCCGAATGCCACCTCGGAATTTCCCGGACAGCTGGATATCCCACTATGAACCGAGTCTGAAAAGGGCTCCGCTTGTGTACGTTATTAACCTCATATATAAAATCTTTATCCCCTTTATGATGGTCGGTCTGATTCTGCAGATACTTCTGCATATCTGGCGCTATGCGGTTAACAGATAGGAGGTCGCGGGCATGAATAACAGTAATTTGATCGTTGGCGGCAAGATCAGGAGGTTCAGCACTTTCCGGATCTTCGAGCACCAGATGAATATGACGGCCTTTGCAGTCCTGATCATTACCGGGTTGTCGCAGAAGTTCCATGACTACGGCCTGTCACAGTGGATTATCATCAACCTCGGGGGAGTGGACTCGGTCAGGCTGATACACAGATACACCGGCGTCTGCTTTGCGCTTCTTACCATTTCTCATATCCTTGTGGGTTCTGCGGGCGTTATCTTCAGAAAATGGCCTGCATCGATGGTGATCAACAAGAAGGATTTCACTGACGCCATAGAAAATATCAGGTACTATTTCGGTACGACAGACCAGCCGGCCCGGTGCGACCGGTATGACTACAAACAGAAATTCGAGTACTGGGGAGTGGTTGTCGGAGGTCTGCTGATGATCGCGACGGGGCTGGTGCTGTGGTTTCCCACCACGGTGGTGACATACCTTCCGGGCGAATTGATCCCGGCTGCCAAGGCCGCGCATACCAATGAAGCACTGCTTGCCTTTCTGGTGATTGTAGTCTGGCATCTGTATAACGCCATATTCAGTCCGGAGGTGTTTCCGCTCGACACGTCGATATTTACCGGGAAGATATCCGTCGAGAGGATGAAACATGAGCATCCGCTGGAATACGAAAGGATAACGGGCGAGTCGCTCGAACACACGCATGCAAGGAAACAGGGGACGTAAAACAGGAGAACGGTTAAACTGGTGAGAATTCATTCGTATCCGGGGAAATGAATGCATAAAAGAATTATTGTCTCTGTCATGCTCAGTATCCTGATCATCATAACGAGTCTCGGAATCGCCAGTTATATTACCGTCAACAAAACCATTACCCGCTCCCTCAACCGGCGGGTGGAACTGGCCAACACCCTAGCCAGACATACTGATTCCATCCTCGAAAGCAACTTTAACAGGCTGTACGATATCTCCCTCTCCGGAGGGATTGATTTTAAAGACAACAACCGGGAGCCTGAAAAGAAGGCGTTGCAGACGGCCTATCAGTACTCGATCTTTACCGACGGGATCTTTCTTCTTGACCGGCAGGGCAATATGGTCATGGCCTATCCGCCGCGGCTTGACAGTTCCGTGAATCTGTTGAGTGTGCCCTATATCAGCAAGGTCATTGTCGACGGCAAGCCTGCAATATCCGATATCTATACACTCGAACCATCGG
Organism: uncultured Nitrospira sp.; assembly: GCA_963813295.1. Taxonomy (GTDB): domain Bacteria; phylum Nitrospirota; class Thermodesulfovibrionia; order Thermodesulfovibrionales; family UBA6898; genus JAOUFP01. Next base: position 35,191 of record CAWEYN010000013.1, read on the forward strand.
GAAAAAAGGTCATATTTGCGCTGGTGCCGCTCAAGAGCAGAGACGGCGAAATTATCGGAGTGGCAGGCGGTGAGATCAACCCCACCAACTATATGATCAGCCAGGTCATAAAGTCTGCGTCTACTGACCCTAACACCTACATGGAGATTGTCGACAGTCATGGTATTGTTATCGCGTCGAGCAATCCCAGCAGGATCTTTACGGGCAGCGACCATAACAGGTTCATTGCCAACCTGATCGCAGATAAGGTATCGACGGTCAGAAGGTGCCACAGGTGCCATGCGGATGAAAAGATCGAGGGGAAGGAAGTTGTTGAGCGTTCTACCGATGTGCTTGCCTTTTCGCCCCTCGAACTGGCGCCCTGGGGGGTGTCCATCCTGCAGCCGGAAAAAGACGTCTTTGCCCCTGCAAGCGATCTGAAGAAGACGTTTCTTCTCTTTACGGCCATTTCCATCTGTATGGCGCTCCTGATGGCGGTGGGTATGAGCAGGAGCATTGTAAAGCCGGTGCACGAGCTTATCGATGCGACACGCAGCATAGCCGCAGGCGATATGTCCAGGTCAATAGGGTTTGGCGGCGTCGATGAGATCGGCAAACTCAGCAGCAGCTTTGAGATCATGAGGGTCAAGTTGGCCGACTCCCTCGAGACCCTCCAGCAGTATAATGTCGAGCTTGAAAAACGGGTTATTGAACGGACCAGGGAGATAAGGCAAAGCAGAAATAAGGTTGAAAAACTCCTCAAGAAAGTTATCACGGCCCAGGAGGAGGAGAGAAAAAGGGTCGCGCGGGGCCTCCATGACCAGACAATGCAGTCGCTCTCAGCCACACTCATGAAAATAGAGATGTGCAAGTTATACGGCGAATCCCCCCCGATGGAAAAGATCGATGAAGTGAGGGAAATAGTGCTGGGTACCCTTGAGGACATCCGGACCATGATCCATAACCTGAGGCCGACCATCCTCGATGACCTGGGGCTTGAGGCCTCTATAAGATGGCTTCTTGACAAACATCTCTGGGAAAAGGGGATTACCTATTTCTTCAATATCATCGGGGAACACAGCAGGCGGTTCGATCCACATCTTGAGACCACCCTGTTTCGGATTGTCCAGGAGATCATCGTCAACATCTCACGACATTCCGAGGCCGAGAATGTCTTCTTTATCATGAAGTTTGGTGAGCCGACATCAGTGTCGATATCGAAGACGACGGGAAGGGGTTTGATGTGACGTCTGCCTTAAAGAGGACCGAGGACGGAAGGGGTCTGGGTATACTGGGGATGAAAGAAAGGGTATATCTTATTGATGGAAAGGTGCTAATATGTTCAGAGCCGGGATGCGGCACCAGAATCAGCCTCCGGATCCCATTAAAAACTTACGGAGATACATATGTCTAAGACAAGGATAATGATCGCTGATGACCATGCATTGATGCGGGAGGGGATCATAGCATTTTTGAAGTTCCACGAAGATCTCGAAGTCGTCGGAGAGGCGTCCAACGGACTGGAGGCCATAGAAAAGGCCGAAAAGCTGAGACCTGATGTGATTTTGATGGACATCTCGATGCCGGAACTCGGAGGAATAGAGGCTTCTGTGGAGATAAAAAAGAGGATGCCGGAGATGAAAATTCTCATATTGACGCAATACAGCGACAAGGAATATGTAAGCAGACTGCTGAAGGCAGGGGTATCGGGGTATATACTGAAACAGGCCGTTGGAACAGACCTTATCTCAGCGATAAGGGCGGTCGCAAAAGGCGAATCCTATCTGTATTCTTCCATCGCCAGCAAGGTAATCAGCGGGTACCTCGGCAAGTCCTCTGAAATTTCAGTTGAAGACCCTTATGAAAAGCTGACAGACAGGGAAAACCAGGTACTGAAGCTCATCGCCGAAGGCCTCAGCCACAAGGAAGTCGCAAGCCGGCTTGATATCAGTGTAAAGACAGTCATTGCGCATCAGACCAATATCTCAGAGAAGCTCGACCTGCATTCCCGCGCGGCCCTTATAAAATTTGCGATAACGAAAGGCATCATCAAGCTCGATTCCTAGTTGAATAGATCA
>CAWEYN010000014.1:0-48632 GCA_963813295.1 uncultured Nitrospira sp.
CGGATATTTCTACTACTGTATAACCATGAGCTTGCGGTTTTTTTTCGAGACAGAAGGTAAGCGGGAATATCCCGGACATAGGATACGTTTTATTTTCCAATAACAGTCCTTTCCCAAGATACATTAACCCGCCGCACTCCGCATATACAGGAAGGCCTCCTTCCACTGCATTACGGAGAGACTTCTTAAACGCAGTATTTTTTGCAAGCGCAATAGCGTTCGTCTCCGGAAAACCGCCTCCGATATACAGGGCGTCTATATCAGGAAGTTCCCTCTCCTCCATCGCACTGATCTCCACAAGTTCTGCCCCCCTTTTTTGAAGTTCCTCAAAGTTCTCAGGGTAATAAAACTGGAACGCGGAATCCCTGATAATGCCGATTCTTACAATGGGGTCAGGGGTTGGGGGTTGGGGGTTGGTTTTTTTCATCTTACTGTCCCCTGATCCCAAATCCCTATGCCCTGTTTTCAGAGGGACCGCCCCATGTGCAATCTCCAGAATGCTGTCAAGGTCAATATACTGTCTGGCAATATCTCCGGCGCTGGAGAGCGCCTCTTCTACTTCAGCATGTTCCTGAAAAGGCGTAAGGCCCATATGTCTTTCCGACAATAAATTTTCTTTGAGTTTCGGGACCGCACCAAGGACAGGTACCCTGCAGTATTTCTCTATCGTTTCCCGGATAATCTTTTCATGTCTTGCTCCGGCAATCTGGTTCAGGACAACTCCCTTTATGTCGACTTTCCTGTCGAATTTCTGTATGCCGAGAAGGACAGCAGCAGCTGTTCTCGTCATCTTGGTGCAGTCAAGCACAAGCACTACCGGGGCCTTAAGCATCTTTGCAAGTTCAGCTGTGCTGTAAGTCCCCGCAGAGTCCATCCCGTCGTAGAGGCCTCTGTTGCCTTCTATGACAGCGCAATCGGCCTTGCCGAAATGCCCCTTGAATGAATACAGTATCTTTTCCTTGCTTATTAAAAAAGGGTCAAGGTTATAACAGGGCTGAACAGCAGCTGACGAGAGCCATCCTGCGTCAATATAGTCCGGCCCTTTCTTGTAGGGAACTATTGAAAGCCCTCTTTCACGCCATGCGGATATGAGACCGAGGGATACGGTTGTCTTCCCTGAGCCTCCTTTAAGCCCAGCGATTATCAGCCTTGGATATCGAGATCTCATTACTTCTCCTTTTTTTACAAACAGCTATATAATTATAGCCGAGCAACTAATTTAAGATAAAGTCTTAACAGGTCATAATGGAACTGCTATTGCATGCAAAGTATAACTATTAATCCAAAAACTGGACTCTGTAACTCAAAAGCCTTAAAATAATGCACTAAACATATGCAATATCTTTTTCTGAGAAATCATGAGTAAAAAGAAGACCGAAAAAAAACAAAAAGTGATTCACAGTTCAACTCCTGAAGGCGCAACCCGTTGCATAAGATGCGGGACATGCTGCAAAAAGGGTGGGCCATCCCTGCACCGGGAAGATAAAAAAATCCTCCTTGCCGGACATATAGAACGTGAAAGCCTGATAACCATCAGAAAAGGGGAATTGGCGTTTTCTCCCCTCAGCGGAAGGCCCGAACCCATTGAAAAAGAACTCGTTAAGATTGCAGGGAAAGGGAAGGGATGGGTTTGCTGTTTTTACGACGAAAAAGAATCCTCCTGCACTATTTACGCGCATAGACCGTTGGAATGCCGTCTTCTTAAATGCTGGGACACTGAGCAGCTTTTGTCTGTCATAGGCAAAGACACTCTTGCCCGGGCTGACATTCTCAGTGAGGATGACCCCATTATGAGGTATATAGAGACACATGAACAGGAATGTTCTATCAGGATGGCGGAAGACCTTATTTCTGTGCTGCTGGAGAAAAATGACGATCCGGAATCACTTGCAAAGCTCACCGCTATGGTACACCAGGGACCTGGCCATACGCTCAAGGGCCATTTCTGAATTCGGACTTTCTCTTGAAGCCGAACTTTTCCTCTTCGGCCGTCCGCTGTTTAAGGTCCTGAGCGCCAGGGGATTTCAGCTCATGAAATAACCGGCAGACTGAAAAAAACAGAGGGGAATAGTCCCCTCTGCTCATTATACTATATGAATGTGGTTGTTCAGACCTTGTTACTTTATAAGACCTTTTTCTCTCAAATACTCATCGCTTGGGATCTCAACAGAGCTTGCACCACCGCCATAGGAATACATAAGTCTTCCTACATCGATCATACCTCTCATGGCTTTTTTGATTACGTCCTTTTCAATTCCGGTTTCAGTGTTCATGCCGTTGATAATGTCTTTTTCTTTCAGTTTCTTCTTGCCTTTTGCTGCTAATACGAAGGCAAAAATCTTGTCTTGCAGTTCAGCTGTTTCCATATACCTTACCCCCGTGATAAATTTTAATACGGTTTATAAGAAGGCAGTCCCGCCTTTGCGGACTGCCCTTGTCCTTAAATTTCTACTATATTACCACTTGAATGCTGCGGAAGTCCTCAGGGTATCTCTCATGAATGTGAAGTCATCGATTGAATGGTATGTAAAATCGATGCCGGTAAGAGAGAAGAACCTCTCCCAGCCGATTCTTTCGATCCATTCTCCGACTCTCTCATGCTTCCGTGCATTTGCTGCGTATACCTCAACTATATGCTTTACTGCAGCAACAACCTTCGGCCATCTCGGCGGCTCGTTGGAGATGTAAGGGATAACGAGCTTCGAGAATTTCGGGTTGGTCCTTAAGCTGCTGATCTTTCCACCGACAACAATCGCAACCCCGTCTCTCTCAGGGTCTTTGATGCTGATCGGCGGACATACAGTGAAGCAGTTGCCGCAGTACATGCATTTATCAGGATTGATCTTGACACTCTTCTGTGCAGGATCAGGGCTGATAGCACGGGTCGGGCATGACCCGATGACAGTAGGAAGCTCGCACATGTTTTTGAAGTTTTCGTGGTTTACTGTAGGGACCTTTGTATGGACCGCAACAACAGCGATGTCAGAGCAGTGAACAGCGCCGCACATATTAACACAGCAGGCGACTGCGAGCCTGAGCTTGTTGGGAAGTCTCTTGGACTCAAAATATGCCATAAGCTCGTCCATCATAGACTTCACGAGACCTGATGCGTCGGTACATGCGCTATGGCAGTGTACCCAGCCCTGGGTATGGACAACGTTGGTTATGCCATAGCCGATACCGCCCATCTTAAAGCCGCGGGCAGTAAGGTCCTTTTTGAGCGGCTCAAGCTTCTTTTCGTCTGATACGAGAAACTCGACGTTGTTTCTTGTTGTGTAACGGAGGTGACCGTCACAGAATTTCTCTGCGATATCGCAATGCTCACGGATTGTATCTGTAGCCAAAAGTCTTGGAGAAGCCACTCTCACAGTCCAGAGCTTGTCTCCGCTCTCTGCAACATGCACCATGGTGCCCGGGGTAATAACTTCATGATATTTCCACTTCCCGTAATTTTTCTTGATTACCGGCGGCAGAAACTGTTCAAAATTGGGTGGTCCTATGTCTGTTTTTCTCTGGGGTGTTGCCATTTTTATCCTCCTTAAATTAATTGATATAATTTATTTTAGAATTTGTATTTGCCGGTCTTCTTTTCTTCGGCTTCCTTTGCCTTGTATGAAGCGATGTCTTCTTCTGTGTAGAACATGAACGGATCTTTTCTCGGCTCTTTGATCTGCTGCGGCACAGGCGGTACTCCGATAGCCTCGAGGAAGGACCTCATGCCTTTCATTTCAATGACCTCGCCGATTCTCTCTCTCGGCTTTCCATTTTCATCCCACCAGTCCCAGATATTTCTGATAAGCTCTTTCAGTTCGGTGTATGGCGGCTCAAGCTTGATAAACGGGACGACAACCCAGGAAAGAAGTGATCCTACAACGATCGGGGCCTTACTTCCTATACAGATGGTCGCTCCTCTTTCTCCGCTCGGCCTCAGGGCCTTTGTCATCTTTGCTATGCAATGCATGCATCTGCTGCACTCAGCGTTGTTTATCTTCATCGCCTTGCCGTCATAGCTTATGCACTGTGTAGGACACATATTGACGATCTCTGCATTGATGTCCATGCCGTTCTTGGCATAATTCAGCGACTTCAGCCTGGTCGATCTTGATGTCGCCCTTCCATGTTCCGATAATGGACATGTCTGCACGGGCGATAGCTGCAACGCAGTCACAGGCGCAGCCCGAAGACTTAATCTTGAATTTGTAAGAGAATGATGGTCTGTGCATCTCGTCCTGGAATTCCTGGGTGAGATTATATGTAAGACCAAGGGTATCATAATTTGACCATTCACAGCGGGCCGGACCTACACAGCAACTTGGAGTCCTGAGCGCTGAACCTGAACTGCCAAGGTCCCATCCGCGGGAGGAATACTCGGCGAAAATCGTTTCAAGTGCTTCGGTTTTTGTCCCGAGCAGGACAAGGTCGCCGGTTGAACCATGCATGTTTGTCAATCCGCTTCCGTATTTGTCCCAGATATCACAAATCTCTTTCAGCGCCTTAGCGGTGTAGAAGAAAGCGCTGGGCTGGTTAAGTCTGACAGTGTGAAAATGCGCAGCTCCAGGGAATTCATCACCAAGTTCCGAGTATCTGCCGATAACTCCGCCACCATAACCCAGAACTCCGACGATGCCACCATGCTTCCAGTAACCCATTTTTGTGGCGTAGCACTTCTCGAGATGTCCAACAGCATCGTTTGCCATCTCGTTGTTCTTGGCTGCCTTCTTCATCTCTGTGACAAAGCTTGGCCAAGGACCTTTTTCCAACTCGTCAATCAACGGCGTATTATACTTCTTCATCGAATCCTCCTTCTATGAATGATTTTTGTAAGCCTTAACTTGCAAGATATGCATGTGCCCAAAAGATTAAAACACCTATTGTCTAATGGTCAAATAAAAAAAATTAATCTGTAAATCATAATTACTTATTCGTCTCAATTCAAATCTTCACGGTAAGCTGCTTAAACAGCAGCAACCATGTAGAAAAAACGGTTTTTTATTTACAATTACATCTCAGCAAGTCTATACTTAACGAGTTTTGTTTATGATTTTAACTCAAATTAAAATGAATATATCTGGAGGATAAAATGCGAAGAATATCCCTGCTGGTTATCTTTCTGTTTCTGGCATCCTGCAGCTTTCTGTATGCTCAGGAACTTCCGGTCGTCAATTCAATCGAGATCAAGGGCCTCAAGCGAATCGAAGAAGGGGCGGTAAAGGTTAAGCTCTCCCAGAAGATCGGTGAACCCATTTCACAGGAAAAAACCAATGAAGACATCAAGACCATTTTTAAAATGGGGTACTTTGACGATGTGAAGGTCGAGATTGAAGCTTTTGAGGGGGGGGTCAAACTCTTCTATATTATCAAGGAAAAACCGAGTGTTGTCAGGGTTGAATTCCAGGGGAACAAGGAACTGGATGACGCAAAACTGAAGGAAAAACTCACCATAACCCCCGGTTCAATCGCCGATACCGTGCTGATCCAGGATAATGCAGTAATCATAGGCAAGATTTACGAAGAGGAGGGCTACTGGCTCTACAATATCGTACCGGTCATAAAGAAGATCTCCGATAACGAAGTCAGTATTACGTATCAGATAGACGAAGGCACAAAAGTAAAGATCAAAAATATCCTGTTTGAAGGCAATAAAAATATCACTTCAAAAAAGATAAAGAAGGTAATGGAGACAAAGGAATGGTGGCTCTTCTCTTTTGTGACTTCGTCAGGATACTACAAGAAAGACCAGATGGCCGGCGACACAGAAAGGATCAAGAGCCTCTATTTCGACAACGGGTATATTAAAGCAATCATCGACGAGCCTGAGATAACAGTCGACAAGGATAAAAAGGGCATGACTATAAACATCAGAATATCCGAAGGCGACCAGTACAAGCTATCCTCGATCAATTTTTCCGGCAACAAAATTTATGACAATGAAACATTAAGTAAGAGAATAAAGCTTGTACCGAATGTTGTGTTCAGAAAAACCCTGCTTGAAAAAGACATGCGCTCCATCTCAGAACTCTACTCAGAAAACGGGTACGCGCTTGTTTCGGTTGTGCCGGATCTTTCACCTGATGACGCCAATAAAACAGTTGCAGTCATCCTGAACATCGATGAGGGTGATAAATACCGGATAGGCAGGATAGAGATATCCGGCAATACAAAGACCAGGGACAAGGTAATCAGAAGAGAGATCAGGCTCGCAGAAGGGGAGACCTTCGACAGTTCAAAACTCAAGAGAAGCTATGAAAGGATAAACAATCTACAATTTTTTGATACAGTAGACATGGTCCCGAAGCCAAAATATGAAGACAAGACAGTTGACCTTGACGTCAAGGTCAAGGAAAAGCCCACAGGCTTCCTGAGTGTCGGTGGCGGATACAGTTCTGTAGACGGATTCATCGCAACCGCCGATCTCACTCAGGGCAACCTTTTCGGGAAAGGGCAGTACATTAAGCTAAAAGGCGAATTGGGAGGAAAAAGCACGTTACTATGAACTTTCCTTTAAAGATCCATATTTTCTGGATTCTCCTTACGCCTTTTCTACCGGAATATACCGCACCACCCGTGAATATATTGAGTATGATAAAGAGGCCTTCGGCGTATACGTAGGACTGGGGAAAAGCCTGAGCGAGTACTGGAGAGGCAGATGTTACATATAATTTTGAAAATGCGAAGATTCATAATATCGATCCAGACGCTTCACCAATAATCAAAGACCAGGAAGGCAAAAATACAACCAGCAGCATTACCCCTACAATTGTCAGAGACAGCAGGGACAATTATATAGATCCCACAAAAGGCTCCAGAAATTCAGCCACCTTTACCTTCGCGGGACTCGGCGGGAGCAATGCCTTCATAAAAGGGTTGCTGGACTCAGCATGGTATTTCCCTCTCGGTGAAACCACTTTAATGTTCAGGGGCCGTTTTGGGTATGCAAGTGGAATATTCGGCAAAAAACTGCCGCTTTATGAAAATTTCTATGTCGGCGGTCTCAATACAGTAAGAGGGTTGGACTTCGGAGATGCAGGCCCCAAGGACCCCAATACCGGTGATGCGATAGGAGGCACACACGGAGCTCATTTTTAATGCCGAATATATCTTTCCTCTTTACCCTGAGATGAAATTAAAAGGGGTCGTCTTTTTCGATGCAGGCAAGGCATATGAAGACTTCCATAATTTCGGCAGCCTGCGGTATACTACTGGCTTAGGGTTCAGATGGTTATCTCCCATGGGGCCTATACGCCTGGAATGGGGTTATAATATAAATAAAGAAGAAGGCGAAAGCTCGAGCAAGTTTGAGTTCGCCTTCGGAACATTTTTTTAAACATAAATTTAAAGGAGAAAAAATATGAAAAAATTATCATTGTTTTTAGTTGTCCTGATCTTACTGACAGGCAGTCATGTCTATGCTGAAAACATCAAGACCGAAAATATCAAGATCGGTTCAGTAGATCTCATTAAGGCCCTGAATGAATCTGATGCCGGCAAAAAGGCAAAGACAGACCTTGAGTTCATGATCAAGTCAAAACAGTCTTCTCTCGATGAAAAGGGTAAAAATATCGAGAAGATAAAGAACGAAATAGACAAGCAGTCTTCTGTGCTGTCTGCTGATGCCAGGAAATCAAAAGAAGAGGAATTAGAGAAGATGATCCGCGATTATCAGCGGCTCGTAAGCGATTCACAAAATGAGGTAAAAAAGAAAGAAGGGGAACTCACCGCTGAAATCATCAAGGAACTGCGTGGGATTATCGAGAAAATAGGCAGCGATGAGGGGTACACCTTAATACTGGAAGGCGGCGAAGGACAGATTCTCTTTGCTAAAAAAGAGATCGACCTTACTGATACTGTGCTTAAGAAACATAATGAACTGAAGGCAAAATCCAAAAAATAGCAGGGGTCTTCCGGAGAGTCTATGCGCTTCAAGCATAAGAAAGCCCCCTCTTAAGAGGGGGCTTTCTTAACATACAGCATAGGGACATCATTTAAAAACTATTGAGATAATAATCCAAGATGAAGCTAAAAGATTTTGCCGAAATCGTTAAAGGGGTCATACAGGGCGATCCGGAGATTGAGATTGCCGGGGTCTCCGGGATTATGGATGCGCATGAAGGGGACATAACGTTTGTCTCATCAGCAAAATACCTTAAGAAGGCGCAGTGAGAGCAAGGCTTCCTGCATCATTGTAAAAGAGTTGATTCCTGATATCAAAACAACACAGTTGCTCACCTCAAACCCTTATTTTGCCTTTGCAAAGGCAATAGAATGTTTTTATCCCGGACCGTCTTTTCAGCCTGGCATCAGCGAGAAGGCGATAATTTCCAGGCCGTGTCCAGCTCGGCAAAGACGTCTCTGTTTACCCCTTTGCATACCTGTCCGATGACATTTCCATTGGTGACGGCACGGTCATCCTGCCAGGAGTTTTTATAGGCGAAAAAACCGAAATCGGGAAACACTGCATCATACATCCCAATGTCGTTATCCGTGAAGGTGTCACAATCGGAGACAGGGTCATTATTCATTCCGGAACTGTAATAGGCTCCGACGGATACGGATACACCTTCGAAAAGGGTGAGCATTACAAGATACCCCAGGTCGGAGGGGTAATCATAGAAGATGATGTGGAGATCGGCTCCAATGTTTCCATCGACCGTGCGACACTCGGGAACACGGTCATCGGAAGGGGCACGAAAATCGACAACCTTGTTCAGATAGCACACAATGTGAAGATCGGTGAAAAATCTCTTGATCATGGCCCATGTTGGCGATTGCCGGCAGTTCAGAGATCGGCAGCTATGTCACGATCGGTGGACAATCCGGCTCTGGCTGATCATACGGTAGTTGAATCAGGGACCATGATTGCCGGACAGTCAGGACTGTTCGGACATGTGACAAAAGGGGTTTACTCGGGAACTCCTGCCATTCCACATAAGGACTTGGCTGCGGTCGCAGGCATTATTTGCGAAACTGCCGGAGATATACAAAAAGATAAGAGAACTTGAAAATAAAATAAACAATTTGGAAAAGGGGGATTCTGTATGATGAATATAAACGAAATAATGCAACACCTGCCTCACAGATATCCGTTTCTTCTTGTCGACAGGATCATCGACCTGCAGCCAGGGGAAAGCATAACAGGCATAAAGAACGTTACCTTCAATGAGCCTTTTTTCCAGGGACATTTCCCCGGACAGCCGATTATGCCGGGTGTGCTGATCATAGAAGCTATGGCACAGGTTGCAGGTATCGCTGCCTTCAGTTCAGGTATGGAAGGGAAGGCTGTATATTTCATGAGCATCGAAAAGGCGAAGTTCAGACGCCCTGTTGTGCCGGGTGATCAACTCAGACTTGAAATCAAGGTCCTGCAGCAGAGGGGCAATGTCTGGAAGTTTTCAGGCGCTGCTACAGTAGAAGGCAAGCTCGCCTCTGAGGCTGATTTCACCGCCATGGTCACAAACAAGGAGATATAATAAATGAAAACCAGAATCCATCCTACGGCGATTGTGGACCCGAAGGCAGAAATCGATTCCAGCGTTGATATCGGTCCTTTCTGTATCGTAAAAAGCAAGGTGAAAATAAGAAAGGGCACAAAACTCTTGTCTAATGTTACTGTTGAGGGCCTGACGGAAATTGGTGAGAACTGCACAATACACCCCTATACAAGCATCGGGTTTCCTCCCCAGGACCTGAAATACAAAGGCGAGGAAACAAGGCTTGTTATAGGCGATAATAATACCATCAGGGAATATGTATCAATACACAGGGCCTCAGTTGGAGGCAGACGGATCAACAGTTATCGGCAGCAATAATTTTCTTATGGCTTATGTTCATATCGCCCACGACTGCAAAATCGGCAGTAATGTCGTAATGGCAAACGCAGCTACCCTTGCCGGTCATGTGCTTGTTGAAGACAGCGCTGTTATCGGAGGTCTGGTGGCTATACATCAGTACACCAGAATAGGCAGGTATGCGATGGTGGGCGGCTTCAGCGGCATAGGCCAGGATATCCCGCCCTATATGATCGCATCAGGCTCTCGTGCCAAGCTTTACGGCCCTAACACCATAGGACTGAAAAGACACGGCCTTTCAGATACAACGATAAATGGCATTAAAAAGGCCTATAAGATCCTCTTCAGGGAAAAGAGGACCTTGAAAGACGCTATAAAAAAGGTCCGGGACGAGATGTCCGGTATTGCAGAGGTGAACCATCTCATAGAGTTCATAGAAAAGAATAAGCGCGGAATCTGCCGCTGATGAAAAAACTGGGCCTCATCGCAGGCATGGGTGAATTGCCCATAGCCATAGCGGCTGACGCACGCTCCAAAGGCTATACTGTTATTGCCGCAGGCCTTGAACCTCTGGCAGACAGGGCGCTTGGATCATATGTGGATGAAATACGGTGGATTAATGTCGGCAAGCTCGGCGAGATCATAGATTACCTGAAAAAATCCGGAGTGGACGAAGTAGTAATGGCAGGGAAAGTGTCCAAGGAACTGCTCTATAAAAGTAAAATATCCCCTGATCTCAGGGCCATAAAACTGCTTTTTGCCATTAAAGACCGCAGCGATGACTCTATAATGCTGGCTATCGCAAAAGAACTTGAAGAAGGACGGAATGACGCTTCTCAATACAACCGATTTTTCTACACGGCTATTAACTCCTGAGGGTGTTTTAACCGATAACGGACCTTCAGAGGATGAGTGGAAAGACATAGCCTTCGGGTGGGGAATTGCAAAAGAAATGGGCAGACTAGACATAGGGCAGACGGTCGTTATCAGAAACCAGGCGGTTATGGCCATAGAAGCCATAGAAGGCACAGACGAAGCGATAAAGAGAGGCGGAAAGCTGGCTGGCAGTGGTGCTGTAGTCGTAAAAGTCAGTAAACCCAAGCAGGACATGCGCTTTGATGTGCCTGTTGTCGGACTGGACACCCTCAGGTCAATGATGGAAGCGAACGCCAGGGTCCTGGCGGTCGAGGCAGAAAAGAGCATACTCCTCAATAGAGAAAGGCTGCTCAAAGAGGCAAATGAAGCAGGGATAGCAGTTGTAGGCTTCAGAGATAATTCCGCGCAGTAACAGCTTCACAGAAAAATTCCCTCTGTTTTTTATTTGTAAATTTTCATAAAAAACTCTGTTTTGTTCCTTATAAACCTATAAATTACTTAAATTGACAAACAGAGAATCATTCTGCTTATATATAACCTGTTAATTTCAGTTTAAAGTTAATTTTATAATCCATAGTATAAATGTATGTGCAGTTGCGTAACTGCTTGACTCCTTGTACGCAGTTATAAAAGTCCTATTCCGGATTACGCAACTGTCAGCAGTATATCCAGGCAGAACATTATAAATAAGGGAATTTTCAGCTGCTCGTTGGAGCAGCAATCCATATTTCACTGAGGTGCTTATGTCAAATAATAGGCTTTGGGTTATTGTCGCACCTTTGCTTTTCCTAGCTCTCCTATTACTGCCAAACCCGGGGTTCTGCCAGGATTCAGCAAAATGTCTTTCGTGCCACAGCGCCATGAAGGGCAGGATAAAAACTGCAAGCGGTGCGCTGGTGGAGCTCAATATCGACACGGATAAGTTCAGCAGCTTCAAAGCATGGCTCCTTATCATGCACGGATTGCCATTTAAGGTTCTCAGACAATCCGCACTCAATACCAAGCAGTTATATTCCTCCGGCCGTCCTTGAACTCTCTTCAAAGATTTCATCGAAATTCAAGGTTGATTCTGTTGCAGGAGCTGCCTGCAGTACCTGCCATGAAGAGATATACAAGATTTTGTTGGGGAGCGTACACGGGAAAAATATAGTCGACAAGCATCAGTCAGACGGGGCGCTCTGCCTGGACTGCCACGGCTCCCCGCATTATATAACATCTGTAAAAGACGAAAGCTCCCCTATGGGCCGCAAGCATCAGGTCAAGACATGCGGCAAATGTCATGGCGATGAAAAGATCATCGAAAAGTACAAGCTTGAAGAAAATGTCATGGAAAGCTTTGCTGAAAGCTTCCACGGCAGGAAGCTTTTCCTCGGGCATACAAAAGCGCCTGTATGCACCAGTTGCCACAGCTCTCATGATATACGGTCAAAGAACGACCCTGAATCACCTGTATTCGGAAAAAACAAACTCGTTACCTGCGGGAAATGTCATGAAGGGGCCAATGAAAAATTTGTACCGGCAATAACACACAAGAGGCCGGGGCCCATACCGCATTACGGAGAAAAACTGTTAATAATTCTGACTATCGGTGTATTCGCATTCATTGTCATACATGTTCTGCTTGAGGCATTCTCTGACATAAGAGACGCTATCTTCAGGAAAAAGGAGGAAGAAGAATGAGCGAGACCACCACAGCAACACAGGAAGTTCCGGCAGAGATAGAAAGATTCGACATCATCTTCAGGATACAGCATGTCCTGATGTTCACAACGTTTCTCCTCCTGAGTTTCACAGGATGGGGGCTGAAGTTTGCCCATGAGCCGCAGGGCCTCTCGAGCGTCTGGATAAGGGTCTGGGGCGGCGCGGAGATGGCCGGATTAATACACCGGATCGCCGGCGTCGGCATGCTCCTTGATTTTATATGGCATGTCATCTACCTCGCCTATCTCTTTGCCACAAAACAGATGACCATAAACCTCAAGACAACAGTCATACCTCTGCCAAAAGACGTGGTGGACGTTGTCAAAAATTTCATGTACTTCCTGGGCCTTTCAAAGGAAAAGGCGCGTTTCGGAAGATTTTCCTATGCACAGAAATTCGATTACTGGGCGGTCTTCTGGGGTATGTTCATCATCGGTTTTTCGGGCTATGCGCTGGCCTTTCCGATGCAGGTTTCCTATATCATCCCCCAGTTTGCATCAGAGTGGATATGGCAGCTCCTCTGGCTCATGCACAGTGACGAGGCGCTCCTTGCGATCGTGTTCATACTCTTCTGGCATTTCTACAACGAGCATCTCAAGCCGGATGTATTTCCGATGAGCTGGATCTGGATAACAGGGAAAATATCCACGGAAACGCTGAAACATCATCACCCTATAGAATATGAGTATCTTTTTCCGGACGCAGCAAAAAAGAACAAGAAACATTAGGGGGAATTAATGTTAAGAGCCATAACTATACTTTCGCTTGTACTCATGCTGTTTTCCTGCAAATGGAAGACAGACGAGAAGCCTGTGGCAAAGGAAAAGGAATCGCCGGTAATCGCATCGCTGAGTGAGTCCGGTCTCCCGTGTTTCAAATGCCATGCTTATGAGAAATTCTCACGTGATGAAGCCGGAAAATTTTCACATGCAAAACATATAAGCTTCGGCGTTCACTGCAACCAGTGCCATATAATAAAACCCCATAAGGAAGCGAACCTGAACAAGGATATCTGTAATGGTTGCCATAAGCTGACAAACTTGGCCTTCGCCGGCGCCGGGATGCCGGTTTCCTTCACACACCAGAACCATGCGAAGAAATTTGCCTGCAGCGAATGTCATCCTAAGGTCTTCAACATGAAAAAGGGCACTTCGAGGATAACCATGGACCTTATGTATCAGGGCAGTTCATGTGGAAGCTGTCACAACGGCAAGAAGGCTTTTGCCTCTACGGACTGCACAAAATGCCATAAGATGACCGCGTTTAAAAAGGAACTCTCTTATCCTTCCAGCGGCCAGACCCCTGCGATCTTCAGCCACGAGTTCCATACAGCGATGCTGGAATGCAATAGCTGCCACACCGCTATCTTTAAGTTCAAAAAGGGCGGCTCTGGAATGAAGATGGATGATATTTACCAGGGTAAATTCTGCGGCAGTTGTCATAACGGCCAGACGGCGTTTGGCTCTATGGAATGCCAGCGATGCCATAAGTAATAACTGAAAACAGGTGCAGCCGGTAAAGGCTGTACCTGTTTTTTATTTTCCTTTTTCCTGCATCCTGCAAAAAGCAGACTTTGCACAAAGTCGCAAACAAAGGTTATAAGGCCTTTCCGATCAGCACAGATGATTTTCCATGGATAAGGATATTGCGTGACACACTTCCCAGCATGCCCTTGATTCCCTTGAGCCCCCTGCAGCCGATAGCTATAATGTCAGCCTTCATGAGTTCAGCTGATGAGAGTATCTCGGAAGACGGGTCCCCGAATCTGGTTATTGTCTGAATATTTTCATATCTGCCTGTTAAATAGCCCTTCGCGTTGTCGAGTATTATCTCTGATTCCTCGAATTCTTCTTTCCTGCGTTCAGCAACAGTTTCCTTTATGCGGTCGTCCACCTCCATGGCGAACCTTTCCGGTATATCATTGAAGGCAGACCTCTGCACATTCAGTATTGTTATCTCAAAATCAGGGTAGAAAGGGATGTCAGCAAGAAGCTTAGCTGTCGCGATTGCTGATTCAGAGCCATCAGTAGCAAAAAGTATCTTCAACTTCCTCGGTGTCTCCCATTCTGTGCGTTTGACCACAAGGACAGGCTTTGGTGAACTATTAACAACAGCCCTCGTAACGCTTCCCACAAAAAACAGTTTTACCCCTTTTACACCCCTTGCACCCATCACTATAAGCCCTGCGTCTGAACTGACCGCAGACTCCACGATTGAGGTTTCGGGATAACCCTCCTTCTCAATTACGCTCACCTTTGCCTTTACACCCTTCAGAATATCGGATGCAGAACTGAGTATCTTTGGTGCAACCCTCCTGATCACCCTCTTTATCTGGGCATGATATTCATCCTCGTAGGGGATTTCGCTGATAATGTGAAAAATGATAATCCTGTCCTCAGAGGTAAGGTTAAAGCGTGTCAGGAACAGTGTTGCAACATCCGCACATTCAGAACCGTCTGTTGCCAGCAATATATTCATTCTGAGTTACCTCCTTGCTCTTTAAATTCATCTTACCACAGGGAATTGCTGCTGACAATCTCATATCAAGTCCATATTTTTCTTTTGTTACACCACGTTAGAAATGTCCACTTTTATACATGTTAGACTGCCTCTTTTTGGAAGGAGGCGGGATGACAGGAAAAGACATTTTAAAGATAAGCAGGAAGGAGGCTATGCGGCTGTATGTGACAGGGAGGTGGAGAGATTAAACAAGTAGATGCTGCTATCGGTGAGCACCCGGCATTACGAAGGATTGTAAAGAGGGTACGAAACGAAGGGGGTGAAGGGGCAACTCAAGAACAATGACCTAAAAAATCCTTTAAAGGGACTCATCAGTTAAAATTAAACCCGGACATTTCTAAATTGGGGTAACAATCACACAATTTATATTGACAAATTTGCCTGCTAATTGTTATAAAATCATGCTGTTCCTCAAAACCAATAATATTAGGAGGTGTGACAATGAAACTCGGCGTTATCATGAGTGATTACAGAGTAGGCTCTGATGTAATAGACAGATTAACTGCTGAAAAACTGGGCATTATTTTTGTCGGCAACGGAGTCTATCATGCAGCAGCCAAGGAAGCTGGCAAAACATCTTCCATCCTCGAGAAAACTGCAAATTTATACGTACTGACTGAAGATCTCGAAAGCAGAGGGTTTACCTCTGCAAATCTGGACAGTCGGGTAAAAGCAGTTACGTACAGCGATTTAGTTGATCTTATTTTTAATGACTACGAAAAAACAATCTGGTTATAAAACATAAAGGAGGCAGATATGGGTAAATTAACAATTGGCTGCTTTTCATCTCTGGTTGGCTCATTATCACTTGATTTTTCAGTGAAACTGGCTGAAGCAGCAGTAAAAAAAGGACATACAGTTGATTATTGGATGTCAGGGAACGCAACCATGCTTTCCAAAAAAGGCCAGAAGGCTTTCAAGGATTACTCATTCCTTGCTAAAACAGTGCAGGAACTTCTTGCTACCGGGAAGTTCCAGATAACAGCCTGTGAGGCATGCGCTGCGGCAAGAGGTTATCACAAAGAAGACACCATGGAAGGTGTCAAGAGTCACAGCATGGACTGGTATCTTGCCAGCACCTTTGAAGCTGACAGGGTCCTTCATATAGGAGGGGATTAATATGGCTACCAAGAAACTTTTATTCGTTGTCAGGGCGCTTCCTTACAAGACTGAGGCCTCAAGGCTTGCCTTGACCCATGCTATCTCCAGCCAGTCAGTTGAGATATATTTAAAAGACGGAGATCTGGTCGAGGCTTCTATTGCCTTTATCGGAGATGGTGTTATGAACTGTCTCAAAAACCAGCAGGCCATGAAGCATTACGGCATAACCAGCATCGAAGGACATATGAAAAACACCCTGCTCCTTGACATGAAAGTCATGGTATGCAAGGAGGACCTTGCTAAATTCGGCATTAAGGAAGATGCGCTTCTGATGGATGCCGAGGACATCGGCGGCGAAACCAACGCTCAGATTGTTCCGTACAGTGAAATTCAGAAGGAGATGGAATCAGTAGACCATCTTCTTTTCTGCTAATACAACATAGGAGGATTTAACAAAAATGGCTGATTTAAAATCACAGACCCCTACACAGACCCTCGATGTTTTAGGTCGTGTGTGCCCTTACCCGCTTGTTTTGACTAAAAAAGCGCTCGAAAAACTGCCCAGCGGCGGGATACTCAAGATCCTCTGCGATGCTCCTGCATCCGCAGAAGATTCACTCCCCAGATTTGCAGAAGGCAAAGGATATCCTATTGAAGTTGTAAAGCTCGCTGAGAGCTGGGAACTTTATATCCAAAAGACCTAGGATCGCGGAATGTCCGAAAAAAGCCCTCCAGCCAAAATGGAGGGCTTTTTATTTGATGTAAATTCCTTTTCATTACAGGCTGAAGCATATCCGGAGAAACTCAGTTGATTTTTAGTCTGAATGTAATTGGTATCTCGTATCTGCCTTTCGCTACGGTGAAAGGAGCTGCTTTGATCAGGGACTCTTTTGCAGCTGTATCAAGTATGTTATAACCGGAGCTCCCGATAATCCTGATGTCTTCCGGATATCCTTTTGTATTGACTGTAAACTCCGTCAAGGCAGTCCCTTCCAATCCCCTTTTCTTTGCAAACAGAGGATAGACCAGGGCCTTTTCAATAGCCTTCCGGATGGCCATAACGTCTTCGGAATTTTTGCCTTGAGATTGAGTTTTGGCCTCACCATGGACGAAATCTCCTGATTGAAGGCTCTGATAACCAGCTGCAACGGAAAATGAAGGTCCGCCGCGGGCAGCATGCAATGGCCCAGGTGGTCCAACTGTGGCATCCATTGACTCCTTTGTATTTCTTTCCTCAGTGTTGTTCTCCGTGACAGGGGAAATTATATGACTATCATCGCGCCTTGTTGCAGGAGAAGCCTCGTCCCTGGCAGCGGCGCCATATTCGTAAGGGCCACTGGCAGCCTTATCATGGGTGGATGAGACAAGACTATGGATTGCCTGTTTTTTTTGATCCATGGCAGGCAAGGCCTCTATTTCAGGCAATCCGCTGATCAGTGACACAGTCAGGTGATCGGCCGGGACAAGAGAGGCCCAATCCCGGCCAATCAGTGTCAATGCGGTGATGATTATCGCTGTATGCACCGCGAGCGAACATACTATATTCATTAGCAACTTCATAGACCTTATAAAAGATATTCCATGTTCAGCTTTTCCATATTAGAATTCAAGGGACATCCCTATTAGGAAGTTTCTCTTCGGTGACGGATAAAAAGCCTTCTCCAGAGGGAAGCCACCTATTACCCCGTACTCTGAATATTCCTTGTTTGTCAAATTGTTTATATCTACATATGCCTTTAAAGACTTCCATTTATAAGTGAATTTAGTATTCAGGAGAAAATAACCTTTCTGATTGCTATAGTCATTTGAGAAATCACTGACAAACGGCCTTTCCCCTGTATAGACTCCAGTGAGGGCCAGGGTCATATCTTTCCCTATAGAAGAGATGACTTCTATGGTCGCTTTATGCTTTGGCACATTGGGGACCTGTTTCCCCTTGAATACACCTTCCGTAATTTTCGCATTCAGAAATGAATAGCCGCCCTTCAAGGTCAACCATCCTGTGGCCTTTGCATCAAATGAAATCTCCACCCCTGTCCTGCGTGTCATTCCGTCGAGGTTTTCATTGTTATAAGTCACAGGATTAAAAAAGATCTCATTATCAGTTTCCAGCCTGAATACGTTTACATTTGCAAAGAAGTCATCGCTAAAATAGTGTCTTACACCTGCCTGCCAATCATCAGATGTCTGTGGAGCTAAGGAGGTATTTATCGTATTGTTAAAAAAGCTGTATACCTCGTCAAGAAGGGGATATCTGAAACTCCTGGAATAACTTAAATAGGCATAGGACTTTTTAAAAAAAATATAATTTAAGCCTGCCGTATATGCGTCCCTTGACATGGTTGTACTGCCAGGGTCGCTCGGATCAAAGCTGAATCTCGCCCTGTCATGCCTGTATCCTCCGGAAATATGGACAATATCGCTCAGGTTAATTTCATCGTGTACATAATATCCGAAATTCTCTTTTTTCAGATTGAACTTTGCTTTGGAATGCGAGCCGAAGAATTCTGAATCATTCAGGATATCATCGTCCGTCTCCTGATAATCGAAGCCGGCTACCAGAGTATTTTTTATCTTCTCAAAGTCCTTCTTGAATATAACCTGCGGCGAGACCGCGGTCGTCTTGATTTCGCTGTCGCCAAAAAAATTCCATTCATCTCCTGAACTGAATGACAGGAAGTCCCTTTTCCTGAAGGATGTGTCGATCCTGAATATGCTGTCATTATAAAAATAAACCTCTGGCGCAAATTTCAGATAATACTCTTCAGTATCCGCAAAATCATCGGGATGCAGCGAATCGGTCCTTGAGGCACCCGAGGCGAAATCGCTTTCTTTCAGCGCTCCCGGCAACCGCGTATTGTCTTTGTGATATCCGCTGCTGAAATCTATTTTCATGAAATCTTTCAAATAATAGGCTGCGTTGAGGCCTAAATCCTTGGCCTCGGTTTTGCTGTTGTCTCTGTAGCCATCAGAGGTAAGATAAGTGCCGGACAGAAAGAGGGAAAGGTCCTTCTGGCTTCCTTTGGCATAAGCATCGGCCCTGTAGGTGCCGTAGCTGCCTGCAGCAAAAGCAGTCCCAGCTTTTAACCCGCCTTCTCCCTCCTTTGTAATAATATTTATAACGCCTCCGGTTGCGTTGTCTCCATACAGCACGCTTCCCCTGCCTCCCTTTATTATCTCAATCCTGCTGACCCTTTCAATAGGTATCTCGGTCCAGTCAACACCACTGAGGTCAGGCTGATTCACACGTCTGCCATCCACAAGCACCAGGGTATTTGAAGTCGCGGTCTCTCCAAAACCGCGCAGATCTACTGTGTAAGACCTGCGGTTTCCGGCAAGATCGTTGACTTGAACGCCGACCTCGGTCCTCAGGAGATCGGGAATATTTTGTGCCGTCGAATTCTTAATATCTTCCTCTGAGATGATCGAGACGCTGGCAGGCACAGTTGTTACCCTTTCCTCATGTCTTGTTGCCGTTACCACCACCTCTTCAATTTGTATCTTTTCTTCTGCCTGTGCCAGGGAAACAAGCACTAACAACAGGGATATTACCAACAATTTCTTCATTAAATAGTTCCTCCTGCTAAATTTATGCCTTGAAATTATTTCCCGATTTTAAAGTCAGTCCATTGATTTAAGGCGTATTTTTAGGTTGAATTTCGTACGAGTATCCGTCTCATAGTAACCTCCTCTTCCCTCGAAGGATTGTAGTGTTGAGGTATTCAGGGTCTCCTGACTCAGGGCCACCTACTTGCCGGCCTTCCCTGGCTATCAAAGCCAAGTGGCTTTAAAAACAGTGATTAGTTCCTGGTAATTAGTTGCAGGAAAGATTGCCTGCTGTTCACCAGTTACCATTCACTGTCTTTCAGGCTTTCGTTCCCTTTACAGTTGCGGGACAGTCCCCGGTTTGCACGAGGTTCCCCTTAAATACCTGCTGGAACTGCTGAAAGCAGTCTTAATAAACTATCTGTGTCCTCCGTTGATCAGCTTAACTACAGGATATTTGTCCCATAATTCGATAATATTCACCGCAGCATAATCCTGCTCTATCCTGAAAATGTTCTCCAGAGGTACACCCAGAAAATGGCAGAGGATTATCCTGTTTACACCGCCGTGTGCAACAACAGCTATGTTCTCTCCCTTGTGATTGTCCAGTATTCCTGGTGAGGGAAGGTATGATCCTGTCCTTTACCACGATTGTGCTTTCCCCCTTGACCGGGCTGTATCTCAAGGGGTTATTTGCCCAGGCCTCGAACTCTTCAGGGTATTTCTCTTTTATCTCGCTGAAGGTCATTCCTTCCCATATTCCAAAACTTCTCTCTCTCAAATCAGGTGTCTCAACAGGCTGTAAGCCGTAGTCTGCGGCTATTATCTCAGCGCTTCTGAGAGCCCTGCTTAGGTTGGAGGTATAGACAGCCTGAAGTCCTGAAGCCTGAAAGTTCCGAATTTCTGAATTTGATTCAGGACTTTCGCTTCTCCGGGCTTCCGCACTATCATCTGATGATCTATGGATTTCTTTTAAATAACTCATATGTTTTGAAGAAGATGCATTCCTGAGATATTCCCTTATAAAGGCAGAAGATCCTTTAATCTGCCCGATCCCTTTTTCAGACAGGGGCACATCAATACTCCCCTTGTAGCGTTTTGTTTCGTTCCCTTCTGTCTCCCCGTGTCTGACTAAATAGAGTGTTGTAACCATAATGATGCCACCATTAAAAAAAGTATTTCCGAGATTTCACCTGCGGCACCAAGGGTGTCGCCGGTAAGTCCGCCAAACCTCTTTCCAAAAAACTTTGCCGATAAGAGGCAGAATATATAGAAAATAGTAAACAGGACAAAAAATAATATTATTGATCCGGCCCCGTATGCCTTATGCAGATACAGCATGTCGGCTGCAGCATAAAAAAAGATCAATACTAAGGATGCAAAGACAACTTTGACTAAAGTGATATTATCGATGAACATTTTCCCCAGTCCATCCTGTCGTGCTGAATTGCCGTGGTACATGGCTGCTACCATTACCCATTTGGAAAATACCGGCATCAGAAACAGGAAAACATAGCTGGAGGTCGGAAGCGACGAGCTCAATAAATTATTTATAAGAAGAAATTTAAGCAGTATGGTCATGACTATTGCTATGACCCCGATGGCGCCTGTTGTGCTGTCTTTCATTATCGAGAGTTTTCTGTCCCTGTCTGCCTTAGGATCTCCGCTTGATTTTACAGCCAATGCGTCAAAGGTATCAGCAAGGCCATCAAGATGAAACCCGCCGTTGCTGACAATTAATGTCAGCAGGACAAGTCCGGCGGTTATTTCAGAGGTGAAGAAATTAACTGATACCAGGGCTGTGCAAGCAGCCAGCAGACCCTGAAAGGCACCTGCAACAGGGAAAAATACCGCTGACCCTGAAATATCTGTTTCTGTTACAGTGCCGCGCACTTTTACAGGCAGAATAGTCAGAAACTGTAATGCTAAAAACAACTGTCTCATTGAAGACTCCCTCCGGCAAGACCGCAGGGAATCTCAATGCAAGGAATTTTTTCCATTATATTCGCTCACTAACCCCGTGGCAAGACCACGGGGAATATCGTTCGCTATCCATTTAATCCTTTTTCTCTGTAGCAACGCCGGCACCACCAAACGTCGCCATCTCCCTGTAAATTTTCAGTCCTGCCTCGATCATGAGCATCGCAAGTGCAGCGCCTGTCCCTTCCCCGAGCCGTAAATCCAGGTCCAGGATAGGCCTTAGCCCGATCTTTTCAAGCATTGCCGTATGTCCGACTTCTACGGATCTGTGCGCGGCAAACATGTAGTCTTTTGTCTTTGGCTCAATGCAATAGGCTATCAACGCGCCTGCGGTTGATATGAACCCGTCTATTACAACAGGGACCCTGTTTGCCGCTGCTCCGATAATGAGCCCTGCGATGCCGCCGATCTCGGTCCCTCCAACCTTTGCAAGCACATCGACCGGATCATTGGGGTCAGGATTATTTAAGGCTATCGCATCCTTGATTACTTTAATCTTGTTCTTTAAAGCATCATCTCCTATGCCGGTGCCTTTCCCTGTTACTTCAGAAACCGGCTTGCCGGTAAGGAGCGAGGCTATGGCGGCTGCTGGAGTTGTATTGGCGATGCCCATGTCTCCGGTGCCGAACAAACAATATCCCTTTTTTGCATATTCTGTTGCGAGCTCTATCCCGACGTGGATACATTTTTCCGCTTCTTCTCTGGTCATGGCAGGGCCCCTCCTCATATTCCTTGTTCCCCTCATGACTTTTTTTAGCTGCAGGGGCACAGTTTGCTGTGCCTTTACAGCTGTAAAATCAAAATCTACCCCCATATCGACCACAACGACCTCAGCGCCGGCATGTCGCGCAAGGACGTTTATTCCAGCCCCGCCGCTAAGGAAGTTGAGTACCATCTGGGGAGTAACTTCCTTTGGAAAGGCAGAGACCCCTTCATCAGCAACTCCATGGTCGCCGGCAAATGTGAAAACCACTTTTTTATCCAGCTCAGGCATCTCATTTTCAGTTATTGCCACAAGTCTTCCGGCAAACTCCTCGAGCCTTCCCAGGCTGCCCTGCGGTTTTGTAAGATTATCAAGCCTTGTCTGTGCTTTTCCAAAAAAATCAGTATTGACAGGTGATATTTTCTGCAGTGTCTCTTTCATTAAAGTTCCCTTTCAGCCCTTTATTTTTACTGGTATGCCTGCCACTACCATGAATACCTCATCGGAAGCCCCTGCAACCTTCTGGTTCATAATTCCTGCCAGGTCCCTGAATTCCCTTGCCAATTTGTTTTCAGGGACTATTCCTGTGCCGACTTCGTTTGAGACTAGATACAGTTCGGAGTTCGGAGTTCGGAGTTCCGAGTTTTTAAAACCTTCAATAAGATTTTCTATCTCCTGAGTAATATCTAAATTGGCATGTATCAGATTTGATAACCACAATGTGAGGCAATCTACGACTATTGCTCCGTATTTACCTTCTATATTTTTAATTACCTCTGTAATTCTTAAAGGTTCCTCATAGGTGTCCCAGCCCTCACCCCGTTGTCCTTTATGTTTCTCTATCCTGTTTACCATTTCCTCATCGAGGGCCTCGGCAGTAGCAATGAATGCCTTTTGTCCTTCACGTTTTGCAGCTTCACTGAGGGCAAAGGAACTTTTCCCGCTTTTCGCTCCTCCGGTGACAAAGATCACTTTCTGTTTCAGATCCTGTGCTTTAGAACACTTACTCATTTAGCTGGTCCTTCAGCAGCGATAACAGACAGTCCATGATCGCCTTGTAATTTTCAGGTCTGTGGGGATAATCACAGTCAGTGCAGCTTTTAAACATAAGCCCATTGCTCTCTTTATAAAGCGGCGTGCCCGGGCAGATCGCAAAGTACAGCGGGCAGAAACAAAACAGGCAATTGAAATCCTGGATATCCATTTTGTGACAGGGAAAATATTTACAGTCCCTGTTTTCGAAGTATTTAAAAGAGGCCTTTAGTCTTTTGGTCTTATCTTTTGTTTGTTTTGATTTCATCTCTTTGATTGCGCCTCCTAAAAATTACAAATTCGTAAAAAGTCAAAAAACAGACGGTTTTGTAAAAAGCGCCATAGGCAAGGCGCGCAAATCCTGAGGAATGAGGCGTACTTAGCTGTACGCCGCAGTGACGAAGAATGCAGCGTAACGCAGCATATGGACTTTTTACGAGACCGTCAAAAATTGCTGCCATAGCTTATGTACGCTTCTCCGGAATCCTGCTTTTTGATCTCGATGTTTACATCAAAGGCGTCCTTCAGCATACCCTTTGTCAGTACTGCCTCAGGGGCGCCGCAGCCGAGCATCTTCCCTTCCTTGATCAGGATCACCTTCTCAAACTGCAGGGCGATATTTATGTCATGCAGCGCCATGATTATCGATATGTTCTTATTCAGTTTCAGTTCCTTCAGTAATTTAAGTATTTCAAACTGATACTTGATGTCAAGGTTTGCCAGCGGCTCGTCCAGCATGAGGAGCCCGGCGCCCTGCACAAGGGTCATTGCAATGAACGTCCGCCGCCGCTCCCCGCCGCTCAGGTCCGTAAGGTGTGCCAGAGGCCTTATCCAGAAGCCCTACTATTTCAAGTGCACTGTCAATGCTCATCGCAGGCGGGATGTCATAGGGGTATAGCCCCATAGCCACCAACTCCCTGACTGTGAAGGGCACCGTGATATCAAGGGTCTGGGGCAGGTAGCTTATCAGCTTTGCCCGGTCCCTGTTGCGGTATGTGTGCAGGGGTTTTGACCAGAGCAGGACCTCGCCTGCGTGCGGCCTGAGTATGCCGCTTCCCAGTTTCAGGATAGTAGATTTGCCTGAGCCGTTTGCGCCGAGCAGGCCTATAAACTCTCCCTGTCCTACAGAGAGGGAGATGCTGCTGATCAGAGGGTCCTGTTTCCTGTAGGAATAAGAGACATTGCTCAGTTCGAGGATATTCGGTTCAGATGCTGAGGACATTCTTCCTCCTGAGCAGATAAAGAAAATAGGGCGAGCCGATGATCGCCGTGACTATTCCGGCAGGCAGTTCAGTGGGGGCCAGCACAGACCTGCTGATGAGGTCTGCAATACAGAGGAGACCGCCGCCGCCGAGTGCTGAAAAGGGGACAAGCAGCCGGCTGTCCGAACCTATGATCGACCTGATGATATGAGGGACCAAAAGACCTATGAAGCCGATCATGCCGCCAAGGGAGACGGAGGCTGCGGTCATAAGTCCTACTGCCACAAAAAGGATGAACCGTTCCCTGTGGGGAGAGAACCCAAGGCTGTGGGCAAACTCATCCCCGAGTATGAGGGCATTAAGGGCCTTTGCCCTGAAGAGCGCTATCAGGATGCCGGGGAGCACAAAGGCAAGTCCATAGGGGATCTTTGACCATTCCGACATGGAAAGGTCACCAAAGATCCAGAGCATGGCTTTACGGAGACCTTCATCCGACGATATGCTCATGACGAGCATGAGCAGGGCAGAAAAAAAGAAGCTTAGCCCCACACCTGCAAGGAGGAGCCTCTCAGGCCAGAGCCCGCCTCTTTTCCACCCCATGATGCCGACCATGGCGCCGGTAATGAGCGCGCCGGAAAAGGCAAGCACTGGAATGGTGAAACTGCCCAAAAAGGCGGCCCCGGCCATGATTCCCAATACTGCTGCAAGGGACGCGCCGCTTGATATGCCCAGGATATAGGGATCTGCAAGAGGGTTCTTCAGGATGCCCTGAAGCACTGCCCCTGAAGCGCCGAGCGCCATACCCATAAGCAGGGCAACAATGCTTCGCGGAGCACGGATCGAAAAGAGGATCTCACGGGAAATGTCGTCAGCTGCAAACGGGTTGATCATCCTTGGTCCTGCGATAAGAGAGAGTCCGAATATAATCACAGGCACACTGATGATCAGGGCTGTCCTTATCTTCATATTCTTCATTGCCGCAGGTATCCTTCCAGTTCCTCTACGCCCTTTAGCGTTCTTGGCCCAAGCCTGTAGAGGTAGTCACTTACGTAAAAGACTTTATTGTTCCTTGCTGCAGGGGTGCTCTTCAGGCGCCTGAGAAGTCCTTCGGAGACTTCATTCATGCTGTTTTTGCCTTTCCCGATGAAAATAATGTCCGGCGCCCTTCGAATGACCTCTTCGATCGAGTATTTCGGGTAGGCTGACGCAGTCTTGCCTGCAATATTGTCTGCGCCCAGTATCTGGAGCGCGTCATCCGTAATGCTCCCAGGTCCGGCGACCATTAGCGGTTCCGGCCATATAATGAACAGGACCTTTCTTTTAAGCAAAGGGTTTTTACTTGCCCTCAACTTATTAATCCGATATTCCATATCAGCAGCCAGCGCCTCTGCCTTCTCCTTTGCCCCAAGCGCAAGGCCCATATCTCTTATGCCTTTAGGCAGCTCTGAAATTCTCTTTGAGTAAAACACATAAGTCCTTATCTTCATTGACCGCAGCCGTTCCTCAAACTCCTTAGGGTTGCCGTCAACAGAAAGGACCACTATGTCCGGCTTCAGTGAAACAACGGCCTCAAGCGATGGATTGGACATCCCGCCTACTTTCGGCTTTTTCTTTGCCTCTTCCGGATAATCGCAGAAACTCGTAACGCCAACGATCCTGTCACCGAGTCCCAGGGCAAAAAGCATTTCTGTTGTTGCCGGGGCAAGAGAGATGATGCGCTGAGGCGGTTCAACTGCATAAGAGACAGTGAATAGTGAATAGTGAATAGTGAATAGAACGAAAACAAAAAACCCAAATGCAAATCTTTTCAAACAATAGCCTGGCTTCAAATTATCTTCTCCTTAAAATAAAAAATCCCCAAAACCCATAAAGGATCCTGAGGATTGCACCCTGGTTTACTTCATCCTCGCCTTCCTCCGCGGAAAGGCATATAAAGTGGATTGGATATTGTGGGTTGTAGTGGTTTAGTTAAAAAACCAATCACTAATCACCTAACTACCTAATCACCTACTTCTGACAGGCAGGTCTTCTGGCTCTCCCGACCTTTGCCAGCCTTCCCATTCGATTATGAACAGTGGCATGTTACCGGCAAAGGCGCTTATCCCGGCATACGCCGGGATCAGGATTACAGCGGCGGGACCGCTCCTGAATTTAACAGGATTCCCTTTTATGCATTACAGCACCTGTGATACCGATAGTTTGCAGGAAACAGCATATAAAATCAACTTTATTTACATTTTTTCCATATTATTTGATACAGATGAAGCGCCAGAAAACTTTATCTCAGCTAAACTACAGAATGATTAAAATGAGTTTAATAAGACGAACAATTCCATTGCAGGAATAAGTTGGTCATTAACTGACTTAGAACCCTGCTACAGCGATGCGGGCGAAGTTCACTACTGATGAAGGCAGCACTCCGATGGCCAGGACTGCAATCACAGCTATGGCCAGTGCTAGACTTAATCCATTGGATGTGGAAAGCTGCACGGTCTCCTTGGGTTCCTTCATATACATGTACATGACTATCCTGAGGTAAAAATAAGCGGATATGGCGCTGAAGATGACCGCAATGATAACAAGCCAGGTATAGCCCGCGTTAATGGCGCTCATGAAGATATAGAACTTGCCCATAAAACCTGCTGTCGGCGGGATTCCTGTGAGGGAAAACATAAATACCAGCATCAGGGCTGAAGCCAGCGGATGGGTCTTTGACAGGCCCTCGTAGTCGGATATCTGGTCACCTTTAAAGCCCTCTGACCGAAGCATGATCACAACAGCAAAGGCCCCCATATTCATGAAACCGTAGATAAGCATATAGATTAAGCACACTGGCCATGCCGTCAGTAGTGCCTGCTATGATGCCAAGCAGCATATAGCCTGCATGCGCGATCGAGGAGTATGCGAGCATCCTTTTGATGTTAGTCTGCGAAAGGGCCACGATATTGCCGACACCCATCGTGAGTATTGCGATAGGGACCAAAACTGCCGCCCACTCTACCTTGACAGAGCCGAAGGCGACCATGAAGACCCTTCCCAGAACAGCAAAACCAGCTGCCTTGGGGCCTACTGACATGAATGCTGTAATAGATGTTGGAGCGCCTTCATATACATCAGGGGCCCACATATGAAAAGGCACTGCCGCTATCTTAAAGGAAAAGGCAACTGCAAAGAGCACCAGGGAAAGCGTCAGAACAGGGTTTGAGGCAAGCCCGTTTTTAACGATGTAGTCTGATATGGCCCTGATGTCAGTTGTCCCGGTAAGACCGTAAATCATGGATGTGCCATACAGCAGGAAGGCTGAGGCAAAGGCGCCCAGAAGTAGATACTTTATGGCTGCCTCGTTTGACCTGACATCATACCGTATGAATCCTGCAAGCACATAGGTGCTCAGGGCCATAAGCTCAAGCCCAAGATAAAGGACTATCAGGTCGCCGGCAGATGCCATGAGCATCATGCCAAGTGTTGAAAAAAGTATCAGGCTGTAGTATTCGCCGAAGTTCACCTTCTCGACTTCGATATATTTAACAGAGATCAGGACAGTGAGTATCACATTTACGATAAATATAAGCTTGAAAAATGTGCTGTAGCCGTCGGATACGTACATGCCGTTAAACGTCGTCCCCAGAGACCCGGCCAGCAGATACGCCACTACACCAACGCTTATGATGCTCATCAGCGCTATCGTCTCTTTCCGCTTGATAACAAGGTCTGCCATAAGGATAAACAGGGCCAGTACAGTCAGCGCGATTTCAGGCATTACAGGGCTAAGGTCAGGCATCACAAACTGCATCAGAAATCCTCCGATCTTCTCATTTCAGTATCTCCATAACATCCCTGGCAGTTGCGATTGCCGGTCCGCTTCCTGTATTGACGCGCTCCAGAAGATGGCTCACTGAGGCGTGCATATAGCCGAGGAAGGTATCAGGATATATGCCTATCCAGAATATCAGTATGACCATAGGCAGAAGGGTCATGATCTCCCTGGCATCTATGTCCGTGAGGCCGCTGACCTTCGGGTTCGTCTCCATGAAAAATACCCTCTGGTAGAGCCAGAGCATGTATCCTGCTCCTATTATAATGCCTGTTGCAGAGAGCACTCCTGCCAGCTGGCTGGCTGCAAAGCCGCCCAGGATGATCAGGAACTCGCCGATAAAACCATTCGTTGCAGGCAGCCCTATCGAGGCAAAGGTAAAGACCATGAACATGGTCGCAAATACAGGCATTACTGAGGCAACGCCGCCGTAATCAGCGATCTGCCGCGTATGGGTCCTGTCGTAAATCGCGCCGACACTCAAAAAGAGCGCGCCGGTTACAATGCCGTGGTTGATCATCTGGAGTATGCCGCCTTCCATGCCCTGCGTATTGAGGGCAAAGATGCCCAGGGTCACAAAGCCCATATGACTTACAGAGCTGTAGGCAATCAGCCTTTTGAGGTCTGTCTGGGCAAGGCATATCACACCGCCGTATATTATGGCTATCACGGAAAGGCCTATCATCACAGGTGTCATGGCCTTTGAGGCCTCGGGAAGTATCGGCATCGAGAACCTCAGAAATCCATATGCCCCCATCTTGATCAGCACTGCGGCAAGTACGACACTGCCTGCAGTAGGCGCCTCTGTATGGGCATCAGGCAGCCAGGTATGCACAGGGAACATCGGGACCTTCACTGCAAAGGCCGCAAAGAACGCCCAGAAGAGCAGAAGCTGCATCTGAAACGGATAGGGTTTTGTCATGAGTTCGACTATGTCAAATGACCTGCCTGCATAAAAGTAGAGCACGATGATTCCAACGAGCATCAGTACGCTTCCAACGAGCGTATAGAGGAAGAACTTAATAGCCGCATAGATCCTGTTGGGCCCTCCCCAGACGCCGATAAGCAGATACATCGGTATGAGCATCGCCTCCCAGAAGATGTAAAAGAGCATGAAATCAAGGGAGCAAAATACTCCTATCATCGCCCCTTCCAAAAAGAGCATGGATATGTAAAACTCCTTTATCTTCATCTTTATCGAGTTCCAGGAGATGAGAATGCACAATATGGTGATCAATGTCGAAAGCAGCACAAAGAGCACGCTGATGCCGTCAAGGCCGAGTGAATAGTTCATGTTCCATTGCGGTATCCACGCATGCCTTTCAGTAAACTGCATGAGGTGCGTTGTCTTGTCAAAGTTGGTAAAGAGCAGCAGCGAGACAAGGAATGTTATGATGCTTATGCCAAGGCTCACCCATTTGATAAGGTCCTCCTTGCTCCTGTTTATCAGGAGAAGCAGGGCCGCCCCTGCGACCGGCAGGAATATAAGGGTACTGAGTATCGGAAATCCCAAACTGTTGTTCATTACCTGTTCCATCCTCTCCCTACCTCAGCAGCATCAGGGCCACTATAATCAATGCGCCCGTTGCCATAATTGTCGCGTAATGTTGTAATAAGCCTGTCTGCATCTTCCTAAGCAGCTGGCTGAACGCCCCGATCGTTGCCGGCACGCCGTTTACAATGGCCTCTATGATCCGCGTATCAGTAATGCCTATGAGTATGTTTTTGGCCACCCATATCGTCGGCCTGATGAGAATGAAACTGTAGAGTTCGTCGATATAGTATTTATTGAAAAGGACCTTATGCACAGCGCTGAACTGCTGGACGAGTTTTCCAGGGATATCGGGATTAAGCAGATAGAAAAATGCAGCAAGTCCGATGCCGGAGAAACCGGCAGCTATTGAAATAGCCATTACCATCCATTCCTCTGCGTGCGTCCCGTGTCCTTCTACATGTCCCAAAACAGGCATCATAAATTCCGGAAACCAGTTGCTATTATGGATTCCTACCAGTTCTCCGATAGCATTAGGTACGCCAATCCAGCCGGAGGCAACAGCCCCGACACAGAGGAGCATGAGAGGGACAGTCATACTTTTGGGGGATTCGTGCAGGTGATGTTCCTGCTCGTGGGTGCCCGCGGAATTTTCCGTGGAAGGTGAGGAATATGAGCCTGAAGGAATAAAACGCTGTAAGGAACGCCACAAGTGTGCCTATTGCCCAGACTAACTTGCCAACAGGACTCGGCCCTGAATAAGCGAGCCAGAGTATCTCGTCCTTGCTGAAAAAGCCGGCAAATCCGGGAATTCCCGAGATGCTCAGTGAAGCCAGGAGCATTGTCCAGTATGTCACAGGCATATATTTTTTCAGTCCGCCCATTTTTTGCAGATCCAGTTCTCCTGCCATAGCGTGCATGACGCTTCCTGCGCAGAGGAAGAGGAGCGCCTTGAAGAAGGCATGGGTGTAAAGATGGAAAACGCCTGCTGAATATGCGCCCACCCCGCAGGCAAGGAACATGTAGCCAAGCTGGCTTATCGTGGAATAGGCGATGATCCTTTTTATATCGTTTTGCACCAGGCCTATGGTCGCGGCAAAAAGCGAGGTTATCGCGCCGGTCAGGGCAACGATGACGAGAACTGTAGGGGCAAGGTTGAATATCGGACTGCAGCGGGCCACGAGAAACACGCCGGCAGTGACCATTGTCGCTGCATGGATGAGAGCGCTGACAGGAGTCGGACCTTCCATCGCATCAGGCAGCCAGACATGAAGAGGCATCTGCGCGGACTTGCCGACAGCGCCGCAAAAGAGCAGAAACGCAATCAGCGACATAAGGTGCACGTCGTAGCCGAGGAAGTTTATGCTCTTTGTTGCAAAAGAAGCTGCCTGCTCCGAAGACCGGAACGTAATAAACACTGCCGAAGGTCAGGAATATTAAAATAATGCCGAGGCCAAAGCCGAAGTCGCCGAACCTGTTGACGATAAAGGCCTTCTTGCCTGCATCGGATGCGGATTTCTTGTTGAAGTAATAGCCGATAAGGAAATAGGAGCAGAGGCCCACGCCTTCCCAGCCGAAATAGAGCTGCATGAAGTTGTTGGCCATGACCAGCATGAGCATCGAAAAGGTAAAGAGGCTCAGATACGCAAAGAAGCGGTAATAGCCGTTGTCACCGTGCATGTAACCGATAGAGTAGATATGGATGAGCATGCTGCAGGTGGTGACCACGATCAGCATCACTGCTGTAAGCTGGTCTATGAGGAAGCCGACAGACACCTTGAAGGTGCCTGAGGCGATCCAGGTGTAGAGGTCCTGGTTGAGGGTCTTTCCGCCAAGCACATCCATGAGGGTCATGACAGCCACAACCCAGGAGCCGCCGACTGCAAGGGTCGAGACCCAGTGGGCCTTGTCCTTTATAAAGTTCCTGCCAAAGAGGATATTTATTAAAAATGCAGCAAGCGGCAAAAACGGTATTAAGAGATAATTCTGCATGTTTCTCCTCTCTGTGTTTTGACTTCCATACGCTTCTGACTCGCTGATGTTTTTCATCCCTTCATCTCGTTCATCTCATTGACATGCGCTGTTTGCTTGTTTCTAAATAGCGCTATGATTATCGCAAGACCTATGGCTGCCTCAGCAGCAGCCACCGTGATGACAAAAAAGACGAGTATGTGTCCCCTCATGTCCTGCAGGTAATGGCTGAAGGAGATAAGGCTTATATTGACCGCGTTGAGCATCAGCTCAACAGACATGAACATGATTATAATGTTTTTTCTAGTGAGGAACCCGAACATGCCGATCATGAAGACCGCGGCGCTCAGCATCAAATACCAGTTTAAAGGCACCATTTTCTAACTCCTCAGCTTTCTTTTTGCAAGGACTATCGAGCCTATCACGGCAACGAGCAATATCAGCGAAGCTATCTCAAAGGGGAACAGAAATTCCGTATATAAGAGCTGCCCAAGGGCCTTTGTATGAGTGGCCTGCTGGATGAAATCTATTGAATATTTTCCGGGAGGCGCGATCACAAGGGACCTAAGCGTGATACTGACTATCACAAAAAAAGCGGACGTTATAACAAAGGCAGCGGGCCAGGAACCGATGAGCATGTCAATCTTGAGCTCTTCCTTGAGGTTAAGCAAAAGCACAACAAAAAGGAAGAGCACCAGTATTGCGCCTGCATACACGATAATCTGTATCGCGGCTATGAACTCCGCGTTTAAAAACAGATAAAGGCCTGCTATATGAAAAAACAGAAGCAGCATCCACATTACGCTGTGCACGGGGTTCTTCCGTGTGACAACAAGCATCGACAGAAAGACTATCACTACGGCATAGTATCCAAAAAACAGTTTAGGCAGCATACGCATCTCCTGTAGGACGTAGATGTCGAGATGACGTGATGACGTGAATGAGAAGACAAGATCTATTATTTATCAGCTTTTCACTTTTCACTTTTCACTCTTCACTTTCTTAAACATTGCCTGGCCTTCATGGGCGATAAAGTCCTCTGACTTGGGCCGCCAGAAATCCCTGTAGTAGCGTTCACCCTTTTCAGCCGTGAAATACTTGTCCCAGTTATCGAGCAGTTTTTCCTTGGTCATATAAAACTCCTCCCTGGTGTAGCCGGAGTATTCGTAATGCTCGCTCAGGGATATGGCCCCAAACGGACACGCCTCGACACAGAACCCGCAGTATACGCACCTGAGCACCTCTATTTCGTACCTGTCTACAACCTTGTTGTGGTCCTCGCCCTCGGTCGTATAGATGTGTATGCACTGCGAAGGGCAGTAGGCCCCGCAAAGTCCGCAGCCCACGCATTTGAGCTTCCCCTCCTCGTTTTTTGCAAGTGCATGCAGTCCCCTGAACCCAGGCTGTACCGGCCGCTTAACAAGGGGATAGCGCCGCGTTACAGGTTTCGTAAACAATGTCTTGAAGGTCAGGGCCATGCCTTTTGCGATCTCGACAAAAAATATCGTTTTTATTAGTTTGGGTACTCTCATAGCATCCCTTTTATCCAGATTTTTATCAGCGCGGTTATCACGATGTTTGCAAGCGCAAGAGGTATCAGCAGCTTCCAGCCAATCGCCATGAGCTGGTCATACCTGTACCTCGGCAGCGTTGCCCTGACCCAGTAATAAAGGAACATGAAGGCATAGACCTTCACTAAAAACATGCCAAGCCCCAGTGCCTTCCAGACAAAGACAGGGAGATTTGATGTAATAAATGCCGGCAATCCCCAGCCGCCCAGGAAACAGATCAGAAGCGATCGAGGACATCACGAGCATGCCGGTGTATTCTCCGAGGAAGAAGAGCGCAAAACGGAAACCGCTGTATTCAGTAAAGTAGCCTGCAACAAGCTCGCTTTCAGCCTCAGGCAGGTCAAAAGGCAGCCTGTTGGTCTCTGCAAAGGCCGCCAGGATAAAAACAAAGAACCCGATAAACTGGGGTATGGCAAACATACCTAAAGGATACGCCTGCTGTGCCCTTACAATTTCAGTAAGGTTCAGCGAGCCTGCCATGATCATGACTCCGACGAGGCTCAGTCCCATCGCTATTTCATAGCTGATGACCTGTGAGGCAGACCTTAGCCCGCCAAGGAATGCGTATTTCGAACCTGAGGACCAGCCTGACATTACAATGCCGTATGCAGCAAGCGATGACATGGCAAAGAGAAAGAGCAGCCCGATATTGATGTTTGCTATCCAAAAGCCGTCGAAAAACGGAATCACTGAGAGGGATGTAAGTGCTGCAACAAAAAAGATGACAGGAGCAAGGTAAAATATCGGCTTGTCTGATTCCGCAGGTATGATATCTTCCTTGAAGAATAGCTTGACGCCGTCCGCAAACGGCTGGAAGAGGCCGTATGGCCCGACTTCCCTTGGCCCGAGCCGCACCTGCATATGTGCGATTACCTTCCGCTCCCAGTAGGTTGCGTAGGCGACATGAAGAAGTCCGATACCAATGACTATGGCGATCTTGATCAGGATCCAGATAATATTCGATATGATATATATGGAGTCCGGAGAGAGTATACCACCCAGGATACTCCCTATTATACCGGCTATTAAACTGGTCATGTCCTCACCTTCTCCACCTGAATTTCTATGCCGTCCAGACAGGGTGTCTTCAGCACCGGCTCGATCGTATACTCCATCAGGCTGTAAACACCTCTGCCCTCAAAATTGTTCGTCAGCATCACAACGGAAGGACCAACCGCCTTGTCTATGGATACCGGAAGCTCCAGATTCCCGACCTTCGTCGATATCTTGGCGATGTCACCTTCGCTGAGCGAAAGCAATGCAGCTGTATCAGCACTGAGCCTTGCTACAGCACCTGGATAGATCTTCACCAGCGCCGGGGCCTTTGTGCTGAGAGTCCCGGAATGAAACAGCGGCCTTTCGATGCGCAGGTACAGCTTGTTTCCAACACTAATGTCCCTGCCTTTGGATATCTGGATCTCTTCCATAACGTCTCTCAGGGGTTCGCCCTTGTATGGATAAATGGCATGCCCATCCTTCAAGTCTGCATAGGTCAGGTTCCTGTGAAGAGGGGAGACGTCCGCAATTTCACGGAACACGCTTTCTGTATCAGGATAAGTTAGTTTGCCCCCCATATTCCCGGAGACCTCTGCTATTATCTTCCAGTCTTCCATGCCTGCCCTATGCACTGCCTTTCTGACACGCTGGAGCCTTCTTTCCATGTTTGTAAATGTGCCGTCTTTCTCAGCCCAGCTTAGTGAAGGCAAAACAACATCTGCGAGTTTAGCGGTCTCAGTCATGAATATGTCCTGCACAACAAGAAACTCAAGGTTCCTTAGCGCTTTCGCAACCGCATTGGAATCCGGCAGGTTAAAAACCGGGTTCTCGCCCATCACATACAGGGCCTTCAGGGAGCCCTTGGCTGCAGCATCCATCATCCCGAATATCGTAAGCCCGGTCTTGTCATTTATCTCAGCATTCCAGCTTTTTTCATATCTCTTTCTGAATTCCGCATATGCAACAGGTCTGTATCCCGGCAGCAAATCAGGGGCACAGCCCATATCAAGCATGCCCTGCTCATTTGAGCGCTCGGAGAGAAGGTATATCCTGCCGTTGGCAAGATAGTTAATTGCTGACAGGAGGAGCAGTTTGTAGCTTGCCCCGCTGCTCTGTACTATCTCCTTGCCTATAAGCAGCGCAGGAGTTGCGGAGGCCGCAAGTATATCTACAAACCTTGTCAGTTCTCCTGAGGAGACCCCGCACTTCTTCTCTACAATGTCAGCAGATGTGTTGATGTCCTTTATCTTTGCCTCGAGTTCAGGGTTTGCACCTGAGAGGCCTTTCTTTGCCTTAAGCAGCGTGACTATCCCCTCAAGCAGTGTCTCTTCTGTATACAGCAAAGGGTCTACCTTCACAGGGTCTGAAGTATTCCAGTCCCTTGACATTTCCGACAGTAAGTATGTTTCCGCCCTTGCGAGAACATGCCCTGACCTGAAGTCCGAGGATCGGGTTTACGGTTGTTGGATCGCCGCCGACCACAAGCACTGTGTCTGAATTTGCAAGACCTGAGATAATATTTGCAGTAGCGCCCTGTCCGAATATATTTTCTATGAACGCCTGGGCCCCTGCAAATCCCATGCGTGCGGTGCTGTCTATGTTGTTAGTGCCGATCGTGGTCCTCATGAACTTCTGGAAGACATAGTTGTCTTCGTTGGTGCACCTTGGAGAAGCAACGCCTGCTATGGCATCACCGCCTGATTTGGCCTTTATATCAGTGAGTTTACTTGCCACAAGACTGATGGCCTCTTCCCATGTGGCTGGTTCAAGCACACCATTTTTTCTTATCAGAGGAGTGGTCAGTCTTTCCTTGCTGCCCACGAATTCATAGCCGAACCTGCCACGGGAACAGAGCATCCCGTTGTTGACAGCAGAACCAATCTTTGGCACAACCCTCAGGATAACATCATCGCGCACCTGGGCAACTACGGTACAGCCTACAGCGCAATACGGGCAGATCGTCTCTAGTCTCTTCCTTGACCTGCCAGGGCCGGTAGCTGTGCCTGTGGAGCCTTGACATAATGGCGCCGACAGGGCATACAGAAAGGCAATTGCCGCAGTATTCACAGTTATATCTGCCTCCGGAGAACGGCTCAATATGGGAATGTCCGCCCCTGTTTATAACATCAATCGCTGAAGCGCCCTGCACGCCTTCGCACATCCTGACACAGCGGGTGCAGACAATGCACCTTTCCATATTACGCACGATGACCGGGTCTTCAAGGCTTTCAGTTACTCTTCTCTTCTTCTCCTTATATCTGCCCTTCGCAGGACCGTACTTCTCTACAAGGTCCTGGAGTTCGCACTCGCCTGCCTTGTCGCAATACGGGCAGTCAAGCGGGTGGTTGATGAGAAGGAATTCCAGTATGCCCCTTCTTACCTCTGCTATTCCCTCTGTCTCGGTCCTGACAGTCATGCCGTCAGTGACCATCAGGGTGCAGGCTGTCTGGAGCCTCGGCATCTTTTCGACCTCTACAAGGCAGAGCCTGCAGCCACCGTATTTTTCTAGCTGTTCATGATAACAGAGGGTCGGTATCTTTATCCCTGCAGACCGCGCAGCCTCAAGGACCGTCACAGGCTTTTCGAGTTTTATTTCCTTGTTGTTTATCGTTACTGTTATCATTAGTTAGCCTTTTTATACCTTAACCGGGCATGCCTTTGTCTTTATATGTGCTTCAAATTCAGGCCTGAAATGTTTGATAAAGTTCTGCACCACCGATGCAGCTCCGTCACCGAGCGGACAGAAGGTCTTGCCCATTATATTCCCTGAGACCGCCATCAGAAGGTCTATGTCGCCTTCAGCGCCCTGACCGCTTTCTATTCTGCCGAGGATGCTCCTGAGCCATCCGGTCCCTTCACGGCATGGAGTACATTTTCCGCATGATTCGTGTTCGAAGAATTTCAGAGCCCGGTAACAGACCTTCACGAGACAGACGCTCTCGTCCATTACTATCACAGCTCCTGATCCGAGCATGCTGCCATTCTTAGGCATATTGACGAAGTCCATGGGACAGTCTATCTTGTCAGGAGGAAGCACAGGAGTGGATATCCCCCCGGGTATTACAGCCTTCAGGGTCTTGCCGTCTTTTATGCCTCCGCAGTGTGTATAGATTATGTCGCGGAGGCTTGTACCCATCGGCAGTTCATACACACCGGGTTTTTCCACATGTCCGCTGACACAGTATAGCTTGGGGCCTGGACAGTCAGGCGTGCCGATTTTGGCATAGGCCTCACCGCCTGTCTCGATGATAAAGGGGAGGTTCGACAATGTCTCGACATTATTGACTACTGTTGGTTTTGACCATACGCCTACGTTCACAGGAAAAGGAGGCTTGATCCTCGGCTGGCCCTTGTCTCCTTCAAGAGACTCTATCAGCGCCGTCTCCTCGCCGCATATGTAGGCGCCTGCGCCCTGATGTACCGCGAGGTGGAACTTTACGCCCTTGCCTGCAATATTGTCGCCGAGCATGTTGTTTTCATATGCCTGGGCGATCGCCCTGTTGAGTATATTCTTTGCCTCGGGATATTCGCCCCTGAGATATATGAAGCCGTACTCAGCGCTCAGGGCATAGCCTGAGATGACCATACCTTCTATGAGGAGATGCGGGTTCTTTTCGAGTATCGGCCTGTCCTTAAACGTGCCGGGTTCTCCCTCGTCAGCATTGCAGAGCAGGTATTTAGGGAACTTCGGGTCTGCTGAGGCAAAGGTCCATTTCATGGCAACAGGGAAGCCTGCGCCGCCCCGGCCGCGCAGACCGGCCTTCTTGACCTCCTCGACGATCTCCTTGGGCTGCATGGCAAAGGCCTTTAAAAGGCTGCTATAGCCTCCGGCCTTCCTGTATTCGTTTATGTCCGCGGAGTTGGGGTTTTCTATATTTTTCAGGAGTATCTTTTCCATAAATTATCTACGTATATTTCCCCAGTATTTCTTCTATGTATTTTTCAGTAAGATTTTCATAAAAATCATCGTTGACGAGCATCGCCGGAGCAGTGCCGCAGGCTCCTATGCATTCCATGATCACCAGCGAAAATCTGCCGTCTTTTGTCATTCCGCCAGGCTCAAGCCCGTACTTGTTCTTGAGGAAATCAACGAGCTTCTCTGCCCCGAGTATCATGCAGGAGACATTCGTGCAGAGCTGCACAACATGTCTTCCCATCGGCTTATGCTTGTACATGGCATAGAAGGTTGCAACTCCCCTCACAGTTGCCTTGGGGACACCCAACGCAGCGGAGACCGCCTCATATGCCTCAGGACTCAGATGCCCAAATTCCCTCTGTGCTATATATATGGCAGGCAAAAGCGCGCCCCTTGCCGAGGGGTATTTGGCCCTTATCTCTTCCAGTTCTTTTATCGCTGCTTCACTGAACATATTTTTTCTTATTAACCTCTGACTTGTTCTGCTGTTTTACCGGTCACATTCACCGAGTACTATATCAATCGTCCCGATATTGGCTATAACGTCTGCTATCATCCCGCCCTCACAAAGCCTCGGGAGTACCGAAGCATGCACATAAGACGGGGCCCTGACCCTCATCCTGTAAGGCCTGCCGGTTCCGTCGCTCACAAAATAAAACCCGAGTTCTCCCTTGGGGACCTCAGTGCCCATATAGATCTCCCCTTCAGCTACAGTCGGGCCTTTTGTGATCAATATGAACTGGTGGATAAGGTGTTCCATGTCCTTCAGTACCAGATCTTTGGGCGGAAGCGTGAACTTCGGCGCATCAGCCATGACTGCACCTGCAGGAAGTTTCTCAATGCACTGTTTGATGATCCTGTTTGCCTGCCTCATCTCTTCCATCCTGACGAGATATCTGTCATAGCAGTCGCCTTTTTTGCCTATCGGGATATCGAACTCGACTTTATCATATGCGTCATAAGGGGCATACTTCCTTACGTCATAATCAACCCCGGAACCCCTCAGCATACCGCCTGTAAGACCCCAGTTTACCGCCTCTTCTGCTGAGATAATGCCTATGTCTACAGTCCTGTCCTTCCACACCCTGTTTTCAGTAACAAGGGTCTCATAGTCATCCATCTTCGAAGGGAAGTCCAGCACAAAGGCATACAGCTTATCGAGAAATTCCTGGGATATATCGTTGCGCACACCGCCGACCCTCGGGTAGCTTACAGTGAGCCTCGCCCCGCAGAGCATCTCAAAGAGGTCCATGATTACTTCTCTTTCCCTGAAGGCATACAGAAATGGGGTAGTCGCCCCGATATCGAGGACATGAGTTCCCAGCCAGATGATATGGCTGGATATCCTGCCCATCTCTGCGACCATGGTCCTGATGAACTTCGCCCTTTCAGGGGCCTCGATGCCGAAGAGCTTCTCTACAGCGTTTACATATCCCACGTTGTTATTCATCGAGGAAATGTAATCAAGCCGGTCGCTCAGGGGGAGCGCAGAGAAGTAGGTCCTGTTTTCTCCCAGCTTCTCAATGCCCCTGTGGAGATAGCCCACATAAGGCGTGCATTTGATGACATTTTCGCCCTGAAGGTTCAGCGAAAGCCTCAGGACTCCATGGGTCGCGGGATGCTGCGGCCCCATGCTTATTGTCAGTTCTCTTGTCTCGAATGGTTTTTCTATATCTTCCATTTTTTTCTATTCACTATTCACTGCGTTATCCATGCCACTCATAATTTTTAAAACGCTTTGACCTTTCAAGCACCTCTTCGAACCCGCGCCATTCCTTTGCAGGCCCCTTGAGCGGGTAGTCCTTTCTCAGCGGATGTCCTTCCCAATCCTCGGGCATAAGTATTCTCCTGAGGTCAGGATGGCCGTTAAACTTTATACCGTAGAGGTCAAACGCCTCCCGTTCATGCCAGTTAGCGCCGATCCATACAGAAGTAACAGAATCGATTGCAGGGTCTTCTTCAGACACCTCTGCTTTTAAGCGCAGTGCCCGACGGTGCTTGATCGAATAAAGCTGATACACGACCTCAAAACGTTTCTCTTTTTTCCCGAGGTAGTCCACGCCGCAGACATCTATGAGATAATCGAAATAAAGTTCAGGGTCATCATGAAGATATCGCGCTATATCCAGGACCCTGTTTTTCCTGAGGGTAACGGCCACCTGTCCCCTGAACTCCTTTATCTCAAGGACCTCATCAGGAAAAATCTCTTTTATCTTTTCTGCAATATTTAAGGGTTCCATATTCCCTCGGCAAAGGGATTTGGGATTTGGGATTTGGGATTAGAGATTTGCAAAAATTTTTTAAATCATCAAGCTCCAATCCCCAACCACTAATCCCTGATCCTGCCTCTTCATCTCCAGCGGCTCCATCTGAATTGCTCCCTGTGAATTTTTTCCTGCAGCTTTATGATCCCGTCAAGCAGCGCCTCAGGTCTTGGAGGGCAACCCGGTATATATACATCCACAGGGACAAAAGTATCGCACCCCTGCACCACGCTGTACGTATCAAAGATGCCTCCGCTGCAGGCGCAGCTTCCCATGGACAGCACATAACGCGGCTCAGGCATCTGGTCATAGACCCTTCGCACGATCTCAGACATCTTTTTTGTAACTGTACCTGCAACAATCATAAAATCCGCCTGTCTCGGAGACCCCCTGAAGATAATGCCCATCCTGTCGAGGTCATAGTGTGACGATCCCGTCGTCATCATTTCAATGGCGCATCAGGCAAGCCCGAAGGTCACTGGCCACAAGGATGAGCTTCTTCCCCAGTTTACCAGCTTGTCTATCGAGGTGATGATGATGTTGGGCGCCAGTATTTTGGTGCCTTCCTCGACTTCAACAAGCGAGAGGGAAGGAGTGCTGGTGGTTATCAGTCCCATACAAATGCCTCCTTTTTCCAGGCGTAGATATATCCCGCCATAAGTATGACTATAAAAATAACCATTTCTATGAATGCATACAGTCCGATCTTGTCAAACACAATTGCCCATGGATAAAGAAATATGGCTTCAACGTCAAATACTACGAAGAGCATGGCGATGATATAGAATTTCACTGAAAAGCGGTAGTGAGGCTCGCCCACAGGCAGGTTTCCTGATTCGTACGGCATGAGTTTTTCCGCATAGGGTCTTTTCATCCTGAAGAGTTCGCCGATTAATAAGGCCCCTATTCCAAAGGCCGTGGCGACCATGAGAAATATTAAAATCGGCAAATATTCTGACGGCATAAAAGTTCCAGGCATAACGGTATATTTGTAAGCTAAATCAGACAAAGAAGTCAAGCAAAAAATTAAAACTGCAACTTTAGCTTTTGCCTTGCATAAATTCTCCAAATAATATAAATTTCTTTAACATGCTGGTTAAGAAATCTTTGCATTCATTAACTGGGAAACTAATTCTCACCATCGGCACCCTGATGATTGTCGGAAGCACCATATTCTGGTATTTTCTTTTCAAACATCAGGAAAAGGAACTGATTCAAAATTCCGTAAAGTACGGTTATTCCTTCGTAGACTATATCAGGAAAAGCACCAGATACGGCATGCTTACCTTCCAGGAACTCCTGATACAACAGACAATTGAGGCGATTGGTTCTGCAGAAGGTGTTATGAATGTGCGCATCCTCGACAGCCAGGGGAGGATAAAATACTCATCAACCAAGGAAGGTGTCGGGCTGGTCCTGGACCAAAAATCGCCCATCTGCACAACATGCCATATTTCCGGGCAACCGGTCAGAGACACTCCAAGCTGGTCGATACACAAGGGAGAGAAAGACTTCAGAATTCTCAATTTCGTGCAGCCCATATACAATGAGCCGGCCTGTTACACCTCCACCTGTCATGCTCATTCACAAAAGCAGCGGGTGCTCGGAATCATTGAGGCCAATCTCTCGCTCGAGATCCTTGATAA
Source organism: uncultured Nitrospira sp. (assembly GCA_963813295.1). Classification (GTDB taxonomy): domain Bacteria; phylum Nitrospirota; class Thermodesulfovibrionia; order Thermodesulfovibrionales; family UBA6898; genus JAOUFP01. The sequence goes on from CAWEYN010000014.1 coordinate 42,117, forward strand.
AAGCATAAAAAAACAGGGCATAGCCATAACCGTCTACGTCCTGGCCTTTTTGTTTGTCATATCCGTCGTGCTATGCATGATACTCTGGAACTTCGTATCCACACCTGTGAGCATGCTGGCACAGGGAATGGAAAGGGTGGCCGGAGGCGACCTTGATTACACCATAAACGTCAAGAGGAAGGACGAGATGGGGGAGCTTGCAAATGCCTTCAACGCAATGACCTATGACCTGAAAAAAGCAAAGCACGAACTGATGGAATGGGGCAATACACTGGAGAAAAAGGTCCAGGAAAAGACCGAGGCGATACACAGGGCGCAGGCACAGCTCATCCATTCCGAGAAACTGGCCTCACTTGGGAGGATGGCAGCAGGAGTTGCTCATGAAATCAACAGTCCTTTGACAGGGATCGTAACGTTCGGCCACCTCCTGCTGAAAAAATTCCCTCCAGGCACACAGGAGCGGGAGGACATAGAGGTGATCATAGACCAGGCAAACAGGTGCTCAACAATAATCAAGGGTCTGCTGGGGTTTGCACGGGCCTCAGCAGCCGAAAAAGCGCTGACGAACATTAACGACGTACTGCACAGTTCCATAAATATTGTGCGCAACAAGGCTGACTTCTTCGATATAAAGCTGATAACTGATTTTGATCCCTCGCTGCTGCGCGTCAAGGCCGACTCTTCGCAGCTGCAGCAGGTTTTCCTCAACATGATCGTCAACGCAGCCGACGCTATGGAAGGCAAGGGGACCCTGACCCTCACCACACGAAATATCCCTGAAAACAATCAGGACTTCGTAGAGGTGGAGTTCAGAGACACTGGACCGGGCATCCCTAAAGAAAATCTTGAAAAGTTGTTCGAGCCCTTCTTCACGACAAAGCCCGTAGGAAAAGGCACAGGACTGGGACTTGCGGTAAGCCACGGCATAATACAGGAGCACGGCGGGAAGATCACGGTTACAACCAAACTTAACGAAGGGAGCAGCTTTGTTATAAAGCTCCCTGCACAAAGGGAGAACACATGAGCAAAGGCAGAATTCTTGTTGTCGACGACGAGGACATAGTAAGAACGAGCTGCAGCCGTACGCTCTCCCCGGAGGGATATGAAGTAAGGCTTGCAAAAAATGGCGTCGAAGGTCTGAAGATGGCCAGTGAAGAAAGGTTTGATCTTGTTCTTACGGACCTGAAAATGCCTGACATGGACGGCATCGAGGTGCTCAGGATAATCAAGGAAAAATGGCCGGAAACCGCGGTCATCATAGTCACAGGGTACCAGACAGTCGACACTGCCGTAAAAGCCATCAAGCTCGGGGCTTACGACTATATTGAAAAGCCTTTCACTCCCGACGCGCTTATTTCTGCTGTTGCCGAAGCCATGGCCAACAGGCAAAAATGATTACAGGCCTTTAAAATCTGTACAAAAGAACAGAAGACTCGCGCAAGACGCAAGGACTCAATGTAAAGAATATTTTCTGAATCATATTCGTCACTATGGGCAAGATTACGGCAATTTCGGCTTGCCGGATCAGCACTTTAAGCAGCACAAACTCTGGAGCATAGGACAGGCATGAACAAAGGCAGAATACTCATCATAGACGACGAAGAGATTGTCAGAACAAGCTGCCACCGCATCCTTGAGCCTGAGGGCTATTCTGTCAAAACAGCCGGCTAATGGCAGAGATGGGATTTACCCTGCTTAAAAACCATACGTTCGACCTTGTCATCACCGACCTGATGATGCCTGATATGGATGGCATCGAGGTGCTCAGAAAGATCAGGGAAACATGGCCTGACACAGAGGTGATCATCATGACCGGATACGGCACTGTAAAGACAGCTGTAAGGGCCATGAAAATCGGGGTTTTCGACTATATCGAAAAACCATTTAATCCCGAAGACCTGATTACCCTTACCGCAAAGGCGCTCGAAAGAAAAAAACTCATGGCCGGAAATATCGACCTGAGAGAAGTCATCCCGTCCCATTATGAACTCAGCAATATCGTCGGCATATCGCAGGCAATACAGAAGGTCTTTCAGCTTATCGCCAGGGTGGCCAATACAGGCAGTACGGTTTTGATAACAGGTGAAAGCGGCACAGGGAAAGAGCTGGTCGCCAAGGCCATACACTTCAACAGTTCCAGAAGAGACCAGCCCTTCATTGTCGTCGACTGCATGACCATCCCGGGGACACTTATAGAGTCAGAACTCTTCGGACATGCAAAAGGCGCCTTTACCGGCGCTCATGAAAAGAAAAAAGGTCTTCTTGAGCTGGCCAGCAGCGGCACCATCTTTTTTGACGAGATAGGGAATCTGGATGTAGCAACGCAGGCGAAACTGCTGAGGGTCCTTCAGGAGCGGGAGTTCAGGCCAATCGGTGAGAGGAAGCAGGTCCATATCGACGTGAGGTTCATCTCAGCAACAAACAGGGACCTGAAGGTCATGACAAAAGAGGGGACTTTCAGGGAGGACTTTTTCTACAGACTCAACATCTTCCCGATACATCTTCCGGCTTTAAGGGAGAGGAAAGAGGATATCCCCCATCTCTCCTATCACTTCCTCAGGAAATACAGCAGGGAACTGGACAAAAATGTATCACACATATCCGCTGATGCGATGAAGATGCTGGTCTGTTATGACTGGCCGGGCAACATCAGACAGCTGGAAAACACTATACAGCGATCGGTCATCCTCTGCCAGGGCAGGACACTGCTGCCTGAGCATCTCCCGTCGCTTGATATATCGCCGCAGGAAGATATTCCAAAGACAATACTGGAATTGAAGGAAAAGAAAAAAAACCTGAGACTCCAGTCAGTGGAAGACATCGAAAAGATGTTTGTCATGGAAGCTCTCAAGAGAAACATGTGGAACATATCAAGGGCAGCATCAGATGTAGGCATGCAAAGAACGAATTTCCATGCCCTGCTTAAAAAATACAATTTATCGAAGCAGATTGCAGGACAGCCTTGAAAAACCATCAGGATAACGCAGCCAATGATACATGTGTATAGAAATAAAATACACCTGGAATTCCCTTGTATGGCTTACTATGGCCTGGTTTTCGGTATATATTAGTTCGATATGTATAAAGTTTTTATACACATGGAGAAGTCAAGGGAGAATATGAACGTCTTGTTCAGCTCTTTTTCCTTGATTTTAAAGGATATTTTGAAATGGCATTTTTATTGCTTATTGCTAATTGATAGATTGATAGAATGTACATGCGCAGTTTCAACAATACATAACAGGGAGGGCATTTATGGAAAAAAAGGGCAAAATACTGGTCCTTGATGATGATCCGGTCGTAACACTAAGCTGCAAAAGGATCCTCGGCGCTGAAGGCTTTAATATAATCACCACTGACAAGGGTGAAGACGCGATAAAGAAAATCTCCAACGAGGAGTTCGATCTCCTTATCTCAGACGTGAGACTGCCCGATACAAACGGCATCAGCGTTCTCAGGGAGTCAAAGATCATACAGCCCAAACTCGACGTTGTTATCATAACAGGCTACCCTACCCTCGAAGACGCAAAAGAGTCTGTAAAACTCGGCGCGTTCGAGTTCATTGAAAAGCCTTTCACCCCTGATTTCATGCTCAATGTAGCCAACAAGGTCTTCGACAACAGGGGCTGGATATTAAGGAAGGCCTTTATAGACGAATTCAGAAACGACATCGTCTCCCTGAGGGATACCGCCAACCCGGTCATCTTCTACAAGGAAGGCACATGGGCAAGACCTGTTAAGGACGGCCTGTGGGAGATCGGCTGCGACATAAGGTATTGGTTATTGAGCGGTCACCTGATGTACATAGATCTGCCTGAGAACCTGAAGGAAGTTCTGGCAGGTGAGAGTTTTGCAAAAATCCTCTCTGGCGGGGGCCAGACAGATGAACTCATATCCCCTATGTCAGGAAGGGTAGTTGAACTCAACCATCAGGCCAATACCGCGATGAGCGCCCTTGTACGCGACAACCTCAGCGAGGGATGGCTTCTGTGGCTTGCACGGGTACAACCCATGAACATTTCGTAATTATATAAACAGGAGGACTTATATGTCAGGAGAACCCAAAATCTTGGTTGTTGATGACGAACTTGTTGTAATAAAAAGTGCTCAAAGGGTCCTGGGCAGTGAAGGGTATAATGTAGAAGGCGCACTCGGAGGCAGGGAGGCGATACTCAAGCTGGAGCAGGGCGATTATGACCTTGTCTTTACCGACCTTAAGATGCCTGAAGTCGACGGCATAACCCTGATCAGATGGATAAAAAAAGCCAGGCCTTCCATAGGCATCCTTATCATCACAGGCTATCCGTCTCAGGACACCATAAAAGAGGCGATAGAGCTTGGCATCATTGATTACATACCAAAGCCTTTTACCCCTTCAGTGCTGCTTGACGTCACGCAAAGGGCGGTCGAATGGGCAAGGGGTGGCAAGCCTGAGGAGAAAAAACCCTCAGAGGAATTCCCGCCGGCAATGGCAGCAGAACTCGACAGGGTCGTGGAACAGTTTAAAAGCAGGCCCGGCTGCCTCATTCCAGTGCTTCAGCGCGCACAGGAGATCGTCGGCTACCTCCCGCCTGTTGTCCAAAAAAGGATAGCAAAAGGCCTGAACCTGACGGATGCAGAGGTGCACAGCGTTGTCTCCTTCTATTCATTCTTTACCATGAAACCAAGGGGTGACCACAACATAAGGGTATGCATCGGCACAGCCTGCTATGTAAAAGGGATCGAGAAAATCGTACACAAGATAAACGAGACCCTGAAAATCGAAATAGGAGAGACAACGGAGAACAGGAAGTTCTCTCTGGAGGGAGTCAGATGTCTCGGCGCATGCGGACTTGCGCCGGTCATGATGATAGACCAGGAGACTTACGGTGCCCTGACAGCGCCAAAGGCACTGTCGATCATAGGAGAATATGACCCAACAGCTGTTGGAGCATTAACAGGAAGAAGAAATGGCTGAAGAGGAGGGATGACATGGCAAGATTAACGATAGATGATCTCCTGAAGATCAAGGAAAAACATAAGGCTGAGTTCCAGTTGCGGGAAGGCGGATATCGCGCGAAGGTGACTGTACACATGGGAACATGCGGCATAGCCGCAGGCGCAAGGGCTGTGATGACAGCTGTTATGGACGAGATAAGCAAGGCCAATGTAACAGATGTCATTGTCACGACATCAGGCTGCGCAGGTCTCTGCGCGCGCGAGCCGCTTGCTACTGTCGAGATCATGAACCAGCCGCCTGTAAGATACTGCGACCTCAATGACCAGAAGATAAGGGAGATCTTCCAGGAGCATGTCATGGGAGGAAAACCCATTGAAAAATATGCGCTGGTAACCGGATGTGAAACAACATATTAAAAAACAGGGATTAGGTGTTTGGGACTTGGGATTGGTAAATAATGCAAAAAACTAATCCCCAACCCCTAATCCCTGATTTTATAGGAGGCTAGTAATGGAAAAGGTTCGTGCGAATTTGATGTTATGTGCAGGCACTGGTTGTGTGGCCAGCGGAACCATGAAGGTGAAAGCCGCCCTCCAGGAAGAACTCAAAAAGAGGGGACTTGAGGAAGAGATAAAATTGGTGCTGACCGGCTGTAACGGCTACTGCGCGGAAGGGCCGGTCATGGTCGTGCACCCGGATGAGATTTTTTACCAGAGGCTCACTGTCGAAGAGATACCCACACTGGTAGAAGAACATTTTCTCAAGGGCAGGCCTTACCAGAAGCTGATGTTCAAGGAGCCTGAAAAGAAAACCGCAATGCCGCTGATGAAGGACATCCCGTTTTTCAAGTTACCAGGTGCTGAGGGTCCTTCGGAACAAGGGGCTTATAGACCCTGAAAAAATAGAGGAATACATCTCCAGGGACGGCTATCAGGCTGCTGCAAAGGCGCTGACCCAGATGAAGCCCGAGGATATCATAAAGGTCGTAAAGGATTCAGGGGTAAGGGGCAGGGGCGGCGCAGGTTTTCCAACAGGTCTGAAATGGGAATTCGCATCAAAATCCAAATCTGACGTTAAGTATATGCTCTGTAACGGCGATGAAGGAGACCCGGGAGCCTTCATGGACAGGTCTGTCATGGAGTCAGACCCCCATTCTGTTATCGAGGGCATGATAATCGGTGCAAGGGCCATAGGTTCCAATTACGGATACATATATGTCAGGGCTGAATATCCCCTGGCTGTCAAAAGGCTGCGGCTTGCCATAGACCAGGCAACAGAGGCAGGGCTGCTCGGCAAGAACATACTTGATACAGGCTTTGACTTTGAGCTGGATATTTACCTTGGCGCAGGCGCCTTTGTCTGCGGTGAGGAAACAGCGCTTATGCGCTCGATAGAAGGCAAACGCGGGATGCCGCGTCCAAGACCTCCGTTTCCTGCCCATAAAGGGCTATGGGACAAGCCTTCTGTCTTAAACAATGTAGAGACACTGGCCCAGATAGCTCCGATTATAATGAACGGCGCTGAGTGGTACCGGAGCCTCGGGACTGAAAAAAGCTCAGGCACAAAGGTCTTCGCCC
>CAWEYN010000015.1:0-121462 GCA_963813295.1 uncultured Nitrospira sp.
GCAGTGACCGGCTGATATAAAATATCGGCTTAAAGAGTTGAAACAGTAATGGGAAGCGTTGCCTGAATATCGTCTCCAGAGTATCTTCTCCGAAGATAAAGACGCCGAGGGGGTATCTCTTCTTTCCATATTTACGCATGACAGAGGCGATCTCTTGCAGCCGCTTAAACCCTCCTGAGCCTGTCTTGGTCGCTGCATAAAGCCTGCTGTTGGCAAAGACATAGTCGATATAGGCGACTTTGTACCGGCTTCCTATTCTGATCCACAGGTCCCAATCCATACACCAGTGGAGTTTTTCATCAGGGAAATCTATCTCCTCGAATATCTTCTTTCTGAAGAATGTCGTCGGCTGAAGGATATAGTCCGAAATATAGACAAGCGCCCACAAATCGAATCTCTGAGTGGCAGGAAAACGCTGGATCAATCCGCCGGTTTCATCTATTTCATTGCCCTCTCCGTAAGTCAGCATTACATCAGGGTGTTCAAGAAAATATTCAACCGCCTTGCTGATCGCTCCCGGCTCATAGGTATCGTCCGAATTGAGCCAGCAGACGATTTCACCCCTGGCCCTTTTAAAGCCTTTGTTTATCGCATCTGTCTGGCCCTTGTCAGGCTCAGAAACCCAGGTCAGCCTGTCACCATATTTTCTGAGTATTTCAAGGGTGTTGTCAGTAGACCCGCCGTCAATCACCAGATATTCGATATTCGGATAATCCTGACTCAAGACACTTGTTATTGTATCTTCTATGAACCTTCCCTGATTATAGGAGGGTGTAATTACAGAGACCAAAGGGAGGCTACTCAATCCCAATCCCGCTCAGCGGTTTTGTAATGTAATTTGATTTTTTCATTATAATCATTTCCCACGCAACGTCTTATTGCATCGCCGATCCATTTCTTGCAACTTTGCCAACCATCCATCGAGACGAGCAAGATTGACATCCCATGAGTACTTCTTTTCCACATGATAACGAGCTTGTTTGGCAAAGTTTATCCCCTAGATCATGATTATCGAGTATCTGCACCATGGCAGCGGATAACTCTGCATCGGTTCGTCCCAACAGTAAGTGTTTGCCATGTTCGAGATCCAGTCCTTCACTTGCCAATGGGTGTGCAAACAACCGGGACTCCGGCGCTCATGGCCTCAAGTACTTTGGACTTAGCGCCGCTTCCGGCTATCAGCGGAATACAGGCAATCGACGCCATAGCCAGATAGGGTCGGACATCCTCGACTTTCCCGGTGACTATGGTCAGTATCCCGTCCGACCGGCGTATTAGATTCTGCCTGCTCCCTGTCCTACAATCCAGACGCACGCTTTCGGATAACGTTTTCTCACCAGTGGCATGATATCCCGCACAAGCCGCAACGCTGCCTGACTGGTTTGGCTGGTAGCCGAGACTGCCGACATATACGATTTGCGGATTGTCCAACAGCTGTCTCTTCCGTATATGCAAAATAAAGAGGATCGACACCGTTCTCTATCACGAAGCACCCGCTCCGGATCGAAATGATAGTCTCGGACAAAGATTTCTTTATCCAGTCCACTCACCGCAATGATGCCATCGCATACAGCCAGGTTTTCCCTCTCAAAACGGGCCGCGCGTCGCGCCTCCAAACCCATCGCAAATCTATCAAGCCCGGAAAGTGAGGCAGCAAGCCGCTGCATTCTGACAGACTCAACATCATAAGACGCCATAATAATCCTCGCTTTTATTCCGCTCATGGATAGCGTCATTGCCGCGGGATTACTCTGCGGACTTACAAACAGAAAATCAGGCTGTTTGGATCTCAAAGTCTCCTGCAACAAACCTGAGGAATAAGCCCGGATATGCGGAAGCCGCACACGCACATCATGATGATAGCGACGACCAGCTATCGGCATATTATTTTTTTGCAGCATGTCCAGTCAGTTTATCCCAAAAAGTGTTCCGCAATGCCGTAGGATTCAACATATCCGGTCGCTTGTCAGAGATCGACTTAGGAGTGTGCAGAGACTCCAGCAAAGGCGCCAATTGGTCATCCCGTTCATCATCCTGGAAGTTGTACAGGGCAAAGAAGTCAACCCGACTAATTGATAGAAGTCGGCGCAATAAGTGAAAATCCCTGATTTCCCCGCCAGAGTGCCCCGGATGCCTGGGCCAGAGGTACGAACAGAAGATTGATTGATAAATCAGATTGCTCCTGTCAATATGGTATTTAGATTGACTTGTTTTTTCCAAGGGAGAGTGTGTGCGGAGTAAAGCCGGGCTCAGGCGACGAAATGGCCGGTTGGGGCCTTCGAATAAATGGAAAGCTCATTGCCTCCGGATTGCCGATGCGGGTGAGGGCGGAAAGTCCGACGAGCGCCGCCGTAAGTTTGCGCCGCAAATTGTTCGGCGAAAATCCATATTTCCGTAGCATGAAAGAACTCACAAAGTCTCGTAAAGTATGTATAAATTGGCGGGACCACATGCCAGGCCACAAAGGACGACTAAAAAGATATAGCTCGACGAGAAACTTGTCCCAACTGCTTGTCTTCGCCGCTTTGTGAATGCGATAGAATGCCTGGGTTCGTTCCGGTTTCCTAATTTTTTTTGCTTTCTTCGAAAATCGCCAAAAATAGTTCTAAGTCGAATATAAAATGAAAAGACTCGTTCAGGGGGCCGCATTGGTCGAGCAGTCGACGTCGGAAAAAAAACAGTGGGCTGAGGAATACTATGGACATATGACCAATAGAAAGGGTACGTTCACAGGTTGCATCTCTCCATAATATAGACCTGTTTTGTAGCGGCCATGGTCAGCCAGATAAAGCTCGTTGTTTTCATCTTATATATGGCATTCGCGAAAATCATATCGAGGTCGCTGTCTTCCGCGAATGCTTTACCTATTTCCCACAACGCGTCTGATGAGATCATATCATCCGAGTTCAGCCAGGCGACAACCTCACCCTTCGCAACGTCTAAGCCTTTATTTATTGCATGGGCCGGGCCACGATCTTTTTCAGAAGCCCAATAACTTATACGATCATGATATCGGTGAAGAACCTCCACGCTTCCATCGTGGACTCACCATCCATGACTATTAATTCCAATTCTGGATAGGACTGAGCGAGCATGCTGTCTAATGTCTGATTCAGGAATCCAGCCCTGATTGTAGGAAGGGGTAACAATGCTAATGGAAGGAAGGTTTGCTAGTCTCGGGTCGAGGACGAAGAAAGCGATCGGACTCAGTCGGAATCGGCAAAAAGTACTTATCTTGAGCGTCACCAATGCATGGGAAACCATCACGGTTTCCGAATTTGTCTGTAAATTGGTTTTGCGCGACGAGCATTGCTTCGTAGAGATGCTTACCCAGTTGTTCAGGGAAATTTGTTTTTGTTACATTTAGAAGTGTTTCCAAAGCAAAGTATAGGTGGGTTCCAGGCGTTATCTCATCCTGCGTGTGCTTCGAATCGATCTGAAATTCTCGATTATTCTTGTGATTTTACCGGTACTGGTTTTGGTATCCTCGTATTCCCGACTAACAGCAAGGAATTCGTTAATTAACACAGCGGGGTATTGCGTTGCAATACGAATGACGATGTCCCAGTCCATACAGAAATGAGGTCCGGGTTGAGGCCTCCCACTTTCTCCCATGCCTGACGCAAGAAAAAAGTTGAAGGCTGAAGGACATAATCAAGACCTTCTATCAAGGCTTTCCGGTTGAGCGCAAGATGACGTTGGCAAAAAGGTGTATGCCTGTCTTCAGCCTGTTTGTATCGAAACCCGTTGCCAATATACAGCCCGTATCCCGGATGGGCAATATAGGCACGAGCAATGGTCCAAAGCGCGTCATCCCAATAGTAGTCATCCGAATTAACCCACGCAATGAGATCGCCCGTACAACGCCGCATGCCTTCATTGATCGCCGCTGATTGACCACCGTCAGGCTTACTCTGCCAATAGGCAAGGCGGGACGCGTATGAACGGATTACATCAACACTTCCGTCCGTCGAGCCACCGTCCATTACGATGACTTCAAGCTGCGGATAATTCTGATGAAAGACGCTATCCAATCGCTTCACGAAGATAGCGCTCTTGGTTAAGCGAAGGGATAACGATGCTAATTGAAGGCAAATTATTCATTATTTTCTTGTTGCACCTCTGTCCCCCTTCACTATCTCATATAGACGCCTGAATGGCGCGGTGAGCCGCCAGGATAGAGTGTTCTCCAATTCCTGTTTGAAAGTTTGGAGGGACTGGATTGTCTCGCTCTGGGACTGGATAACCCCAAGCCTCGCCGCACGGTCCGCGTCGCATTCTTTAAGCAGGGCGTCCAGCTTGTGAATGACTTCAAGCCTTGCAGCACGGTCCGCTTCGCACTCTAGCCATCTATTGTGCAAGGCTGGAGCATATTCCATTAGTGTCTTGAGAAGGACGTTATCGTAAATATCCCGAAAGGCCGGTCCAAGCGTTGTATCGAGTGGAACTTGACCTGTCGGCTCAGCTGCCGTAGCAGAGATGGCGACGGTTGAGCTTTTTTCTATCAATTCTTTATATAGCGAGAGATAATTTTGCGCCTGTGTTTTGAGCGAATATCCCTCAAGCATTTTTTGTCGGCCTCTTTGCCCCATCTCTTCCCTCTGGGTCCGGTTAAAAATGAGTGAAATGATCGCCTCTGCCATTTTCTTTGTGTCATATGCTGGCACGAGTTTGCCGGTCACTCCGTCGAAGATGACGTCAGGTACTCCGCCTATATCAAAAGCCACTACAGGGGTGCCGCAGCTCAGAGATTCGAGTATTGTGTTGGGCAGGTTGTCCTCTAGCGATGGCAGAACAAAAATATCGGCTGCGGAATAGGCGGTCCTCATCTCCTCATCTGAATTAATATATCCCAGCGAGACAACAGGAATACCAGCTGATTCCAATTGTTCGCCGGGGTGGCCGAAGCACAACAATGTTATTTTTTCTTTTTTTACGAGGTCTTGAAAGCTATCAGATGTTAGACACCGCTGAATTACCGACAAAAGTTCACGAAACCCTTTTCTCTTTTCGTCTCCAATTTCAGCCCCAAACAAAAGAGTTATAGTATCAGTCTCAATATCCAGACTTTTCTTGGCTTCGGGTTTGAGGATCGGGCTGAACACATCAGTCTCCAGGGAATTCGGAATGACCTCAATCCTAAGGTCTTTGAAAAGTCTGCTCCCCCTGGCGCAATGCGGCCAGCCAGTGACTTGGGGTAACGATGGTCAGTTTGGCATTCTTGAAAAGCTCCAGATTATCTTTTAAAACTGCAGCAGCAAAATCAAAGGAATCATCGGCCAGTTGAGGGCAAGCGGAGCAATCACTTTTATATCTATCACAGCCGGCCGAATAGTGGCATCCCCCGGTAAAAGCACGCTGATCATGGAGTGTCCATACTACCGGCGTACCACTGGAAAATAATTTACTTAGTGTAACAGGTGACTGAAAATACGCCACCCAGTGCAAATTGATTATTTGTGCTCCTTGTATTAAGGACGACGACGATAAATCGAACGAAGGATAAGGCAGTGAAAAATGCGTATTGCTGATAGCCGTTCGGTGTGCATCGATATACTGGCTCTGTATCGTCTCAAGAAAAAAAACTCTCTCGGCTGCGGCCTCCTCAGAAGCGCCGGAGATAACGCTAATGATTGAAGCTTCTGGCGATCGTTTGTACCGCACAAGCATACGGGAATCTTCGCCACGTTGTTGTAGTCCCTTGTGCAAGCGGTGCACCGCTCTTGCAGCGCCGCCTTGAATGTCATAGGTGTTAATTTGTAGTATTTTCATGGAAGAATGCCTTCTGTAAAGAGTGAATCTATCGTGCTGATTGCTCTGCGGATTTCATATTTTGAAGAATTCTCAGTTAATATCTCATCTTCATGTGTTCAGACAAGCCATGTTCCGAAGTCAATATCTGTGAGACGCGAGAGTATTTGAATATCGGCTCTGTATTTTTTCAACGGGCCTCTCTAGTCTTACTGCACATAGGCTGAGGTCTTCCCTTCTCCCAGCCCGATTTCATAATCGTGTCTCTCTGATCCTTCGACTCGATATTCCGGAAGAACTCCTTGTTTTGGACGATGTTCACTATTTTTTTAAGTAGGAAGTAGCCTGCAATGCGGTCTTTCACATTGAATTGCGAGATGCCAGCAAGCTTGGCGACGCACGCCCGATACTCCGCTCCGACATATTTTTTCAGTTGATCATTAGCTGGCTTGTCTTTCGCCACCATAAGTCCGATGGTTATTTTCCGCAGGACGAACTGAAGATGAGCAGAAGCTACCCGCTTCGAGGGGTTAAACGCGATCTGCGGTATTTCATTCATTTCCACGCCCAGAAAATCGCAAACTTTCTTATATTCGGTGACAGTGTCTTTCTTGAATTCATCGAACTTAATAATAAGAACATTATCCTTGAAAGCATCAAGATATCTCTTGACCTGCTCCGAATACAGTCCTGAACGAAAGTACAGGTAGTTCCAGTAGTATTCCGGCTCGAACCAGTTAGGTATCGTCTTGCCGATCCTTTCTTCTTCAAGTTTCAATGCCTCCTCAAAAGATCCGGCAACCTCATATCCGTCCTGGACCATCCAGTTATATAAAGAATAGGCCCTGTCAGCCGGATTTCTTAACATGATGATTATTTTGGCGGAGGGATTAAAATCATAAATTCTCTTTGCGCTGACAGGATCGGTTAAGTAGGCGGTGGAAGCCTCACCGATCCACTGATGCTCATCTGACGCGCGGCCAAAGACTTTAATATAATTCTCATATCCTTGCCCCTCACCCTTGGAGGAGAAAAAAGCCGGTTCCTTGTATAGTTCGTCTTCGGGCATGTAGACTTGTGGATTAGCTTTCAGATACTGCCACAGCGAGCTGGTACCGGACTTTGCAGCTCCGACTATGAAGAGGTTGGGCTTAATCCTGCCGGAAGATTGAGTGCCCTTCACCTCGAAATGGGGCTCAGGGCAGCGATCTAGCGACTCGTTTTTCTTGACCGCATATCCGATGCGACCATAGATTGCCGTGTTGACAAAGTTCGGATTATTTCTGATCAACTCATCAAAAACCCTTGCCGGAGGAGAGTCAGGCATCACATCATGCAGGGCAATTATACCGCCGGGGCACAAAAATCTTTCCCACAGAAGCACGTCTCTCTTTACGGCCTCATACGAGTGATCTCCATCTATCCAAAGAAGGCTGATGGGCTGTGTCCACTCCAGCGCCGCATCACCGGATTTCTGCGAGATCAGCTGAACTCCGTCCTTCACATCGTGTTTCTGAATATTTGAAAGAAAGGCTTCTTTGTCTTCCGGTCCGAACTTGCCGCCGAAAATGCCTACATATTCCGCATGAGGCTCAATCGCATGAACTGTGTTGCCCAGCCCCCGTTTTGAGCCCTTCGCCAGGAATATTGTCGATTTTCCCCTATAACTTCCTATCTCAACAATTGTGCCCTGAATCCGGAGTTTTCTGGCAGTCCGAAAAAGAAAAAGCGCTTCCATAACGGAAATCTGGCCTTCTACTTCGTCAAATATTTTTAAAAATTCCCGTCTGAAAGTACTCATATCAATATGCATCCATAATTTTAAATGAGCAGAGACTCACTTGTCAGAGCTACTCATTAACTCCAAATCAAGACCCGGATTTCTGTATGTGCGGGACAACTCACGATAGAATAAAGAATCAGAATCTTCTGGAGCGATTGCGCGAGCTACCAAACATACCCGCGAAATTGTGTGTTTTTTGTCAAGTGATAAGCCACCGGCGAGAATTCTTCTACTCTCAGGAATCGGTTCGAATAAAGAGGCGCGGAGCATTTCATCTAAACACGTCAGAGTCGGTGCCCACCAAGTTGTTACGTCCTTATAAATTCGTTGTTCTTGAGGAAGCACGTTATTGAAAAGCATAAAAGATGACTCATCATTTATTACCGCTCCAGTTTCAATTATTAAGTGCCCACCTGTGCGAAGGCAACTCCGAGCTTGAGACAACGTGAATAATGGATCACGGACATGATATAAAAGGCCAAGATGTTGAACGATATCGAACATTCGCTCATTAGGTTTCTGGGTTTCCCAATTTTCCTGAAAAAAAACGTCTAAACGTTCAGTCAATGAATACAGAGGCACATTGTAAAACGGAATTACCCTGCTTTTCAAAACCTCTCTGCAAAAAAGAAAATTGTCATAAGCTTCATAGCGGCAATCAGTCGCTACAACTATTTTCGCGCCAGTTGTTCGGCCTCAAACGCCCACATTCCATCCCAGCTTCCCAAGTCCAATACAGTCTTATCGTTGTAATTAATATGACTGCGACTTGCTCGAATGTTGTCCCAAATTGTGTCGTAATCGCGTCCCGGTGTGACAACCCCATTGCCCAAGTCGATTTTGTGATACCACATTCGAAACTGGGCAATCCTGACCTTCAATTCTTCTGGTGTTCTCTTGTTTTCCATTCGACCTTCCTCCTATGAACTTGTGTGCACGCTTTCTTTGATATCAATAACCTTGACCGGCTCTGTCTATTTTGTTATATGAGAATGACTTAGGAGCTTTTCTATAACTGGTCGATGATTGAATGTGACGAGTCCGTAGTAACCATGACTGTTAACAGTTTGAACTTTAAGCGCGGCAGCATCTATTATGCGGTTTAGATATAGTCTGTTATTATTAAGCATAGCGCTCACCCCTATATCCATGAAATAAGTGCCGGGCAGAAGATAGCAGGTGAAGTTCCATTTAACTTTCATACTCCTCGCTCTGGCGGATAATATCAACAGGCTTGTCAATCTCATAAGAGGCGCCCGCACCCAAAATCAAGCCCTTCTCGGTTTTTAGGGACATTCCAAACGAGACCCTTTCGGCGTCCATATTAAATTTTACTTTATAGGAAAATATGTATTCTGCATTTATGACGAGTGAGTTGACTTTCCGGCCATCCGGCGTGGAAATAAAAATGTCGGAAATTTCAACATCGTAACTCTTATACTCGATCGTGCTTTTGGGAGTGAAATCGGGTATGAATTCCGCCCGAGGGCCTTCCCCAGGCACAGAAACGACCTCAGCGCCTTCTTTTTGTCCGCTCTTTGTTGCAGTGGGCTTGTTAGCCATGCTCTGCATAAATTTTTGTTTGAGATCGGGTTTCGCGTTTAATTCCACGATTTCATCCCTTATCTTGCGAGTATGAGCAGGATTAGAAAAAAGAAGCCTTTCGTACTGGGTCGTCACCAGTTTTGCCGAGCCTTCAAGTATCAATTGGCCTCCGTCGACAAGGAGGGCGCGGCTGCAAAGCTGATTAATGTTCATAGTACTGTGGCTAACGAAGATCAGCGTTTTGCCCTGTTCCCGGAATTTTTCAAGAAAGGAATAACATTTCCTTTGGAAAGAGTTGGTCCCCCACGGCCAGTGCTTCATCTACTATGAGGATGTCAGGATCGATATGGATCGCATTAGCAAAAGCGAGTCTCACAAACATTCCGCTCGAATAGGTCTTCACGGGTTGCTCAATGAATTCCCCGATATCAGCAAAATCGACAATTTTTTGAAAACGCTCGTCGATCTGCTCCTTAGTGAAGCCCCTGAGGGAACCGCTGATGTAGATATTGTCCCGCCCCGTAAATTCCTTGTTGAAGCCGGCCCCTAATTCCAAAAGAGCCGAAATCTCGCCATTGACCTGAATTGTTCCAGTCGTAGGCTGTAGAATGCCGCAGATCACCTGGAGCAGCGTCGATTTTCCCGCCCCATTCCTACCCACAAGCCCGAGACTTTCCCCCCTCTGCACCGAAAAAGAGATATCCTTCAAAGCGCGGAATTCCTTGTGATATTTTTTCTTGAAAGGATGCAAAAGCTCCTTGAGCCGCTCGGCCGGAGTATTGTACATCCGGAAGCTTTTCGAGAGGTCTTTTACGGAAATGACGATGTCCTTAGTCATAGTTAAAGAACTTCCGCAAAGCCCGGCTTTAGCTTACGGAATATGATGCCGCCGATGGCGAAGGTGAAGAAGGAGATGAAAACAAGATAGGCCGTATCGGCAAGGGGCAGTGTTTTACCCGCTAAAAGCGCGTACCGGTAACCGATCACTACATGGTATATAGGGTTAAGTTTAAAAAACGGCATGACCGCCGGAGGAATGATATGAGGAGAATAGAATATCGGAGTAAAAAAGAACCATGCGTTCATAATCATGCCTACGACTTGCCGCAGGTCTTTCAGGTAAACGTAGACGCTCGAAAAGATCCATCCCAGCCCCACGGCAAAAACAGAGCTTAAAAAAAGGTAGAGAATGAAAAGCGGCATAGACAGGGGGACCCGGCCCGTTGTTATGACAACCGCGGCTATCAGGATGACCATGCCGATAAGGTGGCTGATGATGTGAGTAATGACAGTTATAACCGGAAATATTTCCGAGGGAAACCCCACTGACTTTGTCACCAGGGAGTTGTTGGAGACGACATCGCCTATTGATGCGCTGACTGTCTGGCTGAAAAACATCCAGGGGAGCAGGCCGCATAAGAGGTATAGAGAATAGCTGTCCGTGCCGAACACAGGGTCGGGTGTGCTTTTTAAGAACACTCCGAAGACGACAGCGTATATCCCGAACAGGGAAAGCGGCTCAAGAACCGACCAAAGAAAACCGAACATGCTTCCGACATAGCGGTTTCTCAAATTCGTACTCGCCATGGATTTAAGCATGTACCGTCTGCTGTAGAGCTTCTTTGTAAAATCGATAAAGATGAGAATATTTTCTTTCATAGATAGGTTGTTATGCGAGAGATTGTTCCAATGGATTCTGTTTCAGTAAGAAACTGCTGTGATATCATCTGGGCCAAAAAAGACTTTGTTTTACCTCCAATCTCGGAAAAAACTCAGGGCTAGGGGAAGAGAGATATAAAGCGAGTAGGGCGGCGATATCTCACCGCCCACTTACATCATCATGTTTATGGACAGGCAGTCTCACTGGCATAAAGTTCACCGTTATTATGAACACAAACAAATGCGCTATTATTCGAATAGGTTCCCTCCAGCGTCTTGATCGTAATCTTGCCAGTTGAGCCTATTACCATTTTGGGAGCCGCTAAACTATCGGTTGTACTGGTGCCTGTATGAAATCTGAGTTCTGCCGGAACCGACCCGGCGCCCACAGTGCCGTTGACCTTGGAAATTATTGAAGAAACATACTGATATGTGCTGCCATCATATCCCTGAAAATGGAAAGCACCTATTGCATCGCCATTGATAAGCGCGGTAGGCGCGACATCCGTGCCACGACTTCTCATGTATTGGTAAACTGCCGCGGTGTTGCCATTATAATGCTGGGAGCTGACAATTCCTCGAGTTGAACTTGACCCATCAAGCGCTGATACATGAAGAGATGTTAATGGAGCCGCAGTCCCAATTCCCGTCTTGCCTGTATCTGTCACCACGAACACCGTATTAACCCCACCCGCATCCTTCACAATCAACTTGTCCGCACTGTATGCCGACAGAGGCAGTACAAGGCAGAGCGCCAATACAAAAAGACCTGAAACCAGACTTACCATCGTTACTTTCTTCATTTTTTCCCCCTTTTGAATTTTGCACGGTGCTTTTGAGCCCAGTGCTGATTTTTAAATTTTTACTCAAAATTAGAGACATTGCAACCGGGAATATTCAGCATTTTTAAGGCTTATCCCTTAACTTCCCACATGTAAATGTAAGGATTAACTATACCATAACCTGTTTTAAACCCAAAATCAACTCTTTTTTTAAACCTACTGCTTTATTTATAAGCCTAGGGCTTTATCAGAATGACGTACTCGTCAATACATTTTAAAACCTGAAAACAGATATATATATCAGACGATTTCTATTTTTTTTGTAGGACATATTCCCGGCTCTCAGTAGGACTTTTATCAGGAAAGTATTTGAGGAGCAGTCCGATCCTCGATGCGGCCAAATTACTCACTTGCAGACCCCATCCCATTGAAAAAAACGGGCGTAGTTCAAGTTCTCCTTTTCATCCGGCAGGGACCCTAGAATATGATGGCTGAAATCAGATATGATTCACGAACGTCGCAATTGTGAGCTAGTCAATCCTGAAAGATCAATCTCTTCTTTTGGAAATGACTTCGTTGCTTTGTACACCGCCAAAGTTAAGCTATGGCTTTTTTGCCAAACGGCTAATTTTCTAAAGTCCCGCATATCGACTCATACCTGAGTGGCTTGCATTTTTGCTCTGCGCTGATTGCTGAAGGCTGACAGCTGATAGGCTTTTTTGGACGGGCTACCGCCGTTCAGGTCATTTAGGCCTGTCAATAAATCGTAATATACGTCTGTTCTCATAAGTTCTGAAGCACTAAACGCTAAAAAGTAAGTAGTAGTAAAAGTAAGTAGTAAGTAGTTAGTAGTAAGTAGGAACAGCGACCAACTATTCACTTTTCACTATTCACTTTTCACGGTAAAAATACTCTTTATATTTTCCTTCGGTGTTTTATTACCGAGGAGGTCTTTATAAATTTTTTCCCTCTTGAGATAGGAGGTGACAACTACGCAATCAGAATTCATTGCCGCTATGTCGCAGATCTTTTTAATGTCTCTGCCGAAAAATTTTTTCCCTGCCAGATCATCGTCCAGAACTCCGGCAAGTTCTATATCCATCTCATGAAGCGTTATATAGGCTATCTCCGCGACCTCGTCCGCGCCTGCAAAGGCCACGTGTTTTACTCCGTTATTCCTGAGTTCCGAGAAAAGCGTCCTTGAAGCCGCTCCTGGCCTCACGGTAAATCCTGGTATAGTCCTGGAGCAGATGATAGGAAAGCCGGGTCTTTTCAGCAAAGCCATTTGGGGTAAGAAAGTACGCATAACGTCTCGGCGGTATGGACTTTACAGTTATAAAACCTTTTGATATAAGATTTTTTATGTAGGAATTGACAAGACCGAGGGCGATATCCAGCCTGCTGCTGAGGTCCCTCTGCGTAAGGGAATCATCGGCTGAAAGTTCATTGAGTATCTGTAATGACTTGTGCGGCTCAAACTCTGAGGAACGGCTGTTGTTCATATCATGAACAATAACATATTTTTCTCAATCACTTCAAGGTGTAAGGCCATGAAACGTGAATCGTGACGATTGCAAAGTAAGTAGTGAGTAGATGAATAAATAGTCAACAGTAAGAAGCTGAAAAAATGAAAAGGGACGACCACAATGTGGTCGCCCCTTCTTTCTTTGAGTAGCTTTTTCCTGTTTACCTATCGACTACTCACTACTTACTATTTAATGTTTTCTACTAACTATTTACTATCAACTTCTTAGTAGATTGTCCTCCATGCATAAGCGTCAGCAGCATCCTTGGCGCAGACTTCAACTGAGTCTTTTACGCCAGTACCGCCTGCTGTATACCAGAACGTGCCGCGTGAAGTGCGTCGCAAGCAGGTTTGGCCTCAGCAGGGTTGATCCTGACACCGCCGTTGACTTCGAGCTTCTGAGAAGGCGTCGCTGTGCCAATACCGACATTGCCATGAGAACTATCTATGCTTATCAGTCTCCAGCATTTGTGTTGTAGCCAGTTGCAAAAGAAAGTGCGGTTGGGACGACTTCCAGCTGATACAGGGCCATCAGGCCTAAGACCCAGCAGGATGTATCTGATAAGATGTGCCTTCGAATACTTGCTCCGAATACACCAGGTAGTCGCCTTATCACAACCGCTGCAGGGCGATGATTCAGTGCCTCTACTTTTTCTGAAGACAATGTAGCTCCGCCTGAGCACCGTCAGTTATGCTGGGCTGACATCAATCCGCGACTAGCATCTATTGTGCGTTTCAGCTACTACAAATGAGATTGCGGATTTGTAGTCCCGATCCCGACTTTTACAGAAGTCGAAACCACACCACGTTCCATCCGTCCACAATGACGTTCCAGCGCCCAGGATCACCCTGGGCCCTGTGGCCTTCGGTTGCTCCGGCTCTGTCGGCCAGTCAATCCTATCGGTCCCTGTGAGCCTGTTGCTCCTGTGGCACCGTCAGCGCCAGCCGGGCCTTGTGGGCCTGCAACACCTTGGATACCCTGTGGGCCCTGCGGACCTGTTGAACCGTCAGCGCCTGCTGGTCCTTCTGGTCCTGTGGCTCCAACTGCGCCGTCTGCGCCGTCAGAACCTGCCGGGCCTATGAGGGAAACGCCTGCAGGCCATACACCGCCTGCCTTCGGCCCAGCGATTGTGTTTGCTGTTGTATTGACATAAAAGTCGCCGTCAACGCCTTCAGTTGTGGGATCAACAGTCCCGTTTAATATTGTCTTACCATCAGCGCCTGCCGTGCCGTCAGCGCCGTCAGCGCCGTCAACGCCATCAGTGCCAGCTATTCCCTGGATACCCTGAGGCCCTGTTGCACCTGTCAAACCAATCGGGCCTTGTGCACCTGTTGACCCTGTTGCACCAGTAGCGCCAGTCGGGCCAGCCGGTCCTTGCAGGACCTGTTGCACCAGTAGCGCCAGGAGTGCCGATAATACCTGTCAGGTTTGTACCATCTCCATAAAATGCCGTTGCCTGCACGTTACCAGCGACTTCAAGCTTCTGAGAGGGGTAGTTGTGCCGATGCCGACATTACCATTAGAACTAACTCTCATTCTTTCTGCCTTATCGCTGCGCCGGATTGTGAGCCAGTTGAAGAATGATAGTGCGGTCGGAACTGACTCCGTGATACAGGACCATCAACCTTAGAAGCCAAACCTGGCAGATTGTTGATATCGTTGTGCCATCATACCTGTGACTTCGAAAATCCTAAGTAAAGTCGCCATTTACAGAGCAGTTGGGCGATACTTCAGTGCCCCTACTTTTTCGGAAAACATATGACTCCAGCCTGAGCACCGTCGTTATGCTGGGCTGATAAAATACCGCGCGAAGCATTTGTGGTGGTTTCCACGGCGTGGAAAGAAGCCGCTGGATTTGTAGTGCCTACCCCAACTTTCTGAGCAGTGGTCACCACACCCGTTCCATCAGTCCATGATGTCGTTCCGGAAGGTCCTTCCGGTCCCTGTGGTCCAGTTTCTCCGACTAAACCGTCAGCGCCTGCCGGGCCAGCTACACCCTGGATACCCTGTGGTCCCTGAGCGCCAACCGCGCCATCTGCACCTGCCGGTCCCTGTGGGCCTTGAGGACCAGTGGCACCAGTTGCTCCTGTGGCGCCCAAGCGGCGAAGGATACGTTGTATCAACAAGGCCCTGTACGCGTGCCGCTATTGCTGCCGTATCTTGCGTAAGCCAGATGTTGTTGCGGGCAAAGACAGGCTGGGTAGGTACCGCGCAGAGGATGTCTTTTACATCATTGTGGTAAAGCTAGTTATACTGCGCGACAGCAACAGTATTGGTAGGGTCCCCTGGAGTTCCGTTAGCAGTGTAAGTGCCGTCACCGTTATCGTAATCAACCAGTATGCCTGCATAGTTGTCGAACAGGGAGTTTGCAAAAATGTTGGCAGAAGATCCAGGGCGAAATAAGACTTCTACATAAACGCCGCCTGAATGATCCAGCGAATTCGCGATACCGCGACAATTTTGGATTGTGTTGTATGCGATTGTGGCTGGGCTCCGCCGCCGACTTCGATTCCGTAATCAAGATAGTTGCCAGTTCCCTTACCGTAGTAAAGGTTGTTGGTGACGACGGCGTCGGTGATGCACCGCTGCCAAAAATGTGCATTCCCACTCTTTCGATGTTGCTGAAAGCATTGTTTGTAATTGTCCAGTTGGACTCAATGGTTGAAATGCCAAAGCCCACATATTGACGTACTTAATATTCTTAATCTCGCAATTGTTAAGCCGCCCGGGGCCATGGGCCCGGATCGCCTGATGGACCTGTCGGCCGCTTCCGCTGTCGCCGTCGAGAACAAGATTTTCAAGTTCGAGATTGCCGCTGGAAGTAACCAGCCACCATGCTCTTGCATCGCAGACTGTCTCCCGGTGTTGAAACCCGGCCTTAATCACCGGGCGGCCTTCACCTATTACTGTGAGACTCTTGTTGACCACGATCTGAGCAGTTTCAGTTGTATCCGCAGTTACGCGGATCGTATCACCGTCTGCGGCTGCTGTGACCGCTGCGCCGACGGTAGAGTAATCATCCGGAACAAAAATTGTCGCCGCCATGGCCGGCACAGCTATAAAAATCGCCAGCATTAAAGCAATTGTAAGAATACTGATTTTCTGTAAAACTTTCATTAACATCCTCCTTTTGATCTTTTGTTAGTAATATTAAATTGACTCTCAGGAGGGATGTCTTTATAATTATAAATAGAGGCATCACCTCCGGCAAAGGTTCTAAGTTACTTTTCGAAGGGTTAGCTTAGGGCCTTTGTCTCTTGCTACTGCAGAATGTTTTAATCTTTTTTGCGCACAAAGTAACTGATAAATTAATTATTCACCCCCTTTTCATCAAATTTCTGAAACCCCTCACGGCATAGTTGAAAACTTTCTGTTTAATTTTTGCTGGCACATTGTAATTATTAATATCGCTAAAAAACAATCCCCCTAAAGTAGGGGGGGTATCTTTTTCTCAGGTTATGATATTTCGCACCAGTTCCAACTTGCTCTTGACTCCGCATTTCGTATAGATACTCCTCAGATGGTCTCTTACTGTATGCGCTTGCATATGCAGTTCCCGGGCTATATCAGTATTTTTTAATCCCCTGACCAGCTGCCTGAAAATTTCCGCCTCTTTATTCGTGAGGTTGTAGCGCCTTATCACTTCTTCCACATTCAACTGGCTGTTGCAGGGTTTTGTACTGATAAAGACTGAAATCCTTGGATATGGTTCTTCTGAGTAAAGGTACCTGATCGACAAATTAACCGGCATGCCTTTTGAGGCCCCCTTAAAGGAGATGTCCTTTGACAAAGTGTTCTTGTCCGCCGCGTGCCGCTCTCTGAATATTTTTTCTGCCACTGCAGTCAGCTCCGGGACAATACCGTAACGCTTCAAAAATTTGTCCGCGGTACTGTTATGATATATGACCCTCATTTTTTCATCGAAGACCATCGCTCCTAAAGGCATCTTATTCTGTATAAATTCCAATATTTTTTTCATTATTCTACCCCTTAATCATCCCTCAGCGGTCAGCTTTCAGCAAGAAAAGGCGAACAAAGGACCGTATAAGACGCTATGCCGAACTAGTCTGTGAGCTTCGTATTCCGCTTTTCGCTGACAGCTAATTGCTGACGGCTGAACGCTTACGTAAATTGATCGTAGTCTAATGAAGGCTATGGAAAGAATCAATCCTACTGTTGTAGGGGGGGGCTTTCCGGCTCCGGAGAGTTCATGAGGGTGCATATCAGCTCGAACCTGTTATGCACGCCGCATTTGATGTATATATTGCTCAGGTGGTCTTTTACTGTCTGCTCTGATATCCCGCAGTCTTCTGCTATTTCGTTATTCGTGAGACCGTCGAGGACGCGCCTTACCATATCTGTTTCTCTTCGCGTGAGCTTGTATTGCATCCTTCTTTTGTTTAAGTTCAGCTTGTTGGAGACCTTTTCTTCGCTCATGAAAACATAGACCAGAGGCACAGGTCCTTTCCCTATGTGCATCCTGATTATCCAGCTGTTTTGAGACCCGCTGATCTTCTGGTATAAAACAATATCTCCGGGAAATATTTCATGCACCTTTTCGTTTTTTATCGAATCAAAGATCCTTTTGCAGATGTTTGGAATTTCAACGGGAAGCTCATAGCGCTCGAGGATTTTTTCCGCGGTCCTGTTGAGGTAGGTAATGCCCATTTTCTCGTTAAAGACGATTACGCCCACAGGCATCTCCGCGAGGACAAAGTCAATTATTTCTTCGGCAAACTTATTCATTCAATCTCCATTTCTTACAAGTATTATAATTGTCCCACAGTATTAGGATAATTACTAAGCAATATTTTAGGCCAGAAAAGCGTAACTTAGTTATAAGGCATTGATTTGTAAAGAATAAGACAAAAAGATATGCCTGCTGCTAGTTATGAGCTATTAGGTAAAGTTTACCTGGTGATAGGTAAACTGATTACCTAATCCCGATTACATACATTACCCAGTCCTCAATACGCAAAGCCTTATCTGAATATCAGGACCAGCGCGTAAATAAGGTAAAAGACGACCTCCTGAGAGCATGACAAAAGGGGAAACGCGCTTTTTTATTATTATCACCCCTATAACAGCAAGCGATGAAGCGATCGCGATCAGGGCTGAAAAAAGCGCCATGCCAGTTATATGCCATTCAGTAAACAGAAGCCCTACTGAAACAGGGAAAGTCGCCTGAAACACCATAGCGCCGGTAATATTTCCAAGGGCCAGTGTGTCCCTGCCCTTCCATGTCCAGGTCACACTGTTGAATTTTTCCGGCAGTTCAGTGGCAACAGGCGCCAGAAGCAGCGCAAACAAAAGGGGGTCCATTCCAAATTGCAGTGAGATGTGCTCAAGACTCTGCACAAAGGTCTGGGCGCCTTTTATCATCACCAGAAGGGCTGCAAGTATCTGAAATAGTATGAGAAACAGCGGCGGCTGCTCAGAAGAGGGCCTGCCTTTTATACGGGACAGTATCCTCCAGAAATACATTCCTTCAGAATGCTCAAGGTCCGCGCTCTCCCCCCTGAAGGTCATATAGGCATAGAGCATATAACCGGCAACAAGCGCGCAGGATATGAATACCAGTGAACGCCTTCCAAATATCAGCGGCAAGATGATCGCCATAGAATACATGGCAAGGAAGAACAACAGGTCCCGTTTAATGGAATGCGCCTCTACCTTCAGTTCAAAGGCGCGCTTTTTCCTCAAGGCAGCGACTGAAACAGTAAGACCGACAAGGAAAAAGGCAAGGGTTGAAAGCATGAAAGGCGCGCCGAGGATCGCGCCGACACCAATCTCTTTAGCGGATTCTCCTCCGTACATGAAAATGGCCACCACAGGAAGGATGGTCTCAGGCAGCGCGGTCCCGACAGCGGCAAAGATACTGCCCACTACTGCCTGGGAAAAAGAAAAATGGCGTCCAAAGGCCTCGATGCCGTTGGTAAAGAATTCTGCTGCAAACAAAATAATAACAAGTCCAAACAGGAGGAAGAAAATATAGCCTGCCATTAATGGACAACAAGGACAGGACAGGGAGATGTCCTGAGGACACTTTCAGTCGTGCTCCCTATGAGAACGCCCTGAAGATAGGACAGGCCCCTTGCTCCCATGACAATCATATCATAGGCCCCCTCATCCGCAGCAGAACATATCATTTCAGCCGGTGTGCCCTGAGATATCACGCCCTTCAGCCCGAATACTGAATTCATCCCTGATCTGCGACAATTTTTCAGCAGCCTCGAAATAGAGTCCCTCTTCAAACCTCTGCCTGTCTTTTTCCTGAGGCTTGAGCCATTGCTCCCATCTCTCCTGGATCCTGTGAGACGGGACCACATGCATTATCTGAAGCTCGGCTGAAAAAAGCCCTGCATAGGCCTTTGCCATTGATACAGCCTTCAGGGAATTGGACGAAAAATCAATCGGGCAGAGTATCTTTCTTATTTTGACAGTCCCGGGAGAGGCGTTTTCAGCATATTTACCTCTTACGACAAGCATGGGCATTGCCAGGGATTTTATGAGACGTTCGGAACTGCTGGGCCTCAGCAGATGCGATCTGTATCCTATAACAAGCAGATCAGCAGAAGTTTCCGTGATGACCTTCATGAATGATTCATGGAGCCGTCCCAGGATGACGCTGGCTTCGTTCTTTACTGAAAATCCGCTCAGCAGGGCCTGCAGTCTTGCCATCTCTTTTTCTTCCTTCTTTTTTTCTTCCTCGACATATGATGACAGATAAGACGGCGGAGTCAGCAGATAGTCTATGATATACAGGAGCCTGACAGTCGCGCCTGTGCCGGCCGCGAAATATGCCGCATATGAAATATTCCTCTCTGTATCAGGGCCAAGGTCAATACCTGTAATTATGTAGCTGCAGGTGGTCATTGAAGACCCCCTCCGGCAGGACCGGTCCTTACTCTGCTGAATTCAATAAGCATTTTTTCTCCCTGAGTGTCCTGATTAACTGGTCAAATACAACAAAAGAATAACAGAAAAAAGGCCAAAAAAAAAGGGGACAATAAGTATGTGTCCCCTTTTAAGATAAAATGTCAGTTTTATTTTTTCAGGGCGTCTTTTAATGCCTTGCCTGCCGTGAATTTAGGTGTTTTGCCGGCAGGTATGTTGATAACCTGTCCTGTCCTCGGATTGCGGCCTTTTCTTGCCTTCCTCTTTGATACAGAATATGTTCCGAATCCGACAAGAGTGACCTTCTGGCCTTTCTTCAGAGATGCCTTAATAGCATCCAAAGTCGAGTCCAATGCCCTTGTAGCGTCAGCCTTGCTGAGTCCTGAGCCTGCAGCAATCTTCTCAATGAGTTCTGCTTTTGTCATTAATCATTCCCCCTTTCTTGATACTATATCATCAAAATTATGACTGTGGATAACAGTATCAAGAAGTTATTTTTTTTGTCAAGCAGATTCTCTGAACCATCAATAGGGGCTTCAGGCCGTTTATCCCAGGTCAGGGGAAAACCCGGGGCCTCAGATGCCCCGGTTCTCAGATACCTGGATTCTTAAATTTCAGGTCGGGCCGAGCTTTGCAGTCTTTATTTAATCAGCTGAAGACGCTATAATTGGTGTTGTCTTTTAATTACGATTCGGACAGACTGTCATTCCCCGACTTGCTCGGGAAAGCCAGGTCCGATGCATTTTAAACTCAACCGTAAGGAACAAAACTAATTGTGTCCGCAATGAAAGAGATAGAGATCAAGATTCTCGGAATTGACAGAAAGGCCGTAGAGGAAAGGCTCGTGTCCCTCGGCGCAAAAAAAGTCTTTGACGATGAAATTCACGCGCTTTACTATGATTTTGCCGATACTGCCCTGAAAAACAGCGGCTGCGCTCTCAGGCTCAGGCTGGAAGGCACAAAAGCCGTTCTATGTTTAAAAAAATTTGTTGAAAGTAAAGAGGCAAAAGTCAGGGAAGAGCATGAGATTGAGGTTTCAGACTTCAATACAATGAAATATCTTTTGGAGAGCCTCGGGCTGAATGCCTGGCTGGAGATGAAAAAGCACAGGACAAGCTACGAGTTCAGGGGAGTGCATTTCGAGATTGACGAATATCATGATGCATACAATTACATACCCCAATTTCTGGAAATAGAAGGCCATGATATCGAAACAATATACGCTTGCGCAGAACTCCTGGGCTTCACGGGAAATGACTGCAAGCCCTGGGACATACTGCAGGTTGCGGCATATTATTCAGGTCAGCTGCAGGACCATTGACAATGTGTCTCCTGCAACAGCCGTGTCCTTCAGCGCAGACAACATTTAACTTTACTTGGATATTGTCCTTCTGATAGCTTAAAGCTGAGAATTATTTTATAAGGAGGTTGCAGAAATTGAAGTGCTTAAAAATCCTCTCTATTATGTCCATGTTATTTGTAATCGCCTGCGCTACTGCCCAGCCGACCGGAGATAACATACAATCAGCAACGGCCCATTATAAAATCGGCGTATCTTACCTCAATGAAGCCAAGGCCCAGCAGGCCTTTGTGGAATTCCATAAGGCCTATGAACTTAACCCCGATGACAGGGAGGTCCTGAACGCTATAGGGATAATCTACCTGTTATATTTTGATGATACCGCAAAGGCCATCGAATTCTTTGAAAAAGCTGTCAAAGCCGACCCGAACTATTCCGAGGCCTATAATAATCTCGGCTTCGCGTACGAAAAGCTCGGGCAGTTTGACAAGGCAATATCTTTTTATAAAAAAGCCGTATCCAATCTCTTATACTCCACTCCTGAAAAGGCCTATATAAGCATGGGCAATTCGTATTACCGGCTCGGCAAATACGAGGATGCGATCAGTTCTTTCAAGAATGCTGTCAATAGGGCGCCTGATCTGAGCCTGCCTTATATGAGGATGGCCCTCTGTTATAACGCCATGGGCAGATACGGAGACGCCTCAACAGCCATGACCCATGCGATAAAGGTAGACCCTGTTTATAAAGGAGACAAGGAAAAGGCCCTGGAAGATTTTACGATCATGAGGCTCAAGGCAACAGGATATGAAGAAAAGGACTTCAGGGACTATATTGAAATCATAAAATACTGATATCCGCCTGACCCGGACAAGCCGGAAGTGATTAGTGAGTAGTGGATAGTGATTAGGAAGAAGTCACGAACCAGGAAAAGTTTCCCGAAAAAACTAAAATCTCACTCGTAAGTAACTAACGCTTGACCTAAAAAGAGAACTTAAACACAGAGAGCGCAGAGCAACATATCGATAGTAAAAGAGAAACTATCAGTTTTTATGATTCTCCTCTGTGAACTCTGCGGTTTTATTGAAATGCATTTTTGGATTAAAACTTCCTGGCCTTTTTAAAAAACCTGCCTAACTGCCCCGGATATGTCCTCCGGTCTTTTTTCAAGGCAGGATTTTCAACAGGCGGCCATTTGCCTTTTTGAGGTTCCGGCCCTTCTCCTGCAGCCCCGGAGGGCGGAGGATCGATCATGACCGGGTTTTTTCGTATGTCTGTTCCCTCCACATTCCAGGTGAACTCTATCGGTATGCCGTTGGGATCAAAGGAGAAAATCGAATAGATAAAGCCATTGTCTATCACCTCTGACACCCATATCCCTGCTGCATCCAGCTTGTCCTTCAACTCCCGCAGTTCGTCTTCGCTGTCAAGACCGAACGCTATGTGGTCAAATGCAAAAGGGCCGGAAACAACCCTGCCGTGCTCTTTCTCAGGGACAGGGACGACCTCAGGCCACTCGAAAAAGGCCAGGGAGCAGGTCTCGGAGATCTCGAAGAAATACTGCCTGTTGCCGGGCTCACCAAGACCTGCGATCAATCTCATGCCGAGAAGGTCGCGCCAGAAGCGTATTGTTTCATCGATCCTGCCTGTTGCCAGAGCAATATGATTGACACCGTTAAATTTCATTGCAAAACCTTTTTCACTTTACTCAAATCAGTGTTTAGGGACTTAGAATCTTCCATGATACCGTTTTAGAAAATGGTCACCGCAGAGCACGCTGAGACCGCAGAGGTGAATCCGGAAATAAAGAGTTTTCCAAGCAAACGTATCATTGCGAATTTCGCCTACTCATGTTTAAGTTTCTTCATGAAATCATTTGCTTCTTCCAACGCTTTTTTTCCACACTCCGGACAATAGCCATGAGAGAACTCTGCCTCGGAATGCTCTCTTATATAGCTTTCAATCTGCTTCCAGTTGCCTTTGTCGTCACGGACCTTCTTGCAGGAAGCGCATATCGGTAAAATTCCATGCAGGGTCTTTATTGTTGCGAGGGCTTCCTGAAGGTCAGAGATAAGTTTTTCTTTTTCCTTTTCCGCCTGTTTCTGTTCTGTGATGTCCCGGAACGCGGTAACCGAAGCGCGAATATTCCCATTTTCAATTACAGGAGCGGTAATAACTGATATAGGGAAAACAGTCCCGTCCTTGCGAACAAAGACTTCATCAGTAGAAAGGTAGCGCTCTTTTGTTTTAATGACGTCATGCATTTTGCATTCTGAAGGCGATAAAGGTGTCCCGTCAGGCTTTTGGAAATGGACAAGATTATGAGGGCCCTTCTCATTGAGTTCTTCCATCGTCCATCCGAAAAGATGTTCTGCCTCAGGGTTCATAAAGGTAATATGCCCCAGTTCATCCAGCAGATAAATGCCTTCTGCCAGATGCGAAGTAATACTTTGCAATTTCCCTTCGCTTTCTTTCAGCGCCTCTTCCGCCTGTTTTCGCGTCTTTGAGCATAAGATTAAAGGCTTCCCCTAATTTCCCTATCTCATCATTTGAGCGGACATTCACCCTTTGGTCCAAATCCCCGGTGCCGGCAGCCTCTACTATCTTTGCGAGTTCCAAAACAGGCTTCGCAATCATCAGTGAGAGAAAAATTGCTATGACAATACCGATAATTGATAAGGCAATAATTAACCACAAAAGCAATTTAATGATTGAATTGATCTCTGCCCTGATATGCTGCTCGGAAAAGCCCAGATGTACAACCCCTGCCTGGCCTTCCATCATAGGCACAGCTATGTCTATAAGCTTCCCTTTTTCAGTAATGATTTTTTCAATAGAGTATTTTTTCTTAGAAACATCCCTGTTTACCTCCCAGCAGTTCAATAGGAAATCCCCTGTCAAAGGTGTGCGCCAGAACTTTGCCCTTATGGTCCAGAACAAAAATATATTCGATATCTTCTTCGTTTTTCATGATATCCAGGGCCAGCATTTTAAGTTCAAAGTACTTCTCTGTCAGTATGGGATTGATACTGTTTGCCGCCATATGCCTGGCTATTGATATTCCTCTCTTTTCCAGCTTGTCATAGAGTTTTTCGTAGAGCACTGTTTCTGCAAAAATCATCACAGCCAGCCCCATCAGGACCACCAGGCCTGCAATTCCAAGCAGGATTTTGCTTCGCAACCCCATAGCTCTTAACATATGACTATTTCTTCTTTTGTTCCTTTGTTTTTTGTTTTTCGAGCCAGGACTTCATATCCCTGACTGAATCATATGCACTGTCGTCAATGACAACAAATTTGTCTATCATCATTTTGCTGAGAAGTTCTCTGCCTTTATTATCATTATGGGCATTTAAGAATATCTGTTTAAGCCTTTCCTTTATCCTCGGGTCCAGACTCTTTGGAACAACCACAGGCGGAATTGCATAGGGAGGGGACTTTCTTATGATCCTGGTCTTTGAAGTAAATTCAGGATTAGTGCGGTTGAGATATTCCCATATCAGGCTGTCTACCGCTGCTCCGTCAACAACACCCTGGGCAACCGCCTGAATGGATTTATCATGCTTATAGGTGAATATATATCTGCTGAAGAAGGTTTCCGGTGTTTCATTCATCCTGGCGAGCATATAAGTGGGGACCAGCTTGCCTGAATTAGACAAGGGATCACTAAAGGCGAAGCTTTTCCCTCTTAAATCGTCAAAGTTTTTTACAGCGCTGTTTTTGGCCGCAATTATGTATGAGTAATAAACCGTTTCACCATAAGCCTGAGGGGCGACCAGAAGTTCCATCCCGAACTCCTTGTGTCCATCGACATAGGGTCCGCTGCATACAAAAGCAGCTTCAAGCTCACCGTTCCTTAGCATATCATTGATCTCAGCATAGTCGTCCCTGTCCACAAAGTCTACTTTTTGTCCTGATTTTTCTCCAACATAATCGAGAAAATGCCGGTAATAAGCGAGACCTTCTTTAGGTGTAATCATTCCGCCAACCGCAATCCTTAAGTGTTTCTCATTATTCCTGTCTGTTGTTGCCGCAATAGTTTCTTTTTTTTCCAGACTGATTTTCTTTGGTTCTTCTCTTTTAACGCAGCCTGCAATTGCAATGGCAACAAAAATGAGAGCAATCAGGCGTTTTCTCAACATATCAGACCTCCCGTATTCCTGTTCCTGAACGATTCCAATGAGCTGTTTTCATTTTCTCAGCAAATGAGGGTAAATGCAACTTTGCCGGAAGGTCTGAGTTTTCCGGATTACGCGAACGATGATGCCGCAGGGAAGAAGGTGGCCATCAGGAAAATCTGTTATTCTGTAATGACCGCGTTGGTAAGTTCGTTCGTATCTCCGGGTTCGATGGGGAAGTGTTGTGAGAGGACTTTTCCGGCAGCATCAATGGCACTGCAGAGAGCGTCGCAGGCCCGCCTGTCTTTTACGCCCTGGGACACCGTCAGTGCAAACCGGTTTAGTGTCTCCTGGTCTATCTTTTCATAGATGCCCTTATCAGCGAGCACCCAGACCTTTCTTTCGAGCAGGGACATGAAGAAGAGAACTCCGGTGTTCGCCTTTGTCTTATAGAGCCCTTTTTCGAAGAACGCCCTGACAGCGCGGTCGCGGACCGTTTCCTCTCTTCTGCGTCGGCCGATAAAGGCTATCTTCAGTTCAGGCAGTATGGAGAAAAGTCTTATGAAAGGAAAGGACAAAAGGACGCTAAGCGGGATAAAGAAGGTGAGCGAGGCGCCGAAGAATATCTCCACAATTGAAAATGAAGCCACAGCGGCAAGGAAGATGCCGCCAAGCACCGAGGCCTCCCTGTATTCGTCGCTGCTGTCAACGACCATAACCGCGACTTCTCCGATGGTGCAGCATTCAACAGCATGCACCGCCTCTTCAATCTTCTTCCTTTCTTCTTCCGAAAAAAATCGGGATGCCTTTTTCATTGCCCTGGCCCCAGGGAATTATTATTTCTTTTCATTCTACCAGCCTCCTGAACTCCCGCCGCCGCCAAAACCACCCCCGCCGCCGCCAAAACCGCCGCTGCTGCCCCCGCCAAAACCGCCACCTCCACCAAAACCGCTACCCCCGTAAAATCCCCCTGGCCAGCCTCCGCCCCGGCCCCCGGCAGAAAATAGCACAGGAAGAATGAGTCCAAGGACAGCGCCAACAACAGCAAGTATTATGAAGCCCCACATACCGATGGATATGGACGCCAGCAAAATACTGAGGGGAAGTCCCACTGCTCCGCCGATAGCTCCGGCAGAGCGCGACATGCTCCCGAGGACGAGGATGGCGATAGCCGCCGAAGATAAGAAAGGTGAGCAGGCGGGACGGGCCGTTCCGTCTTTGGGTTTCCCGGTTGCTGTCGGCTTTGAACTCTCCCCGCGTCGCATCGATCAGGGCATGGATGCCGGAGATTAACCCGCTGTCAAAGTCACCCCTTTTGAACTTCGGCTTAATCACAAGGTCGATGATCCTGCCTGACATGAGATCAGTGATCTTGCCTTCGAGACCCCTGCCGACCTCAATCCGTATCTTCCGGTCCTGCTTCGAGACAAGCACGATGATGCCGTTGTCTTTTCCCTTCTGACCGATCTTCCATTGTTCAGCCACTTTTATGCTGAACTCCTCAAGCACCTCACCCTCAAGAGAGGGAATGGTAAGGACCACGATCTGCGTGGAATCGGACTGTTCAAATGCCTGAAGTTCCTGTTCAAGCGTGGCCTTTGCCTGCGGTGAGATCATGCCTGCATAATCATTCACATACCCCTGGAGTTTTGGGACCTCAAGGGCGTGGACCGGCACGCAAAAAACAAGAAAGAAAAAAACAAGATAATGGATGCATTCCCTGGAGACGGACCATATATCCGCTGCAGGCCGGACTTTTCCGGAAAACAAATTCACTTGCTGAAGTCGACCTTTGGCGCCTTCTCAGCTCCTGCCTCGGCCTTGAACGGCTCTCTCATCTTCAGGTGCAGGAGCATTGAATTCGTGAGGCTGTTGGGGAACACCCTGATCGACGTATTGAAGGTCTCCACTGCCTTGTTGAAGCGTGTGCGGGCGACATTGATCCGGTTTTCAGTGCCCTCCAGCTGGTGCTGAAGGTCCAGGAAGTTCTGGTTCGCCTTCAGGTCAGGATACTTTTCGACCACGACCATAAGCCTTGAAAGAGCGCTGCTCATGGCGCCCTGGGCCTCCTGGAACTGGGTCAGTGCCTTGGGGTCATCGAGAATGTTTTTGGATACCTGGATGGACCCGACCTTGGCGCGCGCCTCGGTCACTGCCTGAAGGGTCTCCTTCTCATGCTTTGCGTAACCCTTGACGACCTCAACCAGGTTCGGAACGAGATCGTTTCTCCTCTGGTAGGATGCCTCAACATCTCCCCATGCCGCCTTGACAGCCTCCTCGTTGGCCTGCATGGTGTTGTAACCGCAGCTGCTCAGCCCCAGAAGCAGGGCAGACAATATGACAAATAACAGAATTCTCTTCATGGTAATCCTCCGGTCCCTGACAGTTATACGCTAAAGCGCCTTCTCATCAGGACTTTTTTTATTATGTGAGTAGTGAACTTTTTAGCATGAGAACAGACTAACACGTGAAAAATAAATTATCAAGACGGAAGTGGCTGTTTCATAAAAAAAACATGGCCGGAGTATCCCCCTCTTGGGATAAGACGGACATCCGTAGGGACGTATGGCGTACGTCCCTCCTTTTCCGCGGTATTCAGAGATGCAATTGGGCTGAGGGGGATGTTTTCAAACCGAGCTCAGGTCCGTACAGATCTGCGGAGGACTGCTATTTTTTAGGACAATTTGAAATTCTCTTGCGTTGAAAAATCAGTTGCAAGATAATAGGGCATGAACTTTGGGAAATGGTTCAGCAAGCATTCTCCAAAACTCAGGGGCGTTAGAAATCCTTAAATATATCGGCCCTGGCTTCATTGTTACGGTCGGCTTCATTGACCCCGGCAACTGGGCCGCGAACATCGCTGCCGGTTCTACCTACGGATATTCTCTCCTGTGGATGGTTTCCCTCTCCACCTTCATGCTTATCATCCTTCAGCATAATGCCGCCCATCTCGGGATAGTCACAGGGCTCTGCCTTTCCGAGGCATCCTCCAGGTTTTTCCATAAAAGTGTGAGCGGCTTTTTCCTTTTTACAGCCATGCTTGCGGCTGTCTCCACTGCCCTGGCAGAGATACTCGGGGCAGCGATCGGGCTGAACATGCTTTTTGGTCTGCCGCTGAATATCGGCGGGGGCCTTACAGCAGCGCTGACCCTGTATATGATCTTATCAAACAGTTACCGGAAAATAGAAAAATGGATCATCGGCTTTGTATCCCTGATAGGGCTGGGCTTTCTTTTCGAACTCAGTCTTGTCACGCTTCAGTGGAGCAGCGCGCTGAAACATTGGGTCGTCCCCTCCATGCCCTCCGGAGCGCTTCCTGTTGTCATGAGTGTCCTGGGGGCCGTGGTAATGCCGCACAATATTTTTCTGCATTCAGAAATCATACAGAGCCGCCAGTGGAACCTCGAAGGGGAAGCAATGATAAATAAGCAGCTCAGGTTTGAATTCATGGATACCCTGACCGCAATGCTGATTGGCTGGGCCATAAACAGCGCCATGATTTTAGTGGCTGCTTCGGTTTTTCATGCAAATGGGGTGATGGTAACCGAACTTCCCCAGGCCCAGGAAACCCTGAAGCCGCTTATGGGAAATGCAGCTGCTGTTGTCTTTGCCCTTGCCCTCCTCCTTGCAGGCTTTGCCTCATCGATTACCTGCGGTATGGCCGGAGGGAGTATATTCGCGGGGATCTCCGGCGAACCCTTTGATATTTCAGATAACCATTCCCGGGCCGGTGTCATTATCACCCTCACAGGAGGTCTTCTCGTCATCTTCTTTCTCAAAGACCCTTTTCAGGGTATTATCTGGAGCCAGATATTCCTGAGTATTCAACTCCCGCTGACAGTCTTTGGCCTGATTTCGCTGACTTCTTCAGAGAAAGTCATGGGAAAGTTTGCAAACTCCTTCACAAACAAAATCGTTCTATGGTCAATCGCAATAATCGTGTCTTTCCTGAATTTAATGCTGCTCGTTCAGATATTACGCCTTAATCAATGACCCTGATAACAGCAGTTTTTTTCACCGCAGAGGTCGCAGAAAGTGTAATTAGTGTCTGTCAATAAACTATAACTTTTACTATCTGTCATTCTCCGACTTGATCGGGGAATCCAGTCTTTTCAATAGGTTCTGGATCCCCGGGTCAAGCCCGAGGATGACAACTTAAGGGCAGAAATATTTAAACCTAAAAACTGCAGTTGAAAGAGTTGGCTTGAGCGATTTGGCTCTATGTTCGTTGCGGTTCTTAGCGAATTGGAGCGTTAAACAGTCGTGACTGTCTGAACCCGGAGGGTGAGTTTCACGGCTGTAGCAAATGAGCTTAGAACAGCAGAAAAAGAGCCTTCCGAGCGAAAGCCAGCTTTTTCAACTTCCAAATATAGGCTTATCAGTAAAACTCTTTCAGCGTTGCTTCTATTTTCGAGATATCGAACTGCTGCTTTACAAGGGGGCTGGCCTCTATAACAG
The DNA here is from genome assembly GCA_963813295.1 of uncultured Nitrospira sp. Classification (GTDB taxonomy): domain Bacteria; phylum Nitrospirota; class Thermodesulfovibrionia; order Thermodesulfovibrionales; family UBA6898; genus JAOUFP01. Next base: position 29,820 of record CAWEYN010000015.1, read on the forward strand.
ATATCCGTTCTTCATAGGCAGGCCGGTTATTTCTGAAGAGTATGCCCAGGGGTATTCTCTCACCCCATTCAAGGGACCTTCTAAATGCCTCTGCCCTGTCTTCGGGATTATAATCAGGTTCGAGGTGATATACCCTCTGCCGGTACCATTCATAGGTATTGACCTTGTTGAAGGTCACACAGGGCTGCAGGATATCGACAAGAGAAAAGCCCTTATGGCCCATCGCCTCTTTTATCAGTCCTTTCAGATGTTCCATGTCTGCTGCGAATCCCCTTGCCACAAAACTGCAGTCAAGGGCTATAGCTAAGGCCATGGGGTTGAGCTGTTCGGAAAAAACACCCAGAGGCTGGTTTTTCGTCTTGATGCCCTCCATGCTGGTCGGCGAGGCCTGACCTTTTGTGAGGCCGTATATCTGGTTGTCATGGACAAAGAGCTTGACGCCGATATTCCTTCTGATTGCATGAAGCAGGTGATTGCCGCCTTCGCCGTAGCAGTCTCCGTCTCCTGCAACAGCGACCACCGTCATTTCGTGGTTCGCAAGTTTTAACCCGGTCGCAACCGGAAGGCTCCTTCCATGGAGACCATTGAAGGTATTGCATTTGAGGTAGTGGGGAAGCTTTGCTGCCTGTCCTATGCCTGATACAATGGTGAACTGGTGCGGTTCCAGGCCCAATTCCACAACAGCACTCTTAAAGGTATTGAGAATGCCGAAGTTGCCGCAACCAGGACACCATGCCGGAGTTCTGCCTTTATAATCTTCCAAGGTGGACATGTATCTCTCCTGTTAAAGATTCCAAAGTAAAGGGTCTTCCATCGTATCTGTTGATCCTTGCCGCAAACTCATAACCTGTCTCAGCCCTCATAAGACGCGCAAACTGTCCGGTAGCGTTGTTTTCTATGCAGATACCAAGTTTAGCGTTTTTCAGAATTTTCAGGTAATCAAAGACGTCCGTTGAAGGGAAAGGATATAGTTCGCTGAAATGGAGTACGGCAATTTTCTGCTCATTTGAAAGAAGATCAGCAGCCTCTTTCATCACGCCAAAGGTAGAACCCCATCCAACAAGAACAACCTCAGGGTCAGGATTACCGTAGAGCAGCGGCGGCGCTATCTCCCTGAGGATATTCGGCAGTTTCTTAAATATCCTCTTTTGCACCATCTTCACCCTTGTTTCAGCGTCCTCTATGATGTGCCCTTCCTCATCGTGTTCATCGCTGTCAGTTACCACAACATGCTTTGCATCACCCGGAACAGCAAGGGGAGATACACCGTTATCAGTGAAGGCATGCCTTTTATAGTCAGAGAGTTTTTCAAACGCCTCGCCACGCAGTCTGTAATCAGTGTACCTGAGCCTGCCGATGTCAAACCCGTCAAATGTCCATTGGGAATCAGCGAGATACTGATCAGTCAGGATAATGACAGATATCTGGTATTTTTCCGCCAGATCAAAGGCCTTGTTAGTAAGATAGAACGCCTGTTCAGGAGTGCCCGGGGCAAAGATGACCCTCGGGAATTCGCCGTGAGCTGTGTAGAGGGCGAACTGGAGTTCCCCCTGCTCTGTCCGTGTCGGAAGGCCTGTTGCAGGGCCTGGTCTCTGCCCAAGCACTATTACAACCGGAGTCTCTGTCATGGCAGCAAGAGACAGTCCCTCCACCATCAGGGCAAAGCCCCCGCCTGAGGTGCCTGTCATCGCCCTTGCCCCTGCAAAAGAAGCGCCCAGGGCCATATTAATAGCAGCGATCTCGTCCTCTGCCTGTTCAACTATAATCCCATAGTCCGCCTCTTTTCCGGCAATATAATTCATGATCCCTGTCGAGGGCGTCATGGGATAGGCAGAATAAAATTTACATCCTGAGGCTACTGCGCCAAGGCCTATGGCGTCATTGCCTGCTATCAGCATCTTTGGCTTTGACAGAGGAGCAGCGGAAAATGAGCACTTGATACATTCTTTTACCGCATAGTCATGACCTGCCATCGCTGCAGCCGTATTTTGCTTTATTACCTCTTCGCCCTTCTTTCTGAAGGTGTCCTTCAGGATTGCGAGAAGCACATCGAGGTCCATCCCTATCATCCCCAGCACAGCACCGACAGCAACAGTATTGGCCATGATTTTACTGCCGCCGTGTTCTATCGCCAGTTGCACGAAAGGAATATCAAGAAACTGGGGCTTGTCATGCTGCTGCTTTAATGAAGCTGAATCATAGATTATCTGACCAGACTCCGAAAGCTCTTTCTCATAATTGATTATGCTTTCTTTATCAAGGGCAACTACTATATCCACACTGTCTCTCGAGGCCATAACAGGATGGTCCGCAAACCTTACCTGGAAGAAATTATGGCCGCCTCTCACACGGGATTCATAGTCCTGATGAGTAAACACATGATAGCCGGTGCGGGAAAATACCAGGCCGAGGGTATCGCCGATAGTCTGGATCCCCTGGCCTGCCTCGCCGCCTATTTTGATCGTATAATCCATAAACGTATTACGCCTGCTTTACGAAGGTTTTCCCTGAATCTGCTCAGCCACATGATATGACTCTTTTCCTCGTTGATGATTTCGTCCACAACATCCTTTTCCTTTACAACATCACGTATCGTGTGGAAATAAAGCAGAGTCTCTTTCTCAAAACCCATCGCGAAGTCCACCGCTGCCTCGACAGTATGCACGTGTTTCAGGTCAGGAAGCGACTTATGTTTGCCGAGGAAAAATTCAGATTCAACTATCGCCCTGAGGTACTGTGAAGCCTCTTCCCATCCTTCAGGTTCCACTCCGCCGCTCATCTCCTTCAGTTCCGAAAACATCTTCTCGTGGACGAGTTCCTTTGCCCCGAGGGTTTCGAAAAGCTTCTTTAATCCATTATCGTGTTTAAACCTCTCTGCCATGGTGGTATAAAACTGATAACCGAGTCTCTCTGTCTGCACAGCCTGTTCGATGACTTCACTGATAGAATATTTCTCCATATTTCCTCCCTGCAATGTTTATGTCGATAATAGTTACAGTCTATTCGATATCCCGGACATCGTCAATACATATCATACCCTTCTCTATTAGAAGTCCCAAAAATATAAAACCGCCGCAGGGCATGGCCTCGCCTTCTTGCAGGATAAAGTCGCAATCACCCTCATAAAACGGACAGTTCAGGCAAAGGACTTTCCTGAGGCCCTCTTCTGTCAGGGGACCTGGCCTTTTATTGGACTCCTCAAAAGAGACTTGATTCCCTGCTTCTATCAACTTCTTAACAACAACAAAACCCCTGCAGGCAAGCTCCTCATCCTTTGATGGCTTGTAATAGGAACAGAAATTCCCGCAGAGATTTTTAACCAGGTCCATTATTGGCTTGAACTCCTTTATTCATTCCGGCATATTCTTTTTTTTAAATGGATAGCGAGTGTATTCCCCGTGGGGCTTACCACGGGGTTAGCAAACGAATATAATAAAACTAAATATTCTTGCACTGAGATTCCCTGCGGTTTTGCCGGAGGGAGTCTTCAATTCTTAAACCTCTCGCATCGCCTCGTCCGCGCATTCAGGACAAGTCCAGTGCTGCCTGCAACTTCTCTGGTGTTACCAGCTTGCCAATTCGTTATCTTGCCTGAGTTTATCAAAAGGTGTTTCATAGTTCAATCCCCAATGTTTTCTCAGGTGATTAGATAGGTGGCGGGCAGATATAAAAATATTCCTTGAGTTAAGATATCCAGTGGTTTTTTCCGGAGGGAGTATTCAATTCAAGACGAAAAAGCGGTAACGACAGAAATTGGACCAGCCGACAGCAGGCAGGCAACCAGAGATCGTATCAAAGATGCCAATCGGATGCTTACCTGCTGTCGGAGACTATTAGTTGAGCCTTTACGGGATCAACTGTTTTTTTTAGGGTTATACACCTCAAAAAGATACTGTTTGAAACCCGCCTTAGCCAGCATCCTGATAATCCTTATCTGGTCCACTGTGCTTAGGCCTGCGGTTTCAGCGCACAGAGCTGAAATTTTCACCCTTAAAAAAATCAATGCTTTTTTTTCTTTCTGAGGAATCAAAAAGGTCTTCAATAGCCTGTAGGATTACAGCCTCGGCAAGCGATTGTATCCTGTCTTTGACTTTTTGATCGCCTCACGAAAATCATACTGGATGTTATCCTTGTCCTGCTGACCGGAACAGCTGATGTTTCTAAAGCAAGATTGCCCTGAATCATACCGCCTCCTTGGATTGACTTCGTCATATTATAAACTCTGAATTATTTCACCTCTCTGCCAGAGAAGTCATCATTTGGCTCTTATCTGATAATAAAAAATGATCTTTTCAACCAGGTCGTCAAATTCAAACGGTTTTTCAATGAAATCGGAAAAACCCAGAGCATTGATCTATTTTGATTACGTCAGCATTAGCAAAGGCAGAAGCAACAATCACATGCATACAGGGGAAATACTTCACTACCCTGACCAACAAATCAAAACCGTCCATCACAGGCATCTTTAGATCCGTCAAAAGGAGATCGACTTTGACGGACTTCAGGATTTTTGATTGCGCGCTCACCATTTTCCGCCAGCATAACGTTATAGTCTTTGTTTATCATCCTGAGTCCTTCTGAGAGGCTCTTCAGATAAATTATTTCATCGTCGACAAGTAAAATATTTTTCATGGCAAAAAAACCCCTTTTATTAATGCTGGTTTCAATGTATTGACCTGTTGAGCTAAATATGCAGGCTCCGGTTTTCCGGTATCCTTGACCAGAATCTGAATTATTTTCTCGTTAAGATCCTGGAGGCTGAAGGGTTTTTCCATGCAATGCCTGACTCCAAGGAAACGGAGTTTTTCATTGATATCTGCGCTTTGTAGACCGGTCATTGCAATTGTTTTAATGTCAGGGTGTTTAACCGATATGTAGCTCAAAAGCGTAAACCCGTCTATTTCAGGCATGTTAAGGTCTGTCAAAACCAGGTCCACCTTTCCTGCTTTTAGCACATCAATCGCCTCAGCCCCGTTTTCCGCTGTCAGAACTGTAAGTCTGATTGATAAATTCTCAAGAAATCTTGCAGTTAGTTCGAGGATTATTTTGTCATCATCAACTACCAAAATAGTTTTCATGTCCTTAAAAAAGCAAGAACAATGCCTGTTTAAATAATCAGGTATTTCAATGGGTTGCCGATTAAAGGTGTGCGAGACAGGTCATTTTGAACCACTCAATTTGGGCCAAAGGGCTGTTTTGGGCCGTTTATGTCTGTTTATAATCCTTGATCTTTCTTTTGAGTGTGGAAAGTGAAATCCCGAGGGCTTTGGCTGTTTTTGTGAGGTTGCCTGAAAGTCCTTCAAGCGCGTACTTAATATGCTGCTTCTCAATTTCTTCAAGAGGTTTTATCATGTTATTGAAAGTGATTTTCATGGCTATTGGACTGGTCATAATGTGTCTCCATCAAAAGCTCCGAGGGTCTGAGTTCATTGCCCCTCTGGAGGATAAACGACCTTTCCAGAATATTTTTAAGTTCCCTGACATTGCCCGGCCAATCGTACTGCATTAGCTTTTTCACCTCAAGGTCGCTCAGCCTGCAATCCCGGCCGAGGGCGATTTTTTTAAGCATATAATCGCAGAGTTCGGGAATGTCCTGCCTGCGCTCCCTAAGTGGCGGCATATGCATGCGTATAACGCTCAGGCGGTAATAAAGGTCGCTTCTGAATGTTTTACCCAGGACCTTTTCGAGTTCCGAGCCTGTAGCTGCAATTATACGCACGTCAACAGGACGGGTTACTTCACCTCCGAGTCTCCTGACCTGCTTGTCTTCCAGCACCCCAAGCAGCTTTGTCTGCAGGTGCATGGGCATTTCTCCGATCTCATCAAGGAACAAGGTCCCTCCCTCAGCCATTTCAAATATGCCCTTTCTGGAAGCTGCCGCGCCTGTAAAGGCCCCTTTCTCATATCCGAAGAGCTCCGACTCAATTAGGTTTTCAGGGATTGCAGCGCAGTTGATGCTGATAAAGGCGTTTTTTCTCCCGGTGCCCCTGTAATGAATTAAGCTGGCAACCACATTTTTACCGGTCCCGGTTTCTCCGGTAACAAGCACAGGGGCCTTTTCAGATGCTGCAAGGTCAACAAACTTCAATACTTCCAGAATCCCCGCGCTATGACCGACAAGGACCGCTCCTTCACTCTCCTTGTTGCTTTTATATTCCTCAACCTGTGCGACCTTCTCAAGGGCGAGTGTCTTTAACGCATTTTCTACAGTCAAAGAAAGTTCTTCAAGCTCGAAGGGTTTGGACAGATAGTCGTGAGCTCCCGTTTTTATTGCCTTGACCGCACCCTCAAAGCTTGGGTGGGCAGTAACAAAAATAATTTTAGTCTGATCATTATATTTAAGTATATCAGGACAGAGTTCATGTCCTTCCATATCAGGAAGGTTCTGGTCAAGCAAGACAACATCCACCTTGTTTATCAAACAAGCCTCAAGACCTTCACATCCGGTATTGGCAATAAGCACTTCCTTCATGCTGCCTTGAAAATAATCTCTGACCATATCACAAAAAAGCCTGTCATCATCTATAACAAGCAGGGTTTTCCCGGCGCTGTAATCAATCATATTTTGCTCCTGGTATCATAATGTCCACTGTTGTGCCGACGTTCTTTTCACTCTGCATCTCAATAATACCGTTCATTTTAGCAAGCATCTTCTTTACAATAACCAGCCCCAGCCCTGTGCCGTGTACTTTTGTAGTATAAAAAGGCTTGAAAAGATTAGCATCTTCTTCCCTTGATATACCTGCGCCATTGTCGTTGACACGAATCAATATCATATCAGACAGTTTAGTTACCTCTATTTCTATCCTGGGACCAGGTCTTCCCTCAAGGGCGTCCACTGCATTGTTGCAGATATTGAGAAGGATCTGCTGCAGGGCCCTTGGGTCTGCATAAGAGAATTCTGCTCCCTGTTCAACAGATATCCTGAAGTCAATTCTTTTTTTCAAAGACAGATCACCCTTAACAAGACTGCTGAATTTATCGAAAAATGACTTCAAATCAATATTTTGAAGTTCCGGCGTTTCATACATATTAAAGTTTCTCAGGGTTTTCAGCAGATATTCGACCCTTGAGGACTCAGAAAGGGCGCGTTCAATATATTCCAGGATGTCCGCTTTATTATATTTGTCAAAATTTCTTTTCAGCACACCCAGAGTCATCTTGATTGAATTTATCGGATTGCCTATTTCATGTCTGATCCCTGAAAAAACATACCCTATGTTATTCATAGTGTTTACAGCCTCGGCAATGGATTCAAGTCTGAGTCTTTCTGTTATGTCCCGTTTGATTGCCACATAGTTCCGTATGTTCCCTGAACTGTCTTTGACCGAAGAGAAAGTGACCTCCTCCTGATAAGAGGTGCCATCTTTTTTTCTGTTTGTTAAGCGCCCACTCCAGTTTTTGCCCTGCGTCAGGATATTCTGTATCTCATTATAATATTTTTCGTCGTCATGCTTATCTCTCCTTAGAATGCGCAGTCTATGTCCGATGATCTCTTCCCTGCTATAACCTGTAATGTGTTTAAAAGCAGGATTAACATACCGGACAATCCAGTCAGTGTCTGTTATAACAACTGCATCAAGCGCGCATTCAACCGCTGCTACAAGGCGTATACGTTCTTCTTCCGAGCGCTTGTGGTCCCGCCGTACTTCAGCTTCGCGCAGCTCGCGCTCAATAGCAGGGATGAGCCTTTTAAGGTTTCCCTTAATGATGTAATCATGAGCGCCGGCTTTCATAGCCTCGACTGCTATATCTTCGCCGATGTTTCCCGACACTATGATGAAAGGCAGGTCCTGCCCGCTCTCCCTGAGAACCTCGAGCGCTGCAAGACCGCTGAATTGCGGAAGGACGTAATCGGAGATAATAATGTCCCATTCCTGTTTTGCGAGGGCTGACCTCATGGCCTCAGGCGTTTCGACGCGTTCGTAAACAGGCCCATACCCCCCCTTGCGCAGCTCGCGAAGCAATAAAAGGGTATCGTCCTCCGAATCCTCGACAATCAATACGCGAAGTGGCGTAGTCATAAATTATAGTCTGACTTCAAATTTTCCTGACCCCTCTTATCTTAAGAGGGGATTACATTTTTCTTCCTCTCTCTTCCCCCTTAGGTTAAGGGGGATTGAGGTTACCTTACGGCGCTTCATTCAGAACCAGCCAGTAGAGTCCCAACTGCCTGACTGCTTCTACAAACTGGTTAAAGTCCACAGGTTTCCGTACGTAGCTGTTGGCGCCCAGTTTGTAGCTTTCAACCCGGTCTTTGTCCTCGCTTGAAGTAGTTAATATAACCACGGGAAGGACTTTTGTCCTTTCGTCCTCCCGTATGCGATGCAATACCTCAAGCCCGTCCATCCGGGGCATCTTTAAATCAAGCAAAATCATTTGAGGCATTATGCGCGCATCGCGGCCTCCGAATTTTCCTGTACCGAAAAGATAATCCAAGGCCTCGACTCCATCCTGCGCGACTACGACCTCGTTTAAAATATTGCTCTTTTTGAGCGCCCGCAGCGTCAGTTTAACGTCATCAGGGTTGTCTTCCACTAAAAGAATGATCTTGTTATTCATCTCGTTCTCCTTGAATATTAAATGCCCCCCTTGACCACCGCCTACCCTAAGACTGGGAAATTTTCTTTCACCTTCAGTTAAGGAGGACTGCGGGAGCCATTATTATAACGTAAAATACAAAAGGACAGAAGTAAATAGGACCAATATGAGAATCAGTTTTGTCCTTATGGACATATGCCTTTAGCTCCTTAAATGAGTTTTCAGATTAATAAACTTGTAAATATCGGTTTTCATTCCAGAGTAAAATAAAACGTCGCTCCTTCTCCGATCTTGCTTTCCGCCCATATCTTACCGCCGTGCTTGACAATAATCTTCCACGCGATTGCCAGCCCAATCCCGATGCCGGGGAATTCGGATTCAGCGTGGAAGCGCTGAAAAGGCTGGAACAGCTTACCGGCATATCTCATGTCAAATCCCGCACCGTCATCACGCACAAAATAGACATTTTTCCCATCCGATTTTCATAACTCCGAATTCTATTTTAGCGGAGTCCTGCCTGGAGGTGAATTTAAAGGCATTGTCTAAAAGATTTCTCAGTACAATCTCCAGCAAAGCAGAATCTCCATGTGCCTTCACCTCTTTAGCGATAAGGAACTCGACCTTTCGATCAGGCTCGTTTTTCTTGAGTTCGTACGCAATCACCTCAGCGATTGAACTCAGGTTCACAGTCTTCTCCATAAGCTCGCGGCTTGTCAGTCTCGATATCTCCAGCATTGCCTCGATTAGCTGGGTCATTCTTTCGCCCGCAGAATTTATACGGCGAAGATAATCCATACCCGCTTCATCAAGGCTGTCTCCGTAATCCTCAGTGATCGCTCTCGCAAAACCCTGAATGCTTCTCAAGGGGGCCTTAAGGTCATGAGAGATCGTATATGAAAAAGCCTCAAGTTCCTTGTTCACGGCCTCGAGTTCTGCCGTGCGTCTCTGCACTCTGGCCTCCAACTCTTCGTTGAGTAGTCTCAGATTGTCCTCAGCAGCGGTGCGCAGCATCTCGGAATTGATGGAGTCAAGGGCGAAAGAGATATTTTCGGCAAGGGAAATAAGAAGACCGACTTCCTCGTCGGTAAAGAAGGCCGGTTTGTCGGAATAGATCGTAAGAGCACCTATGACCTGACTGTTTGCATGCAGGGGAAAAGCGGAAGAAGAGCGAAGACTGTGTGCGCGAGCTTTCTCGCGCCACGGCAGCAAATTGGAATCTTTTTCAAAGTCTGTGTTAATGACGTAATGGTCCTCATAGACCGCTCTGCCTGTCGGCCCTTTGCCCTCGGGCACATCTGCGGCTTTTATTTTTATGCCTTCGAGATAAGCGCTTTCCCCGAAGCTGGCTACAGGCCTGATTTTCCGGCTTTCAGGATCTAGTATACCTACCCATGCTAATTTGAATGAACCTGTCTCCACAAGGATACGACAGACTTCTTCAAATAAAGACTGCCTGTCACGCACACGAACAATAGCTCCATTTATTTTGGCGAGCACCGAATAAAGACGGGTCCGCTCCAGCACCAGAATTCCCAAATCTTCGTTTAGCCTGAGCAACTCCTCTTCGGTCCTCTTGCGCTCGGTGATGTCCTCGAATATAGTCACAAAATGCTCTTTGATCGGACTGTAGACCGCCACGGAATACCACTTGTTTAGTGAAGCCGAATACTTATCGAACCGTGTCTCACGACCGGTCAGCGCGACCTTTCCATATGTCCCTATCCAGTCTGACGAGTCGTTCTCGATCCCGGGCAGCACCTCCCGCACGCTTTTGCCGATGATCTCGTCGCGTTTGAGGCCGGTAAACCGCTCAAAAGCATCATTCACTTCGAGGAAGACATAGTCCACGGGCCTACCTTGTTCGTCCAGGATGATCCGGTGATAGGCAAGTCCATCGATCATATTTTCAAACAGTGAGCGATACTTCTCCTCGCTTTTCCGCAACAACTCCTCGGCCTCTTTGCAGCCTCGGTGAGTCGATAGTGGTGCCGATACCACCTATGCACGCTCCCGGCAGAATCTTACGATCGAGTATCACGCGTGTCGTAAGATTCAACGGAAAATATCGTGGCTCGAGGTAAAGGAAACGGCGATGTAATACGGCTCGCCTGTAGCGAGGGTATGACTCCAGCTCTCCAAGATTTTCGCAGCGACAGTTCGGGTCAGAGTCTCTGCTAGCCCCAGCACATCGCTCTCTTCCGGTGTCGTACCGGTGTACTCATACAGCTCCGGTTTACCACCGACATAGCCATCTGCGTATGCAGAACTGGAATCAACAGTGTAGATGCCGAACGGGACTCAACCAGTGTACGAGAACGTCCTCGCTGCTCAGCAGATTTCCTCCTCGGACTTTTGAGCTCGGAAATATCGCTCATAGCAGTCAGAAACTCTGTACCCTCGCCTGTATTCATCAAGCAGGCTGCTTTCAAGCCGGGCATAAAATAGTGAGCCGTCAGCCCTTCTGAGTTCTCATATCACAGACCTGCTTTCCCCCCGACTCAAAAATGCTTAGGAGATGCTGGTCCCATTTTTCAAGGTCCTCCGGAACAACAAAACGCCTGAACCTGGTGTTGAGCAGTTTTTGCCGTTCAACACCAAGAAGCGCAGCTCCGGTAAGGTTAACCTCTTTGATCAGGGCCTCGCGGGTGAAGGTAAAATACCCTACAGGCGCGAAGTCATAAAGGTCTATGTATTTGTCCCTCGACTCTTCGACGAAGAGCCGGCCTTTCTGAGTTCCTCGTTCTGCATCTCAAGCTCGATCTGGTGCACGCGGAGTTCGTGGATGAGTTCCTCAGGGGTCTTCTCTTTAATCTCCGGAAAAGCGCCGGCAGTTTGAGCGAGTATGCCCTCTGCTTCACCCCTCAGCGGGGTGATCTTTTCCTTCTTACTTTTCTTTTTCACCATTCACCTTTCACTTTTTACTTTTCACTGTCTTTCATCGTTATATCCTCAATCGCAAGGAGTATCAATTGCGTTTCACCTGTTGCTCCGGTGATGCGCCGGGCATTCAGCAGCATCTTCCTGCGGCCTATAACAGGAAACTCGTGCTCAATCTCATAATTATCAAAACTTGTGTCGCGCGGCAGCACTTCCTCAAGCAATTCCCTCAGACGGGGAATGTCCCACTGCCGGTTGCCGAGGCTATACAGATGCCGGCCTTGTGTCTCGTCAGGCGACACATGAAAGCTTTTGTAAAAAGAGCTGCTGGCTGATACTACCTTCAGATCAGCGCTTAATATAATCAGCGGCTCCCTGACCGTATCTACAATGCTTTCAGCATATTCGCGCGACTTTTGAATCTCTTCTTCAGCCTTCTTCAATTCTGTGATGTCGGCAAAGGTCAGGACCACACCATTTATCACATTTTCAAGCGTACGGTACGGCATGATCCGCACAAGGTACCATGTCTTGTCAGTTGTCTGCACCTTTTTTCCCTTGGAACCAGCGAATCCAGCACTGCCTGCGCGTCGACAATCAGGTCCTCTCCGATAATGTTTGATTTGATATCGCTCAGAGGGCGGCCTGTATCTGAGGGAAGCAGCCTGAATACTGCGGCAACCTCGCGGGTGGATCTTTTTATCGCAAGGTTCGCATCAAGGAAGATTGTGCCGACATTTATGTTGTCGAGGAGGTTTTTCATGTCGTTTTGCATCCTTGCCAATTGCTCTATTTTTGCCTGCAATTCAGCGTTGACTGTCATCAGCTCTTCATTGATCGACTGCAGCTCTTCCTTTGAGGTCTCAAGCTCCTCATTTGTTGACTGGAGCTCTTCGTTTGTTGACTGTAATTCCTCATTTGAGGATTTAAGCTCTTCATTTGACGCCTGCATCTCCTCGATCGTGGCGTGAAGATTTTCTTTTGTGTAGAGCAGTTCCTGTTGAAGTTCCTCAAGGTCGCTGCGACCGTCCGGGTTTAGCTGCCTGCTTTGCACGGGTAGTCTTGCCTTTGGCCTTAACTTCTGTTTCCTGAAAACTTATAATAAGCAGGGCCTGTGCAGCTTCAGGTTCTGTAAAAGGTCTTATGGACAAATTCACCCCGCTGAAGCCGCCGTTGGTTTTGACCTGCAGGTCCTTTTCGACCACCTCCTTTTTCTGGGTGGCAGCGCTGTGGATAGCTGCTCTTAGCTTCAGAGGAAGGCCTTCGCGGGCCATTTCTATGACATTGAGGCTCGCCTGACCTGGCGCAGGCCTCAGGTATTTCCCTGTGTCTCCGTGCACGTAAAGGATATTCCCTTTCTCATCCGTTACCACTGACGCCGGAGCATAAAACTGAAGCAATGCCCTTTTGGTCAGTTCGGCAAAGTTCGGCTCTTTCATTAAACGCACCGCCTCAACCGGTCCTCTTGCGTGGTCATTGGTCAGGTCCAGATTGCCTGCAATTATGTCCGGCTGAGATAAGAGAGCTGCGCTGGCTGAGGCGAGGGACGCCTTTGTCTCATAGAATCTCCACTTTTTGCTGGCCAGGAGCAAAGAAGTCATGGAAACTCCCGATGCTTTCAGAGGGACTGAGAAACAGTATCCCACCTGGTTTCAAGGCGTAATGAAAAACCGGAAAAAGCCGGTTCTGGAGTTCCGGTTCGAGGTAGATGAGCAGGTTCCTGCAGCTTATCAGGTCCAGCTTTGTAAAAGGCGGGTCTTTGACCACATTCTGTATCGCGAAAGACTACCATCTCGCGGATGTCCTTTTTTACGCGGTAGCCGTTTTCCTCCTTAACAAAAAAACGCCGCAGCCTCTCCGGTGTGACATCATTGACGATATTAGGCGGATAGACCCCGGAGCGGGCTGTTGCAATGGCATCATCACCAATGTCTGTGCCGAATATTAGAACCTTAAACTCCCGTTTAATATCATCCATGTATTCTCTGAAACTCATGGCAATGGAGTAGACTTCTTCACCTGTTGCGCAACCCGGCGACCATACTCTGAAGAGTGTAATTTTCCGGCTTATTCTCAAACAGCCTGGGGAGTATGTCATTTTTCAAGGCCGCGAAGGCCTCGGATCCTGAAAAGCTGTGTCCCTGAAAAAACTGGTCACATTGATGAGGAGCTCCTTTAAAGAGCTGCTGCACCTCATCAGGATGCTCATTGAGGTAACGGGCATAGATATTCGTATCTTCAATATTGTGGACGGTCATCCTGCGTTCGATCCTGCGTTTGATCGTGCTTTTTTTGTATAAGGAAAAATCATGGCCTGTCTTTGACCTGAGCGTCAGCATGATCTGGTTGAGGCTGCCTGACACCAGCAGGCTGAGGATGGGCTGGCCTTATCTTGTGTTTGCAAAGTGTATTTACATAGGACACCAATTGCTCAGGTATTTTTTCAACCGGCAAAACATACGTGGCAAGACTTGCTCTGTACCGCGCTTGTCGGCATGCCGTCATATTTCGCTGTGGAGGGGTCCTGCACAAAGGACACCCCGCCTGCGCCCAAGATGGCCCGCAGCCCGAGGGTCCCGTCAGTGCCAGTACCTGAAAGAATGACCCCGATGGCTTTTTCCCCCTGCTCATCTGCAAGGGAACGCAGGAATGAATCTATCAGCATCCTCTGCCCCGGGCGTCTCAGAAATGCTTAGCTGGAGGGCTCCGTGAAAAATCGCCATGTCCCGGTTCGGAGGTATCACATAGACATGATTGGGCTCAGTTTCAAGCCGGTCCTGCGCCTCGATAACAGGCATCTTCGCGGCCCGCTGAAGGATCTCTGTCAGCATACTCTCATGACCCGGATCAAGATGGGAAACCAAGACAAAGGCCATCCCGCTGTCAGGAGGCATATTGCGAAAGAATTGCTCAAAGGCCTCAAGGCCACCGGCCGAGGCGCCGACTCCCAACAATAGGGAATGACCTGTTTTTTGATTGCAGTACCTCAGCAGGTTGTTCTTCAATATCAGGAGAGGCTTTGGTTTTGAGGGATGATTTCCGGGTCTTCTGCCGTGTCTTTGATCCATTAACAGAGGGAGGTCTCTTTGATTTTTCTTTTCTATTAGCTGCCGTCATTGTTCCTCTTTCCTTTTTTTGCCCGACTCTCTTACTTAATTTGACATAATTAACCGTCACATTTCAAATCATATCAAAATAACATGGTGTTGTATAATAAGAAAATGAAATACTTCCTTACCAGGGAATCCATCCTCAAATGGCTTGAAACTCCTTCAGTTTATAATATAAAGAAAGACGAACTTTATGAACTCGACGATGAGTCCTTTGAATTTCTGAAGCTCTGTTCATCCGGAAATGGATGTGACTCGAAAAACACGGAATTTATTGATTATTGCATGGCTGAGAGGCTATTGACCATGGATACGATATCTACAAAACGGCCTCCCCTCATCAAATCGCCTGTGCCTTCACTCCGCTATCTCGAACTCCAGATAACCGACAGATGCAACCTCAGATGCAGACACTGTTATATCACGGAAAAAGTTACAAAAGAACTTTCCGTACAACGGATAACCGATACCCTGAAGGAGTTTGAGGAGATGCAGGGCCTGAGACTCATGATCACAGGCGGCGAGCCCCTGCTGCACAGCAATTTCAATGCTCTCAATGATGTTCTGCCTGATTTTTTAATCAGAAAGGTGCTTTTCACAAACGGCCTGCTGCTCAATAAGGATTTACTCAGGGGCCTTAATGTCGATGAGATACAGATAAGCATAGACGGCCTCGAAAAAGGCCATGACTCTCTCAGGGGCGCAGGTACATTCAGTAAGGCTGTCGGGGCTGTCAGACTTGCAAAAGAAATGGGGTTCGAGGTCTCTGTGGCAACGATGGTCCATGCAAAAAACCTCGAGGATTTCGATGCGATGGAAAAACTGTTTTCTGATCTCGAAGTTAAGGACTGGACAGTAGACGTGCCCTGCGTCACAGGCAGACTGGAAAGCAGCAGTGAATTTCAGGTCTCGCCGGAAAAAGGAGGGAAATATTTGCGATATGGATACGGCGCTGGTCTGCATGCCGGAGAGACCGGCTTCGGCTGCGGTCTGCACCTGCTCTCTGTAATGGCGGATGGCAAGGTGACAAAATGCACCTTTTACTCAGACCGGCCTGTCGGCTCAATCAGGGAGGGCCTCAGGCAATGCTGGAAGAGAACAATTCCAGTCGCTTTGAAAGACCTGGCCTGTGACTGTGAATATCTGGAATCCTGCAGAGGCGGCTGCAGATACAGGGCTGAACTGCTCGGAGATCCACTGGGAAAAGACCTTTACAAATGTTTTCTGCATGATATAATAAAAAACAAATAGACTGAACAAGAAGTTCAGTCAGTCCCTGAAAAGGAGGTGTCAAGAATGACAATCAGAAAAGTTACAAAGAAGGTCTCTACTACCTGCAAATGTAAAAGTTCCTGCTAATTCATTTTTCAAATAAGACCAGAGAGGGGCGGAAAGTGTTCATGCTTTCCGCCCCTTTTTTTTGCCATCACATAAAAAGCGACCGCTCTTATCAGCAGGCTATTTTTTTATCGCTTCCATTCTGGAATCAGCTGCACCCCAGTCAATATTTTTAAAAAATGCCTCTATGTAATCCGCCCTCTTAAGTCCGTAATCCAGCATAAAGGCGTGTTCAAACACATCCATGATCAATATGGGATTGCATCCTGCGAGGTGAGAAACATCGTGTTCGTTGATCCAGACATTAAAAAGCCTTCCGCTGAGATTGTCCTGATAAAGCACCACCCAGCCTATCCCTCTCATCGTCCCAACAGCCTTGAAGTCCTTTTCCCATACCTCATAACTGCCGAAATCACACTGGATCTGCTTGCCCGAGAGGTCCGTATTTATCGAGAGCAGTCTTTCCTCCGAGGTTTTCGAAATAGTATTCATGCAATCTCATCCCGTTGAACTCCCACCCGAACCTCCTCTTCAGTTCCGCAAATTCCGGAGTCCCGGTCTTCCCGTCCTTGAGCATCTGTTCGAGTGTCTCATTGACCTTGTTTGTGTTTGTTACATAGCCCTGATACAACGTAAAATGGTTCTTTAAGAGTGTCTCGCTGAATCCGCTGATCCCTAACAATTTACTGTAGTCCTTTGCTGCGTATGGCATGTCCTTCTCCTTTCTTACCTTTTCTGTGAATGTTTATTTGAACGTTTACCAGCAACAGCTGCTTTCCGGAAAAATCTTATCCGGTGATCTTCTTTAATGCCCCCAGAGCCTTTTCATAGTCCGGCTCATTAGAGAGTTCCGGTACTATCTCGATGTACCTGATCACGTCATCCTTATCTATAATAAAAATTGATCGTGCGAGGAGCCTCAATTCCCTGATCAAAACTCCGTATCCGTTTCCGAAAGAAGCGTCCCTGTGGTCTGACAGGGCCTTCACCTTATCTATGCCGGCGCTGGTACAGAACCTGGAAATTGCAAAAGGAAGGTCCATGCTGATGTTGAGCACCGTCACATCAGCAGGCAGCCTTGCTGCCTCAGTGTTGAACATTCTTGCCTGGAGGTCGCAAACCGGCGTATCAAGAGACGGGGTGACGCTGATGACCTTCACCTTTCCTGCGAGGTCCTTTAATCCAATCTCTTTCAGTTCGCCATTCAAAACAGTAAAATCAGGGGCTTTATCACCGACTCTCATTTCATTGCCTGTCAGGGTCAGAGGGTTGCCCTGAAACTTAATAATGCCTTTTCTTTCCATGTCAAACTCCTTTTTTTGAATAATTCCCGAACTTAACAAATTCAATGTTACTTCTTCTTAAAGCTTCGGGGTAGTTCGCATTTACCGAAATATCATACTGGCAATCTATTGCAATATAATATAGATTAAGCCTATCACAACGGAAAATCTTGTCAAGAGGTGAATCCGGAAACGGATTGATTTACAGACAAGCAGCTCAAACTTATTGACGGAGTAAGCCTAGCCCATATGGATTATGAATAATCTGGACTAGTATGAATGGCAGAGGTTAAGTGAAAGTTTCAGAACTAATGCTTTGATTTTACTTACTACCAGCCTCCGCCGCCTCCGCCGCCCCCGCCTCCGCCGGAGGAACCGCCTCCACCGCTTCCTGAGGATGAACCAGGCGCTGTTGATGACGAAGAAATAGCACCGGAGAGCGAGTCGCCTAAAGACGATGCGAAATCACCTGAGCTCATCGAATGCCATAAGCCTCCGGAATACCATGCAGGACTGTACCCTCCTCCTCTTTCTCCTTCAGCCGCTGCGCTTGAGAGTATACCTGAGAACTGCTCTGCCCACTGCTGTTCCACACCCAATGCAAGCGCGTAAGGGAGGTACTTTTCAAAGAGATCAGGAGTCTTCTGAGGCGGGGTCATCATGTTCATCCTGTCCTTTTCTGTTGCGGAGAGGAAGCCCCTGAAGCCTTCTATCGCATCGAGGATGCCCCTGCCTGCGCGAGTCGGAGCCTTGAGGAGGTGATAAAAAAGGTAATTGATGAAGATTGCCGCAAGGAGAAAAAAGACTATAAGAGCTGAGGTTGAATGTCCGAGCATATATATGCCTCCAATCTCTCCTGCCACAAACGGGAGGGAAAAAAGCGTCAGGAACAATGCGCTGCTGCCTGCAAGCAGGCCGTTGCCTCCAGCCCTGAAAACAGTCCTCCAACGTGAAATAACCTCTGCCAGCAAAGCTGTGACCCCCAGGCTCCAGATAGTGAGCCATACACACATAAAGAGGAATATGGGCAGGGTATCTTTTGCGCTTGCATCGCTGAAACCGGTCAGAAAAAGGACCAATGCCGAGAGTGCCAGCCCGGACAGGAAATACCCTTTATTGGTCACAAAATAGATCTTCTCATACTTCAGTTTCAGATAGTCCTTCAGACCGTTTATGGCAGACTTGATCTTCCCATGGTTTGCCTGCTCAAGGGATATCTTATTACTGGAACCAAAGAGCATAGACTTGATTTTCTCCTCTTCAATGGAAAGGGGCGTGGAAAGCGGGGTTTTGGCGCTGTCTTGTCTTGTTAGAGTATAGGCGCCTTCCTCTTCCTTAATTGAAAGGTGCCCCTTCACTGCCATGTTTATGACCGCCGAGGCGAAAATCTTCTGGTCATAGCCCATCTCCCTTATAAAGCGCATGACCGCAGGAGTCATATTATCAGGAGGAGTGTATCTCGTTACTATGGTCCCCGGATCAGGGTCTTTCCCCACACGGACCCAGATGATGAGGTAATAAAAAACAAGTAGCAGAAGTCCGGCAGCCCCGAGGATGACCCCGATATTTCCAGTTAAGAAATGCAGGATTTTTTCTGAGCGTTCCGGTTCTTTCACATACCCCTTCGGCCAGGAAACGGCAATAGTCAGGCCCTCGCGGGGGCCAAGAGCCCTTGTTGTCGTAAACCTGATAAGGCCCGAATCATCAACAATCTCTGAAAAATTCTGCTCCTTTGAACCCTGCGGACCTGTGTATCCTGCAAAAGAAATAATATGCCTTGAGGCATCTTCCGGGAGCTCGACAAAGGCCGTTGCCGCGTCTATAATAAATTCCCAGCCGTTTCCGGTCACGTTCCAGTAAAGTTCATCAAAGTCTTTGAAAAAGCCCAGTTGATGGTCTGTCTTGTAGAGAATCGTATAAACGTGTTCACCGGGAGTAATAAGCGCGTCCTTTCTCCCTATATATACACGCTTTCCGTTTGATTGGTTCTCAATATGGAAGGGTTCCGGATTTGCGTCCCTGAGCACTTCTTTGACTGCGAAGCCGACGACATAACTGTTGCCGGCATGGTCCCTGTACCTGACAGGGAAATCGCGATAAATTCCGTGCCGTATCCTGTCGCCTTCGCTATTGACCCTGATCGTCTCTTTCACAGTCATCGACCCGTCATCATGGACCTTGATATTGCTCTGAAAGCTGATTATCTTTTCATTAGCTTCCGCCAGAGAAAAAAAGGAAGCGATGAGAAACAGACAGAGCATTGATAAAACAAACAAAAGTCCTGAATGAAGACTCCCTCCGGCAAGACCGCGGGGAATATCGCTCGCTATCCTTTTAACTTTTCCCATCGTAGTCCCGCACAAATGTATTTCGTTTTCACGTTATAGTTCATCGTTCAATGGTCTGTTTTAGATCCCCTTCCGGAGTATTTTAGCATTTTATCCGGATTCTACAGAAGAACAAAAAGGTGACTCCGAAGTTCAGAAGAGCAATAGCACTGCGTTTCAAGAAAGTGCGACTGTTAGGAATACCGGCGAAAGCAGTAAATACATTCATGATATAATGAAGCATGAATATTGGAAAGGTCCGGAATTTCTGATGGATCAGCGCTGTATCAAAAGGGAACCCTGTTTAAAAGTCCGGTCAGGAAGGATCCAGCCATGATAGAAACAATGGATACACGCCTGCCCATGCAGATGCTCCGCCAGCCTAATGAGACAACCTGCGGCCCCTCATGTCTGCACGCTATCTACAGCTACTTCGGCGAGGATTTGTCCCTGGATAAGGTCATCAGCGAAGTCAGGAGCCTTAAAGAAGGCGGGACCCTCGAGGTCTTCCTCGGCTGCCACGCGCTCAGAAGGGGTTATTCAGCGCTCATCTATACCTATAACCTTACGGTCTTCGACCCGACCTGGTTTGTTCCAGGCGGGCCTGATATCAGGGAACGTCTGAAAGCGCAGATGAAGGCCAAGAAAGACCCGAAACTCCATACAGCCACAAAGGGCTATCTGGAGTTCCTGGAACTCGGAGGTGAAGTGAGGTTTGAGGACCTGACCACTTCACTTATCAGGAAGTACCTTAACAAATCCGTGCCGCTCCTTGCAGGGCTCAGCGCAACCTATCTCTACCAGAGCCCCCGGGAGTTCGGCAGGGACGGCAACTGGGACGATGTCAAGGGCGAGTCTGCCGGACATTTCGTCGTGCTCTGCGGATACAACAGGGAACAGAGAACTGTCCTGATAGCAGACCCACTCTTTCCAAACCCGGTTTCTCAAAGACATACCTATATCGTGAATATCGACCGCGTCCTATGTGCAATCCTGCTTGGGGTCCTCACCTACGATGCAAGCCTTCTTATAATAAGACCAACAACGAAAGCCGAGTGAAATACTGATGTCTATACTCATAATCGTTAATGACCCGAAGGACTGGCCGCTCCAGATCGAAGGGGCGGAACTGGTTGCAGCCAAGACCTATCTCACTGACAGCAAATACAGCAATATGCGGGGAGCAAAGATATTCAACCTCTGCAGGTCATACAGGTATCAGAGCATCGGGTATTACGTCTCTCTGCTGGCCGAGGCGCGGCACCACAAGCCTGTCCCCACCATCACGACCATGCAGGACCTTAAATCCCAGAGCATAGTAAGGGTATATTCAGATGAACTGGACGAGCTTATACAGAAAAACCTCGCCTCATTGCAGTCAAGGGAGTTTGTCCTGAGCGTATACTTCGGCAGAAATCTCGCCAA
Source organism: uncultured Nitrospira sp. (assembly GCA_963813295.1). GTDB lineage: Bacteria > Nitrospirota > Thermodesulfovibrionia > Thermodesulfovibrionales > UBA6898 > JAOUFP01. The sequence goes on from CAWEYN010000015.1 coordinate 50,721, forward strand.
AAAATATGACAGCCTGAGCATGCATCTCTTCAGGCTTTTCCCTGCGCCCTTTCTCCGCGCTGTGTTCGGATATAATGAAAAAACCTGCAAATGGCACCTGAAGAATATCGGGCCTGTGGAGGCCAATGATATCCCTTCTGAACACAGGCAGTTCGTCGTCGGGGCTGCGCAGGAATTCATCGGACGCCGCAGACCGGTGCGCCGCAGGGTATCCATGCGCTATGATATCGCCGTCCTCCATAATCCCCAGGAAAAGGAGCCGCCTTCAAATCCAAAGGCGCTTCAGCGTTTCGTCAAAGCGGCCGAGTCGCTCGGCCTTGCAACGGAGATGATAGTAAAAGAGGACTACAGACGTATCGCTGAATTCGACGCCCTCTTCATTAGGGAGACCACCAGCGTGATCCACCACACCTACAGGCTTGCCCGGAAGGCAGCTGCTGAGGGACTCGTTGTGGTGGATGATCCTGAGTCGATCCTGAAATGCACCAACAAGGTGTTCCTGGCTGAACTGCTGGTAAAACATAAGGTGCCTGTACCAAAGACGGTCATTGTGCATCGCGACAACGCAAAATTGATTTCCAGAATGCTCGGCCTGCCCTGCATACTTAAAAAACCTGACAGCTCATTTTCCCAGGGTGTTGTCAAGGCTGAGACCGAGGAGGAACTCGCCTCTCATGTTGAGGATATGCTCGAAAGCTCAGAACTGCTGATCGCGCAGGAGTTCATGCCCACAAGCTACGACTGGCGCGTCGGGATATTCGACAGGCAGCCGCTTTACGTCTGCAAGTACTATATGGTCGACGATCACTGGCAGATTATTAAGAGGGACAAAAGCGGTGAGACAACACAGGTCGGCATGACAGAGACCCTGCCTGTTGAACATGCTCCCTCAGGAGTGCTCCGCACAGCGCTGCGTGCCGCAAACCTTATCGGCGACGGCCTCTACGGAGTAGACATCAAACAGTCGGGAAAGTCTTTTTTTGTCATGGAGGTCAACGACAACCCCAACATTGATGCAGGCATCGAGGACTCTGTGCTGAAGGATGAGCTCTACGAGCGGATCATGAAGGTCATCCTGCGGCGCATAGAGCAGCACAAGGAAAAGGGGTACCAGGTGTGAGCAGAAGGCCGGTGTTGCACCTGTTTGAAGGCTACGGGATAGAGTTGGAATACATACTGGTCAGCAGCAAAAGCCTTGATGTGCTCCCTGTCTCTGACAGGGTCCTGCGTTCCAGGGCGGGCAGATATGTCAATGAGGTTGTAAACGGTCCTGCCGGCTGGTCAAACGAGTTTGCGCTTCATGTGATGGAGATAAAAAACAACAGGCCTGTCCCCTCCCTCTCAGGCCTCGGACCGATGCTCCAGGAGCAGGTTGTACAGATCAACCGCATACTTGAAAAATGGGAAGGCAGGCTGATGCCTTCAGGCATGCATCCCTGGATGCAGCCTTCACGCCAAACAATTCTCTGGAACCACAGGCACAGGAAGATATACGAAACCTATGACCGCATATTCGGCTGCTCCTCGCACGGTTGGGCAAATATCCAGAGCATTCATATAAACATCTCATTTGACGGCGATGAAGAATTGGGCAGACTTCACGCAGCAGTGCGCCTACTGCTTCCCCTGATCCCGGCCCTGGCCGCAAGTTCGCCGGTCGTGGAAGGAAAGGCAACCGGCATGATGGACAACCGCCTAGTTTTTTACCGTAAGAACCAGATTCTGGTGCCCTCGATATCAGGCGATATCATACCTGAGCCGATTTTCACCCGCTCTGAATATGAAAGCAGGATATTGCGGAAAATGTACGCTGATATAGCCGGATACGATACTGAAGGCATACTCCAGCACGAGTGGCTCAATTCCCGCGGGGCGATTCCCAGATTCCAAAGGAGCGCTATGGAGATCCGTCTTGCAGATTCTCAGGAATGCCCGATGGCTGATATCGCGGTTGCCCACGCTGTAGCCTCTGTACTAAAATCCCTCGTAAGCAACCGATGGACAAGCTGGAAGGAGCAGGCAGCATGGCCGGTTGGCCCGCTCTTATCAATACTGGAGAGGACAATCAGCTCCGGTGAAGCAGCAATCATAGAGGATTCAGAATACCTCCGGGCCTTCGGCTATCCGGAAAAACAGGCCAGGGCTGCTGATATATGGAGACATCTGATAAGGGAATGCTTCACTGCAGATAGTGCTTCGGATAATGAAATCATGGGGCCGCTCCGGCTCATCCTCGATAGAGGCACACTATCTAGGCGCATCCTGAAGTCCGTGGGAGAAGACCCTTCTGCCTCCTGCCTGCACGAGGTGTATGAAGAGCTGTGCGACTGTCTTGCTCAAGGGAGACTGTTTGCAGGATAAGCCTCTCCGCATAATCATCACCTGCGAACACGCTGGAAACGTTTTCCCCAAACAATTCAGTGCACTTTTCAGTGGCAGAGAAAGACTGCTCGAAAGCCACAGGGGCCATGATCCCGGCGCGCTCGACCTCGCGCAAAAGCTGGCCCAGGGACTGAAGGCCCCCCTCTTCTTTTCGGAAACAACCAGGCTTCTCATCGACCCGAACCGCTCGCCCAATAACCCGAAACGATTCTCCGAAATCACAGGCAGGCTCAGCGCTCCAGAAAAAGCAATTATCCAGGAGCTTTGCTATCAACCCTACAGGGCTGAAGTCGAATCAGAGCTTTCATGTAATATGCGGGAGAGTGGTCTGACGCTGCATATATCTGTGCATACATTCACGCCTGTACTTCATGGAAAAGTCAGAAGCGCAGATATTGGGTTCCTGTATGATCCCGCAAGGAACGCAGAGGCCTCATTCTGCATTTTGTGGCAGAATGTGCTTCGCAAATTTGATCAAAAGTTGCAGACGCGCCGCAACTATCCTTACCGCGGGACATCCGACGGTTTTACATCATATTTGCGAAAATATTTTTCTGAAGATTCCTATCTGGGTATTGAGCTCGAAGTAAACCAGAAGTATCTTTCAGAAAAGCGCAGGACATGGCTTTACCTTCAGCAATTGGTACTGAAGACTTTGCGCATGACCATTTGTATGAAGGACAAAGCAGCCTCCGCGTTCTCTGTGGTCAACCGCTCTTTTTAGGTTTATAAAATTATACTTTCAGGGGCATTATCTATTACAATATAGACAATTATTTGCTGTCTTGTATCTGAGTTTTTTTAAAATCTGATCAAAGAGGAAAAATGAATAAACCTGTTAAAAATGAGATGAAGAAAGATAAGTTCGAAGGTGTGCGAAGAAAACTATTGGAAATGCAGCAGCATCTTATCAGGGAATCAAGGGCTGAAATCAGTCAAATCCTCACTAAAGATGACAAATACAATGGAATGTCGGATGACGGGGATTTAGCGGATGTAGCCTGCAGAGATTCATTGCAGGCTACGAATCTCAACCGTCACAGGGCCCGGTTGAGGGCTATAGAGGAAGCCCTTCTAAGGATTGATGAAGGCACTTTTGGATCGTGCGAGGATTGCGGGGAGGAAATTTCTGTCGGAAGATTGAATGCCGTACCTTTTGCCCTGCGTTGTGTCGAATGTCAGGAAACGCAGGAAATAACTGCTTCAGAATCTGAGGAATAAAATGAACCCGCCCCTTATTCCAGCAGGCTCAGACCGCTGCCTTGAAACGTCTCAGCCTCAGGGCATTTGACACGACAGTGACTGAGGAAAATCCCATGGCTGCTGCTGCGAACATCGGATTGAGGAGTATGCCGAAGAAGGGAAAGAGCACCCCTGCTGCCACAGGGATGAGGACCACATTATAGGCGAAGGCCCAGAACAGATTCTGTTTTATGTTTCGCATCGTGGCCTTTGATAGCGCAATAGCAGTGACCACTCCCCTGATGTCGCCTCCTATCAGGGTGATATCAGACGTCTCCATGGCAACATCTGTTCCTGTGCCGATAGCGATGCCGATATCAGCCTGGGCAAGTGCCGGTGCATCATTGATGCCGTCTCCCACCATGGCAACAATCCTCCCTGCTGCCTGAAGTTTCTTGACTTCATTTGCCTTTTCTTCAGGGAGCACCTCTGCAAGCACTCTTTCTATACCGGCCAGACGCGCTATCGCCTCGCCGGTCCTTTTATTGTCTCCGGTCATCATGACCACCTCGATCCCGAGATTATGCAGGGCCTTCACAGCATTCACGGAATCTTCCTTCAGCATATCGGCAACAGCTATAATGCCCGCAATTTTTTTCTCGACACTTACAAACATCGGGGTCTTGCCCTGTTCTGAAAAAGCCACAGCCTCCTGTTTCAGAACTTCTGTGCTGACACCTTCATCCTTCATCAGCTTATCATTGCCGAGCATCACCTGTTTCCCGTTAATGGTCGCCTTTATGCCATGACCGGGGACCGCACTGAACTGTTCTGCTGAGGCGATCTCAATTCCGGCTTCTTTTGCTTTTTTGATTATTGACTCGCCAAGAGGATGCTCGGACCCTTTCTCTGCTGAGGCCGCATAGAAAAGCACTTCATTTTGAGGAAGACCGGATGCCACAATATCAGTCACCTCAGGCATGCCCTTTGTCAGCGTGCCTGTCTTGTCAAAGACTATTGTGTTTATCTTATGCGCTATCTCAAGCGCCTCTCCGCTGCGTATCAGTATCCCGTTTTCAGCGCCCTTACCTGTTCCGACCATAATCGATGTCGGAGTTGCAAGCCCGAGGGAACAGGGGCAGGCGATGATCAGCACTGCGATAAAATTCAGGACCGCGTAGGTGAATGCAGGAGACGGGCCAAAGAAAAACCATACCAGGAATGTCAGCGATGCGATGCCTATCACCGCAGGCACAAAATACGAAGCAATGATATCAGCCATTCGCGCAATCGGTGGTTTGGAGCCCTGCGCAGACTGTACCATCTCTATGATATGTGCCAGCATCGTGTCCCTTCCTACTTTCGTGGCCTCGAACCTGAACGAACCCGTCTTGTTTATAGTCGCACCAATTACTGAATCACCCGCTTTCTTTTCCACAGGCATAGACTCGCCGGTAACCATTGATTCATCCACTGATGAGTAACCGTCCATGACCACCCCGTCCACAGGGACCTTTTCTCCGGGTCTGACGATTATCATATCGCCAGGCTCAACCTCTTCGACAGGGATATCCATCTCTTTTTCGTGCCTGATGACCCTGGCTGTCTTTGCCTGAAGCCCTATCAGCTTTTTTATGGCCTCTGAAGTCTGTCCCTTTGCCCTTGCCTCAAAGAGCCTGCCAAGCAGGATAAGCACGATGATCGTGGCCGAGGTATCAAAATAAACATGGGCCTCATAACCCTTGATCTCAAAAACAGACGGGAAAAAAGTGGCAACAACGCTGTAGAGATAAGCTGCCGAGGTCCCTACTGCTATAAGGGTATTCATATTAGTTGTCCTGTGTCTCGCAGCAGCAACTGCGCCTGTATAAAAATGCCTGCCTATCCAGAACTGAACAGGTGTCGCGATAATGAGCTGGAGGAGAAAGATCGTCTGCTGCTGAAGCGCGATCAGCCTTGAAAGGCCTATGGTATTCCATTGCATGAGCATGAAAATAGGGACTGTTAAAATCGCGCCGGTGATGACCTTTCGCTTCAGGCCAAGGTACGCAGCCTCCCTCTCTCTCTGTTCCTTCTCAACAATATCCTCACCCTTCTCTGCCTCAACGAGTTCATAGCCGGCCTCGCTGATAACATTTCTGAAATCTCTTATCCCGGCCTGCGCAGGGAAATATTCGACCGTCGCCTTTTCTGTTGCAAAATTCACTGAAGCGGATACTACGCCGGGGAGGGAACTCAGGGCCTCCTGCACATTGGCAACACAGGAGGCGCAGGACATTCCCTTTATTGGCAGCACTATCTTTGAGATTGATACATCATATCCCTGATCTTTAATCAGCATGGATAAAGTCGTCCACAGACACGAGCGCTTTATCATAAAAGATTGTGGCCTTCTCTGCAGCAAAATTAACAGAAGCGCTTTTGACACCCCTGAGCCCTGAAAGACCCTCCTGGATGCGGGCCGCACAGGACGCACAGGACATGCCGGTGAGCGGCAGGACAATCTTGCTTCCTGAAGGAGAAACATCTTCAGGCATCCGTGCCTCCTGCTATAACCATCCAGCAGCCTTTCTATCGCTTCCCTGTTGTCTCTGAAACCCAAAAACATTTTATCTCCTATCACAAGCGTCGGAGTGGCCATTCTGCCATATTTCTCAGCAAGTTCTTCTCTTGCTGACTTGTCATCAGCAACATTCTTATCGATAAACGCTATGCCTCTTGCTGAAAGAAAATCTTTCAGTGCATGACAATCATGTCACTGCGGAGAACTATAAACTATGACCTTTTCCATTGCCTGACTCCCTATAGAGTTACGAATCTGATTGATTATACCACGGCCACCAGGTACTTAAAGTGAATTTCAAATGCATAGTGTTTTGAAATTGAAGACTCCCTCAGGCAAGACCGCAGGAAATCTCAATGCAAGGCATGTTTTTTTTATTATACGAAAAGAAAACGAGGTCGATAAATCAATCGCCTTTTATCTCTTTCTCTTCCCTGCGGCATGCGAAATGTTTCAAATTACCGTTATAGTCACCGACAGAAAGCTCGATAAAACCCATCCTCTCAAATGCGGCCGGGCAACTGTGGTTGTTTACCTGTACCCCCTCGATACAATCATCCGGATAAAAAACCGGGGTGTTCCAATACTCCGGATTGGCAGTAAAGATACTTATTTTTCCGTCCTGCCGCCCGACAAAGAGATAGGTTTTGCCTTCTTCCCTTGCCAGTGATGGAGACGCATATCCGTCTACTTTTGCATAATCAAATAATTTTTCTATCCTCTGCCATATGGGATTACCGTCTTGTCCGGTCTCATACCTGAACCCTTTGACATAGCCGTCGGATCCTCCCACGATCAATTCCCATTTCCCGTCACCGTCAATATCAAAAACAGCCGGGGCAGCGTGCATGATCTTTGGAATACCCCTGAAAAAATCTTTTCTCTCTGACCACACAGGCTTCTCAGGACTGCCGTTGTTCCGGAAAGCCCTGATTATCCCATCCTGCTGCCCGGTGATAAGCAGAGAACTGCCATCCCATTCTGTTAATATACCGCGCGCAAAACCCGGAAGTTTAATATTGCTGAAAAAACCCTGCCTCTCAACCCAGGGCTGTCCTGCTGGGGACAGTTCATTGACAAACAGCCTGATTTCACCTTTGATATTCCCTACAACCATAAAAGCACTGCCGTTGAGTTCGGTAATAACAGGCGCGGATACAGGCCCTGTGAGGATTCTCACGCTGAAAAAATCATCTTTCTTGTTCCAGTCCCTGTAATCATTTCCACTGTTCCTGTAATAATAGAGCTGACCGTTTCCGTCTGAGATCACCATATCCATTACCCCGGGCTGATCGCTGTTAATGAAGGCCGGAGAGGCAAAACTGCTCAAGGATAAAGACAATGCGCTCTTATGCCATGAAGACCTGCTCTCATACCCTCTTTCAAGAACATAGAGCTTTCCCATGCTGTTGCCTGCTATGATCAATATTTTGTTCTGATAAGCCGTCACCGCAGGCACAACATACATACCGAGTTGAACGCCTTTAAAGTAGGCTGTGTCTTTCACAAAGGCAATGCCCTTTTCAGTGCGTCTGGCCCTGAATAAAAAAAGGTTCCCGGTTGAGTTGCCGACGATAAGATCAGCCCTGCCGTCATTGTCAACATCAAAGAGCGCGGGGGTAGCATCATTGCCCACACTTATTTCAGGCAGGTCCATTCTTTTCCAAACCGGCCTTATGGGGGTCCCTTCATTCTTATAGCAAATGACCTTGCCGGAATCCTTCGAAAAACCTCCGGTCCCTACCAGTATCTCGGGCTTCCCGTCGCCATCGATGTCTCCTGCTGCAGGCGCGGAAAAAACTCCTGCACTGACACCATCGAAGTAGTGTGCCTCAAGTCCCCAGTGCGGTACATCGCGGGAACCCGAATTTCTGTATAGACGGAGAGAACCGTCCTTGCTCCCTGCTATCATCTCATTGACGCCGTCTCCATCAATATCAAAAAAAATCACCCGCATGAAAGGCAACACCTCGATGCCGCTGGAGTTAAAAAAATCCTTTTTTTCATCACACTGCAAAAAAGATTTGTACTTTACTAAAGGAGTTATTTCCGGCGGGGGCTTTGCACAGGCGCAGGAACAGGAGGAAGTATCTCAGGTACAAACACTATCTCTTTCTGAGGAGCGCAGGAAACGACCAGAAAAAGTATTGCAATGAATACGTTTATTTTCATAAGTTCATAAATGTACATCTTATACGCTATTATATCACCAGGAGAGCTTTATGTGAAAGAAATCACATGAGCGCTATTTTCCATGTGAAACGGAGAAAATCTCTGGCCGTAAAAACGGCCAGAGATTTCTGTTTCCTTGCTGAAATTATTTTACGATTACCTCAAAGTGTACACGTCTGTTTGTCTTTGCTTCCTTTGACTGTTTGTTTTTCGGTGTCGGTGTCTCCGGCATCGCGAGTCGTGTCTCGCCATAACTTATTACTTGTCATCCTCTCTGCCGCAATACCCTGGTTTACGAGATACTCTTTGACCGCATTTGCCCTTCTTTCTCCAAGCGCCATATTGTAGTCTTCAGTGCCATGCGCGCAGGTATGTCCCTCTATCTGGACTTTAATGCCCGGATTTTCTTTCAGGGTCTCTATGTCCCTGGCCAGAATTTCTCTTTGCTGCTTTCGTAAGAGTGGCCTTGTCAAAGTCAAAGTGTATGTCCTCAAGGACTATCTTCACAGGCTCGGCAGCCGGAGGCGGTGGAGGCGGAGTAGGCTCTGGCGCCGGTGTTGGTACAGGCTCAGGTTTGGGTTCAGGTTTTACCTCTGCAACAGGCTTGGGCGGACAAAGGGCCTTGATTTTGGCAATTGCCGTCCTGGGCCATGTCAATGGCCTCCTTGTCACGGCATGACATGTAGATCTCATAGGCCTTGTCTACCATGTCTTTTGCTGCATTATATTCTGCCGGACATTCCTTGTCTTTGCCTGCTGCGCGGGCTTCAGTCAGCGCCACGTCAGCATCCACTAAAGCAGCCGGATAGTACAAATATCCGGGCAATCTCTCGGGCGTTGCTTTCTTCATGCCCGCACACCCAACCATCAAACTCATAGATAGCAGGACAATTAATAATAAGAATACTCTTCTTACAGCTTTTGTTTGCATTTTTACACCTCCAGTAGGAAGTTTTTGATTTTTACATCCTTGCTATAACAGCAAAAAATCCTTTCTCAGTCTCCTTTCCTTATATCTCAGCTGACGACTTAACCACTTTTCTTCTCTTCGCATTTCCATACTTATAAAGTTAATTTTTAATATCTTAAGACTGAACACCGGGCATGTCAATTATAATTGAAGACTCCCTCCGGCAAGACCGCCGGGAATCTCAATGTAAGGTAAACTTTTTCATTTTATTCGTTCCCTGACCCCGTGGCAAGACCACGGGGAATATCCCTCGCTATCCATTTAATTACGTATTCTTACATAATTTTTGAATTGAAGCCCCCCGAAAAAACCTCTGAGAAGCTCTTGAAAGGGTCGGCCTAGTCAGGAACAATTCATCCAATATATTGCAAGCATCGGTTCCACACCAAACATTGGGGGATTAAAGTCTTGCGACCGCCCACAACTAATGAGAGCTTGCAACCATGAATCTTAAGAGGAAATATGAGCACAGATTATTTTTTTTCGAAAGGCCCTATTTTGAAGGGTCGGGGCCTCTCTTTACCACTTCAACCTGTCCCTTCATGCCAAATGATGAATGAAGTGGCTTGTCGCAGTAGAACTCGTAGACTCCGGGGTCTGCAAAGGAGACGTTGATATCTACCGCTTTCTTAGACGGAAGAGCAACCTCCTTTAGGATCTGCTTCTGTGGGTTTATGATTGTAAAGTTGTGGTCCGAACCAGAACTGTTTTCGATGCGGAAAATGATCATAGCTCCCTCAAAGACCCTTATATTGTTGGGCTCGAATTTGAAGCTCTCTGCTTTCAACTCCACGACCTTTTCGCTCTCTTTCTCAGTCACGGTGACCTGTGGCTGTAGACTCGCGCATCCTGCAAGCAGCAGGACTACTACCGCGCTTATGACAAGCACTTCAGACATTGTTTTCATGGCTTCCTCCTATTAAAATCGAGAGCTTAAGCTCTCTCATCTTGAAATTCAGCAATTACCTCTTCGCTGCCAAATCGATCATTTTATTCAGATCCTTTTTCAACTTCTCCGTCATCACGAGCACACCTTGCCATCTTTGCAGAGACCTTCCCCTTTCCGAAAGAGGCAAGAAGTCCGAGAGGGGGAAGAGCATACTCCTCCTCTTTTATAAAATGCGGGTGGAGGATGCTGGCGACAGCCTTTGCTGCTGCACCCGTCTTGCCTCCCTCATCAATAATTCGAATAAGTTCTCCATGCAGTTCCCTGTGTTCCAATGTCAAAGATCCGGGGATAGCTATCTTCATGCTATGTGCCTCCTCTATTCTTCGGCAATGACCCGGACATGGCCTACTGAACTTCACCCGCGGGCATTGACTCAAGCCTGCTGATAAGGCCCTTTAATGTTTTTTTCTCGATCTGAACGCCTTTTTCATCCCCCATTTTTTCTACTTCTTTCTGGTAATGCTGCAGTGCGGTCAAGACCGCGACAGCCTCCAGATTGGTCAATTTCAAGTCCATGATTTTTGCCTCCTTTTTATAAGATCTGTCCGGATAATTTAAATCGACTGACCGGAGATCCCCCGCTATTTCTTAAATTTCTTCGGGAACTGTTTCACGATACCGTCTGTCAGCGCATCTGCAAACATGAGCATATGTTCATGGCCTTTGTCATAAGCCTCAATATCTGCAGCCCAATCTTTCTTAAGTCTGGAAATAAAGACGGTTATGCCCCTTACTTCTAAAACATACCACCTCCATTCATTTGTGTTAAGGCTTTTTTTTATAGACTATCGCATCAAAAGGGAATATGCTTGTGTTTAGAAGCAGAATGTGTGCCAGGTATGTGTTGAAAGAAAGGGTTCACTAAGACTTTGAAATCAATGAAATTTCAGCGAAGACTACGATGGGGAAGGATGCTTGTACAATGTGATGCCTTCTGATATATCAGGAGACTCCTGATATATCAGGTATTCTTTTCTTTCAATCCAGAATCTCGAGTCATGTCAGTCCCCGCTAGTTGCGATGTTGTGGCTGAAACAACGCCCGCTGATTTCCATTAGCTGTGTTTGCTTCTGCTTACATTGAAGACTTCCTCCGGCAAGACCGCAGGGAATCTCAATGCAAGGTGTATTTTTCATTATATTCGCTCGCTAATCCGCGGCAAAACCACGGGGAATATCGCTCGCTATCCATTTAACAAACAAAACTGAACCCAGACGTACGATGTTCGTAAGGTTAAGTTGTTACAACCGCAGCTTGAAAAATTAAACTGTATTTTCCGGGGTCACAAGAAAAACAGGTTTTTTGAGGTTTTCAGAATCATCAATAATGATGTTCGCCGCCTTACCCAACTCCGATGGCGTGTCGCCACTTTCAGAAACCATGATCATAGTGACAGGGTATTCATCGGCAACCTTGACGATCTCCACGTCAGGATAGCCGGACCGCATAATCTCCTTTGTATCTATTCCACTATTGCTCAGCAGCTTTTTGACCTTTTTTACAGCTGTTTCCGTCTCCTTTCTTATCCTCTCTATCTCCTTTTTCTCCCCTCTGCTGTACAGGTGTATCGGGACTATTCCGAGGACTATAACCTTCGATGCGGTCTCTGTTGCTTCCTTTGCTACTTTGTCAAGGATTGTCAGGTAACTGTCCGTATTATCAACCGGAAGCAAAATATTACCGGGTATTATGGAAACCGGGCAGGGTGCTTTTTTCACTACCGCCTTATAGAGCGGCGGAACTATGATAAGGTCCATCCTTTCGGTCCTGGCAAATCTTATTGTTTCTTCCTCTGGATTTCCTTCTGCGGTAAATAACTTTGCATATTCATCAGCCCCGGAATCAGCTATAATCCCTTTTGCATCTTCAACGTATCCGGATGATTCTTTTCTTGCCAGCGCCTCTGCATTTGGTCCCGCACCATAATCAATAAACATGTTGCTGTTGAATACATGAAGGGCAGCAAGGCTTCCGCCATCCTCCCTTGTTTTCCTGAGACCATATTTTAAGGCAAGCTTAGAGTTAATTGATCCGTCATATGCTACAAGGATTTTCATTATGTAACCTCCCCATTCTTATTTTATATTATTCATTGCATTCTCTATGCCAATTAATATTTTATTTAATATCAAGATGTTATATTATGTCATGCAGTAATCTAACTGCACAAGACACTGCAAATAATTACTGCAACCCATCTTACAGCATCATATTGTTTCACTGCATTTTTTTATTTCACTATCTAAATCAAGCCATACCGCAGACAAGCCCTCTTATAAGGGCATCATATTATTGCACCATATATTTATTTTTGCAATATTTCCTTTGTTTTCAATATGTTTGTCCATGGCATAGGTATTGCTTTCTTTAATTATAGAAACAAATACCTTGACTCTGGAGGATATTATGAAAGGATTCATGAAGATGTTTGAAGAGATCATGGTAGCTATAGCATTTGCAGAAGAAGGAGTATCTGTGTCATTTCTCCAGCAGAAAAATAATCTTGATAAAGAATTGGGGGAGCAGGCATGGGACCTCAAGTAACAGAGAATTGCAGCGCAGCCCTGATAGTGCAGACCCTTTTCATTATGCTGTTGATGTTTCCGGATTTTTCCTTACTCCTTTGGAAAAGTATCATTAAAAAATGGACTCTGGCCGAGGAGAAAATTATGACGAAACGGACCAGAGCAGCAGAAGAAAAGCTTAAGAAATACTGGGAAATAGACATGAGGAAGTTCAAATAAACGACTCAGTACATAAAAGACACTTTATACAGTATATAGAAGAGCAAAGCAACGGGAGAAAAGCTGTAGAAATACGGTTCAATGCTACGCACAAGTGCACGAAGGGCAGAGCATTTGCCCGCATAACAGGTCAGCAGCAGGGAGGCCCCGAAAAACATCTGCAGGACTGCCATAATATATTTCCATTGCATTGTTACAGAATATTCCATCATTGTCCACCAGCCTCTTCTTTAGTTACATTCACTTTATTGAAGTACATATCCTTCCCTCCCCGATAACTTCTCTTTTTAAGAATTAGTTATCGGGAAAGGGACATACAATACACAGCCCGCTCTCAGCGCTTAGCGCTGTGATACAACCGACAGCCTCGGCTTTTCTGCTGTATCATAGATCGTATCTTCCTGCACCTTCTTGCCCTGTGTGTCCAACAGCTTCTTGAAGCTCCTGATTATCGACTTATAGCGGGGCGAGCAAAGAAGCAGGTCCACATTGTTTTCCCTGGCATAGTTTATGGTCTCCTCTTCAGGGTTGCCTTCAGCGAATATTACGCGTGTCTGCAAGCCTTTGCCTGTTTCTCCCAATATTTTTTTGGCCTCTGCAGCAAACCTCATCGATTCCGCCCTGCCTGTCTCTTCCGCGCCAAATACATCGTAATCTACAAACATGTTGCTGTTAAATACATGGAGGGCCACGACCTCGCCGCCGTTCTCCTTTACCTTCTCTACTCCATACTTCAGTGCATCCTTTGCCTGCAATGTTCCGTCATATGCGACTAATACTTTCATCTTCTTATCCTCCTTATGGATTAATTTGAAATTCTAATTCTATAAAAGCATTTCGCGTGCCAGATTATTTTATATTGATTATCAATAGGTTAGAGTCTCTCATGCAGTTTTTTGACTGCATGAAGGCATGCAAATTATTACTGCAGTCAGATGAAAAACCAATAAAGACAGGGGCGAATTATAAAATTAAGCCTGAATAATACGGGATAGGATACTGACAGAAACTGAGGTTACTTGCTTTCTTCCTGCAGCAGCTTGTAATCAATGCCGTCGACCAGCGCCTGGTAGGAAGCCTCTATGATATTTTCAGAGACCCCGACGGTCCCCCAGCGTTTTTCCCTGTCTCCGGATTCAATTAGCACCCGCACCTTTGCGGTCGTCCCCTTTCCGGCTGTCAGGACACGGACCTTGTAATCAAGGAGTTTTACATCTTTCAGTTGCGGGTAGAACTTTTCAAGGGCCTTTCTCAGGGCATTGTCGAGTGCATTTACAGGACCATTTCCTGTCGCGGCAGTATGTTCTATATGGCCGCTGACCTTCAGCATAAGCGTCGCCTCGCTCAGGGGTTCTTCGCCCTCTTTTCTCTTCTCTATAATGACCCTGAACCCCATGAGGTCAAAAAATTTCTTATGAAGACCAAGCGCCTTTTTCATAAGGATCTCGAACGAAGCCTCAGCGCCCTCAAACTGAAACCCCTGGTTTTCAAGGTCCTTGAGGCTTGTCACGATATCCTGAAGCTGTGCTGAATCACTCGTCAGCTTTATCCCGAATTCCTCTGCCTTTCTCAGGATATTGCTTCTGCCTGCAAGGTCCGAAATCAAAACGCGCTGAGAGTTCCCTACCATTTCCGGCCTGATATGTTCATACGTCTCGGGACGTTTTCGTATCGCGCTGACATGTATTCCAGCCTTATGGGCAAATGCGCTGTCGCCGGTATAGGGCTGCCGCTTGAAATGTCTCAGGTTGGCTATTTCATTGACGAACCTGGATACATCCCTCAGTTTCTTCATCTGTTCCTCAGCAATACATTTCATCCCGAGTTTCAACTGCAGGTTCGGTATGATCGAGATAAGATTGGCATTTCCGCACCTCTCGCCAAGACCGTTGATAGTTCCCTGCACCTGTGAAGAACCGCACTCAACAGCAATTATGGAATTCGCGACCGCGCAGTCTATGTCATTATGCACATGGATGCCTACGGGTGTATTAAAATCCTTCACGACCTTCCTGACCGTCTCGCGCAGCACCGCAGTGATAGTTCCGCCGTTTGTATCGCAAAGCACGAGATAGTCGGCTCCTGCATCCTGGGCAGCGGAAAGACACTTCAGCGCATATCCGGGATTATTTACATAACCGTCGAAGAAATGCTCTGCGTCAAAAAAGACCTTATCAACATGCTTCTTCAGGTAGGCGACAGAATCATGTATAATGTCGAGGTTCTCTTCTTCAGAAATCTTCAGGGCCTCTTTTACATGGAAATCCCATGTCTTGCCGAATATGGTTATTACAGGAGTTTTTGCTTCGAGCAGTGCCTTCAGGGTCTCATCCTTCGCAGGCTTTTTCTTTGGCCTGTGCGTGCTGCCGAAGGCGACCAGCACGGAATTTTTCAGCCGCAGCTTTTTGACCTTTTTGAAATACTCAATGTCCCGGGGGTTTGAACCAGGCCATCCGCCCTCGATATAATGCACTCCCAGTTCATCGAGTTTTTCCGTGATCCTGAGCTTGTCCTCGACAGAAAAAGAGATGTCCTCAGATTGGGCGCCGTCCCTTAAGGTTGTATCGTATATCTCGATTTTTCTCATATTTCCATTCTATCCAGTTTGCCGCATCTTATATGGCAAGACCAAAGGCCTCGTGAAGGACCCTGACGGCAAGCTCTGTAAACTTCAGATCTATCACACAGGAGACCTTTATCTCTGAGGTGCTGATCATCATAATATTGATGTTATGGCCTGCCAGCACCTGGAACATCTTGGCGGCAATGCCTGAGTGGGACCTCATACCGACACCGATGATCGAGACCTTGCTTATGTCATCTCTCTTGTCGACCCGCTCTGTTCCGAGTTCCTTCGCGATCTTTTCGGAAACCTCAAGAGCCTTTTTCATTTCTGTCTTGGGTACAGTAAAGGAAATATCGGCAAATTTGCCGTCGCTGCTGATGTTCTGGACAATCATATCAACAACAACATTAGCGTTTGCTATAGTTTCAAAAAGTCTGGCTGCAATCCCCGGTTTGTCAGGAACATTCACCAATGTGATCTTTGCCTGGTTTTTATCATAGGCAATTCCAGATACAACAACATTCTCCATATCCTCATCCTCCTCAACAACAAGTGTTCCCGGATTATCATTAAAACTCGACCTGACAACAACAGGGACCTTATATTTTTTCGCAAATTCAACTGAACGCGTCTGCAGGACCTTTGCCCCGAGGCTGGCAAGTTCCAGCATCTCCTCATAAGAGATCTTTTCAAGTTTCCTTGCCTCCGGAACAATATTCGGATCAGTAGTATATACGCCGTCTACATCAGTGTATATCTCACAGAGATCAGCATTGACTGCAGCTGCTACAGCGACAGCCGAAAGGTCAGAGCCTCCCCTCCCGAGGGTGGTCACATCCGACTCACCTTCTGTCACACCCTGAAAGCCGGCGATAACAACCGCATAGCCGTCTCCGAGGGCCTTTTTTATCCTCTCTCCGGAGATCTTTTCGATCCTCGCCTTTGTATGCACGGTATCGGTGATGATCCCAGCCTGTCTGCCGGTAAAAGAGCGGGCCTTGTGACCCAGCGCCTCGATCGCCATCGCGGTCAGTGCGCTGGTCACCCTCTCGCCTGAGGAAAGGAGCATGTCCATCTCCCTTTCATTGGGGGTCGGGGATATCTGATGCGCAAGGCCTATCAGCTTGTCTGTTTCACCGGACATCGCAGAGACAACAACGACAACCTGATTGCCATTTTTGATCGTCTTTGCAACACGTTCTGCGACAGCCTTTATCCTCTCAACATTCCCAACAGATGTGCCTCCGTATTTTTGAACAATCAGTGCCAATTTGACCTCCACATGACTCTATAATCCTTTAATAAAATAATCCATCAGTTTGTAGCCTTCTTCAAAGACCAGTATGTCATTTCTTTCAGTAATCGATTCATCATACGCAACGTCTTTGTTCTCCCTTTTGACGCTGTTGTCGAACAGGACAAAAGGGACCGGCTCAGCAGTATGGGTCCTCAAGGCTACCGGAGTTGGATGGTCAGGCAAGAGCAATATCCTGTATTCATCAAAGGCTTTCATGCCGTTCATCACATTGCCTACGACAAATTCGTCGAAGTCCTCTATAGCCTTTATCTTGTGCTGATAGCTGCCGGAATGTCCTGCCTCGTCAGGAGACTCTACGTGCAGGTAAACAAAGTCCACTCTTTTCAAGGCATCTATCGTTGCATCGGCCTTTCCTTTATAGTTAGTATCAATCCAGCCGGTGATCCCGGGAACTGACAGGATCTCGAAGCCGGCGTATATGCCAAGACCTTTTGTCAGATCTACCGCTGAGACAAGGGCCCCCTTAATCGCATATTTTTCACAGAAGGTCGGCATCTTCGGCCTTCTGCCTTGCCCCCAGAGCCAGACGCTGTTTCCAGGGTTTTTCCCGTCTTTTATCCTGTTGAGGTTAACGGGATGTCTGTCAAGGATGCCGACAGAATCCTGCATTATATCACGAATGATCTGCTCGCCGTCTCCGACCGGCAGGTAATCAATAATGTCCTTCCCGAGGATATCATGGGGCGGCACGCATTCAATATCCACACTGCCGTCAGCCCATACCATGAGGTGTCTGTAGCTTATGCCGGGATAAAATCTGATCTTCTCAGACCCAAGCGACCTGTCGATCTCCATAATGAGCTCCCTGGCCTCTTCAGTTGTGATATGGCCGCTGCTGTAATCCTCCATAATGGCCCTGGTCTTCTCCCTGTTATACTTCAGGGTGACAAGATTGCATCTGTAGGCAACATCGTCAGCATCAAGCTCTATGCCGATACTTGCAGCCTCCAGAGGGGCCCTGCCTGAATAATACTCACGGGGATCGTAGCCGAGGATGCTGAGGTTTGCTACATCAGAGCCGGGCGGCATGCCCTCGGGGACAGTCCTCACCCTTCCGGGCCGGCCTTCCCTGGCAAGCTTATCCATGTTGGGGGTACGGGCCTTCTGAAGCGGGGTCTTGCCACCCAGTTCAGCCAGCGGCATGTCAGCCATGCCGTCTCCTACAATCACCACATACTTCATATATTTTCCTTTATACCTTTTTTCTTGTTCAAAAACTGTAACTACCCAGGTTGTTTAGACTGTTAGTCTGTTAGGACTGCACAAAGAACGAATCAACGCTTTTCTCCCTATCCACCTAAACACCTACAGACTACCCACCTAATTTACCAAAACCTACTCTATGATATCGCCTTCCACAAGCTCAATGTCAATGCCTTTTTCCCTCAGCCACTGTATCCCTTTTTCAAGATCTTCCTCAGACCCCTCAAGTTCAAGGACCATTTCCCCGACTGTTTCAGTGACCCGCGCCCTCCTGATATTCGGCACAACATTGAACTGCCTTGCCATTGTGAAAATAACCGGCTCCTTGATCAGATTCTGCGGAAACGTCAGCTTGACCCTCTTTTTCATAAATCCTCCTGATTGCTTCCACCTGCGATCGCAGGCACAATCGAAACTTCATCTCCATCCTTTACAGCGGTCTCCTCTGCGTTTAGGAACCGTATGTCCTCGTCATTGAGATAGATATTTACAAACCTTCTTATCTTGTTGTTCTCCGAGATCCTCTCGGCTATCCCGGGGTACTTACTGTCGAGTTCATTCACAAGTGAAATGATCGTGCCAGGGGCCCCTTCAACCTCTTCCTGTCCCTGGGTAAGCCTCTGTAACGGAGTCGGGATTCTTACCTTTACTGCCATGTATCTTCCTCCTTGCAATGTATAATCATTTCTGTATCTTAGCCAGGACCTCTTCAAAAGAGGCCAGACTCGGCTTGATATAATGGGGTAAGACAACATGCCCCTGCAATGCCTCCTGGGTCTTAAGTCCATTGCCTGTTATGCATATCACAGTGACCCCTTCCCTCTTGATCCTGCCTGTCTCAATGAGTTTCCTCGTGCTCGCCAGGGTGACGCCGCCTGCTGTCTCTGCAAAGACGCCTTCTGTTCTGGCAAGCAGTTTAATGGCGTCTATGATCTCCGAGTCAGAGACATCCGCGCCATAGCCTCCTGTGTCCCTTATGACCTGCGTTGCATAAAAGCCGTCAGCAGGATTGCCGATAGCAAGGGACTTAGCTATTGTATCGGGTTTCACCGGTCTGATAATGTCAGTGCCCTGTTTTATTGCAGTGATAATCGGTGAACATCCTGTTGCCTGAGCTGCAAACACCTTTGTGTTAAGTTCCTTCAGCAGGCCTATCTCCCTGAACTCCTTAAAGCTCTTCCATACCTTTGTAAGCAAAGAGCCGCTGGCGCAGGGCACCACAATGTTGTCCGGAGCCTTCCATCCAAGCTGTTCCACAATTTCATAGCCGATCGTCTTTGAGCCCTCAGCATAAAAGGGCCGTATATTTATGTTCACAAAGGCCCAGCGGTATTTGTTCGCCACCTCGCTGCAGAGCCTGTTGACTTCGTCATAGTTGCCGTCAACAGCTATAAGGTTCGGCTCATATACAAGCGAAGCAACTATCTTGCTGGCCTCAAGGGACGCCGGGATAAAGATGAACCTTTTGAATCCGGCCCTTGCTCCGTTTGCAGAAACAGAATGTGCGAGGTTGCCTGTAGAGGCGCAGGCTACGGTATCAAAACCGAATTCCTTTGCCTTTGTCAGCGCTATCGAGACGACCCTGTCCTTAAACGAAAGAGTCGGATGCACAACAGTATCGTCTTTTATATATAGCTCATCAATACCCAGCACCCTCGCGAGGTTGTCTGCCTTGATAAGCGGCGTATAACCTGAATTCAGCCCCACCTGCG
Source organism: uncultured Nitrospira sp. (assembly GCA_963813295.1). Lineage (GTDB taxonomy): Bacteria > Nitrospirota > Thermodesulfovibrionia > Thermodesulfovibrionales > UBA6898 > JAOUFP01. Next base: position 70,482 of record CAWEYN010000015.1, read on the forward strand.
GGTCGCCGTCGATCGGGAGAAGCTCCCGGTAGCGCCAGAGGTTCTGCGGACGCTGCTCTATCTTTTCCCTGCTTAAAGCCCTGGCTATGCTCTTATAATCATAAGCAACTTCAAGGGGGCCGAAACAGAATTCGCATACATATATAGGTTCAATAGGGTATTCCCTTCCGCATTCTCTGCATTTCAGGCCTTTGATATGTCCCATAATCTCCACCTCTCAGGTATTAAAAATATTATTCTACTTTAAATCATAGGATAATTTAAAGATTATAGATAGGTGTTGAAGCGGAAAAACAACAAAAAGCAGCTTCTGTAATATTTGTATTTGAATGACAATATGTACGGCAGAAGATTTCGCACAGACTTCTCAACAAGTCTCTTGATCAGGATAATATGCTTTCCTCAGACTATTTGCTGTACCGGATATTATATTTTTTCTGGAGTTCGGGTTTGTTCTACAGATTTAATGCCCATGAATTCGGCTCTGCAGGGAAGACAAAAGCAGCATAACGGCAAAAAAAAGAGAATTTCAAGTTAAACCACAAGTCTGGACTTCGACTGGATAAAGGCTTCGATAGAGGTCCTGTCTTCAAGATTGATGTGGTCAAATTTGATACCATATTGATTTATATCAACCTTGGTATTGCCCCTCACAATTGTTCCGTTTAAAGTCATTTTCTTCACGCCTCGAAGAAAGAATGAGCACGACACATTGTCTCCCAGGTCAAGTTTTTTGCCAGTTTCAATCAAAAGACCTGAACAACTAATATTTACTGAACTGCACAAAAATGATTTATTGCCATGTTTGCCATTGACCTGCACATTTATGAGAACTCTGTAGGACTCCCTCGCGGGGATATTAAGCAGATTAAACACCAGATTGGACAGCACATCAGGTGATACAGGCGTTGTCAAAACTGCATTGGCCCCGCAGTTGGAGCTTCTGTCAACATCAGTCTTATTATTGTCGCATACTATAATTACAGAGACTTTACAGAGTTTCTCGTCTTTTCTGATTAAGGAGCATAAATCATCACCATCTAAACCTGGAGACTTAAGTTTCGTAATTATCAGTTCGAAGTTTTCCTGCTTATGCATCTCCAGGACTTCTTTGTTTGAATTCGCAGTAATTATTCTAAAAGAGGCCCGGGTAAGAATGCCTCCTTTTTTATCAGCATCTGCTTTAATGTCTTTCAGAATCAGGATTTTCTTCACAGGCTATGATAATAATAAAGAGACTGTTTCATTGTCAATAATCCGATATCATCCATAACTTTCCAGCAACCTTAAGGCGGAAAGGAAACGAGGGAAGTTTGAGGTGGGAAATACGTTGCAAGTTATTCATCATTTCAATTCCATGCTTCAATTCCATATTAGGGCAATTAAGAGTTATTTCTTCTTTTTTTTCGCCTCATCCCAAAGCGCGTCCATCTCTGCCAGTGTCATGTCCGACAGTGTCCTGCCTGAGTCAGCAGCAGCCATCTCTATATACCTGAAGCGCGATATGAACTTACTGATCGTCTTTCTGAGCGCGTCTTCCGGATTTACGCCGATGAACCTGGATATGTTGACGAGCATGAAAAGGACATCGCCGAGTTCCTCCTCTATCGCATCCTCATTCTTTTTTTCCATCGCCTCTTTGAATTCCCCGATCTCTTCATCGAGTTTTTTCATCACGTCCCCGATCTTATCCCAGTCAAAGCCGACCCGTGCTGCCCTGTCCTGGAGCCTGTGGGCGCGGAGCAAAGACGGCAGTGTCTTGGGCACTCCTTCAAGGAGGGATTCGCGCTGCTTTCCCTCACGCTTTTTCTGGGCCTCCCAGTGCACGAGAACTTCTGCCGAGGTCTTGTAATCCGCTTCGCCAAACACATGGGGATGCCTCGCTATCATCTTCCTGCCGATCTTTTCGATAACATCAGCCATATCAAAATCGCCCTTTTCCTTTGCTATCTGGCACTGGAATACGATCTGGAACAGCAGATCGCCAAGCTCCTCCTTCACATCCTCTGGATTCTTCTCGTCAATAGCCTCAAGAACTTCATACGCTTCTTCAACAATAAAGGGCTTGAGAGACTCCATTGTCTGCTCCTTGTCCCACGGGCAGCCCTTTTCACCGCGCAAGGCGGACATAATCTTTATCAGTTCATCAAGGTCCATGGGTCTATCATAAACCATTGCAGATGCAAAAATATTAGCAATGAGAAACTGGAGGCGTGATAATTTTCAATAATCCATAGCAATCACATACAATATACCATGGCGGAATTCCTCTATATCCACATACCGTACTGCGTAAGGAAATGCCTGTACTGCGACTTTCTCTCCCTTCCATTTGATGAGCAGACTTGCCGCAGATATGTCAAAAGCCTCTGCAGGGAACTGGAGATCAAAAGAAATATCGGCGGACATTTTGAGGACCATCTTTATCGGAGGCGGGACACCCACACTGCTTCCAGAAGACTGTTTTAAGCAGCTATTTGGCTGCCTGAGGGAAAACTTCGATCTCTCTCCTGAAATCGAGATATCGGTCGAGGCAAACCCGGGGACAGTAAACACATCAAAGATAGAAAGCCTCCTCTCTCTAGGCATCAACAGAATGAGCATCGGCGTACAGTCCTTCCATGACATTGAACTGAAGACACTTGGAAGGATTCATACCGCTGATGAAGCCCTGGAGGCATTAAGACTCATTAAAAGCTCAGGCTTTGAAAACTTCTCTGTTGATCTGATGTACGGCATACCAGGACAGGCTATGGAAACATGGGAGGAAACCCTATCAAAGACAGTCGATCTGTCACCTTCGCATATCTCCTCATATGAACTCACTCCTGAGGAAGGGACCCCTCTTTGGCGGCTCATCAAGGACAATGTTCTCAGGATGCCTGAAGAAGGGCTGGTCCTTGATATGTACAACCATGCGATAGACTTCCTGAAGAGCCGCGGATATGAACAATACGAGATATCCAACTTTGCCTTGCCAGGTTACAGATGCCTCCACAACCTCAACTACTGGAACAGGGGTGAATATATCGGGGCAGGGGCAGGCGCTCACTCCTTCATACAGGGAGTCCGTTCACAAAATACCGGAGACATTAAAACTTATATCGAAAGCCTGTCTAATGATATTGTCCCCGAGACTGGAACAGGCGAAATCAGTACTGAAGAAGCGCTTAAGGAATTCATATTCCTGGGCCTGAGAAAGACAGAGGGGTTAAGCCTGGCACAGGCAATAAAGATGAGGCCGGACTTCATCAAGGCATGCGCGGAGCTTATCGATAACAGATATCTCGTGATATCTGACAATTTTCTCAGGCTCACCCGCAAAGGACTGCCGGTTTCAAATATGGTGATTGTGAGACTGTTCGAAAGATTAGGGCTTTAATCTCCCGGGACTCAGCGGTAAAGCTTTTTAAGAAGCCATGCCATATTCTGGCCGAGGTCCCTGAACGTTGCCACACCTTCCTCATCCTTAAGGACCTCACCGGGGGTCCTGCCGAATCCAAGGTTCCAGTAACTCGAACCCGGAATAATCATATGGCCGATCCCGAAAAAATAATTGATGCTTGAATAAACGTCTGTTCCGCCTGCCCTTCTGCAAGCAACAACCGCTGCTCCGACCTTTCTTTTAAAAAGGAAGTCGTTGGCCCTGGAAACAAGACCTGCCCTGTCAATGAGCGCCTTTACCTCTGTAGAGACGTTCGCAAAATAGGTAGGAGAGCCGATGATAATGCCTTCGGCCTCTGTCATCTTCCCGACAAATGAATTAAGATCATCCTTCTGGACGCAAAGCCTGTCCTTTTTTTCGAAACACTTGAAACAGGCCCTGCATCCCTTGATGTCGGCATTGCCAAGCTGCACGATTTCAGTTTCAATTCCTTCCTTATGAAGCTCTTCAAGCACGATCCCGATAGACTGAAAGGTATTTCCTTCTTTTCTCGGACTGCCGTTAAAAGCTACAACTTTCATAGTAAGACCTCCCTCTTCAGGTTAATATTAACAATGCCTATGCGCTGCCGCTCAGATCGCAATATCTGTCAAAGTCAATGCCTATAAGGCCGGCAGCAGCTTTCCATTTTTCGCTGTCCGGCAGACTGAAAATAACATTAAAATCAGCGGGTGCAACAATCCAGCTCCCCATCATCAATTCCTCTTCCAGCTGGTTTGCCCCCCAACCCGCAAACCCAAGTGCAAAAATGAATTTTTCAGGAGCTCTCCCAGATGCTATGTCATAGAGGATGTCTTTCGAAGCTGTCATCGCAAGATTTTCTGCAATGATTATCGAACTGTATTTTTCGTTACAGGGCGAATAGATGACATATCCCTGCTCAGGTCTGACAGGGCCTCCGTAATGTACCGGAAGATCGAGCTGCATCTTTTCCATGCCAAAGGATTGCAGCAGCGGAGTTATGCTGTTCATAAGTATCTTGTTGATAACAAGACCGAATGCCCCTTCCTTTGTGTGCTCACAAACCAGTATAACCGCATGATCGAAGTTCGGGTCATCCAGTCCCGGCACAGCTATGAGGAAATTACCTGAGATATTACTTATGTACATTCAAAAAGACCTTTTTTTACTATACCATATCAGACTCGGCCATACATCATCGACAATGTAATGAAGAGCCTGTTCTTTGGTACGGACAGATGCCTATTCGTGTTAAAATGCATATAGATCTTTAAATTTCAGAAATCATCAGCTAAAATATTATGGATGCGTTATGTTATTGTTTAAGGGAAATCGGATATATGTCTTAACAAAAAAAGCATAATAAATATGTATCGTCAAAAATGAAAGAGTCAAGCACCCGTCTCAAGGGACGGGCATGCTTAGCGAGCAAGGAAGATTATTATTTGGGATAGCCTGCTTTCATCCCCGCCTCAAAGGGCTGGGCATTCAACAGGCGTCCTCGTAAATTCCAGAAAAAAGGAAGGGATTATGAAAACACTAAGCAAACTCTCTTTTTATATCATTTGTATGGCAGTCGTGACATGTCTCACAGCCTGTGCCGGATGGGACCCGAACAAAGAGCAGAAGGAAGCCGATGAAGTGAAGATGACAATCACGCAGTTTATGGATAAAGATCCTGGGCTCAAGGCATTTTTTGAAAAGTCTTATGGATACGCGGTTTTCCCCACTGTAGGCAAGGCAGCATATATCGTCGGAGGCACCTATGGCGAGGGATTTGTCTATGAGAAAGGCGACCCCATAGGGTATGCAAGCATTGTGGAGGCATCGATCGGACTGCAAATCGGAGGACAAGGGTTCAGTGAAATCATCTTTTTCAAGGACAAATTTACACTGGATTACTTTAAGCAAGGCAACTATGAATTCAGCGCTCAGGCCTCAGCAGTCGCTGTAAATGTGGGAGTCGCGGCAAAGACCGATTACGACAGCGGGGTCGCGGTTTTTACGATGCCAAAGGGTGGCCTGATGGCTGAAGCAAGCGTAGGAGGGCAGAAATTCACGTTCGAGCCGAAATAGGAAGCAGTTATCCTGAAAAACGGCAGTCCATAGCGCCAACAGTAGGCGCCTTAAGCACAAAGCCGCAAGCAGCAGTAGCCGACAGTGGGTAAGCATCCATAAATCGCATCATAGTTGCAAATGGCTAACTTAGCGCTTCTAGACGAGTAAGCCTAAGAAAATAAACACCTTGTATTCTTCAATCATACGCACACAATAACCCTGCAGGCACTACCTGCGTTTTTTCCTCCATGTGTGCCGTCAACCCGACTTTCGACTGATACAGACGCACTCCGGGATCGCCCACATACGCGCCTCCGGCTTCTTCTGCATATCAGGCTAAGCCTGTCAAACCACATGTTCTGATAACATTTACTCAGCACATTTAGCCTGATGGGTCTGTAGTTTTATGCTCATAAATAAAATACCTCAGTTTATTGCTTTTAAAAAATCTGAGATTTCAGTTACAACTCTATTTTATGGTCTGTCTTTATAGTATCTGTTTTTATTTGTTTTTAATCTACTTGACTTTGAATTGTTTTTAGTTAATAATTATTCTATCTTAGTATATTTCAGGAGGATTTATGGAAATGTCAGTTGAAAAAATACCAGGTGGCTTCAGGATCGACGGCCTCGAAATAAAAGGAGGTAAATGCGGCTGCACCTCAGTGCTCATCTGCTGTCACAGTTGGACAAAACTCAAGAGAAACGGAAATGTTTTTACCTTTACCGGCAAGGCAACAACAGCAGATACAGAAGAGAATTTCAACTGGGCATATACTGTCAGAAAAGGCGAATATACTGTTGCTGTAAGCATGGAAGATGCCAGAGACAAGGAAATATTCTCAGGCTACTATCCTCCGAGACTCGAGGACTGGATAGAAAAAGGATGGGAGGTCGTTGCCCGGGAGGGAGAGCGCGAGGATTTCAACCTGTGGAGGTGCGCTATGTGTAAATGGCTGTACAAGGAGACGGTTGAAGGCACAAAGTTTACAGATCTTCCGGATGATTGGAAGTGTCCTGTATGCGGTGCGGGAAAAACATCATTTGAAAAAGTCGGATAGGGGGTATGTCTGAAAAAGGCACCTTCTGCGTAATTTAAAGATGCAACCCCCACGGTTCTTGGGAAGCAACAAAAGAGATAACGCTTGCAGAATGAAAAACCTGACAGGGTGACTGGCTTATGCAGAATAAACAGGATATAATTGAAACGTAAGCATCCAAAAAAGGAGAAATGAGATGACAAAGGAAGGACAGAAATACAAATGCAATATCTGCGGAAACGAAGTAGAGGTAACAAAGGCAGGCGCAGGTACTCTTGTATGCTGCGGTAAACCAATGGAGGAGATAGGGTAAAAGATTCCCCTCCAGGCTGCCCTGAGAGAATGAAAAACAGCATTATAATTTCGCAGTATTTTTAGCAAGAAAACAAGGCAGGATCTAATTCCAAACAAGGAGGTATTAACAAGATGTGGAGATGCACAATTTGCGGGTATGAATACGATGAGGCAAAAGAAGGAGTCCCTTTTGAGCAGCTGCCTGAGGACTGGGCCTGCCCGGTATGCGGTGCGCCGAAGGATGCATTTGAAAAGATATCTTAAACAGCAGAAAGAAAGAGCAATAGCTTTCAACAGTCAACAGCATAAAAAATATCCTGAACATAAAAGTCTTATGCCCCCTGTTTTCAACATTATATTCGGCATAATACTAAATTTCAGGGCCTGAAATAACCTTGGGAGAATATAATATCTTTACTTGGGCCCTGCGCTGAAAATGGTTGTCTTTATCTTCTCTTTAGTCTCAATCTGGGCTGAAAGCCTTAACGCCTCTTTCCTGTTTTCAAATTTACCGATCAAAACCCTGTATACGGATGCATTATCTTTTGTTGTTCCCTTGTCTGTAAAGGCTTCATATCCCTTTCCCTTATAAGTCTTCACAAGTGCGTCTGCTCCGCTTTCACTCTTGAAGGCCCCCAGTTGAACAGAATAGAACTGTTTTTGTCACAGGTTTAGCTGCAGCCACTGGTGCTGGGGCTGGGGCTGGGGCAGTTTTTTGGGCAGGAGCTTCCTTAGACACTTCTTTTATTTCAGCTGGTTTGGCCTCTGCAACAGGCTGTTCCTGCTTTTGCTGTTCAGGTTTCAGTTGCTGCTCCAGGGGTGGAAGAACAGGGGGCTCCTGCTGCTGAACAGCCTTGGGAGGTATAACAGCCACAGGCGCCTTGACTTCAGGCGTAGAGATAAAAAACTTGTAACTCAGGAAGCCGGCTGCCACTATCGCTATCACGGCCGTGACAACTACAACCGGACTTAAGAGACTATATTGGTTGGGTCTTCTTCTCCTGCCTCTATTAAAAAGTCCGCCCCTTAAATCCTCTTTAGAATCCCTGTAGCTGTAATCTTCATTGGGCTGACCGACTTCGGAATGTGCAAACTCCTTATCAACTGCAGCAGTCCCCTGAGTCACAGGCATCTCCTCTTCATCCGCAGTTTCTTCTTCCGGCATTTCATTTAAGTTCATAGTATCGGGGCTCTTTTCTGCCAGAAAGCTTTCTTCATCCATTAACCCTGTATCTTCTGCTCCTGACTCCACAAGATCATGGGACCTGCCAAGGATTTTTTCGGTCATTTCGATAAGCTCCCCAGAACTGAGAGGCAGCTTAAGATAATCGACAACCCCGTAAAAAGTGGTATACCTGGAATCCAGCGGTCCTTTAAGCGACGTTAGCAATATAATCGGCACATTCCTGTATTTTTCCATATTATGAATTGCCTTGCATACCTCAAACCCTTCAACACTATTTGCAGCAGGCTTCAGATAAATCAGGGCAGGGCTTATTTTTTCCGCCATTCCTGTACTGACATCGCGACCTGAAGCTGTAAAGACAAGATAGCCCTCTGCTTCAAGTGTTGAAACAATCTTCTCTTCAGTCTCGTGATCAGCATCAACTACAAGTACGGTATCATCAATCATGGTAATCTCCCCTCTGCAGAATCTTCTGTCTGTCGATTAAAGCTGTTCCCAGTATTTTTCAGGCATGTCCTGCGCAAGCTTCAGCGCACCGTCAGACCCGGCAAAAAGAGGATCAGAAACACAGGTCACTTTACAGGTGCCGTATTCCTTCAGCGCGTCCTGAAGGTATTCGGCTATCCCCCTGATGAGGCTTCCTCCGCCTGCAAGCACGATGTTATTTTTGATCCTGACCTGGAACTCGGGGTCAAACCGCGCGATCATCTCTGTGGTCGTTTCCACCAGTGCAGGCAGGATGCTTTCGCAGGCGCGTCTTATCTCGTTTTTGATATCATGCATCACGGGTTTGCCGTTAACAGGAATCACCACCTGCATATCTTCAGTCACATCCCTGACAAAGCTGATACTGCTCCTTGAACTGGCGGACCATGTTCTTGTTGAACTTTGAATTGGGATATTTCTCGCTCAGATAACTGAAGAGCTGTTCATCAATATAGTCACCTGCTGTCAGTATCGTCTTCTGGTCTTCCTCTGAAGGTATGGTACCGTGCATAATGCAGAAATCGGTTGTGCCTGCACCTATATCTATGACCAGTGCGTTATTGAGCAGGTTCATGCCATAGGCCACTGCAAACGGCTCTGATACAACCATGAGGGAATTAACATTGTCAGAGACAGCCGACCGGATCGCCAGCTTGTTCACCTTCAGAGAGTCTGCAGGCACTCCAACCACAGCGTGTATCTTCTGGTCCGGACCGGGTTTTGCGAGTCCGATCAGATATTTGATGATCTCCTTGACTGCCTCGTCGCTCTTTTCGATCCCTGCCTTAATTATCCCTCGTTCAAGCGGCCTGCAGAGATCAAGGGAAAGCCTGTTTTCAAGCGCCTCAGCACCAAAAAGCACGGGTTTGCCAACCACCTGCTGCGCGATAAAATCCTTTGGCCAGCCTACATAGCTCTCTATCCATTCACGGGTGCTATTGCCTGCAGAGATTGAGCTCCTCGATGTCCCGAGATCAATACCGACAAACAAACTGTTGTCCTGCTTCTGTTCATCTTTTTGCTTCATGGCTGAAATCTCCTTTATTTAGATAGTCCATTATGCCGGCCTCCAGATAACGCGCTATATTCTCCCGATGGCCCTCTGTGCTGAGTTCTTTCTCTTCCTGACCGTTGCTGAGACATGACACCTCTGCCAAAACAGCAGGCACGTCTACTCCGAGGAGGACAACAAACGGGGCCCTCTTTATGCCAAAGTCATAAACATTGCCGTTATGCATACTGCTGTTTGCGAAAAGGTTTTTCTGTATGGAAGCCGCAAATTCTCTGGATTCCTGAAGCTTCATTGTCTCCCCGATCTTTCCTATCATCTCTCTAAAGTCACTAAGCCCGTATTCTGAACCCGCATTTTCCTGTTCAGCAAGTTTCCGTATCTTATCGTCAGAAGTCGGGCCAAAATAATATGTCTCAATAATATTGATGGGCTTGGAAGGAAGATAATTGAGATGTACGGATATAAACAGGTCAGCCCTGGCTGCCTGTGCCATTTCAACCCTTTTGTTAAGAGCCACCGCAACATCGTCTTCCCTTGTCATCAGCACGCGGTAATGTCCGGTCTTTAGCAGACGCTCTTTCAGTCTTTTTGCTATATCGAGAGATATATCTTTTTCCATGGTACCCATTTTCCCGATGGTCCCCGAGTCAGCTCCTCCGTGGCCTGCGTCTATCATGATCGTTTTTACGCCCAACCCGAACATGCGGCTCAGGGAAACACCCTGGTTATTGATAAAAGCCTTATAATCCGAGGAGGCCAGTAGTGCTTCCCCAGGGGCTCTCGCAGGCAGGACAGGCACATTTTGTGGAATAATGCTTGCGGTCAGCTGATTTTCAGGGGGAAAAGTGGTATTGGAAAATATCCCGTGGAGCAACAAAGCGGTCATCGCCAGAAGGAAAGTCAGAAACGTTTTTCTGAGAAAAAAAGGCCTTGTTCTGGCAATACGGGCACGGCCTTTTCCTATGATTCTCAGGTTTTCTTCATATACACCCCTCAGGATGTCATTTTTTTGCTTAATCTCATTTTTTCTGAAAAAACTCGTCATCATAGTTGTAGTAACACTTTAACAATTTAAAGAATAAAATTCAAATATAATAATGTGTTAGCAAAGGCTGAGGTTTTAGCTTTCAGATTAAACGTTTATACTATAAAAAGCTGTTTCGCACAAAGGCCTTCGGGACTCTGCCAGCTGCGAATCAGAAATTCAATATACTGTCTTGATTTCTTTGCCCTAATCTCTTTCTCCAGCCTCATTGCCTAGCAGCGCGTGTATCATCATATTGCTCGGTATAAACGCAGACCCAGGGTCCCTTATTGCGCTTGGTATGTTTTGAGGCATGATATTAAAAGTCGTTATGCTGGGCGGTTCTCCGGGGAAGATCGTCTGTATGGCCGACATAATACATGAATGTTGTTTCGCTGCGAAGTATATAAACTGTAAAAGCCATTTGTCTAAGGAAATGGCTCCCGGGGAGGGATTCGAACCCCCGACAGGGTGGTTAACAGCCACCTGCTCTGCCAGCTGAGCTACCCGGGAATTTTTGATATTACAACTTGCTGTGTTCAAATACAAAGGAACTTTATTTTATATCAAAAATGATACTCCTTTGTCAAATGAAGCCTCCTCGCCGCCACAGAGACAACTGGTTATTAAAAAGTTAAATCAAAAGGTAACGCAAATTGCAAATGATTTGCAAATATGATACTATCGTTTTATGACATCAGAAACTAAAATGCTTTTCAGAAATAACGGAAAATCATTTACAGGTGTCAGGATTGTTATTCTGGATATTCTCAAATCAGCCAATTCTCCCCTGAGTCCAAAACAGATCCTCAGCTTAATCACCCTGAAAAAACCTGACCTGGCAACAATCTACAGGAACCTCCTGCTTATGGAATCTCTCGGCCTTATTGCCAGCGTAGACCTCGGCGAAGGCTTCAAGAGATACGAAATTAACAGGCCGGAAGGCCACAGGCATCACATAGTATGCCGAAGTTGCGGAAAGATCGAGGATATTGAAGAGTGCGGCTTGCAGGAAATGGAAAGAAAGATATTCAGAAAGATAGGTTTTAAAATAGAGAAGCACCGTCTTGAATTCTTCGGGGTATGCGCGGTATGCAGAAAATAACAGTATCTTTTCTGCTTAGGGCATACACCTTTTTTTTCTTCATCATTGTATCGCTGCTCTTTAATGCTGCCCCTGCTTCAGCGGACAGAATAAAAGTGGTTGCCACCATAACGCCCCTTGCCGACTTCGCAAGACAGGTCGGAGGGGCCGGGGTTGATGTGACTCTCCTTCTGCCGGCAGGCGCAAGTCCGCACACTTATGAGCCAACGCCGAAAACCGTACAGGAGATATCTAAGGCCAAAATATTTATAAAGATAGGCGCCGGGCTCGAATTCTGGGCTGACAAGCTGGTCTCAGCAGCAGCCAGGGATGTGATAACCGTGACCTGCTCCGAAGGGATAGCTTTAATAAAAGGTGAAGAGCATGCTCATGGCCATGCACTGTCCAATGTGGACCCCCACATCTGGCTTGACCCGTTAATATGCATAAAGATCATAGGAAAGATAGAAGATGCTTTTTCGAAGGCCGATCCGTCAAATTCTTCTTACTACAAAAAAAACGCGTCTAATTATATTGCCAGACTCACTTTCCTGGACAGGGAAATTTCTGAAAAAGTCAGGACGTTCCGGACAAAGGAATTCATCACTTTCCATTCCTCCTGGAGCTATTTCTCAAGAAGATACGGCCTCAGGGTAGCAGGGGTAATTGAGGAAGGTCCCGGCAAGGAACCCACCGCCAGGCATATCGGCGAAATACTGCGTCTGATCGAAGGGCTGAAAACAAGGGTGGTATTTGCGGAACCCCAGTCCAGCACCAGGATAGCGGAAGTCATAGCGAAAGAGGCGGGCGCACAGGTCCTTATCCTTGACGACCTTGGCGGACAGAAAGGCAGAGAAACATATCTGGACCTTATGAGATATAATCTTGCGGTCATGGAAAAGGCGTTTAAATGAATATTGCAATAGATATAAAAAACGTATCACTCGTGATTAAAGACAGGGAAATTTTAAAAAATATTAATATATCCCTTGAAGAGGGCCATTTTTTGGGTATTGTCGGACCTAATGGCGGCGGCAAAACCACACTGGTAAAAGTCATCCTTGGCCTTATCAAACCAACTTCAGGTTCAGTGTCCATTTTTGGCGCTTCCCCTGAAACTCTGATAACCGGAAAAAGCTTTTTCGGATACCTGCCGCAGCACCAGAATATTGATCCGAATTTCCCTGCAAGCGCGCTCGATATCGTCTTAATGGGAAGATACACTAAAGCCGGTTTTCTAAGGTGGCCGGGAGGGAAAGACAGGGAAAAGGCGATGGAATGCATGTCCCTGATGGGCATAGAACACCTCAGAAGCAAGCATTACAGCCAGCTATCCGGGGGCCAGCAGCAGAGGGTATCCATAGCAAGGGCGCTTGCAGGAGAACCAAAAATACTTATTCTCGATGAGCCCAGTACAGGCATCGATGTTGTTGGACAGGAAGATTTCTACCATCTGCTTAAAGGTCTCCAAAAAAGAATGGACCTCACTATACTTATGGTGTCTCACGATATAGGGACCGTTACAACGTATGTTGATGAAATATCCTGCCTCAATATCAATCTTTACTATCACGGCAATCCTCTTGGGGCGCTCAACGATAAAGTCATGACATCGCTTTACGGGAAGAACTTCGATCTTCTTACGCACACGGACTCCTGCGACAAGTGTGAGCGATTGAGGCCATAATGCCTGAAGTCTTAATCTCTCCTTTCATGCAAAAAGCCTTTACAGCCGGGATACTTGTGAGCCTGCTAACAGGACTGATCTCTGTTTTTATTGTCTTAAGGAAAATGTCCTTTATCGGCGCCGGAATATCCCACGCAGCCTTCGGAGGTGTCGCTATAGGCTTTTTTACTGGCTTAAACCCTCTTTTGACTGCAATTGTCTATTCAATTGCTGTTGCTATCGGCATAGAGTCTACCGGGAGAAAAGGCAGGATATCCGAAGATGTCTCGATAGGGATTTTCTATTCCGTCTCAATGGCGCTGGGGGTGGCCCTCGTCAGCCTCTCGAAATCCTACAATGTCGATCTTTTTGGGTACCTCTTCGGAAACATCCTGGCAATTTCACAGGCAGATATTATTCTGACAGTCATTACCTTTGTGCTTGTATCAGGGTTCATACTGATTTTCCTGAAAGACCTTTTTATTTCTGCCTACAACGAGGAATTGGCGCAGGTCAGCGGAGTTCGCGTCGTACTTCTCAACAACCTCTTCCTGATATCACTTGCAGTATCCATAGTTATATCCATCCGCATCGTCGGCATAATCCTGGTATCAGCCCTGCTTGTCATACCAGGGGCAACCGCGCGTTTATTCGCCAGGGGACTGCTCTCGATGATCGTTTTGTCCTGCCTGACAGGTGTTGTTTCTGTCATTTCCGGTCTTGTAATATCATATGAATACGATATCGCTCCAGGCGCGAGCATCGTGCTTGCTTCAGCCTTTATTTTTTTCCTCTCTCTTGTTTTGAAAAAGAAAAGATGAAATCTCAGATAAACCTAAAAACAGCAGTTAAACCACAGAGGCCACAGAGAAATTCATTGAACTATAAACGGAAAAGATTTATTTATTCCTTAACCTCTGAGCACTCTTTCATGCAAAAAAAGTTTTATGTTCATAAAGAGATTATATTCTGAGAACACAGAGAACTATTTGAAAGGTCACGGTTGTTAATTTCTAAAAATATCTCTGTGAACTCTGTGGTTTTCTTTAATGCATTTTTCGGCTAAACTGAAGATACCTGTATGCAGATAAACAATATCCACCCTCCCCGTCTCGGATATGTATATATTGTACTTGCCGCATTACTATGGGCCTCATCAGGCTCAGCAGCCAAGTTTCTCTTCCTGGGCGGTGTGTCCCCTTTTCAGCTCGTACAGCTCAGGTCCACAATTTCAGCCGCTTTGCTGTTTTTATGGCTGCTTGCAGCAAAACGGAGTCTTCTGAAGATAAAAAGAAAAGACCTTGTCTATTTTTTCCTCCTCGGCATTTCCCTGGGAGCCACCCAGTTCACCTATCTCTACGCCATCAGCAGGATCAATGTTGCAGCAGCCATCCTTCTCCAGTACCAGGCACCGGTCCTGATAGCCGGATACGCCCTGTTTTTCAAACGCAGAAGGCTCTCAGCTGTCACGCTTGCGGCGCTCCTGGGAGCTGTCACCGGCTGCTATCTCATGGTGGGAGCCTATAATCTGGATATCCTAAATATGAACAGGCATGGCATTATGTCCGGCCTGGCATGCGCCTTTGCCTTTGCCCTTTATTCTGTGAAGAGTGAATACGGCATGCGCTCTTACACACCGTGGACAGTGGTCTTCTACGCCCTGCTTTTCGCTGCTGTCATCTGGAACGTGCTTGAACCACCTCTCTCGGCATTTTCCTTAACGTACAGTGCAGTGTCCTGGTGGTGGATACTCTTCATAGCCGTCTTCGGCACAGTCATTCCATACGGCCTTTATAATGAAGGGATTAATCTCATACTGCCTACCCGTGCAAGCATCACCGCAACACTTGAGCCGGTGATGGCAGGGGGCATCTCATTTCTCTTCCTCGGCGAGATGATGGAACCTTTGCAGGTCACCGGCGCAGGGCTGGTGATCGCATCGGTGCTTATACTCCAGCTCCGGCAAGCCCCTGACTGAACCCATTAATTGAGAGCTTGGCAGCAGTATCAGACCTGCTTTTCTTCAAACAGAAGTTATTGAAGGATTACTGCCTTTGAAGATTCCCTCCGGCAAGGCCGCAGGGAATCTCAATGCAAGGTATATTTTTTATTATATTAGTTCGCTGACCCCTTGGTAAGAACACAGAAGACATATCGCTCGCTATCGATTTAATGCCCGCATAATTGACACTCGATATATATTGTGATATGAAAATAGATATGAGGTATAAAAACAAAAAAAGATAGATTATAAATGTATTAACAGCACTCTGGCGGAGTATTGAGAATTTTCTGGAAAAAACCAAAATAAGCTGACAATACTGACTGGTCAAGAAGGGGGTGAGACTGAGAAAGGATTTTTTGCTGTTATAGCAAGGCTGTAAAAATCAAAAACTTCCTCTGGAGGTGTAAAAATGCAAACAAAAGCTGTAAGAAGAGTATTCTTAATATTCGTTGTCCTGCTCTCTATGATATTGATGGTTGGATGTGCGGGCATGAAGAAAGCAACGCCCGAGAGATTACCCGGATACTTGTACTATCCATCTGCTTTAGTCGATGCCGACGTGGCGCTCAGTGAAGCCCGTGCAGCAGGCAAAGACAAGGAATGTCCGGCGGAATATAATGCAGCAAAAGATATGGTAGACAAGGCCTATGAGATCTACATGTCATGCCGTGACAAGGAGGCCATTGATATGGCCAATGCGGCAATTGCCAAAATCAAGGCCCTTTGTCCGCCCAAGCCTTTAGCAGAGGTAAAACCTGAACCCAAACCTGAGCCTGTACCAACACCGGCGCCAAAACCTACGCCGCCTCCACCGCCTCCGGCTGCCGAGCCTGTGAAGATAGTCCTTGAGGATATACACTTTGACTTTGACAAGGCCACTCTTACGAAAGCAGCAAGAGAAATTCTGGCCAGGGATATAGCGACCCTGAAAGAAAATCCGGGTGTTAACGTCCAGATAGAGGGACATACCTGCGCGCATGGCACTGAAGACTACAATATGGCGCTTGGAGAAAGAAGGGCAAATGCGGTCAAAGAGTATCTCACAAACCAGGGAATAGCCGCAGAGAGGATGACAACAATAAGCTATGGCGAGTCACGGCTCGCGATGGCGGAGATACCGACACCTAAAAACAAGGAATCAAAAGAAGCAAAGGCAAACAGACGCGTCCACTTTGACGTAAAATAGAAGAAGAGGAATCAAGGGTCCGGAAAAATGTTTTGAATTGATCCGGACCCTTGACCTTGAATTAATTGCAGTAAAAATCAGGCAGACCAATGGGTTTAAACCTCTAGCCCACATTATTCATAAACCATGGCAAGAATAAGTCGGGATATGGTACTCTGCTCATTCACGCCCCGTCATCCGGTCAAGGCCAAGGCTTTTGCCCATGAACTCAGAGAAACATGCTGTCGGAATATCGGCAAAAAAAATCCGCTCCAATACTATACCCCGCCTTATTCTGATTCGATCTGTCTGAAATTTATGAGTTATGTGGGCTAAGAACCTCCTGGAGAGTGACTTAACAATATTTCTAAAAATTGGGTATTTTTGAATCTAAAATTAATGTATTAACATTTACCTAAAGGAGAACTGGATGTTACGAAAGATCGCTGCTGTTGTTGTGCTTTTCATATGCATCTGGACACTTTCGGGCTGTCATACCATCCACGGTATCGGCCAGGATATTGAGTCAGGCGGGCGGGCGATAGAGAGGTCATCCGGAAAATAATCAGTAAGGGGTTTCTGTGCATGCCCCTGTGGATTTATTTTTTTACCGATAGTAATACAGGACACAGCAAACTTTCCTTTCAAACAATGCATAGAATTCTATTTATGGATTAACAGGTCTATCAATTGACCGGCATCTCTTATATCTTCTCCAGAATCGCCTTCGACAGTTTTATGAAACAGACGCCTTCGGGCAGTCTGCAGTTACCGGCCTTTTTCTGTCCAACAGCATCTTCAAAAGTCTTTGTCCGCCCTATTCTGTCTTGCGCTTCCTCAAGGATATGCAGCATTTCCCCTGGAAGGGTGTGCATCTTTTCAACATGAACTCTCTTTAATTCAGAGATGTTCTCTTGTATCCTTTTGGCAGTATTTGCAAAGGCCTTGCAATTACTGCATAGAGGGTCTGACTGCTGATGATAGAGCACTCCTGAGATAAAATGGTAAAACCGGATCTTATTGATCAACTCAGACATGGGGACCTCCAAAAAAAACTCTCGTGTATCTTAATAAAGACACAGGAATTTTGCAACGCAAACTCAATAAACCTTACATTTGCAAATAAATTAAGGGCGCATCAAGCACTCTGCGTACCAAGGAATCCACTCTGTGTGAGATTTGCAGATGGCTGCATCATATATATCTCCTGTCGTCATTGCAAGGCCATTTTCTTCAATTCCCCTGCTTGCGAATATGCAGCGATAGGATAAACTCTCTGAATATCCCGGTAACTACCGCTACATTCTCAAGTGTTGCATGGCCTCATGTTTGCTGAAAACAGAGCTAATTTCATTTTTTTACCACCATACCTCTATTTAATCTGGTATAATTAAAATGATCGAAACCAGGGGGATAACCATTATGCACTCTCTAAGCAACCTTTTTTTATTTTTTGTATGCCCAATGTAACTGTTGTTACAGTTTCTCTGGTATCGGCAGGTGCCGTTATTTTGGCAGTTGCAACATTCACCGGACTGAAAACCCTGAAGCATATCTCAAGTCAACTGCGTGTGAAATGGATTGTAGCAGTCTCTATCATGGTCTTCTTTATCCTTGGCTATCTGCTCTTTGTCTCAATTCTTCTGCTCAAGCCCCCTTTTTCACCCGAACTCGTCACAGGAGGCGTGTTTTTTGGAGGTGCCTGTTTCGTTTATATCATAATCAATATGACGGGGATTTCTATCCAGGATTACAAAAAGCAGCAAATATCCCTTATCGAGGCAAATGCCGAACTCGAGCAGAAGATCGCAGAACGAAAGATGACAGAAGATTCATTGAAGACAGCTGTAAGGGAACTGAGGGACGAAAAGGCAAAAACCGAATCGATTATCTCAAGTATGGGAATCGGTATCATTATCCAGGATCTTGATTACAGGATAATAGATGAAAATGATACACAAAGACAGCTCTTAGGCAGCCACATGGGCCAGTACTGCTATCAGGCCTTTGAGCGCAGGGACAGTGTTTGCGAGAACTGCCCGATGGAATTAAGCCTTAAGGACGGAGGGACATATAAGTATTATAAGAGCTTCCAGGCGCCTGATGGTGTCAGACATATTGAGATTACGACCTCCGCACAAAAAAATGCAGAGGGCAGGATTATCGCAGGGATAAAGATAGTTCGGGACATCACTCAGGAGAAGCAGATGGAGGAACAGCTCCGGCAGGCACAGAAGATGGAAGCTATCGGCACCCTCACCGGCGGGATGGCACATGAATTCAACAATATCCTGACATCAATATTGGGCTTCGGGGAGATTTTGCAGGAGAGCATGGACATAAACAGTCCGCTGAAAAAGTATGTCAGTTACATAACAACATCGGCTGAAAGAGCGGCGAAACTGACAAACAGCCTGCTGACTTACAACAGGAAACAGATCACGCATATGGAACAGACGGATATCAACAGGCTAATAAACAGAATGAAAGGCTCGCTGTCTAAACTCGCCGGAGACCGTATTGAATTAAGAGTCCTTACAGCGGAGGAGGACCTCCAGGTTGCTGCAGACAAGACCCAGATAGAAAAGGCCCTCGTAAACATTGCCGGGAATGCTGTTGACGCAATGCCAGAGGGCGGTGTTCTTACCATACGTTGCGAACGCGTGAAATACGAGACCGGGATTATCGAAAATCTCGTTGCCATAACGCCAGGATCTTTTGCGCGCATATCTGTTACAGACACCGGGCAAGGGATGGACAGTGCTACAATGGAAAGGATATTCGAACCGTTTTTTACAACTAAGGAAGTTGGAAAGGGGGCCGGGCTCGGACTTTCCATGGCGTATGGGATTATAAGAAAACATAAAGGGCATATCACTGTGGACAGCGGGCCAGGGAAAGGGACAACGTTCAGAATATACCTCCCCCTCTCCGTCAGTTGAACCAGGCCTTTTCTGATCCTTGCTCCAACTCCTGGCTGCTCATTTACTTTTCGGTATTTCCATGGTCTCCCTTTTATACCTCAGATATAAATCTTCAACTTTTTTTCTGGCCCAGGGGGTTTTTCTCAGAAATTTCAAGCTGGAATTGATACTCGGATCATTGTTAAAACACCTGATACGGATGATTCTTCCCATTTCATTCCAGCCATAATGTTCTGCCAGCTGGCTGACCATCATTTCCAGTGTAATGCCGTGAAGAGTATTTCCGGATTGTTTGTCAGTCATTTCCCTTCCTGATAGCCAAAAAAATGCATTTAAATAAAACCACAGAGTTCACAGAGGTATTTTTAACTCTGTGGTTAATTGCATTATTCTGATTAAAAGATTATTTACTGCTGCTTCCAGCACTGCATCTTTGATACTTATTTTACAAATAGCATAAATCCATTCACAAAATAAAAAATGCCGACACCTCCCGACAGAAGACCAATAAGCCATACAGGCTTTTTCTTTAAAAGGGCCGCGATTGATGAGAGCAATATCGCTATCTGCAGAAATATGACAGCCATGCCAAACTCCTGGGAATGTTTTTTGGAGACGTCTCTCGTAGTTTCCTGTTCTTTCGCATCTTTTTCGATTTTTGCTTTTTCTGCTGTATATTTTTCAATCTTCTGAGCATAGTCCTTTATCTTATTTTCATAATCAGCAACTATATCAGCTGGAAGTTTTTGCCTTTTTTCCCTGAGATCTAACCCGAGTTTTTCTCTTTGAATCTCATAAATATACTGTTTGATGCTCTTTGCCTGGTAAAATGACCATAGATCAGAGGCTTGAGACTGGGCCAGTACTGATCGTGTGGAATAACCTCCGCCCTTAAAAGTGGCAAGAGTCGCGCATACAGCCAGGATAACAGTTGCCAAAGCAAGATAATTTAACCACGTTTCTTTTTTTTCTTCAGCCATAAGTTCCTCTTTTTAATAAATTTAGCGATTTATCATTGTCTGATTGAATTTTGATATGTCTTAAAAGTTAATGCCGATGTCAGGCAAAAAGGACGTAAGCTGCCGTACATTGTTCGTAAGCAGCAACAGGCCAAAGACAATAAGCAGCAACCCGCTCACTATCATGATCACTCTCATGTATCTGCGGATCTTGCCTGAATAGCTGAGAAATGAGTTGAACATGAGCGATGAAAGGAAAAAGGGCAGAGCAAGTCCGAAGGAGTAGACTGAAAGGAGTTTAAACCCATAGACAGCAGAACCCTTTGAACTAGCATAGACAAGGATCGTCCCCAGTATCGGGCCTATACAGGGTGTCCAGGCCGCAGCGAAGGTCATCCCGACAAAAAAAGTGCCGATATACCCTGCAGGCTTTCCTGTAAGATGGAACTTCCTCTCTCTGGTCAGAAAATCCAGCTTCAGGACACCTGAGACAAAAAGACCGAAGAATATCACCAGAATTCCGCCGATAATACGTATCCAGTCCTGGTATTCGAAGAGAAACCGTCCGACTACAGAAGAAGATGCGCCCAGGGCAACGAAGATAAGGGAAAATCCGGCTATGAAGGCAAGGGAATTCGTTATGGTAAGGAAGCGGATCCTCTTTCTGTCATCCCTGCTTTTAAGGTCTTCAAATGATACCCCTGTTATAAATGAGATATAGGACGGCACAAGAGGAAGCACACAGGGAGACAGGAAAGACAACAGACCCGCAAAGAACGCGAGTGAGAATGAGACATCTTTCATCGCTTGGTCCCGCCCTGGTCCGCACAGTCCTTAGTGCTGCCCTTTATCTTCTCTATGGCATGGGGGAGCACATCCATGATAGCCTCAAGGCCTTCCTTTACCGCCTTGGGGCTGCCCGGCATATTTATGATCAGGGTATTTCCCCTGACCCCTGCTACAGCCCTCGAAAGCATCGCACGCTTCGTTTTTTCCAGACCGGCCGACCTCATGGTCTCAGCAATGCCTGGGATCTCTTTCTCGATCACCTCAAGTGTAGCTTCAGGCGTTACGTCCCGCGGGGAAAGCCCTGTGCCGCCGGTAGTCAAGACAAGGTCCACTTTATTACTGTAAGCCATCAACTTCTCTTTTATCAAATCTTTTTCATCGGGTATAATTTCATAATACTCCACGGTTGCGCCTATGCCTGCGATCATCTCCCTGATAAGAGGGCCTGCGAGGTCTTCCCTCTCTCCCTTTGATCCTTTATCGCTTAATGTCAAAATAGCAACCGTAATCATAAGTCAACCAATATCCTGTCGCCGGCCCTGACCTTCCCGCCCTTGAGGACCTTGATGAAAATCCCCTCCTTGGGCATGACGCAATCACCTGCCTGATAATATATGGCGCATCGGGTATGGCATTCCTTACCTATCTGGCTCACCTCTCCTATGACCCCACTGCCTATGTTTATCTTTGTCCCGAGGGGAAGTGTAACAAGATCGAGTCCTTCGGTAGTTATATTCTCTGCAAAATCACCGGGCTTAACATCAAGTCCCATTTTCTGCATCTTCTTTATGCTTTCCAGTGCAAGAAGGCTGACCTGCCTGTGCCATTCAGAGGATGCATGGGCGTCGCCTTCAATTCCGTAATCAGCCCTTAGAAGTATCTCATCAGCAGGTTTTTTCCTGACGCCTTTTTTCTCGCTTATGTTGACTGAAACTACTATGCCGGACATGTTTAAAAATAACATAATTCATTAGTTGCTAACAAGAAATCAAATTTGTAAGCCGTAAAATTTTGAGCTACACTTACATGAAGCTCCCATGAAGCCAGCAGCCTCAATCAGAAAATCTTCTCCATCCACCTAACAGGAAATGTGAGCCTGAAGGTCGTCCCTTTCCCTGTCTGGCTTTCCACCTTTATCTCTCCCATATGCTCTGAGACAATCTGCTTTACAAGGGAAAGGCCCATTCCGAACCTGTGTTTCTTTGTACTGAAGAAAGGTTCAAATATCCTGTCTATTTCCTCTTTTGGGATCCCGGGACCAGCGTCAGAGACCTCAAAGACAACCTTTTCCTTGTCCCCATAGGTCTTTATTGTTATACTGCTCCCGGCAGGAGTTGCCTCAATAGCGTTTTTTACGAGGTGTATAATCGCCATTCTCAGAATGTTGCTCTCCATGTTCATCCTCAGCGGCTCTTTGGAGATATTAACAGTAAGATCAATGCCCTTGTGGGACGCCTCCTTTTCTGCTACAGAGACAACATCCTCAACAACATCTTTAATCTCCTGGTGTCTGAACCTTGACTCCCTCTCCTTAAACAACTCATGGAAGTCCTTTACTATAGAATCAAGCCTTTCCGCCTCGCTGAGTATGATATTCAGACCTTCTCTTAATCTCTCCGGAGCGTCCTCCTTCTCCAGCATCCTTTTACATGTCCATGCTATTGTTGTGGCAGGGTTCCGCACCCTGTCTGCCAGAGTGAGTGCCATAAGGCCCATTGTCCTCTCTGTAATAAGGGACTCCACTTCAGCATTCAGTTCCTCAAGTATATGCCTGTAATCAGCCTCCATCTTTATGAGCCTGTGGTAGCTTGCCGCCTTTTCTATGGAATGGATGAGATAGGCAGTCTTATATGGCTTAGTTAAAAAATCAAAGGCGCCTTTTTTTATTGCATCAATTGCCTTATCAAGGTCTGCAAAGCCTGTTATAAGTATTACCGGAATATCCGGGTCGCTGCTGTGAATCCTTTCAAGAAGCTCAATACCTGAGATTCCAGGCATCATAATATCTGTGAGCACAACGTCTATTTTATTCCTCTTTAAAACGTCAAGAGCGTCAAGGGCGCTGCTGCAGGGGAATGTGGAATAACCCCTCTTGTTTAATAAAAGCGAGGTGAGCTTCAGGACATTAGGGTCATCATCCACGACAATGACGGAACCTGCATAGCTCTGGCTCATCTGTCTAAAACCTCCCTTATCTTTATCAGGATTTCACGGGGGGCGACAGGCTTTGAAATAAAGCTTAACCCCTTATCAAGCACTCCTTTTCTGTAAACTGCCTCTTCAGTATAACCACTCAAAAAAAGGACCTTGATTTCCGGTTTGATCTTTATTATCTCCTCATATGCCTCGGTACCCTTCATCTTAGGCATTATTATATCAAGGAGTAGGATGTCTATTTTGTCCCTGTTTTCTGCAAAAACCTTTACTGCATCTTCTCCGTCCACTGCATCCATTACTTTGTAACCATACCTTAAGAGCACCTCCTTCATGAGCTTTCTCACGTCAGCGTCGTCCTCTGCAAGGAGGACCGTCTCAGTGCCGCCTCTGAGTGCGACAGTCTCCACTGGTTTCATTTCCTCAATCCCGGTCTTTATTAGAGGAATAAATATCTTGAATGTTGTTCCAATGCCCTGCTCACTGTAAACATTTATATTCCCGTCATGCTGCCTTATTATCCCGTATACAATGGAAAGCCCGAGGCCTGTGCCCTTTCCAACCCCTTTTGTTGTAAAGAACGGCTCGAATATCCTCTGACTCGTATCTTCATCCATCCCTATTCCAGTATCCGATACCGAAAGGACAGCATGGGGACCTGGTTTTACGAATATATGGTCCCTCACGTATTCCTCATCAATATTTACCACCCCTGTTTCTATTGTCAGTGTGCCGCCTTCCGGCATGGCATCCCTTGCATTTGCGGCAAGGTTCATCAATACCTGTTCCATCTGTCCCACATCTGCCACTATCATCAATTCCCCATCTGTCAGGGTTGTCCTGAGCCTTATATCCTCACCAATGAGCATTATTAGCAGTTTTTCCACTCTCCTTATGATTTCATTCAGATCAACAGGCCCTAATACAACAGTCTCCCTTCTGCTAAAGGTAAGGAGGCTTCTGGTTAGGTTTGCAGCCCTGTCTGTTGAAGACAGTATCTCCGTTACATAATCCCTCAAAGGATCGCCTTCCCGCATTTCATCTATCAGGAGGCTTCCATAGCCCGTTATTGCGGTAAGAATATTGTTGAAATCATGGGCGATCCCGCCTGCAAACTTACCTATGACCTCCATCTTCTGGGACTGCCTGACCTGCTCCTCCAGAGACCTTTCCCTTGTTATATCCCTGCCTATATATACATATTTTACAATCTCTCCCTTTTCATCCTTCACAGGGATGATGGCTAAATATTCATAATAATCTTTTCCATCCATCCTCTTTCCCTTGAATATCCCCGACCATAAACTACCGCTTTTCACAATGTCACATACAGTTTCTCCGATCGCGCACTTAATGTTTGTCAGGAGACTTTCTCTCATGACATCAGCTTTAGAAAATCCTGTTATCGTCTCAAAGGCATGATTTACATATTCTATATTGCCCTGTCTATCTGCAACTATTATACTCTCGCCTGATTCCTCAATAGCCATTGTTATAAGGTGCTCCCTTTCCGAGAGTTTTTTGAGGGCCAAAGTGTCCGAGACGATCATCGAGATATTTTCTAAAAAAACCATGTCCATTTCATTGCGGGGATAGTCCTCTTCAAGATACAGATTAATCACCCCCAGGACCTTACCCTCATGTTTTATAGGCACACAGTAATGGCCGTGGGGTTGCATGTCCTCGTATTGAATGACATGGTCGCTGTCTACTGACGCCCTGTAGATTATCTCTCCTGTTTTTGCCGCCATCCCGCAGAGGCATTCGCCGGACCGGAAACCTTTAGAACAGGCCTTCTTTTGGCTATCCGTATAATTCTTCTCTGCCCTCAGGAGGAAAAGATCCGGAACGGCATCATCAACGAGAGATATCCCCCCTTTGTTCAAAACATTGAGCCACCTCAGGGAGAGTATTATATCCAGCACCCCTTTGAGAAAGATGTCAATATCTTCGGCCTTCTGGGCTGCCTTAAGTACCTCTGACATGGCATGCTGCAGCTCAAGGCGTCTGGAGAGGGCATCATTGCTTTTGTGGAGTTCCTTCATGGTCTGATAGGTAAACTCGGATAATCTCCCTATTTCATCCCTCCCCTTATAGACAGTTATGTTTTCCATCTTTCCGTCTCTGACAGCCTCGACCTGCAAACCCAGAGAGAGTACAGGCCCTATGAAGTAGCGGTACAAACCAGAAAAAAGGAGAACCAGTCCCAGTCCTATGAAAAGATAAATGGACGACACAATCTTCCCCTTGAAGGCCACTTCCCTTTCCATCCTCGGCATAAATGCCCCCCTGAATTCCTTTACGGATTCCCCTATCTTCAGAAGTTCATTGTGTATCTGCCTCAATTCGTTTTCGTCAGGCGGACTGTCCGTCATTAAAACCCTTCCGATCCCTATGAAGGACAGCCTTACGCCGGCGAGTTTATGAAATTCATCCTTTGTAAGCACGTTTTCCTTAATCAGCATCATATCCCTGGTGATGTCCTCTATGACCCTCTTCGCAGTCTCTATGTCCGGAGGGTCTCCCCTCAGGGAGTCGGATAGCCGGTTCTCTGCCGCGAGTATCTGTCCGGAAGTAAAGAGGTTGGTTATGATAGAGTTATTCAGTTCGTTAAATTCGGTGAACAACTTAAAGGAAAAAAAAATTATTGTCAGCATTAAAAGAAATACGATAATGGATTTTCTCTTAAGTGTCATTTTACTGCCTCAGTGGTATAGCCGTGTTTTTTAAATGCCTTTGTCCCCTCTGTCCTGAAATACTCATAAAACTTCTTCGAAATTTCAGGGTTCCCCGATGCCTTTAAAAGGGCGAGCGTAAGCGGGTCTTTTATCTCGTATTCCTTCTCAAACGGAACAACAATAAGTCCCTTGCCTTCAGGCTCATCTGCCATAACATCCCACTCAATAACAGCATCCGCCTCACCCTTTTTATACAAATCCCGGAATAATCTCAGATCATCCTGCGAATCAGAGCCGTAAACAACTACATTGTTCAATATGTCCCTGCCTTTAGGATGCCTCCTGAGCATATCATTCACTAATCTGCCGAGACTTGCCTGTTTGGGATTTGACATGACTATTCTTACACCTTCTCTTGCAAGGTCATTTAGCCCCTTTATCTTTCCGCCGTTTTCGGGTGGGATCAATATTGAAGGAATATGCCAGGCAATAAATGTGAGCTCCTTCACAAAGCCTTTTTCAGCAAGGTCGTCCATGTTTTTCTTATCACCTGACATAAAAAGGTCTACCCCTCCGTATGTCTCAATATGCTGTCTTAAGATTGCAGAGCCTTCAAAATGGACATCCACACTAATGCCTGTTTTATCTGTAAAGTCATTAACTATCTCTGACACAGGGACCTTCATGCCCGCACCGCTGAAAAATACAATAAAGCGCTCTTCCTTCTTTCTCTGATAAAAAAAGACGGCTGCAGAGACTATTACGAGCAGGGCAATGACTGTCAATAAACGGCTTTTAGCAAGGAAATGCATACTAAATTATATCATGAAATTCAGGGGTACGAAGCTCCTGTGAAGTCTTGATCTTTTTGCCTGCACCGAAGCTGTTTATACTGAGGTAATACAGAAATAATTATTTAATAAAGAAATCCTGAAGAAGATAAAGCATAAACGAAATTAAAGGAGCAATCATCAAAAAACATATGAATTTATTCATGGTACTCCCTGCAGATAAGCAACATCGCCTGAGTAGTTGCTTATCTGCAGGGTAACTGAAAGTTTCATCCTTGTTTTCCCTGTCATTGCAGTTTATCGGTCCCGAACGCTTTCGGGATTAAAAGAAGATCCCGGACTTCCCATACGAGGAAATGAGCCGGAAGGACAGAAATAAGGCAAGTAATATTTTTATGTCCCTGCTTCCCAGCTCTGAAGATATTTCTTCTGCGCCGGGGTGAGCGCATCTATCTTTATGCCCATGGATTTGAGCTTGAGCCGCGCTATCTCCTGGTCTATTTTTGCAGGGACACTGTATACCTTCTTTTCAAGCTTCCTGCAATTTTTTGCCATATATTCTGCGCATAAGGCCTGATTGGCAAAGCTCATGTCCATAACAGCAGACGGGTGGCCCTCAGCTGCAGCAAGGTTTATAAGCCTGCCCTCGCCCAGAAGATATATCCTTCTGTTGTTCTTCAAGGTGTATTCTTCGACAAAATCCCTTATCATCCTTCTTGATTTCGCCATCTTTTTCAGTTCACCTATGGATATCTCGACATTGAAATGGCCTGAATTGCAGAATATCGCGCCGTCTTTCATCAGGGGGAAACATTCCTTGTAGATGACATCGACATCACCGGTAGCAGTGACAAATATGTCGCCGACCTTCGCAGCCTCCTTCATCGGCATGACATCAAAACCGTCCATCGTTGCCTCGAGCCCGCGAAGCGGATCGACCTCAGTGACAATGATCTTTGCGCCCATGCCTTTTGCCCTCATTGCTATGCCTTTACTGCACCAGCCGTATCCTCCAACAACGAACACCGAGCCGGCAATCAGCCTGTTAGTCGCCCTGATTATGCCGTCTATTGTAGACTGGCCTGTGCCATAACGGTTATCAAACATATATTTCGTATATGCATCATTGACCGCTACTATCGGATATTCCAAAACACCTTTCGCTGCCATGGCCCTGAGGCGTATCACCCCAGTGGTTGTTTCTTCTGTACCGCCGACAAGGTCCTTCAGAAGCTCCTTCCTCTTTGTGTGGAGCACTGATACAAGATCAGCACCGTCGTCCATCGTAATATTGGGCTTCGTGGAAAGGGTATCCATGATATGCTGGTAATAGGTCTTGTTGTCTTCTCCCTTTATCGCAAATACCGGGATGTTGGAATTCTTTACCAGGGAAGCTGCAACATCGTCCTGGGTGCTCAGAGGATTAGACGCGCAGAGAGTAACGTCAGCCCCGCCGGCCTTCAGGGTCTCCATAAGACTGGCAGTCTCTGTAGTTACATGCAGACAGGCCGCAAGCCGCAACCCCTTTAATGGTTTCTCTTTTCTGAAGCGCTCGGTAATGGTGCGCAGTACCGGCATCTCTTTTTCAGCCCACTCTATCCTCAGAGCGCCCTTTTTCGCCAGATTTATGTCTTTAATGTCATGCTTTGCCATATTTCCTCCATTATTTATTAGGGATTAGGAGTTTGGGATTAGGGGTTAGTAAAAACAATGTCTTTTGCCAAACCCTAACAACCAATCTCCAATTACTATTTATATTCCTGCCTGTTTCTTCAGTGTCTCTGCCTTGTCCGTCTGCTCCCAGGTGAAGTCAGGGTCAGTCTTGCCGAAGTGTCCGTATGCCGCAGTCTTCTTATAGATCGGCCTCCTGAGCCTCAGATGATCGATGATCCCTTTTGGAGTCAGATCAAAATTGCTCCTGACGAGTTTTACGATCTTATCTTCTTTGACCTTTCCGGTCCCAAAGGTATCAATCAGGATAGAGACTGGTTCAGGGACTCCGATAGCATATGCAAGCTGGACCTCGACCCTGTCTGCTATTGCTGATGCAACGATATTCTTTGCTATATAACGTGAAATATAAGCGCCTGACCTGTCGACTTTCGTGGGATCTTTTCCTGAAAAACATCCGCCTCCGTGGCTGCCAACGCCTCCGTAACTGTCAACAATGATCTTCCTGCCTGTAAGGCCCGTGTCACCCATAGGTCCTCCCACTACAAACCGGCCTGTAGGATTGATATAGTATTTCACGGTCTCCTCGTCAAGCAGCTCTAAAGGTACCACAGGCTTGATGACTTTTTCGATAATATCTTCCTTCATCTCCTTGATGGTAACATCAGGACTGTGCTGTGATGAAATCACGATGGTATCAATCCTGAACGGCTTTCCGTCAACATACTCTATAGTCACCTGCGTCTTGCCGTCAGGCCTGAGATAACCCAGGACATCCTGCTTCCTAACCTCTGCCAGACGCATTGCAAGCTTATGGGCCAGCATGATAGGCATAGGCATCAACTCTTCGGTCTCGTTGCAGGCAAAGCCGAACATCAGGCCCTGATCTCCTGCCCCGCCTACGTCAACCCCCATGGCTATATCCCCTGACTGCTGGTCAATCGAGGTGATTACAGAACAGGTCTCATAATCAAACCCGTACTTCGCGCGCGTATATCCAATATCTCTAATAGTTGCTCTTACGATATCCGGGATATGCACATAGCACGTAGTTGAGATCTCTCCTGCAACAAATGCAAGGCCTGTCGTAACAAGAGTTTCACAAGCGACCCTTGCTACAGGGTCCTGTGCCAGTATCGCATCAAGGATGGAATCTGATATCTGATCTGCTATTTTATCCGGATGTCCTTCTGTAACGGATTCAGAAGTAAAAAAATAGTCTTTTTTAGGCATAGGTAACTCCTTTCTTTATTAAGCGAATTAAGTTATTTTAAACTTTTTCATAATAAAAAAAAAGACAAATAGCCCTTATTCTGATAAAATCTGGAAAAAGGAGGGAACATCATGAAAAAGATCCTTATCGCACATGACGGTTCTAAGTCATCTGAGACAGCACTGAAAAAAGCATTTGAAATCGCGGAAAAATTCGGTTCTTCTGTTACAGTCATATCCGTAGTGCCTGAGCTTTACCTCACTGAACTGATGGAAGTAGACAGGATAAGAATCCTCGAAACACTTACTGAAGAGGCAAAAAAGATAATGGACAGGATCAGGACAAAGACCATTGGCGTTAAGCCGGTAAAGACTATGGTAAAGCAGGGGGACCCTGCGACAGAGGTACTTGAGGCAGCTAAAAAAATAAAGGCTGATCTTATTGTTACAGGCTCACACGGAAGACACGGCGCCCAGAAGTTCCTGCTGGGGAGCGTTTCCTCCAAGATTGTCGACAACTCACCCTGTGCAGTACTTGTTGTCAAGTAAGCGCATCATTGACCCGGAAAAGGCATTAAAGAAAACCACAGAGTTCAAAGAGATATCTTTAAAATTTAACAACCGTAACCTTTCAAACAGGTCTCTGTGTTCTCAGGCTTTAATCTCTTTATCAATATAAGTCTTTTTTGCATAAAAAAGTTCACGGAGAGCAAGAAAAAAGTAAGTCCTTTCCTTTTATGGTTCAATAAATCTCTCTGTGCACTCTGTGGTTAATTGCACTATTTGGGTTAAGCGATAAATTCCTTCAGCGCTGCTTCGTATTTTGTTGGTACAAACCCGAAGTTCTTCTCTATGGACTTCAGGTCACAGATATTGTCCTGTTCAAGGAGTCTCAGCTGATCTGAAGTAACCGGAGGGGCAGAGAGTATTTTTTCAAAGACCGAGGCACTGAACCTCATAAGGCCCATGGGTATTTTAAAGGCAGGCCTGTTATGTCCCATCGCATTTGAAAGCTTTTCAACAATCTCCCTGTATGAAAGATGTTCAGGGCCGCCGATTTCATAGGTGCCGATGAACTGGGCGGGATTTTCGATGACCTTTTCAGCGCATTTAAGCCAGTCTTTTATATATACGGGCTGGAACTTAGCGCTGCCTTCTCCGGGGATCGGGATGACAGGCGAGCGCTTTAATATGTCTATCAGTTTTTTCGTGAAATCGTCCCATGGGCCAATGATCAGAGATGGCCTGAACATGGTGTGATTCAAACCACTTCGCCTGACAAGATCTTCGGCCTCTGCCTTTGTCCTGCAGATAGCCTGACCATGAGCTTCTGTCAGCGCCGAGAGCAGACTGATAGAAGAAGTGCCTGACGCCGGCCCTCTGTGCTTCCGCGACAAGGTTTTTAGTCCCTTCAATATGTATTCCCTGGAATGTTGCTTCCCACTTTTCTTCCATAATTCCCACAAGGTGGATAACGAGATCATCAGGGTCCAAAACACCCCTGAGCGTTTCGGCTTTTGTTATGTCTCCGGGGACAACCACGACGCCTTTTTCTGACAGGGATTTTTTTGCTTTTTCAGAGCGGGCAAGACATTTCAGCTTATGACCTTTTGAAAGCAAATAGTCTGTCAGATGTCCGCCGACAAACCCCGATGCGCCAGCGATAAATATCAATTGGACCTCCGGAAATACAGTAATACGAAGTGAGCAGTAAATAGTGAGAAGCAAGTTTTTTTATGACATTTTTTCATATTCTGACTACTGCTAATACGCTCTTCAGTAAAACCACATTGGTGTTTAATACTGTCATTGCGGCTTGTCCGCAATCCCTCTTCGGAAAATTCCCGAGAGGCGGGAATGACAAATTGTGTCCTATAAACATTTACTACTGACTACTTTCTACTTACTATTTACTATTTACCGCCAGTCAGCTCCAGAAATTTCTCAAATGATCGTTTCTCTATTTCCTGGTGAATGTTATTCCCATGCGAGTCCATGGTTACGATGGCAGGGAAATCCTCTACTTCGAAAAGCCACATCGCCTCTGTAGGGCCGAAGTCATCAAGCTTCCATACATTCAGCGTCCTCTTAATGCGGTCGGCAAGGTAAGCAGCAGCTCCCCCGACTGTTTGAAAGTATACAGAACCTGTTTCCTTTAAGGCCTCAAGCGTACCGGCACCCATACCGCCCTTGCCTATTATCCCCCGGATGCCATACTCCCGGATCACCGCGGGCTCATACATATCTACACGCATGCTGGTGGTAGGGCCTGCGGCAACAGCCTTGTAGCCTTCCTCTGTCTTCTTCATAACAGGTCCGCAGTGATAGAGCACAGCGCCTTTGAGGTCAAAGGGGATGTCCTCTTTCCGGGGTCTCTGCTCAACAAGATATTTATGGACCCTGTCCCTGCCCGTGACAATGGTACCGTTGAGCAATACAAAATCCCCTGCCTTTAGTGAAATGACGTTCTCATCGGTTAAAGGAAGGTTGATTATCTTTTTATAACCTGTACTGGCCCGGTTAATCGCGCCCGCACCTTCTTTTTCTACCATATCAGCCTGCCCCTCCTGGTCGCCCAGCAACTCACGGAAACATCCACGAAATAAGAGGCGGGATGACGATGGTTCGCCCCTATCTTGACCCCGAGCGCTGTTGTTTTTCCGCCAAGGCCCATAGGGCCTATCCCCAGTTCATTTATTTCATTGAGGATACGTGCTTCCAGTGCAGCAAGCTCTTCTGTCTTGTTGAGATCGTTGATCCTTCGCATGAGCTGTTCCTTGGCCAGCCTCGTCACCTGGTCCTTTGCAGCTCCGATTCCTACACCCAGTATATAGGGAGGACATCCCCTGCCCTGTATCTTCTGGACCGTATCAATAACGCATTTTCTTACGCCCTCAAGATCGCGCTGTGCGCCCAGCTCCTCAGCCGGCAATTTATATATCTGGCCGCCGTTTTCACAGCCTGCGCCCTTTAACATAAGGTCAATCGTGAGTGAGCTTTCCCGTGTTTCTTCTATATATATGATCGGGAAACCGATGCCCGTGTTGTCGCCTGAATTCCTCTCAGTGATAATATCAACAGCATTCGGCCTGAGAGGGACCTTTTCAGTTGCAAGCCTGGTCGCCTCGATTATGGTTTTTTTCATCTCAATATGGCTGAGCCCGACCGGGACCTTCACCCAAAAGGTAGGGACCCCGGTATCCTGGCATACAGGCCTTAGCTGTTTCCCTGGCCAGCTTCATATTTTCGATCTGTACAGACATGGTCGAAAAAGCAATAGAGCCTTCCGGCTCCCTGGCAAGCCCGGATTCCATGGCCTCCCTGACATCAGGCGGTAGCGAAGTGGCGACCTTCCTGTAAAGTTCTACAATACCGTCACGGAGCTTAAGCAATTTACGCCCCCATCTTCTTCAGATAATCAATATGCTTTAATTCCTGCTCCATCATCTCCTTAAATACAACCTTTGCATTGCTGTCTGGTGCTTCCTCGGACAGTCTTCTGTATAAATTATATGCCTTGCCTTCTGTCTCCAGGGCTATCCTCATCGCACCTTCATCGTCTTCAAAATCGTATTTCTCAATTTTTGCTTCCAGTTCTTTTACCGGAATACCTGATTCAGCCACAGGAGCATCTGTCCTGTCCCTGAAATCCTCAAAGTTTTTTATGTCGCGGTCGTCCTCAAAAAAGGCCTGATAAAGGTACTGTATAAATTCCATATGTTTCTCTTCCCAGTCCGAAAGCTCCGCGAACATTTTTTTGGCCTCGGGATTTGCTGCCTTTGCAGCTGCACTTGAATAAAAAATACGTGTCCCCTTTTCCATAAGATAGGCTTCTATCAGCGCCCTGAGTAAATCTTCTTTACCGGTCATCATATCCATCTCCTTTTTCTGTTAAAAGATAACTGAATAGAACTGCCGAGCAAACTACGGGAATCTGCAATGCAATGCACTTTCAATTTTATATCGCTCCATGACCCTAGAACCTACTCAGATACACTAGTATACATTATCGCCGAATAAAATTACAGAAGATCAATATTATTTTATTCCATACCGTATCGTGAAAGCTACTACAAACCGTTTCCTGCAAAAGAAAAATTGAAGACTCCTTCCGGCAGAGCCCTGGGAGTCTAATGCATGGCTACATATTATCATTGAAGATCCCCTACTGCAAGCCACGAGGAATCTCAATGCAATGAACTTTTATTTTTATATTCGTTCACTTGCCCATGCAGTCCCGATATAACGGGACAGGGAGTACGCTCGCTATCATTTAATAATTTCATAGCAAAGAAAAATCGTGACCGGTCGGGTTGTATGGCAAAGTTACCGGGAATTAATGAAAACCCGATTTTGAGCGAGATAGCTGTAAGAAATTAGAAAATTATTTATTTTTAAATAAACTAGTTTACAAAATCTTTTTTTTATGTTATTTTTTAGTACATTATGAATATCGATTTTTGATGATAACTCTACACGAAACAGTATTATCCAGCTTTTGAAAAAAAGCAACGGCCTTTCTATTGAAGAGCTGAGCAAAATCATTAATATTACCCCCATGGGTATACGCCAGCATCTTCTTTCATCTGGAGAAAAAGGGGGTTGTGACCTATATCTCAAAAAAACACGGGATAGGCAGACCCGGTTTCGTCTATATGCTGACAAAATCTGCTGATGCCCTTTTTCCGAAATCCTATGATAAATTCGCCATCGAGATCCTCCATAATATTAAAAAACATGAAGGCCCTGAAAAGCTGGATACTATTTTCAGGACGAACAAAGACAAACAGTTTAACACTCTAAAAGATGCGTTGGCCGGAATGGAAACCTTTGACGACACTGTCAACGGTCTGAAAAACATGCTCGAATCCGAAGGACATATCGTTGAACTCACACAAAACAACGGTGATTATCATTTAAAGCAGTATAACTGCCCCATCAACAAAATCGCAGCAGAGTTTAAAGAAATATGCAAATATGAGCTCCAGCTATACAGGGAACTGCTCGGCGAGCAGGTAACCAGGGAACAAAACATAGCAGAAGGCTCACCTGCCTGCTCTTATAAGATCCCCTCGCATTAGTTCAAACGTCCGGTATCCGCTTTCTTCTTAACTGCTCAGGTTGATAGTCTGTAAGTGTACAGGGCATAGGAGGAATATTCATGCGAATTCACACTAAAAAGGCGTTGGGAAGCCTTGATTCGTTCTATGCGCAGTCCTAACAGACTACGGTCTAAACAACCTTAGTAGTTACTTTTCTTCAGCATACTGATCAGGGTATCTATATGTTTTATTGTATGCGCTGCGGAAACCGTTATCCTGAGTCTCGGTCCGATGACCGCAGGCGGCCTTATTGCAGGAACATATATGCCTTTGGCGTATAAATATTCTGAAAGTCTGAGCGCCTCGCTGACGCTGGACGTCCTTATTGTAAGAATAGGGGTCGCGCTGGAAACATCGTTATAACCAATGCTCTTTAATCCCTCAAAAAGCCTGTCCCTGTTCAACCAGAGTTTTTCGACCACAGAAGGATTTCGTTCAACAAAACTCAGGCCTGCCTCTGCTGCTGCAATAACGCAGGATGGAAGCGCGGTTGAAAACATAAAACTGCGCGCGGTATTGGAAATCCATTTTATAACATCCTCGCTGCCGCTGACAAACGCGCCAAATGCGCCCAAGGCCTTGGAAAATGTGCCCATCTGTATTATCCATGCTTCAGGCTTGAGTCCGAAATGCGCAAGCGCCCCCCTGCCGCGGCCTAAAACTCCGGTGCCATGGGCGTCATCCAGGTAAAGCATAGCACCATGACTCTCTGCATATTTCATAAATATCCGGAAGTGGGGCAAGGTCTCCATCCATGCTGAAGACACTGTCTGTTGCAACAATTTTCCTGCGTGCTCCGGACTTTTTCATAAGCGCCTGAAGATGTGCCATGTCCCTGTGCCGGTAAATCCTGGTTTTGGCCCTGCTCAATCTGCAGCCATCTATTATGCTTGCATGGTTTAACTCATCACTGAAGATCACATCAGTCTCTGACGCTATGGATGGGATTATGCCGGTGTTTGCAGAATACCCTGAGTTGAATATCAAGGCAGCCTCTGTCCCTTTGAATCCCGCAATATGCGCTTCGAGCTTTTTATGGAGAATGCTCCCTCCTGCAAGAAGCCTCGAGGCGCCGGAGCCAAACGCAAATTTTTCGAGAGAATTCTTAACAGCCTGGACTATCTCCTGATTGCCTGCCAAGCCCCAGATAATCATTTGAGGAGAAATTCAGGTACTTTTTTCTGTCTATGGTAATTACAGGACATTGTGGCGAATTGCGCGAAATAATGCTGCGCAGCAGGTCCTTTTCTTCCAGTTCTTTGAGTTCTCTTTCAAACACAGATACATATTAGCATATTTCGTCATGGCCGGAATTATCCAAAAAAATCAGTTGGATGAGTTGGCTTGAGCGCTTAGCTCTTCTTTCGTTAGCTGTTATTAGCGAAATAGAGCGCTAAGCAGCCATGATGTCTGGACCCGGAGGGTGAGTTTCATGGCTGCAGCGGAATGAAGTTAGAACAGCAGAAAGAGAGCTTCTTGAGCGAAAGACGGCCCTTTCAACTGCCGAATCTCCAAATTAGAAACAATTCCTGCTTTATGGGATTGATTTCATTGGGCTTTTGTCTCTCTATGCGCCCGGCGCATCAATAAAAAAAGGCGGGGACAGCACCCCGCCTTTTACAGGTCAGCGATATATACTGTTTTATTTTTTCTTCTGCTCTTCGCCGGTTTTCTTCGGCTGCTCAGGCCCGGCAGGGGGGATATCTTTCTTTTCAGTTCCAGCAGAAGGTATTGTTAAGGCATCTTTGCTGATTTCGACCTTGTAATTTTTCTTCAGTTCAGCAATATATTGATCAAAGGCCTCCTTCTGTTTTCCACTTGAAAGTTTCTGGGAAATCATGTCTTTGATCTTTTCGAATTCATACCGGGGCCCCCTTCTTCTTGTCGGTCACTTTGATTATATGATAGCCGAACTCTGTCTTGACAGGAATGCTGATATCTCCGACCTTCAGGCTCGCAGCAGCCTTTTCAAACTCAGGCACCATCTGGCCTTTTGAGAAATAGCCAAGGTCCCCGCCGTTTACTGCCGAGCCTTTGTCTATTGAGACAGCCTTTGCAATATCTGCGAATTTTTCACCCTTCTTCAGTCTCTCCAGCACCTTCTTTGCTTCATCCTCTGTCTTGACGAGTATATGACTTGCCTTTATCTGTGTCGTAGGAGCGAATTCCTCTTTGTGCTTGTCATAATAATCCTTTACTTCCGAATCAGAGACATTCGCCTTTGCCATGACATCTTTTTCGAAAAGTTCTGTGACAAGCGTTATCTTTTTGAAGTCCTCAATTTTCTTCTGGAAATCAGGTGTCTTATCCAGGCCTTTTTTGAGCGCCTCCTGGTAAAGCATCTCTTTGTTGATGATTTCGTTGAGGAATTTTTCCTTGCCCTGCTCACCGGCAAAGAGCTGTTGTGCATATTCAGGCAAAGACTTGAATTCCCTGTCATAATCAGCCTGCGTTATCGTGGCATTGCCTACCTTTGCAAGAAAAGGCCCTTTCTGTTCCACTACCCTTTTTTGAGCAGGAAATCAGCGCTAAAGTCAAAACCAAACCAATTGCTATCTTTTTCATTACTATCCTCCAGATATAAATTACATTTGTTATATCATATATCAACTAATATTTTATAGGTCATTTTTTGACAGGAAAAGTTTATTTATGATAAATTAACAATTGCAATGAAAAACTTTGAGAAATCCAGGAAGCTTTTCCAGAAGGCCCTTCGCGTAATCCCCGGTGGAGTAAACAGTCCTGTGCGGGCGTTTAAGGCTGTAGGAGGCAATCCGCTCTTTATAGAGAAGGCAAAGGGTTCAAAAATTTATGATGTCGACGGCAATTCCTATATAGATTATGTCTTGTCCTGGGGACCAATGATACTCGGACATGTTCACCCTGCAGTTTCCAGGGCGCTGAAAAATGCGGTATCCAAAGGCACCAGCTTCGGGGCACCTACTGCACTTGAGATAGAACTGGCAGAACTCGTATTGAAAATTTATCCTTCAATGGACAAGGTACGAATGGTAAATTCAGGCACCGAGGCGACCATGAGCGCCATAAGGGCTGCAAGGGGCTTCACCGGCAGAGACAAGATCATAAAATTCGAAGGCTGCTACCACGGCCACGCAGACGGACTTCTCGTTAAAGCAGGGTCCGGCGCAGCAACCTTCGGATTGCCTGACAGCCCGGGGGTGCCGAAATCCTACGCAAGAAATACCCTGACTCTTCCTTACAATGATATAGCTGCCTTAAAGAATATGATAGAAAAAGAATGGCGTTCAATCGCCTGCGTGATTATCGAACCTGTTGTGGGCAATATAGGCTGCGTGCTGCCGAAACAGGGGTTCCTCGAAACACTCCGGAAATTGACCAAAAAACACGGCATTGTTCTCATATTCGACGAGGTCATGACCGGCTTCAGGGTCTCCTTTGGCGGAGCGCAGGCATATTACGGGATCAAGCCTGATATGACATGTCTTGGAAAGGTCATAGGAGGCGGACTGCCGGTCGGCGCATACGGCGGCAAGAAAGAGATCATGTCCATGATATCCCCTGAAGGTCCTGTGTACCAGGCCGGAACACTCTCAGGAAACCCCCTGGCGATGACAGCGGGGATAGAGACTATAAAGGAGCTTTCAAAAAAGGGCGCATACAGTGCGATTGAGAAAAAATCCGCCATGCTCGAAAAAGGCCTGATTGATGCGGCCAAGACGGGCAGGCGTAAAAACACGCTTCTACAGGGCAGGCAGCATGTTCTGTACGTACTTTACAGATACAGACGTATATGATTACAAGACAGCAAAAACAGCCGACACGGAAAAGTTCTCGAGATTCTTCAGCCATATGCTTGAAAGAGGCATAAACCTTGCCCCATCCCAGTTTGAGGCTGGGTTCATGTCACTCGCACATACGGAAAAAGATATCGACAACACCGTAAAAGCTGCGTTCGAATCACTCAAAAAAATATAAAAAGAATGTAAAAGATTTCAGGGGAGGCTTTTTTCATGTTTAATCCGTTTTCTCTTTTCAAAAGGATAGGTACGTGGTTTAGCACAGGCATTTCAAGCAAAGCCAGATTTATCATCATCGCAGTCTTGCTCATATTTTCACTGGGGACCCTCTACACAGCCTACAAGGTCAACGATTATTTCGAGAACAATCCCAATTCATGCTCTGTATGTCATGTTCATGATACAGCAAACAAGGCATGGGTAACCAGCGTGCATAATGGAATAAACTGCCATGAGTGTCATCACTCCACAAAGATCGACCAGATGAGACAGCTGTACAACTTTGTCGTGCTCGGCCATAACAAGGTTTCACCGCGGCACGGTGAAGTTATCGTGCCATGGAAGGCATGCTTTTCCTGCCATTGGGACAGGAACGATAAATTTCCGAATGCCCCGGACATCAGCCGTTCGAGATACCACGCAAAGCATGTCTTTATCGAAAGGATCGAATGCACAAAATGTCACGGCTACAGGACCCATCAGTTCAGCCTCGAGGAAAGATATTGTCTGACCTGCCACAAGGGCAAAGAAGTGCACGGAACAGGAATGGAGAAGCTTGCGTGCCTGAACTGCCATACTGACAGGACAAAAGACCTCAGACCAGGACCGAAGAAGTGCCTCTTCTGCCACGGCAACGAAAAATACAGAAAAGAGCTGTTGGCTGATGCGACACTCGATGTCACCCATTTCCAGCCTGACGAAAAAACAATCAGCCGGGCCATAAAGATAAACAGGCCGGAAGGTGCACCTATGCAGTTCAACTGCTATGAATGCCACAAGCCGCACAAGTCCGCAAGGCCTGACTGGGGCAACTGCTTTTCATGCCACCAGAATATCATCGATATCGGCAAACACAAGACCCATATTCAGGTCATGGGTATGAAATGCAACCAGTGCCACAAACCGCATGTCTGGAAAGTAACTAAGGAACAGGCCAAAAAGGACTGTGTGACATGCCATGAATATAAAGATCCGAAGGACTTTCTCGGCCGTTAGTCTTTAAGTTAAAAGGGGTCAGATAAAAATAATTCTGACCCCTTTGCTTAAAACTTTAGTATAATTAGTGCAAGAACTAATTGTGAGGTGCAGCCTATGAAAAGTCATGTCTTAAGGCCTCTCTGGGTAGTACTCGGTCTTGTCGCTCTTGTCCTTATCGCCAGGCTCTTCTATGTCCCCAAAAGCTTCGGAGTCCATGAGAGGGGCTATATGTACGGATGGTATAGAGCTGCCAATGTCGAGGACTGGAAAAAGGTGACGGTCAAATATCAGGGGTCCGATTACTGCAAGGACTGCCATCCCGACAAGTACGAAAGCATCTGATGACACCCCATGCCATCATCCCCTGCGAGGACTGTCATGGGCCTGCTCTTGGGCATCCCGCTGACCCTCCAAAACTTGCCATAGACAGAAGCAGGGGGTTATGCCTGAGATGTCATACCAGCCTTCCCTACCCCACCAGCGGAAGGGCCAATATCAGGGGCATAGACCCTGACAAGCACAATCCTGACATTGAATGCGTCATGTGTCATAACCCGCATAAGCCAACTCTGGAGGGATTAAAATGATAAACAGAAGAGACTTCCTGAAAAATACCGTAAAAGGGATAGCAGGCATCGCCCTGCCCCTTGCGGCCTTCGAGATCGTTAATCCCAAAAAACTCTTTGCGGACAAGTCGGATGCATCCAAAGTCCGCTGGGTATTCCTCGTCGACACCTATAAATGTGTCGGCTGCGGGATGTGCGTCAAGGCGTGCAAAAAGGAAAATGAGATACCATATGATGCCAACGTGACCAGGACATGGGTTGAAAGATATGTCATGACAAAGGACGGGCATACCTATGCAGATACACCCAAAGGTGCACGGGACGGCTTTATTACGAGCAAGATTGACCTGGGGATGGGAAAATTCCAGGACATTAAGAAGGAAGATATAGAAAAGGCGTTCTTTGTCCCCAAACTCTGCAATCAGTGCGAAAATCCCCCCTGTGTTCAGGTCTGCCCTGTTGGTGCGACCTATCAGGCGCCTGACGGTGTTGTCATGGTCGACAGGACCTGGTGCATCGGGTGCGGTTACTGCATCATGGGCTGTCCTTACGGCGTCAGGTTCTTCCATCCAATATATCACACCGCAGAGAAATGCAATTTCTGCTATCACAGGATCACCAAAGGCCTCAAGACCGCCTGCGTTGATGCATGTCCCTTCGGCGCGCGGCAGATCGGCAATATCAAAGACCCCAATGATCCTGTCACAAAGATCATCATGACAGAGACGGGTCGGGATACTGAAGGAAGAATTCGGGACAAAGCCCCAGGTCTATTACCTGGGCCTGGACAGGGAGGTGAAATAACATGGTGCACGGAGAATTCTGGACAGTAAAAGAGCTTTTTGTCTACCCTAACGAATATATATACTGGAGCGTACAGATCGTCATGTATCCGTTCATGACAGGACTTGTTGCAGGGGCCTTTGTACTCTCCTCACTCTATCACGTCTTCGGCATCAAGCAGCTCAGGGAGATGGCCCGTTTCGCCCTTGTATTTTCATTCGCCCTTCTCTTTGTCGCGCCGATGCCGATCGTCCTGCACCTCCAGCATCCCTTCAGGGGCATCAACATATTCATGACGCCGCACTTCACCTCTGCCATCGCAGCCTTTGGCATAGTCTTTTCTACATACGGAGCGATCGTGGCATCAGAACTGTGGTTCCTCTATAGAAAACATTTTGTGGAGGTCGCCCTTCCGTTGAAGGAAAAGCAGGACAAAGGCCTGCTGGAGTGGTTAAAGTTTTTCGTCTTTTGTTCTCTGACCCTGGGTGTATATGATATCAGCGAAGAGACCCTGAAAAAAGACGAAAAAGCGATCAGGGTGCTTGCAGCAATAGGCATACCTGTTGCCTGCTTCCTTCACGGTTATGCAGGCTTCATCTTCGGGTCCGTCAAGGCAAATGCCCTCTGGATGACGCCTTTGATGCCTGTAATATTCATAATGTCCGCCATTGTCTCAGGGATAGCCCTTTGCATGCTCACCTACATTATCACTATGGAATTGAGGAAGTGGCTCTCCTCCAGAAAGAAAAGCGCTGCTCAGCGTTTCCAGTCAAAAGAAGAGCTTGCAGGAGTAGAGGTGAGCGTAATCAGGATGACCGCCAAATACCTGCTCATGTTCCTTGTCCTGGCGATTACCCTGGAGCTTCTGGACCTTATCTTCAGGGGATACACGGCTGTTAAATCATGGGACGTGCTCAGGAGTGTTATATACGGAAAGGATTTCGTGGATATTTTCATCCTGCAGTATGGGATAGGAAATCTGATTCCCTTTATCCTTTTCCTGCTGCCAGGGCTGACTATCAGAAGAACGGTCCTGGGCGTATGCCTCGTGATCTTTGGCGTCTTTATGATGAGGTGGAATGTCGTAATAGGCGGCCAGGCGTTTTCACTCTCTTTTGCCGGGTATATGCATTATCATCTTCCGATCATCCCGCATGACTGGGAGACCTTCAAGGAAGGCCTGGCAGGAGCGCTGCTGATCGGCCTGATGCCGTTTCCATTATTTTGGGTAATCAGCAAGATTTTCCCTGTTTTTGATTTGAAGGAAACTCATTAAGAAGAATAAAAAACTTTTGCAGCTCCCCGCAGGTTGCAGAACTGCGGGGAGCTTATTTTTTATAGGAACAGGGGTTTGAACTATGGCAGTATATGATTACAGCAATATTGAAAGGGCAGAGGCCTACAGATTTCTAGCTGATTTTTTTCTCAAGGCCCCTGAAGAAGACATGCTCAGGACCGTCAAGGAGGATTTCGAGCTGGAATCAGATGAGACCTCTGAGGAGATCCGCAGGGATTTTGACCGCCTTTTTTCCTATCCTGAAGGAAAGCTGCCGCCTATAGAATCATTTTTCCTCACCCTTGAAAATACCTCGTCTGCCGACGAAGTGGCAGATTTGTATGCCAGGGCCGGTCTTACAATAGAAGAAGAGTTTAAGCTCATTCCGGACCACCTTTACCTGGAACTCCTCTTTATGAGCTACCTGATAGAAACCAACAAATATGATCTCCAGAAGATTTTCCTCGGAGAACATCTGCTCAATTGGGTGCCTTATTACTGTGACGAATTGCTCATAGAGGCTAAAACCGTTTTTTACCGTGAAGTAGCAGAGATAACCCGGGATTTTCTTATCTCTGAATCTGAAGAAGAGATTGAATTAGGGAGAGGAACATGACAGAAAAACCTTTTTTCAAACAGCTGATGCAGGCAAGCACCATAGGCATAAACCTGGTTTTATCAACGTTTGTAGGTCTGGCCATAGGCTATGGTCTTGACAGCCTCTTTAACAGCTCTCCCTGGCTTACCATAATCTTTCTGATACTCGGGATCATAGCCGGCTTCAGAGAACTCTTACGGATTGCCAGCAGGCAGGACAATGGACCTGATACAAAAAATACATAGGAATTCCCTAATCCTTCTTTTCCTGCTTGCAGCAGCCTCTGCCTTCATAGAATTGGAAAAACTCCCTATCAGCATTCTCACTGGCGGAATTCTCGGCCTTCTGAACATCAGGGCCCTTGCCTGGGGTGTTCAGGGCCTCTTAGGTTCTCAAAGGGCCAGCACAAAGGTGCTCTTTTTCAGCCAGTTTCGGATTGTCATGCTCTTTTTAATCCTCACAACGCTCGTATATCTAAAGCTTGTCAATATTTTCGGCATTCTCGCCGGCTTCACTGTGGTCTTCACCATGCTCATTATAGAGGGGCTCAAGTACTCAAAAAAAGAGGAAAAAAAACAGAAAGATTCAGTTTAGGCCATCGACTGAACTCACTCCGACGGCCGGAAT
Organism: uncultured Nitrospira sp.; assembly: GCA_963813295.1. GTDB lineage: Bacteria > Nitrospirota > Thermodesulfovibrionia > Thermodesulfovibrionales > UBA6898 > JAOUFP01. Next base: position 114,017 of record CAWEYN010000015.1, read on the forward strand.
GACGAAAAACACACTTATAGCTCTGTAAGTAGTCCGGATCATAACACCATCCATTTGAGAGAAATTACACTAGGCTATATCGATTGAGACAAGAGTGTACTTATTTTTGTCCTTTGAGTATAGCACCGCCCTTCCGTCTTCATTTTCATAGATCACGAGGCCGTCGCTGAACTCCTTCACCAGCTTAAGCTTCATCTTTTCTGTTTTTATCGACTGGCCGCCTTCAACAATTTCGACTTCCGCGTGCATAACTCCTCCTTTTTTTCTTACGCCCAATCGTAAGTTTTCTATACAATTAAACTTCCTTTGTTTCAGTATATCATGGTTTATGACAACAGAAAAAAATGCTTTTCAGGATGAGAAAATAAAAAAGATACTGTTTTGTATCGCAGCAGGGACCGTGGAAAAAAATGTTACAGGGAGGAAATTGCAGGGGGTATTATACCTCAGCCTGCAGTTAGCGGGGCTGCCCGGCCTCTTTATCCTCCCTATTACTTATCTTTTATCACAAAGCCGTGCTGCTGTCAACGCAAATATATTGAAGACTCCCTGCTGCAAAACCGCAGGGAATCTCAATGCAAGGAATAATTTTTTTATTGTATTCGCTCGCTGACCCCGTGACAAAATCAGGGGAATGTCGCTCGCTGTCCATTTTCAAAAACTGGCGTAACATCAATGCATATTTTTCTTTACCCCTTTAGAAATAATGACGATTGAATTTCTAACGGGGTTTACATTCCCAGGCTGTTTGAATATACTTATCCAGGGGACAGAAGCACAACAATCATCCAGGTACTATTGAATGTCCACTGCAAATAATCATCTCATGAAATTATGCTGTCCAGCGGCAAGCTTGACAGCAACCGGCGGTAGCCTGCCTGAAAACGCAGGTAGATAGACTGAAGGTAGAAGGTGAGTAGTCTGAGAGAGAAGGTTTGAGAATACTTCAGCCTTCAGCCTAAATTCCTGTTTAGCATTGTTGTTAATTATGCGTGATCACACAAAACTACGGGCTTTTGAGATGGCAGATGAACTAGCAATATTGGTCTATCAAGCGACTACAAGATTTCCGAGGGAGGTTAGAATACTTCAGTCTTCAGCCTCGGCCTAAATTCCTGATTCGGTACCATTCGGCCTTGTCCTTGGCAACGGAACTTTTCAGAACTGCGTCAAGATACTTCTTCCAGAAGTCATCGATTTGCAAAGATTTTTTCATTGACCCACCCTCCAGAACTGTGATATTAATATCATAGTTCCGGTCTATTACATGTTAAATGCTGGAAATAATAACTAATAATAAATTGCTTGTACTTGTTCTCGGCTCATTAGTCCTCATCCTGCCGAATATCTATTTCTTAAAAAGAAACAGAAAACAAATGAAACCTTATTACGACAAAATGGAGACACTGCGGCCACACTTCTCTGGCCAATTATCAAAAGTACGGCAATTTATTGAAGACGAACCATGTTTTATTGGCCATTTCTCCGGTCATAAATTCACGTTGACATACTCAAGGCCTGAAGGCCAGCCTCCAAACAATTTGCAACTGAAATGCCATATCCGATCGACAAGCGGCCTTAGAATCTTTGCACATTCTATTCCCAGCAAGGTGCTCTTTGACAAGCAGGTTGTCACGGGTGATTCTGAGCTTGATCGGTATGATTTCTACTCCAATAAGCCCGACGAAGCAAAAAGATATTTAACATCAAGAAAAGCTGTATTGAAACAACTGAGAGAAGATGGATGGCGAATACCGGCAATTGGCCGTTGGTCGATTATTACTAGCACCGACGTCAACCGCACTCTCGATCCAGAGACAATCAAGACAGCACTAAAGAATCTGATTGAATTAAGAAATTGAAGAAACATTTAACAAGCACATCAACACCGACCGGGCATAGCCGTTGTTTGTTTTCAAGTCTACCCACATTGCTGCCCGTCGGGTTATGTTTTTCGTTCTGAGGCAAATTAAATGATAAGGGAAAAGATTATAAACAACAGAGACAAAATAATGGAGGCATGGCATGAGCACTGCGGTGAAACTGCAAGAAGTAAGAATTAAAGGAATAAAAGTCACTGGAGACACAATAACCGCCCAGCTTGTTGATGGTCGTATAATCAGTGTTCCGCTTGCTTGGTCATGGCGGTTGTCCGAGGCCACTGCTAAACAGCGCGCAAATTACAGAATCATAGGAGACGGCGACGGGGTTCATTGGCCGGACATTGATGAAGATATTAGCGCAGAAGGTATGCTTTATGGTATTCCTGCTTCACGACCTTTAAAACACAAATCAAAAGCTAAGTAACACAAAAAAAGGCCAACAAAAGCATCCGGTCCGACGCCGAATAGCCGTCTTTCTTTTTCAGTTTTGGTCTTGTTGCTCCCCCGCCCCTCATGCTGGTCGTTACCCCATGAATCAATATGCATACATATGATTGCAATATGCTATGCCGATGGCTATAATATATAAAAATAAATTAACAAGATTCGGAGGTATTGTAATGGCCACGGCTGTAAGAATATCAGAGAAATTAGTAAATGAAGCAAGAAAAATTTAGCCGCGTCGACCATCGCTCTATAACAGGTCAAATAGAGCACTGGGCAAAAATCGGCAAATGTGCTGAAGAGAATCAAGATTTAACATATAGTCTCATCAAGGAAATACTTATGGGGCTGGAGGAACTGGAACAGGGCGAGAGATCAGAATACAAGTTTGGCTGATTAACAGATGAACATCTATCAATCAAGAACATTTGGAAACAAGATTAAAAAGTTTTCGATACAAGAAAAGGAAATCCTGGATGAGGAAATCAAAAAGATAGCCGAAGATCCTCTGATCGGAGAAGAAAAGAAAGGTGACCTTAGAGGTGTTTACGTTTACAAGTTCAAAATCAAGTCCATTCAGTATCTCCTTTCGTACAGAAAGATTAAGGCCGACTTGGAGTTAATCATGACTGGCCCACACGAAAATTATTATCGTGACCTCAAAGGCTATTTAAAACGAAGAGAAACAAAGGGGTAACAATAAAATGGAGGCGACAGATAATAGCCTGTGGCTATTTTCAAAGGCTGGTTGTCCCTGTGCCTCTTTTCTCCCGTTTTGTGAGGAGATATAAATGAAAACAACAATCATTGTGATAGCATTGTTCCTTTCCTGCGCAATTGCTCAGGCAAATGACATTCAGCTCTTTAATCCCGATATTTTGGGACAGTCCACATCAAAAGAACTCAAGGTAATTCGTGATAAGAATGCCCACGAAATAGAACCAATCTCAGTCATTATGAATATCAAAAACGGGTTCTATATTGCAGCAACAGTAATCTATCCGGAAGAATTGAGATATGAGACTGCGATGGCGGCGTTGAAAGACCAATACAAGCAATATGGGCCGCCGAAACAATACAAGGAAATCGGAATGGCTGTTTGGCGTATCGCAGACAAGCGGTATGCCGTTTCTTTAATACAGGAAAAAAAATACATCAAAATCCTTTATACCCAATTTAAATCAACTGAAGACATCTTAAGACAAATCAGGAAAGTGAACGACGAAAACGAATGACAAAAATAAAAGGGTCTTCAAGGAGATACCGAAGTAATTCATCCGTCCTTAGGGGTTTTCCAATACCGGAAGTCCATAGAGACGCTCGAAAGCCTTCGAACCCCGGTACGTTTGCCATGGTGCTTCGACTCAAAAACCTGCTGTCAAATCCAGAGGGTCCCTCGCAAAATCTCTAACCTGCACACTCCTGCCCGCAGACTTATTATCGGGGCCGGTTATATGAAATGCAGGCCTCTCTGTTACATTTCAGAATAACTGGAATTAGGGGAAACCAGATGCTCTTTCGGCTCGACAGCTTTGAAATAGGTTTTGAATTTTCTGAGGACCCATAATGGAAGAATCTCAAAGAGAAATCCCACCACGGTCGCCCAAAAAGCCATAATCGAAAGGACAAACCACGTCTCTGTGCTGCCGTTTTGAATGTAGCTCACCGCTACATACCACAATGTAAAAAAGCATCCCCATAAAATCGGCACTGCAAACGCCATAAACATCAACAAGCCGTAAGGTTTATTGTTCGCCAGCTTCCATACCACCACGGCAAAAATGAGATAGGGGAGAAAGATATGGTGTCCGTTATACAGATTTTGTTGAAGTGCTCCGCTGTCATGTCTGAGCACCAGTGAGAAAAGGAGCAATCCCACACCCCACACTGCAACAGGCAATGCCAGAGAAACCTGAAAAAATCTGGATTGTGTCATTTTACGTTCTCTTTTATCTCCATATATCCTTCATGTGATATCTGCAGCTTACGTAAAGCACGGACTGCATTTATAATGTTACTTTAAGAATCTCAAGAGGAATTGTCAACTTGAATTTCCTGTTATAAAGTCATTGATTACTGTAAATTTAGCAACTGCCGGGCGCAACTGCACGACCTTTGCAACCGTATCAGTTGAACGGGAACCTGTGAAAGCCAATTTTTCAAAAACGTAAAAAAGGACCGCCCTGGGCGCCCTTCCCTTTGAGTTTGCCAGGTCTGCCTAGGGCTTAGGCGAAACAACATACGGCCGCATCATCTCGTTGTCCTCGTGCTCGACTATGTGACAATGCCAGACATACAGGCCCGCTATATCGAATTTGGCCTTCACAGTGGTGATCTGACCGGGGTAGGCAATGACTGTATCCTTGAAACCTGTTTCCCAAAGTTCGACGCCAGTGCCTGGAGTTATCGGATAGTCTGCAATAGCCCCGCGGCTGACCACCTGGAACCGTACCAGATGCAGGTGGATCGGGTGTGCATCCACCGTAAAGTTGTAGATGTTCCACTCCTCGATGTTGCCCTCGGTCGGGTTCTCCGTGACGAGCGCCTGCCGGATCGAACCATTAGCCATCTTGAAATCGACCGGCTGGCTCACGCCTGTCTCGTCAATCCATCGCAGCGGTATGCCTGTTGCACCTGGGCCCGGGTTATCGACAACGCCCAGCACGGCGGCCTTTGGGCCGAAAGGCTCTCCGCCGTTGCTGCAGGCAGGAGGTGTAGAATTCGGAACAGCTACGATCTTTGTCATTATCGCCATAGGTCGCAGATGAGGGAGAAAGTCCTCGTTTAGAGAGACGTTCCGGGTAGGGGCCGGTCGGTGCTCCAAGCGCAGGCTCTGCCCTCAACACCAATTGCTCCGGAGAGGGTCGTAAGCACCATTGCTCGGCCACCAGGAGCCCAGAGTTCACCTTGAACCGCATCACCTTGCCGGTGGTGCCGGGGTTCTGCAGGATCGAAGTCCTCACCCGGGATGCCACCACCGAAGGGCTCGTCCCGGCCCGATGTTGAGCAGTTCTATTTCGGTGCCATCAGCCAGCCCGGAAATCTACTAATACATCAGCCCGCTCAGCCAGGGCCATGAGCAACTGGCCTGTACTATCCCCGCTCTGGTCAAGATTCAGGTTGTTCATCGAATACAGGGGCGGGCAGAAATCCCTGCTCTGCGCCGATCTGCCACACTTTGACATTCGGGATCACTGAACTTCAGCCAAAGGAACCGCGAATTGCAGCCGTTTGCCAAACGCAGACAGTAGAGGGCCGTCCCATTTCAAACTGGGGCCAGGTGGTACCGTTTACGACCATGAGTATTGAAGATGACGCCTCCGGGTTCCCAGATGGGAGCAATGTCGGAAGCCGGGATCAGGAATGAATGGGATAAGCAGTCCGGCCCCTATGTTCCCCGGGGTGGCGGGGAGGAGTCCAGCCCAGCCCCTCGAGTGCCGGTTGGCCGGGTTGAACAGGGAACCGTCAGAATTGAAAGACCTGTCCTGAATTGCGATGGGGATCTCCCGGATGCTCTTGCGGACGTCCGTAGCAGTGTTGAGGTCGATAACGCTCTGGCCAGCGACGGGGCAGGGCCGGGCAGCACAGCACGCTTCCCTGCCCGCGTATTCGGGAAACTGCCAGTAAGAGCTCACGCCATCAAAAGCCCCTCTACGCACCAGCCCAGAAGCCTGCAGGCCCATGAGGGTTAAACACTTGGAACAGGGTCAGTGCCCCGAGACTGCTCAAGTGCCGTGGTACCAAAGTGTGGTCGCGGGCTGGTTATTGCGGTATACAAAGTCCACATAGCCCAGGTTGCCCGGATTACTCCCCGAGGCGTCATCGAAAAGCCCCCCGTGTCGCAGTATCCGGATGGAACGTTGGAGGCCGCCGGGGAGCCACCCACACCTCGGGGTAGCCATCGCTATGTCCTTCCACGTGAGAGCCGAGTGCACATGCGTAACCCGGGGGCACCGGGCCAGTGTAAAGCTCTGCACTCCTGCCCATGCAGTCGGTCCTCGATGGGCCCATCATGCAATCCATCGGCGGATTGGCCCAGTGCAAAGTCTGATCGATGGGGAGTAGATGGGACAGATATCTCGCGATGGACTCCCTACAGGATAGGGGAACCCCGTTTCCGGGTTTATCAAGACCAACTCATTCCGCCACCGCACCTTTACCGGCCTGTTGGAGACCGTTTCGATTTTCGTGTAGGCAGGGTAGTTGAACTGTGAGCCCGGCAGCCGGCGCCACATCAGGAACCGGGTCGGTCTAAGGACCATAACTCCAGACAGTGGTAGCCGGTAAAGTAGCGGCCGTTAACCCTAAAGTGTTCCAGAGCCCGCCCGGAAGGATCTGCTGCCGGAACTCTCGCACGGCAATGTCATACCGGTTGCAACGATCCCGATATTATTCATCACCGGCGGAATGACCAACAGGGTGTCCGTGCTTTTTGGAATCGTCGTCGGATGGCTCAAGGGTCCCGCCTGGCAGCGGATGGGCGATGGCCCCGCTTGCCAAAAGACAACTAAAGACATTGTCAATAAATACAATAACTTGTGCTTATCTCTAACCATGATTCGCTCCCTCCTTGAAAATTGTGGGGCTTAGCATATCATGAATCAAAATAGAGGCTAAGTCCGCGGCCTATTCTATGTTCATCCCCGAAAAACCGCGGTTGCGTGAAGTCATCAACCTTCGGCAGCCCGGCCATCTCTCGGAGATCCGTAGTTTTCCGCCCCATATCATGAAGGGTTCGGCTTTATTGAAATGACGCGCGCTTCGTTATGACATTTTGAGAACCTGATACCAGAGAAATATATCAGACGATTGCTCTTTTTTTTTTGTAGGAAATATTCCCGGCTCTCTGGGGTTTTTGTCGGAATTTGCAGAGCAGCCCGATCACGATGTGGAAGTGGGCCCTGCTTTTGTATAATAGCCTATAAAATAAACCAGTTAATCAGGAGTCAACAATGACTAAAAATGACATCTGCGAAGGGTCCGGTATGCTCTGAATATTAACGATTCAACGATGATTGAAATATTCAAACTGTCCGGACATGAAATTGAACAATCCAGCCTGATTACCAGTAGCCGAGGAAAACGAAGAAGGCTATGTTGACTGCAGTGATAAGGTTAT
>CAWEYN010000016.1:0-125208 GCA_963813295.1 uncultured Nitrospira sp.
ATAGACGTATTTCCAGATGGATCGATAGTGATGCTTCTGGGAATGTTTTTGGACAATTAAACTGAAAAAAGAGCTTTAGTGGAATTACCTTATTTTGAAAAGCGGAGTTTTTCATCCATGAAAATTCTAAATAATATCAGGTTTAATTACCTTTATAGAGACGCTTCTAATTATAAGAAATGGGGTTCGGTCATATTCTGAATCCAGACAAGTTATCTCTGGATGACATTGTCGAAGGTGATCTCACAGCATATTTTGACAATCAAATGTATTTTATTGCGTCACAGGTCGACATTCCTGAAGTTTTTCTCTTTATCAACGACTATCCTTTTTCGGAAGACGATCATTTTTTCCATGAATATGACTCATTAGAAACAACCGACGAAGATGTTAATGATTCGAGAGGCCGCTCCATCAAAGAGTTTGTTGAACAATGTAAAATCGCTAGGCGAAAAGGTTGATGGCCTTGCGTGTCTAATGCTTATTTGTAAAAGAGAAAATTGGGTTATGTGGCCAGCAATTGAAAGACTAATATATGGCTAACGCAATATTTACAACCAAAATTAGTCCAATTTATAAGGATCTTCCTGAAATGGGATTGCTCTTTGTCGCACTTTTCATTGGATGTTTGATTATGGTCTCGTCTCCATTGCTGACAATAGTGAAATTCTTATCAAAAAGATCGTTCCCGATAGAGTCCAAGAACTAATTAATGGCAATTGGCGAATCCGAATGCCCATCAATTATACTGCTATGCCACATCCTGAATTTCTAGAGTTTCACCGTAAACAGCACAAATTCTCCTAACGGTAACATTTGCACGCACACCAGCATTTACAGCAGAGATAGCCGTGATGCCAGGATAGTTTGTGGAGTTGGTAAGACAGTATATCGAAGAAATGGAAAGCGTGGCATGAGCATAACTTGGTAGTCAGGAAATATCGTGAGATTGGATCTTCCAAAATGGTTGCAGGAATCATAGCGGGTGAAGTTATTGAGTACGGGAAATCGGATGGGTGGCAGGGCAGTTTGGAGGAGCTCTCTCAGATTGAGAAAATTCTTTCTAACTTCAATATCTTTTACGTGAACGACTTTGTCGGAGAATGGGGCACAGGTCAAAGGTAAAGGGGCCGGAAGTTCGGAAGTCCAATCAGGGTCGGGGTAGTCCCTGTGCTAAGGTAATTCGGGAAATGTTTTGTGCGGAGTCTAAAGCCGTGAGGGCGGGATTTCCTGATTTTTATCGGCTTTTTATCAACTCATCTTTAGTCATTTCAACATCCTTCAGTATCTTTGCCAGCAGACCAGGTCCGATAGCTTCACCGGCATGAACCGGTACTACCGTTGCCCTGCCGTCAGGATGCTGCATAAACACATGGCTGCCCTTTTGTCTGATGGAAAGAAAGCCTTTCTTTTTCAACAAGGCTACTAACTGTTTTCCGGTAAGGGAGGGGGCTTGGGTCATATTGCGACTTTCTGAACACCGACAAGATGGGTCTTGGGAGTTTTTCTTCCATAAACTTCAAGGCAGAGTTGAATGGCCTCTTTTGTCCGTTCCAAAAGCAAGTCAAGAGACTTTGCCTGAGTGTGGCATCCGCCCAGTTCAGGCACCTCAGCAATAAAATATCCCTCTTCGTCCTGTTCGATAATTACGGTAAATTCTTTTTTCACGGTTCATTCACCTCCTTTATTTGTCTAAATATTAAAAGCTTTCGTCAATATTTGCAACCTCATGGAGCACAATGGATAAAAGAATTGCCCATCTCCGGGAAAGCCTCAGAATTGCGTTAAGCCCGGAAGGGCGCGGAAGTTCGGAAGCTCAGAAGTCAAAACATACAAGTGCAATAGTCAGACGTGCAAAAGTCCGGAAGTCAAAACTCAAGTGGAATAGTTCGTCGAGCAGGCCGGCTGACTATGTCACACTTATCCCTGAAATAATGGAAACGTGCCACACATCCTTATTTGCCGTATCCTGTCTCACCCTGATGCGTGCATTTGAAAAAGTCAGCTGACTGCCCTTCCTGATATCAGCGCCTTTGTCTTCCAGTGGCTCAAGGGTAATGGAAATAACTTCAACGACGTACCCGGGAGTCCCCATATATGTCTTCTCAGACAGGGGCATACCCTCTATCTTTCCAATCTTCAAATCCACGACCTCATACTGAGCGCTTTTAAAATAATCAGTAATGGCCCCGGCCACAATGCTTTCAGATGGGGCAACAGAACAGCCCCATAAGGCTGTAATGAAAAAGAGAACGATGATCAGAAGGGACGATGCCTTGGTCATATGAATATTATAATAATAAGTATGCTCCGGCGATAGAGGGCAGATGGCTGAACGCTCTTCGTGTCGTATATCGCCGGCAGAAGGGTACGGTTCTTATTGTGCGGATCTGGCGGAGTGAACGCCTCCTGAAACTTTCCTGAAATCTTCCGGGAGCAGATGGAATATCCCCTGAACTGTCTTTGCCAACAGCAGACTGCCGCGATATAATATTCCATGCGCAGGATTATGATGACCGCGTTGCTGCTGTCTTTGCTTTTTTCAGCCTCCCCGCTGCCGGAGCGTAACACGATCTATTCCAACCCTGTCCTTGTGGAGACGTATGCAATCAACAGACTGAAGCCGGCGCCGTATTCCGGCACACTCGGCATAGGCGATCCAGCAGTAATTTATCACAAGGGCAAATACTATCTGTACCCGACCGGGGACAACCACAGCTATGATGTCTATCTGTCAAATGACCTCGTCCACTGGAGCAAAGGGCCTAAGGTGTTTCAAAGCAAAGAGACCGGTCTTTGGGCCCCTGATGTATTCTTCAGCAAAGAGGACAACGTGTTTTACCTGTACTACACAATCAGCGGCAGGATCGGTGTTGCAGAAGCAGACCGCCCTGATGGCGTCTTCAGGGACCTTGGGACTCTGGTCAAAAACGCCATAGATGCACATCTGTTTCGTGATGACGACGGGCAATACTTCCTCTATTACGCCCGGTACCCTGACTTCGCGATATTTGTCCAGCCCATGGAATCACCTGTGCGAAAGAAAGGCGCGCCGGTTGAGCTTATCTCTCCGACAGAGGCGTGGGAAAAGAAAGGTGCGCCGGTGACCGAGGCCCCATGGATGATAAGGCATCAGGGTGTCTATTACCTCCTCTACTCAGCGGGCAGCGCGGATTCTGAAGATTACGCCATCGGGTATGCAACTGCCAAGGACCCCACGGGACCATTTACCAAATACCCTAGAAATCCGATTGTACGCAAGGGAGACGGTGTCTTTGGGCCCGGACATGTCAGTGTTATCCGGGACCAGGCAGGGAAACTCTGGATGGTCTACCACCAGCAGAAGGGCCAAACAAGGGGATGGAACAGGATAATCTGTATTGACCCTCTCTGGTTTGATGAAAAGGGGGGCCTCCATGGAAAGGCCTCCCGGGCAACCCCCGGGCCTGCGCCTGTGACAGACAATAATCAGGCCGATCTTTTTTAACGAGGTGAACTTCCCGTCTTTTTCCAGGCGAAGGGGACGGAAAGGTAAAATAATCCGGACTCCTTGACAATCCTTCAGATTGGCCATATGATTTTTCTTAGGAGCGATCATATTCAGAGCCTGACCTGACACAATAAACACCTTAAGCCATATTTGGAGGTTGCGATGTTTAAGAAACTTTTTCAGACAAATGATGATACCGCGATGCTATTATTAAGGCTTTTCCTCGGCCTGGTATTCTTTCCGCACGGCATGCAAAAGGTCTTCGGCTGGTTCGGCGGCAGCGGGTTCAGCGCCAGTATGGATATGTTTACATCAAAAGCAGGGTTTCCGGCAGCACTTGCTTTCCTTGCCATAATGGCGGAATCTCTCGGCGCGGCCGCGCTGCTGGCAGGTTTTTTCACAAGAATAGCCGCCCTCGGGATTGGGGTGAACATGATTGTCTGCGCACTTGGAAACCACGTAAAGAATGGTTTTTTTATGAACTGGACGGGCACTCAAAAGGGAGAAGGGTTTGAATATCATTTGCTGGTTGTTGCGATCTCTGCAGCGCTGATTATAAGCGGGGGAGGCAAATGGTCGCTGGATGGTCTTATAGAACGAAAACTAAAATGAGAATGCATGTGGGGTCACCCATTAGAGCCTGACTGAGAGTTGTTGAAATAAGTAAGTGCAAAAGAGCGGAAGCGAGAGAGTGCGGACATAACGTGCAGTCTTGCAGCTATGGTTTAATAATGGTTATAATGCATTCAAAGGAGGCACGATGTTAACCTTGGCAAAAAAGTATATTGTGAACGATAAAAACAAAAAAATTGCTGTCCAGATACCAATCGAAACTTATAATAGAATTGAAGAAGTTTTGGAAGACTATGCGCTTGGGCAGTATATCCTTGAAGTTAAGGATGAAAAACCTCTAACAATAGCAGAAGCAAAAAAGTTTTACGGCAAAAGAATCCGCGCTTGAAATTTCAAGTCCTCTTCAAGAAGACATTTCTAAAAGAACTGAAAAAACTTCCCAAAGACATTCGTATAAAGGCCGAGCATTTATGTTTTGACATTCTCCCGGAAATTGAAAGTCTGGCAGACATTAAAGGGCTGGAGAAATTAGTAAGCCACGAAAAATTTTACAAGGTACGTTTCGGCGATTACAGAATCGGAATAGAAGCTGATATTGAATCAAAAGTCATTGTGTGTTGCAGAGCATTGCACAGAAAAGAAATCTACAGATATTATCCATAGAAACTCTACTCCGCCCTACAGATATGAAACATCCCATTTTTTTTCATGAAACCCGCTATCCTTAGCGCAGTAGTGCAGAAGTGACAGAGTGAAAGAGGAGAAGATTCTTCAGGAACTACTTCACTGCTACCAGCGCAAGTCCCAGTTTCTTTTCCGTCTCCTGGATCTGCGCGATCTCATCGTCTTTCAGCGGACTGGAGCTGAGGTCCCTGCAGGAAAATGCAATTATGGTCTTGCCCAGTTTTTTCTCCAGAGACCGGATAGCCGCGATTTTTTCGTTGTCAATAGTTGCTAAAGTACATAACATGGCTGCCTCCTTTTAATCCCATCATATTTCATAAATAATGGGATGTCAATGTCCATGTCTTCCCTGTATCCGCAGATTGCACAGACCTTTATGCCAAACATAAATGCCCCGTCAAATTGGCGAAAGATAACGCAATTGAATATAATAAAGGCGATTAACTGATCAGAAAATAAAATGTTTACGCCATAACACGAACTATGAACCAAAATAAGATATGTCCTGACTGCCAAAGCGAGTTTCTCCCGCATATCCTGAGATGCTCAGATTGCGGCGCTGTCCTTCTGCTGCCTGAAGAGCACAGGAAGGCACAGGAGGAAAGAAAGAGGATCGAGGAGCAGATCGTGCAAAACTCAGTGGTGGTCCGGGAGGGCGACCTGAACTGGATGACTGAACTGAGGACAGCTCTCATAGATTCAGGTATCCCATGCACTATACATTTCGATGCCGGCTGCAAGAAAGGCTGCTGCGGGGATAAATGCCGGCTGGTGGTCTCTTCAGAGGACCTTGAAAGGGCACAGGAGAGTATCGAGGCATACCTGATGGAAGTAACCCCTGAGTTCCGCGCCTCCAAGGAATTGATCAGCGAGGGAAAGTGTCCGGCCTGTGGTTCTTTTGTGGGCACGGATGAGCGGGAGTGCCGGGATTGCGGGCTGCCTCTGCTTATCGTTGAAGAGGAGTGAATAGAAAAAGGGGAAATTGAGACCACCGCACAGGTCGCAACCGTCAGAGATCAGCCTTTTCGCCTGACCGCTCTTCTTTCTCACCGGCTTTTTTTTCCTCTTCCTTTTTTGCACCGCCCCGTTCAGCTGAGAGGCCTTTGAAAATGCCGCTGATGACTGCAATCCCCATAATGCCAGTTATGAAACATACCTTGATCCTCATAGTATTACGCTAGCACACCGCAGAACCTTCTGCAATACAGCACCGGTGCAAAAGTACAATAGCGCAGCAGCGCGGAAGAACGGAAGGCTGGAAGAGACATAGTGCATAAGAACGAGGTGCGGGAGTTAAAATCAAAAAAACGCAGATTTTTAATTGCCCCTTAAAAGCGGGAAAGTAATTGTCGCAAGCTGCTAAACTTATAGCATTCATAACAGATCTCTTCTTCATTCGACATCTCCGCCATTAGCATATATGATATAAATATCTGTGGTGAAAGGGCCGCCTGATGGTGGAAATCGAATTATGAGGTGACAATGCTATGACTGAGAGAAAGGCAAAGATAATCTGCACTCTGGGACCTGCTTCTGTAGATCCCGCCGTGCTGTTTTCACTCATAAGAAACGGGATGGATGTAGCGCGTCTGAATTTTTCTCACGGTGACCACGAAGGCCACAAGAGGGCTATCGAACTGGTCAGGGAAGGCTCAGCCCGGCATAAAAGACCGGTTGCGATACTGCAGGACCTGCAGGGGATAAAGATAAGGACCGGCCGGGTAAAGGGGGGCTCCGTGCTCCTTGAGAAGGGAGGCAGCGTCACACTTCTGCCCGGCAATGCAATGGGCGATCAGACAAGAATATATATCGGCTGTGCCGACATGGTAAAAAACGCCCGGAAGGGCGATATGATCTCCCTGGATGACGGCCTCATACAGCTCGAGGTGGTTTCAAAGGGCAGGGATTCCTTAAAGACAACAGTCGTCGAAGGCGGGATCCTGAAAGACAGGAAGGGCGTCAATTTGCCGTTTGCAACTGAAGCTCATTCCTTTACCAGCAAGGACAAGACCGACCTGGACTTTGGTCTTGTCATGGATGTTGATTATGTCGCCATTTCCTTTGTGCGGTCGGCCGATGACCTTGAACGGATCGAGCACTGGTTCAGGAGAAGAAAAAAACGGATCCCCCTTATCGCGAAGATTGAAAGGGCCGAGGCCCTGGCCAATATTGAAGAAATACTTGATAAGGCCGACGGCATCATGATAGCAAGGGGTGACCTGGGCCTCGACCTGCCTGCGGAGGAGATACCTCTTATACAAAAGAAGCTGATCGCACTTTCAAACAGGAGGGGGAAGCTTGTGATCACAGCAACGCAGATGCTCGAATCAATGACAGGGCATAGCAGCCCGACAAGGGCTGAGGCCAATGACGTAGCCAATGCGGTTATTGACGGCTCAGATGCCCTGATGCTCTCGGCTGAGACAGCCTCCGGCAAATATCCTGTTGAGGCGCTGGTGATGATGAACAGGATAATCAAGTACACGGAGAGAGAGTCCCCGGCCCAGGCCCCTGCCTTCGGGTTTCCGGAGGCCAGGTCCTCCCCGGCAGCCTCAAGACCGGGCTCAGCTGTTACGTACGAGAACGCCATGTTTTCGGGGGCAGTGGCCGATGCTGCATGCAGGGCTGCTGAGGACATCAGGGCACGCTTTGTAGTTGCCTGCACAGACTCGGGGTTTACCGCAAGGCTCGTCTCGAAATTCAGGCCGCGGATGCCTATAATCGCCTTTACCCCTGACCCGCGCACGCAAAGGAGAATGGCCCTCTACTGGGGAGTGCAACCCAAATTGATGCCGCCTCCCATTGGCACCGACAAAATGATCAGGGAGGTCGAGAGGCTGCTTTTAGAAGAAGATCTGGTAAAGAGGGGGGAAAGGGTTGTCATCACGGCAAGCGCCCCACTCCTTGGCTCAGGGAAGACGAATCTGCTTAAGCTTCAGCGTATCGGGGAAGACACTTTAAAGCCGCGGTGAAAATCTGCGGCGAACACCAGAGAGATTCCGGTCTGACCAGGGGAAAAAGACATACTGTAGAGTTATCCTGAGAGCGGAGGTGCCTAAAGGCACCTCCGCTCATGCCTCTTTGTGGTCACCTGACTACTAAGTATGTGTTGTGCCCTATGAAAGCATTTGGCAACAGCCCATGCCCGTCAATAACATCAACAGACCACAAAGACGCCTTTCATTACTACAGAATATGCCCTGCAAACAACTCTCTGCAGAGCTTAGTTTTTATTCCTGAGGGTGTCCCTGATATACCCTGCAATGGCAGCCATGTCCCTATTATTTTTCCAGAGGGCGACTATCTCTGTCTGCAGCCTCTCTGCACTGTGGTAGCCGGTTATCCGCGCATCTTCCAGTACAGACCAGTCTCCTGATTCGACGAACAGCTGGAAGGCTTCCCTGATCTCAGGGAAGATCTCTTTTCTGATTCCATCCAGAAAGGCGGCGAAAAAGCTGATTCCAGCTCTGTCCCTTCTGTTGATAATCATCCGCAGAGGCCCTATGACCGAGGTGTCTGCACGGACATCTTTTATGCCTCTGAGGAACAGTTCAGTTGCCTTGTCGCAGCCTTCAGAGAGGATATCGTGCCAGTCATCGGAGTATTCATCTTCATAGGCCTCCCCTGCTTCATGCAGGACAAATACCTCAGAGGCATCGCAGCACCATATCAATGATTTTTTTGTAAAGTTCAGGGCACTGCTTATCGGTGCCCTGTATGTGGTACTCAGAGAACATCCTTTCCGTCAACCGGCTGAACCTGTTGGCCTTCAGCTCCTGGAACCGGTCCCAGATAAATATGGAGAGCACCTCCGGCCGCACATAAATACAGCTGCCCTGGAGTATTGCAGGTGAAGCAGCGAGGTCCCTGCAAAGTTCAGTGCCGGTGTAATGTACCCGGTAATCAAACAGGTCTCTGGTCGCATCAAGTTTAGCTATGAAAAAGGTTGGTTTGTTGAAGGTGCCGTATCCGCCGCTGTAGACGAGGCCCTCAGTCTGAAGAACTGAGTTCAGGGCCGTGATGTCAAAGGGGTCATAGGACCTGCCGTCAATGATGATCCTTTGCAGGTCAGCATCCTCAAGGTCAAGCCAGAGCTTTTCCCTTTCCTGTATCCATTGGCAGACCTCTGCATTGTCTATGCTGTCCCAGGGCATAAGGGAATGTTCGCTTCTGTAGAGTTCCCTGTAGCGCATGAGCAGACCGCAGATCGAATAGTAGCCCCAGAACTTTGCATCGGATATATTGCAGTTGAGCTTGACTTTTTGTATAAAGGTATCGATGTCCTTCATTCTCTACAATAAAATCCTCTGCCAAAAAAGACAAGAGAACGCCTGCCGTGACAGGTCTTGACGAACTGGTTGAAGTATGCTATTATAATAATTGAATTTTAGAAGTTTTTGCGATTACACAAGCCACAAAGACTTTTTGACTTTGTGGCTTTTTTTCTTGAGTCCTTCTGAGATTTAGTTTATAGAGAAGGAGGTAAAAGAAATGGCACAAGGAACTGTGAAGTGGTTTAACGACAGCAAAGGTTTTGGCTTTATTACAAGTGAAGACGGAAGTGATGTTTTTGTACACCATACGTCTATCCAGGGCAATGGCTTTAAGAGCCTTGCCGAAGGTGACAAGGTCAGCTTTGATACTGAAAAGGGCCCGAAAGGTCCCAAAGCGATCAATGTTGTCAAACTGTAATTAACTGAAAAAGGCCCCTTCCTTATGGAAGGGGCCTTTTCTTTTTGGAGGACCATGAACAACAAAAAGAATGCAGCAAGGACGGAAAGGCTGCAACAGAGAGTTTAAGCAGGTTTTGTGTCTGCGCACTTTCCGGAGGTTGAAAGTATCGTCATTAGTATGATGTACAATCAAAGTGGCATAGCAAAGTCATTGCCCCGGACCGTTAATTTTTCTCCGGACAGTTCTGCTTTATTCAGGATAGACTGTTTGAACAAGGACTGTGTTGATGGAGGCTTCGACCTTTCTCAGGTTTTAAACTCGATGATCAGAAATCGCAGAGAGGACTGCAAAAGGACAACTCAGTTGTGAAGGCAATGGTGCTTCCGCTGACCACTCAGATATTGTCTATAACGTTGCCATAAAATACGCATAAAAGCTTTCTGCCTTCATCCGCAAAATTCCTGATAACAAGACCGCATTATTAACCTTAATCCATTACCTGCGTTAGCGTAAAACTGGATATTGCACCCTCATTTATTCCACCGGATGCTCCGGCGTGCTTTTGCCTCCCGGGTCTTCAATACAGAGGACGAGTATGCCTGAGTGACGGCTACTCGTTTTCTTCAACAGTCTTCTGCCCCTCTGTTTCCTCTGTTGCAGCATCCTCAGTTGACTCATCTTCTGCTGGAGCGCCTTCTGGCGCTGCGTCTTTTTCCAAACGCCTCAGTCTCTTCTTCTCCTGTTTTTTCTGTCTCGTTAATTCCTTTTTTCTCTTCTCGCTCTTAAATGCTCCTGGTCTTGCCAATGTTCCTCCTCTTGGTCAAATATATTTTCATGTTTGCCTTAGCTTCATAAATCCTGCATTTTTCTCTAACCTGCGGTTTTCAGTGACTGTTTTTTCGACTTGAAATATACAGTTGTGATTAGTATATCACAGATGTAAAGTTCAGCAGGAATTCTTTCTTTATGGTACAGGGAAAGTTATTTCAGGTGAACTACAGTAAAGAGGGGATGCTATTTCTTGCTCATGATCCGGTTTTTTGCATTGACCAGGACAATCTTCGGCTTGTAGTCTTTTAACTCGCTGTCGTCAAAATAGCTGTAACAGAATATGATGACCTTGTCTCCGACAACGCCTTTTCTGGCGGTAGGCCCGTTGAGGCATATTTCTCCCGAGTTTTTTTTGCCTGGGATGATATAGGTCTCGAACCGCTCTCCGTTATTGACGTTGCTGATCATCACCTGCTCATAGGAAAGCATGCCGGCCTCTTTCAAAATGGCTTCGTCTATGGTGATACTTCCTTCATATGCTATATTCGACTCGGTCACTGTAGCCATATGGATCTTGGCCCTCAACATACACCTTAACATGCTGAATCCTCCCTGTTGCCAGCCTCTGCTATAAAACAGTCTTGAGCTTTGTATTCAGATATGCTGTAAGTATTCATTCGATTATCTTTGGTACCCGGTAAAATTTATCTGTCCTGTCCGGAGCGTTCCTCAATGCGTCCTCCCTTTCAAGGGAATCCTTCGGCAGGTCTTCCCGTACGACATTGCTCAGAGAGATGACATGCGACGTGGGTTCGACATTTCCCGTGTCCAGCTCATTGAGTTTATCCATATAACTCAGGATGCTGTCTATCTGATTGGCGAAGAGTGTTTTTTCATTGTCGGAAACAGACAACCTGGCAAGCCGGGCTAAATGTTCAATCGATATTTTCATCCGCAGGCTGGCCTATAATTTGGTCAGATTTGCGAGCTTCAGGGAAAGTCTTTTCAGTCCGATAGTCGGGAAGTTAACCATCACCTTCTGGTCTTCTCCGTCACCATAACAATCACGGACAACGCCCACTCCCCAGACAGGATGCTTAACCCTGCACCCTGAATCAAAATAGGGTCGCACCTTCCTGGTTTCCGGCTTATTTTTGGCATTCTGGATACATCTGATTATCGGGGGCTCCGCAACTTTTTCGATCCACTTACAGGATGTTCTGGGTATGTCCTGTAAAAACCTGGAAGGTTCCTGATCCTGTAATTTCGCATAAAATCTTCTTTTGCGGGCACCGGAGAGCACAAGGAAATCCTTAGCCCGTGTCATTCCCACATAGAGGAGCCTTCTTTCCTCGGATATTTCGTCATCATTGCCGTTTGCCTTGAAATATGGGAGCAGCCCTTCTTCCAGGCCTGTCACAAATACAACAGGAAACTCAAGACCTTTTGCATTATGCAAAGTCATCAGGGAGATATAATTACCCTCTGAGGCATGGTCAAGATTAGTCAACAATGAGGCCTTATCAATAAACTCCTGAATATTTTTCCCATCAGCCAAGCTGATCAGCTCAGCGATGTTCTGAGTCCTTTCCTCATCAAGCATCGCCATATACTCTGACTTTTCTGCAACGTTCTTCAGAATATCGGACGAACTCTTATAGTTTACAGAAGACAGCTTTTCGATCATGTGAACGAATTTGTTCAATTTATCTCTTGTTGAAGTCACCATGGTATTGCTCTTAATGCAGAGCTGAATAGCATCAAAAAGACAGAGCGACTTTTTCTTTGCCTCATTTTCTATCTTTAAAAGGGTAGCCGCCCCTATCCCGCGTGACGGTACATTTATAATCCTCCTGAGGCTCACATTGTCCCCATGGTTTGTGACCAGACGGACATAGGCGATGAGGTCCTTGATCTCTTTTCTCTGATAAAAACTGATGCCGCCAACAACGTGATAGGGCAGACCGGCCTCTCGCAGGGCGTCTTCTATCGCCCTTGACTGGAGATTCACGCGGTATAATATTCCGATATCCTTATAGGTATGAGTTCCCTTCAGGTAGAACTCCTTAATGATCTTTGCGATATGCTTCGCTTCTTCTTCCTCCGTGTTCAACCAGCAGAAACGGACCATTTCTCCAGCTTTCCTGTCTGTCCAGAGCTTCTTTTTCTTTCTTTTGGCATTTGTCGAGATAACGGCATTGGCAACCTCGAGGATATTCTGTGTGGAGCGATAATTCCTTTCGAGTCTGACCACCTTTGTGCCCGGGAAATCCTTCTCGAAATTCAGGATATGTTTCACGTCAGCGCCCCTGAACTTATAGATGCTCTGGTCATCATCCCCGACAGCACAGATGTTCCTGCTCTGCAGGGCCAGCATTTTTATCAGGTTGTATTGCGCAAAATTTAAATCCTGGAACTCATCCACGAGAACATAGGGGAACTGTTCATGGTATTTTTTCAGGAGATTAGGTTTTTCTTCAAAAAGCTTTACCGTCAGCATAATCAGGTCGTCGAAATCAAGGGAATTGCTCCTTTTCAGTTCGTCCTGGTACCTGACGTAGACTTTGGCGAGTTTCTCGTCAAAGCCGTACCCGTCGCCTGAAGAAAGGAAATCCTCTGCACCTACCAGAGATGCCTTCAGAAAGTTGATCCGTGAAGAAACGCCTTTGTAGAGCGCCTCATATATCTTGAATTCCTTCAGTATATGCCGTATGAGATTGCAACGGTCGTCTTCGTCGTATATAGAAAAATCATTTCCATATCCGATTGCCTTTATTTCCTTCCTTAATATTCTGCTGCACTGGGAATGCAGGGTGCCTATCCAGAAGGATTTCATGTCTTTGCCTACAAGGCTTCCGATCCTGTCGCTCATTTCTCTGGCAGCCTTGTTTGTAAAGGTCACTGTAAGGATCGATTCAGGGGAGAGCTTTTTGGATTTAACCAGATATGCAAATTTGTGGGTGATGACCTTTGTCTTGCCGCTTCCGGCGCCGGCCAGCACCAATAGCGGGCCATCCATATATTCAAGGGCTTCTTTTTGCTGGGGATTCAGATCTTGCATTAAACTTTCTTTTGATACCTATTTACTTCTAACTCTTACTTAGAATAACAGATTTAAGCATTTTAAATCTACACTTGGGCCTAAAATGCAATGCCATTACTCCACAGTAACGCTCTTGGCAAGATTCCTCGGCTGGTCGACATCGCATCCCCTGAGCACTCCTATATGATAAGCAAGCAGCTGAAGGGGTATCGCCAGGAGCATTGGCGTCAGGTACGGATTGGAATCAGGGACCAGGATACAGTTTTTTGCGATTTCGCAAACATCACCGTTGCTTTCATTTGTTATTGCGATGACATTCCCTCCCCTGCTGTTTACCTCCTGGACGTTACTCATCATCTTTTCAAACAGGCTGTCTTTAGGCGCCAGCATGACCACCGGCAGTTCCTCATCTATAAGAGCTATCGGCCCATGCTTCATCTCGCCTGCAGGATATCCTTCAGCGTGTATATAGGATATCTCCTTGAGCTTCAGGGCCCCCTCAAGCGCTATAGGGTAGTTGATACCCCTGCCGAGATAAATAAAGCCCCTTGCCCTGAAATAGTCTTTTGCTATGACTTTGATTGTTTCGTCAGTTGCCAGTGCCTTTTCGATTTTGCCCGGCATCAGGAGAAGCTCGCTGAGCAGTTCACGCGAGTCCCCTGCGCCCAGAGTACCCTTTAACTGCCCAAGGGCTATCGCCAGGAGATACAGGGACATGACCTGGGTGAGAAACGCCTTTGTGGATGCAACCCCTATTTCAGGGCCTGAATGCGTGTAGAAAACTGCGTTGGCCTCTCTCGCCGAGGTGCTGCCCACGACATTGCATATAGTGAGCGTCTTTGCCCCGAGTCTGCTTGCCTCACGCTGTGCCGCAAGTGTATCAGCGGTTTCACCTGATTGTGTTATGACCACCATCAGGTGCTCCGGGGTTATAAGAGGCTTACGGTATCTGAACTCGGATGCGACATCTACCTCAACAGGTATCCTCGCAAGATCTTCTATCATATATTTACCTGCAAGGCCGGAATGCCATGAGGTCCCGCAGGCCACTATAAAAATCTTTTTGATTCCCTTCAGGAAATCCGCTGACAGTCCGAACTCATCCAGGTTGACCCGACTGTCTTCCATAGAAAATCTTCCCCTGATGGTATCGCTGACAGCACGTGGCTGTTCAAATATCTCCTTGAGCATGAAATGCCTGTAACCGCCCTTTTCAGCCATTGAAGGACTCCAGGTTATGGATTTCACCTCTTTATGTACAGGCATTCCGTCGAGGTCTGTAACAACCACTCCGTCACCGGTAATCACTACCATCTCGCCTTCATCGAGGAACATCACCTCTCTGGAATAATGCAAAAATGCAGGCACATCAGATGCAAGAAAATATTCCCCGTCGCCAAGCCCTACAACAAGAGGGCTGTCTTTTCTGACTCCGACGATCTTGTTCGGCTCTTTCTCGTTTACAACAGCTATGGCATAGGCCCCTTTCACCTCTTTCAGGGCTGCCCTGACCGCATCTTCAAGCGGAAGCTTTTCAGCATGATCCCTGATGAGATGACACAGGACCTCTGTGTCAGTATCCGATTCGAACGTATACCCCTTGTCTGCCAGTTTCTTTTTCAGAGGCAGATAATTTTCGATAATGCCGTTATGAACAATGACAATGCCGCCTGAGCGGTGAGGATGCGCATTTTCTTCAGAAGGCCTGCCGTGGGTCGCCCACCGTGTATGTCCTATCCCTCCTCCGCTCACCAGGTTCTTTTCCTCTACTATTGTTGCCAGGTCCTTTATTTTCCCCTTGCAGCGTATGACATCTATGCCTTTTTCAGAGAAAAAAGCGATGCCGGCCGAGTCATATCCCCTGTATTCAAGGCGTTTGAGCCCTTCCAGTATAACGCTGACAGCGTTTCTGCCGCCTATATAGCCGATTATTCCGCACATATCTGAGTTAGCAAAAAGCAGAGAGTCTGGAGCAATCTACTCCTGAGTCACTGCTGTTT
The DNA here is from genome assembly GCA_963813295.1 of uncultured Nitrospira sp. Taxonomy (GTDB): domain Bacteria; phylum Nitrospirota; class Thermodesulfovibrionia; order Thermodesulfovibrionales; family UBA6898; genus JAOUFP01. The sequence goes on from CAWEYN010000016.1 coordinate 15,236, forward strand.
CTCCTTTTATTATCCACGTTTTCCTTTTTGTCCTTTGCCCTTTATCACTTGGCTCTCTGCCCTGATCACAGCCTGTCTTTTTTTTGCCCAGTCTTTTATATTCTTCTGCTCCACTCTGCTTACAGCAAGGGCAAAAGGGGGAACATTTTTTGTTATTGTAGAGCCGGCGCCTACATACGCCCCCCTGCCTATGGTGACAGGAGCAACGAGCTGTGAATCGCTTCCGATGAAAACACCTTCTTCTATGATTGTCATGGATTTCTTGTTGCCGTCATAGTTGCATGTAATGGTGCCTGCACCGATATTGACATCTCTGCCGATTCTGGCATCACCGAGATAGCTTAAATGCGAGGCCTTAGCCCCTGTTCCGATAACCGTTTTCTTGAGTTCAACAAAATTTCCTATCCTGGCCTCTATCCCGATTTCAGATCCCGGTCTTATGCGTGCAAAGGGGCCAACGGATGCCCTGTTTTTTATTGTTGAACCCTCTATTACCGTTGAATCCTTTATGACGACGTTATTGCCGATTTCGCTGTCCAGGATCCTTACATTAGGATATATAGTCGTTCCTCTTCCTATTTTGGTGCGTCCTTCGAGATATACGTTGGGATAGACCGTAGTATCTTTTCCGATGGTGACACCAGCATGTATGAAAACCGAATCCATGTCGAGAAAGGTCACTCCTTTGCCGACCCATTTCTCTATCAATTTTTTTTTCATAAACATAGAGGCCCGGTAAAGTTCCTCCCTTGTGTTTACGCCCATAAATTCATCTTCGGCGCCTATGCAATAAGCCGATGTCTTTAACCCTTTTTCCAATGCAGCAGCAACTATGTCTGTCAGATAATATTCGCCCTTTTTTCTGTTTATCTTTATATTGTCCAGAAGAGGCAGAAGGTCATGATTTATGGCATACACCCCGCTGTTGACCTCGTGTATCTTTTTCTGCATTGCGTCAGCGTCTTTCTGTTCCACAATCGACAGTACCTGCCCTGAAGCGTCCCGCACGATCCTGCCGTAATCATCAGGGTTTTCAGCCTGGAAGGAAAGTACTGAAACAGCGCTCTTGTTTTTCAGATGCAGTTTAAGAAATTTTTTTATTGTTTCAGCTCTTACAAGCGGGGTGTCACCATTAAGAACTATCAGTATCCCCTGAAAACCCTTGAGGTCCTGTTTTGCACACATAAGGGCGTGGCCTGTGCCTTTTGGCTCTTTCTGCAGCGCATAGGAAATATCCGGTGAGGCGAGGGCCTTTTTTATGAGATCGCCATGTTCTCCGGTAACCACCACAATCTTCCTGCATTTGAGTTTCCGGGCAGTCTCGATAACGCTCTGCAGCATCGGTATTCCGCATACCTTATGCAATACCTTGGGAAGGTTTGAGTTCATTCTCTTTCCGAGACCAGCGGCAAGGATTACGCATGCGGTCATCATTCCCGGACCTCTCCGATCATGTTGGGCGAGGCTATCCCCCCTGAAAGTATTATCTTTATCCCCTCGTCGATCGGGATGTCAGTATAAAAAACATCACCTTCGCTCACAAGGACTATTTCGCCCAGATAAAGGTTGTTTGTCGGCACATAGACAGCCCTCAGGCATAACTCAGTCCTGTTCTGGCAGGTCATAACTGTACTTTCTTTGGTCAGGAACCCGAAAGCGTATGTGCCTTTCCTTGGATATTCGATGATGACAAACCTTTTAAACGAAGTAGTTTTGCTCTCAGGAGAGAATGCGTCCACCAGTTGTTTGACGGCTGTATAGAAGCCCTTGAAAACAGGCAGCTTTAAAAAAATATTTTCAAGGCTTTTTATGACTTTCTTGCCGAATACATTTGTGGATATTATACCGATAAGGAAGATAAGGAAGATTGCCGAGACAAACCCCATTCCCGGCGTATAATAACCGAGTATCCTGAAATAGAAGGGCTCAAGCAAACTGTCGACAAACGTAAAAAACTTGCCTATGACCAGAATGGTGATAATTGCAGGGATCGAGACAAAAAGACCTGCGATGAATTTTCTCTTGAATGTGGCGCTGAGTGATGAACCCATCATCTGTTATGAATGCTCAAGATTATTTGCCGATCTTCTCGGCAACTTCGTCAGGGATGTCAAAGTTGGAATAGACATTCTGGATATCTTCATGGTCCTCAAGCGCATCCATAAGCCGTAGCATCTGTTCAGCTGCCTTTTGCATCCAGGACAACATAATTCTGGGGAATCATGGATACCTCTGCAGACTCGATGGGGATGTCTGCATTCTCAAGAGCGGTCTTTACATTATTCATTTCTTCAGGAGCGGTAATGATCTCATAATTATCTTCCTGAGGTTCGTTTTTCATGTCTTCAGCCCCTGCCTCAAGCGCAACTGACATTACCGAGTCCTCTGAAGCCTTTGTCTTATTGACCAGGATATATCCCTTCTTGTCAAACATCCATGAAACGCATCCTGTCTCACCGAGACTGCCGCCGCACTTTGACATAATCATGCGTATTTCAGGAAGGGTCCTGTTTTTGTTGTCGGTCATGACCTCTATGATGATCGCTACGCCTGCGGGCCCGTATCCCTCATAGACAAATTCTTCATAGGACACTCCGGGAAGCTCTCCGGTGCCCTTCATAACTGCCTTCTTGATATTGTCATGGGGCATGTTCGCTTCTTTTGCCTTTTCAATTGCAGTACGCAATCTCGGATTGCCACCCGGATCGCCGCCGCCAAGCCGTGCTGCGATCGCAATTTCTTTTACTATCTTTGTAAATACCTTCCCTCTTTTTGCGTCTGTATTAGCCTTCTTGTGTTTTATCGACGCCCATTTGGAATGTCCTGACACAAATTCCTCCAGATTTAACTTGATTTAGATTTTTTATTGATCTCTTCCAGTCTTTTTACAGAACCGGACCCAGGTATAAGTCTTTTTTATAATAATTGCAAGTGGTTTGTACTGTCAAGGCAATCACCGCATTAATCCAAAGTCACCTGTCAGAAAATCTCCTGCTTATAATCGTAAAATATAAAAAATGTTAAGACTGGAATGAGATTTTTTGAGGATCAGGATTCGATCCTGTATTCCTTTATCTTGGTCAGAAGGGTTTTGTAACTCACCTGCAAAAGTTCAGATGCCCTGCTTTTGTTCCCTTTTGTTTCTTTTAATGCCTTGCTTATCCGCTGTGTTTCCGCAATCCTCACAGCCTCCCTCACAGAATCCTCAAGGGGACCATCCATCGGCAGGTTGCTCAGAGAGCTTTCAAACAGCATCTGTCTGTTCAGGACGATATTGTCACGGGTAATTAAGTCTCCTTCACAGAGGATTATTGCCCTTTCAATACAGTTTTCGAGTTCCCTGACATTCCCTTTCCACGGATAGTTGATCAATAGTTCAATGGCATCAGGCGATGACGGTCTTTTTCCCTGATTTCAAACTTGAACAATATTTATCGATAAAGTAGTCAACAAGCAGCGGGATATCATCTTTTCTCTCCCGCAAAGGAGGTATTATAATCGGGAAAACGTTCAGACGGTAAAACAGGTCTTCCCTGAACAATTTCTCTTCAGTCGCCTTCTCAATGTCCCTGTTGCTGGCAGCAATGATCCTCACATCGATACTGATCGACTTTACGGCCCCAACACGTTCGATCTCTCCCTCCTGAATTACACGCAGCAGTTTTGCCTGAAGTGAAAGGTCCATCTCCGCGACTTCATCAAGGAATATGGTCCCTTTATCTGCCAGCTCAAATTTCCCGAGTTTCCTTGCGCCTGCACCTGTAAAAGAGCCTTTTTCATGCCCGAAGAGTTCTGTCTCCAGGAGTTCCCCGGGGATTGCAGCGCAGTTTATGGGTACAAAGGGATATTCGCTTCTATTGCTCAGATTGTGGATCGCCCGTGCAAACAGCTCCTTCCCTGTGCCACTTTCTCCAAGCAGAAAAACCGTTGTTTTTGCAGCAGCCACCTTCTGGACCTTTTGGGCAACTTCATGAATTGCCGAACTTTTCCCGATTATTTTCGGGACTACCGTATTTCGAGGACAGTTCATCCTTTAACAGAATATTTTCGGTAATTATCCGCTGTGTCTCCAGTGCGCGCTTCATAAGCAGAAGCAGATGGTCTGTATCAAAGGGCTTTGTAATAAAATCAAATGCGCCGTCTTTCATTGCGGCAACAGCAGTCTCGATGGTCCCAAAGGCGGTCATTACTATCACAGGGGCAAGCGGGTTTTCGGTTTTTGAGGACTTAAGGACCTCTATGCCGTCCTTTTTAGGGAGCTTTAAGTCAGTCAGAACAAGGTCGAACCGGCTTTCCTTTATCTGTCTTATTCCTTCCTGTCCGTCCCTTGCAATAACAATGCTGTACCCTTCAGCCTCAAGGGTTTCCCTGAGCATCTGGGCCATAGATTCTTTATCTTCAACAATCAGGATCAGCTGCACGGTTTATTATTGCTACCTGGATATTTTACATAATAATTTTTCAAATCGACGGTCTCCTTCACATCCTTGCATCTCTTAATGCCTGACCGCATGAGCAGGCTGAGGCAGAAAAATCCATCGCAAAAAAAGCCTTGAGCAGGCCCTTTATTTTTTCAGCCGACGCTTTCATGGATTCAGCAACCTCTGTTGCCGTAAGCTTTTCCCCGGATATTCCGGCAGCATGGTTTGTTATAACGGATATTGCTGCAAAACATATCTCCAGTTCTCTGGCAAGAACAGCCTCCGGCATTCCGGTCATGCCGACCATGTCAGCGCCCAGCAAAGAAAATGCCCTGATCTCTGCCGCGGTCTCCAGTCTCGGGCCGTTCACGCATATATAGGTGCCTTTTCTGGTGATCCTTATGCCGGCATTTTCCGATGCGGCAAAAATATGCGCCCGCAGGTCAGGGCAAAATGGAGCTGTAAAATCCACATGCACCACCTCTTCTTCATCATGGAACGTCGAATCTCTTCCTGATGTCATATCGATTATCTGGTCAGGAACCACAATGCTGCCGGGCTCAATTGTAATACCGCCTGAAGCGCCGATGGACAGGATTTTTTTAACGCCGATCTCCCTGAATCCCCATATATTCGCCCGGTAATTTATCTTATGCGGCTGGATATGATGCATCGAGCCGTGCCTTGGCAAAAATGCCACCTCGGTGCCGCCTGATTTCCCTATCCTGTATAAATCGGAAGGCTCTCCATAAGGTGTAGTCAGTTTTACTGAATCGGTGATATCAAGACCAGGGATATCATATATACCACTTCCTCCTATTACTCCTAAAACCGGCATAAAACCTCCTATTTGTTCAGAGTAAATTCACCATCGAATCCTGAGATAAAAACCATACAAAATATCGCGCATCCGATCTTTAGTGTTATAATAGCTTACATTATATTTTTTTTGAGGTAATTTTTGAAGTATAGCGCTGTTTTCCCATACATGGAGCATATAGATGACAGATAAGGAACTCCAGATTTCATTGATAAACAGGACCCTTTCAAGGGGCGGTGAGTATGCTGATATTTTTACAGAGCACCGCAGACATACATCTCTTGTTTTGGAAGACGGAAAGCTTGAAAAAATTGCGTATGGCACAGAAGCCGGAACAGGCATACGGCTTATCACAAGGGGTAAAACCGCTTATGCCTTCAGCAATGACATGTCCAGGGAAGCACTGCTGCAGGCAGCCTCGGAAGTGAGCAGGGCGGCTGCGGGTAAGTCCCTGCCTCCTGTAATGGACCTGACGACATCCAGACCAACAGTAGATTTCCAGATAAAACTTTTCCCTGAGGATATATCTGTTAAACAGAAAATATCCCTTGTCAGGGATGCTGACAACATAGCAAGAAGCTTTGACAGCAGGATAAAACAGGTCACTGTAATATACCGTGACACCTTACAAAGGGTGCAGATATCAACATCAGAAGGATCCATTTCTGAAGATGACAGGATCTATACTACCTTAGTAATTCAGGTCGTCGCAGCACAGGAAGACATTATCCAGACCGCATATGAATCCGCGGGCGGGCTGATCGGTTTTGAACTTTTCGATGATATGGATATAGAGAAGCTGAGTCTGAAGGCAGCAAGACGTGCGATTATGATGCTGACCGCCCGAAAGGCACCCGGCGGCAGAATGCCGGCTGTTATATCTTCACATGCCGGCGGGACTATGATACATGAGGCGATCGGACACGGCCTTGAGGCCGATCTTTCGCAACAGGGGCTTTCGGTTTTTTCCAATAAATCAGGCAGCCAGGTGGCATCAAATCTCATTACAGTTGTAGACGACTCAACACTCCCCGGCAAGAGGGGGTCATTCCGTTTTGACGATGAGGGGACACCTTCCCAGCGTACAGTGCTGGTTGAAAACGGGGTGCTGAAAAACTACATGTACGACAAGCTCTCTGCAATGAAAGACGGCACCAGATCAACCGGCAACGGCAGGCGTGAATCTTATCAGCACAGACCTATTCCCAGGATGACGAATACCTTTATAACAGAAGGAACAACGCCTGCAAAACAGATTCTCTGCTCTACGGAAAAAGGGCTTTTTGTTGAGAAGATGGGAGGAGGACAGGTAAATACAGTAACAGGCGATTTTGTCTTTGACGTCCAGGAAGGGTATCTCATAGAAAAAGGCCTCATAGGTGATCCGGTCAGGGGTGCTACCCTCACGGGCAACGGCCTCCAGATATTGCAGATCATCGATATGGTAGGGGATGACCTGGGTTTTTCAATAGGCACCTGCGGGAAAGACGCTCAGGGAGTGCCTGTTACAGATGCCATGCCAACCCTCAGAATACCTGAAATTATCGTAGGCGGTGCATGTAAATAATCTTCCTGTACTGTTGCGAACATTATACATCTGAGTATATTTCTCTACACCAGGAGCAGGTTCACTCCTTGATAATAAAGAATATTTTATCTGGCATAATATTTGCTTATTTAAAGATATAATTATCATGAGAGCTCAAAGAACAATTAAAAATGAAATATCCTTTGAAGGTATTGGTCTTCATACCGGCAAGTTCGCGAGGGTAACACTAAAGCCTGCGTCAAGGGATACAGGGGTAATATTCATCAGATCTGACAAGCCTATGGTCACAAAGGCATATGTAGGTTCAGTCATTGATACTGCATTTGCAACCACAATCGGCAATAACGGCATAAAGATCAGGACGATTGAACATCTCATGGCAGCCCTTGCAGGACTGGGAATAGATAATATATACATTGAGGTTAACGGTCCTGAAATACCAATACTTGACGGGAGTTCAACAGAGCTTATCAGCATAATACTCAATGCAGGCATCGCAAAACAGGGGAAGAAGAGACCCTATCTGAGGATTAAGCGGCCTTTTGTTTTTGAAGATGGTCACTCAAAGATAGTTGCGTTTCCCTATAAAGGCGTCAGAATAACATACAGGATCAGCTTTAACCATCACGGTATCGGAGAACAGAAGATCAGCCTTGATATCACTGAAGAATCGTTTGCAAGGGAAATCGCGCCTGCAAGGACTTTCGGTTTTCTGAAAGATATAGAATACCTTCGCACAAACGGGCTTGCAAAAGGCGGGTCCCTGGAAAACGCTATTATTCTGGGGGAAAACGGAATCTTAAACTCAACCGGGTTACGGTTCCCTGATGAGTTTGTCCGTCACAAAGTCCTTGATTCCATCGGTGATTTTTCGCTTCTCGGCTTCCCAATCTACGGCCATATTATAGCCAGCAAATCAGGGCACTCCAGTAATGTAAAATTTCTGAAGAAATTGCTTGCAACCCCTGATTCATGGGATATTATATTAGAGGCTGAAGAAAAGATTTCCAGAAGCCCTGCCTTGCAAATAAATCTTTAATATCGAGAAGTTAGGCCTGTCTGAAAAATTTTCACCACAATCTATGTCCGATTATGGTAATATAATCAAAAAAAAGGCTGGAGAACCGATATTCTCCAGCCATAGAAGAAATAAAAGGTAACTTATTTTTTCTTCTTAGGAGCTGCTTTCTTCGCAGGAGCTGCTTTCTTTGCAGGAGCTGCTTTCTTTGCAGGAGCTGCTTTCTTTGCTGCAGGTTTTTTTACCGCCATGTTTTTCACCACCTTTCTATCCCCGAAATACGGGGAAAAATAAGTTAAAGCTTCCCCATCAGCATTATTTTATTGCCTGACAGAAGCTTTTCGAGTTCGATATCTCCGCTTTCTTTTTTGCTTTTAAACTCAGTTTCATCCATTACAGAAATATGCACCTTCTTGCCGAATTTCTCTTCAACATCTCTTATGCTTTCCACAGGCAGTGAATTTACGCCAACAATAAGGAGATTTACTGTGTCAGCATCCTCACTTTCAGCATAAGGACCATAGATAAATGCGAGTTTTATATTGGATGTCTTCAGCAAAGCCTTAAGCGCCCCGTGAATCCCCTGTGACTTTGCAATAAGGTTTTTTAATTCTGCAAACAGCGGTGATTTCTTTTCAGCCTGAAAATATTTCAGGTTTGCTACCCTCGTACTTATCAGAATCCCCATTTTTTCGAGGTTGTCCAGCTCTCTCTTCACTCCTGAAGGGTTTTTTCTGACTAGAGTTGCTATCTCTCTTACATAAAATCTTTCTTCGGGATTGTTTAAAAGGAGTGCAAGAACCTCAGCCCTGATTGCCGAGGAGAATAAACCTGTTAATGTATTTCGCGCTGGTTTTGTCATCATCTGTTTATATTTATATAACAATCAATTTGCGTTTGTCAACAAAAAAATTACAATTCAAAACAGTTCTTTTTTTTATTGGAACGATCGTATTCCCAATATATAGTACTGTTATATAAATTCAATACAACATTGCTGGATTCTATAACAGATAAATAGCTATCAGGCGTATCGGATACTCTTTAAATACAACTGTTCCAAATGACAAACAATGATTTACAATCTAAATAGTCTGTTCCATAGAAGTAAACAATGCCAAATATCTGCAAATCCCGTAAAATTCAGTCTGTTTCCAGTCAGATAGTTAAATGGACATAAAGCGTACGTTCAGAAAGGGCATAGGATCGTAACTGGAGAATCTTGAATCGTATTGCAGTTCTGGACTTGGCTAATACTTGCAGATGCACGAGGAGGAATTCTTTAAGGAGAGTCCTATTTGCGCATTAATTTTCTGACTGTCTCTAAATTCTTCAAATCATCATCCGGGGATTTTTTAGGGGTTTCGAGGATTATCGGGATATCGGGAAAAAACTTTATGATTAATGAAATTTCTGAACCCCTTGATGCCTATTTTCCCCTGACCGATATGTTCATGCCTGTCAAGGCCTGACCCCAGGGCGCCTTTTGCATCATTCAGATGTAAAAGCCTTATTTTTTCCTTGCCGATATATTTTCTGATCTCATCCGATAACAGTTGAATGCCGTCATCAGAGCCTATATCATATCCTGCAGAAAAGGCATGACATGTATCTATGCAGATTCCGGAAATAAGTCTCCCTGGCACCTGTTCCATTATCTCAGAAATCTCGCTAATCTTTGATGTAATATCCCCGCGTTCACCAGCTGTGTTTTCAAGCAGAAGCCCTGCCTGCCATTCCCCTCTTTCAGCTATCTCTTTCAGGCATGTTATGGCCCTCTTTCTTGCTATTACAGGATCTTCCCCTGAAGCACTGCCTGTATGCAGTACAACATATTCGGCCCCAACTGAATCTGCAATGTCTAATTCCTGCAGCACCATATCAACAGACCTCGCTGCAAGGGATGGATTGCCTGATGCCAGATTGATCAGGTATGAGGTATGAATAAATACAGGTGAGATGTCATATTTTAGCCTGGCTTCGATGAAATCCCTGATCTCCTCTGCACTTTTTCTTTTTATTTCCCAGCCCCTTGGATTATGAGAGAAAATCTGAATTGTATTGCATCCAAGCTCCCGGGCCCTTTCCAGACTCAAATGAAGCCCGCCTGCGATAGAGGTATGCACGCCTATCCTGCGTTTTACATTCATATACTAATAATACCGCAGCGGAATAAAAAAAAGCCCCGGGGTCTTATCTCCCGGGGCTCTGCATTAATACCACATACTGCCTGCATGGATTGTTGAAGACTCCCCCCAGCAAGTCGGTGCGACCCTCAGCTGAGACCTGCTTCGGGCTGCGGGGAATCTCAATGCAATGAACTTTAATTTCTATATTCGCTCACTTGACCCCGCAGTCCCGATACATCGGGACAGGGAATACGCTCGCTAACCATTTAATGTCCGCCGTGGATGAGGACAGGCAGGCACCTGACACAGACATGTTTTTCCGCTCCTTCATGGACACAGGCAAGGCAGACCCTTTCTTTATCAGTTGCGCCGCATACAAAACATTTTACAGACATGACTAGTCCTCCAGTTCATTGATTTCCCTGACGATTTTTTCAGCATCAAGGTTATGCATCATGGAGCCAAAGGATATGGACTCCATATTGATCCCCGGACAGGTAAAGCACCCGCCGCCAAAATATTTCTGTATAACATCTTTTGCTCCAGGGTGCTCTCTAATAACATCTCCTATAATGGAATCCTTTGTAATAAGTTTTTTTGTTGTGCTCATCTTTTCCTCCTTAACAAGCTTTTCAATCTTTGTTAATTACAGTATATCCCTTCCCAAATAAAATTTTTATGACTTAGGTCATACCCGGAAACTAAATGGATAGCGAGTGATATTCCACCGTGGTCCTGTCACGGAGTTAGCGCCAGAAGCAGGTGTTTTAAGCAAGCGCATATAAAGAATAAGATATGCCTTGCATTGAGATTCCCTGCAGGCTGGCCTGAGGGAGTCTTCAATTATCTTATGACCTTTGTCATAGAATCATAGGGCTGTTTACGATATGATGTATGAAGAAAACGGAAAACATTTATCAGAGGAGGAAATATGGACAGGTTTGTAAGAAACTTTATTATCGTCAGTATTGTCTATCTCGGAGTTTCATCAATACTGGGGATTGCGATGCTATGGGACCAGTCCCTTATGTCACTGAAATTCGTACATTCTCATCTGAATATGCTCGGATGGGTTTCGATGATGATTTACGGGGTTGGTTATCATGTTCTGCCACGGTTCTCCGGCAGGCCGCTGAAATATCCAAAGATGGGGGAACTGCAGTTCTGGGCAGCCAACATAGGGCTGATCGGAATGTTGGCTTTCTATACTCTGAATATCTATACGCCGACCGCGACATTTAACTTCGGAGCTATCGCATTCGGCGGGCTTGAGGTCTTTTCGATTGCGCTGTTCTTCTATAATATGCTGGCCACACTTCTGCCGGGCGAGCAGCACTGATCCATAACTCAGACCAGGGACTTCAGCTTATCGAGGTCCCTGATAACAATATTGCCTGCCTTTGCAGAAACAATCCCGGCCTTTGTAAGTTTGCTCATGGTCCTTATGGAAGTTTCTACTGTGGTACCGACCATTTCTGCGATGTCCTGCTTCGTGAGTTTCATGCTTATCATTACGCCCTCAGGGACCTTTTCTCCTGCCTTATCAGCCAACTTGATAAGAAGCGATGCGATCCTGGCCTCCACCTTTTCCAGCGCGATGTTTTTGAGTGTCTCATGGGAGCCTTTTATCCTGTCGCCTATATTCATAGCCATGAAATACATCAGGGTTGGGAACCTGTCCATCAGGCTCATGAGGTCCTTCCTTGAGATCTTTAATACCTCAGTATCCTCCATAGCGACTGCATTGGCAGGGTAGGGAAAACCCCTCACAACAGCTATTCCTCCAAAAAACTCCATAGGCGAAATCACCTCGAGTATGATCTCCTTGCCCTCCTGGGAGATTTTTGTTATCTTGACCTTTCCCTTTTTTACGATATAAAACCAGTCAGAGGGATCACCTTCAGAGAATACAGTCTCTTTTTTCCTGAATGTATCGGACATGAGATAGCGGGAGACCTCTTTTTCTTCCTGCGGGCTTAATGTGTTGAATATCGTTATCTGTTTTATGTCAAACATAGGATTAGGATAATAGATTCTTTTTCAAATTACAAATATGACCTAATAGCGTGGACTTTTGACCACTTGGATTGCAGTTACTAGGAAACGCTTCAGTCTAAATAGATCATGGCATTAGAAACGTTTCCTAAAATTATAATTTATAGTCAGCCTTATTATTTATCTTGACAATCAATCTGAATTTTGGTTTTATATACTTGTAAGCGCCTCGTTACCTCCCCTAAGCTGCTGTCCATTTTCCACGGACAGCAGCATTTTTTTCTAAATCCTCACTAACTCATACTTTCTCGACCCTATGCCGAGCCTTTCAGCCTCTTCAACCTGCAGGAGATAGGGTTTATGGTGCAATTTCATAAGTATGTCATCCCCTCTCCTGCATTTCCTTATCAGAGGCAAGCGACTGGGGCAGGGGCTCTGCAGCAGCCAGCATATCAATACTCGCCTGCTCCACAGAGACGATATCTTCAGATATAAGAATGCCTATGTCCTGGATTACCGGCACATCAGCAGCAGGCATGCAGTCGCATTCCGGCTGAATCTCTGTCAGAAAATTGATAAAAATGATCTTTTTGGGCTCAAAGGTGCTCATTACTGCCTTCGCAGCCTCAGCCAGAGAATGCATAAACCTCTTGTCCTCCCCGGGCAACATCAGAGACTCTGACTGACATACCCGCTCGCATCTTCCGCATCTCCAGCATACATCGCCGGACCATACAAGCTCATCATCTTTAAATGTTATTGCGTCAAGTGGGCAGACGTCCCTGCATTGATAACAGAGTTCGCATTTTTCCGCATCCCATACCAGCTCACCCTCTCCGATCGTATGCATCGAACCCCTCCCGCCTTTCCAGCCGCAGGTGCGGTGGGAGCTGCTCACCCCGCCCATCGCCATATTTTTGATCGCGCCTGCATACCCTGCGTTTATATGTCCCTTTACATGCGAACAGACGACCATTGCCGGCACATCATGGATCAATGAGGCCACAGCTACCTCACCCAGAATTTCGCCTGCCCTGACCATGATATTGTCGTTACCGTAGAGGCCATCGGCAAGCACAACAGGCGCTCCTACAGAGAGATGATTAATCCCGTTTTGGTTTGCGACCTCCAGATAATCAAGCCCCTTTATCCTCACTGTATCGGTTATAAAAGGCCTTGAGCCTATCTTTTTCAGCGCGTCGACTACTTTCTTTAAAAAAACAGGCCTCACAATCCTGTGGGCGCCTTCAGAGCCGAAATGCGTCTTGACAGCAACCCACTCCTCAGGGCTGAAATAATTCATCATCCCTGTTGCTTCCAGCAGTCTTTCGAGTTTGCCGGGCATGCTGTCATCATAATTCCATTTTTTTGCCCTTGCCGAAGCAAAATAGACCTTTGCCATAAAACCTCCTGATCACAGAGCGTTAACGAGAGCCGAGCGATACAATTTTATTATATATCCATCCTATCAAAGTTGCGCTTACAAAACCATCCAGAAACCCGTAGAACAACCCGAGAAAACTGCCTGCAGGCGTTATAGTGTAGCCAGGATATATGGACTGGGCAAGCACCTCAAGAAATAATCTGCCGTAACCTGTAAAGTAAGAAAGCCATGTTGTTATAAAGAGGACGCCTCCCCAGACAGCTCCCAGCGCAATGCCAAATGCTATTGGCCTGAGTTTCATCGCCTGTTTACCTTTCATATACAGTACACATCCTGAAAAGGCGCCAAGCGTATTGGCTGCCATGTCCCCTAATGAGAAACTCCTGTATGGCAGGAAGTACTGCACCACCTCCATGGCAGCACCGTACATGCTGGCAAGTAGCAACAGACATATAAAATGCCCTGATAGGTGTTGCCTTCTTTATAAAATGCCTGAACAAAAATACGGATGTCATCCCATAGAATACAAAGTGTACGATCTTGTCAGCAGGGAGGTCTGTTTTCGGACCTGACACAGGCATGACTGAACCGATCAGGATAAAGCCAAACCAGAGGGTCAGAAAGACCATCTATGCTCCGGAGAGGCTTTTGTCATACAACTCTTTTTTGCTGATGCCATACTCCTCTGCAATCTTCTTCACTGCCTCTTTTCTCCTCAGCCCTCTCTTCATGAGAGTTTTGACCTCAGTCAGGGCATCCTCAGTCGTATTGAGTTTCTCCACAGGCCTGCCTTCAATTACAATGACATATTCGCCTGCTATCTTCGATGATTCAAGGCGTTCAAGTATAACGGATGCAGTCCCTCTGAATGCCTCTTCATAAAATTTGGTGATCTCTTTAATGACAACAACCCTCCTGTCATCAAAGGTTTCCCTGATGTCCGCAAGCGTCTCGAGCAGCCTGTGAGGGGCCTCATAGAGCACGATTGTCCGCGGATCAAGACTGAGCCCTTTTAATTCCCTTAATCTCTGGGACATCTTTTACCGGAAGGAATCCCCTGAATATAAAGGCGTCTGTTGAAAAGCCTGATATCGAAAGGGCGGCGATAACAGCGGTCGGACCCGGGATGGGGATGACCCTGATACCTTCTTCAATCGCCTTTCTGATAAGGATATTCCCAGGGTCGGATATGCCGGGTGTGCCTGCGTCAGTAATGAGCGCAACAGTTTTGCCTGAATTGAGCATCTGCAAGAGTTTCCTCTGCCTTTACCTTCTCCTTCTCGCCCCAGTAGCTTATTAGGGGCTTTGAGATGTTGTAATGGTTCAGCAGTTTAAGGGAATGCCTTGTGTCTTCTGCTGCTATGACATCGACCTCTTTGAGGACCCTCAATGCCCGCAGCGTAATGTCTTCAAGATTGCCTATCGGCGTTGAAACTATATAGAGTATGCCCTTCACTGGGTATTGAGCATCTTTCTGAGTTTTTTGTCTGTCTTTAAAATCTCGTCAGCGTCATCACCAGTGAGTTCCCAGGTATATTCGTCTTTTGCTGAGCGTCTCAGCTTGATCTTCACAGGCTTTTTAGGCTTGATCTGCTGCAGTTCAGGCTGTTTTTTAAACTGAAAATTATCCTTTTCTGCTGCATATGCTGAAGGCAGAATGAAACAGAGCGACAAGGCAATGATTATAATACGTAAGTATCTCATCAGTAACTCCTGTATCTGTTCGTTATAGGAAAGCGTCTGTCCCTGCCAAAGGCCCTGGAAGTTATCTTTATGCCTGGAGGGGCCTGTCTTCTTTTGTATTCGCTCCTGTCCACCATGCCTATTACCTTTCTGACACATTCAGCGTCACAGCCCATTCCCAGGATCTCCTCAAAGCCCACCTCGTCCTCTATATAGGCCCTCAGGATGGGATCGAGCACAGGGTAGGGCGGGAGTGTGTCGCTGTCTTTCTGGTCGTATTTCAGCTCAGCTGTCGGCTCCTTCCATAAGCACCCTCTCAGGGATAACAGGACCCTCAGCTATTGAATTCCTCCATGCGCTGATGTCATAGACAAGTGTCTTGGGCACATCCTTGATCACAGCAAAACCACCTGCCATATCACCATACAGTGTAGCATAACCGACACTCATCTCTGATTTGTTTCCAGTAGTAAGCACAAGCCATCCGAATTTGTTCGAGAAGGCCATGAGCAGGTTGCCCCTTATCCTGGCCTGGAGGTTCTCCTCTGTTGTGTCCTCTTTTGTGCCTTTGAAGTCTTCGGACAATACACTCAGATATGCATTTAAAATATCATCGATGCGCAGCTCCCTGATATCAATTCCGAGATTCGCAGCCAGTCCGAAGGCATCCTCGCGGCTCTCCTGAGAGGTGTATTTCGAGGGCATGAAAAGACCCTTCACATTGTCCCTGCCTATGGCGTCTGCAGCTATAGTCGCAACCAGGGATGAGTCAATGCCGCCGCTGAGTCCGATTACAACACCCTTGAATCCGTTCTTCTTCACATAATCCGATGTGCCGAGCACCAGCGCCCTGTATACCTCTTCTTCTGTCTTCATCACAGGCCCGGCCACAGGTTTCCTGAGAGGTTTCCTTTCAGTATATCCTGGAGCAGGTATTTTGATCTTTTTTACAGCACAGGAAGCACTGGCAGGCATCTGACCTGCAGTCTGCTTCCTGCTTTTTCTGAACTTTCTGAGTTGGTCTATATCAAGATCAAGGACCATCAGGTCTTCCTCAAACTGCTTCCCCCTTGCGATCAGGCTGCCCTCATGGTCATAGACCATGCTGAAACCGTCAAAGACCAGCTCATCCTGTCCGCCTACAGCATTCAGATAAGCGATCATCACGCGGTTTTCAGAAGAGCGTTCCTTCAATATCCTTTGCCTCAGCTCCGGCTTCCCCATTTCATAGGGAGAGGCATTGATATTAATGATCACCTCAGCGCCTGCAAGCGCCTGAATACGCGCAGGCCCTTCACTGTGCCAGATGTCCTCGCAGATATTGATGCCGACCCTGACACCGGCGATATTGTATACGGGAAACTTCTTGCCCGGACTAAAATAACGGTGCTCGTCAAACACCCCGTAGTTCGGCAAAAAAATCTTATGGTATACATCGATTATCCTGCCCTCGCTGATCACTGCAGCAGCGTTATATAAACCGTCCTTGTCCGCATCAACAAATCCGGCGATAACAGTGGTCCCATGGGTTCTGCTGCTTATCTTCTTGAGCTCCGCCATATTATCTGAGATAAACCTGGGTTTAAGGAGCAGGTCCTCAGGAGGGTATCCTGTCAATGCAAGTTCAGGAAATGCGACGATGTCGGCCTTCTGCCTGACAGCCTTTTTTATGTAGTCAGAGATCTTTTTTGAATTCCCTGCAAGATCACCGACAGTTGAATTTATCTGTGCAAGCGCTACGCGCAATAATTTCATCTTTATTCCCCTATCTCAGTATAGCTACATCATAAAAAAAAGCATATGCTTTGTAAAGCCAGGGGCCTCTTACCACCCTCAATCCCCTCCTTGTTAAGTAGTAGTCAGGGGTGGTTAGTGAGGATTTGTGTGTGCACCCAAAAAAAAGCCCGGGACTTATGCCCCGGGCTTTTACAAACAAAACTTAAATTACCACTCGTATGTAAGGCCACCCCTGAAAGCAGCATTGCCGCCTGAAAAGGGAACACTCGCGCCAAGATTCAAAGCCATATTGTAGTTCATCCGATAAGCAAAGCCAATGCCGACTGCTTCCTCATCATCATATGCACCCAGTTCAACCCCCAGACGCATTTTGCCAAACTGGCTTGGCATATCAATAGAAGGCATTGCTAAAGCAGCAGCAATACCTCTTGCTGCATATCTCTTTGACTCAGTGACTCCAGCGTCGACCTTACTGTTTAGCTGGTCTAGATTCACAGCATCCGTACCATTTATGCCGGGTGCAACATTGACGATGCGCCTTTCAGAGCCTGGAGCACCGACAGAGAAGGTGTTGGGTTGATCAGCGACAGAACCAGCGCCCAGAGCAACGCTGTTTTCAGCTGTTGCTGACGCATAATAGCCCACTGCAGTTGAATTATGCGCCGTTGCCTCGCTGTATGCTCCTGTTGCTGTCGAGCCATTGCCAGAGGCAGAGCTGTTATAGCCGTAGGCGCTTGAATAATCTCCCAAGGCTCCGGACGAAGCCTCTGTGCCAGCTCCTGCGGAAAGAGCATTTAACCCCGGCGCATAGCCTGAAAATTCTCCCCCTGGAATAATGTCCGTATAGACAACTTCACCTGCAAAGACCGGATGTGTGATAAATATTACCGCAAAAAACATTACAAAACATATACTTAAATTGCGAAATCTGCACATATATCCTCCTTTTTGGGACTTAATTTCTGAAACCTGAACATGCTTCTCTTTTGAATGGATTAAATTTCCAAATTAATAAAAAAATTTGATAATCCGTTCAATATTAGTGCATCACAGAGGAGTTGTCAATAAAAAAGATGATAAGAATAATGATATAATTTTAATTCCTTAAGTGAAAAAAAAGATAACGCTCACTTCCAAAAAATTTATGTTACAGTAAAAAATCAGACTATTTGCTCTATGGAGGAAATGATGAAAAAACTTTTTTTTACCCTTTTGTTTGTCTCATATATTTTACCTGCCACTGTTGTTTATGCAACAGAGCAGCAGTACCAGGATGCCGTTTTACAGTCTTTTCAGCCGATTGTTAAAAAATTCACGGATTTTTTCGCGAAGAACCCAAAGCTTCTGTCTAAAGTATCCCCGCCTAAGGACCTGAAGGCAAAAGCCTACAGCACTGCACATTTTTTTCTGAAACAGGTCTATTACGACATCCTCACGACAAACTCAATAGTTACTCCTTATAGCGGGTTCATTGACATTGACACTGATATATTCGACAACAAGGATTGCGGGAATGTGAGCTTTAATAATAAGGACAAGGACGGTTGGGCAAATATTGATGAGGCCATAAATAATTATGAAAATAAGAACTGTTTTATCTCCCGCACCAAGGACAGTGGCCCAATAAGGCACCGTTTTAATTTCCAGTATCAGGCCAAAGACAAAAAGTGGGTTATGACGAACATAACCTATCAGGACGGAAAGATAAATGGCAGGTTCATGGCCTTGCTGGGTGTTGCATCGCCATGGTTTCCTGTTATGGACGAGCCCCAGGCACAGTCGTTCAATAAAGACTGGAGTAATTTATTCAAGAGCCTCTGACAGTTGCCGGATTCCCACTGAAACTGTTTGATATGTTTTGAGTAAAATTATGCCTCGCATTGAGATTCCCTGCGTCTTGCCGGAGGGAATCTTCAATTTTAGATAACAGCTATAAAAACCGGGCAATTTCACTTATAAAAAGAGGCGGGCCGAACGGCCCGCCTCTAAGTATTCCCTGGATGACTGTCTGTATTTTCAGCTCCGTTAATCTGCTAACAAACTTACCCTAATATCATATTATTGCAGACATAGTACATAAACAGTATTGTCGTTATGTGCGATTGAGAATCTCGCCTGCCAGCCTGTTGGTGCTTCTCCTGCAATCGCAATATTACCAATACGGTTTACTGGTGCTGAGCCAACGAGGTCGCTGGATGAATTGTAACCACCCCCGCCAGTAGCCCTTTCTCCTGAATTACATTGTACTGTGATAAGAGAAGAGTTAGTATTATTAACTCTTACTGTAATCCAGCTTACGCTAGGGGGGGCTTGAGGTCCTTGTGGTCCTTGTGGTCCTTGTGGTCCGGCAGGTCCGGCAGGTCCGACAGGTCCGGGTATTTCACTCGCAGGGCTCCACAGGGCATACGGAACAACAGTTAAGTTCCGCAATTCAACCTGTTTCCAGCCACCATTATCTACTTCTACTTTAAGCCGCAATTGTTTTTCAAAATCAGCCGGGTCTAAATCATTTACGATTCCAAGGTAAGTACTAAAAATATAATTCTTTAATGTGATACCAGCCTGAGTCTCAGTCCATACCGCATTATCATCACTGTCAATTAAAGTAAATCTGAAATCGTAGGTCCCGCTTGAACTAATTATTCCTACATTAGCTGTGTTTCTCATAAGTGCTGCACTAACTGAGTAAGGCAGAATCCTGTCAAACGGATCTGCCGCCCATCCTGCTGTTGCCATGACTAATAAGAGCATAAGTACAAGTGCGCTATAAAGCCTTTTTTTCATTGCTTCCCTCCTAGGTAAAGTGTTATTTGAGAAGACAGACGGGGGTGTTTCTGGAAATTTGCAAACACAATCAAAAGCTCTCAAGACCCCATTATAAATATCCATTACTCATACAGTGTAATCGCAAGTAATGATTGTGTATTTTATTGCGAAAGAGTCTAGCTGTCAACTAAAAAATATACCCCTTATAAGGGAGACCTCCAATAATGTTGAACACTCGCGGATTTGGTCTTCATATGTTGATTTCAGATCCTTAAGGCCTTCCTTAGCAAAAAGGCAAAAAAATGAAATATTTCATTAATATAATTTAAATAACCCTGGGAGCGGCGGGCATTCAGTAACGAAAGACATTTCAGGAAACCTTCGTTCAGGCGGCTTTTGCCGGCATCTGGAAGCTATGCACTTTTGTGCTTCTGTCCTTAGGTCTGTTAATATAACGGCCTATGGAACATACCAAAACAGAGCAGGACCAGATATTCAACACACTCAGGACAGTATTTGGTTTTCAGACATTCCGGCCTGACCAGGAATCCATTATCAGGAACATCCTAGACAACAGGGATGTCTTTGCCGTGATGCCTACAGGCGGCGGCAAATCCTTGTGCTACCAGCTTCCCGCAGCCCTGATGCATGGCACTGTTGTAGTCATCAGTCCGCTCATCTCCCTGATGAAAGACCAGGTGGACGCTGCAGTTGAAAACGGAATACAGGCCGCTTTCATGAACAGTTCGATGAATGCCGATGAGGTGGCTGAAGTCTATCGCCTGCTGAAATACGGCAAGATAAAGCTGCTGTATATCGCGCCCGAGAGGTTTGCGATGCCTCATTTCATAGAAAGGCTCAAGACTGCTGCCATCTCTCTCTTTGCAATAGATGAGGCCCATTGCATTTCTGAATGGGGTCATGATTTCCGTCCTGATTATCTCGGTCTTTCCCTTATCCCTGAGATGTTCCCTGATGTGCCGGTTGCCGCCTTTACAGCAACCGCTACCCGGAAGGTTCAGGAAGATATAATTGGCAAGCTCGGGCTCAGAAGCCCGCATATAGTCCGCGCATCCTTTAACCGTCCTAACCTCTTCTATGAGGTAAAGCCGAAATCCAAAGTAGAAGCTCAGATACTCGAATTTCTCAGGGAGCGTCCGGAGGAATCAGGAATTATCTACAGAACCACCCGCGATTCTGTTATGTTGACTGCTGATTTCCTGAAATCAAAGGGTATAGCTGCTCTTCCCTATCATGCGGGATTGTCTGCTTTAGAACGGAGCAGAAACCAGGAGGCCTTCAACAAAGACGAGACCCTTGTTATGGTAGCAACTATCGCCTTTGGCATGGGCATAGATAAATCCAATGTGCGCTTTGTTATCCATGCTGACCTGCCAAAGAATATAGACGGTTATTATCAGGAGACAGGGCGGGCAGGCAGGGACGGAGAGCCTGCGCGCTGCATCCTTTTTTTCAGCAGGGGTGACATCCCCAAGATCCGCTATTTCATCAACAATATGACTGACGACAGGGAACGTTTCATCGCTATAGAAAAGCTGAACCAGACAGTGGGATATGCCTCGCATAATGTATGCAGGAGAAGACAGCTCCTCGGCTTTTACGGAGAAGACTATAGCGAGGAAAATTGCGGGGCCTGCGATATCTGCCTGGGATCAGCAGAACAGACCGACATCACAACCGACGCGCAGATAATCCTGTCTGCTGTCTCAAGAACAGGCCAGAGGTTCGGGATCGGCCATGTTATTGATATCGTGACCGGCGCTGATACAAAGCGCATCAGGGAGCTGAGGCATAACGAGATCAAGACCTATGGCGCAGGCAAGACCAGGGACAAGAAATACTGGAGGGGTGTTATTGATGAACTCCTTGCGCAGGCGGCGCTGTTGCAGGAAGGCGACCCTTATCCTGTTCTGAATATACCTCAGAAGGGTTCTGATATTCTCTTTGGCAGAGAAGGAATCATGGCCCTGAGGAAAGAGGAGAGGAAGTCAAAGGCAACGCTGGTCACAGGCGATGCTGAGGGATATGACAGTACGCTTTTTGAAAGGCTTCGCAATGTCAGGAAAAGCCTGGCTCAGGTGCAGCAGGTACCACCCTATATAGTATTTTCGGACAAGACCCTGCATGAGATGTGCAGGCGCTTTCCTTCGACATTATCCGAAATGGAGAAGATCAGCGGTGTAGGTGAAGCCAAGCTAAAACGCTATGGCACAGATTTTATCAGGGAGATAAAGCTATACATTGACGAAAACCCCGGGATAGCTGTTGCTGAAAAAGAAGCTGTGGCTTCCAGGCCTGCCGGACCTGCGCACAAGAGGAAAAAAGGTGAAACAGTCGAAGAGACCTATGCTTTTTTCCAGGGAGGGATGTCCCCTGATGACATCGCAAAACTGCGCTGCCTTACACCCTCCACAATAGCATCCCACCTGGAGCGCCTGATTATGGAAGGTCGTGACATTGATATGGACCGTCTTGTGGATCCGGCAAGGCGCATGAAGATAGAGGAATATTTTCTCTCTGTCAAAGGACTTGACCTTAATTCTGTTGTGGAACATTTCAACGGAACAGTAAGCTTTGAAGAGGCCAGGTTCGTAAGGGCAAATCTGCTGCGTAACCGTCAGGCATAACCCTATCGTTGCATAATCGCAAGCAGGAAGTGCAGAAAAAGGTCTTGCATTGTCGACAGGAAGATATATATGTTGCAGTCATATGTAAATCTCACACACAGTGAATTCCTGTACACCCTTGGCTGACCAGGGCAGAGTGCTTGAAGGTGTCGCAGGCAAGCCCTTTTTCTTCAATTCCTCCTCGCGGTCCTTAAATTTTTTTGCAACTGTAAGAATTAAGGACTTCCGACTTCCGAGCTTCCGGCTATCGTTCTTACTCAGCCGCCTGAGCGTTTCGGCCTGTAGCCCATCTTCTGGAGCGTCAGCATCAGCGCATCGCGGTGGTCGCCCTGGATTTCGAGACAGGCGTCCCTGAGGGTGCCGCCTGTGCCGAGCCCCGCCTTCAATTGTCTGAGGAGCGCCTCCATGTCCTTCTGAGCCATACTGAGGCCCTCTATTACAGTGACTGACTTGCCGCCCCTTGCCTTCCGGTCAAGACGGACAGTCACCTTCTGAGGTGCTGGCCGCACTCCTTCATTTGGGGCCTTTTCAGAGAGATTTTCCTTCCTGGGGACAGCCTTATCTGTTGAGTATACTAATTTCGATTTTTTTTCCGACATTGTTCTTATTTCAGCAGGACTGGTCTGTTTATCTCAGCTGGATTTCACTTTCCTGAATTTTACCGGCTTTTCAACTATGGCAGGCCGAAGAACCAGTTCATTACCAGAAACAGTGTACTGATAGATGACCGCCTGTTGCAGCCAGTTATGTCCTGACGGATCGAGCATAATCAGGACAACATTCTTGCCCTCCAGGGCAGGATAGTTTTTCCTGAGCAGTTCTGTTTCCTCTTTTGAGAGCTCTGTTTTAAACTGCAATCTCTTTCCAGGCAGATCCGACATGGAGACAGTCCCGTCAGGAAAGAATTCCATTTCATCAGACAGATATTTTTCAGGTTCATTCACCTGGGCTTCCAGTACCTGCCATTTCCCCTCCAATGGCTTCTTTACGTCCGAAGCCTTGCATGAAAACAGGAAGGACATGCAGAGCATACAGATAACGCAGAACAGATTTTTCATACGGTTCCCTTTCTCCTCTTATACGCAGGTTGAACTGTGACATTCCTTTTACTGCGGACATAGGACAAAAAATATATACCATTATAACAGAGGAGGTTCTGTGAGGGATATTAATCAGAATGCCTTTATTCTCATATCTTGGCAATATTCATTCGGCCATTGAACTTCTGAAATGTTTTTGCTATGAGCTTTTTTACTACTCACTATTGACGTTTCACGGCATATAACTATTCACGGTTTTTTTCAGCCTCACTCAAAGATCACGTAGGCCTTTGCTGCAGCAGCTCTCTTCCCTTTGATGCCAAGGTCTTCAATACTGCTGATCCTCCCTTCCCTTCTCATCCTGAGAATCCTTTTCACTGTCTCAGGTCCGATGCCAGGCACCCTGAGAAGGGCCTCTCTGTCTGCTGTGTTGATTCGTATTGGATAAAATTCCGGATGGCTGTCAGCCCAGACCTGCTTGGGGTCCTGGTCCAGCCGCAGATTTCCGCCTCTGTCCAGCAGGATCTCTCCTTCATTGAAGCCGTATTTCCGCAGGAGAAAGTCGACCTGATATAACCGATGCTCCCTCATGAACTGCTCCCCCGGGTTCGTGAGAAACTGCTTTTCACCAGGTATGTCAGGGGTGCCAAGACCTTTCTGGTAGGCTGAAAAATAGACCCGCTTGAAATTCAGGCGTGTGTATAAACCGGACAGGTAGTGAATGATCTCTGAATCAGTCTCGTCAGAAGCTCCGACTATGAATTGAGTCGTACACTTGACCTTCGAAAACCTCATCCCTTTGCCTGTGAGTCTCCCCATCAGCTTTATCGGCCTTATGATGTCTCTCTCATAATCTTTTTTGCCGGAAAGCAGCTCGAAGTGCCTCCTGCCTGGAGTCTCGATGTTCAGCGATACAGCGGTTGAAAGGGAGATGGCCTCCTCAATCGCGGCATCCGATGCGCCCGGGATTATCTTCAGGTGTATATATCCCCTGTATTCATGCCTTCCTCTGAGGAGGCGGGCGACGGTGTTTATCCTGTCCATGGTATAGTCCGGATTACTGATGACAGCAGAACTCAGGAAGAGGCCGAAGACCTTTTTCCTTCTCACATATTCCATGAAGAGACTTGCGACCTCTTCAGGACTGAGTGTGCAGCGCCGCACGTTGGAGTCTGAGCGAAGGGGGCAGTACCTGCAATCGTTTGCGCAGGCGTTGGAAAGGAGGGTCTTTAGAAGTATGGAATATCCGCCCTGGGGAAGGGCGACAGGGTAGAGCCACCTGCCGTCCAGTCCTCTTCTGCGACGGTCGTCTTTATTGCTCCCGCAGGCGCAGGCAAGATCATACTGCGAATCTGCTGAGAGGACCTTGAGTTTTTCGATAGTCTCCATGGGGAATTACCTGAATTATATCATACCCGGGGTCCTTTTTGGCTGAGTTTGCGCGCTGTCTGTATCGGATTTGGGTTGTATGATATACTCGAATTATGAAAAAGGCATATATCAATGTTCAGAAGGAATTCTGCGGTGAATGTTCCCTGGCCCTGATGCATTTTATCGGAAAAATGAAGGGTGTTGACTCAATTACTGCCGAGGATGGAAAGGTCGCCATAACATTTGATGATTCAGAGATCTCTGAAGAATTGCTCCTGAAACTGACGAGGGAGAGCATTGAGAAGCTGGGATATAACATTATCAAAGGGAAAGCTTAAGAACAGTAAGCAAATAACCTCTGTATTAGTGAAATTTTCATGCCATAATTACGTTAGCAGGCTTTTTTTGTTAATAAACGGACCTTGTGGCCTTTTTACAGACCTGCCAGCTTGATAGCTTGTCAGCTGCCATGAACTGCAGGTTTACTTCCTCTGACTAGCCCTGATGTCTTTTGCGTAAAGAAGATTTTCTGCTGAGTAACCCTGCCTGCACAGCAATGCCCAGTATGAGAAGGATGACAAAGGGCAGTCTTGTCATATGCCGGCTGACTGGAAAGGCCTGGAGGATAAGGATTGAACCCACGCCTGAAGACAGGATAATCAAAGCCCAGTTAAACAGCACCCGCATAAGGACTGCACCGATTATGCACCCCAGAACCAGGAGCAGCCAGTGATAGGGATTATTCCTCATTCCGAATTCCTCCATCAGTCTGAGGGCAAGATAGCCTCCGGCAAGAAAACCTCCTGCCAATACGGCAATTTTCTGAAGGAAGACTGCCAAAAGCGCGCCCACCAGACCGGCAAGAAGAGCAACGATGATTATAATGTCGCCTGGACTGAGACTGCATCACCTTTTCAGCCAGATCAAAGCCGGAGATAAAACCCACAGCGCCGAGAAAGAGCCAGAAAAGCCTGCTCCCCGCAGTCAGCATGAGAATCCCGAGTATAAGCCTGAAAAAAATCATGGTTTTAATTCCTTTGTATAAAGTTTTTGCACATATTCTAACATGTTTCGCACGGGTATCTGTGTATACATCGGTAAAGCTGCCTTTGCCAGGAGATAAGGGCTTGCCGGAGGGAGTCTTCAATTTTCGAAGGGTAATTTTTTAGCGGCCTGTTAGCCTTATAGCTTGTAAGCCTGCCAGCTTATTAGCATTTGCCATTCACGATTCACATTCACATTTCACGATATTGGCGAAAGGGACTTGCCGGCTTTTTGTTCTTCACTTTTAGCGTTTCATAAGTATTTCGGAGACATTTCTGGCGTAAAAGGGTTATAATTAACCATAAATATGAATTTACCGGAAAAGAAATCATGGTCAGCAGCCTGTACAGTCAGGAAGGGGATAAGCTGTGCATAATGATTACCGCAGGTATCCAAGGTATTCTGTCAACGCAAGGGCGCTGATCACCAGGCGGGATGAGAGTTCTCCTGAAAAACTGACTACGCAGATAAACACTATTTCTCAGGGAGGAATTGGATTTTATTCAAATACGTTCCTGGGGAAATCCACTCCAGTCACGGTTGAGCTTTTGATTGATGCCGTTGGCCGGATTGACATTCTTGAGGGCAAGATCGCCTCAATATGTTCACAGGAAAAAGATTATTTTGTGGGTATCTCCTTTGACAAGGCAATCTCCGACGACTGTTTTGCAGCGATTTTCGGCTGAGTCAGGTCAGGGGCGAAGATAAAAATAACGTCTCCTGTGTTTTCGCTCTCTTGTCTTTAATACTTACCAATCATTAATAGTTTTTTTATTGCTCTTTCATTATGGGTTTTTCACCCCAATCCACAGATGCCGTTTATGTATGCGCAAGAAAGGGACGCCTAAGTTTTCGAAGGCACAGGGGACTCTTTTCAAATCAGCGCAAGGTCTATTTCCTGATATAATAATAGCATGAACGATTCGCTTCATATAGTCTGTCCGGCCTGTGCCACTGTAAACAGCCTTCCTTCGGCCAGGCTCACGCAAGGCCCTAGGTGCGGCAAATGCAGGAACATGCTATTCAGCGGTCATCCTGTGGAGCTGACAAGTGCTACATTTGAAAGGCACATCTCCAGGAGCGACATACCGGTTGTCGTCGATTTCTGGGCTGCATGGTGCGGCCCCTGCAAGATGATGGCGCCGGCCTTTGCACATGCAGCAACACAACTGGAGCCAGGAGTGCGATTAGCCAAGCTCAACACTGAACAGGAACAGGCGATCGCACAGCAGTTCGGCATCAGGAGCATCCCCACGCTCGCTATCTTCAGGGGTGGCAGGGAGGTTGCGCGTCAGACAGGGGCGCTCGATATCAACCGCCTGATATCCTGGGTGCAGGCGCATATCTGAGGCGCTATAGACAGTTGCTGCCAGGCATGCTAAAATGTGCAATATGGTAGAGCACTTGCATAATCATTTGTGTTGTCCTGTTGAAAGCCTTGGAGTAAAAAACGATACTGCTATCAATAAAGGAGGCATCCAATGAGTAAAGAAAAAGACAAGAAAAAAACAACCGAAAAGAAAAAAGCACAGCACACACTCAAAGAGAAAAGACAATTGAAGAAAGGAAAGACGGCCCAGTAACAACTTCGTGCATTAGTATTACCTTAAATGGTCCTGGTGCCCGCAGGCTTCAAGCCTGCTGGCATTGGTGAATCTGAAAGTGTTGCATTGCCAGTACGCGATGAAAGGGGCATGGGTCAGACTCTGCACATTAAGGTTGCGATTTTTTCATTAGCGCATGAAGTCCAGGTCCTGTGGCGAGGTCACCCGCTCGCAAGATTTCCTCTTACTTTCAGAGCTCTGAGTTTAGTATAATCAATTCCGGACGGCTGCAAAAGCGAGTTGCTGCCCTGAGCTCTGTGCCAGCTCTATTTTTCTCTTCGCCTGCAAGACCTTCTTCGCATACCAGGAAGCCCCCCCCACATACCGGTTGAGCGCCTGACTGAGATCGTTTGTTTCTGACAGATACGTCGCAAGTACGTAGGCTCCGGCTGCTATATTGCCCGATATCTTATGCAGATCTTCCCTCTCCCTTATGATTCCCTGCGCCTTGAGTTCTTCCAGCCATACGTCCGGCATTATGCCCATAAGACCGACCGCACCCTTGTCGCTTTCAGCATGCGGATTGAAGTTGGACTCAACAAGGCAGATTGCGAGAATCAGGTCCCTGTTGCGGGTCCCTGCTGCCGCATTGTAGATCTTTGCCAGGACCTGTTCCGGCATGGCAGAGTTCTCAGCCATCCAGTCCAGGACGGCCTGCTTAGCCGCTGCCTTCTCAACCCGGCTGCTCTGTATAAACGATGAAAAATAACCGGCATCTGAATGTACACCCGGCGTTTTTACAGCATATACCAGAGCAAAACGATCCCCATAAGCATCAAAAGAACGTACTGTGCCAGCGATACCCGCCTATTTTTTACATTAACGCACTCATTTTCATTTAACATATTTTTCATCTTAAATACCTCCTCAATACCAATAAAAAATACCGCCGGCATAATGCTTTGAGAGTTACCCTTATTGAGAAATCGCAATGGTTGTTTGACGGGAAAAGCTTTCGCCGGGTTACTTTAGGAAAGATTTTATGATTTGTTGTGTATTATTTAACCATACAAATGGGAGGCTGTCAACTTTTTTAAGTCCTGAAACAGGCAAACGCCGGGATTTTCGCCTCTTGATCCAGGCAAAAAACAGTGAATGGTGAGATAGTAAATGTTTTTAATTGAAAGAGGCTGGAAAACTTACCAGGCCTTCTGCAGTAACAGATAGACGAGCCATATGCAGAGCAGGGCGCTTATCGCAACAGCCAGTGCAGAAAACGCCTTTTGGCTGCCGTGCCTGAGGGCCGCTATGCTGAAGGCCAACGAAGCTGGTGCGCCCAGGAGAAAGAGAACCTGTCCAAGGCTCTTAAGCAGCGTTCCTCAGCGCGGTTTGAATAAGAGCAATAAAAGTACGCTCATCCAGGGTATCAATGAAAGGATCAGGCTCATTGGTCCCCAGTTGCAGATTGTCCGGTTTGTTCATATCTGAATTATACCTCAGATATATGCGGGGTGAAAAGGGCGCTGCGACCAGGGCGGATAGACCATATTATTTCTGAAGGCCAATAATAAGATTACTTTTAAGAGTGAATACCGCAGCTGACAAGCCGCTACTCTCCGTCATTGCAGAGAGTAGCGGAGATATGCTGCTGAAGAAACGCCGGTTATTCGTCTTGCTGCGCTAAAGTCTCACTGACCTTTTTCCAGGTCTTGTCGGGATCGAAAGTCTTTATCTTCTCCGCGAGACGCTTCGTATTCTTGCCGAGGTTCTTTTCGTAGATAGTACCCTCCTGATTTACCATGAAGGTCATAACGCCGGAATTTCCGTGCTGTGCCGGATATGCAACGATCGCGAAGCCCAGGAGCATCTTGCCCTTTACCACATAGTTGTATGCCCCGCCTATGGCATGCTTTCCCTGACCCTTGAGGATTTTGAAATAATACCCGTGGAAAGGAGAGAGGTTCTCATTGGCGTATCCCTCTTTTGTAGCCTGCGCCACAAGAGGCCCCAGCGGGCTCAGTTCTTCTCCTGCTTTAGTCTCCCAGTAGAGCCCGTCGTGCTTCCCTTCAGTGCTGATCATTTTCGGGGCGAATTCGACGCTTCCTTCGCCTTTGCAATCTTTGGTTGCGTATTCATGCTGCGCATCTACATAGACCTGCAAAAAGTCCATTATATGCAGTTCATTTCTGCCTATTCTCCGGTTCAGGATCTCCTGCTTGCCTGCGCGTGTGTCAAAAACCCATGATGCGCCCTTCTTTACAATCGGGACCGGCATTGGCCAGTCGTCATCGCCTATATGGAGGACCGCCTTGGTGGCAGATACCTGCTCAAGGCTGTTTTTCTGGTCATAGGCCTTTAGAAACTTTTGACGTCCGACTCTGTCCGCCGCGTCATCACCGGAGAAGATCAATGCCTTACTTCCGGGCCCCCCTATGATACTCAGTTCCTTTAAGTCCTCTGCCCTGGAAGCATCCACCAGAGCGTTTACCGCCTCTTGAGGCGAGGTAAAGCTTTTCTGCGAGACGCCGGCAGCGAACGAAGATGTTGAGTCAGCGTGGATAAAGAGGACTGCTGCAATGATACAGGTCAGCACAGTCAACCAGCGCTTTGTACTCTTTTTATGCGATGCAATGATATTCATTTTTCCTCCCTTATGCATTCATACATATATAAAAGCGAAGAATTTACAATAGCTGTTCTGTTTCCCTATCTGACGGATCCTCTGCCGCCGCCCCGGGACCCGCCGCCACCGCCGCTCCCGCCGCTGCTCCGGGACCCGCCGCCACCGCTGATCCCGCCGCTGCTTTGACGTGCTGCTCCTCCGCTTTGTACTGAGCCCCTGCTCTGTCGTATGCTTTCGTTTTGCCTGCTTATGCTCCCGCGTTCGCTTGCCCTGCGTTCAAAGCTTCCATTGCCGATCCCTTGGAAAGTATTATCTCTCTGAGGGGCAGTCCTCCCCATTTGTCCTTCGACTCTACCCCTGGGTGCGACGGTGCTTTGCCGTTGCACGCCGGAGGTTTGCCTGGTGCCCAGGTCCTGACGCTGAATACTGCTATCCGGATAACCGCGCGTTGCAGAACCAGCTCTTGGTGCGGGTGAGACTGTTGACTGCCGGCCTGTTGAACTGCCTCTGTCCGTGCCAGTTCTTGGCGTGGGTGAGACTGCCGGCTGCCTTCCTGTTGTACTGTCTCTGCCCGTGCCAGACCTTGGAGTGGGTGAGACTCCTGGCTGCCTTCCTGTTGTACTGTCTCTGCCCGTGCCAGACCTTGGAATGGGTGAGACTCCTGGCTGCCTTCCTGTTGTACTGTCTCTGCCCGTGCCGGTTCTTGGCCTGGGAGAGAGAGCAGAATCGAAGCGCTGGCTCGTTGTTCTGTCCCTGTATGCAACCCCTTTTCTATGGGAAGGGTCATGCTGCCAATTATGATCGCCGGAATGCCGGTCATGGCCGCCGTGGCCATGGTGGTCGTGGTCGTCGGTCGAAGTAATAATCTGAATAAACATGGTGACCGTGCCAGTCGAACCAGGGCCATAAGAACAGGTCTAACCCGATAAAAAAAGGAGTACTAAAGGCTATAATAGCGCCGGAGATGAGGCCGACCGGATTGTACCAGTACCACGGAGGATAGGAAGGATACCCCCAGGAGCCATACGCGTAGAACGGATCGTAAGCAGGAACATAGACCTCATAAGGGTCAGTCGGTTCTACGCTGATGATATCATCCTGGACGATGACTTTCTGTTGACTGGTTGTCTTGAGATTACCCTGCTCCTCGGCTTTACGGCGTAATACCTGTATTGTATTCATGACGTCATCTTGCTGACTCAAAAAGGCATCTCCCAGTTTTCTGGTCTGGTCAAGTTTATCGCTTAGCGCGAAAAGCACGTCAGGGAAATGACAGAGCGTTTTTATGCTCGGGTCCCAGGGTTTTCCCCGCAAGGCATCGTCCAGTGGATCGCCCTGGAGGTTTTTGTTCTGACTCACCCAGCGTTCGGCCTCGACCAACTCCAGCGGATAGGTCGATGCCATCAGTATCTGGGCTATCAGAGAATCCGGATACAGAGCAATCGGTGCAAGCATCTGCGCCAGTTCTCCCTCGCTGAACCTGTAGGTTTGCTCTGGTTGCCCGTAATCCTGAGCAGATATTCCGGGCGGAACTACGAGCATGGCGATGATTATCCATGCCACCCCCCGCATAATGATTGTTAACGCTCTCATAATGTCTCCTTTTGCGCTTCTGGAAAAAACCAGGCGCCTCCGGGACCCCCGGTTGGGTCCTCTGTAACTGTTTTTCTGAAAAGGCGGCTAATCAATACGCCATCCCCCTTTTTCATTCTACCACCGAAAGGTTTCCGCGTAAATCAATAGTTACTGTTCCATATTATCGAAAGGAAGTGAAGAAATTGTGAATTAATAAGCAGCAGAGGCTGAAAAAAAATGATTGAGTGATTTTTGCTTAAATCCGGGCTACTCGAACCTTGTACCGCACTTTCTGCATCCGGGTTTGTTTATATCCCGACCAAGGTATTTATTGCATGAGGGGCACCTCCAGTTGACAGAGGTGAATCCGAAGAAAACTGCGATGACCATGACCTGAATCGAAAAAATGGTGTTTTTCGATAAGTTTCCGAAGGGCCCGGGTCTATTATATATAACGGCAAGAAATACAATGAGCAGCAGCGCTGCTGCTATAGCGCGGACCTGGCGCGACTTGCGCACTTTGAAATCCTGCACGATCTGGTTATGGTCTTTTTTCTGTGTCACACCCAATTTTACTGGTTCCGAAAATAGCGACATGGTAACTACCTTCTGAATTGTGAATGCTGCAGTTAATAAATAAACAGGTACACTTCGTTTTTCAGGATATTATACCGACAAGACCGTGTTTTTTCAAAAGTCCGAAAAGTGCGCAAAAATAACAAAAAGGGCCAAAGTCCAAAATTCATAGTTCAAAAGATGCTGCTTCAGAACTTCTCCACAGAGTGGGAAAAGAGAGGGAGAAAAAAATTCTCTCCCTCTCCGGTTTATCACAGAATAAAAGCTAATACCTGCTTCTGGGTATGGGCATGACATCCTCTCTGTCTCTGTCCCGGTCTCTGTCTCTATCTCTGTCCCTGTCTCTGTATTGCTTTGGATAGTATTCTCTGGGCAGTCTGTGCCAGGGGCCTCTTTCCCTTTCGCCGTAGTACCATGAGTTATCCCAGTAGTAATAGTACAGGTTGTTGTGGAAATAGATATTCCTTTGCGGTTCCAGCATAACAGGAGGGAGCGGTCTGAGAGCTATGTGGCCAGGAGGGTCCACAATTACTGGGGGACCTAATACGACTGACACGGGAAGGGGTTCTAAGTATGTTCCCTCAGGAGTAACATGGGCTACACATCCCGCAATCAAAACCGATAAAATTACAGCTGCTAAAATCTTATTCATGATCACACCTCCTGTGTTTATTTTCATTATAGTATGAAACCGGAGCTGTATCTAGTCGTATTTAACAGCAGCGCCTCTTTGCAAAAGTCAAAAAAAGCTTTTCTTTCATAGTGAGCTTGTTGAACTGTGACCATAAAATCAAATGGTTACATTACCCTTTGACAAGCTCATTGCGACAAATTGGACTTTTGCGAGAGCCTCAGGAATATAAACTTGTCAATAGTGAATAGCAGGTGTAAGAAGGCTGTCAGAGGAGAAATTGACTGTTCTATTTGCGCAATGTCCTCAGTTTTGCAAGCTCCTCCTGATAGCCATATATATGAGCTCCGGCGCTATAGGCATACATCGGACCGCTTTTTAGTCCGGTTTCTCCTGCGACATATTGCTTTAGAAGCTCAAGCCCGCCAAGGTTTGACGGAAACCCGGCCCATAGGTCCCATGAGCGGAAATAGGCTGTGACAGTTAAAAGCAGATCATCGCCATTTGGAACCGCCTTAAAATCCAGGAGCCTCAAACAGGGGGGATCGAGATTGCCGTCATTTCCGATACAGACATCATGGTCTTCTGGGGAGCCTATTTCAACGATCGCCTGATTAGTGAGGGGCGTGTTTTTGAGCGTATCAATAACCCTCTCAAGCTGTGTTCCGCCTTTGGGCATGGGGTTATGGATTCTGCTTGAGTATTTGTATGTTTCATTCTCGCCCAGCTGGGGGTCCATAAGGTAATTCGCAAAATAATCCTCAATGTATTCCATTGTTGTGGGCGAAGGGATGCCCAGGGACGGTGGTATTATGGGAATCATATCCTCTCCCGGATGCTCTATAAACACAGCTATCCCTGGATACTGAAGACGATACTGTTCTTTCTCAAATGAGCCTTTCTGAATATTCTGCGTGTAGGAATTATCAAAGATATTGTAGATAAGCTGAAACCAGGCATCTGCGATCGTTTTGGCGTTTAAACAGAATGGCTGCATTTTGACCCTCGAAATTATTTTTGACAGAGTTACATTTTAATACTATTACTATAATAAAAAACAGTGAAAAGTGAACAGTAACTGCTGTGAATCGTGAAAAGTGAAAGGTGAAAAATGACTTATAGTATTTGAGAGTCTGCTTTAACCATAGGGTGCCCGATGCGTCATGATTCAGACACTAACATCAATCTCAAATTTCAGATAATCTCATATTAGAACTTCAGGTTTATTTTTCCGGATATTTTTGTTAAGTTTATAGCCTATGGCAAAGGGGCTGAAAGAGATCAGGGAGTCCTACGGGCTGAAAATAGGGGATGTTTCCAGGGCGACCTGCATATGTTCGAGATACCTGGAGGCGATTGAAGAAGGAGACTTCTCGAAAATTCCGGCTGATGTATATGCGCGCGGTTATATCAGGGGATATGCCAATTACCTGGGAGTTCCATTACCTGAGGCGTTTAAGGAATACGAAACGTATCTGGAAAATAACAGGCCCGGAGATAATAATGGACGCATTGTTAAGAGAAAAACCTTCCTGCAATTATTAAGCAGTATGTTCCTTAGCTCTTAGGTTTTTTAGTCTCTGTGAGGTAAAATAAGGCAGAGGTGTGTTATGACACGTCAGAAACAGAATTATGACAGTTCAGGCAAAAGGTCTGATGAAAAGGGAAAACCAGCTAAGCAGGAAGCAGGTGAGGCCGGTGAAATCATCTGCAGGTGCAAAGAGGTTTCGAAAAAGACACTTCCTGAGCTGCTCAGGCTTATGATAAAGGACCTTGCCTTCTGGAAAAAAAAGCGAAAGCTCATAAATGAGTATCTGAAATAATTTCTCATCCGGCATTTTAACCGGGTGTAAAATAAAGCATACAGCTTAAGCATAGAACCAGACATTAAACCTGTATTTGGCTTTTGAAGAAGCTGTCTTTCGCTAAAAAGGTTCTCTTTCTGGTCCGAAAGCCTTCGTTTTTAGGTTAAATTAAATCTCTTCAGGCAAGACAACGTTCCTCAGTCTTTCGGCAGCGTCTTCAGGGCAGATTGTATTTACAAACAGGCCTGAGCCCAGTTCAAAGCCGGTTGGGATGCTCGTGCGCGGGCAGATCTCGATATGCCAGTGAAAGGACCGGCCGCTCCCGGAGTATTCCGGACCGTGCGGCAGTGAATGGAAGAAGAAATTATACTGTGCGCCGCCAAGCACTGCATTGAGCCGCGCCATGGTCTTCCTGAAGATCCTGGCAAGGTCTGCAAGGTCCTCAGGGCTTGTTTCCAGGAAATCAGGGGAGTGTTTAAGCGGCAGGATATGCACCTCCCATTCAAAACGGCTGGCAAAGGGTTTTACTGCGATAAACCTGCTGCTACGCTCGATCACGAACTGCCCCACATTTATCCTGCGTTGAACCGCACCGGATTCCCTGTTGTAAATGGTCGCTTCAAAGTTGAGCGCCTCATCGATCAGGCTGCAAAAGATGCATCTGTGCACGGTCTGGTAAAAAACAGCGCTGTTGCGGACTTCCTCCTGTACATTAGCAGGCACAACAGGCATGGCGATGATCTGACTGTGGGTATGGCTTATGCTGGCGCCTGCTGCAGGGCCGAAATTCTTGAATACGAGTACATATCTGAGCCGGTTGTCCGAATGATACAGCTCCTCCATGCGGCTCTGGTATGTTGACAGGAGGAGTGTAATGTGTTCCTCTGTCATTTCATGTATCCTTATGCCGTGGGAGGAGTGGTCTATGACCACTTCATGCCTTCCGTATCCGTCGATCGTCTGCTGAAGACCGAAGGCTAAATCCGGGTCCTCGCGGTCATCTCCGAGCACAGGATAAAGGTTCTCCACTATGCGGATCTGCCAGTCACGGCCTTCCGGGACCTGGCTGATGGGGGATGGTGTCATTGCCTCATTTCCCTTGCAAAAAGGGCAGGTCTCTACGTGTGGCCGTGAGTCATGCTGGCAGGGTGTTTCCTCTTTCTTGGGCCGCATGCTGCGTGCTGTGGCAACGAGAACTGATTCACTTGGCACGATCGGGTTGATCCGTATCTCCCGGATAATTTTTGCCTGTACTCGTATTTTATCTGGCTGTCTGCTCATTTTAATCCTGCGGGCATTTAGATTTTTCTGAAGGTCCGGTCTGTTTTTCTCATTCCGCATTATAATGTTTTTAATGGAGGATTGCCAGTTGAGTAATCAGCTCCCGGCAAAAATAAATGGATAGCGAGCGATTGTTTTTAAGCAGTACTGCTGCGCTTATGCTATAGTGATTTGCAGAGAGCAAATGTACCAAATCAGCTTTATGTTATCGCGGTTTGTTATTTTATATTATTCCCTTGACGAACTGCCCGAGGGTATGCTATTCTACCTATAGAATTTTAGAAGTTTTTTGAGTTTAGCAGACCACGAAGACTTTTTGACTTTGTGGTCTTTTTTGTTTTAGGCCTTCTGAAATTTAGTCTAAAGAGAAGGAGGTATATGAAATGGCAGAAGGAACTGTAAAATGGTTTAATGACAGCAAAGGTTTTGGCTTTATCGCAAGTGAAGACGGAAGTGAAGCATTTGTTCACCATACGTCAATCCAGGGCAACGGCTTTAAGAGTCTTGCTGAAGGCGACAGGGTCAGCTTTGATACTGAAAAAGGCCCAAAAGGCCCTAAGGCAATCAATGTGGTTAAACTGTAATTAACTGAATAAGGCCCCCTCTGTAATAAGGAGGGGGCCTTTTTTATTGGGGAGGAACATGAAATACAATGCCAACAGCAGAAAAAATGCGGCAAGGAATGAAAGGCTGAATCAGAGAGTTGAAGCAGGTTTTGTGGCTGCACAATTCCCTGAGGTTAATAACATTGTAATCAACATGACTTATAATCAGGTCGGACTCAATAAAGCATTGCTCAGGACAGTCAATTTCTTTCCTGACAGTTATGCTTTTTTCAGGGTAGACTGTGTCAACAGGGACTGTGCAGATGGCGGGTTTGATCTAACAGAGGTTATAACAACGATGGTCTCGAAGCATAAAAAGGCTGCAAAAGGAGAACTAAGTTGTCAAGGAAATGGTCCTTCAACAGGCCACTCTGCTATCACCTACGAAGTTGCTATACAATATGAGATGGCTGCTATATCCGTAAAATAACCGGTCTGACAATAACCGGTCTGATCGGGGAAACATGAAAAAGCCATTAAATAATAAAGCCGGTGTCTCACCATATATCACACCTGAAGGCCAAAGGCATCTGAGCGAGGAACTTTCATATCTGTGGAAGGTTAAACGGCCCCGGGTAACCCAGGCTGTTGCTGAAGCAGCTGCTATGGGCGACCGCTCTGAGAACGCAGAGTATATTTATGGTAAGAAGCAGTTAAGAGAGATTGATTCCAGGATGCGTTTTCTT
This sequence comes from uncultured Nitrospira sp., assembly GCA_963813295.1. Taxonomy (GTDB): domain Bacteria; phylum Nitrospirota; class Thermodesulfovibrionia; order Thermodesulfovibrionales; family UBA6898; genus JAOUFP01. The sequence goes on from CAWEYN010000016.1 coordinate 52,167, forward strand.
ACAAAGAGGCTGAGCGAGTTGATTGTAGTTGACAGGATACCTGATGATACTTCAAAGGTATTCTTTGGCGCATGGGTTGATATTGAGGATGCTGACGGTAAACTTTACAAATATCGCATCGTCGGCCCTGATGAGATTGATCCTGTCAGAAATTTTATCAGTATTGATTCTCCCATGGCCAAGGCATTGTTGCGCATGTCAGAGGGTGATGAAGTTGTTGTCAACAGACCTGACGGTACAGCTGTCTTTGTTGTGACATCCCTACATTATTGAAGTCTCCCGAAGTACCGGACGGTTATTTTGTGCCCCTGTGCTCCTCTGACAGCTCTAATCTTCTTTTTTAATCCTGAGAAAAGTATTTAACCGATTTTATTATAGCTCCAGAGGACAGTATCGCCCTGTATTATTCATAAACATGGCAAGAAAAAGACGTGCTATATCTTGTTGCGCTCCCGGCCTTTGCCTCCTAATGCTCTTTCGATGTGACTGATATTTATGAATTCAAAGAGATAATCTCTTGAAACAATACGCAGATATGGATAATGATAGATACATAAGCGGAGCAGGCTCTTTATGAGACGGTCCTGTAATATCAATGTGATGGAGGTAAAAAATGCTGAATAATGCAGAAATCTTCGAAGAAGTCGCGGGTTTATACAAAATTATTCCCCTCAACCTGTTTCGTAAGACGCCTGGAGTTGTTTTTGACAATGTTCCTACAGAGGCGTTTTCAAAAATCAGTGCGATTGACCGTGTGATTCATAAGGGCAATGCTGTTTCTCCAGGACCTGTGGGCGATATAGAACGGCCCTGGTACATGCACCAGCATCAGGATGACAATCTTGTTGTACTGCACGGCACCCGCTATGTCGATATCTACACCCCTGCTCACGGGAAGATCGAAAAATTTATCGTGACTCCTCACCAGATACAGAAAAACGGCAAAGTGATTTTCAGCAGTCCGGCTATGCTTGTTTGGCCGCGCAGGGTATTCCACAGGATACAGAGCATGGAGGAAGGCTCGGCAGCGATAAATTTTGCCGTGCATTATGAAGGCATAGATATGAAAACAAATTTCAATATCTATGACCTTGATACAGAAACAGGAAAGTTCCGGGTAATCAGGGAAGGCTATATCGACCAGACACCTGCCTGAGGGGATGGTGGCAGTTGAAAGAGCTGTTCTTTCGCTCAGAAGGCTCATCCACCTCCAGTGAACTTCAGCATCAGACCTGGATTGGCATTCCCGCTTGTCGGGAATCCTTCTGAAATGCCCAAAGAATCGGGGATAGATTCCGGAGCAAGACGGAATGACAGCGAATAGAAGCTGCAACTCTTCGCATCTGCGGTTATTAGGTTATTTATTGTCCTGGTTGTACTATGTGCCGTTTATGTTTCAAAAAAAGTGTAAATCAGATACAATAATTTTACGAATGAAAGATCCTGATTTGAAATGCAAGGATTGCGGCGGGCCGGTAAAACTGGTGTTTGGTTGACGTTCGGTAAGTTTTCGCTGCATGGATTGCAGCAAGAGGTTCGGACTTGCCGAATATGTTAATGAAATAGATGAAGCCACATGGAAAAAGATCTCCAGCAGACCATGCGACAGGGCATAAGCTTGTCCCCTGTGCTCTCTATTGACCGTTCCTTATTTTCCCCTCTTTTTGAAAGAATCAGCAAACTTTACTCCACCATGGACAGGGCCTACGCAGATGCTGCGCATTATTATGGCTTCCACTGCAAAGGGTGCGACCGCAACTGTTGTGAGGAGAGGTTCTATCATTATACGAGCGCTGAGCACATATTCCTGGCTTATGGACTTGCCTGTCTGGGACAGGAGGCAAAAACAGACATATTCAGCAGGGCCGATGAAGTAATGCGGCTGTACCAGCTGCAGGATGCGTCACTTCAGGCGGGAAGGGCCATATGTCCGCTGAACCTGGAGGGTTTGTGCGTGCTGTATGAGTACAGGCCTATGATATGCCGTCTTCAGGGGATTCCCCATTATATAAAAAAACCCGGACAGCCTGCAGAAAAGCGGACCAGGCTGCCATGTATTCAACGAGAAAATCCTGCCTGAAAATCTCTCTGATTTCGGCTTTGATCATACACCGTTTTATTCGGAAATGGCTGCTATAGAAATAGAAATCAGAAACAGGCTCAATTACAAAGGCCGCTATAAAAAGACTGTGGCTGAAATGCTTCTGGATATCAGAGACGCAGAGAAATGCAGTGAATGGTGAATAGTAACGACTCAACAACTCAACGACTTATTTTTCCTTACTCTCCGTGTGCTCTGTGGTTTGCTTTTTTTGATGGTGAATTTAGGTTGACTCATGGAAGTGCGGTGGATAAAACTTTTCAGGTGTATTATTATTAATCGTTTTGAATTCTGCTTAACAGGGGGAGAAAATGAGTATCAGAGAGAACATCCATCAGGTGATAGACCTGATAAAGCCCGAACATATTCTGGTAAGTGTCTTTGATAAAAATGGCCTTGATGAACTGGTCAAAGGGATATTGGAGGTCAACCCTGATGCAAGATTTTATTCAACCGGAGGGACCGGCAAGAAGATAATTGAGATATTAGGTCCTCAATCCAAAAAAAATTATGTCTCTGTTGAGGATTTTACCGGTGCCCCTGAGATGGAGGGCGGTCTGGTAAAAACGCTCCATCCCAGGATACATGCCGGGCTGCTTGCTGAAAGGGGTAACCCTAGCACATGAAGAATATCTCTACAAGACACTTGCCCAAAACGGGAGTGCGCCAGGAGTATATTTTGATATCTTTGTCGGCAACCTCTATCCGTTTACGTCAGTCATCTCAAAAGAGGGTACAACCTCAGAAACAGCACGTGTGAATATTGACATAGGCGGTCCTGCAATGACCATGGCATCTGCCAAGAACTGGCACAGTGTTGCGGTATTGACTTCAGCAGAACAGTATGCGGGTTTTATACAGGCGCTGAAAAACCAAAACAGGCAGGACAGGACTTGAGCAGAGGTTTAAGCTTGCGGCCCAGGCCATGAAATCGATCGGAGAATACAGGACCGCTATCGGCAATTATTTCTCTGCGCTGGATTTCGAAAAAGATGTCAGACCTTTTTTGAAGTATCAAATAGACGGGTTAAGGGACCAGGTGAAAATAGCATATTTTGACTGTTTTTCCGGCATCAGCGGGGATATGTGTCTTGGCGCCTTGTTGATGCCGGAGTGTCTCTTCAGGAGATAGAAAAAAGATTAAAAGGCATACCAGTTAAAGGGTATTCTCTAGCTGCAAAAAAGGTCAGGCGAAGCGGAATTGCAGCAACAAAAGTCGACGTGATTCTTAAGGGAAAGAGCGGGCCGCAGACCGGCTGGAAACAGGAAGTGGAATGATATCAGCAAAATTATCAGGACTTCCAAACTGCCTGAGGGGATAAGGCATAAAGGCCATGAAATATTCAGAAGTCTTTTTGAGGCAGAGGCGCAGGCGCACGGTGAATCTTTAGCCAAAGTCCACCTGCATGAGTTGTCTTCCGCAGATTGCATAGTGGATATCTTCGGCACATTGATAGGGCTTTCATTGCTCGGGGTTGACGCTGTGTATTCTTCACCTGTAAATCTGGGTGGCGGATTTGTTAAGACTGCCCACGGCATATTGCCTGTCCCTGCGCCTGCAACTGCCGTGATACTGAAAAACACCCTTGTTTATTCTTCAGATGTACCCTATGAGCTGACTACCCCAACAGGCGCGGTAATCCTGAAATCAATCTCAAAGGGCTTTGGCCCTATGCCCTGTTTTAAGTACGAAAAAGCAGGGGTCGGGGCAGGCAGCAGGGATATTAAAAACAGGCCGAATGTCCTGAGGGTCTTTATCGGAGAAATGAACAGCGGGTCCCACGATGAAGCCGTTACTGTCATAGAAACTAATATCGACGATATGAACCCCCAGATATATGAATATCTTATCGACGAGCTTTTCAGCAGAGGGGCTCTTGATGTCTATCTGACGCAGGTGATCATGAAAAAAACCAGACCAGCGGTTAAATTGAGTGTCATCTGTAGACCGTGATAAACGGGATGACCTTATCAGGTATTATCTTGAAGGAGACCACCTCTATAGGGGTCCGTTATTTTGAAACGCAGCGGGTGACTATGGACAGGGAGATCAGGGAATTCCCCTCAAAGTATGGCAAGGTCAGGGTCAAGACCTCGGAGTGCGGCAGGGATCTCTGTTGAAAGAGCTTCTCCTGAATTTGAAGACTGCAAAAAGATTGCGCAGGAGACCTCCCGTCCCTTGCGGGAAATAATTGATGAAGTCGGTCGTTCAGCGAAAAAGAAAATAAGATAAGATGTAGTTGCCACTGCTTGACCTGACAGACAATGCCTGAAGAGGCGGGCATGCCTGGCGAGCCCTGTTGTGCCCACTCCTGATTTGAGTATGTCTTATCACGTATGTCATCGAGGTAACGGGATCAAACAGCAAGAATTCCTGCAACGCAGCAGCGCTGTCCAAAGCCTTCAAGCATGTCCAGCATATACCTCGGAAGATTCTGGATACGTAGACGGCTGATGAGATGAAAATAGAAGGGGAAGCAATGCTTTTAACATTCCAAAAATTACCGGGTTCATACTGAAAAGACTTTAGATTCATAAAAGTATTTGTAAAAACGTAAGATAAATGGGCTTACAATTAATAATAATTTTATATGATATAATATCAAATTCATGAAGACCCTTCTTACAGGAAATGAGGCTGTTGCTTTAGGGGCATATAAAGCTGGTGTTTTTGCAGCCACAGGCTATCCTGGAACCCCTGCAACAGAGATCATAGAATCTATCGCTTGTTACTCTGAAGTCTATACTGAGTGGTCGGTCAATGAAAAAACAGCAGTTGAATTTGCATCGGGTATTTCTCTCTCCGGAAGGAGAGCGCTTGTTGTCATGAAACATGTAGGGTTAAACGTAGCCTCAGACCCCCTGATGAGTCTTGCCTATACGGGAGTGAACGGAGGACTCGTAATCGCTGTTTCAGATGATCCTGGGATGCGGAGCTCACAAAATGAACAGGATTCAAGACTCTTTGGAAGAATGGCAAACTTACCGGTGCTCGAACCGTCTGATTCAGAAGAGGCTTATATTTTCGCAAAAAGAGCATTTGAAATAAGTGAAAACTTTGACCTGCCTGTCATCCTCAGGCTGACAAGGTCTATCTCACATACAAGTACCATAGTAAACATTGAAGGTAACAGAAAGGACTGTTGCAGGGAATACCGTATCAATGTAGAGAAAAATGTTCTCCTTCCACCTTTCACAAGCAGACAGAGGCTCTCTCTTCAGAAACGGGTAGAAAGATTCAGGGAGTTTGCCCCCTTATCAGGTCTGAACACGGTTGAAATATCAAGTAACAGGATCGGGATTATTACATCAGGTATCGCCTATCAGTATGTGAAAGATGCAGTTCCGGAGGCTTCGGTGCTTAAAATAGGGATTGTCTATCCACTGAATGCTCAGCAGATCAAAGAGTTTTCCGTCAGGTAAAAAAACTGTTTGTTGTTGAAGAATCAGAACCGTTTATAGAGGATGCAGTAAGGTCAATGGGTATTAAGGTTAAAGGCAAGGCAGAGGGGCTTTTCCCTGTATCAGGTGAATTAAATACTACTATACTCAGGGAAGCGTTTCGTGGTAATTATTCAATATCCGGTGAGTTATGCGGGGACAACCATACAACCCTCTGTCCCGGATGTCCGTATCTTGGAGTATTTTACCTGCTCAGCAGCAGAAACCTTTTTACCGGTGGTGATATCGGATGTTATACACTTTCGGTCCATACCTTCCCCCACGTGCTTGATACAACTCTCTGCATGGGAAGCGGCATATCCCAGGCTGCAGGTTACAGCGTCTCCACAGGAGAAAAGGCAGCAGCAGTAATCGGTGATTCAACCTTCTTCCATTCAGGTATTCCCGCGATTCTCAATGCCATTTACCATAATGCTGATCTTCTGGTAATAGTCCTCGACAATCATATAACCTCAATGACTGGCGGACAGCCGCATATTGGTACCGGTACTGGCATTAGAGGAAAGAAAAAAAAGGTGATGATAGAAGATGTTCTGTCCGGATGTGGTGTGAAATATATCAGGAGGACAGGGGCATATTCCTTGAAGGAAATTGATAAAGCAATAAATGAAGGGCTTTCTGCCAGGGGTGTTTCGGTCGTCATTATTGATGGTGAATGTATCTTGAAAAAAAAGAAAAAGAAAACCGGTCTTTTGTCCATCGATGAAAAAAGATGTTCACTCTGTGGTGTCTGTCTCGCACTGGGCTGTGAGGCAATCGTCAAACATGGTGATTCCTATCTCATAAAAGACTCCTGTAACGGATGCGGTTTGTGTATCCAGGTCTGTGAAGATAATGCAATTAAAAAAGCATATATCAATACTATTCGCAGGTAGGGGCGGACAAGGGGTCCTGACGGCCTCCCTCATCACAGCGCGTGCATTTTTCTTATCCGGGTATGATGTCAAGAAATCAGATATCAAAGGGATCGCACGCAGAGGGGGAAGGGTGCTCTCTACACTTATAGCAGGAGAGAAGATCTACAATCCAAAAGTTGCTCCGGAAACAGCAGATATCGTTGTGCTGCTTTCCAAAGACCATTATTTCAGATTTTCAAACAGTACCGTGTCTGTTGCTCCAACAGATGAAGAGACAGAGCAATACCGGAGGAATGTAAATGTTTTCTGTCTTGGAAAGCTCAGTATCCTTCTTGATATCCCCTTAAAAAAATGGGAGGAGGCTATTGAGGAAAGATTTGGTGATGATACTGTTCAATTCAATCTCAGGGCTTTTTATGAGGGTAGAAAGGCTGCAGAATTCATGCAGCATCACAGATGAAATTTGTGATCCTCATACATAAACAAACCTGAAGCTGGAGAGTGCAAAATAGTGGATGAGGAAAAACAATGAAGGCCCTCACCAGACTGTTACTATTAATAACGGCTGTCGGGATTACCGGCTGCGTCCACCAGACCAGGTTCCACTCTCCTATGCAGCCCGACGGCTGGAGTGCCCAGCCCCTGTCGGTTGCGTGCCGCTTTACCCCTGATGCGGACCTTGATCCTGCCACCGGAACACCCGTGGGGGATGAGGGATATTATCTCTATATACTGACCGATATTGCCGGCAATAGGGACTACAGCAGTCCCCAGTCAGTTGCCTTCACGTTTAAGAAGAATCCGGGAGGGCACAGCTGGATCATGCTGGAAAGCCCTCAGCAGCGCGTGGAATATGGCCACAACGGCAACTTCGGGCGGGAGAAACTGCGATACCTGGAGGGTGTGCGTCAGAGGTTTCGGGATAATCATCCTGATCCCATTGCTTATTTGTGGGAGATGATGAACGACGGCCGATTAGAGATAGGCAGGCCTGATCATACCCCCACGTTCGTCTGGCGAATGCCGATCACCAAACGGCGTTATCAATCGATCTATGAATACGTGATGCAGCGGAAGTACGACCAGTTCGGAGTGAGGAGCAACAATTGTGCCGATATGGTAACGGATGCAGCAGCGCTGGCCGGTATCAACCTGGTCCACCGTCTTCGCCTCACCATCCCTCAGGAAATCAAGATACTGGGTAGTAAGTTGCGCTGCTGGACTGACCCAAAATACCGCATACTGGAGTTCAGTATGCCTGACGTTCTGCAGATGGACCTGCGCCAGCTTGCCCGGTTAGGAATCGGGAGTGATGTTACAAAATGGTATCTGGGTTTGAAGCGTTGACGAGGTGGGAAGGTCAGTCATTTTATTCACGCTTTTGAACGTTGCGTGCTTTAGGAAATTAGTCGCACGGAATGTCACGAAGTTGATAGAAATATTGAGGGCCATGTGATCTCCTTCCTGGATAGTGAATTCTGCACCGGTGGAATGCTTTCAGCCAGTGCCTCAGGCCCGAGCAATATACCCGCCAGTGAATCAACCCTCCCATCGTGTAACTGCTCACCAGCCCCAACACCCACAGAATTATCAGTATCATTGCGATTGTCCACAACATATCATCCTCCTTTTAGTTTGTTTGAGGTCCACTGCCCCGCTACAGCGGGGCAATGATCCAGTTCTATCTGGGTCCCTCGACGGTCATCTGGTTGATTATGCTCTTCACACCCTTTATGTCGGTGACGAGTTTGGTGACCAGGTCTATTTCGGCCGCATTTTTGGCTTTGCCACCCACGGTTACCACGCCACGTTTCGTCGTGACCGTGGTGTGGAGGTAGCTGGTAGAGCGATGAAACAGCAAGGCCATGTTGACCTGGGAGGTGATGGAAGCGTCATCAATCTGTTCCACTATTGTCCGGGTTGTCTTTTCCCCGATATTCGACACGGTCATCTCATTCCTTACGTCTTTGACCCCCTCGACATCCCTGGCGTATTCAGTAGTCAGGTCCTTTTGTGCCTGGCTGGTGGCCTCGCCTTGCAGAGTCACGATTCCGTCCCGGCTGCTAACCGCCGTCAAGGCACCCACGTTTTGATGAAGCAGGAGCGTGGTTTTCACTTTCTCGCTGAGCCACGCATCCGACTTCTCGGCGGGGTGACTATTTTTGACTTCCAGTCTGTTGTCTACGCTTATCACCCCGGGGAGGCCTGCCACGGTCTCCTGGGCCAATGATCTGTGGGATTCTTCTGAGACAGTCCCCGTCAAAGAGACGACGCCATCCTCAGACTGGATTTTAATATCATCGTCCTTAAGGTAGGTCTTGAATACATACGAGTTCTCGGCGGATGTCCGGATGAGGTCATCCAGCGTGGAAGCTTGCACAGGGATGCTGACCAACAACAGCATGACCGCAGCCGCCATCAGCGCCACAAAATACCTTGTTTTCATTGTACGATCTCCTTTTTGTTGTTACGTTTTGTTATTACCTTTTTGACTGTTTCACCCCAAATATCTAATGTCTACTTCCCGAGGACCTTCTTGACCTGGCCGACCTTTTCCTGAACTTTGCCGGTTATCTTTTCGGCCTTGCCTTCGGCTTCCAGTTTGGGATTATCGCTGATTTTTCCGGCGACCTCCTTAATCTTTCCCTTTACATTGTGAAACTTGCCTTCTGCCTTGTCCTGCGTACCTGATTTCATGGTATTCCTCCTCGTTTTTGCTAACACAATGTGTTAGAGTTTGCTTTGTCGTTGACGCTCTCTTCAAATGACCAGGGATTGCACTTCAATCAAACTAAAGCCATCAATAATGATTGCATCATTCATGCCGGGAACAGCCCTGGGGGACAGAAGTGTCTATCCTGCTGAATTTATTGAAAATATATGAGAGACTATAATGCAGGTATGATAATCTGGAAGATACTTGTCCCTGAAATATCAGGATATTCCTTAAATATCAGGAGTTGTTCTTGCATCTTGAAATACCAGGCTTTTGAACCCTCAATTGAATTGTCCTGGAGTTGAGGCCTGACAAGGCGTTGAAAATCCCACATCGTTGGAACTTATGTGATTAGGCTTTCATCCTAATAAATTAATTAACCTTACAAAAAATACAGCATGCAGGATAGCTGCATAACCCTGTGGCAAGACCACGTGGGATATCGCTCGCTATCCATTTATGCAACGATAGGGTAATGTACTACCAGAATATCTCTACAGCCTTCCTGTCGGGATGGCCCCCCCTGCAAAGGGTTGTGGATTCCTCAGGCCATTGAAATAACGTTTACGGGTAGATAGATTGATCCCGGCGTACACCTGGCAACCAAACAGAGTTCGTTTCCATGGGCTCATGCCAAAGAACCGTTTTGTCATTGCGCCGAAAGAATAGGCTTGTCTGTTCAAGCGGGCGAAACCGTTAATGAGCTCCTCAGCAGTCATGCCCCTGGGTTGAAAAAGGAGTGTATCAGGAGGATATCCACGGAGCCACCAGTCACGCTCGAACAACCTGCCTTCGCTTAAGAGGCGGTCATATAACCGGGTCCCCGGATAAGGAGTGAGGATCCTCAGCTCGACACAATCCATACGACTCCTCATTACAAACTCAAGGGTCTGGTCGAACACATCCTTGTTTTCGTAATCAAAGCCAAGAACAAACGCGCCCAGTATGCCGAAACCTTCGTCATGGAACCGACGCATTGCCTCATAAAAATCGATCTTCAGGTTCTTTATTTTCCTCACCTCATTCTGTGTTGCTTTCTGTACCGATTCGAATCCGATCAAAAGCCCCAGGCACCCTGAACGTTTCATCAACCTGAGCAGTTCCACATCCTCAGCCAACGACACTGTCCCTTGTCCCAGCCATAGCCGCCGAAGAGGTATCATTTCAGTAAAGAGCTTTTTGGCTGCATTCCGGTTCAGTGCAAGGGCGTCATCGACGAAGAAGATGTGAGGGGAATCAATAGCCTCTATCTCGGCAATCACCTCCTGGACCGGCCTGACCCGATATTGACGCCCCAATGTCCGGCCGATGGAACAGAATTCGCAATCGTTCGGACATCCCCGGGATGTCTCGACGCCGATCGGGATTGGGATATAACCTTTACCTTTGCTTCCGGGGAAAAGGTCCCGCCGTGGTTTCGGCAGGCCCTGGAGATCGGTCATTTTACCGGCCCGATATAGCCTTTGCATCTGCCCCGAGGCGGCATCCGATAGAAGTCGTGGCCAGATACCCTCCGCTTCTCCCACGACTACGGCGTCTGCATGCTCTAAAGCTTCGTCAGGCAATACCGTGGGGTGTATTCCTCCCATCACCACCTTCACACCCTTCCGGCGATAGGCGTCAGCGATATCATAGGCCCTTGGCACAACGTCAGTCATGACGGTGATACCCACCAAATCCACATCCTGATTCGTGTCATCGGGAGCAAAGGCTTCATCGACAATTGTGACCGTGTGCCCAGGCGGGGTAAGCGCTGCCAGAAGAGGAAGATTTACCCTCTGGAGTTTAAGAGAGCTGGATAAAGTGTCTTCACGCTGTTCACGCGGTGCGATAAGTTTTATTTTCATAGTTCAGGTTTGGTCCCTTCGTCCTGCAGGTCTCGAAACACCCAAGTCCGCATCAGGTGGTGCAGGTATCATCTTCACCACGTAATCACCGGATCCATGAAGAGAGCCGCTCATATAGTAACGCATTCTGTTGTCCCCGCTGTCAAAGAGAAAATCGATTTGTCGTAAGGACGGACCCGCAAAGACATCGGTACGCCCATCAGGTCCAGAAGGGTCGCGAAATTGTTGAGATGGGAAACCCGGATGCCGGGGGGAATGCCGGCTAAGAGTCCTTTCCTGCCATACCGCTCACCTGACACGAGGAAATCGGGTACATCGACGATCACCTTGTCAGGCTTCATATGGGTATACACTTGCCCATGCTCAGACAAGGTCTGGCCATGGTCCGAGGTGTACAAAATGACATAGTTCTGATTTGTCGTTTCGGAAACAAACACCCGAAAGAATTCATCCACCTGAAAGCGGATCCCATTGTCATAGGTATTGACGAGCTTCTCACGTCCGGCCGCGCTGATGTCAATGGGTTCCGATGCTTTCATGACCGGACTCCAGATCGTAAAGGCCGGATTGTCCGGGTATCTATAGTGATAGTGGAAATGGAGACCCTTCTTGTTGACGACAACGAAATAGCCGCCCCGTTCATTCAGAAGACTGCTGAGAACACGGGCTACGCCCGGATCCTTCGTGGTTTCAAGGTCGATGTTGACGCTCCTCAAACGACTGCTCGTTCATCCACCGGTCCAGGGACCTCACGGACGCATCCCCGGCCGCTTTCAGGAGTTGGGGAAGGTAGCCTTGATTGATGTCAATGTAGATCGTCTCGTAGCCCATTTTCTTTGCGTAATCAAAGATGGTCGGGTTCCTGTCGGTTCGAAAGGCGTCGTCGGGAAATGCGTTGTGACCGGTAATTAGATAGGCATTGCTGATGTGGGAAAAGGAACCGGCTGCGATACAGATGCCGAGATTCTTCAGGCGTCCCCGGGTTTCGAGGGATTGAAGAAACGGTGTGGTGGCACGCGGGTAGCCGTTCAGGCTGAGATTGCTGCCGCGGACCGACTCATCGATGACATAGATGATGCTGTCGGAAGGCCGTTTGGAGGCGTGAAACGGAGGCAGTTCGTCGCGTGGTCCATGATATGCGCGCAGGTTTTCAAACTCGTAATGAAGTGTTAAACGGAGAAAGGAGGTCAGGGGGTTCAGATGGAAGCTGCGTTCCGGCACGTGGAGAAAGAGAGCGTAATTGGAAGTGAGGAGAAAGAGCACCGGCAGAAGGCTGAGGGCGAGGTTCTTTCGGAAGGCGCGATACAGGGCGGGACGAGTACCAGCGCCGACAGAACGAGTACGTAGGGGAGAGCATACAGGAAGACGCGCGGCTGAAAGAAGCTTGAGATGGCGTCTGCCCGGTTTTCACCGCTTACGGTCAGGGCTAACAGCAGGTCGGTGCCGGTCATGAACTGCTACAGAGTCAGCCAATATGAGCATTGGACAACTATAACGAAAACAGAAAAAAGGATGGCCAGCCATGCGGAAAATTCTGGGGAGAAGGATTATGAGATAGAAGAGGGCGACCACCTGCAGGAAGACCAGCGCGAGGCCGGCCGAGAATTTCATGATGCCGACGACAGGCAGCAGAAGAAGCAGAGTCCCGGTAATCGCCGGACCTAACAATGAGATCGATGAGTACCGCGAGCGTCGCTGCAAGCAAGGCGGCAATGGCACGGGGATAGGTGTGATCTGAGTGATGGCGCGAAGGGAGTGCTTTGCTGTCACTTGCCCTCTTCCCATTTGGTGGCCATGATCCCCAGGATGAAGACCACGGCTGCATAAACCCCTATGATTGCGGAGGACCTCAGCGCGGCCATGTTGTCTTCAAATACCATGGATGCCCGGAGCCCCTCGTTCACGTAATACAGAGGCAGTGTCCTGGCTATCTTCTGCAGGAACCCCGGCATCAGCTCGATAGGGAAGAAGCTCCCCGAGAGGAACATCATCGGGTAACTGATGGCGTTTGCGGCTGCTGCCGCGCTCTGCGCCTCCTTAACGAAGCGGGTGAGTATCATCCCGGTCCCGACAAACGCGAAGACGTCAAGCAAAACGAACGCAAGGAGCCAGGCGTCGATATGCAGGCTGACGTCAAACACGGCGTAGCTCACCAGCAGCATCAAGATAGTGGATATGACCGCGAGTATGAAGTGGTACAGGATGTTTGACAGTATCCAGTCGGTACGGGTGATGGGCGTGGTGGACAGCTTCCTGATGACACCCTTCTGCCGCAGCTCCGTGTCCGAGTCCACCGTGCCGAAAAGGCTCAGACGTCATCACCGACATCGCGATGATACCGGGGACGAAGAACTCGATGAACCGGTATTTCCTGGTGAGTATCGATCTTTCAGCCGATCGGATGAACGGCGGAATCCCGGACATCCCCTGGTTTATCCCGGCCAACACTGCAGTTCAGGATCTGCATCTTCGTCGTGCACCGAAGAAGAGCTGGGGTCGTATATATAGGTGATGGTGACGGATGCGTTGAAGTCATTGAACATCATCCTCTGCATGAGGAGACCTTTCATAGCCTTTGGGAATAACGAGGACAAGGTTCACCTTGCTGTCCCTGACGTACTGCGCGGCGTTGACGGCAGGGTCGACCCTGGTTATCTTGAATTTCCCGTTGAGCTCGAGGGCCTTGACGGACTTTGCGGACGAATTCGTCTGGTCGAGGTCCTGCACGCAAAGGCGGTATTCCATGCTGTCCTGGCTCATGAATATCGTGCCGAAGACGAGTATCAGAATTATCGGGAACGCAAACGTGAAGAACATGGTGGTCTTCTCGCGGTAGAAGCCCATGAGCTTCACGACGAGATTTGCACTGATGATCCGCAGGTTCATTCTGCCTCCATTTCGGGCGGAGCTTCCCGGAGCGCCTCGCCGGTGAGCTTCAGAAAGACCTCTTCAAGGTTGGGCTTCCGAACGTCCAGGCCCAGGTACAGGGCCCCGGCATCCTTGATGGCATTCAGTATCTTCTGCACGTCGTACGTGTGCTCCACCCTGACCTTGATGTTTTTGTGGTTGTCAAGGACCGGCTCGAAGCCCATCTTCCGGACGATTTCAAAGACTTTTTCATCGACGGGCTTTAGCGTGAGGACCAGGTAATTCGCGTTGCTTTCGATGAGTTCCCCCGGCGAGCCCATGGCGATTACCTTCCCCTTCGAGATTATGGCGACCGTGTCTGCAAGAAGCTCCGCTTCCTCCATGTAGTGTGTGGTGAGAAATACCGTCTTCCCCTTCTTCTTAAGGCCCAGCAGGACCTCCCATACCTCGTGCCTGGCGCGGGGGTCGAGCCCTGTCGTCGGCTCGTCGAGGAACACGACCTCCGGGTCGTTTACGAGAGCAATCGCTATTCCGAGGCGCTGTTTCAGGCCCCCGGAGAGGTTCTTGTACTGCTCTTTGGTCTTGTCCCTGAGGTTCACGAGCTCTATCAACCCGTCGATATCGGTCTTCACGCAGAATAGCCGCGCGTAGTACTGGAGGGTCTCCCTGACCGTTATCCTGTCGAACGAGCTGAACCCCTGCGGGAGGACGCCGATGCGGTGGACGATGTCATGCTTCTTCTTCGTAACGTCCATTCCAAGAAGGGTCACTTTCCCGGACGTGGGCGTGCGGATCGTCTCGATGATCTCGACGGTAGTGGTTTTGCCGGCGCCGTTGGGGCCCAGAAAGGCGAACACCTCGCCTTTACTGACGGTGAACGATATGTCGTTGACCGCCAGTAAATCCCCGTAACGCTTCGTCAGTTTGTCGACTTCGATTGCGTATTCAGTTTCTTTGGTCATGAATCTCCATTCCGACTCTATAGGGCAACGGCATTGAAGTCGGTACATCCGAGGCTCGCGTGAGTCGGACACCGGGCCAGAACCCGAGGTGGCTGAGGACCTTATCGTTAACCGCCGGCTGCACCATAAGAAAACGGTCAAACAGCGGCCAGGCGGTGTTTGAATAAAATAAAGCTCGGAATTAAAGTTGCACCCAGATGCGCTTTGGTCTTCTCCGCGCCCTGCCCCGCGTAATAGAGAGGGATTTTTCGCTCGACGCAGGTGCGGACATTTTCAAGCCAGGACAAAACATAAAGGTTGTATTTGCGGCCGAGTTCGTAATCCATGCAGAAATATTTATCCACCATCGCTTCCTGTTTTACGACGAGAAGGTTGAAAGCAACGAGTTCTTCCTGCACAAAATAGAGCGTGTATTCGGCGCCCGGGACCCTCTCACAGATTTTTTCAAAAAATAAACGGTTGTGCACGCCAAACGCCACGGGGCTCCGCGCCACTGTTTCCAGATAAAGCTTGTAGATCCTGTCCAGAAAAGGAGAAATAGTGCGGCTTCGAACCACTCTGACTTCGTGGGAGGCACGCATTTTGCGGCGCAGGTCTTTTCTCGCGGCCCTTGAAAAGCGGGCCAGAAATTCCTCCATGCTGTTAAAATTGATCGGCAGTCGGGCGCAAGACTGACATTGCACCCGGTTGAATTTTTTGAATACTTCCCCGGGAAGTTTGCCGTAATGATTAAAGTTGTAAAGCGCCACGACGTCGCTTTTAAGTTCGGCCGCGAGCGTTTGCAAGGCGCCAAAGGCCATTTTGCATGCCGCATCGAGGGTGCCTGCATCGATTTGAGGATCAATCCCGATTTCACTCCATTCCCCTACCAGCAACCCCACGCCTAAAATACGGGGATGAAAAACCGAGGGGATGAGACGGCCTGCCACTTTCAGCGATTTCTTGGTCCATCCCTTCACAAAAGTGGACAGATCAAAACGGGTTTCAAACAACGGCAATAAGAGAATAGGAACATCATCTTTTGACACCACGATGCTCCGCAGGTTAAAACCGTCAATACCCGATTCCTGCAACAGAGAAAGAAGTGGGGCGGTGCTGGAAGGCTCCGGGAAAAGCCGTCCAAGTTCTGCCGCCGACACCCCGTCCAACCGCGGCACGCAATTGCAGGTAAGGTTATTCATGGCCTTATTCATGGGCCTGTCGGTCTCCGATTCAAAAGGGCGATGGAAAGCCACATCTTCCTCTGAGGAAGCGAACGTACCCATAAGGACCCACGAGCAGCCATGGGAAACCGCACCAGGGCCTTCCCTGATAAGCCCACCGAAAAGGTATACCCGCCATCCTCTGCTGCTGCCCCCTCTTCAGACGGATAGACGGTAATTTGCCGCGGATCTACGAGATGGAATGCACATCCCAGGGCCTTGACAACTGCTTCCTTGATAGACCAGAGCAGGGCCGATGCCTTTTCCAAATCATCGCCTGCCAACCTCAAGGCATGTTGAAGCTCTTGTGGATGGAAGACCCGGTGAAAGGGGTATCCATTTGGATTCTCTTTGGAATTCATCTGGCCCTGCCACATCGATGCCGATATCAGACTCATCTCCACAGAGAGCAGCCCAGACTTTTCCTCCACCCTCGCTGAAGGAGATGGCCGGACCCTGATATTCTCCCAACAGGAGATGGGGCCTGCCAAGCAGGCCGCGGACCACCTGAATCGGGAAAGCAGCTCTGCCGGAAGATTGACAGTGTTTCCAAAGAGGACTTTCCATCGCCACAAGGTGGTCCCACAGGGTGGAGACGAGGAGATGTTTGAGGGTTTCGGCGGCAGATGGCCCAGCATGGTAAAGATGCATAGAAGACAGGTCCCCTTCGAGGAACGAAGCTCATCGCATGAACGGTTAATCCTTGGCAATCCTTTGTCATATCCACTCCCGTCATTTCGTGATCTGCGTTTTTCCAAGCCCTCAGTCCGAAACCCAGTGCATCCGAATACCATAAATCTGCATGATGGTGCGGCCCTGATCGTCAATCCCTCTGGCGTCCCAGGAGAGACCTTCGTCGTCCTGCGCCCTCATGCGGGCCTCCAGGGTTATCTGTTCCCCTGCCCGGCATTTTCGCAAAAACCTCATCTCTCCGATCTCCATGGGAATCATCGATCGTCGCTCCGATGGGTCCGTTAGAGCGATGTGGAAGCCGACCAACTGCAAAAGGGCCTCGAAAAGGTAGGGAGAGTATTGGTACCTGGCGTTCTTCATATTTGCGAAATCATTTGTCTCACGGTAAGTGGTCCGGCCCCGCACCACACCTTGACCTGCACCGTCAAGGAACTCCATTACGCGATACCTGCCTTCAAGGCCGCTGCGGTCTTTGTACCATTTAAGCACTTTTTTATGGTCCATAGGCCCCGTCCGCAGTTCTTCCGGCCGTACAGGAAAATCCGGGAGCCCCTCCCCGAGATATCCTTCCCTGATATCCACGCCCGCAAGGATCACCTGGCCCTTGAAGTGCGGGGTGAAGCGGTCGGTCAATCTCCCGGAAGGGGATATTTCCTGTGTTGAGAGAGAGACCTCGCACAATATCTCCCGAAGGCCGTTGCCGGCCCGGCGGCAGGAGATCCTGGAAGGCCGTGGGATCCCTGGAGGACATTGGATCATGTTCAATGAGCCGCACCTGACGAACTCCCCGCACCTGCAGGTGGGGATACAGGATCCGGGCGGCTTCCATGAATGTCTCCAGAACCATGGCGGCTGAGACCAGAGGATGCTTGACGAACTTGAAAGGCCTGTGGTCAGCGATCCAAAGATCCTTCTCAAGGGAGAAGGATCTGAAGGCCTCCAGTTCTTCCCGGCGGATGTCCAGGCAAGAGATCCTTTCTATCATGGGAAAGTCCTCGGGGCTCAGGGACACGGTGCCTCCATCCAGTTCGTCCACTGAGTGAAGGACGGGTTGTATCATTCCAGCAGCACCGTCCTCACGGATGGCAGCCTCCTCATGAACATCACCCAATCGTCGTCGGCCGGGGCCACAAAGAGCTCCCGGCAGAAAAGTCCTGCAAGCTCATTTACATGGATGTACTCTACGCCCTTTCGCTTCAGCATTTCCCGGACCTCCGGGATCCTCGGCCATGCCCGCCCCCTCGACAGGGGGAAGCATCAAAGCCTTGAACCGGATGAGCGCCGTTTTTCCGGCGGAGGGTCCTGCAGTAACGCAGACATCATCCGGTTGGCTGCAGCGTAGTTGGCCTGGCCGGGATTTCCCTGTATCGCGGCCGCCGAGGAGAGGCCCACGAAAAACCTCAAACCGGCCCCCTCCGCAGCCGAGAACAGATTCCAGGCCCCGAGGAATTTGACGTCCGTGACCATGGAGAAATCATCCGGGGTCATTTGGCTTAAGAGACCGTCCCTGAGGACCCCGGCGCCGTGAATGATCCCGTCGATCCTGCCATAACGGCTTGCCACCTCGCCCATGATCGCGCGGACCGCTTCGGGGTCGGTCACATCACAGGTATAGTATGTTGCCTCGATCCCTGAGGAGTGCAAATCCGCCAGGGTCCGGGCGATCTCCGATGCCCTGGGGTCGAAAGTAAAGGCCTCAGAAGCCGAATCTTCGGTGCGCGGCTTTGCGGGATGGATGTCCTGGATCGAGAGGGGTCCTCCCCAGAAAGACCAGGCGGGGCCCGAAAGGCACAAGACAGCGGGCCAGGTGGGCGCTGATCCCGGTTGCGCCTCCGGACATGACTACAACGTCTCCAGGGCCCAGAGTCCAGACCTGACGAATCCCCGAAGACCGTCGGGGCCACGTGCCCCTCCGAAGTAAAGACCCTTCCATCACGATGCATGATCTCCACCACGGGGCATCCTCTGTCCAGAGCATTGCGCAGCGCAACGCGAAGGTCGGTATCCCTCCCGATTTCCCACCTATTTCCAGTGTGCGAAACTGGACCGATGGATATTCCTGCGCTGCGCTCAGAAAAAGTCCGAGCATTCCTTCTGCCAGCAGCCGACCGGGAGTTTCGGCTATCTTCCCTGGAATGGATCAGCACAACGAACTTCTTGGCCGGTGACTGGAGAAATGTCTTCAGTGGTAAAAATAGTCCCCTCAAAAGCCGCGAAACATCCTCTATGCCTTTTAACTTTCCGGACCAGCCTTCAGGCAAGGTGATAACCATCCCGGCCAGGGACACCAAATCCGATATTCTCTCTGATACCTTACAAGACCCTTCATCAGTAAAGACATCATAACTTTCCTGTCCAGTATCCTTAGCCTTCATAAATAGCATTGGAATCGTGTCAACCCCGTAATCCTGCCGGAATATATCTCCGACATTTTTGGCAATCCCGTCATCCCTGTCAGGTGAGAGAAAGAAGCACTGACTCGCCCTGGCTCAATTTTATCGGGGCCGAGGCCGATAGCTCCACGAGGAACGCTCCTGAATACAAGCCGCTTTAAACTCGCCTCATCCTGTAAGGGCTTCAGGGTTTCATCTTGCACTAAGCCGGGTCCAGTCGTCTGGCTGGCCGGCGGCAGGACGGGATCATCTTTTCCGGCTTCCCTGGCGACTATCCCGGAAATCTTCTGGGCGATGTCCCTTACGGTACGGACATTTATAAAATCCTCCAGTTCGATGGTGATTCCGAAATGGCGTTCCGCTGCATCCATGATTATCGGGAGACGGCTGGAGCGGATGGAGAGGTCCCTTCTGAGGTCCATATCAGGCTGGATTTCATCCCTGTTGAATCCTGTAGCGTCCATGATGATTTGAATAAGCGCCTCTATATGGTCCTGATGCCCATGGTTCTGATGCCCCGGCGTTTCGGCAGGGGCAGGGGAGGCCTGTCCGTTCGGTGTTTTGCGGCCGGATGCGGGAGCCTTCCTGAATGCAGAGAGGGAAACAAACCTCGGTTCTTTGCGAACCTTCAGATGACCTTGAACGAAGAGCTGAGCAAGGGCGGTCTTGTAGGTGAGGCTCTCTGCAGGGGGTATGCAGGTCTGAATGCATGTTGAGTCAGGGAGCGTATCGGTGATGAGATTGCTTAATATATCGCCGGGGCCCACCTCCACGAAGAGCCGGACTCCGTAGTCATTCCAAAGGGTCTGGACATTATTCATCCAATGGACGGTGGATTCCAGATGGGCCATCAGGATTCGCCTGATCTCATCGGGATCTGACGGATATGGCGCCATGGTAGTGTTGGAGATGACGGGAATCTGCGGGGAATGAAATGGAATGGAGGCAATGTACGCCTCAAGTTCATCATGGATGACCCTCATGACAGGAGAGTGGAAGGCCATGCTGACCGGCAACAGGGTGGCCCTGTATCCCATTCCCTTTATTTTTTTACCAAGATCCCTGACCGCCCCGGTGCTGCCGCTGAGGACAACCTGGTTCGGTGAATTGATATTGCCGATGTGGACATTCTCCATGTCCCTGGATCATCTCTTTCAGCAGATCCAGGGGGACGTCCACGGCCGCCATGACGCCGGGTTCCACGTGCATGGCAGCGGCCTTGTCCATGCAGAGGGCCCTCTTGTTTACGATTCGAAACCCGTCCTCCGGGGAATAGACACCGGCCATGCACAAGGCGGTCAGTTCGCCCAAACTATGGCCGGCCATGGCCACGGGGTGGATACCAAGGGTGGTGAGGTATCGGGCCATGGCGTGTTCCATGGCGAACAGTGGCAGGTTGCTGCCACCGGGTCTTCTGAAGATTCTCCTCTTGATCGTGGAACAATAAGTGAAGGAGGTCGAAGTCAGCTGCAGCTGCAGCCCGGTCCATCCACTCCCTGATGACCGGAATGGACTCGTAGAGGTCCCGCCCCATTCCTGCATACTGTGCACCCTGTCCGGGAAATACAAAGGCGAGAGGTCGTGCTGACAGATCCTCGCGGCCCATGAAAATCCCCTGCTGTGCCAGGGATCTCAATCCCCCCGGAGCGTCGATTGTTGAGGCGATTAGTGAGTCGATTCGGGCTTCGGTAAGGGGCGCCGACCTCTCAATGACTGTGAGCGCCTCTTCTTCGGATTGTGCCACGACGGCCATCCGGAAGTTATGGCCTTCGATCTCAGTCCGGAAGAAAGAGACGCCCTGGAGCAAGGGAAAGCCATCCCCTTTCTCTCTATCGAGACCGTGTTGTCTGCCAGGTGAGACCAGGACCGTATCCACTTCATCCATGGCCTGCTCCACCTGCACAACGTAGTTGGAACCTCCGAACCCGAAGGCGTTGACCTGAAGCCTTCTTGGCTGGTTGTCCCTGACGTTCCAATCAAGCGGCTCCGGGGCGATGAGGAGCCCCGATCCGTTTAAGCCTATTTCCGAATCCGGATGCTTATAATTAAGGGTGGGGGGTAAGACCCCTGCCTTCATGGCCATGACTCCCCGAATGAGACTGTTAATGCCCGAGGCGCCCAGTGTGTGTCCGATCTGGGATTTGAATGAGGTGAGCACGGTACGCCTGGAGGAATCAAAGAAGGCCTTCAGGGCACGGACCTCCTCCACGTCCCCTTGCCGGGTGCTCGTGGCATGGCATTCCACGAGGTCCACTGCATCGGGCCCGTAGGTTGTCTCGCGGAAAGAGGCGCGGATGGCCATCTCCTGGCTGACATGGGAGGACTCCACCATGCCCAGAACGTTGTTGCTCGCTCCCATGCCGGTGATGACGGCGTGGACAAGCGCCCCACGTGCACGGGCCAGGCTTTCCCTCTCGATGACGATCATTCCCCCGCCTTCGCCGAGCACCATGCCGTCTCGTTTTGCATCGAAGGGGCGGGAGGTCTCGCGAGGGGGTCTTTCCTGTCCGGACAGCCCAAAAAGTGCCCCGAGTGCAGAGAATTCCAGAAAATGCAGGTGGGTAAGATTCTCCTCGCACCCTCCGACAATGGCAGCATCGATGATGCCGGTTCGGATCATCTGGATGGCGCTGTGCAGCGCGACCAGCGCGGTGGCGCAGGCTGCGGAGACCGCAAAGCTTGGCCCCATGAACCCATACCTGTTGCAGATGAAGCCGGCCGCAGCACAGTTGAGTCTGCCCAGGAGTGTGGTGTCGTCCGGGGCCATGCGTCCGGACTTCAACTCCTGTTCGATGGCGTTCAACTGACCTGGCGTGAGGTGAACGGCCTTCTTGATGTCAGCGAGGATGTCGTGAACGTACGCCCTGATGTGAATATTGGGGAGGGTCCCTGCCGCCTCTCCCGAGTTCTGGGAGATGAGGACACCGATTCGTTCGCGTGGGATGTCTGCCTCCAGGATGCCCGAGGCCCGGATGGCCCTGTCTGCCAGCCACAGGGTGATCTTTGTGGCCTGGGTCATGGTCCGGAAATCCTGGGGTGGGATACCGAGATCGTTGCGCGAGATGTCAAAGTCCAAAAAGGCGCCCACCTGGCAGTAGGTCTTGTCCGGAACATGCGGCCGGGGATCATAAAAACGCCTGTGGTCCCACCGGGAAGGCGGAACCAGGGTAATCCCGCTCTTCATGTCCAGACTTGCAGCCCAGACCTCCTCCGGGCTCTTCCCCAGGGCATTGACAATGCTCATCCCTGTGATGGCAATTCTTTCGTGGGAATCTTTATAGAGTGCTACCCGGGTAAACCCGTGACCAAATTGCGAGGATGGGGTTTCTGCAAAGAACTGATGCAGCAAAAGTGGGCCTTCGGCCAGTTCGCGATGAAAGGACTGCAGCGACTGGACCTTGGCAATAAGGCCTGCACAGGCCCCGCTCATGAATTGACCACGCTGCAGACACGCCTGCTCATCAAGAGGCATTCCGCTTGATCTGTCGAAGCCCCGGGCCGCGGCGAAGAGGCTCCCTGCAGCCATCTGTTCCATTTTCATCCGGAAGGACTGCTCGTCTTGACTGCCTGTCGTGAACTCCCTCTCAAGAGACAAAACAGCTGCTACTCGCGGGGTCCTCAAGGACCGCACCCGCAGTCCAGTGCCCCGGCCCGAAACGACCGTCCCCCCCTGCTGCGATTCTACAATCATCCGCTGATAGAGCGCAGTCAGGGCGCCAGTCTCGACGATCTCCTGGGTGGCCAGATAGGCGGTGCCCATCTGGATGGCGTCCGCGCCGAGCAAGGCGGCCATGAATGCGGTCTCCCGATTGAAGATTCCCCCTGCAACAATAACGCGGCAGTTTTGGAACAGGGCTGGCTTGCGCTGTTTCAGATCCAGAACCATTTGAGCAAGGGTTAGCGTGCTATGCTGCCCCACATGGCCGCCGGCCTCATACCCCTCGCAGATCACGTATCGGACGCCGGCTTCAAGGGCGAGCCTCAACAGGGCCTCATCAGGAGCGATATAAATGACCTCTATGCCGCATTTTATCAATTCTCTTAAGGGGGAAAGATCGCCACCTGCGATCACGACAAAACGGGGTCTGTGTTTCTTTATCCAGGCCAAGTGCGTCTCCCTGAAAGGGTTTTCTGCCAAAGAAACTAGATTCACTGCATAAGGGCGCTCCCCCATGATCTCAGGCAAACGTCCCAGCCTCCGGTCAAGGGCCTCCCCGTCCATCAGGCCAAGGGCGATGGTGGGCAGTCCTCCGGCATCGGCAACCTTTGAGGCAAATTCCGGGACATCTGTGATCCAGGACATGGCGCCCTGGATAAAGGGATATCTGGTCCCCATCTCTCTGGCTACAGGGCTGTCTAAAAAGCAATCCCTTTTCTTCTCAGCCAGGCGGCATAAGTTTCGAATCTCCTCCATGAAGGCTTTCACAGCCTCCCCGGTTCCAGCTCCAAAACGCTCAACGAACGACCGGGCAAAGGCAGCCTCCACACCCAGAGGGATGACCTCGTCCTGGCTAAAACGGCTTTCGAGAGGGTGACTGGCCCTGTCATTCACCAGGCTTACAAAAGAGTGGCGGCTTTCCTCCGTGATCTCTGCTCCGCACAGCGAATCCTCGAACGTCTTGATCTCCCTGAACGCAAGAGAGTTTCCCTTGTTGAAAAGGCGATAAGGGACCTGCACGTCCAGGCCGACAAGTTCGGTAGAATCCATACGGAGACTGGAGAGTCGCTGGCGTTGGAGATGATCAATGGCAACCAGGTCTGTCAGCCAATGGAGGCTCTCGAAGACGATCCCTGTGGCCCCTGTGGACAGGAATGCCGCTGCAGCCTCAGGGGTGCAGACGCCTCCCCAGATAAGGATGTCCGGAGACTTTGCCAGAGACTTTGAATTGGTGCGCAGCATTTCCTTGACAGCTGAATATAGCACCAGGGTCGTCTCCCCGCTCACGAATCCGGAGGCCTCGCAACCCTTCAGTACAACGCGCCCGATTCCCGGGCTATCCTTCAAAATCGTTGTTAGGAGATCCAGGTCCCCGACGATCGGAAAGCAATGGTAGTTATCCGACAATTCCCTCAATCGCTGGAAGACTGTGGCGGTATCCTCCCCGAAAAACCCGGGGTGACATTCTACCCAAATGTTCCGGACCTCTGTTTCCTTCAGCAACCGCCCCAAAGATGGATCAATCAAGACAGAGGCAGAAATCTTGATATCCCTCACGTGACCGGCAGGGTCAGCCTTTCGCAAAAAAGAATAAAACTCCTCCGCCCCCATCAGGGAAAAGTCGAAGATGGCCCTGCTCCCTGTCTGATGGGCCATTTGGACCACGGGTGGGATGATCTCCTCAGGCCGCCAGACGAAAGCGATGATGGGAACCCTATGTTCAGCCAATATATCAGACCTCTGCTTCAATGTCATACATTCACCCTTTTTGGTAATTGTCTAGAATAATAACAACATTAATTCATAAAATCCCTCTCAACCTCCCTCTGCCAAATCCCGAAGGCTTCCGGGACTCTTTGCTAAAAGGGGTAAGGGGAGATTTTCCGACAAATGTCCATACAATTATGCGATGCTTAATAATAACAATTTTATAGTAATTCACCCACTTGTATCAACAATCCAACCCGATACGGCCGGGTATCAGCACGATCGTCAATGCTTCAAATCCAGATACCACTGAGTGACATCACTCCCGATTCCTATCTGGGCAAGCTGGCGCAGATCCACCTCCAGAACTTCGGGCGTGCTGAACTCCAGTATGCGGTATTGTGGGTCCGTCCAAACACGCAGAGTTTTACCCAAAAACTTCGTTTCCGGCGGCAAGGTGAGACGAATGCGGTAGATCAGGTTGATGCCCGCCAGCGTCGCTGTCTCCGCCACCATATCGGTACAGTTGTTGCTCCTCAAGCCGAACTGGTCGTACTTCCGCTGCATCACATATTCATAGATCAGTTGATACCGTCGTTTGGTAATCGGCATTCTCCAGACGAACGTGGGGGGGCGATTGGGCTTGCCTTTTTGGAATTGGCCATCGGACATCGTTTGCCACAAATAAGCGATAGGATTGGGGTCCCCATCCCGACCCAGCTGCATCACGCCCTCATGGTAACGCGGTGTCTTCAGCCCGAAGTCGCCGGTGTGGCCGAATTCAATACGATCCTGGGGACTTTCCAGGATGATCCAACTATGCGCCCACGGACGCCGCCAAATTGAGAAGACAAGCGACGACGCATCGCTGAAGTCCCAATTGGCAGATTCGGTCAGGATATAAAGGTAATACCCCTCGTCCCCGACCGGCGTTCCGGTGGCAGGGTCCAAGTCGGCATCGGGGGCAAAACGGCACATGCTCACGATAGGCTGGGCACTCCAGCCAGAGGGTTGCATTGGAGCGTAGATCCGGTGGGCACAACCGGCCGCAACGCATGTCAGTAATATCACCACCACGAGGAGACACGCCCGATATACTCGTTCGACTTTCCTATTCATTTGGTATTTCCCCTTTGGCCGTCGTCAGCCATAGATTCTGACGATCGAAACCACTCCTCTTAAGCAGAATGTCTGCGGTCTGTCGGATCGAACAGGGCCTACGGATAAGTCTGCTCAATCTCTGTGCCGCAGAATCCTGGACGCTTTTTGTAAATCCAGTGTTGGATTATAAGGACTTTCTGAATATGCGATATTTCTTGTATATTCTTGCGCCGGCTTCCCCTATCAATGTGTTGATCGACTCGTTGTCCTCCAGGGTCCAGCCCATCTCCAGATGCTGATATTTTTTTTGTTCCCTCGCAATCTCATAGATGTGGTGGAAGGCCAACATGGGAAGCCCCAGTTGTCGATACTTCTCCTTGATCCCGAACATCAACAACCGCAATCCCTTGATCTCCCTCCGATAGATGAGCGCCTTGAGCAGACCCAGCAGACCGATCCGTCCGTTGAGGCGTTTGAGCAAAGGGTTGATGTCAGGAAAGATCACGCAGACCGCCGCGGGTTCATTCTCATAATTGATGAAGAACACCAGATCCGGGTCAGCGAAGGGCTTCACACTTTTTTGAATGTCCCGCATCTCATTATCGGTCAGGGGGACGAAACCCCAGTTGCCGGACCAGGATTCATTGTAGATCTCCCTGATCAGGGCAAACTCAGCATCCATATACTTCGGATCAACGTGCCTTATGCGGACACCCTTTTTTTTGGCGATCCGGTCAGCAAGACTATTCATCCAATCGGGCAGCCTGTAATCGCCATCTATGAGGAAGGCCAGCAGGTCCTTCTCTTTGGCGAGGCCGCACGATTCGATCAGCCTTAGGTAATAAGGCGGGTTATAAGTCATACCCACAGCAGGCGGATAATCGAAGCCCTCGATGAGCAACCCTGTCTCATAATTCATCGACGGGCTGAGCGGGCCTCTCAGGGAGGTCATCCCCTTCTGAAGGACCCACGTCTCAACGGAAGAGAAGAGGGCCGCCGCAACTGCCGCATCGTCAGTGCATTCGAAAAATCCCCAAATACCCATCTTTTCGCTGTGGCACTCGTTATAATGGCGATCTACAATGCCCACGATCCTTCCGACCGTCTCCGGACCACGCCGGGCCAGAAAGAGGATGCGTTCGGAAAACTCCCAGAAAGGGTGTTTGCGAGGGTCCAGCATCCTGCGGACCTCTTTTTTAAGGGGTGGGACCCAGTTGGGGTACTCTGCATAGATCCTCCATGGCAGGTCAATGAAGTCTTTTAATTCCGATCCCCCTTCCACAGCTATAATCTCTATATCGGCCATAGTGGCTATTATAGAGTAAAATAGATCTTTGTCAAGTAACGTCACGACATAATTAGAGAAGCATGCTAACTCTGTAAAATATTTACGACCGTCGCTATAATGATGCTCATAGATATAGGTGACAGCAACATCCCTTTGCGTTGAGCATCAGGTTTCACTTTCAGGAAGTAGCTGAAACCGGGAAATACAGTGAGGGTGAAATCCTAACTTTTACAAATAAGAGGGCCGCTATTGTGTTATAGCGGCCCTGACTGCATAATATTATTTCTGTGACAAGGTAACGAATAAAGATGTGCCCCTGCGGTAAATGAGCAGCAACACATCCTCGTCTTTTTTGATTTTGGAAACTATATCCTTGTAATCTTTGGTGTCATCAACTTTTTTTCTGTTGATTTCCTGAATAACGTCACCCGGTGTCAGAATGCCTGCAGAAATGCTGTCTTCAGCTACGTCACTTATAATTACCCCTTTGATCCTCTCCGGTATTTTCAGCTTTTGCGCAATATCAGGAGTTATATCCTGGACTGTGATGCCCTTCATCACGTTTTCATAGTCGCCTGCTACTATTTCCTCCTGTCCATCTGTCGGCACTTCCCCGATAGTCAGTTGGACTGTCAGTGTCTTGTTGTCCCTCAGGACTTTCATCTGGTGCTCTTCTCCAGGCGAAGTATTTGCGACCATATTACGCAGACTGTTAGGTTCTTCTATCTTTTTTCCGTCATATTCTATTATGACATCGCCTCTTTTGAGGCCGGCCTTCTCAGCAGGACTGTTTTCAACTATATCGCCTACAAGGGCGCCGACTTCATCTTTTAAATTAAACTGTTTTGCCAGTTCAGGAGTTATTGCCTGGATCGAAACTCCCACCCAGCCTCTGACTACCTTGCCGCTCTTTATCAGGCTGTCCATGACAGTCCTGACCATATTGCTGGGAATGGCAAAGCCTATGCCCTGATATCCTCCGCTGGTGCTGTAGATTGCTGTATTGATACCTACCAGCTCACCTTTGACGTTTACGAGAGCGCCGCCTGAATTGCCCGGGTTTATGGCTGCATCTGTCTGGATAAAATCCTCATAATCGGCAATGCCGACATTCGCCCTGCCAAGGGCGCTCACAATGCCCATTGTTACTGTCTGGTTCAGGCCGTAGGGATTGCCTACTGCAAGCACTACCTCTCCTACCTGAAGGAGGTCTGAATCTCCCCATGATACAGTAGGAAGTCCGCTTGCCTCTATCTTCACAATGGATATTTCGGTCTTAGGATCAGACCCGATCACCTTGCCGACATATTCCTTTTTGTCCGACATAAGGACCTTTATCTCATCGGCGTCTTTAACAACATGGTAGTTTGTTATTATATAGCCGTCTGAAGAGACGATGACCCCGGAGCCGAGTCCAACAGACTTCTGCTCTTTCGGCTGTTTTTGATGGAAATTGTCCCCGAAAAATCTCTTGAAAAAGGGGTCGTCCAAAAAGGGGTCTTTGACCCCTCCGACCTTGACTGTCCTGGTTGTAGAAATATTCACTATCGCGGGTTTTACTGCTGAGGTCACCTCTGCCATTGCCCTGCCGGTTCTTGTCAGAAGGTCGATAGAATCTTTTGATATTTTAGAACTCTGAGCATGGGCAAACGTTGCAGGCATGAACTGGGAAAAAATCACCAGTCCTATGATCACCACGATAATAGCTGACCATGAAGGCCTGTATAACACTTTTTTCTTTAATAACATTCTGTCCTCCTGTTTATGCCGGTTTTTAAACTGAACTGATATTCTAATATTAATACAATTTTACAATTTCTTAAAGCAAACACGCTATCTGCTATACAGACTTTATAAAAATCAGCAGTGTTTTCTCAATAGAATCAGGATATGAATTGTGGTAAGATTTGAAAAAGTCCGATGTCTTCGGAGGCATAATGCCGGAAAAGATCATTGATTCATTTTATGTCAGACGGCTTGATATTCTTGATGAAAAAGGCGACGCGGATATGGCGCTGATGCCTTCGATGTCCGAAGCTTATATCAGAAGGATGTATGAGCTGCTTATCCTTTCAAGGACTTTTGACCAGTTTGCGCTGAACCTTCAGAGGGAGGGCAGACTCGGCACCTACGCATCGATTCTGGGGCAGGAGGCAGCACAGATTGGAAGCGCATTTGACATTGAAAAAACAGACTGGATATTCCCGTCTTTCAGGGAGATGGGGGTATATATCACAATGGGTTATCCTATGCAGATGCTTTTTCAGTACTGGGGTGGTGATGAGAGGGGAATACGTCCCCCTGATAACCTGAATATATTCCCGATCTGCATCCCTGTTGGGACTCAGCTGCCCCATGCAGCAGGCGCTGCCATGGCTGCCAAATACCGGAACAACAGGATAGCCGTCATTACCTACTTCGGCGACGGCGGCACATCAAAGGGTGATTTTCACGAAGCCTTCAATATGGCTGGAGTATTTAAACTGCCGGTTGTTTTTATATGCCAGAACAATCAGTGGGCGATATCAGTGCCGAGAGACAAACAGACCGCCTCAAAGACCCTTGCCCAGAAGGCTTATGCCTATGGATTTGAAGGTGTTCAGGTGGATGGAAATGACATTTTTGCGGTATATAAAGCAACTTCAGAAGCCCTGAAAAAGGCAAGAGACGGTGGCGGGCCAACCTTTGTAGAATGTTTCACCTACAGGATGTCAGACCACACAACTGCAGACGATGCAACGAGATACCGGACAAAAGAGGAAGTCGAGGCCTGGAAACCTAAAGACCCTCTCCTGAGGCTGAAATTATTCATGGAAAAAAACAGGCTCTGGACAGAAAAATATCAGAAGGAGGTGGAGGAGAAAGCAAAGGCCTCGGTGTCCGGGGCTGTGAAGCTCGCTGAATCTATAGAACCGCCGAGGCCTGAGGATATGTTTGCCTATACATATGAAACATTGACATCAAGGCAGAAAAAGCAGGCAGAGGACTTTTGATATGGCATTGCTGAATATGGTACAGGCCATAAATCTGGCTTTAAGAGAGGAGATGGAAAGGGATGACAGCGTTGTGATACTCGGAGAGGATGTAGGTAAAGACTTCGGCGTCTTCCGTGTCACTGAGGGGCTGCTCGAAAAATTCGGACCGGAAAGGATCATGGATACCCCTCTTGCAGAGTCAGGCATAGTAGGAACTGCCATAGGTATGGCTGCATACGGATTGAAGCCTGTAGCAGAGATACAGTTCATGGGATTTATCTATCCTGCTGTAGACCAGATTTTTTCACACGCTGCAAGGATCCGTTCCCGTTCAAGAGGGAGATTTACCTGCCCAATGGTTATCAGGACTCCCTATGGTGCAGGGATAAAGGCACCTGAACTGCATTCTGAAAGTACAGAGGCGCTGTTTTGCCATATGCCTGGCATTAAAGTAGTGGTGCCTTCCACGCCCTATAATGCCAAAGGGCTGCTCATTTCATCAATCAGGGACCCTGATCCTGTTATTTTTCTGGAGTCCACGAGATTGTACCGGCTTATAAAAGAGGATGTGCCTGAAGGTGACTATGCGGTAGAGCTGGGAAAGGCGAGGATTGTACGGGAAGGCGATGAAATAACAGTGGTCGCATGGGGCAGCATGCTGCACAGGGTATTACAGGCGGTGGAAGGCTTTGATGCAGAGGTTATCGATCTTATGACGCTGAGCCCTTTTGACGAGGAAGCAATATATAAGTCTGTGAAAAAGACAGGAAGAGTTGTGATTGTCCATGAAGCCGCCAAGACGTGTGGTTTTGGGGCGGAACTTTCGGCCAGTATCGCAGAGCACGCCATACTTTACCTGAAGGCTCCGGTCATCAGGGTTGCTGGTTATGACACGGTCATGCCGCTGCCGAAACTCGAAGACTATTATGTGCCGAATACTGAGAGGATACAGAAGGCACTTAACGAGGCAATGAAATATTAATCATCTCTTAGTTTACTGAATGAAAAATAATTGGATATTAATAGAACTGTCAGCCCGGGCAAAAATGGGAAATCAGTTATAAGGAGGAGCGTATGTTTAAAGAATTCAAAGAGTTTGCAGTAAAGGGGAATGTCGTTGACATGGCTGTCGGCATTATTATCGGTGCGGCTTTCGGGACAATCGTGAATTCATTTGTCAATGATCTTGTTATGCCTCCTATTGGTCTTCTCCTGGGGAATGTGGATTTTACAAGCCTCTTTACGGTCCTGAAGGAAGGGAAGGTCGCTGCTCCTTACGCAACCCTTGCGGATGCCAAGGCAGCAGGTGCTGTTACCATGAACTATGGTGTTTTCATTAACACGATCATCAGTTTTCTGATTGTTGCGTTTGCGGTTTTTATAGTAGTAAAGAATGTCAACCGCTTAAAGAGAGAAGAGCAGGTTCCACCTGCTGAACCGGCGACAAAGGAATGCCCTTTTTGCCTCTCAGCGATACCTGTTAAGGCGGTCAGGTGCGGCCACTGCACTTCTGAACTGAAGGGTTAATGAAAGACCAATGCAAGAGAAAATATTTTCTATAATTGAGGAGGACCAGATGAAAAAGATAGTCTGCACAGCCCTGCTGGTTTTTGTTTTTTTCTCGGCTGAAGCTTATGCCGGAATGCTCGATAACGTCATGAAAGGCATCGGCAGTCCTGCAACTAAAGGGCCGGACAAGGGACGGTAATACTCCGGACAATGCTACGACAGTAAGCGGTCTAAAGGAAGCCCTCTCTATTGGAACAGAAAACGCTGTCAAGAGTGTTTCACAGACAGACGGCTATTTCAAAAATAAGATGATCAGGATCCTGATGCCTGAGAAGATCCAGAAAGTTGCCGACGTGCTCAGCAAGGTCGGATATCAAGAAGGAGGTGGATGATTTTATCCTCAGCATGAACAGGGCTGCGGAAAAGGCGGCCCCGAAGGCTGCATCCTACTTTGTCGGCGCGATCAGGGAAATGTCCATTGAAGATGCAGGCGGGATATTGAAGGGCGGAGATACTGCTGCAACGGAATATTTCAGGAAAAAGACGAATGACAAGATTTATGAGGCCTTCAAACCGATCGTATCGGCGAGCATGAATGAGGTCGGAGTGACCAGTTCCTACAAGAACATGATGGCGAGATACGAATCAATTCCTTTTATGGACAAGCAGTCTCTTGATCTGGACCACTATGTCACGAACAAGTCCCTGGACGGACTTTTCTATATGGTCGGGCAGGAGGAAAAGAAGATCCGCACAGACCCTGCAGCACAGGTGACAGACCTTTTAAAGACCGTCTTTGGGAAGTAGCCTGGCGCTGAGATGAAGATAATCGAAGGAATAAGAACAAGACCCCGCCTCAAAAGGCTGCTCAGGGGGGTGCTGATTTTCCTTGTCCTTTTTTCCGTTGCTGGGTTTTTTATCCTGCCGCCGATCGTGAAGTCTGTAGCCCTGAAGCAACTCTCTGAAAAGCTCAAAAGGGAAGTGACGATTCAGGCGGTGAAGATCAACCCGTTTATGCTTTCGCTGACGCTTAAGGGTTTTGCCATCAGGGAGCCGGGAAGTCCAAACACCTTTGTCTCTTTTGACGAACTCTATCTTAATTTCCAGGCCATGTCGATTTTCAAACGGGGCATTATCATAAAGGAGATAAGGCTGCAAAAACCTTATGTAAACATCGTCCGCAATGAGGACCTCCTCTATAATTTTTCCGATCTGCTTACGAAAGAAAAGGCAAAGCCTTCGGAGCATCGAAGCCATTGCGGTTCTCTCTGAACAATATTCAGATTATCGGAGGCACATAGATTTTTTTGACGGACCAAAGCATACGAAGCATGCGATAAAAGATGCAACACGTGACCATCCCTTTCATCTCCAATCTCCCTTATTACCTCGACAGTTATGTGCAGCCGTCTTTCTCTGCAAAGGTCAATGATCATTTTGTCTCATTCAGGGGGACTGCCAAGCCCTTTGCTGAGTCACACGAGACAAGTTTTGACATCAATATAAAAGATCTCAACATCCCTTATTATCTTGCCTATGTGCCGTTTAGGATGGATTACAGGTTTGTCTCGGGCGTGTTTGATACCCAATCGAGCGTTTCCTACGTACAGTATAGAGACAAAGCCCCGTCGCTATCTGTCAAAGGCACAACAACCCTCAGAAACATACTGATACGTGACAACAGCGAAAACCAGATCCTGAATCTGCCCCGGATGAATATCGGTATCCTGTCATCAAATATTATGGATGAGAAACATCCATTTTTCGAAGATTTCTGTCGAGTCACCTGAATTCAATATTGTCAGGGAAAAAACAGGAAAGATAAACATTCAGGTCACTTGTCCCTGAAAGACGGATCGAAAAATGAGCCGGAGAAGTCCGCAGAAGCTGAAAAAAAGAAGGAGGACGTGCAAACTCCGGTTATTGAGGCAGATGAGATAGTACTCGCTGCCGGGAAGATGACCTTTGCCGACCTGGCAGAGAACAGGAATTTCAGGACCAGTCTTGATCAGATCCAGGTCAAGGTCAATAATTTCAGTACAGTAAAGGACAAGAAAACCGCTGTTGAGGCGTCCCTTCAGACAGAGGCAGGGGAACAGTTCAAATTTGCAAGCAGTTTTTCAGTGGAACCGCTCGCTGCAGAAGGCACGGTTGAGGCAAGACAGATCATTCTTGAAAAAATACTCTCCTTATTATCAAGACATGGTCCTTGTTTTCTCATAGAGGAAGGGAACCTGGACTTTCTGACGAAGTATTCTTTCCGGAAGACGGACAAGGAGCCTGATATCAGGCTGTCTGAAATGTCCATGGATACTGGCATCTTTTCGTCTGAGAAAGAACAGGCGAAAAGGAGGATTTTCTCAAGGTGCCTGTTTTTTCCATAAAAGACTCGACTGCTGACATCACAACGAAGAGGAACTTGTCATAGGCAGTATTGCAACACAGAAGGGTATGCTCTACAGTAAGACGTTATCCTGACGGGAGCCTTCAACCTTGCTGACGCTCTGATGCCGTCTTCGCGCCCTGTCGGGAACTGTTGCCAGGACAAAAGAAGAAAGCAAAGGACGAAAAGCCCTGGCTCATCAGCTTAAAAAAGTAGCGGCAGAACAGTACACGGTCAAGGCAGAAGATCAAAGCACATGCTGGAGCCTGTTATCCCTGGACCTTGCAGGGATCAGTTTTAAAGGCGAGAATATATCGACAGGGAAAAAGGCAAAGGGGAAGGTCTCTCTTTCGCATGAAGGTAGAAAACAAGGGCACGGTCTCGGCAACGGCATCATGGTCATCGATCCTTTCTCCGCGCAGATAAAGCTGGTCACAAAGGAAATCCCGGTCATGCCTGTGCAGCCATATTTTACCGACATGGTGAAGATTATCGTGACAGACGGCGAGCATTTCTTCAAACGGGGATATTTCTCTTGGATACTCAAAAGAAAACGGCATGAAGGCTTCGTATAAAGGGGAAGCGTCACTGAACCATTTTGCCTCTGTGGACAAGATCAATGCAGAGGACTTTCTGAAATGGGACTCGCTCCATTTCAGCGAAATGGATATCGGATATGCGCCGCTTTCAGTAAATATCAGCGAGGTTGCCCTGACTGATTTTTATTCGCGCTTCATTATCAACCCGGACGGCATCTATGAATGTGCAGAATATTATAGCGACAGCAGGGGAAAAAGGCAGGGGCTGAGGTTGAGGCAGAGAAAAAGACAGCAGCCAAAATAACAACAGAGAATCAGCCTCAGGAATAAAAAGGCAGAGGGGGAAAACAGAATTGCTTCAACCAATAAAGAAAATGCGCTTCGGAAGATGATCAAGGTTGAGACAGTCACCCTGCAGGGCGGGACCATCAATTTCTCTGATCATTACATCAAGCCCAATTATTCGGCAAATTTTCTTGAGGTAGGCGGCAGGGTTTCGGGCCTTTCCTCAGAAGAGACCAAGATGGCTGATGTTGATCTGAAGGGCAGACTCGACAATTACGCGCCGCTTGAGATTTCCGGAAAGATTAATCCTTTGAGCGATGATCTTTATGTTGACCTTAAGGTTGATTTCAAGGATATGGACCTGAGCCCGGTCACCCCTTACTCAGGAAGATATGCAGGTTACACGATAGAGAAGGGAAAGCTTTCCCTCAGCCTTCATTATCTTATAGTCAAGAAAAAGCTGGATGCCCAGAACAGGATATTCCTTGATCAGTTCACCCTTGGTGATAAGGTGGACAGCCCTGATGCCACAAAGCTGCCGGTGAAACTTGCCATAGCACTTCTGAAGAACAGAAAAGGAGAGATTGATCTGAATCTTCCGGTGACCGGGCAGCTGGATGACCCCAAATTCAGCCTCGGAAGCGTGATCATAAAGATAATCGTCAATTTACTGGTAAAGGCTGCCACTTCTCCGTTTGCCCTTCTGGGAGCGATATTCGGCGGCGGGGAGGAACTCAGCTATCTTGATTTTGACTACGGCAGCTTTGTTTTAGGTGAACCGGGGACAAAAAAGCTCGATACCCTTATCAAGGCGCTAAATGACAGGCCTGCCCTGAAGCTTGAGATAGAAGGACATGTCGACCTGGAGAAAGACAAAGAAGGATTGCGGCAGTACCTTTTCAATAAGAAAATAAAGGCCCAGAAATTGAAGGAGATAGTGAAGTCCGGGATAACTGCGGTGTCCGTGGACGACGTGAAGATTGAGCAGGGTGAATATCCAAAGTACCTGAAGATGGCTTATAAGGCTGAGAAATTTCCCAAGCCGAGAAACATTATAGGGATAGCCAAGGACCTGCCTGTGCCTGAGATGGAAAAATTAATGCTTACCCATATCGAGGTCAAAGATGACGACCTCAGGCTGCTTGCTTCACAGCGTGCTCAGTCGGTGAAGGATTATATTTTAAAGTCCAAACAGGTCGAACCGGAGAGGGTATTCCTTGTTGAGCCGAAGTCGCTGCAGCCTGAGAAAAAGGAAAAACTCAGGGATTCCCGCGTTGATTTCAGACTGAAGTAGATTGTTTATTTATCTTCAATGCTTAGATGAAATTTGTTATAATTCCTGAAATTATATATTGTGCTCCGCAATACTTAAGGAGAAATTCATGAAGAAATTGGTGCTGAGTACTGTACTTTTTGTGCTGTTTGCTGCTGTAGCATCTGCGACTCTCCCCGGGGAAGACAAGGAGTTTCAGTCAGCGCTCAAGTACTACAACACCAGGGATTATAAGACAGCAGTAAAGCACTTGAAGGAATATGTGGGCAAGAAGCCTGACCCAACAGCATATTATCTGATCGGTTATTCCATGTACAAGCTGGGCAAGTTCAGTGAGGCCGATGAGTATTTCAAAGAGGCATATCTTATCGACCCTGAATTTTCGCCGGAAAAGGTCACCCTCGCAAAGAAGCCATCAGAAGAGATTTTGCCAAAAGAGCCTGCTGCGGACAAAGAGACTCCGGCTGCTTCTGAAGAAAAGACCTCACAGGCAGCAGCAGATGTAAAGGAACCTCAGCTATCCAAACCTGTAGAGGAAGCTTTTGCGGAGCAAAAAACAAGGGGCGCGGAAGCAACTGAGGAACCGGTAACCACACTAAGTCCCGAGGAACCCATGCAACAGTTGGCACTTGCACCACAGTTTATTGAACCAGCTGCTGCATCAGAAGTGAAAAAATCAACTGATGTTGAGGAAGCTCCTGCGGAACAGGGGACAGAATACGAGGAAATTACCGAAGAAAACGGCATCTCAGACCCTCTTGAGCCCTGGAACAGGGCGATGTTTACATTCAATGACAAGCTCTATTTCTGGGTGGCAAAGCCTCTTGCCAGGGGATATAGTGCAATTGTCCCGGAGTGGGGGCGTGTGAGGGTGAAAAATATCTTTCAGAATATTTCTATGCCTGTCCGGTTTGTGAACAACCTTCTTCAACTGAAGATTAGGGGGGCTGGGACAGAACTTCTCCGGTTTGTTTTCAATACTACTGCCGGTGTCGGAGGCATGTTCGATGTTGCAAAGAACATAGACCTCAGGGTGCATGAGGAAGACCTTGGACAGACTCTGGGAGTCTATGGAATCGGCAACGGCTTTTATATTGTCTGGCCTGTTCTGGGTTTTTCCTCACTTCGTGACACAGTGGGAACAGTGGGTGATTTTTTCCTGGAACCTGTAAGTTATATTACGCCAACTGAAACACTAATTGGTGTGCGCACCTTTGATTATACCAATGAGACTTCCCTGCATATCGGAGACTATGAAGATTTGAAGGAATCCGCAATCGATCCCTATATCTCCTTCAGAAGCGCTTACACTGAGTATAGAAAGAACAAGATAAAAGAGTAGTGTTTATTTAACCACCTTTTTTTTCAGCCTTGTCTACTAGTTCCTCATAGGAACTGGAGCGTATGATCTGGTTGAATTGTGTCCTGTAGTTATTAACCAGGCTGACGCCTTCAATGACGATATCGTATACTTCCCATTTCTGTCCTTTTTTGAATATCTTGTAATCTACCGGTATCTCGGCTTCCTTTGAGGTAATGACCTTTGTCCTGACTGTTGCGTAGGCACCATCTGTCTTTTCCTCGGTGTAGATGACTTTTTCGTCTTCATATCTTTCTATTTTTCTTATGTAGGTGTCTTCAAGCAGGTCAGAAAACAGGGCCACAAACTCCTTCTGTTCCTGCGGGGTCCTGTTTTTCCAGTGAAGGGCGAGGGAGCGCTTTGCCATTTCTTCGAAGTCGAATCTCATGTCCACTGTCTCCCGTATCTTCTTTCTTCTCTCAGCAAGCTTTTCAGGTTTGCTGAGTTCCTTATTGTTCAATATCTTTATGACAGCATCGACCGTCTGTTTTACCTGTTCTGTCGGCTCCCCTGCCTCTGTTTTTGGAGGAGAAAAAACAGAGAATGCGGCAAAGACAAAAATGACAGATAATATTATTGCAGTTTTTTTGCCCATGATCTCTCCTTTATACCTTTCCAAATACATACTTGGAGATCAGCTCTTCAATGTCAATGGCTGATTCTGTTTCTCTTATTTTACCACCATTTTGTATCATTTTATCAGAACCGCCGGGAGATATCTGGACATACTGTTCACCGATGAGGCCTTTGGTCTTTATGGAGGCTATAGCGTCTTCCTGGAGCTTGATATTTTTGTCAATCTCGATTGCCACTTGTGCGCGATAATCTTTGGTGATGTGTACGCTTTTAACTGTTCCTACCTCGACACCTGCTATTTCGACGATGGCCTTTGGCTTGATGCCTCCGGCCTTTTCGAATTCAGCATAAACAATATATGCGTTTCTGCCGACAATTTCAATGCTCCCCAGGTTTATGGATATGTATGCAAGGGACAGAATCCCAAGTAAAAGGAAAAATCCCACTGCGAGTTCAAGGTCAAATTTTTTCATTTAATGTTTGCCTCCTCATGCCTTAAGATAAAGATTCTATCGGGCCTTCAAGACTGCCCGTTATAAACTGTTTTATTACCGGATTGGAAGAGTTCACGATTTCCTCAGGGGTGCCGCATTCTTCTATAATGCCATTATACAGCATCGCAACCTTATCGCTGATTTCGAAAATGCCGGGGACTTCATGGCTTATGATTACGGCAGTATAGCGGTATTTTTCATGGGTAGTGTCTATAAGTCTGTGGATGGACCGTGAAATAATGGGATCGAGTCCTGTTGTGGGCTCGTCAAAGAGAACTATGGCAGGCTCTGTAATCAGGGCCCTTGCGAGTCCGGCCCTTTTTTTCATGCCCCCGCTGAGTTCCGCGGGATACTTCTTCCCCATGTCCTTCAGCCCAACATCCTCAAGCGCCTGCATTACCCTGTCATTGATCTCACCTTTGCCCAGTTTTGTTTTCTCATTGAGCTGAAAGGCAACATTCTCATTTACAGTCATGGAATCAAAGAGGGCACCTCCCTGAAAGAGCACCCCGAGTTTTTCCCTTATCCTGTCAAGTTCACTGTACGTCAAGGGTGGTTATGTCAACGCCGTCGATTATTACGCTGCCTTTGTCAGGGCTTAGAAGGCCCATAATATGCTTTATCAATACGCTTTTGCCGCAGCCGCTTTTCCCCATTATGGTTACAACTTCCCTGTCGGGGATTGTCAGGTTTGCGCCGTTTAGCACTTTCTGTTTTCCAAAGGCTTTGTAGATATCCTTAATTTCTATCAATGCTTTTTCCCTGTTTCAAGTGTTAAGTATTTTGGATACATTCCTGTTGCCTGTCCCTGCTGCTATATAAAAAAAGAGCCCAGGACGTAGTCCCAGATCAGGATCAATATAGAGGAGGTAACAACCGCCTCTGTTGTTGATTTGCTCACCCCTGCGGCGCCGTATCCTGTGTAAAACCCTTTATAACAGCATATCCAGGAGACGATAATCCCGAAGCTTACTGATTTATAAAGCCCTATCATTACGTCTTCCATATCCACATAATCCTTCATAAGGGAGAAATATGTGCCCGCGTTTATTCCGAGGATTTTTACTCCGACAAGATACCCGCCGTATATGCCGACAACATTGAATATGCTGGTAAGGAGTGGAAAAACAATGATCGCGCCGACAATATTTGGGACAATTAGATACCGTACCGGATTCAGTGCCATTGCAGTTAGGGCATCTATCTGTTCAGAGATCCTCATCATGCCTATCTCAGCCGTAAGTGCGGAGCCTGCCCTTCCTGTGATCATCAGGGCACAGAGGACCGGGCCCAATTCCCTGATGAGGCTCAGGGCAATGCCGGGGCCAAGCAGTCCCACTGAGCCGAATTTCCTGAGTATGTAAAATAACTGAAGGGCGAGGACCATGCCTGTAAAGGCCCCTGTCAGCAAAATGACCAGGAGAGACTTGTTGCCTAAAAACCGTATCTGCCTCATTAACAAACGGGTTTTAAAAGGTGGCTTGAAGATCATATGGAGAGCGTTTAGCAGGAAAATGAACTTATTTCCCATTCTCCTCAAAACAGAAAGGCCCCATCGCCCCATTGTCCTTAACAACTTTTCCATGGTAATAGCATCAATCCTTAAAATATCTGATTATGCTGCATTGCTTACTTTGAAGTGACATATAATATCATACGCAACTGTTTGATTGTAAATTTAATTAATGTTTTTACTGACAAGATTTTGTCTGGTTTTATAAGAAATGCGCCGGAAAATGAAGACTCCCTCCGGCAAGACCGCAGGGAATCTCAATGTAAGGAATATTTTTTTACTACATTCGGTCGCTAACCCAGTGGCAAGACCACGGGGAATATCGCTCGCTATACATTTATTTATTCACTATCCCATATCTCTTGATCTTGTAGCCGATCTGCCTGGGTGTTATGCCGAGCAATTTTGCTGCCCTTGCCTGGACCCAGCCGGTCTTGTTCAAAGCATCCAGGATTTTGTCTTTCTCAATGACTTCTACAGTCGAAGGAAGGTTGTCTATAATATGGGACGCATATTTTGTCTTTATGGACTGTTCTCTAATAGTTACCGGCAGGTCAGACCTGAGGATAACTTCCCCCTTCGACATAACCACCAGTCTTTCAACTGTATTTTCAAGTTCTCTGACATTGCCAGGCCATTCATACTCTGAAAACAGTTGCAAGCCTTCAGAAGAGAGCTTTATGGATTTATTGTTTTCCTGGTTGTATTTTTTCAGAAAATGATCTGTAAGCAGCACAATATCTTCCTTCCTTGCCCTCAGGGGAGGGAGATAGACAGGGACTACATTGAGCCGGTAATAAAGGTCTTCCCTGAATTTGCCTTCTGCAACCAGGTCTTCGAGATCTCTGCTTGTTGCAGCTATAAGCCTGACATCAACCTTGATTGTTTTTTCTCCTCCGACCCTCTCGAATTCTTTTTCCTGCAAGACCCTGAGAATTTTGGGCTGGAGCGTTACCGGCAGGTCCCCTATCTCATCGAGAAAAATTGTTCCCCTGTCTGCCAGCTCAAAGCGTCCCTTCCTTAATGCCATTGCGCCGGTGAAAGCCCCTTTTTCATGTCCGAAGAGTTCTGATTCAAGAAGTCCTTCAGGGATAGAGGCGCAGTTAAATTTTATGAACGGCCCCTTTGCCCTCAGGCTCATGTAATGGATGGCCTTTGCAACCAGTTCTTTTCCTGTACCGCTTTCACCCCGCAAAAGCACATTTGCCAGAGAAGGCGCTACTCTATGGATAGACTCAAAGACCTCCTGCATGCTCTCTGACTGGCCGATTATATTATCAACCCTGTATTTGCCCTTTAGCTGGAGCTTCAGGTATTCCTTTTCCTCTGTAAAGGCTTCGCGTTCCTTTTCGAGCTCCATATGCAGTTTTGCTGATTGGGCGATCAAGGAAGCGATGATCTTCAATAAGCGCAGGTCTTCTTCAAAAGATATGCCTTTAAAACCAAAGAGCCGGTCAACGCTTAAGACGCCCAGCACTTCGTTTTTAAACTTTATGGGAACGCAGAGAAAGGCTATATTCTCTTTTTTGATGGTCTTTCTTGCTCCTGTTTTGTTCAGAAACAGCGGCTCATCCCCGATATTGGGTATTACGATAGGAGAGCCGAGCTTTGCGACACGCCCGATAATGCCTTCTCCGAGTTTGTACCTGCCTTTTTTTATTTCTTCCTCGGTCATCCCATGGGCTGAAATAATAGAGAGCTCATTATTGCTCAGAAGAGCAACAGTCCCCCTGTTCATGTCGAGATATTCAGACAGCACTCTCATTACCCCCCTGAGGTTTGATTTCAGGTTGAGAGATGAGCCCAGAAGTTTGCTTATCTCATACAGGGCTGTAAGTTCTATGGTTTTGTTATCTTTATGCATAGCTTTTCTGCTTTAGAGAAAAATAATATTAGCATTATACAATATTCATCTAATATTTCTGGAATTATGGACATTATCTATCCCAGTAGGAAAAGATTCCCATTTGACTAAGAACTACTTCCGATTGTCAGACCTGCAGCATTGCGATAAGCTTTAATCAAGAAAAGAAAAAGGAAAAAGGAGGACAGGACAATGTTAAAACATAACGGAGGAGACAGGGTAGGAAAAGGGACATACTGGAACCTTACAAACGGAGAAAGGATCGACATCAGGGATGAAGGGACACTGCCTGGGGATGTTAAGAAGGCATATTACAGGATGCCTGCGGCAGCCATCATCGTGGCAGGGCCAGTGCTTGGGCTTATGTATGCAGCGTTTCTGCCCTTCATAGGGATAGCGATGCTGGTAAAGCTGGTAGCACAGAAGGCAGGAGGCGGAGTGATGGAACTGGCGCATGGAGGCGCATCCTTTGGGTGGAGGCCGAGCGAGTCATACCTTACTGGCAGGAAGAAAAAGGAGGCAAAGAAGGATGAGGCCTCAAAGGATGCAGAGGAGAAAAAGGAAGGCTGAGCAAAACAGCATAAAAAAAGAGATGGCTTAAAGAGGGGCCTCAGGAAAATGAGGCCCTTTTGTTTGTCAATGCAAATTCTGTCTCCAGCATCTAAGTCAGGAGGCTGCCTAAAAAATAGGCAGTAGTGATTAAGGAGCAGGCATTTTGTCTTTGTAGCTAACATGAAAATCCTTTGTTTTCAATCAGGTATCTTCTGGTAAGGTTCTTGCAAATTAAGAATGCATGTCAGTACTGATTCTGAAAAATGCGCCTAATGAGGGACCTGGAACAATAGAAGATTTCCTTGTCGCCAACGATATGGATTACAGGATTATCGATCTTTCCTCTGAAGATATCCCGCTGCCGGATGATTTTGATGTCCTTGTTATCCTGGGTGGTCCGATGAGCGTAAACGATGCGGACAAATACCCCTATATCAGCAGGGAAATTGAGCTGGTCAGGGATTTCGCCGAGAAAAACAGGAAGATCTTCGGCATATGTCTGGGAGCTCAGATAATGGCGAAGGCATTTGGAGCAAAAGTCTATCCAGGCCCTGAGAAAGAGATCGGCTGGTATGATATAGAAATGGATTATCGCGCCGGCATAGACCGTTTTATGGGAAGGCTTGCACGGCATCCTGAAACAGGAGAGCATTTTAAGAGATTCAAGGTTTTTCAATGGCATGGAGAGACCTTTGATATTCCAGAAGGCGGGGTGCGCCTCGCAAAATCGGAATTATATCCAAATCAGGCTTTCCGGTATGGTGAGCAGGCCTATGCCTTTCAGTTTCATATTGAAGTGAAAGAAGATACGGTATATGATTGGCTTAAGGATGAGCCAATAGACAAGGGGCTTTTGAAAAGGGACACGGAATTATTTTACAAAATTTATCAGCAGCGGG
This sequence comes from uncultured Nitrospira sp., assembly GCA_963813295.1. Taxonomy (GTDB): domain Bacteria; phylum Nitrospirota; class Thermodesulfovibrionia; order Thermodesulfovibrionales; family UBA6898; genus JAOUFP01. Next base: position 95,244 of record CAWEYN010000016.1, read on the forward strand.
CCCTGAATTTCTACAGATATTTTTTTGAGTCAGAAGGATAAATGCGTATAAATTTATGAAAATGGAGGTGAGACATGAAAAAGATTGAGGCCATAATCAAGCCCTTTAAACTGGATGAAGTCAAAGACGCCCTCAATGAAATAGGTATTCATGGCATGACGGTGACCGAGGTGAAAGGGTTCGGTAGGCAGAAAGGCCATACAGAGCTCTATCGCGGTGCAGAATATATTGTGGATTTTATCCCGAAGATCAAGCTCGAGATTGTAGCCCCGGACAATCTTGCTTCAAAGGTCGTAAGTACGATAGAGCAGGTTGCCAAAACAGGCAAGATCGGGGACGGGAAGATCTTTGTATCCACTGTGGAAGAAGCAATAAGGATCAGGACAGGGGAGCACGGCGAAACAGCAGTCTAAATACAGGGATTAGAGATCGGTTTAGGATTGCAAAAGGTGGATTAGAGTTTAGTTGAATCTAGTTTCAACCCCAATAACCAAACCCTAATCCCCAGCGACCAATAACTAAATAAGGAGGAAAAATGACACCGAAAGACGTACTCAATTTAGCAAAGGAAAATAAGGCTGTTATGGCAAATTTTAAGTTTCTCGATTTTCCGGGAATCTGGCAGCATTTTGCGGTCCCCATAGCGGAACTTTCAGAGGCAGTATTTGAGGAGGGCCTTGGATTTGACGGTTCCTCGATCAGGGGATGGCAGGCGATCAATACTTCAGACATGCTTATTATACCTGATGCAGACACTGCTTTTATGGACCCCTTCATGGAATATCCGACGATAAGCCTGATATGCAATATCGTAGACCCCATCACGAAGGAGTACTATACGAGGGATCCGAGATATATAGCGCAGAAGGCTGAAAATTATCTCAAGTCAACCGGTATCGGCGACACAGCATATTTCGGCCCTGAGGCGGAGTTCTTTATTTTCGACGGCATCCGTTTTGATCAGAATTCACATAGCGGTTATTACTTTATTGAATCGACTGAGGGTATATGGAATTCCGGCCGCGAAGAGAACCCGAACCTCGGATACAAGCCAAGGCACAAGGAAGGCTATTTCCCTGTGCCCCCTACAGACAGCCAGGTGAATCTCAGGACAGAGATGGTGATGGAAATGCTCAAGTGCGGTATCTATGTCGAAAGAGAGCATCACGAAGTAGCTACAGCCGGTCAGGCGGAGATTGACATGAGGTTTGATTCCCTGGTGAAGATGGCTGACAAAAACATGCTCTTTAAATACATCATCAAAAATGTCGCAGTAAGACATGGAAAGACCGCAACCTTTATGCCTAAGCCCCTTTTTGGGGACAATGGTTCAGGAATGCATGTACACCAGTCCATCTGGAAGAAAGGCAAACCACTATTTGCCGGCAACGGCTATGCGGGATTAAGCGAGATGGCGATTTATTATATAGGAGGCATACTGAAGCATGCCCATGCCCTCGCTGCCCTGACGAACCCGACAACCAACTCCTACAAGAGACTGACCCCAGGGTTTGAAGCGCCGGTCAATCTCGCGTACTCTGCAAGAAACCGTTCCGCGTCAATAAGAATACCTACCTATTCCGCAAGCCCGAAGGCAAAAAGGGTTGAGGTCAGGTTCCCTGATCCTTCCTGCAACACATACCTTGCGTTTTCAGCAATGCTGATGGCAGGCCTTGATGGTATAGAGAATAAGATACATCCGGGCGAGCCGCTTGATAAAGACATCTATGATCTCGGGCCTGAAGAGCTGGCGTCAGTCCCGACGATGCCCGGCAGTCTCGATGAGGCGCTCGACGCTCTTGAGGAAGACCATGAGTTTCTGCTCAAAGGCGATGTCTTTACCCAGGATGCTATCGATAAATGGATAAGCTACAAACGCACCAACGAGGTTGATGCCCTGAGGCTCAGACCTCATCCGTATGAGTTTTTCCTGTACTATGACATTTAAGCCGTTACTGCTATAAGAGCAGATAAAAGGGAAAGGCCTTTGCCTTTCCCTTTTTTATTTGGTGCGGCCTGCAGGCTGCAGATCAATAGAGAAGATACTAAGAATCCAGAGTTATCAAGCTTCCGTATAACATTACAAAAGACATGATAAACAGATAATAGAAATAACTTTTGAGTTGATAACAAGTGATATAAATGATATTTTTAATGCTAATTCTGAAAAATTACAGAAATCGTATAATCACGTTTTTGTGGTGGCAGAAACTTAATAATAAATGGTTATGTAATGAGAAAGACAATAAGAACAGACAATAAGAAGGAATCGGTATTCATCATGAAGCTTGTAAATAGCATTTTTATCAACCGTCCTGCCGGAACTGTTTGGGCTTTCCTTATAAACCCTGCGAATATGATGCTCTGGAACCCAAAAGTGAAACATGTATCTCCATCGTCCTTCTCAGACCCTCAGCAGGGCTATCGCTACGCAATAACATACCAGATGCACGAAAACTCAAGGGCATCGGAGTTTCTGGCGGAATTCGTCCTTTTGAGCCTTTGACAAAACTGGTCATACGCCATACAGGTGGTCTCTCTTCTCATAACAGAATTATCGAAGAGATATATGAACTATCGGAACGTGACGGGGGAACGTTTCTGACACAATCAATACATATCGAAAATTCAGGTATCAATATCTTTTTTAGGTTCCTGATCTGGATTATTCAACGATGGGGTAAACCAACAGGCAAACCCTATCTCGGAACTCTTCGGGATATCATTGAGAGGGATATAGAGTTGGGCAGTGGCCAGTAAAGAAGACGAAAGCTGAATAGCGAGAATGTTCTGACACCCAGGAAACAAATAGAAAGTGGATGCAAAACAGACTTTTTTTGCAGACTCGTTAGCCATAGCATCGGCTAGCACTCGGAGGTTGATAATGGATTCATGGACATCTCAGAACAACACCGCCAATCAGACTGCGCTCTCGGTGCCGGCAGGCAGGCGCGCTTGGCTTGCGGGAATAACACCCAAAAATAAATATTTAATTAATAGACGCACTTCAGCCTCTGCAGCAGTGTGACGTAACAGTCCGGACCTGAAAAGTTTTCATTTTTAAGTACAGTAAGTTATATTAATGAGCTATGGACCACAAGAAAATCATACGCGGGTTTAAAGACAAAAACATCCTGGTAATAGGGGACATAATCCTTGACCATTACATATGGGGGAGGGTGAACAGGATTTCTCCTGAGGCCCCTGTCCCTGTTGTGGAAGTCACCAGGGAGAGCTTTCTTTTAGGCGGAGCAGCCAATGTCGCGCATAATATCGTGTCCCTTGGGGGCAAGGCCTCTGTTATCGGCATTAGCGGGCAGGACATTGCAGGCGAAGCGACTGATGAATATACTTAGCCAGAGAGGCGTGAACTGCGACGGGATATTTACTGAAAACAGGCCTACAACAGTCAAGACGCGGGTCATAGCCCATAATCAGCAGGTGGTAAGGTTTGACAGGGAAGATAAAAAATATGTAGACGGGAAGATATTGAAGGGCATACTGGGATATATAAACTCTGTACTTTTCCCGGTATGATGCGGTAATTGTTTCTGATTACCAGAAAGGGATGATATCTCAGGAGCTTATCAGGGACATTGTAAAAAAGGCAAAGCCGAAGGGGATGTTTATAGCAGTGGACCCAAAGGTCGGTCATTTTGATTTTTACAAAGGCGTTTCCCTTATCACCCCTAATGTCATGGAGGCTTCAAGCGGTTCAAATATTGAGATCAGGGACGATAAAACTCTGCTTAGGGCAGGCAGGAGTTTAATGAAAAAACTTTCCTGCAAGGCGGTGCTGATTACCCGGGGTGAGCAGGGGATGAGCCTCTTTGAAAAAAATAAGGTCACGCATATTCCAACAGTTGCCAGAAAGGTCTATGATGTGACAGGAGCAGGAGATACTGTAATCTCCGCTTTCACCCTCGCCTGTGCATCAGGTGCAAATATGGAAGAGGCTGCTGTTATAGCCAACCATGCAGCAGGCATAGTCGTAGCTGAGGTCGGGACAGCGGTCGCAACTCCGGAGCAGTTGCTGAAATCTTTCGATTAAAGAACCAAAAAATAATGCAGACAAAGCTTGAAAACTCATCACTCATCACTCATCACTCATCACGGCCTGTAAAGGCAGTCGCATTGTATTCAGGGGGGCTCGACAGTACGCTGGCCATACTGACTGTCCTTAGGCAGGGTATCGAGGTGAAGGCGGTCACTTTCCTGAACCATTTCGGCTGTGACATATCAGACAAGTCCTCTTGCTCCAAAGACCCGTTTTCAGCAGCTGAAAAATTCGGTTTTGAGGTCAAGCTCTGCCATCTTTCAGAGAAGTTCATCCAGATTGTAAAGAACCCTAAGTTCGGACACGGCAAGAACATGAACCCATGTATGGACTGCAGAATACTTATGCTCAGGGAAGCCAGAGAGTTTATGGATATGACAGGCGCCGAATTTCTCATAACAGGAGAAGTGCTCGGCCAGAGGCCAATGAGCCAAAGAAGAGACGCACTTGATATCATTGACAGGGAGACAGGATTAAGAGGCCTTGTTTTAAGACCTTTGTGCGCAAAACTGATGAAGCCAACTGTGATGGAAGAAAAAGGGATCGTGAACAGGGACCTGCTCTATGATTTCAACGGCCGGTCCAGGAAACCCCAGATGGCGCTTGCCGCGGAGTTTGGTCTTACGGATTATCCTGCGCCTGCAGGAGGCTGCTTACTGACAGAGCCGAATTATTCGTTCAGACTAAGAGAGCTCCTTGACCATGATCCTGACCCTTCTTTGGAGGACCTGGCTTTGCTGAGGCTCGGAAGGCATTTCAGGCTCTCTCCAAAATGCAAGGTGATTGTCGGCAGGGATGAGGATGAGAATAAGTCTTTGCTGGCAATATCTGAAAACAAATGTGCTTATCTGATTGCTGAAAACTGCGGAAGTCCTGTCACAGTTATCAAAGGGGAAGAATAATGAAGATATCATACGGACTGCTGCATCTATATGCGCAAGATACTCTGATGCAAGGATGCTTCCGTATGTTGAAGTGAAGGTCTTTTATGGACATGAAATAAGCCTGCTGAAAGTTGTGCCTGCAAACGATGATATTGTCGGACAATTCAGGGTGGAGAAACCGCAAATAAAACCGTATTGCGTTATTGCATAATTGGTACTTAATCGATTAGAGTTAATTCAGAATCGAGATGTTTTTATTAAGCATCAAACATTTTATTAATTAAGTTATCAATGTCCAGATATTTAAATATAATACGCGGCAAAGCACCGGATTGTGTTTGGTACAAATAACATAAAACTATGATGAGGAGTTAGTAAAGATGTCAAAAGATGAGATATTCAATGAAAAGCATGAATTCATAAGAGACTTCAATTTCGGGCAAAAAGTAGCCTCTGTTTTTGACGATATGCTTGACCGCTCTGTCCCGTTTCTATCAGGAGATACAGAGAATGATAGCTGAACTGGCCTCTGATTTTGCAACAGATGGGACCAATATATATGATCTGGGCTGTTCTACTGGTACGACTTTGATAAATCTCGATAAGAGTATCAGCAAAAAGGTCAAGTATATTGGAATCGACTACTCAGAAGATATGCTGGAGAAATGCAGGAAGAAATTTTCAGATAATAATTTCTCAGGTGAATATGAACTAATCAGCGCTGATCTGAATCAGGGAATAAATATAGAGAACGCCTCAGTAGTTCTCATGGTGCTTACACTTCAGTTCATCAGGCCGTTATACAGGGAGAAACTGATAGAAAGTATTTTAGGAGGATTAAACGAAAACGGGTGCCTTATACTTGTGGAAAAGGTCCTTGGCGAAGACTCTCTCTTTAACAGGCTTTTTATAAGATACTATTATGACATGAAGAAAAGTCATGGTTACAGCGAAATGGAAATAGCCCAAAAACGTGAGGCCCTTGAAAATGTTTTAATACCTTATAAATTACTCGAAAACAGAGAACTCCTGCTAAGCAAGGGTTTCAGATATTGTGATGTGTTCTTCAAGTGGTATAACTTCTGCGGGATGGTGGCTGTAAAATAACAAAATGGAAAAACTCGGCAGATTTATTTTTAAATACAGAAATATTATTTTCCCCCTTCTTTTTTTCTCACTGGTATTAAGCTCAAGACCTTCTCTGGGATACAGACATATTGAAAACTGGCTGTATGTAATAGGCATTGCTGTTGCATTGGCAGGACAAACTATACGGGCGTTGACTATCGGTCTTGCCTATATCAAACGCGGCGGAAGAGGTAGAAAGGCTTATGCCGAAAACCTGGTAAAAGATGGTATTTTTGCTCATTGCAGGAACCCGTTATATCTGGGGAATATAATGATAGTCATAGGACTTGGAATTGTCGCAAATTCAATACCTTTTTATTTTATTGGAATTCCTCTTTTCATTTTTATGTATCTGGCGATTACAAGGGCAGAGGAAAAATACCTTGGCGAGAAGTTCGGAGAAGAGTACATTGAATACTGTAAAAATGTAAATAGATTTATACCCGATCTTTCGGGGATTGGTAAAACCATAAAAAGTATGACTTTTAACTGGCAGCGTCTCGTCGTTAAAGAATACGGCACGACATATTCGTGGATTGTGTGTGCTATTTTGCTTATTATGAGAAATAATTATGTCAGATATGGCAGTCAGATGAGTAAAACCTCAATCTTGATTTCGTCCCTTTCACTTGTTCTTGTCACTTTTTTGTATGCGGTTGCAAGGTATCTCAAGAAGATCAGAAAATGGAGTGGCAACTAAGAAAAGCTTTTCTATGGCATTTTTTTGATTTATGTTATAACTAATTCGAAATAATAGAACTGCTGAAGTTGGATATTATGCTTCACAGTCAGAGTCTGACAGAAACGCCTTTTGAATGAAGATACTCCTTGGCCTCACTTATCGTATATTCCCTGAAATGAAATATCGAAGCTGCCAAAACAGCGTCTGCCTTCCCCTCAGCAAGTCCTTCATACAGATGCTCCAGATTCCCTGCCCCTCCTGATGCGATGACAGGGATAGAGACAGTCTCTGAGATCATTTTTGTCAGCTCTATATCGTAACCGTCCTTTGTTCCATCCTTATCCATGCTGGTGAGCATGAACTCTCCGGCCCCGAGCTCTTCCATCTTCCTGGCCCAGGCGATTGCGTTTATGAGCTTCATTTTTCTGCCGCCGTGCGTTGATATGGCCCAGGTCAAGCCCTTGACCGGAAGCTCCAAAATAACGTCTTTGAGGGATGCGTCGCTGAACCATTCTTCCCCTGTTGCATCGGCCATATTGTCAGCCACTCTTTTTGCGTCTATCGCGACCACTATACACTGGCTGCCGAATTTTTCCGCAGCACGGCTGATAAAATAAGGGTCTTTTACCGCGGTTGTATTGATCGAAACCTTATCACAACCAGCCCTGAGCAGTGCCCTTATATCTTCAAGTGTTTTAATGCCGCCGCCGACAGTCAGGGGCATGAATACGTCTTCTGCTGTTTTTTCTACGACATCTAAAATTATCTTCCTTTTTTCGTGGGAAGCGGTAATATCCAGGAAGATGAGTTCATCAGCCCCCTGTTTATCGTAGTAAAGGGCGTTTTCTACAGGGTCGCCGGCATCGCGCAGGTTTACAAAACTGACGCCTTTTACAACACGGCCGTCTTTGACGTCAAGGCATGGGATTATGCGCTTAGCGAGCATATCAGGGCCTAATGATCTTTTCCGGAAGAGGCAAGCTTTATCGCTTCTTTGAGGTCAAGGGACCCGGCATAGATCGCCTTGCCGGTTATCGCTCCCCAGAGGTTTTCAATTTTCAGCAGATTTCTTATGTCTTCAATATTTGCTACACCGCCTGAAGCGATAACAGGAATATTCACTGTTTTGACCATATCCTGAAGTGCAGGCAGATTAGGGCCTGTCAGCATCCCGTCTCTTGAGATATCTGTATAAATTATGCCTGAAACGCCGATAGTTTCGACCCTTAGTGCCAATTCCCTGGCGTCAATAGAGCTGACCTCTTCCCAGCCTTTTACCGCGACTTTTCCGTTTTTGGCGTCGATGCCGATAAAGATCCTGCCTGGAAATCTCCTGCATGCATCAGTGACAAACTGTATATCTTCTATTGCGGAAGTCCCTATGATCACCCTGTTTATGCCTGCGGAAACCAGCCTGTCGACTGTTGAAATATCCCTGATGCCTCCGCCGACCTCTATGTCCATATCCACGGATTTTCTGATCTCGAGGATGCGGGAGTAATTTTTCTGGCTGCCTGTAAAAGCGCCGTCAAGGTCTACAACATGAAGGACCTTTGCGCCTGCAGACTCCCATTTTTTTGCTGTTGCAGAGGGATCTCCTGAATATATTGTAACAGCGTCTTTCCTGCCTTGCTGCAGCCTGACACACTGTCCATCCTTTAAATCTATTGCGGGAATAATAAGCATGTACTAATATAACAGAACGCAACGTAATTTTACAGGGGATAAACCTTTATTCTTATCCGGAAAATAATATGACATCAGACAGAAACAGAAAGAGATTTATTCCAAGTATCCTGACAGGCAATATTGGATTGAGACGGACATCCCCTTTGGTGTGTTTTGTTTTTCTTGTTCTTTTGCCCTTGAACGTTTCCGCCTTTAATATCCCGGAGAAGCTCATCTTCGACCTGACATGGACCGGACTTAAGGCAGGTACTGCAACGCTCGAAATAGTAAACGAGAAAGGACATACGAAGATCATTTCGACCGCCCAGTCCGCTGACTGGCTGTCTGTTTTTTATATGGTTGATGACAGGACGGAGTCTGTCCTGAAAAATACGCTGACAACTTCATTCATTGGTTTGCCGGAGACCTACCGGATTAAATTGAGAGAAGGCAGTCACAGGCGTGATAAGGAAGCGATTTTTGACCATGCAAATCGCCAGGTGACTTTCATTGACCATATTCACAATGAAAAAAAGACCTATAAGATCAAGGAAAATACCCTCGACCCTCTTTCAAGCTTTTATTTTATAAGGACGAAGAAACATGAAGTTGGGAAATCGGTTTATGTGGATATATTCGACAGTAAAAAATTATGGAATGTGGAAGTGCAGGTGCTCAGGAAAGAAACGATTAAAACAAAGCTGGGAGAGTTCGATACCGTGGTCATAAAACCACTTATGAAATCCGAGGGTATTTTTAACAAAAAAGGCGATCTGTATATCTGGCTCACGGACGACGCTGAAACGTATCCCGATAAAAATGCAGACAAAGGTGGCAGTCGGCTCCATTACAGCGACTCTGGTCGGAGGTACGTATTAAGCGATTCAGGTAACTGCCCAGGTGTTTAGGTGCTGAAGGCTGAAGCATGTCAATCATTTACTGACCGAGGATTACGATTAATGACTGGCAAGGCCGAACTGCATCGCGTACAGTTCACGGTAAACGCCGCCTTTTTCGAAGAGTTCGTCGTGGCTTCCCTGCTGAATAATCTTACCTTTGTCCATAACTACAATGCGGTCTGCCTTCTGGATGGTTGAGAGTCTGTGGGCGATGATGATCGTTGTCCTTCCAGGCATGATGCCTTCAAGCGCTTTTTGAATCTTGGTCTCAGAATCCGTGTCGAGCGACGAGGTGGCTTCGTCCAGAATAAGTATTTTGGGGTTTTTTATGATAGCGCGGGCGAGTGATATCCTCTGCTTCTGTCCTCCCGATAACTTGACGCCTCTTTCACCTATGGGAGTATCGTAACCATTCGGCATATTCATGATAAATTCATGGGCATAGGCAGCTTTTGCAGCCTTAATTATTTCCTCATTTGTTGCAGCAGGTTTTCCGAATAAAATATTGTTTTTCACCGTATCGTCGAAAAGGATGATGTCCTGGGACACGACCCCGATATGTGATCTGAGGTTCTGCAGGGAATAATCCTTCAAATCCGTACCGTCAATTGTAATGCTGCCGGTGTAATTATTCCAGAACCCGAGAATGAGGTCGGTAAGGGTGCTCTTCCCGGCACCGCTGTATCCTACAATGGCTATCGTTTCCCCAGGCTTTATTTTCAGGTCTATTCCCTCAAGGGCACTGTCCTTATGGTCGGGATATTGAAAGGAAACATTTTGAAACTCGATATCTCCTGCAAGATCTTTCTTTTCGAACTTTCCCTCTTTTTCCTCCTGCGCGAGAAATATTTCCTTTATCCTGTGCAGCGAAGCCCGTATCATCTGAAAATCATTATTTATCCTGCTTAACTTCTTGAGGGGATCATACATCATCATTACAGCTACGACAAAGGAAAAGAATTCTCCAAGCGAAAGCCTGTCATGAACAATGAGGTAAAACCCGTACCAGGTGAGCACAGCAATGCCTATCCCGGAAATGATGTCAATGAACATTCCGCCGAATTCGTTGATGCGGACTTCACGCATCACATTCCGGTAGTGCTCCGATATTGAGTGATCATTGCGTCTGGACATTTCCTTCTCCAGGGTGAACGACTTTATGACCCGAATGCCTGCAATGGTTTCATGAATGATATGGGTGACGGTGGAGATGAGCATTCTCGTCCTTCTGCTGGTCCGCCTCATCCTCCCTCCCAATTTCCCTGTGACGAAGGCGATTAAGGGAATTACTGTAAAAGACAACAGCGCGAGATTCAGATTTCTGTATAATGCAACGAAGCACAGTGCAAGAACAGTCGTAGTGTATACAAAAAAGTTTTTTGTTGTATTGGCTATAAGGCCTTCAAGGGTGCCGATATCATTCATAACCCTGGATATGACGGAGCCGCTGGATTCCCTTGCATAAAAAGAAAGGGGAAGAAACAGCATTTTATCAAAAAACTTTTTCCTGAGGGATTTTACAATCTTCGCCCCTATCGAAGACATCAGGAAATTATTGGCAAAAGAGAAGAACCCCTTGAGGCTAAACAAAAGGAGGACCCCGACAGGGAGAAAGATGAGAAAACTCTTGTTTTTCAATAAAACGAGGTTATCGACAGAAGGCTTAACAAACCAGGCAATCGAGCCGTTGATGGAAGATAAAAGGATGCTGCAGCTGATGGCGGCAAGTAACCGGGGGAGATGCTGTTTCGTCAGAATCCAGATAGTGTTGAGATCATTTTTCCAGTCCTTCGCATATACTTCCCCGAAAATTTTATTCATTTGTTAGTATACTATAAAGCATTTGCTAATGTGTAAAGATGAGATTTTGATCGTATTCGTTTCAAAATATTCTGCAAACCTGTCTTAGATGAAAGGGTTTTCTTTAGTGGAAAAGAAGCTTTCAATGTATAGTTATCTGCTCGCTAACAGTTATCTTATTTGTGCTCTTGTCATCGGATTTTTTCTCAGGCTTTATGCGGTTGAACATTGCGATGTAATCAATTCCGATAGCGTCTATTATATCTATCAGGCACAGGCTGTTGCCAATAATATGTGGAATGCTGCACAGGCGTGCGGTCCTTATCATTTTATCTCAATTTACCCTTTTTTTATTGTCCTTTTTCATAATTTTATCAGTGATTGGATGGTTGCGGCCCAGGCAGCCTCTCTCTTTTTTGGATTAATTACGATAGTACCCCTTTATTTTTTACTGAGAAGGTTTTTCTCTCACTCGGTAGCAGGAATTGTCGCGCTTATATTTGCCTGTAATCCGCTTTTTGTCAGAGAAAGCGCTGAAATAATGAAGGACCCTGTCTTCTGGTTCTTTTCCGTCCTCGGTATTTATCTTTTTATAAAAGCGGCTGACAAGGGTAAGGGTGCAATGTTTTTTTTAAGCAGTCTTTCCTTCTGTCTTTCAAGCCTTGCCCGAATAGAGGGATTAGTCCTGTTTTCAGGATCTCTTCTATATCTTCTTTTCAGGAAGGAGAGAGATTACAAACATATTATTTCTTTTAGTCTTCCGATTGTCGCTATTATTTTGCTTACTTCCATCAGCTTTTTTATCACGAAGGGAGGCCGGTCTCTTTGGGATATTTATTTTTCTCCGAGACTGCAGACAATTTCGCCGCAAAAGTTTTTTGAAAATCCTTTTAGTAATCCCCTGACGAAGAAGCTGACAGAATTGAACGATCTTCATATTGAATTTATTCCACCTGATTTTTTAAAGTGGGTTCAGAAGACTCTATGGATTCTCGCTTTTGGCGTATTACTCATGAGAACTGTGCCGGCTTTTTATTTCCCCTTTTTTCTGCTCTTCCTTGCAGGGATAAAACATGTAAAAAGGGAAGCCCAAAGAGAACCCTTGATAAGATATTTACTCGTTCTGTCCGCTCTGTCCCTTGTTTTTCTGTATATTTTTACCCTTAAAATCTGGATTATGCCGAAGCGCTATATTGTTATTTTTTTGATCCCTTCATTTGTTTTTATAGGGTTCGGAGTAGAGAATTTGATTGATTTTCTTGGCAAGAGGGGTTTAAAGAAGAAAACGATTGGTCTCTTGTTATCTATCATTGTGCTTGCAGTTACTCTTCCCGAAAATCTTAAGGAGAACCGAAAGGACAAATTGCCTTATAGGGAAATAGGAGAATATATGGCCGCTGAAGAGCAAGTGGAAAATGTAGCGATCGCGTCCTCGTCGGTATGGATTTCATTTTATGCTCATCGTCACGCCGATAATCTGGTGTGTCCCGCGCCTGTTGTAGATTACGGGGAGCTTATTAAAAAACAATATCCTGACCTCATCGCGTTCTTAAAATCAAACCGGATAGACTTTTTTTTGTGGGAAGAGGACAGATGGAAAGGCAGTCCTTATGATTTTCTGGAGTTCGTTAATTCTCGTGACATGATTAAGATCGGGCAGTGGGGAGCAAATCAGGACAGGTTGGTTCTTTTTCGGGTAAATTATCAATAGCTAAGAGAGGAGATTTCAGTCAGCGTGTATGAAAAAAATTCCCTTCTATGAAAACATTGTATATTTTACATAAATCTTGACACGGTTGGAGGCGTGGAAGTCCTCTTAAAAGCACGCCGGAAGGCGGAAAACTTCAATTCTGTAGAGGTTGCAGAAAAACAGCTTGTGATACGTTGGAAAGAGTAATTGAATAAGATAGCCTCCGAAGAGAGTCTACCTCTTTTTTTTAGCAACATATGCCCTGATTATCTTTTCCAGTAGTTGTGAATGTCCCCTCCTTTTGAGATATCTTTCCGTCAACCCGTCGATCATATCCCGCTTAAGGCGGTAGTTTTTGGGAGGAATAAGAAATCTGGCGAAATCTCGGCCCTGTCTCCGCACTGAAGAGGTTTTTCTCAGGGAATCAAGGTCTATCAGCGCGATGAATTGGGCACGGTTGCGCACGAAGAGAAGGTTGGACCACTTAAGATCCCCGTGGATAAAGCTGGCGTTATGAAGGTTTGCTATCGTATCGACGCACTTGAATAAAACTGCCTGGAGATCGATTGATTCTTGAATTTCCTCCTTTGACGCAAGAACGGCAAGCGAAGGCGCCCCATCAATCCATCGTGTCGCAACATAGGTCTTTGTAGTAAATAGAAACGTCTGGATCTCCAGCAACAAAACAGGTTCAGGAACAAAGACACCGCTTTTCACGATTTCATCATGAAACTTCCATATGCGTTCTCCTCTGGACAGGCGGAAAGGTGAAACGATTACCCTTCTCGGGTTCCATTTATATTCATGCAGGCACAGGTCTCCCCAGGGCGCAATATTTACTCTCAGGGTGCGCTTGATTTCAGTCCGGTTCGTAATCTCCTTAATTATTTCTAACGGAGACGCTGCTGCCCTTTCAATTTTTGACAATACTTCGACAGGGGTTTGGTTTCGGTCATCCGACCTGGCAAAGCAGACGATCTTTTTGAGGCAATCAAACTTCACCGTCGGTTCCTATTTCAGTCGTCCCACAACCACTTCGTTTTTTCCGTTTTTTGAGGAGGTGGAATATACTTTTTCCCATTCGTGATCCTGCAAAAATTTTCTGTCTTCCTCTGTTGTCTTGCTCAAAAAAGCGGACTTGAAAATAAAATATATTTGGCCTCCCTTTTTATAAAAGTCACCCAACTCTGAAAAATTATCGAGCTGGATGACTTCCTTATCAAGATAACATGTTATTTCGAGAACCTGTCTGTACCCTATTTCATATATGGCGCCCACGTCGCCGGGAAAAATGGAGTTAATCTGGTACGCAATTGTCCTCGGTTGATTTTCTTTCTTTGAATTAATTTGTATATCAAAAAAAGTATATGACAGAAAGAAAAGGGCTGTAAAGAGAGCTGTAACAACAGAGATATCAATTAATTTGAGCATATCAAGTTTGAGGAGGACAAAGAGAGCAAGAAGAAAGAGAGAGGTTAGCAGCAGGAGAAAAGGCGTGGAAAACCCCAGTTTCAAGGAAATGATTGCAGGGACAGCGGCTAATACTGAAAGCAGGGCAACCCATGACAGGTATTTTAAAAAATTTCTTACGAGTGAATTAAGGTTCTTATTGTTTTGAATTCCGTTCAGATAGCCATCAAGAAGCGATGCTATTCCAATAGCTACAAAGGGTCCGGCCGGGAGGAAATACCTGAACCTCGCTGATTTTAAAAGCCAGTAGAGAGGGAAATTGGCAGCTACCATCACAAGAGCGAAGAAAAAGAATTCATTTTTACATGCTGCTTTTGCTTCTGTCCTCAGGTCTTTTAATATCAGGACAGGAACTGCAAACAAAGTCCATGGCAAGAAAGACAGCAGCGCATCGAAGGGGAAGGAAATAAAATGTCTAAGGAATGCATGAGAATATCTGCTTTCTCCCCTTTCGGCTATCTGGCCTGCCCATAAATTTATATATTCACTGAAGGTCATCCACCGTAGAACGAAGGACAAATAAATGGCAATAACCGAAACAAACAGGAGGACGCCCAACAAATGCGCCCTTGAGAAGAAGAAAGAAATATTTTTTTTCAGGAGAAGATAAGCAAAAATGGTAATGTAAAAATAGGCAATGATCTGCGGCCCTTTTGCAAAAAATCCCATGCCCAGCAGCAGCAGCGAAATACTCCAGGTGACAGCCGGCTTCCACTGTCGCGAATAGCCATTTATCCAGGTCAACAAAACAAGTACAACAAAGAAAATAAAGAGGCTGTCCATATCTGCCTGTCTGCCCTTTTCGATCAGGCCTGTCATGCTGATTGTCGCTATCGCAGCAAAAAGCCTGCCTTCCCTGCTTAACCACCTGGCTGTCATGGTATATATTGAAACGCCTGTTAATGCCATAATAAATACAGAGGGAATACGCGATGTCCATTCATTCAGGGTGCCGAAAATGCCTCCGCTTGCTGCGATAAGCCAGTTCATCATTGGCGGCTT
Source organism: uncultured Nitrospira sp. (assembly GCA_963813295.1). Classification (GTDB taxonomy): domain Bacteria; phylum Nitrospirota; class Thermodesulfovibrionia; order Thermodesulfovibrionales; family UBA6898; genus JAOUFP01. The sequence continues at coordinate 110,524 of CAWEYN010000016.1, forward strand.
TAGAAGATAGGGTTTCCCGTGCAGCAAGGGCAGCACCCAGTTGCCGGTATCGAGCATATACCTGGCGACGACTACCCGTATAGGTTCATGGTCATCCCAAACTGGTAATCCAAGAAGTGGGAGATAAATGATTGCAGTAAGGAGCAGAATAAGAAAAATATTTTTTGTATCGCTGCCTTTTATCGATAACGGACTTCCTGCCATGCTTCTAGTTGAGAGTGATCAAGCAGGCAATATTTTTAATAGTGCAAAAATTATTTTTTGACATTCGAAAAGACTAACACGTGAAAAGGAAATTATCAAGCTGAAAGCGGCGATCTGCAACCGGAACATGAGGCATGAACGTCAGGACGCAGGTAAATATAACTTTTTTCAGGTTATCTGCTATCATTATTGATGATTTTATATCATATCAAGAACTCTGTTTAAAAAGGTTAAAGGTGAAGGTAGCGATCATGAAAAAACAATTATATGCCGTTCGGCGAAGCTGAGGAATATACGCCCAGACTGATCAAGGCATTTCCATTTGAAAGGTTCAGAAAACTGGTTCAGAAAGTATTTCTGGGATGAAGAAAATTAGTATTCTTAACTTTGACCTTTCTGGTAATTCGATGGGAAGGGCATATATTCTGGGGCAGATGCTTATTGATGCGTACGATGTCGAAATCATAGGACCTGCCAGGAAGGGATATATCTGGGAACCCCTCAAAAATTCTCGGGTTAAAATTCTTCGAGTTCCTTACGGGAAATTCCCTTGTTTGCTCTTTAAACTTCCAGGGATTTTGAAAATGATTGACGGTGAAATTGTGTATGCAGTAAAACCGAGATTTACGAGTTTTGGATTCGGGTTACTAAAGAAATTCATTTCTGGTTCTCCTCTCATACTTGATATTGATGATTGGGAAGTGGGATTTTATATGAACAAAGGTTTTGGGAGCAGGGTCCTAAAATTTTTCAACCTGTTAAATCCAAATGGGTTTTCCTGGACCTGGGTAATGCAGTTTTTTATCCGCTATGCCGACAGGATTACAACTGTGTCAGCTTTTTTACAAAAGAAGTACGGAGGCGAAATTATCCCTCATGCGAAGGACACAACGTATCTGGACCCGTATTGCTTTGAACATGATGCTTTAAGAATGCAGCTCGGCCTCACGGAGAAGAGAGTGGTTATGTTTCTCGGAACGCCGAGAGCGCATAAAGGAGTGGAAGATGCGCTGAATGCTGTATGCATGCTCAATGATCCACATATCATTATGATTATTGTCGGCGCAAATCCTGCCGGAGATTATGAAAAGAGTTTGAAAAAAATGGGGGGAGACAGGCTTGTTATGCTGGATAAGATTTCTTATGGGGATGTGCCGAGATACTTGATGCTGGCGGATGTTGTTGTGATACCGCAAAGGCAAACGTCTGATACGGTTGGACAGATTCCGTCAAAACTCTTTGATGCAATGGCAATGGCAAAGCCCATAATTGCAACAGCGGTATCTGACATCCCGGAAATACTTGAAAATTGCGGTATAATAGTACCTCCTCATGACAACAAGGCTTTGCAGAGGGCGATCACGTGGGTTTTTGAGAATCCTGCAACTGCGAAGGCAATGGGAATGAAGGCCAGAATAAAGTGTCTCGAACTTTATAGCGTGCAGATCATTGGGGAAAAACTGAAGAGGATCGTAGGAGAAGTAATGTGAAAAAGATTTCGAATATAGCGATGTCAGCCGAGTTTTTGGGCCCCTATTATATAAAAAGATTTTTGAGAAAAATGGCTGCGCTGTATCGATATTTGACTCTTCTGCAAGCGATAAAAGCTTGAAGATAGCGGTTCTCCGAAAAAAATATGCTTTTCATGGAGGGGCAGAAGGGTTTTCTCAAAGTCTTATTGAAGAATTTTCTGTCGCAGACCATGAAGTCCATTTGTATGCCATTCAGTGGAAAGGGATGACGAAAACAGGGAATATTATTTTTCACAGGGTCCCTGCCATTACTTTCAACTCATTTTTAAGGGACTTAACTTTTGCTCTTTCTTCCTTTTTCCTGATGAAAAAGGCAAGAAGAGAAATTGACATCATCCAGAGCCACGATAAAACACTCTACCAGGATGTCTATCGAGCTGGGGACGGTTGCCATATCGAGTGGCTGAGACAAAGATGGCTGAGGTCAGGTCTGTTGATAAAACTTTCCATTGTTCTAAATCCGTACCACTGGCTTATTCTTTGCCTCGAGCGGATGATATTCAGGGGGCACCGATACCGGAAGATTCTGGCGATTTCAGAATTGGTAAAGAAAAATATCATGGACAACTATCGTGTTCCGGCTGATGATATTCAGGTTATCTATAACGGGGTTGATCTTGAAAAATATCATCCCGGCAACAGGGCGAAGTACCGGATCGAACTGAGAAGCAGATATGGTATTTCTGAGAGTGATATTGTTGTCCTCTTTGTTGGATCAGGTTTTGAAAGAAAGGGTGTAAAATATCTGATACAGGCGGTTGAATCATTACCCGATCCGGTCACTGTTTTGATTGTTGGAAAAGGTTCCGAAAAGCAATTCAAAGATTTGATAAAACAGCAAAAGATCATATTCTGCGGCCCTCAGAGGGATATTGAAAAGTATTATGCTGCGGCTGATTTTTTTGTTTTCCCGACGATTTACGAGCCATTTGGGAATGTTCATCTTGAGGCCCTGGCAAGCGGTTTGCCTGTTATTACGACAAGAAACAGCGGTGCTGCCGAGATAATAGAACAAGGGGTAAATGGCTTTGTCGTTGAAAGGCCGGAAGACTATCAGTCGATAGCAGAAAAAATAAAGATACTTTTTGACGGAAATGCCCGTGAGTCGATGTCAATGAATGCAAGGCTGCTCGCAGAAAAATTTACCTTTAAAAGGTGTACTGATGAGATAATGAAGTTGTATAATCGAATTATTGCACAGAAGAAGAAATCCCCTGGGAGATAACGCTTGTTTCCAGTTTCCGTCGTCATCTTAACAAAAGACGAAGAAAAGAATACAGAAGATGCTCTGACCAGTGACTCCAATGGCTGCGCTGAAGTCGTAGTGCAAGGAACTGGAGAGGTCGTATCGAATCCTTGCACGACCGGGGCTGTCGCAGCCGCGATGAAAACTGCACTGGAACCGCGCCTTTCGGGTGAAGAAATCCGGGAATCAGTGAGGCATCTTGATTTCGAAGACCAACTGAAGAAACTGGTCGAAGTGTGTATCGGTGACGCTGGATAGCAGGGAAAAGTCCATGAACTGGCTGTCCCTGAGGGACCGGTCACACAATGACAGGGTCGTCCTGCTGTTGTTGTGGGTCCTGCTGCTGTTGTGGGTGCGTCCCTGGAACGGTGATTTGCGGAGCGATCCGCTTGCCTATGCCTGCGTCTCGAAGGATATGGTCGAGAACAACCACTGGTTTTCACCGGAACTCAACGGCAAGCCTTATATCAACAAGCCTCCTTTTTATTTCTGGATGGTTGCCCTTTCATTCAAGCTCTTTGGTGTGAACTTCTATGCCGCCCAAATACCCTCCCTGATCTTTGCCACGCTCGATGTCCTGTTAGTCTACTGGGTTGTCTTCCGGTGGACACGGGATTATGATATAGCCTTTTTCTCGTCCTTTGCTTTTCTCTCGACCCGCTGGATCGTGAGAAATTTTACTGCGAACAGGCCGGAGAGCCTCCTTGTCCTTTCTCTGCTTCTCGGGTGCTATGCCGTGATTCTGATTAATGAGCGAAAGAAGGCAGGCCCTTATCTCTTTGGTCTGTCGTACGCCCTTGCCTTCATGACAAAGTTGTTTTTTGCGGCGTTTCTGCCGATCGCCCTGCTTTTGTTCGGGCTTTTAAGCAAGCGTCTCCTTCAGTGGCTCCGGTGGAGCCACTTTTACTTTGGTATTCTCGCAGGAATTGCAGTCTGCGCTTCGTGGGTCCTCTATTTTGAGGTACAGCAACCAGGGTATTTTCGGTATATCCTGAATACCCAGACAATGCTGCGGATCGTGGAAGGGCTTGACGTAAACAAAGACCCGCTCATGTATCTGAAGGAAATTCTGAAGTATTACCATCCCTGGCTTGTATTTCTGATGCTGGGAATGCCGGTGCTCTGGCGCGGCTTCAGGACCAATGAGTATTACTTATTTGTCTCCGTGGCGATCCTCGTCATTTTCCTTCCCATCCAGATTGCACAGGGAAAGGCCGACAGGTATCTCACTATTTTAACCCCGTTTATTTCCTTTGTCGCCGCCTTGGGCGTTTGCCGCTTTGCGAAGGCGGCAGTGGTCATAAAGGTGGTTGCGCGATACGCTGTTGTGCCCCTCTTTCTCGTCTTCTGGCTGATACCCGTCAGGGTTAATCCCGAGAAATATCATGTCCTGCATCTTGCTGAACAACTGAGTTCAGGAATGCGGGCCGATTACACCAGTTGGTCTGCTTTTCTCAATACCAAAGGGAGCCGGGACCGCAACCTACTGCAGTTTGTCGAATGGACGCCTGCAGACCCCGGCAATGAGTACCGTCGGATCTTTTATTTCTATCTTGCGGGCTCATTCGTTCATTGGGACCAGGCAGCGATGAGTGACTGGGCAGGACAGGGAGGGACTCCCATCGTTCTCCTTACCCGGCCGGATGCTGTTGGGGCGCTCCCGCGGGACAGAATCTCCTGGGTGGAACTGAAGGCCGACAAATACCATGCTTTGCTGGCAGGTACGCCGCGATGATGGACGCTATAGCCCGGAGGGGGATGCTGCTCCTGTTTTTATTCTCGCTGGTGCTAAATCTTCCATATATCAACGTGAGAGAATTTCAGGGTGAAGAGGGCAGGCGGGTCAATATCGCAGTCACGATGCTTCAGACCGGCGACTGGGTCATCCCGCATATTGAGGGTGCAATCTACCTGAGGAAACCGCCATTTTATAACTGGGTGCTGGCGGCCTTTTTTAAGCTGACCGGTACCGTTTCAGAGGCCGTGGCGCGGGTTCCGTCCGCACTGGCTGCCTTCTTTTGTGCAGCGGCGCTCAGCCTATTTTGGAGGCGCAGCCCGGAAGTTCAGATGCGTGGTTCATCCTGCCCGGCCTTGTCTTTCTGACCTTCCCTGACGTGATGGACAAGGCGGTACGTGCTGAAATCGATATGACCTTCACCCTTTTTATTACATTCTCCTTGCTTGCTTGGTTCTATCTGTATGAGGTGAAGGGGAGAGTGTTCGCTGCGTGGATTATCTCCCTTGCCCTCGTCGGTGTCAGCTCACTGACCAAGGGCATTCAGGCGCCTTTTTTTTATTACTGCACTGTTGCCCCCTATCTTCTTTTTTACAGGAGGAATGCAAGGGGGTTTTTCTCGCTCGCGCATCTCTTCGGCATTGTGACCGGAAGTTTGATTTTTCTTGCCTGGCTCGTTCCTGTTTCACAGGAAGTCGGGATTAAGTCTCTGGTAACTGTTTGGACGCAGGAAATCCTCGTCAGAGGGGAACCGCTTAAACAGGGAGGATTCTGGCTGCATTTTATTGAATTCCCCTTTTCATACCTTGCAGCCTATTCACCGTGGATTTTCTTTCTTTTGCTCTTGCCCGGAAGAGATGATGCTCAGGTGTCGCAGATGAGGAATCTCGCATATTTTTGTGCACTGGGGCTTGTTGTGTCGATCCCCCTTTACTGGGTTATGCCCGGGGCAAGACTCCGCTACCTTCTTCCCCTTTCGGGAATGCTCGCGCTATTGATCAGCATTGCCATTCGTACCATCCCCGGGGGTGCACGGCGGTCCTCCTGGCCTGAATACTTTGGAAAGGCCGTCGGCGCGGTTCTTGTAGTCTCGGTTCTCACCTCTCCCCTTTGGGGAAGACGGTTTAATCTCTTCAGTAACGCAGTTTCCCTTGGACTGATGGCTGGAGTCTTTATTGCCGGCGTCCTGCTGGTCATGAGGAGAGGGGATGGGAAGGAGTTGATACGGAACCTTGCTGTTACTGTTTTGCTCGTCAAGCTCTTTTGGGCCTCTTTTTATTTTCCTTATCATGCGAAATTCTTCAGCCATTACCGGAATGCTGCGAAAGAGATCAATGCCCTGGTTCCTCAGGGATCAAGCCTGTGCGACTACGGTATCGATAATCAGCATCTTGTATATTACCTGAAGCGGCCTGTTACAATGATTGACACACTTACACAGGATGCCATGAAACAGTGCGATTTTGTTCTCGCGAAGGAGGGCAGTCTGCGCGAACCTCCATACGGCTTGTATCGTGTCGGAGCACCGGTTAAGGCTAGGAGCCTTCTCCTCGGGCTTTATGAGGTGGGCAAACAGAAGCGGGGTGTGGTCCAGTGAGAAATTTTTTCAATCGGGAGGTGTTCTTATGATACTTATCGTCGGCGGGGCTGGGGTGGTACAAAGTGAAATTGATCCACAATCAAGACCTGAAACGCGGCTTTGGCACGGTCTCATCCGGCCATTTGCCGCGTTTTTGTCCGAATTCATGACTGGGAATTAAATCGGGCAATGTATTCAAGAATGCGATTGGTCAGGATTGACCAATCGTATTTTTGGATCTCATTGCAGCCGTTTTCCGCCAAACGCTTACGCATTTCAATGTCTTTGATCAAACGGCCCAAAGCCCACTCAAGCGAGAAGGAGTTTCTCCAGACCTTAAGGCCGGTCTTTTTGTGAATCAAAAAATCCTGGGTGCCGGCGCCGGTGGCCACCACCGCCAGGCCTGAGGCCATTGCCTCGGCACAGGTGTTTGCCCAGCCAGCGATTTTTTCAGCTGATGCAAAGATATCAGCCCGCTTGTAAAGTTCGTAATTACGCTCAACCGGATGGTCGAGCACAAACTCAAAAGGCAGTTGGCAGGAAAATTCGTTTACCCTCTGGCGATACTTTTGGGCCGGAGGTGTGTCAAAAAGAATCAATTTGATCCGGAGGCCCCTCCGGTGGAGCCGCTCGCATGCCTTGACCACCAGATGCGTCCCCTTTACCTTCTTGTAAAACCGGCCATAGGTAATAATTGTGACGCCGTCTAAATTCCCGCGCCGCTCCCCTTTGGAAAACAGGGCGCAGTCCACTGCACCAACCGCCTTGAATGGCTCAATGCCATATCGCTTTTTATCGTGGTTGTAAATATTGGTTGAGTTTGCAAAAATGGTAATCTTCTTGGGACTGGCAAGTACTTTATCCAGGCTGTGGCCCTGGGCGACATGATAGAAAATCCTCAAACCGGTATCAGCCCTGATCAAGTCGTCCACATAACAACTCTCCGTGGTAAAGAGGGCATCCAGCCGTTGGCTGCCAAGACTGGCCAACGGCCGGACCTCCCCGAGAAAAGAAACCCAGGAGGGTGGCTCACCCTCCGGAGTAAAAATTATCCACCTATGGCCCAGGGCTACAGCCCGGTTTCCTATTTCGATGAACCGTTTAACCCCTCCGTACAGGAGGGTATGGGGAAGGATGACGCCGACGATCATCAACGACACCTCAAGACATTGGCTGGGGTAGACCGTAAGCTACCCCCTCCAGCTGCGGAATCTCGTAGATGTTGCCGAGACCGTGGAGAGTAATCTCCCTCACAGAATCTCCTCCCCAGCCTGGAGATGGCACTCAGGGATGGGGTAGTGAGAGCTCTTTTTTCCGGGTAAGTTCCCATAATTTTGCGTATTTCCAGAATGCGGTAAACGAAGCCCCCATTGCCGCGACGAAACCATGAAAGCCGTCCAAGAACCCCATTTTAACCACGTAAGTCTCGATAAATTTCCAGAAAGTCTTCAGGGGGATAAAGAGGAGAAGTATTTTTTTCCCTCCTTGCGCCATGGCCTCGGCGGCTGCAGTTGAATAGTTATTCTGCCTGGCTACATACTGAGAAAGAGACGAATAGGTATGATGCACAAGCGGAACAGGGATCGTGCTTATCTTGCCCTCCACTAACACCTTGTCATGAGGGTCTATGCCCCTGTATTGTCCGCGTTCCTTTCTGAAGAGACGGAGCACGTGGTCAGGATACCACCCGCCATGCCGCAGCCACCTTCCCAGAAAGTAATTCTTCCGGGGGAAACGGTATCCATCACCATCCTGGGTTTCTAAAACCTTTAGTATGTGGTCTTTCAGATCTTCAGAAACGCGTTCGTCGGCATCAATATTGAGGATCCAGGCATGGGCCGCATGATCCATGGCGAACCGCTTTTGTTCATTCATGCCGGGCCATGGATTCGTCCATATCCGGTCGGTGTACTCCCTGCAGATCTGGATGGTCCTGTCGGTGCTGCCGGAATCGACAACAATGATTTCATCAGCCCATTGAACGCTTTCCAGGCAGTCCCTGATATTGCGTTCTTCGTTAAGGGTGATGATCGTTACCGAAAGTTGTTCTCGTGGCACTTTATTCTCCCGCAACTGCGTAATTGCCATCATTTTGCTGTGTTGCAGCACGGACCCGAAAAAAGGCATTGCGGGACGTGTGCGTGCAGGATATTGGTTAACGGATTATAGACATTACGTTGACAACAGGTCAATACATCGCCCGGTTTTCTCTGCTGCAGGCAACAAAATCAACTCAGGGCGGACAGCAATATGTTCAGTTGTGTCAAACGGTAAAGTGCATGTTTTTCTTGCATTATCTGGCAAAGTCTACGTTATTCCGGTGGCTCAACTCCAGTTCGAGAGCTGCTCTGACAATCTGAATCTCTGTGATTCCTGCTATAATGAGGGGAACTGGTAATTCGGCCCTTTTTTGATTACTAAACGTGACAGTTATTTAATGATTATGGTATAAGAATTGTAGATTGAGTTATGTGCTGTAATTAAAGATAGAGTATGTTAATGAGGTATAAATGTCGCAATTTTATATAAATCAGATACGAAAAAGTCTTGAGTTGCTAATCATATCTATTGCAGATGCAGCTTCCGTCTTCTTAGTCTTTAAGGTTGCCGTCTTAATCAGAGAAAGTTTGCCCCTGTTTTTTCAGCGTGCCGTTTCCTGATAACGCATCATTAGCGGGTTTTGCCAGTGTCTGGTGGATATTACCAGTCTGGATTTTCTTTTTTTACTATGAAGGGCTTTATACAAGGAGATTTTCGTTCTGGGACGAGATAAGAGTTATATTGAAGGCGATTTTCCTTTCGACAATAGGAATTTTTACTATCGTGTCATTGGGGAAAATAAGCGATCAAATATCAAGAACTGTCATTGTCCTTATGGGGATGATAGCTATAGTGCTGCTGCCCTTAACAAGGATGACTCTAAAAAAATTACTCAGAAGATTCGGTCTTTTGAAAAGACGTGTCCTTGTCCTTGGTGCCGGCAAGACAGGCAGACTTATAGCAAACGCGCTTGTGAGGGAACCTAATTACGGTTACGAAGTAGTAGGTTTTGTTGACGATGATCCTGCAAAATATGGAAAGAAGATAGAAGGCGTTAAAATTCATAAAGGAGTAGACAGAGCGGTAAATTACATAAAAAGATGTCATATTGAAGACCTTTTCATTGCGATGCCAGGCGCAGGCAAAGAACGTCTTCAGGGACTGATCAATAATCTCCAGCATAAAGTGGAAAATATACTTTTTGTGCCGGATGTGTTCGGCATTGCTGTATTGGGAACCAGCCTCCAGCACTTTTTCCAGGAGGAGGCCTTTGCATTTGAGATGAAGAACAACCTCTCGCGGCCAGTCAATATTTTTATCAAAAAAGTTTTTGACATCCTGCTTAGTATACTTATCCTGCCTTTTTTGGTGGTACTCCTGCTCTTATTTGCCATACTTATTAAAGTTGACTCCAAAGGACCGGTCATTTTCACACAGGACAGAGTCGGGAAAAAGGGTAAAATATTCAAATGTTTCAAATTCAGGACTATGCATGTAAATGCCGACAGAATGCTGCCGGAATTTTTCAGGAAAAATCCTTATGCGGAAGAAGAATGGGTCAGGTACTGGAAGCTTAAAGATGATCCCAAGAATTACAAGGGTTGGAAAATTTCTGAGATCCACATCTCTTGATGAACTTCCACAGATATTCAATGTTCTTAAGGGAGAGATGAGCCTCGTGGGACCGAGGCCCGTTACGCAAATAGAAATCGACGAATATTACCGTGAAATGGCTGGTTTGTGTTTCAGGGTTCCTCCCGGCATTACCGGACTTTGGCAAGTTTCCGGGAGAAATCATGAGAGCTATGATCACAGAATTGCCCTGGACTCCTGGTATGTGAGGAACTGGAATCTGTGGCTGGACATCATTATTCTGCTCAAGACGATAAGGATAGTGATAAAACAGGAAGGTGCATACTGATTATTGAAATGTTTTGAATGACGAACCGCCGATAGTATGCTATAAAAGCACTCGTTTAGACTTCAGATGCCTGTTACATGATTGTTTCCTTGTAATGCTCCTAGTATGTTACAATAATCGCCGTTAGCGAATGATATTGCCTGAATATTGCATAAAAGAGAGCTTATATGTTTTTTCGTTATTTTCGAGGTAATCGGAAATCAGGAAGAAAACCACTGGACTGAGGGTCAATCACGAAATGACAGACAGGACTTGACTCCCAGAGTGCTTTAACCTTGATGTGATAATTAGGCCCAAAAGTAAATTAATAGCGAGCGATAATCCCCGTGGTCTTGTCACGGGTTGAGGTATATAAATGAGTGAACCTCTGGTTTCTATAATCGTAAGAACAAAGGACAGGCCCAAGCTTTTAAAAAGGGCACTGCAAAGTATTGCTGCGCAGACATACAGACCTATTGAAGTTGTTCTGGTGAACGACGGCGGCTGTGATCTGGACGTTGAAGAACTCAGGACCATTCTCGGAGACGTCTCTCTCAGTTATCGGAGGCTGGAAAAAAACATGGGTCGGGCACATGCGGGGAATGTCGGGATAGAGACATACAAGGAGGCAAATATGTCGGTTTTCTGGATGATGACGATGAGCTTTGTCCGACCATCTGTCTACTCTGACGGGGTATCTTAACCTCTATGACTATCAGGTTGCCTATACTGATGCGCTACTGGTCTATCAAATGTTCGATACTGAAACCCTCGAAATATCAGACTCCGGCAGGGAGTTACTTTTTTCCAGGGACTTCGACTATAACATGTTAGTTTTTGAAAACTATATTCCCTTTATGTGCCTCCTCTTTGAGAGCAGGACCCTCAGAACATCGAACGGATTCGATCCGGACTTCGAACTTTACGAAGACTGGGACCTCCTGATCCGTATAGGAAAGGACCATCCCTTCTATCACCTGAAAAAAGTGACGGCATATTACAATCAGTGGAGCGCCGACAGCCAGATATCCCAGAGGAACAGGGACCAGCATTTATTGCGCAATTCGTATCAGCGGATTCTCGCAAAGCATATCGGCAAGATTACCCCTGAGAGGATTCACGATTATATGTCTGGCTATGTCGGTACGAGGCGGGCGTTGATTGAAGCCGAGGCCAGGACGGAACAGCTTTCAACGGTCCTCAGGGAAAAAGAAGCGTCTTTGAAAGCTGAAGCAGAGAAAATGGAGCGGCATAATGCTGCTCAGGGAACAATAATATCGCAGCTGGAAACGGCGATACGCTGTCTGCAGGAACAGATCGCGGAAAAGGATTCACTCGCCGACGCACTCAGGCAACAGGTTGAGGATATTCGCATCGACACACAGAACCTGATGGAAAAGAAGCAAGTTGAGATCAGAAACTGCAACAATCTTTTAGCGGCAGTGAAAGATACCCTCGGATGGAGAATACTTGAACGATACAGGAGTATCCGCAACAGGTTCTTTCATCACAAATGGGGGGGGGGGACGGGAGCAACAGCCAGGTATTAAAGGGTCTCAGGGTATTCAGGGATCAGGGATTCAGGGCATTCATGAGAAAGGTTAACAAAAAATTGCTGTTCAATAAGTCAATCAGGTACTCTCCTGGATACTTACGACTTACTGCTCAGCCCGTCCATACGGCAGGTGCCGTTACTTCAGATACTCCCATCGTGTCGAGGGTGTCGGTCATCATCCCCACGAAGAACGCAGGGGAAGAGTTCGATTACATTCTCAGGAAGATAGCACAACAGGAACTTGTAAACGATATCGAACTGGTGATAATTGACTCGGGATCGGACGACAGGACATTGGAGATCTGTCGTGCATATACCCGTAATATTGTCGAGATTCCGCCCACTGAATTTCACCATGCCAGGACCAGAAACCTTGGAGCCGAGAGGGCAACCGGAGAATTTCTCGTTTTCACCGTTCAGGATGCTGTCCCAATAGGCAACCACTGGCTGTATAAACTCTTGTACCCTATTCAGGAGGGTCAGGCCTCAGCCGTTTCCGCGCTCCAGATCCCCCGGTCTGATGCGGATCTTTTCGCAGCCTGGTCTTATTGGAGTCATAATCTTGTTTTCCTCGGTCAGGACCGCGACCCACTTATACAACCATTCCCTGTTCAAACAGTTTGATGACCTGGATATGGATTCAAAGAGCAGACCATGGCAAGTCTGGACAATGTCTGCCTGGGAATACGAAAATCCGTGTTTCGCGGCTATAAATTCACTGCTGAATATGCCGAAAATCTGGAACTCGGCATGAGGCTGATTAAAGACGGGCATAGCCTTATCTTTCAGGTATCTAATGCAGTTATTCACTCTCATTCGAGGTCTGCGTTATATTTTTTGAGAAGGAGCTATATTGATACAGCTTCCATCCGGGATCTGTTTTCAGTTCCCAGGGGGAGTCTTCGGACAGAGTCGGCACTGGAAGCCAGCAGTTATGTATATGCGAGGCTCAAGATGGCCATATCGGTTCTCTCCGCGGACAAGGGAGGAGCCATGTATTCGGCGGAAGGCCTGCGGACATTGGCCGATACTCTGTGCAACAACATTGATATCTTCAGGCCCGAATGGCACTCGATTCCCGGAAATCCGATGCTGGATGATTATTTTGAACGCTTCGAACCGACGTTACATCCTGATGCGGTGGCTTCGCAGTGCGACCATATAGGCGCACTACTCAAGAGTTTTTCAGTCGTAAGCTGTAATTACGTCACAGATATGGAGACATGGAAGCTGACTTTCATGAGAGCATTTATAAAATGTTCAGCCTTGCTGCCGGCACTTATATCGGGATCATACTTCGGCAGGATTCGAATCGCTGCGAGGAGGAATATAATGCGGATACTTCTCGGTGTGCATCAGTTTTTCCCGAGGCATTATACCGGGACGGAACGCTACGTCCTTAATCTGGCAAAGCAGTTACAAAGGATGGGACATTACGTGAAGGTGCTGACATACGCCTTCAGAGAAGAGGGGACCGTTAACTCGGAACATGACGCCGCAGTCATTTCCAGGGAATATGCCTACGAAGGGGTCCCGGTACTTGCTTTAAGACATAGTATTCACCCTGATGATCTGACGTTTGTCTTCGATTTTTTCGACGACGACGTCTACGAAGAATGCCCGGAAAATCTTCCGCAGGGAGCACTTTGATATTTATCATTGCGCCCATCCGCTGCGTATCGGGAGTTCGTCGATAAAGGCCGCACGGGACGCTGGGCTCAAGGTGGTGCTTATGGTTACCGACTATTTTCTAATGTGCCCGCAGGGGATAATGCTCAGGGCTGACAATACGCTTTGCGATGGGCCTGATGGAGGCAGAAACTGCCTCAAATATTGTTTTACCGCTGTGAACGAAGATCGTATGGAACGCAGGAATTCTGAAGCCAATGAGTTACTCGCCTGTTGCGAGCGTCTTCTTTCGCCCTCCAAGTTTTTAATAGATGCCTTTAACAGTATAGGATTTATTAAATCAGACAGATTTACTCTGTCCCGTCATGGGTTTGACTACTCAAGAAGGAAGATTTATGCTGGAAAGAAGATTGGGGAAACAGTAACGTTCGGATACATTGGTACAGTGCAGTATCACAAGGGTGTGCATGTCATGGTAGAGGGCTTCAGAAAGGCCGGTGGGCGGAACATACGCCTGGATGTCTGGGGCGGGTGTATGCACGAGGTGGAATATCAGAAAACTGTTGAAAAACTAGCTGGAGGAGATCCCCGAATTGCGTTTAAGGGCGTATATAATTTTAACGATATTGAGTCTATTCTCCAGGGGATAGATGTAGTGATCGTCCCTTCTATCTGGTACGAAAACGCTCCATTGACAATCTTGACTAGTCTGGCTTACGGGATACCGGTGATTACTTCTGACATCGGAGGCATGAGCGAAGCCATAAAAGACGGTCATAACGGACTGACTTTCAACGTGGGAGATAGTGCTGATCTTATGAATAAGATAGGCATCATTGCCTCTGACCCTCATATCCTTGAGACGTTCAGCATGAATATACATTATCCGATCCGTATTGAAGAAGAAACCTTTAATACTGAATTTATTTACAAGGAATTAACATCTTAATGCTCCAGAGCGACTTAAAGGTATCAGCAATCATAGCCCGCAGGTGAAGATTTTGTGGCAGGTCGCGGGGAGCCAAACAGGGCGAAAGCAGAGAGGCTCAACATATATAGGCCGGAGATAAGTCTTCGAACCTCGTCTATCAAGACTGGGTCTTTTATGTGACTTTCCGGTATGATTATATCATCAACAGGGGGAAGGAATGTCTTTTAAATCTATGTTGAAAAAGTTTTTTTACTCCTCTGGAAGTCCCATCCTTAACAGTGAAATGAGTAAACAAGACATATTAAAGCCTTCTGAGGAAAAAATCACAACCACC
>CAWEYN010000017.1:0-118512 GCA_963813295.1 uncultured Nitrospira sp.
ACAGATAAGAAAGAAAAAGCATAATGAGCGATATATTGATCGGACTAGCTGTCATAGCGGTTTGGATAATTTTACAGACAGTTGTTTTGCCGAGGTTCGGGGTTTCAACTTGAGCAGTTCCTCAAAAGGGCCCGGGCAGGCCGAATAAAGACTGTTAGATCCAAGAAGGACTCTCCCAAGAGTCCTTTTTTATTTGGGCAGAGTTGCTGATTACATCTGACGGCCGTTAAATTTTACTGGAGGAACCCTGGTATTTTTTATTGGATGGATTCATTTTTTTGTCCCAACCTCTTGTCAGTAAAATTTGATATAGGCTATACTATATAGCCTTAAATGGATAGCGAGCGTATTCCCGGCAGCTTATTGCAGGGCCAAGTGAGCGAATATAAAAATAAAAGTTCATTGCATTGAGATTCCCCATAGCTTTCTGCGGGGAGTCCAATTTACTTAATCATCTCTTTTAAAAATGCGCATCGAAAAAATCGAACTAATAGGCTTCAAATCATTTGCGGATAAGACTGCGTTTGTCCTTCACCCGGGCATAACCTGTATTGTCGGCCCTAATGGCTGCGGCAAAAGTAATGTTGTGGATGCCTTCAGATGGGTGCTGGGTGAACAGAGCGCCAAGAGCCTGAGGGGTGAAAAGATGGAAGAGCTCATCTTTAACGGCTCTGCTACAAAAAAGCCGAAGGGGATGTCGGAAGTCTCAATGGTAGTATCAGGCATGAACGGAGCAGGGTCAAACAACGGAGAGGGACAGGGTGATAATGTTACGGTCACCAGGAGACTGTACCGCTCAGGCGAAAGTGAATACATGATCAATAAAAACACCTGCAGACTGAAGGATATTAAGGATGTTTTTCTAGACACAGGACTGGATTCTAAGAGTTATTCTATCCTTGACCAGGGAAGAATTGGTGAAATCCTCAACTCAAAGCCCATTGAGAGGCGGTTTATCATAGAAGAAGTCGCAGGTGTCATGAAATACAAGATCAGAAGGGCTGAGGCACTTTCAAAACTGGATTCTTCCAGACTGAACCTCGTGAGAATAAACGACATTATAGCTGAAGTCAGGAAACAGATAAACATCCTCGACAGGCTTGCGAAAAAGGCTGAGCGTTACAAGAAACTCTCCTCAGAGATGCACGCAATAGAACTCAAGATCGCCAGAAAAGAATACGAGCAGATAAAGTTGGCCCTCGGCCAGATAGTAGAAGAATACAATTTATTAAAGGAAAAAGAGGCTGTTGCGTCCGCCGGGATAACAGAGACAGAAAACAGGACAGAGACGAGGCGTGTCACGCTGCTCGAACAGGAGAAGGCCCTCGAAGCAGTGCAGAGCACTTTCCAGATGCTGGAGAGGGAGATCTCGGAGATAGAGCGTGAGATAGCTGTGGCAAGGAATGATATAAGCAATCTCGATGAGTATCACAAGAAGCTCCTGCAGCAGGGAGATGACATGGACCAGCGGAGCCTTGATGCCTCTGCCAAATACGGGGAATTACAGATTAACAGCTCCAGGATATCTCAAGAGATGGAGGCCCAGGCAGAGAGACTGAAGGAGAAGTCAGAAAGCCTGAGATCCATCGAGGAATCACTTTCAGACACGGAAGAATTTATAGAGGACAAAAGACGGGAAATCTTCAGCGTGTCAGAGGAGATAAGCAAGCTCAGAAATGAGCTGAGCAGGCAGGAGTCATCGCTTGAATCCCTCTACAGGAGAGAGGACACATCCGTTAGAGAATCAGGCGATTCAAGGAGGATGCTCGAGGAGATTGAGTCATCCATCAACGCGGTCGAATCCGGGATCCACGGAAGGAACAACGAGGCCCTTCTGATGAAGGAAAAGAAAGAGATCCTGAATGAGGAACTCTCGGCAACAAAGGCGAGACTCGGGGAGCTTGTTCATGACCTTTCAGCGGCAAGGGAGGAGCTCGCATCCTTCATATCACGTATGGATTCCCTGAAGGAGATTGTTTTTGACCAGCCCACAAGGGAATTGATCAGGGCAAACCCTGATGTCAGGCTGCTTGCTTCAATATCAGATGTGTTTGATGTTGTTGCAGATTATGAAAAAGCCATAGAGAGCGCTCTTTCCGAGAAGGCTGAATCATTCATCCTGGAGACGCTTGAAGATATAGAAAAAGCAATATCCGCATTGAAGGGAAAGAGTGTTGACAAGACCGCATTCATCACCGCATCCCCTCTGCCTTGTTCTGGAATCGGCACTGTGCCTGAAGGTGTGATAGGCAGGGCCATAGATTTTGTGAAGTTCAGGGAAGGGTATGTCCAGGTTGCTGAAAATCTTCTGGGCAATGTCCTTATCGTCAAAGACCTCAGGACCGCCTTTGAGTTCAAGGCAGTTGCAGGGAGCTATACCTTTGCCACCTTGGCAGGTGAGGTAGTGGAACAGTCCGGCGCTGTTGTAATAGGTGGAGAAAAGGGAATATTCAGGAGAAAGCGGGAGATACGGGAACTGGAAGAGCAGATCGCGGAGAAGAAGGCCTTTACAGAGCAGACTTCCGATGATATGCTGACCATGCAGAGTATCATCCTTGAAAAGGAAGAGGAGATCAGGGGTGTGGATTCTTCAATCCATACATTCGAAAAGGAGATTTCACTTGCAAGGCTCACTATTGAGAAATATATGGAAGATAAGGAAAGGGTGAGCAGAAAACTCTCTTATCTGTCTATAGAACTCGAGGAGATTAGCCGGGAGAAGGCCACCGTTACAACTGCGATCATGAATACTGAAGAACAGGTGAAATCTATCGAGGCAAGGAAAGCGGAAGTGGAGACTGAGATGCTTAATCTTCAGGAAGGCATCTCCCAGAAGAAATCGGAGCTTGAGGGATACCGCTCCGAGGTGACTGACCTGAGGCTTATGGCAACGTCAAACAGGGAAAGGCTTGAGGCGATCAGGAATGAGATGGAATCGTCAACAAGACTTCTTGAAGAAAACAAGCAGAGGAAGGCGGGTCTGCAGGCAGAGATTGAAGCCATCCTCGCACGTATCTCCCAGCGAAGGGCAGGCATATCCGAACAGGATGAAAAACTCAGGAAGCTCGTTGCCGAAGCTGACCTGGTGCACCAGGACATATCTCAGAGAAAGGAAGAGATAGAGAAGGAAAATGAGGACCTCTTTGTTGTTGAGCAGGAACTGAAGGGATTGAGGCAGCAGCTTTCCCATATGACGGCGCGGCTTTCAGAGCTTGATGTTTTGAAGACTGAACATAAAATGAGGCTTGAGAACCTTGCTGAAAATGTCAGAAATAACTATGGGACAGAGATCGGGGACCTCGAACTTGCTGAGGTGACCCAGGAGGAAGAGGAAAGGCTTGCTGACCTCAGGAGCAAGATACAGGAAATGGGTCCCGTGAACCTTGGTTCGCTGGAAGAATATGAGGAACTCAAGACACGATATGATTTCATGGTAAACCAGCAGGAAGATCTCAATAAGTCTATCGCAGAGCTTGAAGAGGCCATATCAAAGATAAATAACACAACCAAGAAAAAGCTCAGGGAGGCGTTTGACGCTCTGAAAGTGAAGTTTTCTGAGGTCTTTGTGACCCTCTTTGGAGGAGGAAGGGCAGAGCTTGTGCTGACAGATGAGACTAATATCCTCGAGACAGGCATTGAAATTGTCGCACAGCCGCCTGGCAAGAAACTCCAGAACCTGCATCTGCTTTCAGGTGGTGAAAAGGCGCTTACCGCGCTGTCACTGCAATTTGCCAGTTTCCTTATCAAGCCTACACCCCTCTGCATACTCGATGAAGCAGACGCGCCCCTTGATGAATCCAATACAGAGAGATACTCGAAGATGCTGGAAGAACTTTCCAAAGAAACCCAGTTTATAGTTGTGACTCATAACAGGACCACTATGGCCGTTGCGCAGCATTTATACGGTGTTACCATGGAAGAGGCAGGTGTTACAAAGGTTATATCTATGCAACTCGCAGAGGTCTGAGAGAGGAGACAATCCGTGCATGTATAAAGCGTCTATGACCTTCAGTAAAGTCCCGCAGGAAGCAAACAAACCCCTTGAAAAAATTATCTGTCTTTTAGTGCATGGATAAGTTATCGGAACTCCTGCCAGGGAAGACTTCAACCTCACCCGAGGACATTTTATGTTACGGCTTTGATGCCTCAGGGCTTGAGGCCCTGCCCAGCGCTGTCGTATGGCCGCAGGACGTCGAAGATGTAATAAAAGTCATAAAGTACGCCAACACAAAAGGGATCCCGATAATACCACGCGGTGCCGGCACAGGAATGACAGGCGGCGCAGTGCCTTCACAAGGTGCGATCATCCTGAGCATGGAAAAGATGAACAGGATAATTGAAATAGATGAGAAAAACCTCAATGTTCTGGTGGAGCCTGGAGTCATCAACGGGAAGCTCCAGAGGGAGCTTCAACGACACAGGCTTTTTTACCCTCCTGACCCGGCAAGCATGAATTTCTGCACCATAGGCGGCAATGTCGCTGAAAATGCCGGTGGCGCCAGGGCTGTAAAATATGGTGTGACGAAAGATTACGTGCTGGGACTGGAGGCAGTTCTCCCTGACGGCAGGCTGATAAATACCGGCGTAAAGACTGCAAAGGGTGTTGTAGGCTATGATCTTACCGGCCTCCTGGTCGGCTCTGAAGGAACACTTGCAGTGATAACAAAGATACGGCTTAAGGTCCTGCCCCTGCCACAGGATGTCATAACGCTCATGGTACTCTTTAAGGAGTTGGAGCAATCAGGGGTTGCTGTCACGCAGATCATTTCAGAAGGAATAATACCCAGGACCCTTGAATTTCTTGACAGGGAGACCATAAAGGCAGTAGAGCACTACAAGCCGATCGGCCTGCCTGATGATATAGATGCGCTGCTCCTGATAGAACTCGATGGCGCACCTTCTGTGATAACTATAGATGCTGAGAAGGTATCAGATATATGCGGACGTCTTGGCGGAGAAGTGATTATGGCGGAAAATGAGATCGCGCGGGAGAAGCTCTGGGAGGCAAGGCGCGCAATATCACCAGCACTTTTCCGCATCAGCCCCACCAAGATCAATGAGGACATAGTTGTCCCCAGGACCAGGCTGCCGGAAATGCTCAGGATTCTGAAGGGGCTTTCAGAAAGCACAGGGATCAGGATAGTCAATTTCGGACATGCCGGAGACGGCAATATCCACGTCAATCTGATGGTGGACAAAAACAACAAGGATGAATATGCAAAGGCATTGAAACTTGTCGGTGATATATTCAGTGCGACCCTTGAGCTGGGCGGCACGATCTCAGGCGAGCACGGGGTCGGGCTGACGAAGAAGGATTATATCACGATGGAGATACAGCCCGATGAACTCGAACTAATGAAGAAGATCAAGGCGGTCTTTGACCCGAAGAATATCCTCAACCCCGGGAAGATCTTCCCCTGAGGCCTTAAGTAACCTTATGCATATAACCCCGCTATTAATAGCAGTCCTGTCAGTTGCGTTTTATGTCTTTGGCTATTACAGGATGGCCTTTGTCTACGGGGGCTTTTTTCTTCAAGTGATCTATATGGTCTTGCGGGGCATGGAACTCGGACGGCTGCCGCTTGTCGGGCCGCACGACACACTTTTTTTTCTCTCCACTTCATTTATGCTCTTTGCTATTCCGGCATCATTCAGCCTGAAAAACAGGCAGCGTTTTATGAACCCTGTGACAGCGATGACTGTCTGTTTCATGCTATTAGCGATGCTTGCGAGGCCCCACAGCTATCCTCTTCCGCCAGTGCTTAGGACCTTCTGGTTCGAGGTCCATGTTGCCTTTTCCTTCTTCTCCTATGCCCTCTTTGGACTGGCTGCTGTCCTCGGCACGCTCTACCTGGTTTACAGGGAAGAAGGGGCTGAAGGACTTCAGTATAAAATAATTCTGGTTGGATATTTCCTTTTTTCTGTTGCTATGATATTCGGCGGCATCTGGGCTTATTATGCATGGGGTACCTACTGGCTCTGGACACCCAAGGAATTGTGGACAGTGATCCTCTGGCTCTTCTACAGTCTCTACCTCCATGCGAGGTTGAGGCAGTGGTGGGTAGGCAGGCCTGCTGCCCTGCTGGGGATCGCAGGTTTTGTTATCGTGTTATTTACCTATCTGGGCGTGAGCATGCTTATGAAGAGCTCCCATGCCTTTTAGAGGCGGTAATGGGTAACGAGTGATGAGTAATGAGTTAAAAAACACAAGCATACTGATTAAAATACTTAAATTTTTTCTGTCATTAAGGACAGCGATATGGCTCCTTATGGCCCTTCTCTGCCTCCTCTTATACGGCTCTTTTGTGATGCCTGTGAACGAGGAGTTCCAGACCCTTCAGACACTGCCGCTTTTTCAGTGGATGACAGAAAATTCTCCCGGTATAACCTGGTGGCTCTGGGCTGCCCTAGCAGTTATTTCTCTCCTGACCGCCAATACGCTCCTTTGCAGCATAGAGTCTGTCCTGAAAAAGAAAAGTGCAAGGCAGTGGATGCTCGTTATCTCCCCGCAGGTGGTGCATATCGGCTTTCTCTTCATCCTTTTTGCCCACCTTCTCAGCGGTTATGGCAGCTTCAGGGGGACTGCTGTTGTCTATGAAAAGCAGGGGCTAAGGCTGCCCAACGGCAACGATATGCTCTTAAGGAAGATCAATGTTGATATGGATCAGGCGGGATATATTAAGGACTGGACTTCTGATGTCGAATACTTCAAGGAGGGCGCGTCTCTGGGAACCGACAGGATAGGCCCCAACAGCCCTTCTTTTCAGGACGGCCTGGGTATATATATCAAGAACGTCCAGTCCCAGCCTTATCCTGCTGCTATGGTAGAGGTGAGCAGGGAACCAGGAGCGGTCTGGGCGCTCATCGGCGGAATACTCTTTATGGCAGGGATGACAACACTCCTCCTCGTGAAGATAAAAAAAGAGGAGGCAAGTTAATGGAAGGAACTAATGCCGATATTTGTTGTACATGAACACCACGCAAAGAGGCTGCACTTTGACCTGAGGCTTGAGATGCAGGGCGTGCTGAAGTCCTGGGCAGTTCCAAAAGGCCCGTCCCTGAATCCTTCTGATAAAAGGCTGGCTGTCATGGTGGATGACCATGACCTCGCATATGCAGGCTTCGAGGGCACTATCCCCGAAGGCGAATATGGAGCAGGGGACGTCTTTATCTGGGACCGCGGCACCTATGAACTGACGGGCGGGAGTATCGGGATAGGGAAGCTTGAGGTGGTATTCAAAGGCAAAAAACTCAAGGGCGTATTCGCCCTTGCCAGGATGTCCGGGAAAGAAAAAGAATGGCTCCTGATAAAGAAGAATGACGAATATTGTGACAGGGAGTTCCGGATGAAAACAGTGAGGGGATAATGTCCCTGTTGCAAAAGAAGCCAAAAAGGTTTATTAAAAAAACACTCATGTAATATTTACGGGTACGAAAATTTACTGTCGGCTTTGGCAGATTTTTCTTATCGATTGTAACGGTTGAAGATTTCGTATCGTACAGGACAGTTGCAAATAGTGCCATTGCCAAATGATAGCTTATATGGGCATGAGTTAGATTTTATAGTATTAATGAAAAGGCCATATCCTTTTATGGGATTTTCAGCCCTGCAGAGGGGATGGTTTTTATCAGTCAGGCATTTGAGGGCAGAAGGACATTTTGTGGTTTTATGAATGGTCTCATTATCAATTAAAATATCCATTGTTTTTCACTTTGGCAAATCCCTGAAACGTTTGCTTGAGAAGGGACGAGCGTGTAACCTTCCCAATCTCTGCAGAAATTGAGGCCGAAAAGAGGGGCGGGGTTGATAGCTCCGGTAGCGGCCCCTCCAGCACACCTAACCTGAGACAGTAGACCCCGCTTTTCGAGCACCTCAATTGGCCTGCAGCAGGCAATCCCCTCGATGCTGATTCAAAGAAAAACAATATTTATGAAAATGATAAACCATATTCCCTTTTACGGTATGTATCTTTACCTAAGTGTTTTTCCTGCTATTATGTTTGCAAGCCTCATGCCAGACAGAAGTGATTTGTATTGCTTTGATTTGTAAGAATATAATTACAGAGAGACGTCAGGGAATCATGGCAATTAGGCAAACTTTACCTAGTCTATGTAAAGTTTACCTATTCCAGCGTATTACTGGTGAATCGACTTAATGCAGCCGGCCGGGATACGGCTTGCAGGTATTATTCACTTGTTGACAAAAAAACCGAGTACTCCATATAATCTTAAAACAATGTTTGATCAGAGATTGCAGGAACTTTACGAGCTTGGCAAAAAACTTTTTCAAGAGGGAAAGCTCTCTGAGGCAGAACCTGTTTTGAAAGATGTTTTAGTCCTCAACCCAAAATATGCGGATGTCCATAACCAGTTGGGGATAATAGCGAATCTCAACGGCAATATGTTGAAAGCTGCAGAGCATTTTGAGAAGGCGCTTGAGCTCAATCCGAGATATACAGAGGCTTCCCTGAATCTCGCTGTAACGTACAATGATCTCGGAGAGTTCAAGAAGGCGCAGGAAGTTTTTTCGCTGGCTGCCCAGATAGCCCATCCTGACCCTGACGCGATCGACCCTTTTATCGCCGGCAAGCTGGCCAATGAACATTACCGGGTCGGGAATATCTATCTGGAGTTCAATATGTATGAGCAGGCTGCCGAAGAATACAGGAAGGCGATAAAGCTCCACCCTAAACTGGCGGATGTCCATACAAAGCTGGGCATTGCGCTGAGGAACAAGGGAGAGGCTGAAGAGGCGATCGTGCATTTTGTCAAGGCCAAGATGATTAATCCAAACTACGGACCTGCCTGGGTGCAGCTAGGCTTGAGTTATTATATGGCAGGCCATACAGGCCTGGCCTTTGAGGAGTGGGAGAAGGCCCTGCAGTTCAATCCAGACCTGAAAGAGGCTGAGACCTACATGAAGCTTCTCAAAAAAGAGGAAAAGTAGCCCCCGGTGTCCCTGCTTGCTGTAAGGGATCTCAATATATATTTCAGGTCGGCAGAAAATCCAATAAAGGTCGTTTCAAACCTCAACTTTTCAATCAAAGAGTCCGAGATATTCGGTCTTGCCGGCGAGAGCGGATGCGGCAAGAGCATCACAGCCCTTTCCATAATGGGGATACTTCCTGCCAATGCGATTGCGGATGGCAGCATATTCTTCAGGGATAAAGACCTCCTGAAGTTTGACGGGGAATCGATGAGGCAGTTGCGCGGCAGAGAGATTTCCATGATATTCCAGGAACCGATGACCTCCCTCAACCCTGTGCTCACCATCGGCTACCAGATAGCCGAAGTCCTTACGACCCATCTTAAGTTATCCAGAAAAGATGCTATAGAGAGAAGCGTCGAACTGCTGAGTATGGTCAGAATACCTTCCCCTGAGGTAAGGGTGAAGGAATATCCTCACCAGATGTCCGGCGGGATGAGGCAGCGGGTGATGATAGCAATGGCAATTGCCTGTGACCCAGGTCTGCTTATCGCTGACGAGCCGACAACAGCCCTGGATGTGACCATACAGGCACAGATACTTGAGCTGATACAGGGCATCAGAAAGGAAAAGAGGATGTCCATCCTGTTTATCACCCATGACCTCGGCATTATCGCAGAGAACGCCTCGCGGGTCGGCATTATGTATGCCGGAAGACTTATGGAGCTTGCAGATACGAGGGAGATATTCAATAATCCAAAGCATCCCTATACAACAGGACTTCTAGAGTCGATCCCCAAAAAGAGAGGCACACTGCTTCAGCCGATTCCAGGGGTTGTGCCCCGTCCTGAAGACCTCCCTGCAGGATGCAAGTTCATGGACAGGTGCAGGTATGCAATCGGAGAATGCGGAATCAGGGAGCCTGAATTAAGGGAGATTGCAGCAAGACACCTGGTGCGGTGCATAAGGGCGGAAGAGATTACATGGAATTACTGAGGGTCGAATCATTAACAAAATATTTCGGAGTAAAAAAAATGTTCGGTTCCAGGGGGGGGACACTCAAGGCAGTCGACAGCGTGGATTTTTCTATCCATGAAGACAAGGTCATGGCATTGGTGGGTGAAAGCGGGTGCGGCAAGTCAACAGTGGCCAGGCTTGTCCTGAACCTGATAAAGCCTACGTCAGGGACTGTTTTGTTCAGGGGCCGCAATATTTTCGGATTTGACCGCAAAGAGACGAAGGCTTTCAGAAAGTCTGTGCAGATAATCTTTCAGGACCCTTTTGCGTCCCTGAATCCCCGCAGGACTATCTATGACACTGTCTCAGAACCTCTGCTGATCCATAACCTTGCATCCGGCAGTCAGATGAGGGACGCTGTTGTTGATATACTTGGAAGTGTCGGCCTCGCGCCTGATATTATGAACCGTTATCCCCACGAGTTCAGCGGCGGACAGAGACAGAGGATATGTATTGCGCGGGCGCTTGCCGTATCCCCTGAACTGATTGTTGCAGATGAGCCGCTTTCGGCCCTTGATGTCTCTATCCAGGCTCAGATACTGAACCTTCTTCAGGATCTCAGGAAAAAGACCGGTATATCCTTTCTCTTTATAAGCCATGACCTGAGGGTCGTCAAATACTTCAGCGATGTTGTCGGGGTTATGTATCTGGGCAAGATCGTTGAATACGCAAAGACAGACGAACTTTTCGAAAGACCGTTTCATCCCTATACAGAGGTGCTTCTCGCCTCTGTTCCTGAGATCAGGTCAGGAGAGGAAGAAATGACCGGAAGGGCGGCTCTTAAAGGCGATGTACCCAGTCCAATAAATATTCCGGCAGGATGCCCTTTCCATCCGAGGTGTCCGAAGAGGTTCGAGCCCTGCGACAAGATCGTCCCTTCTTTAAACGGGCAAAATGGCAGGCTCGTATCCTGCCATCTCTGGAGCACCAGTTAAAGCGTAATTTCCGCTGACACTGCACACCAGAGGTTGAAGTGAAGCTGATGGTGATTCTTTAGCTGTCCACTATCTGGTTGATATGACTATGCCGCCTCAATCCCGAAGAAATCAGAAAACCTGTTTTGGGTAGTGAGGTCCAGTTCTATCGTGGCCGGTCTGAAAGGAAACAGCAGCTTTTCAGGTCCCTCCAGTCTCGGCTCAATGAAATATCGTGCTTGAGCGACATCTTTGAAGCAGCCTTCACCTCTGTTTTTTCTGACCCTGTATTTAAAGCCCAGAGAAAACTCTCCGTCATTGGAGGAAATGATGTTATTCATTATGCATGAGTATTTATCGACATCAGAGCCGGACAATATCGCCAGGAGATTAATTGTTTTATATCTTCTCCTGCCATAGAGATAGAGATTTTTGACCACGTCTCCCCCCAGGTAGGCTACATAGCCTGACTTGCTGATAAAGTAATTGACAATCGGCGCGATATTCTCCTGGTCCTTCTTCTTCAGCAGGTGCGCGTATTTCTCAGGAGTTTTCTCAAGCCTGAATAGGGGCGTTGAACTGAAATGAATAAGCGCAGGAATATTGTCATCCAGAGGGGCTTTAGAAAAAAAAACGGATATGCTTTTCTCCCCAGGCCTTTCCTGAGCCTGCCTTGTATGCCCTGTCATATCTTCTGTTTTGAGTTGAAACATAATCCCTTTCCTCTGAATACTATAATTGTAATAGAAAACCGGGGAAAAAGAGAAGTAGGTTATTTCACCGCAGCATTAATCTGATTATGGTTGCAGCAGCTTCTCTATCTTCCCCTTTGTCTCAGGTTCTGTCCAGTCGTATTCGCCGTAGAACTTTTCGACTATCATGCCGTTTCTGTCTATGAGGAAGGTCGTCGGCATCGAAAAGACCCTGTACTGTTTTGCAGCGCTGCGGTCCGCGTCAAAGAGGATGGGGAAGTCGACTCTGTTACTTTTCGAGAAAGTCTTTAATGTCATTGATTGATCTGTCTGTTGAGACAGCGACGACTTCCAGCCCGCGGGGTTTTAGCGTATGATATAGCTTGTTTAAGGCCGGCATCTCAGCCCTGCAGGGAGGGCACCAGGTTGCAAAGAAGTTCAGGAGCACGACTTTCCCCTTGAAGGCTGAAAGGGACACTGTTTTGCCGTTCAGATCTTTCAGTGTAAAATCAGGCGCCTTGGAGTTTATGATTTTGTCGGAATTCAGGGGTGATATTCCATCTGCGGTGTTTCCCGGCAGATTCGGCCCCATACCAATAAGCAGAAACATACAGATGATGAAGATTATTTTTTTCATGTCGCGCACCTTTAATGTTAGCTGTATTTTACTTTTTTGTTTCTGAATTATCAATCTGTTCAAAGACCGGATTCATAGCTCAATGTTCTCATTTAATTTCACCCCTGTCTTTTCATGCACGAACTTCTTTATGATTGAGATCGCCCCTGCGATTTCCTCAGTCTGCGGCAGGGTAGCTGCGATCTTCCGGATATAGGCCCTTTCTGCCAGGAGTCTGAAGGAGTGTCTGAAGTTGAGGTCGTATACCCAGGAAAGCTGCATCAGCTTGAAATCATTCAGGGTTTTCAGGCCTGAGAGGGTGGCCAGTTTTTTTTCGTAGAGGCAGGAGAGGACGGTCTTTGAATAATCAGGCAGGTCCGGCAATCCCAGGCCGACTGCGGATGCCTGTTCGTCTTCAGGGCTTTCATAATATTCTGAGAATATGCGCCAGATGTCCAGTTTATCGGCATCCCGTATCAGCTTTAAAAAAAGGACATTCTGCTGATCTTCGAATGAAGGGACCTCAAAGGCGTTATGGAATCTGACAGCATTCATAATCAATTGCCGCTCATGCAGCGGCAGATGTCTCAGGATGTTTTCTTTGTCGAGGACCTCAGCCCCGAGCCTGCCGTGATTTACCGAGATGCTGTCGCGGAATGTCTTGTAACGGGAGTACTGCAAAAATCTGCCGAGATCATGGAAGAGGGCTGCTGTTTCCGCGATCATGAGGTCATTATCGCTAAGATGCTCTTCTTTGGCGATTCCGACAATATTTTCACAGACAAAGTATGTGTGCCTGACCTTCAGGTCTATGTTCCTGCGGTCTTCGGCATTATCAGTATAAAAGGTGCGTGTATATTCTGAGAACCAATCTTTAAAAGTGTCCAGGTCGCTGCTCTGCATATATCAGGGTTTTGAGG
Source organism: uncultured Nitrospira sp. (assembly GCA_963813295.1). Lineage (GTDB taxonomy): Bacteria > Nitrospirota > Thermodesulfovibrionia > Thermodesulfovibrionales > UBA6898 > JAOUFP01. The sequence goes on from CAWEYN010000017.1 coordinate 13,086, forward strand.
AATTTTTGGATTCTGTCGGGAAACCGGCTTTTAACCACTGACTCCAGCCCCCGTTAAGTGCGTATACTTTTGTAAACCCTTTTTTGATGAGCGTTTGTGCCATCCAGACACTGGTATGCTCGGTCGGTCAATCGCAATAGAGGACGATTGTCTTGTTTTTGGGGTATTTTTGCGCCCAGGTCTCTACATCCAGAAAATCTTCCCATACAGCCCCCCTGATTTTCAGGGAGCTTGACTTCCAGTCGCGCTCCCGTCTTACGTCGATAATGACGAGGTCAGGATTGTCAAGCATTGCATTGAGTTCTTCTTTGCTGATTTTTGGAACATCAGATGCAGCTGCGACAGCAGGCAATCCCGCTAAAAGGGAAATCAGGAGTAATAGGTGAAGAGCTTTTTTATGTCTATGTGTCATTTGTCGGCGCCTTAAAGTATGATAGTTTCAATTATTATAAACCATTTACTTGCTTATTTCAAAACAGAAGCATATCACTGGCGAATGGTATAATGACGTATTATGGAAAACAGCAGGCCCCATATAGTGCCGAAGTATGTTGTCTACAGCTTCTTTTTGCTCGGACTTGTCTCAGCCATAGCCTTCAGGGCCATCATAGTTTTGCAGCATCTTGAACCTTCCTGGGTGAGACCTGTATGGTATATAGGCACAGCAGGATATGTTCTTTTTTTTCTTTACCGTTACCGTATCACAAGGAAGAGGAAAAAGGCGGTGGAAGATTTTCAGCTCATAGAAAAGATCAGGGCCAATGCCTGCCTTCAGGATGAAGACCGCGAGGTGCTGCTGTATCTCCTCTCGTCGATAAGGCTTTCCCTTGAGGATATCAATTATGCCATTATCTTCGTGCTCTCCGTAATAGCGGTCGCAGCAGACCTTGTCCTCAGCGCGATGAAGTAAGTGCAGGAAGCGCCTTCAGCAGATGGGATATGTCCCTTCAGCGAGTCTGTCGCAGAAGCCGGATATTTCAGAAAGTTCTTTCTCCAGGATTGCCGTGACATCCGGTGATATGTCTTTCAGCCTGACCCCTTTCATGGGAAGCACCTGCGCGGTTGCCATATGCGGCTTATTGACAGGCGAGCCTATCCTGCTGAGGAGAAGCACATACACTTCCTCTATCCCGCCTGTCTGTCTGTATATTTTCTCAGCTGTCTTGTGTGCGAGCAGGTTGTAGATCTTGCCGACATGGCTTACAGGATTTTTCCCTGCTGCTGCCTCTGTGCCCATCGGTCTGTTTACTGAGATCAGGCCGTTTACGCGGTTGCCCCGTCCGACCTGTCCTGAGTCAGCACCCTCTGCTGAAGTGCCCAGCAGCGTCAGGTAGATGCCTCCCAGCCCCCTTCCTCTCTGATCGAGTGTATTTAAGTTTACGGTGATATCCCTGAAGGCCCTGTATTGCCTGAGGAACTTTCTTATCGCCTTTATGCTGATCTCTTTTTTCCTGAAATACTCATCTTCTGATTTTATGAAGGCAGATATGAGGGGCATCGCAACAGTGAGGTCAAGGTCTGCGCCTGTCCTGAGACCCATCACCTTTATGTCCTCCCCTGTCTCAGGATATTTTTGCTTGAACGCCTTTGAATTCAGATGCTGTTCGAGCGCCAGCACGACCTCCTCGGTCGGAGAGAGGGGATAATACCCTATCAGCGCTGATGTGTCGTTTGCGCCGTGGACCTCTCCTGGCCGCAGGAAGATATCCGTAAGCTCCTCAGAGCCGGGAGCCAGGACTGTCCTGTACCTGACATGAATATCAGGGTCCACGAACCGCAGGTTCTGCCTGATCCATTCCCTGGCAGCTTGTATTGCTATCTCTTTGACAGGGACCTTTCTGCCTCCTGCTGAAAATGTTGCCCTGTCGCCGATGATGAGTTCCATGGGTTTTATGAGTTTCCCTCCTCCAAATTCAATCACTGTCCTGCCTGCTGCGAGCAGGCCTTTGTCTATGTTGTGGTGGAGTATTGTCCCGAAGGTTTTCTTGTATTCCCTGCAGAGGGCTATGGAAACGGCTTCCATCAATGAATCGCACATGAAGTCAGGATGGCCTCTGCCTTTTCTCTCGACGATCTCTACCCTGTGGCCGGTTACGGACCTGCCCTTGAAAGCTTCTACAACTATCATATCTGCAATTGTATCAGGAAAGACCGCAGAGGACAATTATCTCTTGAATTTATGTCCTGTAAATGTCGTATTCGCCTTCTGATAAAACCGGTGGAAATAAAGCGGCATGTGCATTTCAGCACTTCAATCTATAAAGATTATATTTATGCTACAATGATTACGCCTTGCAGAAGACATTACTTAAAATATTTATGATGACAGTCATCGCGCTCATTTTATTTTTTCTGCTTGTTTCTGTCTATTTGTATTACAGGCAGGACAGCATGCTCTTTTTCCCTGAAAAGGAGATCCGGCAGACTCCGAAGGATATCGGCCTGGAGTACGAGGAAGTCAGCCTTACGACAAAGGACGGCGTTTTGATCACAGGCTGGTACATCCCTGCGAGGGATGAAAAAGGGGTGGTCCTTTTCTGCCATGGCAATGCAGGGAATGTGTCTGACAGGCTGGACTCGATAAAGATCTTTCATGCTCTGGGACAGAGTGTCCTGATCTTCGATTACAGGGGATATGGAAGGAGCGGGGGGACCATATCTGAAAAAGGGACCTATCTCGATGCTGAAGCAGCCTGGGACTATCTGACAGAGGTTAAGCACAAGTCATCAAAGGACATCGTAATCTTCGGTCGTTCACTCGGAGGGGCTGTAGCAGCAGAAACAGCCTTAAGAAAGAGACCTGCCTGCCTTATTTTAGAGTCAACCTTTATGTCAGTTCCTGCTATTGCCAGAAAGTATTATCCATGGCTGCCTGTAGGCCTTATAGCGAAATACCGGTATGCAACATTGGACAAAATAGGCGCTATCAGATGTCCCAAGCTGATTGTCCACAGCAAGGAGGATGAGATAATCCCCTTTGAGCACGGCCGGAAAATTTATGAAAAAGCTGTTCCTCCCAAAGAGTTTCTGGAGATCAAAGGCGGCCATAACGAGGGGTTTATGCTCTCAGGAGATGCTTACAGAGAAGGGTTACGGAGTTTTTTGGATGGCTGCGTGAAACGCGAATCGTCCCTTGAAGAGATATCTGAAAAAAGCACTTTGCGATAATCCGTTATTTAAGAATACAATATAAGTGATGAAGGATTATTCCAGACAAAGGCACTATTGTGAGACAACAAGGAAGCTGCACGTCCCCTGTCCCCACCGTGAAAAGACAGGAATTACTGTACATGTGGTTGTGAAGGATGGCTACTGTTACCGCTCGGAAAACTGCATGGCCATCTGGTGCAAATATAACAGGCTTCAGTCAGACATAAAGACCCTTATTTCTTTGACGTGGTAGTGGCATGTCTGACATTATGCTGTGCTATTTTTTTGCCTGCTGATGAAGGAGGTAAAGTGATTTGTTGTTGAGTGCCTCAGTAAAAAACCGATTACAGCTCCTGCCAAAACATCGGAAAGAAAATGGGAAGGCGATGTATTGTTTATCCATCTCAAATGAATTTCCACTCTTCAGTAAGAATTAAACCACTACATCTTGTACAAATAAAACTGCATCTGTCAAATCATACTGAGTTCCTTAAGCCTGCTGTATTACCTGTAAGAGGAAGAAAGGCGTATATACAGGAGATTTATCTGATAAAAAGCAGCTTAATGAAAAAAGAGCATGAACACCGCGTTTGGAGGCTAAAGCTGAGGCATATTCCAAAAAACCTTATGCTTTGAACGCAACGAATTGATTTAAAACAAATATATTGCTGCTTAATTATTAGGCAAAACGAAGAGAATCCTGCCATTAAAAGGTATGCTGAACTTGCCGGGAAAGTTACTGACAAATAATTAACTTCTGTTGGTAAATATACTTGTTGCTGAATTTATTAATTGGGGAATACTGCTCGCTATCAATTTAAAATTATAAAGAAAGTCAGAGCCAGGGAGTTGAGCAGGGTAACCCATTTTCTAAATGGTGCCGATGGAGAGAATCGAACTCTCACGAGGTTGCCCCCACCGGATTTTGAGTCCGGCGCGTCTGCCAGTTCCACCACATCGGCACAATTTTGGTAGTATACAAAATTTCAATATCTATATGATAGTTTTATTACAGTTTTCAATATGATATCCCGTTGTCTCTGCGGCGGGGGCGTCTTCATTGGAAGCAGATATTATGTCTAATTAACGATAGCAGTCCAGGCAGATATTGAAATCTCAGTCAGAGTTTCCCATGCTGAGTGCCTGACCCAGGGCAGGGATAAAATCCTTTTTTCTCGACATGACACGGGGCAGAATGCAGGTGCTGTTTTCTATTTTTATATTGAAGGCCTTCTCAACGATCCATGCCTCACCTTTTACGAGGACGCGCTCATAGGATGCCAGCAGGGGGTTTGTTATTAGAAGCACTGTAAGGTCATAGCCGCCTGCGACTCTTATGCGCTCCAGTTCGGAAAGGAGAGCCTGCTCTATCCAGTCGACTTCTTCGCAGTCAAGCACCATCATCTGGCTTACTCCCAGCTTTTTCCCGCTGATAAGGAATTCCTTGAAGTCAGCAGCAATCAGTTGAGCTGCTGTCTTATTTTCCATATTGATACTCGCGTGAAGGAGTTCTTTCCCGTATGTCTTCAGCGAAACACCGGCGATCTCGGCAAGCTTTTCAGCGGTCTGCCGGTCACGGTCTGTTGTCGTGGAAAGGGTGAGCAGGAGGGTATCCGAGAGTATGCCTGAGAGAAGCACCCCTGCTATCTCTGACGGGATATGTATCTGATGGAGGAACATCATGCCTGCCACAACAGTGCAGGTGCTTCCTATCGGGTCATTGTATACGTAGATCGGCGCAACTGTGGATATGTCGCCCACACGGTGGTGGTCAATGATCTCCAGTATTTCGGCATCCTCGATATTGTCGACTGCCTGGGAGATTTCATTGTGGTCGACCAGGATCGCCCTTTTTCGGACAGGCTGAAGGAGGTCGGTCCTGGTGATAAAACCAATCAGCCTGTTGTCACTGTCTACAACTACAGCAGAGCGGTATTCTGATTCCAGAATCTTCTTCCGGAGTTCGGTTATGGGCGTGTAAAGTCCTACCGCGGAAGTCTGAGAGCACATTATGGATGCAACAGGCTCTGACATGGTCATGATCTGGACAGTTGCAAAGGCATGATGAGGAGATGAGATGAGCAGGGTACCGTGGCTTTCAGCGGCTGCGATAACATCGCTGCCTATAGGCATGCTGTCTGTAACGATCAATGCGGAACAACCGGAACGGATGAGGTCGAGCTGAATGTCATGCTGGTCGCCGATGATAACAATGTCGCCGGGATGGACCCTGTTCAGTATGGTGCCTTTCTGCATTGAGGCGGTAAAAATTTTACCGGTCAGATAGTCAATTTTTTTTGTGTTGCTGATGACACGTCCATCGAGTGTTCTTATCAGGATATCAAGACTGATCGGGGTCTCCTTGAGGTCGCTGAAACCCACACTGTCCATATAATGCCGCGCTATGTCCTTAAGGCCGACTATGCCGCTCACTCTGCCGCTGTCATCAACGACCGGAAGGGAGCGCACCCCTGTTTCCCGCATGAGGAGTGAAAGCGCCTGCACGGAATCCCGCTCATGGATGGCAATCGGTTTTTTAAATTCCAGGTCGCTGACAGTCGCTGCAAGGCTTTCTATCATGTTCGGCACAGGAACACCGAAACGCTCAAGCACAAACTTCGTCTCCTCATTTATCTTCCCTGCCCTGGCCGGTGTAAAGATATAGCGTTTGTCGGTCACGTTCTTGAAATGCGCATAACCGATAGCAGAGCAGACTGAATCCGTATCGGGGTTTTTATGGCCTATAACATGGACGATCTTTGATTTCTGTGCAGTCATTTCTCTATTGCCCTTGTTGTTTCCGCATACTGAGAAAATTGCTTATGGAACGATCATAGGTTTTCTCATACCCTTTGTTAAAAAAACAGGCAGGGAGTTCGTTGCTTTTCCGGTGATAATGCATGCATTCGCAGCATTTGTATTTCCTCGGGCAGGGCTCATATGTGCAATTGCAGTTCAGTTTGTTTTTTTCTGAAATACACTCCATAAGTGCCTCCTAGGTTCAAATTTTTAACTGCCAACCCCTAACCCCTGTTTATTTGCCGATACAGAAGGTGCTGAATATTTTATCCAGGATTTCCTCTGTAGTTACCATACCTGTTATCTCCCCCAGGCTGTCAAGGGTCTCTCTGAGCTCAATAGAGAAGAATTCAAGAGGCTGATCTGAGGACAAGAGTCCAATCGCCAGTCCCAGGGATGAGGAAGCTTTGTCGAGGGCTGTCTTGTGCCGTATGTTTGTCACAACCACCCCTTCACGTTCTTCGTTCCAGTTCCTGAGATTTGAATGAAAGATAAGGGCTTTCAGAGCTTCAATCCCTTCTCCTGAAAGGGCTGACAGGCAGAGATGCTCTCTTCCTTTTTCAGCAATGACATCAAGGGAGAGTTTAGCAGGCAGATCCGATTTGTTTATAACGACCACGGCCTTCTTCCCACTGATAAGTTCCAAAAGCTGGAAATCATCCTCTTTGAGCGGTTCGCTTCCGTCCATAAGCGCTATGATGAAATCAGCGTTGTTTATCGCATTGAGACTTCTGCGTATGCCCTCTTTTTCAACAAGCTCATCGGAATTTCTTATGCCGGCGGTATCCATTATCCTTATAGGCAGGCCGTTGATATTCAGGTAATCCTCGATAAGGTCCCTTGTTGTCCCGGGCAGATCAGTAACAATGGCACGTTCCTTCTTCAGCAGCAGATTGAGCAAAGAGGATTTGCCGACATTAGGCCTGCCGACTATCGCTACAGAAAGCCCGTCCCTGAAAAAACGCGCTTCCTGAAATGTATTTGAAAGATCATCAATCTCTTTTCTGATCTCTGTCAGCCGGCCCCGGATCTGTAAAGCGGTCGTTGTCTCGATCTCGTCTTCAGGGAAATCTATATACGCCTCTGCAGAGGCGCATGTATTGATCAGCTTTTCCCTGATGTCCCAGAGTTTTTCGGACAATCCGCCCTGGAGCTGTTCGAGCGCGATTCTCATGCTCTCTTCGGTCCTTGCTGAAATAACATCGAACACAGCCTCTGCCTGGGTGAGGTTTATCCTGCCGTTGAGGAAAGCCCTTTTTGTGAATTCGCCCGGATCTGCGAGACGGGCGCCCTGTGCAAGCACGGTTTCAAGGGTCCTCCTTACCGAGATCATGCCGCCATGACAATTTATCTCAACCAAATCCTCTTTTGTGTATGAATTGGGGGAACGCATTACCGCGAGGAGCGCCTCATCCATGATCGAGTTGTCGGCCGGTTTGATGATATGACCATATAATAGCGAAGCGTGCCGGGCGGTTGAAGGGGTGACGGCTTTTTTGGGGCGGAAGATCCTGTCAGCTATCTCAAGAGATTGAGGCCCGCTTATACGCACAATGCCTATGCCGCCCTGACCAACAGGGGTTGAAATTGCTGCTATGGTATCATTTTCAAAACGCATCAGGCTTAAAACAAGTTATTGAAAGGTTCAGGCCGGCTGCTTTGCGAGTTTCCTGTTCACAAAGAACTGTTGTATGATGCTCAGGATGTTGTTTACAAGCCAGTACAATACAAGACCGGAAGCAAAGTTCAGGAACATAAATGTGAATATGATTGGCATGAGCATCATCAGCTTTGCCTGTTTCGGATCCATAGTGGAAGGGGTCATCTTCTGCTGGATCACCATGGTTATTCCCATAAGATATGGCAAGGGTCCGCCCAGAGAAAAGCCTGAGATCTGGCCAAAAAGGGCATCCGGCGCAGAAAGGTCTGTTATCCAGAGCATGAAAGGCGCGCCCCTGAGTTCAATGGATACTAAAAGCACCTTATATAACGCAAAGAATACTGGTATCTGAAGCAGCATGGGGAGACACCCTCCTACCGGATTCACTTTGTGTTTTTTGTAAAGCCCTGTCATCTCCTGCTGCATCTTCTGCGGGTCTTTCTTGTATTTTTCTCTTATTTCAGCCATCTTTGGCTGTAGTTCCTGAAGCTTCCGCATGGATTTCTGCCCTTTGTTAAGAAGCGGGATAAAGGGTATCCTGGTGACGATTGTCAGCAGGATGATCGACCATCCGTAATTGCCGAAGAAGCCGTAGAAGAATATCAGAATCCAAAACAGCGGCCTTGCTATGATCGAAAAGAACCCGTAGCTTATGATATGCTCCAGCCCGATGTTCAGCTTTTCGAGTCTTTTCTGCTCTTTTGGTCCGGCATAGAGAACAAATTTGTTCACCCCTGGCTTGCCCTTAAAGGCTATGACAGGGCTGTCTTTATACGTCCATGCCCTTGCCTCTTCTACAGGGGTCGCAGGGACGAGCGCGGAAAAGAAATACTTGTCCTCCTGGGCGATCCATTTCAGATTTTCCCTGAATATGTTCGGTTCCTTGAGTTTCTTTGGGTTGAGGTCTTTCAGGTCTGTACCGGTCAGAAGAATTGGTCCTATATGCGTGCCGCTGCTGGCATCGCCTTCGTATATTCCGAAATCAGAACCGAGCGATATCCAGTATTCAGGGAGGCCCGCAACTTCATCGTTTATGTCCACTTTATAGGTATCAGCGTAAAAGGTATACGTCCTTCTTACGGAGATGCCTTCTTGTGAGTATTCAAATACAACAGTACCGGTGCTTTTACTGCTGTCAAGCCTCAGGTCTGTCCCTGATACGCTGAAATTTGCTTCTGCAAGGTCAAAGGAATTATTTGCCCCGATACTCAGAGCAGGGAGAACTCCGGGTTTTTTCAGGAGTATAACGTCCTGTCCTTTTTTGTCTTTATATGCCTTGATGGCCCATGATTTGATAGTGCCTCCTTTTGATGAAAGCACAGCAGAATAGAAGTCATTTTCTACCTTTATCTCTTTTTCTGCAGCAGATGCAGATGCTGTGACTGGAGTAACAGGGATGGCTACAGACTCAGGCGCCTCCGCCTTTTTTTCAACAACAGGCTGAGGGGGTTTGACCTTCGGGCTGCTGCTGAGGGAACAAAAACTGGTATCCGATAATTACAGCTATAGAAAGTATTATGGCTAATAGAGTTTTGTTATCCATGATTATCTGACCGGGTCAAAGCCTCCGGGATGAAATGGGTGGCAGCGCAATACTCTGCGCACAGACAACAAACCCCCTTTCAGCGCGCCGTATCTGCCGATTGCTTCCATGGAATATTCCGAGCACGTGGGGATGAACCTGCAGCTGGCAGGCAGAAGGGGTGAAAAGGCGTATTTATATGCTTTAATTATCGATATTAACAGTGTTTTCATTTTTGTCAAGACAATTATCAAGTTTGGGAAATATTTTGATTATGCTCATCTGTAAATCAGAAAATTCAGCTTCAGCTGAAGCGCTTCTTGCGACAATAACAAAGTCGTATCGCAAGGGTCTGTCTGTCAGTTGATGCCTGAATATTTCCCGCAGACGGCGTTTAATCCTGTTTCGAACAACGGCATTCCCGACTTTTCTGCTTACAGCAAGACCGAGTCTGCAATATGGCAGTTCGTTTGGCAACGCGTAAATAATAAAAAATTTTGAAGGAAATTTCGATCCAAGATCAAAGACCTTCTTGAAATCGCCACGCTTTGTGATAGAACAGAAAACCTTTTTGCCTTTTAGGCAGACAGCTTTTTCCGTCCTTTTTTCCTTCTTCTATTTATTATGTTACGCCCGCCAACAGTACGCATTCTGACAAGAAACCCGAGCTTGCGTTTCCTTTTCTTCTTGTGAGGCCGATATGTAGTATAAGTTCCCATAGTTTTTCCCTAAAAGTTATTTCCTGAGCGTCAATTATAAAAGGTATTTTTCATGAAAGTCAAGTTTACGGATTAATGCTTCTGTGTTGCTTCAGTGAAGAGTGGATGGATTCATTACAGCAGGAAGAAGGCTGATAAAGTGGGGAATTTACCCTCCAGCTCGGAAATCATCCACACTGCAGGTCAGGAATCCAATCCGGAAGTGCCTCCGTCGTGCCCCCTAAAATAGGTCAGGGCCGTGGTCATACTGTCTCTGTCTCCGGTAAAAAGAACGATGTCCCCTGCATTAAATCTGAACTCCGGCGCGGGATTGGTATGGACGCTTGGGCCTCTCCTGACAGCTATGATCGTGGCGCCTGTCTTTTTCCTTACCTGAAGCTCAGCGATATTTTTTTCGACCATATGCGATCCTTCGGGAATCTTATATCCCTCGATCTCCATCTCAGGGATCCATTCACATTTATCAAAAAGATTCCTTTTCGGAAGTTCAACGTTCCTCAACGCCGTATAGCTGTCGCTCCTTATCTTTTCTATCATGTCGAATATGACATTACCGGGGAAATTATAGCGGTGAAGCACGCGCGAAAATATTTCTATGGATGTCTCGAATTCTTCGGGTATCACCTCATCAGCTCCGAGGGCCTTCAGGTCATCCACCTCGATCAGGTATCTCGTCCTGACAAGGATATAAAGATCCGGGTTTTCACTCCGGGCGATGGCGACGATCCTCCGCGTAGAAACGGGATCGGATATTGCAATTACCAGGAGCCTGGCCCTTCCGATCCCCATCTTGTGAAGTATTTCCTTGCTTGAGCCATCCCCGTAATAGATGGGATCTCCTTTCCTTTTCATCTCCCTGACCGTTTCGCTATTCATTTCCAGCACGACATACGGTATTTCCGCCTCTTTAAGCACCCGCGCGAGGTTCCGGCCATTGAGACCGAACCCTACGATGATCACATGGTCCTTTCTCTTCTTTGGATAACCTTCTGTTTCTGATATTCGCTTAAGATTTCCGATCTTTTTCAGAAGATGCCTGGATGTAATCCATGCAGACACCGGCGAGGCAGCCTTTAAAACGAACGGGGTCATCATCATCGTCACTACAGAAGATGAAAGAAATATCTGATAGAAATCTTCAGTTATCAGTCCTGCAGCCTTTCCGGCTATTGCAAGGACAAATGAAAATTCCCCTACCTGGGCGAGGCCGAGACCTGCATGAATTGAGGACCTAAGGGGTGATCCGGTCAATACGGAGGCAGAAAGCCCGGTTATCACTTTCAAAGCGAATATCAAAGTAACCGCAACCGCAATCTTAAGGCAGTTGTCACCCATGTAGCCGAAATTCATCAGCATCCCGACAGAAACAAAGAAAATACCGATAAAGCTGTCTTTGAACGGCAGGATCTCAGAGGTCGCCTGATGAGCATACTCGGATTCCGATATGATGAGCCCTCCCAGAAAAGCGCCGAGCGCAAGGGAAAGACCGAAGTTCGCTGTCAGAAGAGCGATTCCCAGACAGAGGAGTATGATCGTCGTGATGAACAGTTCACGGCTCCTTGTACTCACAACTTCGTGAAGCAGTTTTGGGACTATCCACCGTGCGCTCAAAAGCGTCCCAGCTATAATGAACACCGCCTGCCCCATTTTCACTGCCACTTCCATCAAGGTTATCCCCTCACCGGAGAGGATCGGGATAAAAAGCATCAGAGGCACAACACAGAGATCCTGAAAAATCAGAATGCCCACCATAAGACGGCCATGGGGGGAGTCTGTCTCCCCTTTGTCTGCGAGCATCTTCAGCACAATTGCAGTACTGCTCAGGGCAATAAGGAAACCAAAGAACACGGATTGGTTCATATTGCGGGTTGTCAGATAAGCTGCGGCAGCTGACAATCCGATGGTAAGAAAGACCTGACTTCCGCCGCCGATGATAATAGCCTTCTTCATTCTGGCGAGTTTTGCCAGTGAGAATTCGATTCCGATCGTAAAGAGAAGGAGAATGACACCGATCTCAGCCAGCGACTCTACTGCATGGGTGTCCTTAACTAGCCCGAAGCCATGCGGACCGATAATCACACCTGCAACAAGAAATCCGACGAGGGATGGGATTTTAAGCTTGTGCAGCAGAAATACCACTATTGCAGAAGCGATAAAGATAACTTCTAATAATTTCAGGAATTCCATTGTCTCCTGATATGCTTTATTCGCTGATTTCCTGACCAGGACTGATGAAAGAGATGCCCTGCCCGGACTTCTCGCCTATCATGACAGCCTCGATAACAGGAGTGTTGACTTTTCGTTCAGCCTTCCACCTGACTATGAAATTCGAACCTATACCCCCGCTGGTGTCTTTCTCTTTGATGTGAATATACGTAGATGCCATGGGATTGAGGGTCACGGGATTGCTCAGGAATTTTTTTGTTAATTTGCCTTGCGTGTCATAGTAGTCAACTGTGGTGACCGAGATAGGTAAGCTGATATCAGTGTTTCGTATCACAAGTGTAACGGCAAGAGCGTAGATGTGTTCGCGGGGCCCCATGAAAACATGAGGGTAAGCAGACACATAAACCGTTTGCCCTTGTGTCAGTTTCACTTCAGAGAATGCAAAGTTTGATGTCATGCAGATCATGGAAAAAACAATCAGAATGGGCAATATTATCTTATACATTGACTTCTCCCAACGTTTACTCAGAGGCTCAAGCATCCCAAAAAATCTAAAAGACCAGTTAAGTATACTCTATCTGCAGTTCGCTGTTCAATTATCATGGATGCTTCGCAGCGCCCATCTCGACAACAGCACGGGATTGTTCCAGTGAATCTTTATTCGACAACACCAAAAGTCTGTTCCCTGCGTCGAGTAATTTAAGGGAAAAACGAAGTGGTCGAAGTCTGCCTTGAGAAATGGGGGCTCCTGGATCTCCTGCCCTTGATAAAAAACCGGCAAAGGAGGTATATTAGCAGACCATATATTCAGGGAGGTGCAGATGATGACAGGATTGGCTTATGCTATGGGAGCGAACCCGCAGGCAGGACAGGGACAGGGAGGCGGATTAATGGGATTTCTTCCCCTTGTAATAATATTTGTAATATTCTACTTTCTGCTCATTCGGCCCCAGCAAAAGAAGGCCAAGGAACAGAAGGCTATGCTGGACAACCTGAAAAAGGGAGACAAGGTAATCATCTCAGGAGGCGAATACGGAGTGTTGGAAGAGGTGAAGGACAATACGGTTGTCGTGAAGATTGCAGAGAACGTGAAGGTCAAGTACGGCAAGGGGTACATTGTTGCGCTGAGACAATCCGAGGATGAGTAATCTATAACTTCGTTTTATGTCTTATATTATATAAAGAATAATTACGCAGAAGGGAATTCCCTCAATTACCTCTTATTGATTAAAGAGTAATTAAACGCCAATAGTTTTCGATTTTGATAAATTCTTGTTTTTGAGTGGAGGAGATTCATGAAAAAAAATGTACTATGGAGGTTCGCACTTATCGGCTTCACCGTTCTTATTGCGGTGATATTCTTTCTTCCCAACACACCTCTTTTTAAGTCTATGCCTGACGTATGGAAAAAGAACATGCCCAGCAAGGGTATAGTCCTTGGTCTTGACCTTCAGGGCGGACTTCATCTCGTGTTTGAGGTGGAAGGCGACAAGGCGGTTGAGGCATCTGTTGAAAGATTCACATACCTGATAAAAGAGGCCCTTCAAAAAAAGAAATTGCAGGCAGAGGTCAAGAGAAACGGCCTGCATATAGAAATATCACCGATGAGCCAGGAGATATCAACGCTGATCAAGGAAAATTATCCGAATCTGGACACGGTCTCTGCAGGCCAGAACCTGGTCCTCGCAATGAGTGAGAAAGACAAGGCTGCCATCAAGGACAATGCAGCCAACCAGGCCCTTGAGACTATCAGAAACAGGATAGACCAGTTCGGGGTTTCCGAGCCGACGATCCAGCGCCAGGGAGATAACGAAATAGTTGTGCAATTGCCTGGCGTCAAAGACCCTAAAAGGGCGATAGACCTCATAGGCAAGACAGCCCAACTTGAGTTTAAGCTTCTGGATGAAGAATCACCGCTCGCGGCCCAGCTCCCCCAGTCAGTAGCGCCGAGCGAAGAAGAAGGCCTTTTGAGCCAGTTTGCAGACAAATTGGCCGAAGGTGATGAGATACTATTTGAGAAAAAGGTGAACCGGGAGACCGGTGTTGTGAGAAAAGAGCCGATCCTTTTGAAGAAACAGGCGGTCATGACCGGCGACCTTTTGAGTGAGGCGAAGGTGAGTCTGGATTCCCGCTTCAGCGAGCCCTATGTCTCGATAACCTTCAATGAGGAGGGTGCAAGGAGGTTTGAAGAGGTGACCGGCGCAAATGTTAAAAAGAGGATGGCGATAATCCTGGACAATACGGTATATTCGGCCCCTGTCATACAGGAAAAGATTGCAGGCGGAAGCGCTCAGATTACAGGGAACTTCAACATGGATGATGCCAAGGACCTCGCTATTGTATTGAAGGCAGGCGCGCTCCCAGCCCCCCTGAAGATGCTCCAGAATGTCACAGTCGGCCCATCACTCGGAGAGGACTCGATCAATGCAGGCAAACTGGCCGGTATTGTCGGGACGCTTGCGACGATAATTTTTATGCTGATCTATTACAAGGGGTCAGGGCTGATAGCTGATTTTGCGCTCATATTGAATATTGTCCTTCTTTTTGGAGCAATGGCATCGCTTAACGCGACCCTGACGCTCCCTGGTATTGCCGGGATCATACTGGCTATTGGTATGGCGGTTGATTCAAATGTCCTTATGTTTGAAAGGATAAGGGATGAGATCAGGGCAGGAAAGCCGCCGCGTTCGGCAATAGATTCCGGCTACGATAAGGCGTTCGCCACGATACTGGATTCTCATGTGACAACGCTGATCACTGCAGCGGTGCTGTTTCAGTTCGGCACAGGTCCTATCAAGGGTTTTGCCGTTACGCTTAGTCTGGGTGTTGCGATCAACCTTTTTACAGCACTGATAGGCACAAAATCGATCTTTGATTTAATCACAAGCAGATATAAAATTGAGCGGTTGAGCATATAGGAGGCGAGATGTTAGAACTAATAAAAAAACCCAATATAGATTTTATCGGCAAAAAATATATCACCCTTCTTGTTACCGGCACTTTGTCGATTATCGGTATTATCGCGATTATACAGATAGCCACAGGCAAGGCAAATATGGGTATTGATTTTGCCGGAGGCACAGAGGTCCAGCTGCGATTCCAAAAGCCTGTTAACCTTCAGAGCGTCAGGACTGCGCTGGAGTGCAGGCGGCATAAAGGGCTTTGAACTTCAGGACATCCCTGCAGAAAGCAGGGTACTGATCAAGACAAAACGGTCCGATGGGGACCTTACAAAGATAGCTGATTCGATCACTACTGCTTTGGACCAACACCTGCCGGACAATAAATATACTGTTGATGCTACAACAGCGGTCGGGCCTAAGGTCGGGACAAAGCTGAGGAATGATGCAGTGAAGGCCATCATATATGCCTCCATCGGCATACTTGTCTATGTCGCCATAAGGTTCAAGTTTCAATTCGGGGTCGGTGCAACGATTGCAACATTCCATGATGTCCTTGCAATCCTTGGCATCTTTTATCTTATGGGCAAGGAGATAAATCTTATCGTTGTCTCCGGGCTTCTCACCATAGCAGGTTATTCCCTGACCGATACAGTGGTCGTATACGACAGGATAAGGGAAAATCTCAGGACGCAATTCAAGGAACCTCTGCCAACCGTCATCAATAACAGTATCAACGAGGTCCTTTCAAGGACGATAATAACCTCCCTGACTGTATTTATGGCTGCAGCCGCCCTCTTTTTTCTCGGTGGTGAGGTTATCCATGATTTTGCCTTGATTATTCTGCTGGGAGTTATTATCGGCACCTATTCCTCAATATTCGTTGCGAGCCCGATATTGCTCCTCTGGAAAAAGAACAGGCCTTCTTTTGTCAAGAAGTGACGGGTGATTAGTGACGCGTAACGGGTTGAAGAAAGGGGAAGCCCTTATCAGTGAAGCTTTTTCATCAACTCACTGCGCGCCACGTCTTATCTGCCACGGTCTTTTATGCATAGCCGCTGGCTCATAAACAGGACAAATCCTGAATATGTCAGATATCTTTCAAAGGCAGCTTCCATTTCCTCTGTTTTTGCCCAGGTCCTGATAAACAGGGGGTTAAAGACAGTCTCAGATATCAATGATTTCCTGTATCCTTCAATAACAGGTTTTTCCGACCCCTTTGAACTTCCGTCAATGAAGGCTGCTGTAGCCCGGGTGAAACTTGCCTTGCACAGGCATGAGCGGATACTTGTCCATGGCGATTATGATACGGACGGACTCACTGCAACAGCGATAATGCTGCAGGCCCTCAGAGGTATCGGTCTTGATGCCATTTATTTCATCCCCAACAGGATGCTGCATGGCTACGGCTTCAATAATCCTGCTGTGGATATGGCAAAAAAGCTCGGCGTAAAACTCATCATAACAGTTGATTGCGGCATAAACTCTTTTGAGGCGGTCTCTTGTGCTGATAAGGCCGGGATTGATGTTATTATAACCGACCATCATGAGCCAACTCTGAGCAAAGAGCAAAGAGCAATGAGCAATGAGGAAGAAAGACCATCAATATCCCCTCACCCTTTCAGGGTTCCTGACGCGATAGCAGTTATTAATCCAAAGCTCGAAACTCATAACTCAAAACTTTCCAATCTCTCCGGAGCAGGCGTTGCATTCAAGTTTGCAGAGGCCCTGGCAATGGAAGGAGGGCTGCCTTATTCAAGAGATGATGTCCTGCCTTTGCTTGATCTGGCTGCCCTGGGGACAATGGCAGATGTCGTCCCTTTAACAGGGGAGAACAGGCTTATCGTTAAAGAAGGTCTGAAGTTTATCCAGGCCGGCTCAAGGCCTGGAATCAGGGCGCTCAAAGAGGTATCAGGCCTGAGCGGCAAAGAGACAAGGGCAGGCCGTCTGTCATTTACGCTTGTGCCGAGGATAAACGCAGCAGGCAGGATTGCAGATTCACAGGATGTTGTGAAGCTCCTGATATCGGAATCTGAAGAAGAGTCTATGAAACTGAGTTCATGGCTGGACAATCTCAACAGGAAAAGGCAGGAGATTGAAGGAGAGGTCTACCAGGAGGCCCTTGAGAGGCTCAGGGAAACAGACATGGCCTCAGCAATCGTCCTTGCAGGGGAAGGCTGGCATCAGGGAGTGCTGGGGATTGTTGCATCAAGGATAGCAGAGGAATTTTACCGGCCGGCCTTTATATTCAGCCTGGAAAACGGTATTGCAAAGGGTTCTGCAAGGAGCATACCTTCCTTTGATATCTGTAAAGGGCTGACCGGAAGCAGCGATCTTCTGTTGTCCTTCGGAGGGCATAAACAGGCAGCAGGGATAAAGCTGAAAGCTGAAGATCTGCCTGCCTTTGAACATGCGATCAGCGGGATTGTTAAAGGCTGCCTCAATGAGTCTGAGCTGCAGCCGGTCCTTGAAATTGATGCCAATATCAGACTGTCTGAAGTGACCCATGAGCTTATTGAGGAGTTCAGCCTGCTTGAGCCTTTTGGTCTTGGGAACCCTGAACCGCTTGCAGGGGCCAAAGGACTTGAGGTTGTCAGTCCCAGAATAGTTGGGAACAAGCACCTCAAGATGAGACTGAAAAGCGGGTCCTTTTCTCTGGAGGCCATAGGTTTTGATATGGCTGGCCTTCTGGAGGAACTGCAGGATTCAGCTGTTGCAGACGCGGTCTTCACGCCTGCTGTCAATGACTGGAACAACAGCAGATGCCTCCAGCTTATTGTAAAGGCAATCAGACCGGGACGTAAAAGTGAATAGTGAATAGTGAATAGTGAATAGGAAAAACTCTGGCGTTACCCATTACTCATTGACTCATAGCTGCCTTTAAAGTTGTATAATAAGCCCATGCGTGAAATGTTGTCACTGAAAGGTCTTATAGAAAAGATCCAGTCTTATACCCCGGACGCTGACCTGGAGATCCTCAAAAACGCCTATCACTTTTCCAGAGAGGCGCATTGCAGCCAGAAAAGAAGTGAAGGCTCCCCGTATATAAAGCATCCCCTTTCAGTGGCCTATATTCTTGCTGATATGAAGATGGACGTGCCTTCCATCTCTGCCGGACTTCTCCACGATACCATAGAAGATACCATTGTAACCATAGCAGACATTAAAGGGATTTTTGGTGATGAAATAGCATTTATAGTCAACTCTCTGACAAAACTCGCAAAGGTGGAATTCAAGACAAAGAAAGAGGAGCAGGCAGAGAATTTCCGCAGGATGCTGCTTGCGATGTCAGAGGATGTAAGGGTCATACTCATAAAATTTGCCGACAGGCTCCATAATATGCGGACCCTCGAGCACCTTCCTGAAAACAAACAGCAGAGGATAGCTGCCGAGACGCTTGAGATCTACGCGCCCATAGCCAACAGGCTCGGTATCGGGTGGCTGCGTACAGAGCTTGAAGACCTCAGCTTTAAATATCTCATGCCTGAGCTATACAGCGAACTGGTAAAGAAGGTCGCCAGGAGAAAGGAAGAACAGGAAGGATATATCAGGGAAGTCACACATCTGGTGAATCAGAAGCTCAAGGAAGAAGGTTTGCCGGGCAAGGTTTCAGGCAGGGTGAAGCACTACTACGGGATCTACCAGAAGATGCTGCAGCAGAGGATCACCTTTGAAGAGATACACGACGTCCTTGGGCTGAGGATACTGACTGATACCAAGGCAAACTGCTACGGGATACTCGGCATGATACATTCCCTGTGGACACCTATCCCCGGGAAGTTCAAGGATTATATCGGCGTCCCGAAGTCCAATATGTACCAGTCGCTGCATACAACCGTCATAGGCCCGAAGGGCGAACGGGTGGAATTCCAGATAAGGACTGAAGAGATGCACAGGATATCGGAAGAGGGGATTGCGTCGCACTGGAAGTACAAGGAAAAGGGTGTCATTGACGAAAAGAGCAGCAAATATATCTCCTGGCTGCGGGACATTGTCCAGGGACAGAAAGATACGCCTGATGCAATGGACTTTCTTGAGGCTGTAAAGGGAGAGGTTGTCCCTGAGGTTGTCTATGTCTTCACCCCCAAAGGTGAGATAAAAGAGATGCCGATCGGCTCTACCCCGGTTGATTTCGCATATGGCATCCACACCCAGGTGGGACATAAATGTGTCGGCGCAAAGATCAACGGCAAGATAGTTCCCCTTAAATACAGACTGAAAAACGGCGACACCATCGAGATTATAACATCCCCTAGTCACGGCCCCAGCAGGGACTGGCTGAAATTTGTTGTAACACAGCGGGCGAAAAACAGGATAAAACAGTGGATAAAGACTGAAGAGAGGTCCCAGAGTGTGGAACTCGGCATCAAACTGCTTGAAAGCGAAGTTAGAAGGCATAACATGAGCAATGCCCTGATGAAATCCGATGAAATCCTCCGCGTTGCAAAGGCCTTGGGGATCAATTCCCTTGAGGAACTGTTTGTGGCTGTCGGGTTTGGCAAGATATCTCCCCATCAGGTGGTCAATAGGCTGATGCCGGAGAAGCCTGCTGAAGAGGTTGAGGTCGTCAAGGTACAGAAAAAGGAGAAAGAGCAGAAGGGCATCAGCATTAAAGGGATAGACGACATACTGTACCATACAGGAAAGTGCTGCTATCCCATCCCCGGAGACATTCTTGTCGGGTTTGTTACGATAGGCAAGGGGGTCACGATCCACCGCAAGGACTGCCCTAACCTCGGAAGGCATTGCCGGTGAAGATGCGAGGCTTGTTGATGTTGAATGGCAGTCCTCCGGAGACGCGACCGCGCTCACAAAGCTTTTTGTCGAGACTATAGACAAGCCCGGTATCCTGGCGAACCTTAGCGCGCTTATATCTTCCCTGAACATAAATATCAGCCATCTTGAGGCCATGTCGACCCAGGACAAAAGAGGCCATATTACCTTTATCATGGAGATAAAGGACATCACACAGCTGAAGACACTTATCCAGAAAATCAACCAGATGGAAGGGGTTTTGCGGGTGAAGCGCTGAGAAGCATGTCAGATTGAGTACAAATTTTGTATAATACTTTAAAGAGAACAAGTAGACGATCTAATTACATTGTTTTGTCATCCCGGCTTTTCCGGGATCTTTCCTGACGAGTCCCGAACCGTTTCTCGACAGAGCAGGAAGGATTCCTGACAAGCAGGAATAACAGGGAATTTTAGCCGGTATAAACCAAAAAGGAGCAGATTATGAAAAAACTTCTTATAACACTTATTTTATTGTCTTCTGTTATTTATGTCTCGCCTGTCTTTGCCTTTGGCGGCTGCGAGGAAAATTGTCAGAAGTGCCATACCCTGAACATCCAGGAGGTCCAGCAGATATTCACAAAATTGCAGGCCCCTGAGGCAAAGGTGATCGATATCAAGATGAGCCCGCTCAAGGGACTCTGGGAGGTCAGTCTTGATAACAAGGGCCAGCAGGGGATCATGTATATCGGATTTTCGAAGAAATACGTTGTGGGCGGCCCTATCTTTGAGATAGACACAGCATCTAACAAAAGCCAGGAAAGCCTTCAGAAAATAAACAGCGAGGTCCGGAAGTATGTTGATGTTTCAACTATTCCCGTTGACAACGCCCTGCTGCTGGGTGAAAAGGACGCCCGTTACAAAGTGATTGTTTTTACCGACCCTGATTGTCCCTACTGCGGGAAGCTGCACGATGAACTGAAAAAGGTCATAGCCGAAAATAAAGACATAGCCTTTTATATGAAGCTGGTTGCATTGCCCATGCATGTCGACGCCCGCTGGAAGGCAGAGAGCATCCTCTGCAACAAGTCCCTCCAGTTGCTGGAAGATAATTTTCATCAGAAACCGATTCCAAAGCCAACGTGCGAGACAAAGGCCGTAGAGGACAACAATAATCTTTCAAAGGCTCTTGACATAACAGGCACCCCGACCATGATCATGCCTGACGGCATGGTTGTTATTGGAGGAAGGGACGCAAAGGCGATTATTGATATGGTGATGAATCCGCAGAAAAAGGAAAAGTAGGATTTTCATATCCGAATGAAAGAAGGCTGGAAAAACAGGATAGAGATCAACCTGTTATAAAAGGGACCCGCGATTCCATTGAGGTTGTTATAGGAAGGTTAGCAACATAATTCATAAACTGATAAGAATAAGGCGAAATATGTACTCTCGCTTTCGCCTCGGCGAATCCGTGGGGAGGACATTCTCACTCCGGCATCTGACCGGTACTCCGAGGCTTTTGCCTCTAAATTTCAGAGAAACATGCTGTCGCAACACAAATTTAATTAGGTAAAGTTTACATGGTAATAGGTAAAGTTTATCTGTTGCTCCGAGGCTTTTGCCGCCTGCTTTCATAGAAACTACCCCGTAGTACCAAGAACCTCTTGCTCAAAGCCTCTATATTGCTGAAAATCATGATTTTTCTACAAGCTTTCCAGCTTCCGGCTCTTTGGCATGAGCATTGCTAAGCATGAGAATATTACATCATCAGGCCTTTACTTCCAAGGTTCTATGTGAGGGGGCATAGATACTTTCTTTTATTGATATGGATTTCATTTTGTCACGAAAGAACTGAAATATTTGATTATTTTTTTGCAGATAAATGGAGGGTTATATGCATAAAAAAGATCTATTCAGGATGCTGACGTATGAATGTGTGCAGTTGCTTGTCTCTGGCAGTGGCCACCGAAAGGCAAGCGCACCTGAGGAAGGAATGAACAACAGGGGCATAACGCTGACAGAACTCACAGTTGTTATCTCGATCATAGGCAGCCTGACCGTGCTCTTTGGCTTT
Organism: uncultured Nitrospira sp.; assembly: GCA_963813295.1. Classification (GTDB taxonomy): domain Bacteria; phylum Nitrospirota; class Thermodesulfovibrionia; order Thermodesulfovibrionales; family UBA6898; genus JAOUFP01. The sequence goes on from CAWEYN010000017.1 coordinate 34,810, forward strand.
TCTTATGCTGACTGGATGGGTAAGTATAAAGTCGAAAAGGCCACAAAAGAACTCTATGCTGACCTGATGAATGTAAGGTGTATGGCAATGACAAGAAACTGTGATCATTTTGTGGATTTTAATTTTCCGGCGCCGCCTGCTGGTTATGGAACATACAGGATAGCTGAAGACACAAATGGCGATTGCGAAGGGGATGCTGATGCAAACGGAATAATTGATGCCGGCGGACACACATTTCTTCCGTCATTCCCAAAAACAGTTGAATATCCCATAACAAACAATTTTGCAGGCAAAATAATTAATTTTGACAAAAGGGGAATCGTTCAGCCGAAGCGGAACAATCTGTTTTTTTACTGATAATGACCCTGATTATGACTGCATTGTAATATCCCAGACAAGGATAATTATGGGGAAGCTGAAAAGCAGACAACGGATGGCGAATGTAAGGCAGAGAATTGTGTCAAAAAATAACATGCAGCGTATGAGAAAGGAATGATCCTTGCAGCGCTGATGTTCACCTGAGGATATTATGTAATGATCGAACATTTCGTTTTGTCGCAGTCAATTCTCGAGTGTTGCAGGCTTAAGCGGGACATCCATTCAGGCTTGTCATCATCTCGACTTATTCGACGACTGTGCCTAACTGACATCTCTAAGGACAACTGATCTCTTCGGAGAATTATTAACTGAGTTTTTTGATTTATTATCTGCAACTTGTAAAATTAGGAGATATCGGGACAATAATCGAGCTGTTTTAAAACGCTAAGCGAAAGGAGTCTGGAAATGAAACAATCAATACAAATCTCTACACTTATTATTTTTACGTTTTTGGTTGTTTTTCCGCTGCAGGCCTTCCCGAGGTCAAAATATCCCTCAAAAACGGCAGGGACATTATCGCTGACAGTTGCAGGGACTCTAAACGGCAAGCTCATCTGTGAGAAGATGGGCGGAACGTTTGAGATCGACCAGAAGGACATTTTGGATATCAAGGGGATAACCATAGAGCGCTCTCTAAAGCAAGTCCCTGAAGAGAAGACAGGGCAGGAGGCTGCATCCGGACAAAAAGCACCTGTGAAACCTGAAGCAGACTTGAAGGGCACTGAAAAGCAGCCCCAGGGCGAGCTGTGATTAAGGGACCTTGAAGCCGGAAGAGGAAGAAAGGCTTGACCAGATAACACAGAGGAAACTCGTCCTTCAGCAGGAACGTGAAAAGCTAATCAAGGAGAGACAGCAACTCCACGACGATGTGAAGAATACGGAGGTAATCAGGAACCAGGCGCAGTTAGATGCGTTAAAAAACAGTATTTCAGACCTCGAAACCCGGATCAATGCATTCAATGAAGAAGTCAAAAAACTCAACGAAGAGGAGCAGAAGATACTGGACAGCAGCAAGAACAAACAGTAGGAAATTGTGTAACTGATTACACAATTAAGAAGTAAGGTACATATTCTTGAAAACACTATTATACCGTCAGATTGAGAACTGCTTGATTTTAATCAACTTTATTATTTTGTTTTTATTTTTCCATGGCATGCGATTTGCTATATAAAGTGAGTTATAATTTAATTCGTTGTAAGCAGTTTTACTTATCAAGGAGGAAAGAAATATGCTATTCCAAAAAACGAGAAGAGTTCTGATTCATTTTTTGCCTATGCTGCTTATTGCGCTCGCTGGATTTATGATAACAACGGTATCCGCCCAGGCACAGAATATTGAGCATTTGTATTTAACCGGAGTTGTAAAGGACGTTGACTATGAATTAAACCAGGTTGTTATTGATGTGAGCACTCTGGGCTGCAAGGGGACCAAGACTTTTCTCGGCAATAACCTCAACAAATACAAACTCGCCACAGGTCAAAAGGTAGATTTTTATATCAACAGTGAACACTGCCCGGCAAGAGAAGTGGGCATGATAGTCGATCTATGGAGGGCGGGAAGATGATAAGAAAACTATCTGTAGGAATTTTGGGGCTTGCAGTCCTGCTTATCGCAGGCGCTGCATCAACTGTTTTTGCTGCTGCAATGGAAGATTATTGTATGGTCCCGCAATATGTCAGCGCAGTAGTGCCGCCCAATGTCATGTTCTCCATAGATGTCAGCGGCAGTATGGGTTGGGATGCATATAAGGTTCGGCGCGTAGGCGATCGAAGAAAATACTGCAGTAACAATTCGGCCCATGAGTGTAATGACAATGGTGACTGCTCACGCAAATACTGCAGCCTCGATCCGGGACGCCAATGCAATGACGATAATGATTGTCAGCATCATGGTCATCATCATCATGATCATAACTGGGGTACCTGTACTGCTCCTGTTCCGGCTACAGGCATCTGTGCCACAGCCACAGGCGCAATGCCTTATGGATACTGCAGTAACTCTCCGACAACAACATGTACATCCAATACCGGGTGTGCAACACATCTCCGCGGTACCTGCGTCCCCAGGCGGTGTATGAGGGATATTTCACGCCTGATTCGAGTTATTTTTTGAATGCCGACGGCATCTATTATGAAGAATCAGGTTCAACCTGCACGACCAGCTACACTTATCTATGCAAGACAAGCAGCAGTTCAGGCTGCAGCGCGACTCCGCCGGCTCCCGCCTAATGAGGCTATCAACGCCTGCGCCACAGGCAGATATTATTGCAGCAAGGGCTCTCAGCTCTATAATTACACCTGCAACGCAACCAAGCCTTCAAGTTGCAACAATTCAACCCAGGTCCAGCCTGATAATGCCAATAATCTCTGTCCTGCCGGCAATTGGTACTGCACAAATTCAAGTTTAAGGTCATCATCAGGGTTACCGACCTCAGTCACCTCAGGTGATTGCGGCAGCGAAGCGTCCGGAAACTATCTGAACTGGAATAATATGAAGCGAATTGACGTGCTCCGGTGGGCTGTTACAGGAGGCAGGCCAACTTCATGCTCTTCATCAGATGATGATCCAGCTTATTGCGACAAGAGGATCTGGGCAGCAAATCCAACAGGGGTCGGCAGCGCCTGCAGTGATGCTCAAAAGATTAATACTATCAATACAGTGCGGGGCGGCTGTGTGCTCGATAGCCACAATGATACAAAAGTAGCGGCGCCCTGGTCGCGGATTAATTCTGCTCTGGCTTTTGAGTTGGCCGGCTCAGATGTCGTGCCCAGGATGGGCGCAGTCTTTTATGAAGATTCTTCTGTGATCACAAATGAAAATGTTTATGTGGGAGACTATACCTCAACAAATGACAGCAGTTCCGGCTATCCATTCCAGAACCTGATCACTAATATAAATTCTACAGACCCAGGGGGTGGCACTCCAACAGGGCCTTCCCTGTGGGCCCTCAAGGCTTATTATTCCCAAAATAATGCTTCGAATGGCGGCCCGGCCCCGCAGGATACTGATGCGTTAACTAACGACAAATGGAAAAATCCAATGTATACCTGCCAAAGCAAGACTGATCCAGGCTGTCTGCTTTCGTCATGTTCAAAGAATTTTATAATTCTGATGTCGGATGGCTTATGGAACAATCCATCCACCTCAATTAATACTGGTTTTGAAAATAGTTCTTCTGACCCTGTAGTGCCTGCATACCAAATGCATAAGGGCTTTGTCAATACCAAAGCAGTGGCTGATGCCGGAAAATGCAGCAATAATTTGACCAGGACCTGTGCTGCTAAATGCAGACTGTGTATCCCCGGGGACCTGTAATGGCACAACTTCGGTGACTGCAGTGTATACAGTAGGGTTGTTTGTCAGTACTGATGGCCAGAAGGCCCTTGAAAACACAGCAATTTATGGCAGCTTTAATAATGCCACCAAGACATGGCCTTCTAACAGAACAAACTATCCCGGCAAGCAAACCGGAGATCCGACGAATTGTGATTTGGACGAAGGTGGCACAGGCACCGGCAGCAACTGCAATGCTGTGCCGGCGTCCTCAATAGACTGGGACAAGGACGCTGACGGGGTTGCGGATACATTTTTCTATGCTGAAGACGCCACTGCAATAAAAAACAAACTGCAGGCTGCTATCGAGGACATGCTTTCCCGTGTTTCATCAGGCACAGCGGCGTCGGTCCTTGCCTCAGGTGAAGGCAGCGGAGCCAATATAGTGCAGTCGATCTTTTATCCGAAGCGTGTATTTTCAGGGACGACATCAGGCGTCTCATGGATAGGCACCCTGGCTAATATGTGGTATTACATTGATCCAAATCTGAGGAACAGTTCTATCAGGGAGGACACTGATCTTGACAGAACGCTGAAGCTTACGCAAGACAGGATCGTTGAATATACATTCAACGCTCAGACCCAGCAAACCGGCATGAACCTTTTTGTAGATACGGACGGCAATAGTATCAAGGACAATACAACTGCTGATGCTACTGCCAATATTGATAGCCTGAAATATCTCTGGGAGGCCGGAAAACTCCTTTTACAGAAGACCCCGACAGACGATAACTCAGGCACTATCTATTCAGGAAGAACGATTTACACCAATGCAAATGCCGATGACGCAAACGGCACGTCAACAGGTTCGTTTACCGCTTTTTCTGCAACGACGAGCAACTCAACACTGCGTCCCCTGCTTAACGTTGCCACTGATGATGATGCTTCAAATCTGATCAGCTATATCCGGGGAAGTGATGATGTTGTCATAAGCACGATCAGCCCTGTCAGGAGCAGGGAGACCACGGTTGATATTGACGGCACAAATGTCTCCGGCACCTGGAAGCTTGGAGACGTCATAAACTCAACGCCCAAGATCGTTTCCTGGCTCCCCTTGAACCTGTACGATAAGACCTATAATGACTATACCTATAAGCAATTCTACTCTTCTGCAGCCTACAAGGACCGCGGGATGGTCTTTGTGGGAGGAAATGATGGTATGCTGCATGCATTCAAGCTCGGGCTTTTCGGCGTCTATAGTGAGCTTGACCGGAAAGCGGTACTCGGCAAAATCTGTTCGGCCACGTCGACTAAAACCTGTACGACCAGCGCTGACTGTCCGGGCTCAGAGACTTGCATTGAAGATGCTAATGTAGGTCAGGAGGCCTGGACCTTTATCCCTAAAAATGCGCTTCCATACCTTCAGTATCAGGCAGATCCGGACTACTGTCATCTCTACTCTATAGATCAGACGTCCGTTATCTTTGACGCCAGTATCAACAAGCCTTCAGACTGTGCGGCTGGAACAGACTACTGGAACTGCTATAAGACCAGTGACAGCTGGCGCACTGTGCTGATTGGCGGCATGCGGTACGGCGGAGCGTGCAGGAACAACGGCACCTCCTGTTCGGAATGCATTACAACGCCCATCAGTGGTGTCGGCTACTCCTCCTATTTCGCCCTCGACATAACAAATCCAGAAAGCCCAACGCTCCTATGGGAATATGCAAACTCGGCCTTAGGACTTTCCTCAACAGGTCCTTCGATTGTGAGGATCAATTCCAAGTCGAACTGTTCTGTGCAGACAGCTACAAGCTGTGACTATGACGGAGACTGTCCAGCAGATGAAACATGCAAGCAGAATAAAGTCACGAACGGCAAGTGGTTTGTTGTCTTTGGATCAGGGCCGTCAGGATATGTAAGCCCAAGCTCAAAACAGTTCATTGGTGTGACCGAGCATAGTCTTCCGGTAGCCGGGAAGGGGAAAATCATGCTTGATGTTCTTGACCTTAAGACCGGCACCAGGCTCCGGGAGATTGATGCAGGTGAAGACGGAGCCTTTGCCGGAAGCTTTGCCAATTCTTCGCTCGATGTCGACCCTGACAGTGCGTCGCCCGGCTCTTACTCAGACGACGCCATATATTTCGGCTACACTTTAAGGAATGCTCTTGGAGCCACCAGCACAGCCCAGGCAGGGTCAACATCCAATACAATTAAACTCGCTGCCGCTTCCAGTGCAACGAGCGGTTTTTATAACGGGAAATTCGTCCACAGGACTGACGGCATACATGAGACAAAACTGATCGTCAATTATGATGGATCCACAAAAATTGCGACAATGGATTCGAACTGGCAGCTGACCCCGACTAATGCGACACAATACAACATTCTTGATGGATGGAACACCGGCGGTGTAAAACGTGTGTTGACCAAGGAGAGCCTCGATCCGAATGACTGGACTGTTTCGAAAGTAATGGCAACCACCGGGCCTGTTACATCCGCCGTCGCAAAACTCCTGGACACCAAGACAAAAAAGTTAAGGCTCTACTTTGGGACAGGGAGATACTTCTACAAGATTGGGCAGATTGTTGATGACGCTAATGCCACGAGAAGACTTTATGGCATTGTGGATCCGTGCTTTTCTTCGTCAGGACTGGATAAAACCTGTACAACTACGGTATCTGAAGCCAGCCTTGGGGCTGCGTATACTGCGTCCGATACCAATACTGACGGTTCGACAGATATTTACGGCAATACCAGCGTCAATGGTTCGTCTGACGCAGAAGGCTGGTACATCCCCCTTCAGGCAAACTACGGTTTGTCCGGCGCTGAGCGGAACATAACCGACCCGCTTGCAACACAGATAGGCGTGGTATTCTTTACTACAATGAAGCCGTCGACAGATATCTGCAGCTTCGGCGGTAAATCCTATGTCTGGGCGATCAGATATGATACCGGAGGCTCTATAGGGACAGGAATTCTGAAAGGGAAGAGCATTATCCAGCTTTCCACAGGCGCAATACAGGAGGTCGACATGAGCAGTGCTTTCAATGCCCAGGGCAACAGGCGGACTTCAACACCTATGGCGGGACTGCCGCCAATGGACCAGAGCCTGAACGTGCCGGTCCCTCCGGCGCCGACCAATAAAATATTGCATATGAAGAAGAAATGAACAGAAAAGGTGTAACCCTTACAGAGCTGATAGTTGTGGTTGGCATTATCGGCGTGCTTGTTATTGCACTTGGCTTTTCTTATGTGGGATGGCAGGGGAGATACAAAGTCGAAAAGGCGACTAAGGATATCTATACTGACCTTATGGACGCCAGGGGCAGGTCGATGTCGAGAGGCTTTGCATACTTTGCCGATTTTAATACCCCTGCTCCTGCGGCGGGAAAAGGGAGGTACAGGATTATTCCTGACACAAACGGGAATCTTGCGAATGATGATACTGCTCTTTTGACGTTTCCCAAAACCATTGACTATGTGATCACCTGGGACGGAGGGGGTACTATCACGTTCGACCAGAGTGGAATAATCACGTATCCGGCACTGACCGCCGTTACTCCAGTAGATCCTGCAACGGTCCGTCTGGATTCTTCTACCTTAGATCCGGACTATGACTGCATTATAGTGGCGCGGTCAAGAATCAACACAGGGAAATGGAATACTACTACCGGAGTTTGCGATGCTAAATAGGATAAACAAAAAAGGCTTTTCACTTGTTGAGGTTATGATCGCGCTTGTCATACTCCTGCTTGTCTTTATGGGGTTGATACAGGCGTCGATTGTATCGATCGGTGCGAACATGCGTAACGAGATCAGGGACGAAGCAACGAGACTTACCTCTGACATCATGACCCAGTTACGTGCAGCGCCTTTTGACGATCTCGACCGCTCGCCTATTACTGCTGCGCCCGCAACCCCGGATCCTGCTAACTTTACAGTGGTTGCAGCCCTGACGACTCGCTCCATAAGAAATACGACAATTCCTTATACTGTCAATGTAACAATTCAGTTACTTGATACCGACCACAAGCAGATCACAATAACTACGCAATGGACTTGGCAGGGTGAAACAATGACACATACCATAGTTACGTACATAGGAAGATCATGACAGTGCTCAGGAAACAGGATGGTTTTACGCTTGTAGAACTCATTGTGACAATGGCAGTCTTTGTTTTTGTCATTGTGGCTGCGTCGACCCTTTTTGTCGGCATCCTTGGCCAGTTCAAGCAGCAGTCGAAGATTGCCGAGTCTAATATAGAAGGCCTGATAGGAGTCAAGATGCTCAAGGCGGATGTGGAGCAGGCCGGCTACGGCCTGCCGTGGAGCCTCGGTGGCGTTACATATAGTGAGGCCGTAAATGACGCTTCGACTACCTGGGACGATACTCTTTTTAATGATTCTACTTCAAACCCGCCAAGGCCGATAGTGTTTGGCTCCGGAGCGGCCATTGCCAATCCCCCCCTGAACAGTTCGGATGTGTTAGTTGTTAAAGCAACGGGCGTTAGTCTTGTGCGTGCTGCCCAGAGATGGAGCTATATCACAAACAACGGCGCTGCGAACAGCCCGCCTGTTATGTGGACGCCGGATACGCAGTACGATAATATAGTAAACGGAGACAACGTTATTGCCATTAAACCAATAGTCGGGTCCCGCCAACGGGAGCTGGTATCCAGCGGAGGAGTTTTTTTTGCCGCCTTTAATTCCAGTCTTGCTGCTTTCAATGATAACTATGAACCGTTTGCAAACTCATATGAGACCCATCTCCTTTATGGCGTAAATGACGGATCTGTTGCTTTAATAATGCCCTTCAACCGGGCAGACTATTATGTAAAAAGGCCGGCAGCAATGCCTACCCACTGCTCTACAGATGCAGGGACAGGCATCCTCTATAAGGCAACTGTGAATCAAGCCGACGGCAACCATGTTGAGTTCCCGCTCCTTGACTGTGTGCGAGAGATGCGTGTTGTCTTTGGCAGGGACACAAACAATGACGGAGCTTCTGATGCATGGGGAGTACTGCCGACAACCCTGTCGGCTGAGGATACCAGGACACAGCTGAAAGAGGTCAGAATATACATCCTTGCGCAGGAAGGACAGAGGGATGCAAATTATACTTCGCCGGCATTGATAACAGCCACGGACCCTGATGTTGGTGGTACAGTAATCAACTTTGATGCAGCTACAGCCGGCCTTCGGAATTTTCACTGGAAGGTGTATACGATTTTGGCAAAGCCATATAGTATGAGGTAATAAAATGAGAACTGTTAGAAATGAAAAAGGAATTGCCCTGGTGCTGGTGCTGATTATGGCACTCATAGGTCTTGCCATGGTAGCAGCGCTCATCTTTATGGTGACACAGGGGACTTCCCTCTCAGGCGCGATGCGCTTTTACTCAACGGCAGATGAGGCGGCTGTCGGAGCAGCAGAGCTGACTTCGGAATATATTTTAAACAGGGGCGAACTGGCGATTCTTGGTTTTGCTTCTGGTACGGGATGTAACTGTGGTATCGCGGCAGATCCTACTTTAACCGCAAGTTATACCGATAATATAGATAATAATACCGGGGCACGGTCCTGCCGCTGTGACAAGATCTGCAATCCTACCGGGCATTACAATGATGGCAGCGGCGGCTCGTGTGTTGATGAGGATACCGGCACGGCAAATCTGCAAATTTCGGTTAATCCTTTGGCAAATGCTGATGGTTTCCTGATTCTCGGCGCCTATACCATTACCTACAAGATAGTTGACACAGTTGCCGGGAATACAACCTCGGGCAGTATTGTTAATCCGGGGACATTGGTAGGGCAAGGCGTTGTGGCAGCGAGCGGCGGCACCTACAGTCCACCCCATATTCCTTTTCTTTACAGGGTCGAAGTTCTGGCACGAAAGACTTCGAACCCTAGAGAAGTGGCGCAGACATCTATGCTGTACGCTTATTAAGTCCCTGCTCTTTTAAAGACACAATTCCCCGAAATATCAATCCCGAAGTTATCATGACTGACCTTTGCGCCTGCTGAATTTCAGAGACTTAGGTCAACTTAGTCAGGGTTTCTGGCAAGTATTGCTTTTGCAGCAGAAATGTCTTTTGTTATCTGACCGATCAGGGCATCAGCAGAGTCGAATTTTCTTTCTTCCCGTATCTTACTGGCAAAATATACGGTCACTTCCTCACCGTAGATGTCCTCGTCGAAATCAAAGATATGCACTTCAATGGCCAGGGACTTTGCATCAAAGGTCGGCCGCATGCCGATATTGACGATGCCGTTGTAATATTTGTCTCTCACAAAGAGCCTTACGGCATATACCCCGTTGCTGGGGATGATCGCGTGCCTTGAGGCCAGGTTGGCTGTTGGAAAGCCCAAGACCTCTGCCCCTTCCATCCCCTTTTACGACAATGCCGCAGAGCGTGTAGGGTCTGCCAAGCAGTTTTGCCGCATGCTCCACTTCGCCATTTATCAGTAACTGACGTATCCTCGTGCTGCTTATGACCTCTCCGTTTAAGGAGACCTGTTCGACCTCTCTGATAATAAAACCCAGCTCTTTCCCGAGGTCTCTGAGCATCTGGATATTGCCTTTACGGCCCTTCCCGAAACGGTAATTGTAGCCAACGAATATCTCTTTTGCGCCCAGGAGGTCAACCAGGATGTTATGCACAAAGTCGCGGGGCTCCATTGCCGAGAAATCCAGGGTAAAAGGGATTTTGACGAGTACATCTATCCCGAGTTTTTCAAGCAGCTGGATCTTCTCTTCATAGATGCTTATAAGCGGAGGGCATTTCTCAGGCGCCAGTATCTTCAGCGGATGGGGCCTGAAGGTAACTACCATGCTGAGGCAGCCTGATTCTTTTGCACGAAGGATGACCTTCCTTATGAGTTCCTGGTGGCCCAGATGCAGGCCGTCAAAGTTGCCGAGGGTGATAATGCTGCTGTCGAATCTTTTATTTATTTTGGTTAAATCAGTTATCAAGATCATTTTGACCGCCTATCCTGCATCGCATTTCCCGGTATATTTCATTCCCGATCATTATACCTTTATCTATAAATTCAGGCCCGTATTTTTGGCCGGTTTTTGTCCTGAACGTTTCCTTGATCTTCTTTATGCCTTCCATTTTTTCAGTAAAACAGTGACAGAGATTCTCAGGAGAGATCCCCGCGGATTCTATGATCAGCCATAAGGTCACGGTAAAATTATCAGGCCCCCATCTGAACTTGTCCGCGTCATAGAGGGAATCGCTGATCAGCCTGGCTGACTCGTCATCTGAAGCCAATACTTTTTTGAAGGCCTCGTGATTTCTTATGGCCGAGACAATATAGCCCTTATAGCGCTCTTTAATTGCAAAGTCCCTCAATATGGCTGCTGCCTCTTTGCTGCCGGCTATGGTATGGTCATCCCCGGCACGTTTTATGTCATGAAGAAGACCTGCAATCTGGACACACAGCACCAGTTCACTTATGACGAAAGCATCCAGCCCCATTGCGCTGCCTTCTATCGCCAGTATCGCACCTGCCTCAAGCGCGACTTTTTCACAGTGGAATAGGCCATGTGCAGGATGCAGTTTTGACTCATCGAGGTATGTCCTGCATTTCCGTATCAGACTGTTGGCAGCATAAGACGAAAGCGACGCCTCCAGTTCTTTGCTGTGATGAGTGTAAAAAGATGGCGTCCCGGCTTCAAGGGCGGCCCTGAGGGCCTTTTCTTTTAATTCATTATACATTGTGCTTATTGGGAAAGACAGCTCAATAATAAGTATTTCATGTATAATTATAATGTTTTTCAGGATTCTTTGGTTAGTTTTTTTGGGATAATAGGAGTATCTTAAGTAGATGGATAGACTGAAGGTAGAAGGTTTTTAGTCTTCAGTCTTCAGCCTAAACACCTGAGTTGTTACAGAGAAGAGGAAACTGAATGTTCAATAAGAGACTCAAGCTGTATAACCGGATCCTCGAGAATATAGCCGATGGCGTTTATTTTGTCTCGGCAGGAAGGAAGATAGTTTACTGGAACAAAGGCGCAGAGGAAATTACCGGTTTTACATCTTCTGAGGCAGTGGGCAGGGCCTGCTATGATGCTTTCCTCAGTCATGAAGATGAAAAGGGCCATAGTCTTTGCGATTCAGGCTGCCCGATAATGATCATCCCTGAAACAAAAAAACCGTTACAGAGGAACCTTTTTTTAAGAAGGAAGGACGGCAGCAGGCTGCTCGTTGAAGAGCATGCCTCGCCCCTTTACATAGACGGGAAATTCGAAGGGGTCATTATAACTTTCAGGGACATTTCACTTTTTACAGGACTCAGACCTTTTCAGCTTAAAGTGCAGAAGATGGAGAGGCTCATACCCATATGCGGCTGGTGCAAGAAGATCCGCAATGACAATGATGTATGGGAACAGCTGGAGGCCTTTCTGACAGACCAGGGAATGGGAGATTTTACCCATTCAATGTGTCCTGCCTGTGCTGAAAAGATATTTTCCAAAAAGATATATATGGAAAGTTATCAGAAGATCTGCAAGGCGATAAGTGCCAGCCTGTCACTGGAAGAGGTATTAAAGCTTATCGTTACCAATGTAGTTAAGGTGATGAATGTCAAGGCAAGTCTTCTGAGGCTGTTAAACAAGGAATCAAACCAGCTGGAACTTGCCGCATACCACGGCCTGAGTCAGGGCTACGCGGACAAAGGGCCTGTTGCATACGATGCAAGCATTGACGACGCGCTGGCAGGCAAGTCGGTATCTATATATGATATCACCGCAGATCGTAGCGCGAAGTATCACAAGGAGGCTGAAAGGGAAGGCATAAGAAGCATCCTTTCCATCCCGCTGCGGTTTAAAGACGAGGTCATAGGTGTGCTCAGGATGTATACTGCTGAGCCGACTGAATATTCAGAGGAGGACCTGAAGTTTGTGACAGCCATTGCAGAGCAGGCCGCAATAGCGATCGTCAACGCGCGTGTCTTTGAAAAGATGGTATCCATAGAAAGGGAGTATCTGAACGTCTTTCAGGCAGTCACCAGTGCGGTCAGTTCAACCCTGGATGTCAACGAAGTTATTAATATGATCGTCAGAAAGATCCCTGAAGTCATGAACCTTAGGGCTGCCACTATCAGGCTTCTTGACGATACAGGGAAAAAACTGCGCCTTGTTGCGTCGTACGGTCTGAGCGAAAAATACATTAACAGGGGCCCGGTGGATACAGAGGAAAATATCATCGAGGCACTCAATGAAAAGCCTGTAGCGATCTATGACGTCTCTACTGATACCAGGCTCAGATACAGGAAAGAGGCTGAAGAAGAAGGCCTTAAGAGTATGCTCACCCTGCCTATCGTGGCCAAGGGGAAGGTTATCGGGGTCCTCAGGCTCCTTACCGGATGGCCGAGAAACTTTACTGATGAAGAAATATCCTTTGCAGCGGCTCTTGCCGAGCAATGCGGGACCGCTATTGAAAACGCAAGGATGTATGAGCGCCAATACAGGGAAATTCAGTATCTGAAGACCATGGAGGAGATATCAAAGACTATAAGCTCTACTTTGGATATTCATGAAGTGCTCGATATGATCGTGAAGAAAATTCCGGCAATCATGAAAACAAAGGCCGCGACCATCAGGCTGCTTGATTCCTCCGGCAGGAAACTTGAGCTTGTCGCCGCCTACGGCCTCAGTGAGAAGTATTTAAACAGAGGGCCTGTCGATGCCGAAGAGAGCATCTCTTTCGCCCTGGGGGGCAAGCCCATGGCTATTTATGATGTTACGACAGACTCCGGGATCGTTTACCGGGATGAGGCAAAAGAAGAAGGAATAAAAAGCATGCTGGTTGTCCCTATTGTTGTGCGTAATAAAATAATAGGTATAATGAGGCTCCTTACAGATGAGTACCGCAATTTCAGCCAGGATGAAATAGACTTTTCCGTAGCGCTGGCTGAGCAGGGCGGCATGGCGATTGAAAATGCAAGGATGTATGAAAAAATAAAAGATTGACTTTTTACGAGTCCCTCAATTTTTTAAGCAATAAAAAAGGCCATGTGATTCACATGGCCTTTTTGTTTAATATGCTGTCCGTCTATATTTTGAACGGATTCACAAAAAGCAGAATCAGGGCAACAACCAGAGCGTAAATAGCAAGGGACTCGATCATGGCAAGACCGATGATCAGAGTGGTTGTGATCTTTCCGGAAGCTCCGGGGTTTCTTGCTATACCCTCTGTTGCACCTTTTAAGCCCAGACCCTGTCCGATACCTGTTCCGAATGCAGCAGCACCGATAGCTATGCCGCAGGCAAGGGCCGCAATGCCATAGTATTTAAGCTTTGCATCAGCAGGTGAAGCAGCAGCTGCTGCAGCCTCTTCCGCAAACACAGCAGGTGCAAGCAGGAATACTAAACACAGCGCCAAAAGGATAAATGATACAGTTTTCTTCATTCTTTCTCCTCCTTTCTCAAGGACTTTGATTTAATGTGCCTCTTCAACGGCACCGGCAAGATACAATGTGGCGAGCAGGGTGAAAACAAAGGCCTGTATTACACTTACAAGCACGCCGAGCAAAAGTATGGCGGTAGGAATGACCCAGGGGGCCAGCAGGCCCAAAACTGCAAGCAGGTAGTGCTTTGCTACCATATTTCCAAAAAGCCTGACAGAAAGAGTAACAGGTCTTACGAGATGCCCGATAAACTCAATGACGAACATCAGCATCATCAGAGGCAGAGCAAATATGGACCGGATCGGACCGACAAAATGCTTGAGATAGCCGAACCCGTGAACGCGGATACCATAAACATGGGTCGCCAGAAAAACAGGGATCGCCATCGCAGCATTTGTATTTATGTTGCTTGTAGGAGATGAAAAACCCGGTATGAGCCCCATGAAATTGCAAACAGCAATGAAGAGGGCTATTGTTGCGATCAGCGGGAAAAAATGTCTTGCCCAGTGATGGCCGATATTCTCATCGCAGAGGTTGAGTATCGCGTCGATTACAGTTTCCATGAAATTCTGGATGCCGCTGGGGATAAGCTTGATAGAACTTTTAACGAGCAATGCCACGACAATCAGGATTATAGAAGCCAGAAAAGCATATGAGACATAATGAGGGACCTGATGCGGATTTATAAAAATGTCCATTAAGAGTTTTTCTTCATGCATATGAGCCTCCTTAAGGAAAAATCGTTGTAATATTACATATGCATATGGCAATTGTCAATAGATAAAACAAAAATAAAAAAACAAAAAATAACAAGGAAAACAAAAACTTGCATTTTGTAGTTTAATAGTGCATTAATAACTGGAATTATTAGAAGATTTATTTCATAATACATGCAACCAAATAATAGCAAATGGAAAGAAATGAAAAAAGATTTAACTGAAGAAGAAAAAAAGACGATGCCTCTGTATCCAATCGGCATTGTCGCAGAGTTAATAGGGACTACAGATCAGACCTTGAGACTTTATGAAAAGCACGGTTTGATTATGCCTGCCAGACGGAATAAAAACAGGTATTATTCGGAAAATGACATAAAATGGATCAGGTGTCTAAGAGACCTTATCCATAATAAGAAGATCAGTATAGAGGGCATAAAAAAACTTCTTGATTATGCCCCCTGCTGGGATATTACGCAGTGCCCTGAACAGCGGAGAAGCAAGTGTTCCGCTTATATAGATCATACTAAGCCCTGCTGGGAATTAAACAGGACTATATGCAATACCGAGTCTGGAAGATTATGCGAGGATTGCATAGTCTATATATCTAAGAAACTGCCGACGAAACCTTTCAGAAAATAATCCGGCGTAGTTAACCAAATCCCTTTCTTTTGATTGTCATTCCAGCTTGTCTGGAATCATTCGGAAGGATTGCGGAGAAGCCGCAATGACAGCCATTTATGCTCTTTCCCGGGACTATATAGCCGCTCTGTCATTAATGTTAAGAAGGCTGGATGCACAATATTAACGCTGAAGACTGGAGTTTCTGTGCCGTATGATCTGCTTAATCGAAGTTAAACTGTGACGGGTCCTTTAACTCCCATGTCTTTTGCCGCGATTCTGAAGGGGCAAGCTCTTTGGGCTGGGTCCCATCCTTGAAATATTCCTTAAGCCCTGAGCCATCACGTGAAAGCAGCCCGGTCCCAGGATCGATAAAATAGCTTACTATGCCTTCAGGACTGGAAAAATTCTCCGGTTCTCCCTTCAGCGCGTTGTTCATGAAAGAGACCCATATCGGAGATGCTGCCCTTGCCCCTGTTTCCTGGGCGCCCATTGATTTTAAATTATCAAACCCTACCCATACAGAGGCAACAAGATCAGGGGTATAGCCTACAAACCAGGCGTCCTTGTAATCGTTGGTGGTCCCGGTTTTCCCTGCAACCGGCCTGCCTAAAGCCCTGGCGCGCCATCCTGTGCCGTATCTCACAACATCCTCCATCATTGAGGTGATGAGAAAGGCTGTCTGGGGGCTTATAACTTGTTCAGGATTCGGCTCGCAGCTCTCCACAATCCTGCCCTGCCGGTCAGATACATATTTAATGTAAACCGGATTGGTCTTCATCCCATTGCTTGCAAATACGTTGTATACCATCGCCAGCTCAAGAGGTGTAATGCTGAAGGAGCCGAGCGCCACACTGAGGTTTCTCGGCATATCACCATAAAATCCAACAGACCGAGTGAAGCTAGTCAGGGCATCGATCCCCATTGTATCCACAAGCCGGACTGTAACAACGTTTCTTGAATAAGTAAGGGCTTCCCGCAACCGCGTAGGGCCATAAAACTTATGGTCTGCATTCTCCGGACTCCATTCCTTTCCAGTGCCACCGGGATAAGTTATGGGTTCATCGTTGATAATGCTTGCGGGTGTGAAGCCGTTGTCCATGGCAGCGGCGTATATGATGGGTTTGAATGAAGAACCCGGCTGCCGTTTCGCAAACAGCACCCTGTTAAAGTCGCTTTTCGAAAAATCGTAGCCGCCCACCATGGCCCTGATGAACCCTGTATAGGGCTCGATGGCCACGAGTGCCCCTTCTGCCTCTGGTTCCTGCTCAAGGGAGAGCTGCAATGTCTGCTTCTGGACACTTTTTATGCTTACTTTTACAATATCCCCTGGCTTCAATATACTGGTCAGGCCGAAGTTTTTTATTATCTTTGCTGTGCCTTGTTTGGAGTCCAGCACCTTTGCCGCCCATGTTGCATCATTGAGCGAAAGCTTGCCGATAACCCCCCTTGTCTTTATCAGGGCCTCTTTGGCATTGACCTTCAGAACAACTCCTGAATAAATATCCCCGGGAGACACTGCGACAGTTGTTGAGAGTTCTTTGCTTTTCAGTTCACTGTCAATATCAATGTCCCTGTGTTCTATAGGGCCACGCCATCCTCTCCTCTTATCAACGTCTCTTATGCCAGCTTGTACGGCGTTCACTGCAGCTTCCTGCATACCTCTGTTGAGCGTGGTATATACCTTGAGGCCGCTCCTGTAAACAGTATCTTCTCCGTATTTTTCTTCAAGATATTTTCTGACGTATTCCGTAAAATAGCCGTTTACTTCAGAGCTTTTTTTGAGACTCGACAAATTCAGGGGCTGCCTGTAGGCGTTTTCCTTTTCCTTCTTGCTGATATACCCTTCATCTTCCATGCGGGAGAGGACTGTGAACTGCCTCTCTTTGGCCTTTGTCAGATTGTTAAAAGGCGAATATGAAGAAGGGGCCTTTACAAGGCCAGCAATCAAAGATGCCTCGCCCAGATTGAGCTGTTTTGCGGACTTGCCGAAATATTTTTTTGACGCCATTTCAACGCCGTATGCGCCGTGGCCAAAATAAACCTTGTTGAGGTACAGCTCAAGGATTTCTTTTTTTGTCAGGCTTTTTTCGATCTTAATTGCAAGGGTTATTTCCATCAATTTTCTTTTGATTGTTTTCTCCGGGGACAAAAACACCACCTTTGCAAGCTGCTGTGTTATGGTGCTGCCGCCCTCCCTGAAGCTTGCGTGGATGATGTCTGTGGCAAGCGCCCTTGCAATGCCGATATAATCTATACCTTTATGTGTCCAGAACCTTGAATCTTCTACAGCGACAAGCGCGTTGACCATATTTTTAGGGATGGAATCGATCGGGACGAATATGCCTTTTTCGATTTTCAACTCCCCGATAAGGATATCGTCGTCAGAATAAATTTTTGTTCCGCCGGAAGGGCTATATTTTTTCAGTTCCTCTATGGAGGGAACGCCCCTGGAGACAGCAATATACCCGCCGGCTATACCGCCAAACAGGATAGAGAGGAGAATAAGGACAATGATAAGCTTCAGTTTCATGCACAAAAATTATAACTTTGTTTTCGAATAACTGTCAAAAGAAGGCTCGTCGATTGAGAGAATTCAAAACTATTTACACCATGTGAATCACCGCAGTTCAGCATTTCTGTAATCCCGCATTGTCAAATCAACAGCGATCGCACAGAGCGAGGATCTTTCCAAAAGATGAGATCGGCGAAACTATGCTGCGATGACTCTGTAACATATACATTCAATCTCAGTAGACGCTCTGCGGTCTATACCGCAGGGTATTTTCAGTATCAATCGGTCAGTAAAGGAGATTCAGGATAAAGTTCATTGTCCCGCCCACAAGCAGGGCAAAAATTGTGATAAGGGAGAACATCGATAAGGCTGTTTTGAGCCCCCGTTCTTTTATGATCATGAAAAAACTCGCGAGACAGGGGACGAACAGGGTGAGCGTTATGATGCTGACAGTGATCTGGGTTTCATTTAAAAGTCCCTGCTTGGCAAGATCAAAGATGCCGGCTGCGCCGTAGTCTCTCCTTAGAAAGCCCATCAGGAAAATTCCTGTTGCCTTCTCAGGCAGTCCCAGCAGGGTGACAATGACGGGTGATGAGATTTTTTCGAGCCATTCCAGGGAATGTGTTTTGTCCAGTAGAAACAATATCGAAGTTCCCAGAAGAAACAGCGGTACAGCCTCTTTTAAATACCACTCGATCCTGTTTACTGTTTTCATTAGTATATTCCCAATCCGTGGGACCCTGATAGGAGGCAGTTCAAGGAAAAAATCAGCTTTTTCTCCCGGGACTACCTTTGCTGCGATTGTGCCTGCCATGAGCAGGACAAAAAGCACGGTGCCAAACCACCAGATCGCGATTCTTGGAGGATATGATCCGAGCAGGCCCATTATGACCCCGAGCTGAGCAGAACAGGGGATGGCCAGCGCTATGAGGAACGTTGCGATAATACGCTCCCTTTTTGTCTCGAGGATCCTGGTTGTCATGGTTGCCATAGTTCCGCAGCCCAGACCAAGCACCATCGGCAGGACCGCCTTGCCGTTGAGGCCTATTTTTGAAAACAGACTATTGCTTAAAACAGCAATCCTGGGCAGATACCCGCTGTCTTCGAGAAATCCGAAGGCGATAAAAAACGTAGCGGTTATAGGCAGGATGATTGCCACGGCATAGGTCAATGCCATGGTAAAGAGGCCGTATTTGCCGACCAGAAAATCCTGGATAAAAACAAAGGGGATGAGAGATTTTACCACTTTGACAATCCCCGGACTTAGATATTCGCCGAAGATCACATTTTCAAAGAAATTGACCAAAGTGCCTGCGCCGAATTTCCCGACAAATTCATAGAAACAAAAGAGCACAAGAAGCAGCGAAAAAATGCCCCAGAAAGGGTGCATGGTCCATTTGCCGATCCATCTTAAAATGTGCCCTGCCTCCAGACCCGTCTTTTTTACAACTGCCTGAACTATATCGTCGGCGAAGGTTATCCTTTTTTGCGATAAGAGAGTTGCAGGCGGCTCCTTCAGCGCGGCCTGGGCTTCATCAATGATATCCTCGATTTTGTCTATTGTTTCAGCGTTGAGATGTGCGGCACCCCAACTTTTCAGACTTGTGTCCCCGGCAAGCAGCATCAACGCTATGGATCTTTTGGCAATATTGGCCTGGGGCAGAAGAGACGAAATTTTATTGACAAAATGTTCAACCTGCTCACCGTAATTCAATGTAATTTCAGGTTTTTTAGTCAGGAGCAGGGAATCCTTTAATTTGGATATGCCCTTTCTCTGTGGAGCCACTGTTTCGATGACGCGGATTCCGAGCATGTTTTCCAGTTTTTTGCAGTCTGTCTCGATTCCTCTGGCCTTTGCTTCGTCCTCCATATTCAGAACGAGTATGCAGGGGAGTTCCATCTCTGCAAGCTGGATAAGGAGCATCAAGGCCCTTTTGAGGTTCTTTGAATCAGCCACCAAAACGATATTTTCGTTTTTCTCTCCTAAAAGGATGTCTCTAGTTACCCGTTCATCTTCACTCATGGGGATAAAGCTGTTCACCCCCGGTGAGTCGATGAGCAGAAATTTCTTGCCGCCAAGTTCGATGTTGCCGGAAGAGACTTCTACTGTTGTGCCGGGGTAGTTTGAAACAGTTGCGTACTGGCCTGTAAGGAGTCCGAATATGACACTCTTTCCTACATTGGGATTGCCTGCAAGAACAATCCTGCTGTACTTCTTTTTGCCTTCAGCTGTTATTTTATTTTTTTGCATTCAGCGCAATACCCTCGTATTTCCAAAGTATGACTTTTTCCGTCAAAATCATTTGCAAGACATATCTCTTCCTGAAGATTTTCGAGTTTTTCCGAATAAAATTCAATAATGCTGCTGCACAAATCGCATATCATATGATCATGATGGGTATGTCCAAAGGTATGTTCATAAACATTGCCCTTTTCTGTTCTAGTGACCTTTTCTACCAGTCCGCTTTCAACAAGGAGATTCAGGGTCCTGTATACAGATGCACGCGAGGCCTTTGAGCCCGAATCTTTTATCCTCAGGTACAGGTGTTCAGGATCGAAATGACCGTGGAACGAAAAAACTTCTTTGAGCACAGCTGTGCGTTCTTTTGTAAGTTTAAGCCCCTTTTCTCCCAGAAAATTTTGAAAAATCTTGTTTTCCATGAGATTATTCTAATTGAAATTGAGATTAAATATCAATTGAATTGTTTAGAAATTTGATAACTTAAACGCATTAACCACAGAGCACACAGAGATAACACCATGATTATTAAACAAAAAACAGGGCACAGAGCAATAACCAAAAAGGTGTGATAGAAAACTCTGTGAACTCCTATTATATCTCTAATCTCTGTGACTTCTGTGGTTAAACTGCCTATTTTAGGTTGAAGACTCTCTCCGGCAAGAGTGCGGGGAATATCCAAGTACCCATTAAAGCGCTCTTAAATACAGGCATATTGCGTGTTTTTCGCTGTTTTGCAAATTTTGCTTTTAATTTGGTTTTGTGCTATTTTTAAACCTTAATTAACCGCTGCTTATCTATAATAAGCTTTGAATTTATTGAAGAACAGTTCATGTTCTTAATCGTTATAAAATCTTTTTGGAGGTAAATATGGTTAAAAAAATAGTCCTTGCATATTCAGGAGGGCTTGATACCTCTGTGGCTATAGAATGGCTGAAGGAGACGTATAATGCCGAGGTAATAGCATTCTGCGCTGACTTGGGCCAGGGTGAAGACCTGAAAAAAGTACGCCAGAAGGCTTTAAAGACAGGGGCTTCAAAGGTGTATGTTGAAGACCTCAGGGAAGAATTTGTCAAGCAGTATATCTTCCCCATGCTCCGCGGCAACGCTGTCTATGAAAGCTTCTACCTGCTCGGCACGTCTATAGCAAGACCGCTGATAGCAAAGAAGCAGATAGAAATCGCTTTGAAGGAAAAGGCGGATGCTGTGGCACATGGTTCAACCGGAAAAGGGAATGACCAGATACGGTTTGAGCTTACCTATTATGCGCTTAAACCTGATATAAAGGTGATAGCTCCGTGGCGGGAGTGGTCATTTGACTCAAGGGAATCTTTAATTGAGTATTCTCAGGAACATGGCATACCTGTGACAGCAACCAAGGCAAAGCCCTTCAGCACAGACAGGAATCTTCTCCATATCAGCTATGAAGGAGGGATACTCGAAGACCCGTGGGCTGAGCCTCCGGCTGATATGTATACCATGATAGCGCCTCTGGATAAGACCCCTGACAAGGCCGAATATGTCGAGATCTCCTTTGAAAAAGGTGACCCTGTAAGCATCAACGGGAAAAAGATGACACCAGCGAAGCTGCTTCAAAGACTCAACGACACAGGCGGCAGACATGGCATAGGAAGGGTGGATATTGTCGAAAACAGATATGTTGGAATCAAGTCAAGGGGGGTATATGAGACCCCGGGCGGCACCATACTGCATATTGCCAGGAGGGCTGTCCAGTCGATCACCCTGGATCGGGAAGTGACACACCTTCAGGATTCGCTCATGCCCAAATACGCTGAACTGGTATACTACGGGTACTGGTTTGCGCCTGAACGCATTGCCCTGCAGAAGATGATAGATGAGATCCAGAAGGATGTCACCGGAACTGTGCGACTGAAACTTTATAAGGGAAACTGCATGACTGTTGGGAGAAAGGCCCCCAGGTCCTTATATAATCCGAAGCTTGCGACCTTTGAGGCCGAGAGCGTGTATAACCAGAAAGACGCTGAAGGATTTATCAAGCTCAATGCGCTGAGATTAAAGGCCAACAGGTCCCTCAGGGGAAGGAATGTCTGATATAAGCCACTGGATAGGCCTGTCCATGGTGCATGACATAGGGCCGGTTACAAGCAGGAAATTACTTGCCTCCTTCGGCAACCCTGAAAACATTTTTAAGGCAGATACGGACAGCCTGATGTCAGTGAAGGGGGTAAGCAGGGAGCGCGTTGAGAATATCAGGAAATTCAGCCAATGGGATGAGGTCGAAAAATATATCGGCATAATGGAGAATAATGGTATAGAGGCTGTCCCTTATCAGGCGGACTGTTATCCTGATGTATTGAAGAATATAGAAGATGCTCCGGTAGTTTTATATATGAAGGGAAAATATCATCCTGATGACAGGTTCGCAATCGGGGTGGTCGGTTCACGGAAACATACTGCTTATGGAGAAGCTGTAACGCAGCGGATTGCAGGAGAACTCTCCTCAGCAGGCTTTACGGTCATCAGCGGGCTGGCACGGGGCATAGACACATTGTCCCATAAAAGCGCACTTGCCGCAGGAGGAAGGACTATCGCTGTGCTGGGCTCGGGCCCTGATGTCTGCTATCCTGCAGAAAACAGGGGGCTGACAGAGCGGATCGCATCCTCAGGCTGTGTGATGAGCGAGTTTCTTCCCGGTACTATGCCGAACAAGGAAAACTTTCCCCGCAGAAACAGGTTGATAAGCGGGCTTTCATTGGGTATCCTTGTTGTGGAGGCAACAGACAACAGCGGTTCGCTGATTACAGCAGGTTATGCCCTTGAGCAAAATAAAGAGGTGTTTGCCGTGCCCGGCAATATCACTTCCCGTAATTCAGAGGGGACAAACAAATTGATAAAGCAGGGCGCTAAAATTGTCCTGAAAACTGACGATATTATCGAGGAGCTTGCCCCGGTGCTTAAGGGATATATCAGGATAAAACAGAAAGAGTGCGCTCCCCTGATGGGGGAAGAGAGCAGACTGTGCGCCATGCTTTCCAGGGAGCCCAGGCACGTAGACCTGATATCCAGAGAGAGCGGCCTGTCTGTAAACCAACTGCTCAATCTGCTGCTTTCTCTTGAGCTCAAAGGGGTTGTAAAACAGGCCAGCGGCAAGAGATTTTATATTGCATGAGGTGAAAATTTTGTCAAAAAAACTATTAAAGATTTTGAAGATGATCTCCAAGGATCTCCAGGACAGGGAATTCGTTTCAGATGAGATACTGGAAGCGCTGGATTATGATGAAACTGATATCATGGATATCGGCGAGGAACTGGAAAACCTGGAGTTTTACGATTATCTCGAAGATGATGAACTTGACATTTTGAGGGGACTTATTGCTTATATATTAATGAAAGACAGTTCGCGTGAAAAAGAGGAGATATTTTCATTAATCTTTGCCGGAGGAAGAAGGATAGTATGGAATTAGTAACTGAAAAAAACGACAGGAAGGGTATAAAATGAAATCACTGGTAATTGTCGAGTCCCCTGCCAAGGCCAAAACAATCAGTAAAATCCTGGGCAAAGACTTTACTGTCAAGGCATCAGTCGGCCATATAAAGGACCTGCCTGTAAAGGAGATGGGCATTGAGATAGAGAATAACTTCACCCCGAAGTATATCGTTATCCCGGGAAAGAGAAGATAATCAAGGAACTGAAAAAAGCTGCGAAGGATGCAGAGGAGATTTACATAGCCCCTGACCCTGACAGGGAAGGCGAGGCCATTGCCTGGCATATCGCAGATGAGGTCAAAGGCAAAACAAAGAAGATCTACAGGATAAAATTCAATGAAATAACAAAGTCCGCGGTACTCGAGTCCATGAAGAACCCCGGCGAGATAGATATGCAAAAGGTTGATGCCCAGCAGGCCAGAAGGGTGCTCGACAGGCTTGTAGGATATGAATTAAGTCCGCTTTTATGGAGGAAGGTCAGGAAGGGGTTGAGCGCGGGAAGGGTGCAGTCTGTAGCAGTAAGGCTGGTTGTGGAGAGGGAGCGTCAGGTCGAGGCGTTCAAGCAGGAGGAGTACTGGTCTATCAACGCTGAATTTGAAGGATCAAAGAAGCCGCAGTTCTGGGCAAAGCTATTTAAGTTCAATGAGCAGAAGGTTGATATAAATAACGCTGACGGAGCGAACGCTCTTGTCGGGAATTTAAAAGACGGCAGCTACCTGCTGACGAAGATTGACCGCAAAAAAAGAAGACGGATGCCTTCCCCTCCTTTTATAACGAGCACTCTTCAGCAGGAGGCCTCGAGAAAATTACGCTTTACCGCTAAAAAGACAATGATGATGGCCCAGCAGCTTTATGAAGGCATAGAACTGGGGGAAGAAGGTTCTGTAGGACTTATAACATATATGAGAACTGATTCCAACAGAATTGCGGCAGAGGCCCAGCAGGCTGCAAGAGAGTTCATAGAGAAAACATACGGCAAGGATTATGTCCCTGAAAAACCGCCGGTCTATAAGAGCAAGGCTTCGGCCCAGGAGGCCCATGAGGCGATAAGGCCTACATATCTGGACCACAGTCCTGAGGCGATAAAACAGTATCTGAGCAAGGACCAGCACTCCCTGTATAAGCTCATCTGGAACCGTTTCATCGCAAGCCAGATGTCGCCTGCGGAGATTGAGCAGACCACATTCGAGATATCCTGTGATACTGACAGCTGCAAGGGAGATGCGGTCTTTAAAGCCTCCGGCAGCGTTGTGAAGTTCCAGGGTTTCATGGCCCTTTATACTGAAGGGACAGATGAAATTCTGGATGAAAATGAGGCCCTCCTGCCGTCATTAAAAGAAGGTGAGACACTCAGGCTTTTACAGATTGAGCCAAAGCAGCATTTTACCCAGCCGCCGCCGCGCTATACGGAAGCGACCCTGGTAAAGGCACTGGAAGAAAAAGGCATCGGGAGACCGAGCACCTATGCTGCCATCATGTCAACGATACAGGACAGAAAATATGTGCAGAAAACTGACGGAAAGTTTGCCCCTACAGAACTTGGTGTTGTGGTAAATGATCTGCTGGTGGAACGGTTTGCGGAGCTTATGGATATCGGCTTTACTGCCAGCATGGAGGAGAACCTTGATCATATAGAAGACGGCAAAAAGAAATGGGTCAAGGTGGTCAAGGACTTTTATGTTCCTTTTCATGAGAAGCTGACTGAGGCCCTGGCTATTAAGGGAAAGGTAAAACCTCTTGATATCGAAACAGAGTCTGCCTGCGAAAAATGCGGCAAACCTATGGTAATTCGCTGGGGAAGACACGGCCGGTTTATGGCCTGCACAGGGTTCCCTGAATGCAAGAATGCCAAACCCCTGGAGGGTGAAGCCCAGCCTGCAGAGGCTGTAGCTACTGATGAGAAATGTCCCAAGTGTGAATCTCCCATGGTACTAAAGACAGGCAGGTTCGGGAAGTTCCTTGCCTGTTCAAAATATCCTGAGTGCAAGACAACCAAACCTCTGGCAACCGGAGTCAAGTGTCCTGAAGACAACGGAGATATAGTGGAGAGGAGATCCAAAAGAGGCAAATCCTTCTGGAGCTGCAGTAATTACCCGGAATGTAAATTCGCAACCTGGAATAAGCCTGTGCCCAAGCAATGCCCGAAATGCGGAGCTGCATTCATGGTCGAAAAATGGGACAAGGCAGGCAATGTTTCACACTCCTGCCTCAACAAAGAGTGCAATCACAAGGAAGAAGTGAAAAGGGAAGAGACTGTTTCAGAGGACTGAGCTTTTCTGTTGTGGTCTTGTTGTCGAGGGCAACAGTGCGATTGAGTTTTTGAAGCCTGATATTGTAATATTTACAGAAGGAGTGCTGGAAAACAGGCATTGAAGAGATTGTCAGCATGTCCGACATTATCGTATATGAAAATGAATCCGACCTCCCGGAGATCTCGAAGACAAAAAGGCTTTTTCGCAGCGACGGTTCCGGCATCAAGGAGATTCAGATTTTTTAAAATTAATTTCTGATCTGATATATGAAAGAAAAACTGAGACAAGAGATAATGAAAAAGGCTGTTGACGGAAGACTCCCCTGTGCTGCTGCAAGGAAGATAGCTGAGGACCTCGGCATCCCCTACCCTGAGGTAGGCGCTGCTGCAGATGAACTCGGAGTAAAGATCAAAAACTGTCAACTCGGCTGCTTCTGATGGAAATAATGCTTTTTGAACTGGCGCTGACGTGCTATTTTGCTGCCATGATCGTCTGCGTCATGGAGCTTTTCAAGGGCACCAAGACCACATCAAGGATAATGCTGAGCCTTGTTGTTGTTGGTTTTGCTTTTCATACAGCCAATATCATTGCGAGATATGTTCTTTCAGGACATATCCCCATAGCGAACCTGCACGAGGCGTCCTCTTTTTTTTCCTGGTGCATAGTCCTGCTCTTTTTCTATCTTGAATACAGGTATAAACTCGGTCTTCTGGGCGCTTTTATCATGCCTGTTGTTTTTATTCTCATGCTTTCTTCTTCCATGCTGCCGCGGAAGATCGAACCTCTCAGCCCTGTACTTCAGAGCTACTGGCTTGGCATACATACTGTGTTTGCCTTTATCGGTGATGCAGCCTTTGCCATGGCCTTCGGCATAGGCCTGATGTATCTGATCCAGGAACACTATGTAAAGTCAAAGCATATCGGCGGGCTTTTCAGGAGGCTGCCCAGCCTTCAGATACTCGATGAGATAAATTACCGGCTGATCACGATAGGGTTCCCTTTCCTCACCCTTGCCATTATAACCGGAGCCTTGTGGGCTGAAAGCGCATGGGGCAGTTACTGGAGATGGGACCCCAAGGAAGTCTGGTCGTTAATAACATGGTTTATCTATGCCTTGGTACTGCATGTAAGGCTTACAGTCGGATGGAGAGGGAAACGGGCCGCGATACTTTCTATCATAGGCTTCTGTGTTGTGCTTTTTACTTTCTTCGGCGTTAATCTGCTCCTCAAAGGATTGCATTCATTCTAATGAAGACAGTAGTTATTGGCCTGAATCATAAAACAGCTGATGTTGACCTCAGGGAAAAACTGGCTTTTAACGGCCCGAAGCTTGAAGAGGGCATCCGCCAGATAAGGGCACTCCCCGAGATCAGGGAAACCATTATTATTTCTACCTGTAACAGGGTAGAGATCTATCTTACTGTTAAAGATGTCGGGAAGGCATTCGAAGCAGTAAAGGATTTTTTTGTCCGGTTTTTTGAGATCAGGAAAGAGTCTCTCGATAACGCGCTGTACCTCTATGATGGACATGCAGGCGGTGAGGCATATCTTCAGGGTCTCCTCCAGCCTCGATTCAATGGTGGTGGGAGAGCCGCAGATACTCGGCCAGTTAAAGGACGCCTTTGAATTCGCGCTCGAAAGGAAAACAACAGGGGTCCTTCTAAACAGGCTGCTGAAAAAATCCATTTCAGTCGCCAAGAGGATAAGGACCGAGACGAAAATAGCTGAAAACGCTGTGTCCATAAGCTTTGCAGCTGTCGAGCTTGCCAGAAAGATCTTTGACGACCTTCCTGAGAAATCGTTTATGCTCCTGGGCGCCGGTGAGATGGCAGAGCTTGCTGCCAAACATATGATAAACAACGGCGTGAAAAATATTGTTATTGCCAACAGGACATATGAGACCGGCTGCAATCTTGCGAAGGAATTTAGCGGCAGGGCGATAAAGTTCGATGAATACCTGGATGAACTTGCTCATATGGATATCCTCATCTGCTCAACAGGCGCACAGAAATATGTCCTGATGAAAGACCAGATGCAGAAGGTGATGAAAGAGCGGAAGAACAGGCCGGTGTTTCTTATTGATATTTCCGTCCCCAGAAATATAGACCCGGAGATAAACGACCTTGATAATGTTTACCTCTACGATGTCGATGACCTTAAGGGGGTTGTGGATACGAATATCCTTGAAAGGCAGAAAGAGGCCAAGAAGGCAGAGGAGATCATTGAAGAGGAGATCGAGACTTTCAAAAGATGGCTGTCCTCTCTTGATTCCGTCCCTGTGGTGATAGCCCTGAGGGAAAAGGCCGAGGCGATCAAAAAAGAAGAGGTGGAAAAGCTGCTCAACCGCCTCCCTGAAATCGGGGAAAAGGAGAAAAAGGCGATAGAAGGCATGGCCAGCTCGATTATCAACAAGCTTATCCACGCGCCGACTGTTGCCCTGAGAGAAGACTCTGAAGACAGGGACATCATGATAGCTACCATAAAAAGACTATACGGATTAAATGGAGAAGATAATGACAAAAAATAAAGTTGTTATAGGAACAAGGGCCAGCAAACTTGCTCTCTGGCAGGCTGAATGGGTGAAGTCTGAACTGGAGCGTTTGAACCCCGGACTCCAGGTTGAATTAAACAAGATAAAGACTACCGGAGACAAGATACTGGATGTTCCGCTTGCGAAGGTCGGAGGAAAGGGTCTTTTTGTTAAAGAAATCGAAGAGGCCATGCTCAGGGGAGAGGCCGATCTTGCGGTGCACAGCATGAAGGATGTGCCGACAGAATTTCCTCAGGGGCTTCACCTTGCTGTGATCTGCAAGAGAGAAGACCCCAGAGATGCCTTTATTGCACCTCTTGAGGGTTCAAAGTTCAAGGTCCAAAGGTTCAGGGAACTGCCGGAAGGCGCCAACTTGGGGACCAGCAGTCTTCGCAGATCATCTCAGCTGCTGAGTATACGGCCTGACCTTAAAATCGTTCAGCTCAGAGGCAATCTTGAGACCCGTTTCAGAAAGCTCGATGAAGGACAGTTCGATGCTATGATACTTGCCGCTGCCGGAGTAAAGAGACTGGGATGGGAGCAGCGCATAACCGAGATCATAGATCCCGCTGTCAGCCTTCCTGCTATTGGTCAGGGCGCTATCGGGATAGAATGCAGGACTGATGACGGGTTTATCAACTCACTTATCGCCCCATTAAACCATAAAGAGACTTCGATATGCGTCAGGGCCGAGCGTGCCCTTCTCAAAAGGCTTCAGGGCGGCTGTCAGGTCCCTATTGCAGCACACGCTGTCATCAAGGACGGCAGGCTGGTCATGGACGGACTTGTGGGAAGCGTTACTGGCGACCGGATCATAAAGGAGCACCTTGAAGGAAATATTGAGGATGCTGAGAAAATTGGGATCACGCTTGGCGAAAAACTGCTTTCAATGGGCGCCGACAAAATTCTTGCCGAGGTCTACGGCAGCGAAGTCAGACCGGTAGACGCACCCTAGACTGCTGCCGCAATCTACGGCTTTTGGCCGGAACAGCTGATACGAGTTTATGGACAGAAACTAATTATTCTTCGCCCTCTAAAGCCTCGACTTGTTCCCTGTTTTCCTGACAGTCTACGCAGAGAGTTGCGGCAGGAAGTACCAGCAATCTTTTTTCGCTGATCTCTTCACCGCAGTCTTCACAGATGCCATAGGTTCCCTCTTCTATTTTCCTGACCGCCTCATCGATATTGTACATCAATTTCCTGTAGGCCGAGAGCCTCTGCAGGCTGAGGTCTTCCGAGATATCTACCTGGGCCCAGTCCCCTTCGTCATTGGCAGTGTCCACAAGCTGTTTATTGTCTCCGCTGACATACTTTGATATCTCTTCTTTTACCTCTTTCAGAATACTTACTTTTTTGCTGATAAGCGCCTTTTTGAGGTCAAGTAATCTGTCTTTTGTATCCCCTGTCTTTTCCTGAGGTTTTCTCCCTTTTACAGTCTTTGTTGTCATTCGGTCTTTTTTGCCACAGGCTTTTTTGTCACAGGCTTTTTTGTCACAGGCTTTTTTGTCACAGGCTTTGCGGCAGCCGACTTTTTTGGAAGGAGAATTTTTTTCTCTTTCTTTTTTGAAGCGACAGTCTTTTTAGCCTTGCCGGAAGGTTTTACTGCCACCTTCTTTGAAGGAGATTTAACTGTTTTCTTCTTAACGGTTTTTTTTGGGGTAATTGCAGCCATTAGTTTGCTTCTTCTTTCTTTACTTCCTCTTTAAATATTTCAATAATGCTTCTTATTTTGATGCCGGCCTGCTGAAGCGCCTTCTGTACGTCAGGGAGTTTTGCGTCTTCTACTTTCAACATAAAATTGCTGTTCATTGTTATACCTCCATTATCTCTTTTTCTTTGTGTTCGGCCAACTCATCTATCCTTTTGATGAAGGAATCCGTAATTTTTTGTACCTCATCATGCTCTTTTTTCACTTCATCCTCGCTGATATGCTCATCCTTTTCGAGTTTTTTCAGCCCCTCATTACTGTCTCTCCTGATATTTCGCACAGCGATCTTGGATTCTTCAGACCTTTTCTTTACCAGCTTGACCAGCTGTTTCCTGCGCTCCTCGGTAAGGATGGGGATATTGATTCTGATTGTTTTGCCGTCGTTCATAGGCGTAAGTCCCAGGTCGGATTTCATAATCGCTTTTTCGATTTCAGGTATCAAGCTTCTGCTCCCAGGGTTGGATCGCGATCTGCCTGCTTTCAGGTATGCTCAGGCTTGCGAGTTGCTGAACCGGGGTTGGTGTTCCGTAATAGTCGATGACAATTCCGTCGAGCAGTGCCATAGAGGCCCTGCCGGTCCTGATGCTGGCGAATTCCTTTTTGAGCGCGTCTATAGCGCCCTGCATCCTGTCACTTGTTTTTTTTCTTAGCTCCTGAATCATCGTTCCCCCTAACAAGAGTGCCTATCTTTTTCCCTTCTATGAGCTTTCTGATATTTCCCTTGCCTCTTAAATTGAAGACCACTATAGGCAGGTTGTTGTCCATACAAAGCGAGATGGCTGTTGAATCCATGACTCCCAGTCCTTTTTTCAAAACGTCAATATAGGTGAGTGTGCTGAATTTTACTGCACGAGGGTCTTTCACAGGGTCTGCAGAATATACACCGTCCACCTTTGTGCCTTTCATTATTATGTCGGCCCCGATCTCCATCGCCCTCAGGGCGGCTGCAGTGTCAGTGGTAAAGTAGGGATTTCCTGTTCCTGCAGCAAAGATAACAACGCGTCCTTTTTCGAGATGCCTCATGGCCTTGCGCCTGATATATGGTTCAGCAAGTTCCTTCATCTCTATTGCAGACTGCACCCTTGTTGGGATGCTGTATTTTTCGAGGGCGTTTTGAAGGGCAAGTGCGTTGATCACGGTCGCGACCATCCCCATGTAATCCGCAGATGCCCTTTCCATGCCCTCAAGGCTTGCCTGTACACCCCTGAATATATTGCCCCCTCCGATAACAATGGCGAGCTGGATATCCATAGAATAAACATCTTTTATCTCTCTGGCCATGAAGTCAACGGTATGCGCGTCAATCCCATAACCTTTGTCGCCCATAAGGGCCTCACCGCTGACTTTCAGGAGTATCCTTTTATATTTAAGGGCCATTTTATCCTTAGCAGCTCTTCGGCTCGGAAGGCTGGCCTTCTCCCAGTTGAAACCGCAGAAAACGTCTGATCGAAATGTCAGCGCCGGCCTGTTTTGCATTTTCAGCAACGATATCTTTCACCTTTTTCTTCCCGTCAGGGTCTTTTACGAATATCTGGTCTACCAGGCAAACATCAGAATAGAATTTTTCGATCTTGCCTTCCACTATCTTGTCAATGACATTGGCCGGTTTTCCAGCGACCTGGCCCTTGTATATCTCCTTTTCGCGCTCAAGTACGTCTTGCGGGACGCTTTCGCGTGAAACATAGGTGGGGCTGGCCGCTGCTATATGCATGGCTATATCTTTCATCATTGTCCTGAATGCGTCGGTTTCCGCGTGAGCCGGCTGGGCGCATACAGCCTCAACCATAACACCGATCTTGTCCATATGTATATATGTGCCGAAGCCGCCTGCAGCTCCTGCGAGGTCGAACTTTTCGAAGCGTCTGAATACGATGTTCTCGCCGAGTTTTGCTATCTTCTCCTTGACAAGTTCTTCTATGCGGGCAGTCGTCTGCCCTGCATCAGAGGGACCCAAAAGAAGTGCTCCCACCTCACCTACAAGGGAACGGAAATCGTCTGTGCGGGCGACAAAGTCGGTCTCGCAGTTCATTTCCGTCATGACAGCGACGCCTCCGGCAGATGAGATTGAGATCAGCCCCTGGGATGCGCTGCGGGTAGCTTTTTTAGCAGCCGAGGCCAGACCCTTCTGCCTCAGTATATCTATCGCCTTTTCAGAATCGCCCCCTGCATCTGTAAGCGCTTTTTTGCACTCCATCATTCCGGCGCCTGTCTTTTCTCTGAGGTCCTTTACTATGCCCGCTGAAATTACTGTCATTCCGTTACCTCCGCTGCCTCTTCTGCAGTGATCTTCTCCTGTATCTGTCCTTTTTCCTCTTCCTGCTGAGCTTCCTTGTTGAGCGCAGCCCTTCCTTCAAGCACAGCGTCAGCCATCTTTGAAGTAAGAAGTTTTATGGCCCTTATCGCGTCATCATTGGCCGGAATGACATGATCGATTTCATCAGGATCGCAGTTTGTATCAACAATTGCTACTGTAGGTATCGCTAATTTTTTGGCCTCGGCCACCCCGATTTTTTCCTTTTTTGGATCGATAATGAATATGACTCCGGGGAGTTGTTTCATATCCTTTATTCCGGAAAGGTTCTTGGAGAGCTTTTCCCTCTCCTTTTCAAGCGACGCGGCCTCTTTCTTTGTAAGGAGCTGCAGGGTGCCGTCTTCCTTCATAGTTTCCAGCTTTTTGAGACGGTCGATGCTCTTTTTTACAGTAGTAAAGTTTGTCAGCATTCCGCCCAGCCATCTCTGATTGATGTAGAAGGCTGAAGCCCTGTGGGCTTCTTCCATGACCGCATCCTGTGCCTGTTTTTTTGTACCCACAAAAAGCACCCCTGCACCGGTTGCTGCCTGGGCCCTGACATAGCTGTATGCATCCTCAATGCCTTTTAAGGTCTTCTGCAGGTCGATTATATAAATACCGTTTCTCTCTCCGAAAATGTACCTTTTCATCTTCGGGTTCCAGCGCTTTACCTGATGACCGAAATGTACTCCGGCCTCAAGCAATTCCTTCATTGTCACTACTGCCATGATTGTCCTCCTATGGTTTTTTCCTCCGCCTGTTCCGCCCACCCTTTAAAAAAGGACCATTGGCAGAACTGTTGCCGGCGTGTGTATTTATTCCTGAAAAGGATTTTTCAGGTTAGAAAGATTAACACAGAAAATCTTTTTTTTGCAAGGCCTGTGTTATGATAAGTATATTAAAATAAAAGAAAAAGGTGCGTTTTATTGGATCAGTGGAAAAAGGATATATCGGTATCATAGCCTCGGTTTTTTCCGAGGGCACGATGTTCAGCAGCAAGCTTGAAACTGTCGGGAAAACCATTCCCGGCTATCCTGTCTTTTATTCCGGCGCTGTTTCAGAAAAGCGTGTTGTCTTGGGGATATCAGGTATGGGGAAGACCAATGCCGCGCATGCGGTGACTGTACTGATAGAGAGATTTTCTCCGTCATGCATAGTAAACTTCGGCATAGGCGGGGCCTATCCATCTTCAGGGCTCAGGGTCGGTGATGTCGCTGTTGCTGAAAAAGAGGTCTATGCTGACGAGGGTGTTTTGCTGAAAGACGGTCTGCATTCATTTGAAATAACAGGGATTCCTCTTTTAAAGGTCCGTGGCCGAAAGTATTTTAACGAATTTCCGGCAGACAAACGCCTCAGCAGGCTGGCATTAAAGGCAGCCGGGGCAAGCGCTCACTGCAAATCAGGGGTATTTCTGACTGTTTCCGCATGTACAGGGACAAAAAAGCGGGCCGGAGAACTTGCCGGGAAATTCGGTCCCATCTGCGAAAACATGGAAGGAGCAGCGATCGCCCATATCTGCCGTATCTATGGAATTCCGTTTGTAGAGATACGGGGTATCAGCAATATAGTCGAAGACCGCAATACGAAAAAATGGGACATGGAACTGGCCTCAGAGAACTGCCAGAAGGCGGTGTTGCAATTTCTTGAGACATTACGCGGAACATCAATGAGATGAAAGAGCTCACTTTAGGATACTCACCATGCCCTAACGATACCTTTATCTTTTACGCGCTTGCTCACGGGAAGATCAACACAGGAGATCTGAGTTTCAGGGAGATACTTGAGGATGTGGAGACCTTAAACCAGATGGCTCGAAGTGCAGAGCTTGATATCACCAAGATATCCTTTCATGCCTATGGGCATCTGAGGGAGACCTATTGCCTGCTCAGATCAGGCGCTGCACTCGGGAAAGGCTGCGGTCCTCTTGTTGTCTCGAAAAAATATCAGCATATGAAAGACCTGCAGGGCAAGAAGATAGCTGTCCCTGGGAGGCTTACAACCGCGTTTCTGCTCCTTCAGCTTCTTGATCCATCTTTGAGGGAAAGGGTGATCGTAATGCCTTTTCATCGAATCATCGATGCGGTCAGGAACGATGAGGCTGATGCAGGACTGATCATCCATGAAAGCCGTTTCACCTACCAGGCTGCAGGCTTGCGGCAGGTTGTTGATCTGGGTGAGTGGTGGGAACAGGAAACAGGATTGCCGATCCCCCTCGGCGGAATTATCGCAAAACGGAAACTGGGCGATGAGCTGATAAAAAGAGGTAGAGTCAGGCATCAGGAAAAGTCTTGAATATGCCTTTGCGCACAGCGCCGAGCCGAAGGCATACATAAAAAAACATTCACAGGAGGTACAAGACAGCGTTATAGAACAACATATAGAGCTGTATGTCAATGATTATTCGCTCGATATCGGCGATGACGGACTCAAGGCGGTTGAGGAGCTCTTTAAAATGTCCGAAGAAAAAGGGATAATCGAAACGTCTTCGAGGCCTCTTTGCTTTTGATCAAAACTTGTTTAGTCCTTAAAAAATAACCAAAATGAAAAAATACTTCCTCCATAGAGAACCCCCTGTGCTGAAAGTGGATTACGAGCATGAGCTTAATCCTGAGCAGTATGCTGCTGTGATGCACCAGAGCGGCCCTGCGCTTGTGCTTGCGGGCGCCGGGACAGGCAAGACAAGGGTTGTAACCTACAGGGTTGCGCGGCTTATCGAGAGCGGGACGAGGGGCGAGAATATCCTCCTTCTCACATTCACGAACAAGGCCGCAAAGGAGATGATGCGAAGGGTGGAACTGCTGATCGGGAGGAATATTACAGGCCTTTTCGGCGGTACGTTTCATCACGTGGCCAACCTGCTTGCTCAGACAGCACTGCCAGCTCGCAGGGTATAAGCAGGGCTTTTCGATTCTTGACCGGGAAGACTCCAAAGAGCTCTTTGAGTCATGCATTGCCGGCGTTTTCAAAAAAGACAGGGTCATACCAAAGGGTGCGGTATTGTCTGAGATATGCGGTCTTGCAAAGAACACAGGGACTGAGGTGAAAGATGTTGTCCTTGAAAGGTTTCCGCATTTTGTCAATGCCGTTGAAGATATCGCAAAGATCGTGGAGCTCTATGAAAAAAAGAAGCTGGCACTGAATCTCATGGATTTCGATGACCTGCTCTGCGGGTGGAAGAAGATATTCCAGGAAAACGAAAAGGTCCGGGAATATTACACGCTGAAGTTCAGGCATATACTTGTGGACGAATATCAGGACACCAACAGTCTGCAGGCGGATATCATTGATCTGACCACAGGAGACGCAGGAAACCTTATGGTTGTTGGCGACGACGCGCAGTCTATATACTCTTTCAGGGGGGCTGATTTTGAAAACATACTCAGGTTTCCTGAGAAGTACCAGGGCGCTTCCATATTCAAGCTCACCACCAACTACCGTTCGACACCCGAGATTCTGTATCTCGCAAACAGTATAATAGCCAACAACAGCAAACAGTTTCATAAGGAACTGCATGCTGTTGTTCCCTCAGGAGAGGCCCCCTCTGTGGTGCCGCTCAGGGATATTTTTGAACAGGCGGAATTTGTCGCCTCTGTTGTCATTGATCTGAACATGGACAGCAAGTCTTTTGATGCTATAGCAGTGCTTTACCGGTCGCATTACCAGTCCATGGAACTCCAGATGGAATTTCAAAGAAGAGGGATCCCGTTTGAGGTGAGGTCAGGGCTGAAATTTTTTGAGCAGGCGCATATAAAGGATGTGCTCTCTTTTTTGAAGGTGCTGGTCAATCCGCATGATGAGATCAGCTGGAAGAGGATAGTGAAGCTGGTCCCGGGCATAGGGAATATAACTGCCGGGAAGATATGGGCCCTCATAGAGGCTGCGGAAAGACCCATAGACCTCATATCAGAAGCATCCCGACTTGTTCCTAAAAAGGCCACAGAAGGTTTTAATCTGTTTGTGGATATGCTGGGTGATATCAGTGATGAGAGGTATCATGCTGCACCGGCTGAGGCGATTGATTATGTCCTCAGGCACGGATATGAAGGCCATCTCTACAATAATTATCCCAATGCTGAGATGCGCATAGAAGATATAGAGCAGATGGTCAGATTTGCCCTGAGATATGATTCTCTGGAGATGTTTTTGGCGGATATGACCCTTCAGGGAGTTGCAGATGCTGAAGCAGAGGCTGCAGACGATACAGGCGGCAGGGTTGTTCTGTCAACGGTCCATCAGGCAAAAGGTCTGGAATGGGATGTTGTGTTTATGATAGGGATGAACGACGGCAAGTTTCCTTCTGCCAAATCCCTCAGAAATGACGATGAAGAAGAGGAGCGGCGGCTCTTCTATGTGGGCGTGACAAGGGCCAGGGAGGCGCTTTATCTCTGTTACCCGATCACTTCCGATGACTGGAGCAGTACGGGCATGGTAAGGCCTTCCAGGTTCATCAGGGAACTCCCGCGGGATTGTTTTGATGAGATTAGCGTAGAGGATGTATAATAAATCTTATGTTGGTTACAAAGGAGAGAAGATGACATATACTGACGCTGTAAAAAGCGGGTTCAGGCTGATTAACAGGAATTGGCAGCTGGTTGCTCTTCAGGCTGGAATGATGATAGCCAACTGTATCGGGTTTTTTGTCATCGTGGGAATACCGCTTGGTATTGCTTTTATTATATTCGGACTTGATCTGACCGGCCTTGCTGAGACGCGCGATATTATGGGGCTGCTGAGGCACCCCTCCGAGCTGATCTCGAAATATATGGGACTTGTCCTGATCGTTGTCAGTAGTTTTCTCCTCTATCTCCTGATAGTCACTACAGCAGGAATATTTGTCTTTGCAGGTTCCGTAGGCTCTGTCGGCCGTGCAGTGCTTGATCCGTCCCGGAAGTTCAGCATGAAGAGTTTTTTTGCGGAAGCAAAAAAACTCTTCTTCCCCCTGATGTGGTTTTCCCTGGTTATGGGGCTTGTTTTTATCGCGATAGCTTTTCTTCTCGGGCTACTCGGTGGAGGAGTGGCAGTGATTGTCCAGAGTGCCAAGAGCCAGGACTCGACCCTTGCGTTGTTTCTCGGGATTTTTTTCTCCCTCGTATTGGCCCTCTGTGCGATAATCGTGATCCTGGCTGCGATCGCTGTTACTGTCTATGGCATAGCGGTCCTGTTCTTTAAAACAGAAGGGGCTGCCAGGTCATTCAGGGACGCTGTTGTGTTTTTATGGAAGAGGCAGTCTGCTTTCTGGCTCTATGTTGTGCTCTTCTTTGGTTATCTTATCGCAAGCTTTATCCTTATGCTCTTCACCTATCCGTTTAACCTGATCCCTATTATCGGGACGATCATCTCCTTCCCGCTGCAGTTAGTGTCTTTTGTAGTGCAGAGTTATATCGGACTGGCGATTCTCGCTACGATATTCATTTACTACTACGAGGCAGAGATCAGGAAGCCGGAGGCTCCTGCTGAGACCCCGGAAGCTGAGACAATTGCATCGGCTGAGACTGTTAAGACTACTGACGAAGGTTCCAGTGGTCTTGAAGATATTTCCGATGCAGAAGTTCCGCAGCAAGAAGAGACTCCTTCTGCGAAGGAGCCGACAGAAGAAGCCTGACACCGAAGGCCTCCTCGAAAGATGAGACAATTGTTTTCCTGAATGCATCCTCATCGAGCAAAGGCAGGAGCTCCTTCAGTGCCTTCATGCAGTCTCTCAATGGTGCTGTTTTTTCTGCTCCGAATATGCCCTCCAGTTTTTCTTCCTGAGCGACATAGGGAATAGATCCCTGCTGGAGCAGTCCGTCATTCCATCTCTTCTGGGCAGAGCCCACGAGTTTTTTGTTATCCACCAGTATCTCTCCGAAGGAACTCGACTGGAAACATAAGGGACTTTTGCTGAGTACCCTGCCTTTTTCCCTTGTATTTTTTGCTTCGGCAGTTACGCCGATTTCTTTAAACGCGATGGAGAACGCTTTGCCTA
Organism: uncultured Nitrospira sp.; assembly: GCA_963813295.1. Classification (GTDB taxonomy): domain Bacteria; phylum Nitrospirota; class Thermodesulfovibrionia; order Thermodesulfovibrionales; family UBA6898; genus JAOUFP01. Next base: position 73,179 of record CAWEYN010000017.1, read on the forward strand.
TCCTCCTGTAACTGTCGAGGAGGCCGTATGAAAAGGGTCCGCTGTCAGTTTTGGCAGAAAAGCTGTAGGTCAGTTCATCCCCGTGGAGTATAGCCCTGCCGCCGGTCGGCCTTCTTACAACGGGGATGTCATGGGACTGACAGTATTCCATATTGATATCAGAAGTCTTTTGAAAACAGCCGAGGGTCACAGAAGCCCTGTCCCAGCCATACAATCGCAATGTGGTAGGGGTTGATCCCCTTCTCACCTCTGCAGCGATCGCCTCATCAAGTGCCATATTATAAAATGCATCACACGGGCCGGAGTAGATCAATCGCCATTGTGCATCCATAAAAAACTATAAATTGAAAAAGGGGTTTAAAGCAAGAAAAGGCAACAGGACGCTTTTTCTGGTTATTCATGAATGACGCAGGGCAGCTGAAAAGTATAAGCACCTATTTCTTCTGCAGGACTATCTTATGCCGCAGCAGCGAGATCTCTTTGATCTCGCCTTCGAAGACCTTCTGTTCTCCGAAGAGATTTTTAAGAAATATCTTCCCTTCCTCAGGTTTCATGACATCCACGTTTTCTAAATACAGTTCTTCCTTTCCGTTTTCATAGATATACGCATTCGCCTCACACATTTTCCGTCTCCTTTATCTTTGAAATTAAGAGTTCTATTAAATGAGGAAGGGGTTCCCTGCTCACTCCGGCTATATCGATCCCTTCCTGGTTTAGTGGCAGCAGGATCTTCCTGGCCTCTGAAGAAACGATCGCAGAAGCCATCTTTACGGTGACTTCACCCAGCATCGCATTTGGCAGGGTGATGCTGAGCGGACCTGTTATCATATCAACCCTTCCGGAGTTGTAGACAATGGCGTTTTCGCCTGTCGCTCCTTTGTTGGCATGTGCTTTCATCATCGCGGAAGTGGCGGCAGCATTCGTGCCAAGGGCGATCACCTCGATCCTGTCTTTGAATTCATCCTTCAGTCTTTTGACGATCAGGCTCCCGATTCCACCGCCCTGACCATCTATCACCGCAAGCTTCATCATAACTGAAGTATAGAAAATCGGCATACAAGAGTCAAAGGAATAGTGAATAATACGGAAAGAGGGGATCTGAAGAAGCAAATATAGTGATATTTTTTGCTTTTGGGATATAATAAACCTCCTTAAAGTGTTTTGTAAAAAAAATGATAATCCATTATCCTTATAGATATGAAAAGAGGTATGACCATTAAAAGATTACCTGACAAAAAAGGCTACTTCGGAGAGTACGGAGGACGTTTTGCTCCAGAGACCCTGATGCCTGCGCTAAGTGAGCTCGAAAAGGCATATGACGTGTCCAGGAAAGACAAAGAATTCCAGAAAGAACTGGTCCACCTGCATAAAACGTATATAGGCAGGCCGACACCGCTGTATTTCGCGAAGAGACTGACTGAGTCACTGGGCGGCGCTAAGATTTATCTTAAACGCGAGGACCTCGCCCATACCGGCGCGCACAAGATCAACAACGCTGTCGGCCAGGCCCTGCTTGCTAAAAAAATGGGGAAAACCAGATTGATCGCAGAGACAGGAGCCGGACAGCATGGGGTAGCTACTGCAACAGGCGCTGCACTTTTAGGGCTTGAGTGTGAGATCTATATGGGCTCTGATGATATAGTGAGACAGGCCCTGAATGTCTTTCGGATGAAGCTGCTCGGCGCAAAGGTCAATGAGGTCTCGATAGGCTCAAGGACCCTGAAGGATGCGATTAACGAGGCTATGCGCGACTGGACTACGAATGTGAGGACAACCCATTACGTGCTCGGGACAGCATTTGGCCCCCATCCCTTTCCTGCTATGGTGAGGGATTTCCAGTCTGTTATAGGGAAAGAGGCAAAAAAGCAGATCATGGATGCTGAAGGAAAACTGCCTGATTACCTTATCGCCTGTGTCGGAGGCGGAAGCAATTCCATCGGACTGTTCCATGAGTTTCTTCAAGAGGATGTGAAGATGATAGGGGTCGAGGCAGGCGGCAGAGGTGTGGATACAGGAGATCATGCAGCACGGTTTGCAGGGGGTTCTGTCGGAGTGCTCCAGGGGACAAAAAGCTATCTGTTGCAGGATGAAGACGGCAATGTACTCGGGACACATTCGGTCTCGGCAGGACTTGACTATGCCTCTGTGGGTCCGGAACACGCGTACCTGAAAGATACTGGCCGGGTCCAGTATACCTATGCAATTGACGAAGAAGCGCTGAATGCCTTTGAACTTCTTTCAAGGACTGAAGGCATTATTCCTGCACTGGAGTCTTCTCACGCGCTTGCAGAGGCGATAAAATTTGCACCACGGCTTTCTAAAGACAAGATCATAATCGTCAATCTCTCGGGCAGGGGTGACAAGGATGTCCAGCATGTCGCCGGGATTAAAGGTGTCCGGATATCATGAGTTCACGCATAACCAGAAAGTTTAAAGAGGTCAGTGGAAAAAAAGGGAAGGCCTTCATTCCCTATATCATGGCTGGAGATCCTGATATCAAAAGGACGCGTGAGTTGATCAGGATACTTGAGGACTGCGGGGCTGATATTATAGAACTGGGCGTACCTTTTTCAGATCCCCTTGCAGACGGACCGACAATCCAGAAGGCTGCTCAAAGGGCGCTGGATGAGGGGGTCACGCTTAAAAAAGTGATTGAGCTTGTGGCTGAGTTAAGGTGCAGCACTCAGATACCTATTATACTCATGACCTATTATAATCCGGTATTCAAGTACGGCGAGGAGAGGTTCGTGCTTGATGCTTCTGCTGCTGGCGTGGACGGAATAATAGTGCCGGACCTTCCTCCTGATGAAGCAGGCAATCTTATTAAATATGCGAAAAAAAGCGGTCTTGACACAATTTTTCTTCTGGCACCGACATCCACTGATGACAGGATCAGGAAGGTTGCCGGGACATCTACGGGGTTTATCTACTATGTGCCGATTACAGGGATTACGGGTTCAAAGCTTGCTCTTGACTCATCCGTTGAAGGGCATATAGCCCGTATAAGAAGTGTTAGCGTTAAGCCTGTTGCTGTCGGGTTCGGAATCTCCACTCCCGAGGAGGCGGCTGATATTTCGCAATTTGCCGATGGCGTTATTGTCGGGAGCGCTATAGTAAAAAGGGCTGAGGAGTCTGACGAGGAACTGAAAAGCTACCTGATGTCTCTGAGGAAGGCGATTAAGTGAATAAGCGGATAAGGGACGTGTAATTTTATGGCGTGGTTTAAAAAAAGCAAAGAGGTTAAAACCGACAAAAAGATCAAGATCCCCGAGGGGCTGTGGGTAAAGTGCGACAGCTGCAAGGAGATAATATACAAGAAGGAGATTGATAAGAACCTCAAGATTTGCCCTAAGTGCAATTATCATTTCAGGATAAGCGCCAGGGAACGCATCAAGCTCTTTGTTGACGAAGGGAGCTTTGTTGAAATCGATTCCGGGCTGGCATCCAATGACCCTTTGAACTTTAAAGACAAGATCCCTTACAAAGACAGGCTCGCAGAAAACAGGAAAAAAAGCGGACTTGAGGAGGCTGCCATCTCAGGCGAGGCTATGGTAGAGGGCCGTCCTGTAATTATGGTAATCATGGACTTTGCGTTTATGGGCGGAAGTATGGGGTCTGTTGTCGGAGAAAAGGTCATGCGGGCTGCAGAGGCTGCGCTGGAGAAGAAAATACCCCTGATAACCGTTGCTTCATCCGGCGGCGCAAGGATGCAGGAAGGCATATTCTCGCTGATGCAGATGGCCAGGGTCTCTGCTGCAATAGCAAAACTTAATGAGAGCGGCATCCTGTATATTTCGATACTGGCTGACCCTACATTCGGAGGTGTTACTGCCAGCTTTGCCATGCTTGGGGACATCATTATTGCCGAACCGAAAAGTCTTATAGGTTTTGCCGGCCCAAGAGTCATAGAACAGACGATCAAACAGCAGCTTTCCGAAGATTTTCAGAGGGCGGAGTTCCTCCTTGACCACGGGCTTATAGACATTGTTGTTGACAGGAAGGCGTTAAAAAAGACTATAGGCCAGATTATAGGACTGCTTACGTGAGGTATGCGGAAACAATAGAGTATCTCTACGGCCTTCAGCAGCACGGCATGAAATTCGGCCTTGATAATATAAGGCGGCTGATGTCTGAATTGGGAGAACCGCAAAAGGCGTTCTTTACAGTACATGTGGCTGGCACTAACGGAAAAGGTTCAACCTCAGCGATGATCGAATCCATGCTCAGGACAAAAGGCGTCAGGACAGGACTTTTTACCTCTCCCCATCTGGTGAGCTTTACAGAAAGAATAAGAGTCAACGGACAGGAGATTTCTGAAGATGCTGTCATAGGACTCGCTGATGAGGTCAGGAGCGTAGTGTCAGGGGTTGAAGATTTCAGCCCCACCTTTTTTGAGGTGGTTACTGCGATCGCCTTTTTACATTTCATGAGGATGAAGGTGCAATGGGCGGTGGTTGAGGTCGGCATGGGCGGCAGACTGGATGCATCGAACATCATCCTTCCGGAAGTTTCTGTTATTACCAGTATAGGTATTGACCACAGGGAGTTCCTCGGTGATACCCTTGAGGCCATAGCCAGGGAAAAGGCAGGTATAATAAAAAAAGGGGTCCCCCTGGTAACTGCTGAGCAGAGCCCCGGGGTCATGGGAATTATCCGGCAAAGATGTGATGAGACCGGGGCCCGGCTTTTCCGCTATAACTCGGAATTTTCATCAGAAGTCGCCTCGACAGGGGAGGGAACAGTTTCTCTTAATTATAAGGGAAGCAAAGAATACCGGGGCATCCTGTTGTCCCTGGCAGGGGAACATCAGATAATCAATGCCGCCTTGGCGATCAAGGCAATCGAAATAGTTTCGGAAAAACATCCGGAGATGGATTGTGACATCAGAAAAGGCCTTAAAAACGTAATGTGGCCCGGCAGGCTTGAGATGATAAAGAAATATCCGCCGGTGCTTATTGACGGGGCCCACAATCCGCCGGCCGCTGAGGTCCTTTCCGCATACCTGAGGAAATTATTGGGCGTGAAATACAGCAGGATAATAATGGTCATAGGGGTGATGGCGGATAAGGACATAGAGGGGATACTGAAACCTTTGCTCCCGCTGGCAGCTGAAATACTCTTTGCTTCCCCAGCGTATGGGAGGGCTGCTTCAGCGAAAAGACTTGTGGATGTTGCAGCATCCCTGGGGTATGCCTCAAAAAGCACTGAGACGGTTGCAGGCGCCCTGCATAGTGCGGAAGGCCTTTATAAGACTGGAGATCTGATCGTAGTTACCGGTTCGTTTTATACCATAGGTGAGGCAAAAGAGGCGTGTGGTTATAAAGGCGTACTTACTGGGCTCAGGGAATGACCAAAACAGTTCAGGATCCGGCCCGCATGGTTCAAAGGCGGCAGGGCAGTCAATATGCGGTGCCATGCCTGTTCTTCGTTGTTTTACTCTTTGTTGTCTGCCCCCTGTTTTTCCCTCAATACAGCCTGGCAGGAGAGTCAGAGACAATAATAACTTCCGACAGTCTGGAGTATTTCAGCGAGACGAAGCAGTATGTGGCAAAAGGCTCGGTGCAGATTGTCAAGGATGACGCATTTATTACTGCTGATGAGCTTACCTATGATGAAACTACCTCCGATGTTATTGCGAAGGGCAAAGTAGATTACCATGACGCATATACCTCCATGAAAGCCGAGAAGGCGGAAATGAACCTTGAGAGAAAAACCGGCAAGGTCTTTGACGCAAATATCTTTTTTGCAAAAGATAAATGATTGCTGAAAGGCCCATTGAAAGAACAGCAGGCAGGAAGTCTTATGTGGATATCGCTTCCATAAAAGATCATTTTTATCTGTCGGGCGAGGAAATAGAAAAAAGAGGAGAAAACTCGTATTACAGCCCGTCAGCGGTTTTTACGGCCTGTGATGCACCGATACCTGCCTGGTGTTTCAAGGGGAGAAATGTCACAGTAGAAGAAGGCTTAAAGGCGAAGGACGTATCCTTCAGAATAAAAAATATCCCTGTTTTGTATACGCCCTATCTCTGGGCCCCTCTTCTAAGGACGAGAGAGACAGGACTTCTCATGCCTACTGTCAGTCAGAGCAAATTGCTCGGCTTTGGTCTGCACATCCCTTTCTTCTGGGCGATATCTGAAAACAGGGACGCCACGTTTGTGCTGGACACTTACAGCAAACGCGGGATAGGCACCGGCATTGAATACCGCTTCGTTGAACCAGGCGGCGCAAAAGGCTACGGCTGGGTTTATCATATCAGGGACAGAGAACTGAACAAGGATTTCTGGGAGTTCAAGGGGCTCTATGAGAACCGGTCTGCAGATGGACCTGGCGGTTTTCTGAATCTCAATATTCTGAGTGAAAAGGAATTTTACCGGACATTCAGCACTCAACTTGAGACAAGGACACAGCGTTTCCTCGAATCTACAGGGGAATTGAATTTCCCATTGAATAATTCAAGACTGTATCTGCTTGCGCAGTACTGGATAGATCTGAAGCATGGCGGCAGACAATGTCCCGCAGAAACTGCCTGAGGCAGGATATGTCCTGAATTATACGAAGACTGGGAAGCTCTCTGGTTTCTGCCTCTCTGACAGCTGCAAACATATGGAGGGACAGTGGACTGTCAGCCGGGAGAATAGATTTTTATCCGAAACTCCTGCATTCTTTCGGCAAGGATTTTGTTGTTTCGCAGACAGCTGCTGTCAGGGCAACTTCTTATTCCTTTTACAATGATGATGGTTTAAACAAAGATATCCTGAGGACTGCATTTGAATATGACGTTGTTGGACATACAAGGCTTTACAGAAAGTACGATTCTTTCCTGCATGTCATCGAGCCCTCGGTGCGGATATCATTTCATAACAAGTTCTGACAATGACCTTCCTGTCCTGGATGCCTCTGAGCTTTTCAGGAAAACCTCGCGTGTTTGAACTCAGCCTGCTCAACAGGGTAATAATCAGCGGCAATGAAGTGGTCACAGCGAGGCTCACACAGGAAATCGACACCTATAACGGCGACCGGCCGTTTCTTCCCCTCAGGCTGGAACTGGCTATGAACAAAGGGGTGCCGATAAAACTTGATGCAACGTATAATAGTTATACCGGCATGATCGAAACCTTAAGCTCTGAGATCTTCCTGAGTGTTTTCAAAACAAACCTTGCTTTTGGCCAGAGGTATAACAGAATTGAAGACATAATGCTCTTTACTGCTGGCCTGGACTTCAGTCCTTATAAGCGGGTACACATCAGCAGCAGCATATGGTACGATGCCAAAGGCGGAGGCTTAAGGGACCTGAATATTGCCATGAGGTATCAGAGGCAGTGCTGGGGGCTCAGCCTTGAGGCGGTCAAACGGCCCGGTGATTATTCCATGCGGCTGATGTTCTTTCTTACAGGCATCAGCGGGGAATCTTAAAAAGACAACTGATATGGTTTCCCGGAGCAAATTACCAGACAGTTCCTTTTGCGGAAAAAGAGAATAGTCAGAGGATTTTTTTCTCTATCAGCTCAACAGCTTCATGGACTGCTGTGCTCCCGGTATCAATGATGATTTCAGGGCTGAGAGACTCTTCGTAGGGCACATTTATTCCCGGGACCGGCCAGCCCTGTTCTCCTTTTTTGTAGATGTCCTTTGGCGCTCCCCGGGTTTCCTGCCTCTGCCTTTCCCTGCTTATGCACTCTTCAACAGGACATTTCAGGTATATCTCGGTATATCGTGGAATCAGCTCTCTTGCCAGCTCTCTCCACCTTCTCTTATTCCCTGTTGCATCGATGATAACTGTATGCCCGAGATCTGTGAGCTCTTTTGCAAGATATACGAGACTGCGATATACTATCTCGCGTTCGGCGTCTGAATACACAGGCTCAGGTGTCACTATCTTCCGCAACTCATCCATTCTCAGGATGACGAAGTCAGGATGCAAAGCCTTTACCGCATCTGCGATGCTGCTTTTGCCGCTGCCAGGAAGCCCTGTAATCCATAATGCCATGCCACCCATAAATAAAAGCTTAGCGTGTTCAAAGGCGAATAGCAAGATCCTCATATTCTGAAAAAGTGCAGATGTTTATCTTTAGAGGACCAGATGACAGAATGTGACGGCGTTGAACACTGGAGGGGAGTCTTCATTATTTGCTCTTGACAGGTTGGCCTTTAATGGGTGACCCAGGTTTACTTTTTTTGTGCTTATTTTTTTAGCTTTTTAATTCCTAAAGTGTTAAATCGAGGTTTGACCCCTTGCTTGCCTTTTTGTTGATTGTTTTCCATAATATTGAAAAGCAACCCCTGCCGCCGGCAAGAGCGGCGGGATGCCAATTGAGGCTTATGAAAAATTATCTGACAAGAGGGCGGATGCTGCTGATCGGCGCCATCATTGGGCATTCTTTTTTGGCTGCTGGACTCGGCCGTTGACTTTTTCTTATTAGAGAAATCTTCATTTCTGCATCAGGTGTTCGCCCCTGACACCGGGGAGCTTTGGATGAGGCTCTTTGTGTTGTTTTCCTTTATCGGTTTCGGCTGCTACGCAGGGACAATAATTTCGCGTGCAGAGAAGGCCGAAGAGATGTCGCGGCGTGACAGGGAATTCACCGAAACCGTCCTCAACGGTATGCATGACGCCATTTCGGTGATCGATGCGCGCGACTTCAGGATAGTCGATGTCAATGCGGCATTTCTCTCTGAGATGGGACTGACCAGGGATGAGGTTATAGGGAAAACCTGCCATGAGGTGACGCATCGGCTCTTCTGTTCCGTGCTCGGCGCCTGGCGATCCCTGTCCTCTTTGCGATACGGTCAGACTCGGCAAATACGCCACATACGAACATGTCCACTACAGTTCCGACGGCAGAAAGATCCATGCGGAGGTTTCCACCAATCCAGTAAGAGACGCCAGCGGCCAGGTCGTCAGAGTAATTCATGTATCCAGGAATATCACGGCGCGAAAAGCTGCGGAAATGGAGATGCGGAAGCTTTCCACTGCTGTAGAAAAGGCCGCGGACATGATCGTAATAACGGACAACAGGGGCATTATCGAGTACGTCAATCCCGCTTTCGAGACCGTAACCGGCTATACAAGGGAGGAGGCCACAGGCAAGACCCCCCGCATACTCAAGTCCGGCATTCACGGAGAAGAGTTTTACAGGGAACTGTGGGACACAATCCTTTCAGGCAACATATATCGCAATGTTTTCGTCAATCGAAAGAAAAACGGAGAACTCTACTACGACGAATGCACTATCACGCCCATGCGCAATCAACAGAACGTAATCACCCATTTTATCGCCACCGCAAAGGTGATTACTGAACGGATAATGGCTGAGAACGCCTTACGGGAGAGCGAAGAACGCATGCGTACCATTACTCAGATGGCTGCCAACGCCATTGTTATGATTGACGCCGCCGGGGCGGTCTCATTTTGGAACCCGGCGGCTGAAAGGCTGTTTGGGTATTCGGCGGAAGAGGCCATGGGGATGGACCTGCATAAAATTATAGTCCCGCGGCGGCATTACGATGATTTCCGGAAGGGTTTTGATGGGTTTGCGGAAACGGGGGAAGGCGCAGTTGTGGGCAAGACCCTGGAGATGACCGCAAGGAAGAAAGACGGGACAGAGTTCCCGGTGGAACTCTCCATATCGGGCATCAGGATCAAAGAACAATGGCACGCAGTTGGGATAATCAGGGACATCACGGAAAGAAAACAGGCTGAGCACAAACTGAGGGAATACGCGGAAAAGGACGCGCTTACCGGTCTTTTAAACAGAAGAAAATTCTACGAGGTCCTCGAACAGGAGAAAGAGAGGGCCGTGAGATACGCCAGATCGCTTTCCCTGCTCATGTTCGATATCGACCATTTCAAGGCCGTAAACGATACCTATGGCCATTCTGCCGGAGATAAGGTGCTCAAAACAACCGCATCCGTAGTGACGGATCATATAAGGAAAGCAGATGTCCTGGGGCGTATCGGCGGTGAGGAATTTGCAGTATTGGCAACGGAAACAACGGCTGAAAGCGCTTTGGCCCTTGCCGAGAAGATCAGGTGTGCGGTAGAAATGGCGGAGCACGACCATGCCGGGAAAATTACAGTCAGCATCGGCGTTTCCACATATGACATCGGTCTTACACTTGACGAGTTTGTCCGAAGGGCCGACGAGGCCCTCTATGCGGCCAAAAATAACGGCAGAAACAGAGTGGAATGCTACAGTGCAGTCGCGTGATGTAAGATGGAAAAAGTGGACACTTATACGGACACTCAAAAAGAAAAAGGGTCATCCCGAATGCATTCGGGACAACCCCTATGGCTTCAGTATCCACAATCCTTTTGCAAACCTATAATACCTTATCTCTTACCAACAATCTTAATTCCTCAAGCATTTGCTTCCTGTCTTGGTCTGAAACATTTGGAACGGAAGAAAAATATTTATGCCCGATGACTTCCATACCACTAGACTGGAATATAGCCATATCCATTGACTGGTTCATCATCTTAAAAGCCCCCATCTTCTCATAATCCTCTTTCGACGCACCTGTTGTGCTTACTATGAATACTTTCTTGCCTTTTAATAATCCTATAATCCCATCTGCTGTTATATCATAGGCAAATTTCAAGGAAAACACTCTGTCAATATAGCCCTTTAATATTGCTGGCATTGATGACCACCAAATCGGAGATATAAAAATAAGGGTATCTGCTGAATGGATGTGGTCCTGTTCTGTTTTTATATCACGAGGCACTGCACCATTTTGAATGGCTGCCAAATCTTCTGCTGAAAGGACGGGGTTGAAATGAATTTTATATAGGTCTCTTACTTCAAAATCCTTATTACTCTTTTTTAATTCTTCCGAGATTGTTTCCATGATAGCGTGGTTGAAGCTTGCAGTATTAGGATGTGCGTAAATAATTAAATATTTCATCTTGATGTCTCCTTTTTATGATGCTGACTACCTGATGTGTCTGAATCTATTTGGATTTCTTCTGTTTTAGCTGCTCTCTGTACTTAGCTCCATCCTTCCATGCCCTTCCAACGTTATCTCCAACTGACCAGAATCTGTTGTCTGGCATAGTGTTCATCAATACCGAATGTGCCAGCAAGTCTTCTTTCATATTGAATCTTCATTTTTTAACCCCTTGACCCACTCCATTATCTTCAAAGCCCTATAACAGAATATATCTTTTAGCTGCTCTTTCACAATCAAAGCATGTACTGCCTTGCCAAGATAGGAAAAAGGAATCTTGTAAACTACTGTATCAAACATCAGGGTGGTCTCACCCTGTTCCTTAAAGCTGTGGGTATGCTCCCATTTTGAGTATGGACCAATTATTTGAATATCGGTGAAGTCATATGGCGGATTATATGTCTGAATTCTGCTTCTCCACTTCAATTTAAGTCCAAACCATCGGATATAGTAATCATATTCAGCCCCCTCAAATACCTTCTCACCATTTTTATTTGCAACCATCCTGAAGTCAAGCCAGTCAGGTGTAATATCAAAAAGGTTTTGGGGATTCTGAAAAAATACAAAAGCCTTTTCACGTGGTATCGGTAAGGGTAGAAATGTATCAAGCCTATAACCTTTTTCAAAAACACCAATGCTTAATTCTAAAATCTATGGGAAGATTGCTGCTCTTGCATGAAAAAGGCATCCTTTATTTTAGAGCAATGCCTGTTTCTCCGTCTCCAATGAGCGGGAGTATTCTCTCAACTCTAAAGTACATCAGGAATTTAGGTCCCTTGGCTTCATCTTCTTCAGGGGTAAGATGCCGTCTTTTCATGCTGTCAATCAAAGCATTGTCTGTGTCCTCTTTTATCTTCTTTAAGAATAGTCTTATCCCCTGATAACCATGACCTTCTTCAATAAACATATAGGAGGCATAAGGATTGGTCTTTAAGTTCTCGTGGGTCAGTCTTTTCCTCATGACAAAAGCAATTGTGCCGTCGTCAAAGACGTGGGGTCTTGAATATATTGCTGACGTTACCATACCGTCAGCATTGGCAGACGAAAGTATGCTCTTTCCTTCCCTGCTCTCAAGGTATTGTTTCAATTTCATGATTGTCTCCTATTTTTGTATGGTCTTTATTAATTTTGAAGTATCGTAATGATGAATTTCTACCAGCCGTCTGAGTATCCCTCCATAGGTGTCATCTTCCATTATTTTGTTTCGGCTTAATATCCATAAATATTTTCGCTTTGGATGTCCTACAACAACATATGAATAATCATCAGCAATATCAATAATCCAGTAGTCACCCGCAAAGAACCAGAAAAATGACACCTTTAGTTTGGAGTTTGTTTCTTTATCAACAACCCATGCCTTCCCTTTTGCAGACCGAAGCTTCCCGCTAAATGAGCCGTCATAACACTCATTCAAGACAGAGACCTTACCGTCATTCATAAGGGTATAGGTTGCCATGCTTCCGACACAACCCTTCTGAAAGCTGTTGGGGTATCGGGCAATCTCATACCACACTCCCATATATCGGTTAAGGTCAACATGAGAAACTGTTTCCAGGGGGCGTGATGGTTCTTTACCCATATATTTGCATCCTAACACAACGAGCAAAGTTGAAGCGATTATTCCAATAAAAATAGGTGATAAGTGTTTTTTCCTCATATGATAACATCACATTTACAACCCTTTTTTCTTATAATTTCAATCTGTGTATCTATCGGGTCAACACGAGCGAGCTGTGTCCGAGAACTTGCAACCAACACCCCTACCCGCGGGCGATGTTGATGGCCCGGGCAACGATCATCACAACGATTGCCAAGGACATGGTGCTTTCGACACCCATAACGAGTTTGACCCGCTTCGAATAGGGCATCGCGTCGGTCGGCGAGAACGCGGTCGCGGCCGTCAGCGACACGTACACATAGTCGGGGAAGGTCGGCTTCCAGTTGACGGGAGCCAGCCCTTGCTGGTCGGATTGCTGCTGCGGGAAGACGAGGTCAGGGAAGTCCCGGTAGCCGTCGGCACGCGCCTCGGGTCCATCGCCGTCCAGTTCCCAGTACACGAGGGCGAAGATGGCGATATTGACGACCCATAGCACAATGCCCACGAGAAGTAGGCCGACCGGGTCGAGCCCCGATCTCCCAACAAAGATATCCCGCACGAGCCGAACCAGACTGACGGCGTTCGCGATGACGAGCACCCCGACGAGGCTCACCGCGAGCGAGCGCATGAGCGGGCTGGGCTCCGTCCGCGGAGGCAGGTAGACAGCCACGGAAGCGACCAGAAGAACCGCAGAGATGACCGGGAACAGCCAGACGGGCCTGAGCGAGAGGCTCACGGCCACCCACGACTGACCAGCTATGACCACTACGGCGGCGCCAAACGCGGGCCAGCGCGACTCGGGGTCGGTCGGGATCTGCCACGATGGGACGGACTCGCCGGTGGACGGTCGTCTCGGCTTCCGGTCGGCGTGCGGCCTATAGACCATAGAATTCTCCTCCTGCAACCAGTTATTATCTAGTTAACTAGATAATACCGGATTTGTAATGTTAGTCAGATAACCCTCGACTTTTCCCATAGTTTAATACCAATAATACATTATGTCTATTATCATTTTTTTAGAAAGTGCGTGCTCCAAGGGGCACACCTCATTTATGAACAAAATTTAATTTTTCTCTCCACTTTTCTCTGCTATAATTTTCTCATGGGAAACAGAACGTACGAGGCTGACAAGGACGGAAGAATCAACATATACCCATCACTCAATGGCTCAGGAAGAAAGAGACATGGCATTCTCAAACCATTCATGAAGAAACTGATTTATGTTGTAAGAGGTATTGGGAAGAAGTCCTGAGCGGGGACTGGGGGCAAATGATCTTCTTTTATGAGGAACAAATTTCATTGTTTCTTCCGTAGTCCATAACGTTTTATAACTGTGGACTCCACCTCCTCAAAATCGTATTGTCTCCGAGCATTGTGGAATCGACCTTCGAACACCAGACTTATTGCCAGTCGGTCTTGACGCAGTTGATATACGCCGTATTCGTTTTCTTGATTGAAGCATTTTAAAGATTCTTTAGTATGCTTAAACATTCGTAGACTCCCCGGAAGAACGTAATTGCTGAGAGTAAGAATAAGGTGCGAACAATACACCAGCCAATTTTGTTGAATCCATAACCTTGGATCTGTTCGACCTCTTGGTGTAGTGATATCGTAGTAATCGGACAAAGAAAAAGGGCTTACAGGAAAACCCTGCAAACCCTTGATGCTCGTGATAGATAGAGTCACGATGCGCGGTTAAGCTGAGAGCTTTCAGTAGATGACAGTAGTGCGTCTCGTATACATACCTCTCGCCGCAACCTGCTGCGCAGGTCAGTATAATTAGTAAGTAAAATATGATCTGCATATGTTCTGCAAATGAGACGTGCCTTCTGATGCAAACAAAACAATTCTCTATGTCGGCAATTTGCACCTCGCGGAACAATATGTCGGCTGCAGCAATCATAAAGTTCTGAATGTAGTTGTCAGCAAGCTGTGGATGGGTCGTTAATGCAACGAATAATTGTAAAAATGCTGAATTAAAAGTAAGCGTATTGGTTCATCGGAAGCGCCAGGTAAGTGAGTTGATGTCACATCAGAGTCAACTGGATAAGCCGCGTTGAAGATAACATGTCTAGCTGCCGGAGGAACACATACGATAGCACTGAAGAGCGACGGCACCGTTGTTGCCTGGGGAAATAATAGCTCTGGGCAGACAACAATTCCTGCAGGCCTGAGCGGGGTCACTGCCATCTCTGCCGGAGATTCTCACATGATAGCACTGAAGAGCGATGGCACCGTCGTTGCCTGGGGCGACTTTAGCTCCGGACAGACAACAATACCATCCCTGCAAGTGAACGTATCACCGGCAGAGGCGTCAACGTCAGGGGCTCAATGGAGCGTTGACGGAGGCGATGCGTGGTATGACAGTGGAACAACACTCATTGAGAAACCCGGAGGGTATACAATTATCTTCAATGTGGTCAATGGTTGGACCAGCCCCGTCGATCAGGGTACAACCGTGGTAGGCAGCGCCGGTCTTGACACGGTAACAGGATCCTTTTCTGAATATTTTGTGGAGCGGTTCTCCAATTCGGTCGTCTATGCCCCCTATCCTGACCTCGCCCAGGCATATGCAGAACCGCAGCAGATTTCAGGAAGTATCTGAAGCTCTGTCCTCTTCCATTTCTGTTCAATACCATAAGTAACATACCTGACGTCAAAATATATTGCAGGTGTTTAGTACAAAGGGTATCTCGCAATCAAAAAAATCTGCGGTTCTTATGAAGATCCTGACATCGATGAAGATAGATTTATCACAAAGACAAAGCAATAAAGCCTCCCACTATGTAGCAACCGACTCAATAAAAAAAGGACTCAGGAAAAAGCTCCTAAGTCCTTGATTTAATGGTGAGCCGTGCAGGATTCGAACCTGCGACCCGCTGATTAAGAGTCAGCTGCTCTACCAACTGAGCTAACGGCCCTTCTAAAAACAGTGAAAAGTGACCTGTGAATAGTAAACTAAAAACACTTTTCAGTCAAGTTAACGATACTCTGACAGCTAATTACTCCGAATTTTGCCTGGCAAAATTTCATTGGCGCGCCTGAGAGGATTTGAACCTCCGGCCCTCAGCTCCGGAGGCTGATGCTCTATCCAGCTGAGCTACAGGCGCATAAAATAAAGATGTTAGGGTTTTGGGATTGGGGTTTAGAGAAATTCACTTCTTTTTTACCAACCCCCAACTACAAACAACTAATCCCCGCATGTAGCGGAGCAGAAAGTTATGGGGTGAGCGAGGGGACTCGAACCCCCAACAACTGGAACCACAATCCAGTGCTCTAACCATTGAACTACGCTCACCATATAAAAACTACTATCTAGTTAAACAGAATTTGAGTTTTCAGTCAACAATATCTGCATATCTGAAGAACGCCAATTCTTGGCAACCCATATAAATGGCGCGCCTGACAGGATTCGAACCTGTGGCCTACTGCTTAGAAGGCAGTTGCTCTATCCAGCTGAGCTACAGGCGCAATTTAAAAAGGTAAAAAAGTAAGAGTTAATTATAAGAGGTTGTCGGAAATTGTGTCAAGGACATTGACTGCAATGCATATTATTTGGTTTACTAACTGGGACACTGTTTTGGGGCTGTAGCTCAGCTGGGAGAGCACAACGTTCGCAACGTTGGGGTCGCCGGTTCGATCCCGGTCAGCTCCACCATTTTTTCCTCAATTTACGTTATTTGATATATCTATTCCAGTGATTATCTAATTTTCGTGAATACAGCAACTTGTTCGCGTCAACAGTAACGCCTAAGCACAAGGACGCAAAGAAATTCAAATACTTCAATTCTTTTGACTTTGCTCAGGGACATCCGGCGAATACGGAAATTCTTTTGATGTGAAGGCCTGAAGGCTGAAGATAATAAGGGAAACAAGTCCCCATGCAAGACCAACAACAACGCCTGCGTCGATGATCCCCCGCCAGGGTTGGGCGAGGAAGCGGACCAGAATAATGAGCACAATGATGCCGGAGGTCACGGAAAAAGAGGTGATCTTTCTCCTCCTGGAAGCATGGAAAAACCCCATGCAGAAAAACGGGCCCAGCAGGCTGTGTAAAAGACAGGGGTGATTTTTCAGATAGAGCGCCCGGGCAGCTACCCGGGGAGAGAACCCTTTTTGAAAGCCACGGTAGCCTTCTGCGTAAGACATAAAAAGGAGAATGAGAAAAAGCGACAGCCAGTGATACCAGGTGAAGGTATAGGAAAAGGCGTCAATGGCTAAAGGCGTAAGCCGGTATACAGCACTGCCAAGCAGCAGCAAAACCCCTGTTAATCCCCATATAGCTCCGAATATTCCCATACAATATTTCACCTTTCTGTTCCATTATAGCAAATGATGTGCAATGAGTGATGCGTAATTCGTGACGAGTGAATACAAGAGCAGATTTTATTCAACTCGTTACGCATCAGCAATCAACGAATATAGCGCTCTCATCATTGACTTGAAAATCCCCATAAGTTAATATTTCTGTATGCATTCACACGCGGATTATGTGTCCCTCCATCTGCATACGGAATACAGTCTCCTGGACGGTGCGATCAGAATAAAAGAACTGGTGGAGCGGGCAAAACATTTTAAAATGCCTGCAATCACCATGACTGACCACGGGAGCCTTTTCGGTGCGGTCGAGTTTTATAAACAGGTAACTAAGGCAGGCCTCAAGCCGATTATCGGCTGCGAGGTATATGTTGCGCCGGGAAGCCGTCTGGACAGGGGCGGATCGGAAAATGAAGAGACCTCCTTTCATCTGATACTCCTTGCGCGGGACAATGCAGGATACAAAAACCTTGTCACAATGGTCACAAAGGCGTATCTTGAGGGTTTTTATTACAAGCCCCGGGTGGATATGGACCTCCTTGAGCAATACAGCGGCGGACTTATAGCGCTCTCCGCATGCCTCAAAGGAGAGATCCCTTATTGTCTTCAGCGGGGTCTCAACGACCGTGCCAGGGAGAGGGCGCTCCAGTACAAGCATATATTCGGGCCCGAGAATTTTTACCTGGAGATCCAGGCAAACGGTCTGCCTGAACAGGTGGCAGTGAACAAACAGCTTATAGAGCTCGGGCAGGAGCTCCATATCGGCCTTGTTGCAACCAATGACTGCCATTACCTGAAAAAAGAAGACGCCAAGGCCCATGAGGTCCTCCTCTGCATCCAGACCGGAAAGACGCTCAAGGATGCAAACAGGATGAGGTTCAGCTCCAATGAGTTCTACCTGAAGTC
Source organism: uncultured Nitrospira sp. (assembly GCA_963813295.1). Taxonomy (GTDB): domain Bacteria; phylum Nitrospirota; class Thermodesulfovibrionia; order Thermodesulfovibrionales; family UBA6898; genus JAOUFP01. The sequence continues at coordinate 90,949 of CAWEYN010000017.1, forward strand.
ACCTGAGGAAATGAAGGAGGAGTTCAAAGACATACCCGAGGCCATTGCCAATACTATAGTCATTGCCGAACGCTGCAATGTCGACTTCAAGCTCGGTGAGTTCCTTCTGCCCCAGTATCAGGCCAGCGACGGTGAAGATCCCTACTCGATGCTTTTTAGGCTTGCCAACGAAGGGCTGCTTAGAAAGCACGGGCCTGATGTGCCTGTGGAGTATACAGAAAGATTAAAGACCGAACTTGAAGTGATAAAGAAGATGGGGTATGCCTCATATTTTCTTATTGTCTGGGATTTCATCAGCTATGCAAGAAGCAAAAACATTCCTGTAGGCCCCGGCAGGGGTTCAGCGGCCGGGAGCCTGGTCTCTTACTGTCTGGATATTACAGAGATCGATCCGATTAAGTATACCCTGCTCTTTGAGCGCTTTTTAAACCCTGAAAGAATAAGCATGCCTGATATTGACGTTGATTTCTGCCAGGACAGAAGAGGAGAGGTCATAACCTATGTATCTGAGAAATACGGCAAAGATCATGTAGCGCAGATAATCACCTTTGGCACCATGGCTGCAAAGGCCGCTATCAGGGATGTCGGCCGCGCGATGGACATGGCCTATGCCGAGGTCGACAAGATAGCAAAGCTGGTCCCTAATACGCCCAAGATAACCATTGAGTCAGCCATGAAGCAGGAGCCTCAGCTGAAGGATTTATACGATACAAATGACGAGGTGAGGGGACTGCTGGATATCGCGATGAGGCTCGAAGGCCTCAACAGGCACGCCTCCACGCATGCAGCAGGCGTTGTTATCTCGCCGGTGCCTCTGACGGAATATACGCCGCTTTACAAAAGCCCTTCAGATGAGAGCATCATGACCCAGTTTGATATGGGCTCTATCGAAGGCATAGGGCTTCTTAAATTTGATTTTCTCGGGCTCAAGACCCTTACGGTCATACAAAACACGCTTAACTATATAAAACAGGGCGGCACAGAGGTTTCTCTCAAGGACATCCCGCTTGATGATGAAAAGACCTATGAACTCCTCAGCTCAGGCCAGACCACCGGCATATTCCAGCTCGAAAGCGCAGGCATGAAAGACATCCTGGTAAAGATGACGCCCAACAGGATAGAGGACCTGATCGCGCTTGTGGCCCTTTACAGACCGGGTCCGATCGGCAGCGGCATGATCGATGATTTCATTAAAAGAAAGAAGGGAAAGGTCCCGGTAAAGTACGATCTTCCTCAATTAAAAGAAATACTCGATGAGACCTACGGCGTTATCCTCTATCAGGAGCAGGTCATGAGGATAGCCAACAAGCTTGCCAATTTTTCTTTGGGTCAGGCCGATATACTGAGAAAGGCGATGGGAAAGAAGAACATCGAGGTAATGGGAAAGCAGAAAGAGCATTTTGTCAACGGAGCTGTTGCCAACAGCATCAATGAGAAGAAGGCCTCGAAGATATTCGACCTTCTGGCAAACTTCGCTGAATACGGCTTCAATAAATCCCACTCTGCTGCCTATGCCTTTGTCTCATACCAGACAGCATACCTCAAGGCGCATTTCCCTGTAGAATTTATGGCCGCGACACTGAGCATGGATATCCATGATACGGACAAGATCGTGAAGTCCATTAATGAATGCAGGCAGATGAAGATAGATATCCTCCCTCCTGACATAAACCTCTCCGGAAGCGAGTTTCGGGTTGTGGGCAATTCCATAAGGTTCGGCCTTTCTGCTGTCAAGGGTGTAGGGGCTGCTGCCATAGAATCGATCGTAGAGGCGAGGGATGAAGGCGGACCGTTTGCTTCCATCGCTGATTTTACAGGACGGGCCGATACCCGGAAGGTCAACAAGAAAGTCCTGGAGAGTCTTGTAAAGGCAGGCGCGTTTGATTCTCTGGGGATCAACAGGGCTGCTGCGATGGATTCCGTTACTACTGTCCTCAATGGGGCAGGCAGCAGAAATACAGGACAGCAGAGCATATTCGGCGAGGAAATGTTTGATCCTGCGCCCCTGATTGAGGAATGGGATGAGGCTGAATTGCTCAGAAACGAGAAGGAATCGCTTGGCTTTTACATAACCGGCCATCCTCTTGCAAAATATGATATGCTGCTGACAAAGCTCAAGGCCAGAAATACCACTGAGCTTGAAAATATCCCTGACCGTTCTGATATTATTATCGGCGGCATATTGAGGAGCATCAAAAAGAAGAATGTAAAGTCCACAGGAGATCTGATGGCATATCTGACCCTGGAGGATGGCGAAGGGAGTGTAGAGGTGATAGTATTCCCGGAGTTGTACAAAAACAGCGTTCAGGTTTTGAAAAAGGACATGCTTGTTTTGGTAAAAGGCAATATTGATAAGGATGAAAAAGGTATCAGGGTGAGGGCAAGGGAAGTCTCGAACCTCGAAGAAGCCGGCAATATCAGCCTTAAACGGATGGAGATCCGCATTGACGACTCTCCGGGCAGCAGCGAAAACCTCAGGAGCATAAGGGACCTTGTGACTCAATACCCAGGGGATTGTCAGCTTTTTCTGAAGATAAGACAGGGGAAATCCCAGACATTGATAGCAACTGGCATTAATATAAAACCTGATAATATCCTGTTAAACAGACTGGAGGATATGGTCGGCAGGGGGACGGTGACTTTTTCATGATAAAGTACTATCTGGAGTTTGAAAAACCCATAGAGGAACTGGAATTAAAGATCGAGGAAATGAAAAGGATCTCAGATGGCAAGGACGTAAATTTATCCGGAGAGATCAAAAAACTCGAAAAAAAGGTGAAAGACCTGCGGACGGATATATTTTCAAAGCTCACGCCATGGCAGAAAACACTTCTCGCCAGACATCCTGACAGACCCTACACACTTGACTATATAAACCTGATAACAGAGGAATTTCTGGAACTACACGGCGACAGGCGGTTTGCTGACGATAAGGCGATTATCGGAGGTCTTGCAAGGATAAAGGGCACCCCTGTTGTTATCATAGGCCACCAGAAAGGCCGGGGCACTAAGGAGAGGATATGGCGTAATTTCGGACAGCCCCATCCTGAAGGCTATCGCAAGGCCTTACGGCTCATGCAGATGGCTGAAAAGTTCAAAAGGCCGGTTATTAACCTGATCGACACTCCAGGGGCATATCCAGGCATAGGCGCTGAGGAACGCGGTCAGGGTGAGGCCATTGCTACGAATCTCATGCATATGTCAAGGCTGAGGGTCCCGATAGTCTCTGTTGTTATCGGCGAAGGCGGCAGCGGCGGCGCCCTTGCACTGAGCGTTGCTGACAGGCTTTATATGCTCGAACATTCGGTGTATTCCGTAATATCGCCGGAAGGCTGTGCAGCGATACTCTGGAGGAAGAGCGGCGGGGAATTGAATGCCGAAGATTTCTCAAGGGCCTCTGAAGCCCTGAAATTGACTGCACAGGACCTTCTGAGCTTTAAGATAATAGATGATATTATCCCTGAACCTTCAGGCGGGGCCCATATGGATATTGAGCAGGCCTCGCGGAATATTTCCGACAAGGTCATGGAGGCAATTGAGGAACTGAAGACCAAAACTCCGGGGAAGCTTGTTGAAGAGCGCTATAAAAGGCTCAAGAGAATCGGAAGCTTTGTCGAAGAGGCATGATTTTTTTTGCCAGGCAATAATGGATAACGGCTGTGAATTAATTACTCGGACAGATACTGTGAAGAACAGGAAGGGCCTGTATGCAAATATTCCTTTTTTTGGCATTGCTGATTGCCTTTACACTGGTTCTTTTTGCGGTCCAGAACTCTGCCCTTGTAACAGTCAACTTTCTTGCATTTCATTTTGAGGGATCTCTTGCCTTTATTTTGGTTGTTGTCTTTGCCTCAGGTGTCCTCACCGGAATACTTATGGCTGTGCCTTCGTTATGGAGGAAAAGTTCAGCCTTAAGGGAACAAAGAAGAAAGGTCAAACAACTTGAGGAAACTGCTGCCATGAACACGGCCTCACAGGCAAAGGGCAAAGAAGAAGCTCCGCCCGGATTAACTTCAAGCTGATCTACTTTTCATCTGCCGGCATTTCCGGTATTTGTACTGCAAATTCCCCCGGCAGTTAATATTCTTGCTGAAAAGATACCTGATAGTGCAAAATATATTTTATATTTTATTAAGGAGAAACAGTGACAGTAAGGGTTGGAGTAATTGGTGTAGGGTATCTGGGTCAGCATCATGCAAGGATATTTTCCGGGCTTGATGGTGTTGAACTGGTGGGTGTCGCCGACACAGAGAGTAAAAAGGCCGGGGAGATAGCAGATAAATACGGCTGCAGGTCCTTTGCTGAATATGCAGACCTTGTCGATGCATGTGATGCCCTGAGCATAGTAACCCCGACTACCACGCACCACGCCATTGCCATGGCTTGCCTGAATGCAGGCAAGGACCTTTTTATCGAAAAGCCGATAACAGAAAGCCTGGAGGAAGCAAGGGACATTATTGAAGCTGCAGAGAAAAACAGGCTTATTCTTCAGGTCGGACATCTTGAAAGGTACAACCCTGCTATTATTGCTGCTTCGGAGATGATAAAGGCCCCGAAATTTATCGAGGCAGAGCGCCTGTCCCCTTTTCTTGGCAGGGGCATTGATGTGGATGTGACCCTTGACCTGATGATCCATGACATTGATATTGTCCTGAGCATGGTCCGTTCAAAGGTGAAAGAGATAAGGGCCACAGGTGATAGTATCATGACAGGCAAGATCGATGTTGCCAAGGCATGGCTTGAGTTTGAAAACGGATGCAAGGCCCTTATTACCGCAAGCAGGCTTGCAACTGAGAAGATGCGGAAGCTGAGGATCCACCAGGAGGATTCCTATATTTCCATAGATTATCAGAGTCAGGAGGTCAGGCGTTATTTCAAACATGGAACCGATATTTCCTTTGATGTCGTGAAGCCTGAAAATAAAGAGCCGCTCAAAGAGGAGTTGAGAGATTTTATCTCGTGTGTTCAAAACAGAAAGAGGCCGACGGTTTCCGGAAAAGAGGCGATGGATGCCCTGGAAATAGTCCTTAAAATAAATGAAATGCTGAAGTAGCGTATAGAGATTGCAGGTGAGGGCAGCGATGTCAGGTAAAGCCACTGATGACAATTGTTTCACAAAATATATAGCAACGGAGATTTACTGAAATGATTCCGATGATCGATCTTAAAAAACAGTTTTCCGAAATAAAGGACGAGGTCTTTGAAGTGCTGACAGAAATACTTGAAAGCACCCAGTATATTCTGGGGCCGAAGGTGCTTGAGCTTGAACAAAAGATCGCCAGGTATCATGATGTGTCTGAGGCGATAGGGGTTGCATCAGGGACAGACGCGCTTCACCTTGCTGTAGAGGCCCTCGGCATTGGGGAAGGCGACGAGGTCATAACAACCCCTTTTACGTTTTTTGCGACTGCCGAGTCAATTTTTTATACAGGAGCAACGCCTGTATTTGTTGACGTTGAGCCTGATACTATGAATATCGACCCGGCGAAGATAGAAGAGAAAATAACCGGCAGGACAAAGGCGATTATGCCTGTCCATATCTTCGGACATCCTGCAGACATGGATATGATCTGCGATATAGCAAAAAAATATAAGCTGATGATAATCGAGGACTGCGCGCAGTCCTTTGGCGCTGAGATCCGCGGCAAAAAGACAGGAAGCTTCGGAGACGCCGGATGCTTCAGTTTTTACCCGTCAAAAAACCTTGGCGCCTTTGGTGACGCCGGCATGGTGCTCTTGCAGGACCATGCTGTGGCAGATGATATCAGGCAGCTGAGAAATCACGGCTCAAAAGGCGCGTATAAGCATGAAAAGGTCGGCTTCAACAGCAGGCTTGACGAGATGCAGGCAGGCATACTCCTCGTTAAATTCAAACGTATTGATCAATACAATGAGAAGCGGAGGGAGAGGGCAGGCGCTCTTTAATGAGTTGCTCTCAGACGATATAATGCGGCCTGTGGAGAGGCCGGGGATGAAGCATGTGTATCACCAGTATACGATCAGGAGCTCCAGAAGGGACGAGATACAGAAGGCCCTGCGCGGGCATGATATATCCTCTGTTGTTTATTATCCTGTTCCGCTGCATCTTCAGGAGGCCGTCAGTTTCCTGGGATACAAAAAGGGAGATTTCCCGGTTGCAGAGGAGGCAGCGGAAAAAGTGCTCTCCTTGCCTATCTACCCTGAATTGCCTGAAGAGGCTGTAAAGGAGATAGCTGCCATCATCAATAATGCCTGAAACGGTCATGATCGTTGCAGGCGAGACCTCAGGGGAGCTCTATGGCGCCCTGCTTGCCGCAGCGCTGAAAAAGAGGAAGCCTGCCATCAGGATAATCGGCGTTGGAGGAGAGAGGATGCAGCAGGCCGGAGTCGAGATCATCTCCGGAATATCCAGCGCATTCGGCCTTGCCGAGGCGGTCTCTTCCCTTAAAACAATCAGAAAAACTTTCGCTGATGCTGTCAATGCGCTTCAGACGCATAAACCCGATGTGCTTGTCCTGATAGACTACCCTGATTTCAATCTGAAACTTGCCGGCGGAGGCCCGAAAAAACAATATAAAGGTTTTGTACTATGTAAGCCCCCAGGTCTGGGCGTGGAGGAAAAAAAGGGTGGCAAAAATAGCCCGGCTGGTAGACAGAATGGCTGTTGTACTGCCCTTTGAAGAAGAGATTTATAAAACAGTCGGACTGCCCTGCGAATTTGTCGGTCATCCTGTTTATGATGAGATTAAGAACCTGTCGATCAGAGAAGAATGCACTGAAGGCTGAATTAGGGCTCGAAAAAGGAAGGCCGCTTCTGTCGCTTTTGCCTGGCAGCAGGCCCCATGAACTCCAAAGGCTTCTGCCCCTGATGCTTGATGTTGTCCGGGAGTTCAGGAAGGAGCATGGGGAGTATCAGTTCTGCATGCCCTTTGCGCCCAATACAGATATGGAGAAGTATAGCGCTGATATTGAGTGCTTTTAAGGGATGAGGGCGTTGTAGTAAATAAGGGCGAGTCGCTGAAGACCCTTGCTGCCTCCGATGCTGCTGTTATTGCCTCAGGGACTGCAACGCTTGCAGGCTGCGCTGATTGGCGTCCCTTTGGTGGTTGTCTATAAAGTTTTTCCTCTGACCTATTGGCTTGGCAGGATGATTGTGAAGGTGAAGTATGTCTCTCTGGTGAATATCCTTTCCGGTCGTGAGGTCGTCAAAGAACTCCTTCAGTCAGAAGCAACCACGCGGAATATTGTGCATGAGTTGGAAAAGATACTCTCCAGCGAGTCCCATAAAAAGAATATGATGGATGCCTATGCCAGGATAAGGGATATATACTCTGCAAAAAACGCCTCAGAGAGGGTGGCTGATATGGTCTGGGAGATGGCAGGATGGAAAAAGGAAATAATGACCCATAACCCATGGCAAAACCGGGGTCAAATATATTTCACCACAGAGAGCACAGAGGCTTTTGCCTCTAACTCAAGAACCAGGCGGACTATGGCAGTACCCGCTCGAGAACTTACTCTGCCTTACTACTAAATGTCTGCTGTCTGCTTTTCTCTGTGATATCAGCGTCTCTGGAAGTGAGCCGCTGACATGTTTCTTTTCTATAGCATTATTTACACAATAGTAATCTTTGTGCTGTTCATCCCCCAGTACCTGAAAAGACCAAAAGAATTACGTTTGAAATGGGTCAGGGAAAAACTTGGATGGCTTCCTGATATGGACCATTCCATCTGGGTGCATGCTGTATCTGTCGGTGAAGTGAATGCTGCAATCCAGCTGCTTCGGAGACTGAGAGGGAAATACCCTGATATGCCGATAGTCCTTTCGACCATTACAGATACAGGTCAGAAGGTTGCCCTGGATAAAGTCCCTGAAGGGGTCAGTGTGGTTTATCTGCCCTTTGATATCAACCGGGTCCTTGAAAAAGCCTTCAGGCGGGTCAAGCCAAAGATGCTTATTGTTATGGAGACAGAGCTGTGGCCGAATATTTTCAGGCTTTCGCACAAAAGGAATATTCCTGTAATCATACTCAACGGCAGGATATCTGAGAAATCATCACGGGGATACAAAAAGATCTCATTTTTCATGAAGAAGGTCTTCTCCTATGTGACTGTATTTAGCATGCAAAGCAGTCTGGATGCTGATAGGCTGAAGGCTATCGGGGCTGAGGAAAAAAAGGTGCAGGTATCAGGCAATTTCAAGTTTGACATGGAGATGTCAGGAAAAATGCCGGTCTGGACAACGGCAGTTAAAGGGCCTGTGATTATGGCAGGGAGTACTCACAGGGGGGAGGAGGAACTGGTCCTTTCCGCCTATTTGAAGAACAACGCTAAATTCCCGGATCTCAGGCTTATCCTGGCGCCTAGACACCCGGAGCGCTTCGGAGAAGTTGCTGATCTGCTCAGGGCAAGAGGGGTCTCTTTTGTCAGACGAAGTGAGCTGGGGGGCTACGATAGTGCGGGAGAACCATTGAAGGAAAAAGTCCTGCTACTTGACAGCGTAGGCGAGCTGTCTTCTGTATATGCGATCGCTGATATTGCTGTCATCGGAAAAAGCCTTATTGGGACCGGCGGACAAAATCCCCTTGAGCCTGCTTACTGGGGTAAACCAATCCTGTGCGGCCCGCACATGGAGAACTTCCCTTTTATGCAGGAGTTCTATGATGCAGGCGCTGCCTTTGAGGTTGAACCAGCCTCTCTTGCCCAAAAGATAGGCGAGCTTCTTGCTGACCCTGATCTTGCTAAAGCAGCAGGCAAAAAGGCCAGAAGACTATACGAGAGCAAGTCAGGGGCTGTTACAAAGGCAATGGAGATCATCGGGAAGTACGTTTACGAGGGTTGAGATTATGGGCTTGAGGTGCGTTTAACAGGCGAGGTCCTGGAATTGCGGACTGCTTCGGCATGGCTTTCTTCAAGTCTCAGGAGGCAACACAGTCGTCGCTGCCGGTGGAAGGCACTGTGCTGATTACCGTTGCCGATAAGGACAAACCCGGCATAATCGAATCCGCAAGGCGTTTCAGGGACGGGATCAGCGCATGTCCTCAAGGAACGGAAACTCAGAACGCACTTTCGTAACTGTCTCAGGGTCTATTTCACAGGACAATAAACTGCTCTTTTGGGCCTCCTACAACAGATATCATTTCCCATTGGATCGTAAACATGAGAGGCACCTGGATACCTGATTCCATTGCCGTCCTTCCCTGTCCGGTTGACTCCGATGACAAAGCACTGGTTTTCAATCGCCCTGGCCTTCAGGAGTGTTTCCCAGTGGTCCTTGCGGCTGCCCGGCCAGTTGGCCAGTACAAATATCGCCTGAACGCCTCTGGCAATGTCTCTGAATATCTCAGGGAACCTGAGGTCATAACATATGAAAACACTCGCAGGGACCTCTTCGATATGAAAAATAACCCTGGTATTTCCGGCTGAAAAATATTTATCTTCTTTTGCCAATGAAAACGGGTGCATCTTTGCGTATGTGGCTATGACCGATCCTTTTCTGTCAAAGGCAACTGCGAGGTTTCTTAGCTTTTTCCGTCCCGGTTTTTTTGCTGCAAAGCCTGCTATAACATTCAGTCCATACTTTTTTGCCAACTCAGAGAGGACCTGGGAGGTCTCTCCTTTTTCATCTTCTGCAATGGCTGAAATATTCATTGAAAAACCGGTGTTGAACATCTCAGGAAAAACAATTATGTCGCAGGACTCCCTGGCTGCCCTTTTGAAGAAATTTTCAGCCCTGGCATAGTTTGCCTTTTTGGATTCCCAGGCTATGTCCATTTGTATCAATGCTATCTTCATGAAAAACCTCTTAAAAGATAATAACAGATTTTTCAATCTCAGGCATATCAGCTTTTCCTGATGCTGTAAATACTCGGGTGTTTCGGCTGTAGACTGAAGGTTTACCCGTCCTATGGCGAGCGCCAGAGGCGACCAGGGCTGATGTAATATCCATCAGTTTGCTCCTAAAAGCCTTCCACCTTCAGTCTATCCACCTGGGCAGTTATCTTGATTTTAAAGAGCTATAACACATAAAATTTAAGACTATGGAAATCAGGATAGCAGACGGAAGGACCATACCCGCAGTTGCTGGGGAAAGCATTTATGAAGCACTCAAGCATAACGGCATATATCTTGTGGCCTCCTGCGGAGGCAAGGGAGTTTGCGGCAAATGCCGTGTGAAGATCATTGAAGGCAGAAGCCGCATCGAGGCAACAAGCAAGCTGAGAAAAAAAGACAGAGAGGAAAATATAGTCCTTGCGTGCCAGACATTCCCTGAAGAGAATATTCTTATAGAGATACCTGAAGATGCGAAGCTTGTCATCGGCGACAAGATCGCTGTTTCGAAATCAAAGGACCTGCTGGAATTTCTGCGTTCTGTTGAGCCGGAGTTCACCCCGCCTGTCAGATGCACTGTCCTGAATCTGGCTCCTCCTTCGATACATGATAATATCAGCGACCTTGAGCGCATTAAAAGGGCCCTCGATGAGAAGGGGATCCATGGCATGAGATTCTCTCATGACTTTGTTACTTCCATGTCAAAGTCCCTGAGAGAGGCTGGCTGGAATGTGAATCTTGCCTATACGGATGAGCTCGAGGCCTTTGCCCTGTCCCCTGCTGAATGTATGAACGAGTATGGGATTGCGGTTGATATCGGCACGACAACCGTTGTCCTTTATCTGATAAACTGCTATGATGGCAGCCTTGTTGATGTGGGTATGACCTATAACTCACAGATGCGTTATGGCGATGATGTAATAACAAGGATAGTACACGCCACTGAAGGCGGCGGCATCCTGGAATTGCAGCATGCTGTAGTGGATGACATCAATGATATGCTTTTGCCTGTCCTGGAAAAAAATGGTATCAACAGGGACGCATGTTGTTGCTGCTGTTATTTCCGGAAATACGACCATGTCGCAGCTTTTCTGGGGACTGGACCCGTCTTCTATCAGGGAAGAACCCTATATCCCGACTATTAATATATTCCCTGTATGGAGGGCAGGCACCTGCAAAGATAAGGATAAATTCACAGGCGCCTGTTTATACGCTGCCTTCTGTGGGCAGTTATGTAGGAGGGGACATTGTTGCAGGCGTTTTGGCTTCAAAGATGCACAGGAATCCCGAGGTCGCCCTTTTTATGGATATCGGCACAAACGGAGAGATAGCTGTTGGCAATAATGAATGGCTGATAACAGCCGCATGCTCGATGGGCCCATGCTTTGAGGGAAGCGGAATAAGGCATGGCATGCGTGCTACCGAAGGCGCGATCGAGTCTGTAAAGATAGATCCTGTAACATTTGAACCCGCATTCGGGGTGATAGGGAACACAAGACCTGCCGGCATCTGCGGTTCAGGCATGATAGACGCAATTTCCGAGCTCTTTTTCACCGGGATTATTGACCAGAAGAGGAAAGTTTGCAAGAGACCTTAATACAGACAGGATCAGGATCGAAGACGAGGGGCCTGAATTTGTCCTTTACAGGGGCGAACTCAGGGATATTGTGCTGACAGAGGCGGACGTTGAAAACGTTATCCGTGCAAAGGCAGCCATTTATGCTGGTGTTTCAGTGCTTTTAAAGGAAGTGGGACTTTCGCTTGATATTGTGGAGCGTGTTTATATCGCAGGCGGTTTTGGCAATTACCTGGATATAGACAAGGCCATTATGATCGGCATGCTCCCTGACCTTCCAAAAGAGAAGTTTTCATTTATCGGCAATACCTCTATTGCAGGGGCCTATCTCTGCCTGCTTTCCAGAAAGATGCGTCAGGAGGCCGAGGATATAGCCAGGAAGATGACCTATGTGGAACTATCTGTTTTGCACGGGTTCATGGACGAATATATGTCCGCACTTTTTCTCCCCCATACAAATATTGACCTTTTCCCGACTGTAAAAAAAGCCTACAAAGCTTAATAAAAAGTATAACCGCATGCTAAGCACCATTCGCCATAAGCAAATATTGCTATCATGCTTATCAGGATGATTTGCAGTAAGGTGTTCTGCAATACTTTAGTCATCATGCTGCTAAATGCATCTGGGTTAAACAGACAGAGTTCAGCGAACTACATGATGACATTTGCTGTTTTCTTTGCTACTTGCGGCTTTGCGCTAACTGCATAAGCTGTTAGCCAGTTTTCAGAGAAGCAATAAAATATTGTCAATAAGGCGGGTGTTACCCATCCTGACCGCAACAGCAAAAAGCACGTCGCCTTTTATATCATCGACTTCTTCCAGTGTCTCAGGATCATAAGCAGAGGCGTAATCTATCTGTGATATCAGAGGTTCTGACAACAGGGTCTCTCTCATCATTTCCCTTATCTTTTCTCCTGAGGTCAATCCCTGACTTTACTGACTCAGAGGCATTATTGAGGCACTGGTATAGTATGCAGGCTGCTTTGCGCTGTTCCATGTCGAGATAGACGTTTCTTGAACTCATCGCCAGTCCGTCTTGTTCCCGTATCGTCGGGCAGACAATGATGTCAGTATCGAAATTCAGGTCTTTTGCCATTCTTTTTATGATGACCGTCTGCTGAAAATCCTTCTGCCCGAAATATGCGCGGGTAGGGCTTATAATATTGAAAAGCTTTGCTACAACAGTTGCGACCCCGCTGAAGTGGCCGGGCCTGAACTTGCCGCAGAGTCTTTCTGAAAGGGGACCAACTTCTATATGGGTAGAAAAACCTCCGGGGATACATAAGGTTGTTATCAGGGAGAAAAAGGATATCAATATCCTCTTCACGCAGTTTCCTTATATCCTCATCAATGTCCCTCGGGTATTTCTCCAGGTCTTCGGCAGGACCGAACTGCAGGGGATTTAAAAAAATGCTCACGATTGTGACGTCATTTTCCATCTTCGCCCTTTTGACAAGGCTTAAATGGCCGTCATGAAGCGCCCCCATTGTCGGGACAAAGCCGAGCGACCTTCCCCTTTGAAGGTGTTTTTTGCAGCTGTCCTGCGTGATGCGCGGAATTCTCAGTATCTCCATATCTTTTTGTTGTCCTACTTGTTAATCTCTTCCATCAATTCGTTCAGCAGTTCTTTTTCCTCTACCCTCTTGATGATCTTCCCTTTCCGAAAGAGCAGTCCTATGCCTTTTCCTCCAGCAATGCCTATGTCTGCTTCCCTTGCCTCTCCCGGGCCGTTTACTGCACAGCCCATGACTGCAACGGTTATAGGTTTGTCAATATTCTTCAGGCGGGTTTCTACTTTTGAGGCAAGTCCCCTGATATCTATCTCGCATCTTCCGCAGGTCGGACATGATATGATGTTGGCCCCCTTTGTCCTGAGCCCAAGGGATTTGAGGATTTCATAGGCGACCCTGATCTCTTCGTGGGGATCAGCTGAAAGGGAAACTCTCATGGTGTCTCCTATGCCCTCTGCCAGTAGTATGCCGAGACCTACAGAGCTTTTAATGATGCCGGTAAAAGAAGGTCCTGCCTCTGATATGCCTATGTGGAGAGGATATCTGAATCTGCGTGAAAAAAGCCTGTAGGCGTCAACTGTTGTCGGGACATTCGAGGCCTTGAGAGAGACTTTTATTTCCCTGAAGTTCAGCTGCTCAAGGATATTGATATGCTCCTCTGCGCTTTCCACGAGCGCCTCAGGCGTTGGATGCCCGTATTTCGCGAGCAGTTTTTTTGAAAGGGAGCCTGCATTTACGCCGATCCGTATCGGGATATGTCTGTCAGAGGCTGCTGAAACGACTTCCGAGACCTTCCAACTGGCGCCGATGTTGCCGGGGTTGATCCTCAGACCATCCACCCCCTGTTTTATCGCCTCAAGGGCGAGCCTCCAGTCAAAGTGTATATCTGCAATAACAGGTATGACTACAGATTTTTTTATACTGCCGAGGGCCTTTGCTGCCTCAAGGTCAGGGACTGCTATCCTTATGATCTCACAGCCTGCCTTTTGAAGTGACTTTATCTGTCTGACCGTTGATTTTACGTCTCTGGTGTCTGTCTTGGTCATGGACTGAACAGAGATCAGGCTTCCGCCTCCAACAGCTACGCTGCCGACGTATATTTTCCTTGTTTTATTACGGGGCGCCATTTTCTTCTTTTGCATTATCCTTTATCTCCTGCTGGTGCTGTCTGTACTGCTTTACAGCCTGCAAATGTTCTTCTGCTGTTGTAGAAAACTGGTGTGAGCGGTCATCCAAAGAAACAAAATATATATAAGGAACATTAGCAGGGTAGAGCGCCGCCTCTATCGACTTCAGCCCCGGAGATGCGATAGGGCCAGGGGGGAGTCCTTTTATTTTATAGGTATTGTAAGGGGTTATGCGCAGCAGATCTTCCCTGGTTATTTTTTCCCTGGAACTTTTTATGCCGTAGATCGCCGTCGGGTCTGCCTGCAGATGCATATTTTTTTTCAAACGGTTGTGGTAAACAGCTGAGATCAGGGCACGCTCCGAATCCACTACCGCCTCCTTCTCTATGATCGACGCCAGTGTCAGCACCTCATTTTCAGTCATGCCTTTCTCATCCATCCTGCTGAGAAGTTCATAAGAGAATTTCTCGCGCATCTTGTCTATCATGCTGCCTACAGCATCTTCAGGCAAAACGCCCTTGGGGATCTTATAGGTATCCGGAAATATATACCCTTCGATGCTTTTTGCTTCAATTTCGTAGGAGTCCAGGAAATCGCGGTCTGTACGCTAGCTTCATGAACTTATCTTTATTCATGATATGGTTTTTTTCAAACTGTTCGGATATCTCCAGGAGTGAGTCGCCTTCGAGGATTTTTATCTCATATTCTATTATCTGTCCTCTGCGTATTATCCTGAATATGTCAAGCGGGCTCATATTGCTCCAGATCGAGTAAAATCCGGCCCTGATCTTCCTGTCAGCTCCGGTCAGCCTTCCGAGGAGCAGAAAGATGTTTTTGTCGCGTATCAGTTTCTGGTTATGCAGGATCTCTATCGCCTGCCTGAATGTCGCTCCATGAGGTATTTCTATCTCTGTCTTGACTCCCACTGTTTGAGCAGGCACAAAGAGCTCAAAAGCTGCATACGAGAAGACCATTAACAGGATGCTAGAAAATATAATGAAAAGATTTTTTTTCATATACTGTTAGGATGCCAAATAAGCTGTTGAAATGTAAAGAAATATGGTCCAAAAAGAAAGCGGGGCAGGGCCCCGCTTTCCAGAGAAATTAAGATCTGAAAACTTAGTACATTCCGCCCATTCCGCCCATTCCGCCGCCAGGAGGCATTGCAGGCATCTCAGGCTTTTCCTCAGGAAGATCGGTTATCATCACTGAGGTTGTGAGCATCAGTGATGCTACAGATGAAGCGTTCTGAAGAGCGTATCTGGTCACCTTTGTAGGATCGATGATCCCTGCCTTCAGCATGTCGACATACTCTTCGCTTGCTGCATCAAATCCGTAGTTTGCGTCTTTGGAGGATTTGACTTTATCGACGATCACCGATGGCTCAAGGCCGGTGTTATTGATGATCTGACGGATCGGCTCTTCGAGGGCCCTCTTGAGGATATCAACACCTACATTCTGGTCATGGTTTTCGAGTTTCAGTCCTTTTAAGGCGCTGACACACCTTAACAATGCGACACCTCCGCCAGGGACCACGCCTTCTTCAACAGCAGCCCTTGTAGCATGGAGCGCGTCTTCTACTCTTGCCTTCTTCTCCTTCATCTCGGTCTCTGTGTAAGCTCCTACATTGATGACAGCGACTCCGCCGACGATCTTTGCGAGACGTTCCTGGAGTTTTTCCTTGTCATAATCAGAGGTGGTCTCATCGATCTGGGCCTTGATCTGTTTTACCCTGCCCTTGATCTTTGCAGGATCACCTGCGCCTTCAACAATAGTGGTGTTTTCTTTGTCAACAGTGATCTTCTTGGCCTTTCCGAGGTCGGTCAGCTTGACGTTTTCGAGCTTGATCCCGAGGTCTTCGGAAATTACCGTGCCGCCTGTAAGGATAGCGATATCTTCGAGCATTGCCTTGCGCCTGTCGCCAAAGCCCGGGGCCTTGACAGCGCATACCTGTATGGTGCCTCTTAACTTATTGACAACCAGGGTGGCGAGGGCCTCTCCCTCGACATCTTCAGAGATGATCATCAAAGGTTTGCCCATCTTTGCGGTCTGTTCCAGGATAGGAAGCAGGTCTTTCATTGAGGATATCTTCTTTTCATTGATGAGTATAAAGACGTCTTCGAGGTTGCACTCCATCCTCTCAGGGTCTGTTACAAAATACGGGGAAGAGTAGCCCCTGTCAAACTGCATTCCCTCTACAACATCAAGGGAGGTTACCATGCTCTTTGCCTCTTCAACGGTTATTACTCCGTCCTTGCCGACTTTGTCCATCGCCTCTGCGATCAGTTCGCCGATCGAGGGGTCGTTGTTTGCGGAGATAGTCCCGACCTGTGCGATCTCTTTTTTGTCCTGCACGGTCTTGCTGATCTTTTTGAGTTCCTCGACGATCTTCTCTACGCCTTTTTCAATGCCTCTTTTGATATCCATTGGATTGGAGCCGGCAACAACGTGCTTTATTCCGCCGCTGTAGATCGCGTGGGCCAAAACAGTTGCTGTTGTTGTGCCGTCGCCTGCAACGTCAGAGGTTTTGCTTGCTACTTCTCTTACGAGCTGTGCCCCCATGTTTTCAAAAGGGTCTTTCAGCTCGATTTCCTTTGCTACAGTGACGCCGTCTTTTGTTATGGTAGGCGCGCCGTATTTCTTGTCTATGATGACATTTTTACCTTTTGGTCCGAGTGTTGCCGAGACCGCGTTTGTGAGCAGCGTAATACCCTTCAGTATTGAGCTTCTTGCTGCTTCATCAAAAAGAAGCTGCTTTGCCATTTTTAATTCCTCCTTGAAAAATGTTAGATAAGTTTAGTTTAGTCCTGGATAATTCCGAGAATGTCTTCTTCCTTGATAATCAGATATTCATTGTTGTCAATGTTTATCTTGGAACCTGAGTATTTGTCGAAAAGTATAATGTCTCCGACTTTAATCTCCTTTACTTCTGAACCGACAGCCTCAATAACTCCCTTTTGAGGTTTTTCTTTGGCAGACTCAGGGATGTAGATACCGCCTGCTGTTTTTTCTGCCTCCTCAGAGTATTTTACAAATACCCTGTCTTTCAGTGGTTTGAATTTCATAAATCGTTCTCCTTTCTTTTTTTATCTGAGTTTTGGGGTTGTTAGCACTCAATGCATGTGAGTGCTAATATACTAGGAATTGATGTATTTAGGCAAGGTCTTTTTGAAGGTGGAAAAAACTGATTAATTGCTGTTTTCTGCTGTTTTCTTCAAATATCTTTGATTTTTAAAAAAAACTAACTTAATTCTTTTTTCTTTTTAGAGATAAATTCCTCTATGGTTTCCCTGTAGTAGTTTCCTGTATCCCTTATTTCCTGAGTGATCCTGTGTTCATATAACTTCTGTCCTTCTTTCAGCTCAGGTGCAAATACTGCATAGAAGTTATCGTTTTTTATTGATTCCATCACCTTCGCGGAATTGTATAGATAAATATCGTCTATGATTGTTCTGGAAAGCCTCCGAGCCTTCTCAATGGCCTCATCGGTTTTACCTTCAGAAGGCTTTGTTTCAGGCGATGCAGCCGGTCGCCCGACCTCTGACCTTATTTCCGGCCTGGCCTCCGGTTTTGTCTCCGGCTTGGTTTCTTGTTTAATTCCCGGGACTTCAGACTTGATCTCCGGAGTCTCTGGCGCCGGAGCAGTGCTTTTCTGTGCTGCCTGAGGTCTTTCAGCTTCTTCTTCGGGCATTGCTACGAGCTTGTTGATTTTTTCGATAAGCATAGCATGGGATATCATGGGCCTCTATATAATCATCTGCGCCGTAAAGCGAAACAGGCTCTCTCCTGTACTTTGACTTATCGAAGGTCGAAGGGACGAGAATGAACTTCATATCTTTCGTTTCAGGTCTTGACTTGAGTCTTTTGCATATCTCAAAGCCGTAAATTTTAGGGAGCGAGACCTCGACAACAGCAAGGAAAGGGAGTTCCTTGAGCGCTTTAACCATGGTGTCGATACCGTCGGCTGAAGTAATGACTTTATATCCCTGGTCCTGCAGCATTGTGCGGGCGTTCTCCATCACTGTAATATTGGAGTGGGCCAGGAGTACTTTAGAGCTGTCAAGGGCCTTTTTTATATGCTCAGCCGGTTTTTTAACAACAAGTACAGTGCTGCATTTCGGACATTTGAACCTTGAGCCTGCTGAAGAGAGCTTCGCATCATCCACTTTCAGCTTTACCTTGCATTTAGGACATATTACTACCACTTGCTGGACCTCCTTGGTTGCCAGAGTTTAATCGTGGAAAGGCCGGCAACGAACCCGCCTACATGGGCAAAAAACGCAATGCCGCCCTGAGCTGCATTTCCCTGTGAGATTATGCCGCTCACGACCTGTATAATAGCCCAAAATCCAATAACTATCAAGGCTGGGACCTTGATGACCGTGATATAAAAACCTAAAAATACAAGCGTGTGTACCTTTGCCATAGGAAAAAGCAGGATATAGGCCCCCAGCATGCCGGCTACCGCGCCGCTTGCACCGATCATCGGGACAGTAGAGCCCGGGCTGAGCAGTGCGTGCGAGAATGCGGCCACGACTCCGCAGAAGAGATAGAAAACGATAAATCTCACATGCCCGAGCCTTTCTTCGATATTATTGCCGAATATCCAGAAATAGAGCATATTCCAGGCAAGATGAAACAGTCCGCCGTGCATGAACATGGAGGTGAATATAGTCAGGGCAGGGGGGATCGGCTGATTTGATTTGAAACTGATGAGGTTGTGCGGTATTGCACCGTAACTGTAAACAATGCTTTTACTGTCCTCTCCGGACATCAGTTGCATGATGAAGACCAGTATGTTCAGGCTGATGATAAGGATAGTGCTGAAAGGGATTATTTTTATAGGGTTGTCATCTTTGTAGGGTATCATCCGTAAACTCCCTTATTAAAGGTCTAGTACCTAATATATACATTGATGCTATTGACCCAGCGCTTCATAACCCCTCCTAAACCTCCCCTTACCTTAAGGGGAGGACAAATACCCCCTCTTGGGTTAAGAGGGGGATGGGGGCGTTACTTTGATAAATTACATCATCTATTTAATTTGTATTAGATGTCAATGCTATTATTAGACTGTTAGTAAAGGTCATGGTAAACATATTCATTTTACACAACTTAATTATTTATATCCCGCAGCGACGTGCCAAGATAGTCTCTCAGAAAAGAAAGTACGGGCGATGAGTTTATGGGGACGCCGTCGAGTTCTTTTTTTATCTCGCGTGTGTCCAGCGAAAAGGCATTGCTGTTTTTGTTATAGGCAAACAGAAAATCTATCTGAGGATTACCCGCAATAAGTACGACAAGGGTTTCAGCTATGTTGCCAAGGGGTTTCATATCTATATGACTTTTTTTGAAAGTGGCGGTCACGATCGTGCCGGAGGTGCTCCCGGGCCTTACGGAAATATCGCCGCCTGTTTCCCTTGCAGCCTGTGCAAGCAGTGCAAGCCCGAGCCCCACCTTCCTGGTTGTCCGCGTTGTGCAGAAAGGATCTAGGACTTTTGACCTCATATCTTCCGGAATGCCTCTGCCGTTATCTTCGATCTCAACAGAGAAGAGGTCTTTGGCCGTATCTTCGGATATCGAGATGGTGATCAGTGTCGCATCTGCGCCGATGGAGTTTTCAGCTATGTCGAGTATATGGAGGGAGATGTCTTCCATGCTCTCTAAAAGAACATCTTTCTGTTGTCAATGCCTTTTATGGCCATGCGGAGTTCCCCGAACGTAGAGTGTTCCATTACAAACCATGTGGTGCTTCTGCCTATGTCATCAAGACTGTGCGCATCAGATGACGTGACCCATGGGATATGGCTGTAAATCCCGAACATCTCATGCGCCTTCGCCCTGCTGGTCCTGTAGGATATCTCCAGCGCGTCAAATTCTATGCCCTCAGGTATAAAGCCTAGCTGACCGATTATCCCGAAGCCCTCCCTGTCAATATGGCTTGCTACTGCAAGGCCGTTGAAGCTGTGTATTAACTCCACTATCCTGTTGACGGAAAGATCTGTGGCGCCTATCAGAAGTCTTTTGTTGAACCCGAGCACCTCTTCACTCTCATTGACCTGCACCTGCATGCCGAAGGCATCTTCATCGTTTTCCCCCGGGAGATTTTCATATACTATAGCCTGCATGCTGAAGGCGTCTGCCATGTTTTCAAAGAGACCAAGGACATGGACCTCTTCTGAGGAATTTATCTCGAGGCCGGCAATGACCCTGATACCTTTTTTTTTTGCGATGTTTGCGGTCACCTCAACGTGTTCCACCGTGTTGTGGTCACACACAGCCATGATGTTTATGCCTAGGGCAGCAGCCCTTTCGACTATCCTGGCCGGGGTCATTGAAAGCTCGGCACAGGGGGACAGGCAGGTATGGATATGGAGGTCTGCCCTGAATTCTACCGGCATCTCAGGCCGAGGCTGTAAAGCATGCCGACAAGATCAAAAGCAGACAGTGGTGTCGTCATGATGGGGATGTTCTCTTCAATGGCCTTTTTCAGCGTGTCTTCAGCCGGCACCCTGCTGTTGACGAGTATAATACCTGAGAGATTTTTCAGGGAAGCCACGGCTATGATATTCAGATGGACCTGGATGGTTATCCAGAGAAAACCATCCTTTGCATTGCCCATCACATCCGACATCATATCACTGACGTAGGCCCCTTTCACCTCTCTGTTGAGATCTGCTGGGGGGGTTTCGACCTTAAGGGAAAGACTGTCAA
The DNA here is from genome assembly GCA_963813295.1 of uncultured Nitrospira sp. Taxonomy (GTDB): domain Bacteria; phylum Nitrospirota; class Thermodesulfovibrionia; order Thermodesulfovibrionales; family UBA6898; genus JAOUFP01. The sequence goes on from CAWEYN010000017.1 coordinate 111,688, forward strand.
TGATTTCCTGCAGTTTCATGGTCTGCTCCTTTAATCGACTGGTGTCAGGTTTATGATAAATTCCACTGTTGTCCCTTCTCCGAGTATTGAGTTTACGGTGAGGGCATCAGCGTTTCTCTTGATGTTGGGCAATCCCATTCCTGAGCCGAAGCCCATCTCCCTTATATAATCAGGCGCAGTCGAGTAACCTTCTTTCATGGCCAGTTCGATGTCCCCGATGCCGGGTCCCATGTCCTGTATCCTGATTTTGATCATTTCAGGGGTTATGAAGTAGTTCATCATCCCGGCCACTGCGTATATGATAGTGTTCATTTCGGCCTCAAAGGCAGCTATAGCGACCCTGCGGATGGTGGCAGCCGGAATGCCCATGCCTTCGAGGATGCCCTTGAGACTGCTCGATGCAGCTCCTGCGTTTTTGAAATCCTTGCCGGTCAGAAAAAATACCCCTTCCGAGCTGTCCATTTCTAGAACTCCAGATCCGAGCAGCTGCGGAGTCCTTTTTCAAAGAGAAGCCCGCAGGTATCGAACATAGAAAAATCTGTTACCAGCAGGGGGATCTTTTTTTCATCTGCCAGGGATATAGTCAGTATGTCCGGCCTTTTGTTTTGGATGAAGACGATCGCCTTGATAGTGGCAACCTCGGCGGTGCGTATGACCTGCGTGTTTGTCAGGCCGGTGATCAGCAGCGAGTTGCTGATTGAAAACGCAAGCACATCGCTCATGAGATCGGCGCAGTAGGCCCTTTCGATTTCCATGCCCATGTCTTCCTCTCTTGCAAGGACTACAGCATTAAGCAGGACCCTGATGTCCTTTAACAGCATAATGGATGGCAATGTATTCACTTACCGGTCTAGCCTTTTGCGGGCTCTATCTTTACTGCATCGGTGCTTGCCACGCCGGTTTCCGGATAATAAGTCAGAGCATTAACACGACCGTGGGGAAAGTGGACCGAGGTAAAGACAGTGCCGCTTCGTACTGCATCAGATACCTTTGCCTTCAGATAGACAGTGCCCCGCCTTGAAGATACCTTCACATGGCTGCTGTCGGCTATGCCGAATTTTTTTGCGTCTTCTTCGCTTATTTCGAGGAAAGGTTCAGAGACAACCAGATTGAGCGCCTTTGACCGCGTCGACATACTTCCTGAATGCTGGAGCACATCCCGGGTCACCAGGGACAAAGGATACTCAGAGTCTGCAGCTTCACCAGGCGCATAAGAGACAGGCGTAAAATTTCTCCTGTCAGATGCGGTCTGTTCCTCTCTGACTGAAAATTTTATCTCCTCAGAGATGCCTTCGATATTCCTGGTGGAGATGTCTGTCCCCATGGACAGCGAGAGGTTTCTGAGTATCTGCCAGTCGGGAAGGGACTGCCCAGGGGCATCGACCACCCTCTGCAGTTTCTGTGTTACGCCTTCTGCATTAATGAATGTGCCGTCTTTTTCAGCCCAGCTTGAAGCAGGCAATATTACATGTGCGAGTTTGGCTGTTTCAGTCATGGCTATGTCCTGGACAACAAGGAGTTCAAGGGATTTCAAAGACCGCATTATCTTTGAGTTGAAAGGAAAGGTCGATAACGGGTCTTCGCCCATAATAAAAAGCGCATGGACAGACCCCGCGTCATACAGCATATCGAAGATGTTTTTACCCGTTGAACTTCCTGCATCAGGTCTTGCGCCCATTTTGTAAAGGCCGTAGGTATTTGCATATTCCGCGGGTATCTGAAGTGCGTCCGCTTCTTCGCCCAGAAGTATTATCAGGTTCGATGCTGCATAGACGAGGTCGACCCCTTTGGTGTTTTCGTTGAGGCTGACGGTAAAGGAAAGCATCCGGCTCTTTGCCTTTGCGAGGGCTTCGGCTGTTTCAACGAGCTGCTCCACAGGGATTCCGGTAATGGCAGAGACCTGCTCAGATTTATACTCCTCAAGGTTTTTTTCGAGGAGGGAAAATCCCGGGGTCTTGGACACTATTTCCCTGTTGAAGAGTCCCTTGTCCATGATGATCTTCATCAGTCCGTTTATGAGCGCTACAGATGTCCCGTGCTTCATTTTAAGATGAGCTGAACTGTGTCTTGTGAGCTTTGTCTCCTTTGAATCAGCCACTATGAGTCTTGAGCCGTCCCTCTTTGCCTGCATGATGTTCAGGCCAAATACAGGGTGGGTAATGCTGATATCTGATTCAATGACAAAAATCACGTCCTTGCCAAGCGGAGATTTCAGCTGTATGGGATGTGCCTTTATACCAAAGGCGGTATCAAGGGCCTTCTGGACCTTTGCGTAACCGAAGGCAGCGGAGGAATCTATATTGTGCGAGCCTGCGACCTTGACCATGAACTTGCGTAGCATGTAATTGTCTTCGTTGGTGCACCTGTGAGAGCCTATCGCGCCTACTGATTCCTTACCGTAGGAATTTATGATGTATTTCAGACTCTCGCTGATATGATTCAGCGCCTCGTCCCAGGTCGCAGGGACCAGTTCGCCGTCTTTTCTTATGAGGGGTGTCTTGAGCCGGTTTTCGCTATAGATATAATCAAACCCGAACCGCCCCCTGCCGCAGAGGTTGCCGTCGCTTCTGCCGCTGTCTTCCTTTGCCCTTGACCTGAGCAGTTTGCCTTCCCGTATGCCAAGGGTCAGGGTGCAGCCGCATCCGCAGAAGGGACATATGGTGTCTTTTTCCTCGAGAAACCAGGAGCGTGCAGTGAATTTGAAGGGCTTGCTCAACAGCGCTCCGGTCGGACAGATGTCTATGCACTGCCCGCAGTAATCGCATTCGAGGATCTCACCGAAGGCCGGCTGCACGACGGTCGGGAACCCTCTCCCGATCAGTCCAAGTGCGCCCCGTCCCTGGTGCTCAGCGCATACCCTGACGCATTTGCCGCATAGTATGCATCTGTTTGAGGTGAGTTCTACCAGAGGACCTCTTACATCCGGAGGGAATGCCTTCCTGTGGCGGATGAAACGGCCTTCAGGTTTCCCGTATTCATAGGCAAGGTCCTGCAGGTCACATTCACCTGCCTTGTCGCAGACAGGACAGTCAAGGGGATGATGCACCAGAAGCAGTTCCAGGACTGTCTGCCGGGCCTTCCTCAGCTTGGGGGTCTCGGTCTTGACGATCATGCCAGGCGCTACCGGAGTAGAGCAGGCAGCAAAGAGCCTTGGCTGGCCCTCAAGCTCAACAACACAGAGTCTGCAGCCTCCATAAGGCCTGAGCCTTTTATCGAAACAGAGATTAGGTATCTTTATGCTGTTTTGCTGGGCGGCCTTAAGTATTGTGGTGCCTTCTTCAACAGATATTTTCTTGTCATTTATGGTAAGTTCGATCATTTATGCTTTCCCTCCTTCCTTTTTTGCTGCGGCAGCTGCAAGAAATTCTGTTGGATCGCCTTCAAAGCCGGCCGGCAGAATATTTATGGACTTGAATTTGCACGTATCATAGCAGGTCCTGCAATGTACGCAGAGTTCCTGGATGATCTTGTGAGGTACCTTCTTTTCACCGACGATCGCCTTTGCAGGACAGGCCCTCAGGCAGGCGCCGCAGGCCTTGCAGAGTTTTTCGTCTATCCAGAAGCTGGAGAGGTTCCTGCATACCCCTGCCTTGCACCATTTGTCTATTATGTGGGACTCATATTCATCCCTGAAGTATTTTATTGTTGTAAGTACAGGATTGGGGGCTGTCTGACCGAGTCCGCAAAGAGATGCTGCAATAATGTCCCTGCCAAGGTCCTGAAGCGTCTCTATATCCTCAACTTTTCCCTTTCCCTCTGTAATGTCAGTAAGCATGTCAAGCAGGATCTTTGTCCCTACCCTGCAAGGCGTGCACTTGCCGCAGGATTCGTCAGCAGTAAAATCAAGGAAAAATTTGGCTGTGCCGACCATGCAGGTATTGTCATCCATGACAACCATACCGCCTGAGCCGACAATTGCGCCGGTGGCGACAATGTCTTCGTATGTCACAGGTATATCGAGGAGGCTCTCAGGTATGCATCCTCCTGAAGGACCACCGAGCTGTACTGCCTTGAATTTTCTTCCCTTCTTGGGTCCGCCGCCGATATCATAGATGATCCTTCTGAGCGGTATGCCCATCGGCACCTCGACGAGTCCGACATTGTTGATTGCACCGGTGAGGGCGAAGACCTTTGTGCCTGAGCTTTTTTCAGTCCCGAGGCTTCTGTACCACTCAGCGCCGTTCATTATAATCGGAGCTATCTGGGCCAGTGTCTCTACATTGTTTAAGACAGAAGGCTTGTCCCATAGCCCTTTATGGGCAGGAAACGGAGGTCTTGGACGCGGCATCCCGCGTTTGCCTTCTATCGAGCGCATAAGCGCTGTTTCCTCACCGCAGACAAAGGCGCCTGCGCCAAGGTAAATATCCAGCTCAAAGTCAAAGCCTGTATCAAGTATGTTCTTGCCGAGCAGCCCTGCCTCTGTTGCCTGGTCTATGGCAAGCCGCAGCCTTTTGACAGCCAGGGGATATTCAGCCCTGACATATATGTATCCGTAATTGGAACCTATGGCCCTTGCACCTATTATCATGCCCTCGATGACAGAATGGGGGTCTGACTCCATGACAGACCTGTCCATGAAGGCTCCGGGGTCTCCTTCATCGCCGTTACAGAGCATATACTTAACGTCAGATTTGGATTTTGATGCGAATTCCCATTTCAGACCTGTGGGAAAACCTGCGCCGCCCCTGCCCCTTACCCCTGAATCCTTTACGACCTTTATGATATCCTCGGGCTTCATCTGTGTCAGCGCCTTTGCAGCAGCCTGATAGCCGTCCCTTGAGATGTATTCCTCTATTTTTTCAGGGTCTATAAGCCCCTTGTTCCGAAGGACCCTCAGCACCTGGTAACTTGAAAAACGGGATGTCTTTCATCAGCGGCATTGCGGTTTTCTTTTCAGGCTCCTTGAACATCAGCTTCTGGTAGGGTCTGCCCTTGAGAAAATGTTCTTCTACCAGTGTGGGTATCTCTTCGACAGTGAGCCTCTGGTAAAAAATCTCATCCGGGTGCACGACCATGACCGGCCCTTCAGCGCAGTAGCCGTTACAGCCGGTCAGCACCAATTTTATCTCTTCCTCAAGTCCCCTCTTTTTGAGTTCTTCCTGGAGGGCGGCTTTCACCTTCATGGTTCCGCTGGCCACACAACCAGTGCCTGCACATAACATCAAATTCGCACGAACCTTTTCCATTACTAGCCTCCTATAAAATCAGGGATTAGGGGTTGGGGATTAGTTTTTTGCATTATTTACCAATCCCAAGTCCCAAACACCTAATCCCTGTTTTTTAATATGTTGTTTCACATCCGGTTACCAGCGCATATTTTTCAATGGGTTTTCCTCCCATGACATGCTCCTGGAAGATCTCCCTTATCTTCTGGTCATTGAGGTCGCAGTATCTTACAGGCGGCTGGTTCATGATCTCGACGGTTGCAAGCGGCTCGCGCGCGCAGAGACCTGCGCAGCCTGATGTCGTGACAATGACATCTGTTACATTGGCCTTGCTTATCTCGTCCATAACAGCTGTCATCACAGCCCTTGCGCCTGCGGCTATGCCGCATGTTCCCATGTGGACAGTCACCTTCGCGCGATATCCGCCTTCCCGCAACTGAAATTCAGCCTTATGTTTTTCCTTGATCTTCAGGAGATCATCTATCGTTAATCTTGCCATGTCATCCCTCCTCTTCAGCCATTTCTTCTTCTGCTGCCTTTAATGCTCCAACAGCTGTTGGGTCATATTCTCCTATGATCGAAAGTGCCTTTGGCGCTGTCAGGGCACCGTAAGTTTCCTGGTCTATCATCATGACCGGCGCAAGTCCGCATGCGCCGAGACATCTGACTCCCTCCAGAGAGAACTTCCTGTTCTCTGTTGTCTCTCCTATTTCGATTTTCAGGGTCTCGTTTATCTTGTGTACGATTTTCTCGATCCCTTTTACATAGCAGGCTGTGCCGATGCATACCCTTATGTTGTGGTCACCCCTTGGTTTCATGGTAAAGAATGAATAGAAGGAGACAACGCTGTGCACCTCAGCATCCGTCAGGTTCAGGCCTTTTGCTATCCTTTTTTGAACAACAGGCGGGAGGTAGCCGACGATCTCCTGTGCGCGCTGAAGCACTGGAATGAGGCATCCGGGCCTGCTTTTAAACTGTTCCACGACCCTGTCGAGTTCTGCTGCCATAGCCGGCGGGAATTCCTCTGAGGGCTTTTTCTCCTCAGGCTTGCCACCCCTTGACCCATTCGACCGCCCTTTGCGTGACGTCAAGCAGCACTGAAGGGGTAAAAGGCTTTGGTATGTAATCAATGATGCCAAGCTCTATCGCCTCTTTTATGGTGTCCTGAGACGGATAGCCTGTGATGATAAGGATGCCTATGGAAGGCTTGGCTTTTTTGATCCATCTGATCAGGGTTATGCCGTCGACTTCAGGCATTTTAAGGTCGGTAAAGACAAGGTCATAATCGCCCTGCTCCAGCTTGAGTATCGCCTCCCTGCCCCCTAGTGCGCCTTCTACATTATACCCTTCACTGCCCAGGACCCTTTGAGCACTTTTTATTACAACAAGTTCGTCATCAACAACCAAGATTTTGGGTTCTCCTGACATATAAGTCCTCCTGTTTATATAATTACGAAATGTTCATGGGTTGTACCCGTGCAAGCCACAGAAGCCATCCCTCGCTGAGGTTGTCGCGTACCAGTGCGCTCATGGCGGTATTGGCCTGATGGTTGAGTTCAACGACCCTTCCCGACATAGGGGATATGAGTTCATCTGTCTGGCCCCCGCCAGAGAGGATTTTTGCAAAACTCTCACCTGCCAGAACTTCCTTCAGGTTCTC
>CAWEYN010000018.1:0-66874 GCA_963813295.1 uncultured Nitrospira sp.
GTAGCTCTTTCTTTGTCTTGCTCAGTTCAACCTCTGAAAGATTAACATCAAGCCCCGAGACATCACCGGCCTGGAACTTGATTTTTGTGTAGCCGAGGAGCTCTTCATTTAGTCTGACGATCTCCCGCGCAAGGCCGCTCTTCTTTTTCAGCGAGAGGGCCCTGGTAAAGGCGTCTTTTACGTCTGAAATCAAAAGCCGTTCTTTGTCCCTTATTTCCAATTTCACTCTGGCAAGTTCTTTTTCAGAAACATTGATCCTTGCACCACGTTGGCCTGCGACCTCGAATTCCTGGGAGAGCTTGAAGCCATAGTTCGTGAACTTCCCGCCGCCTTCCTCTTCCGGTTTGTCCTTCTTTGAAATATTGCCTTCGATCGTAGGGTTATTGATGAGCAGGAGCCGCGCCTTTTCATTCTGCCCCTTTGCTGATTCTTCTTCGAGCCTGAGCGTCTGGAGGTCAGGGTTTTTCTCAAGGGCAATCGCGATTGCCTGCTCAAGCGTCAACTCCTTTGTTTCAATCGCAGCAGCAGGCGATGTGCTTATGAATAATGCACACAAAATAATGACAACAGCATAAATTCGATCCATAAAATAATAGCCTCCTTAATAAACTAAGCGAATAAAGACAGGGATTTACCTATCCAAATAAACAGGACAGGGAAAGGAGGCTTCTCAGATCAGAAGAACAACGGAATGCAGACTGGCGAGAGCCTTATGATGTGAATATTGAGGCAGATTTATATGTTTTTGGGAATACTCTTTCAGTGGCAATGATGGAGACATTGAAGACGAAGAAATTAGCGGGAGCGTTTGCGTATTATGTGAAGCATTTCTTGTGTAAGCCGGGCTGCTGAGAAACTGGACATCCTTGCAGGGACCGCAGGCATCACTTTCCATCCCCGCATGCTGTAATCCAAAACCCGAACCATTGCAGGCATCGGCGAATTCTATTGCCACATGTCCGTCTTTGCCGAAGCAAAGCAGAGTGCCTTCAGAACCGAAGAATGAAACAACGAGGAATAACACCAGCATAAATGCGGCCGGTAAAGTTTTCAGATGCGGTTTGATCATTTGATAATTTAACGTAATATCTCAATAATCCGTCAATTTCAGCCCTGAATAATCAGCATAAGTTATGTAATTCCTCTTAAAACTGTTCATTTCCAACATCGCTGAGGCGGCATCTTACTAAGCAGTTGTTCAGATGATATAATGGTCATGAAAACATTTCGATCTGCCGGGAAAGGGAAGATGTATCGACGTGGATCACAACAATGACAAAATGAATAAGCTTCTCCAGAAGATCTTAATCGGTGTTGTCCTTCTGTCAGCGGTCGTTGCCTTCATGGTATTTGACCTCGGACAGTATTTGACGCTTTCGTACATCAAGGCATCGCAGGAAAGGTTTGCCCTTCTCTATGCCGAACACCGGCTGATGGTAATCCTGGGATATGGGGTGATCTATGTGCTTGCGACCTCCCTGTCCCTGCCGGGTGCTGCTGTCCTGACCCTTGCAGGAGGCGCCCTCTTTGGTCTTTGGACCGGCATCCTCACGGTTTCTTTTGCCAGTACGATCGGCGCGACCCTTGCCTGCATTGTCTCCAGGTTCATTCTGCGTGACTGGGTCCAGACGAAGTTCGGCGACAAGCTCAAGACAGTCAATGACGGAATCGAAAAGGAGGGGGCTTTTTATCTTTTCACCCTCAGGCTGATCCCCATATTCCCCTTCTGGCTGATCAATCTGGTGATGGGCCTTACGAAGATGCCTCTGCGGAGATTCTTACTGGGTATCACAGGTGGGGATGCTGCCGGGAACAATTGTATATGTGAACGCAGGCAAGGAACTGGCAAAGATCGAATCGCTCTCCGGGATCCTTTCCCCTGGACTGATCATCTCTTTTGCAGTCCTCGGCATCTTTCCGATTGCCGCGAAAAAGATACTTTCACTCTACAAGAAAAAGAAGCTAAGATCAGGATAAATAAGACCATGGAAAGGTGGACTAGTATGAGCAGACTATGACTACGATATCGGCATCCTCGGCGGGGGTTCAGCCGGCCTTACTATTGCAGCGGGTGCGGCCCGGTTCGGCGCAAAGACACTTCTTATAGATAAGGAAGACAGACTCGGAGGCGACTGTCTCCATTATGGCTGCGTTCCGAGCAAGACACTGATCAAAACTGCCCATGTATATCATCTTATGAAGAACGCATCTCAATTCGGTCTCCCCCGGCATGAGATCAAGCCTGTGGATTTCAGGGATGTCTCGAACCGGATAAAATCGGTCATCGCCACAATTGAGAAACATGACTCTGTTGAGAGGTTCTGCGGCCTTGGTGCAAAAGTCGAATTCGGCAATGCCGTATTCAAGAACGAACATACGGTCAGCCTCAATGGAAAGGACGTCTCAGCAAAGAACTGGGTCATTGCTACAGGTTCATCACCTGCAATCCCGAAGATAGAAGGTCTTGAGCAGACACCGTTCATAACAAACAGGGACATCTTCTATCTCGACCATCTGCCGAAGTCAATGATTGTGCTTGGCGCCGGCCCCATCTCCACCGAGATGGCGCAGGCCTTCTGCAGGCTCGGCACTGAAGTCACAGTCATTCAGCGGAGCGGCCAGATCCTCGGCAAAGAAGACAGGGACATGGCTGATGCCGTGATGCAGAACCTTTCTGCTGAAGGAGTGAAGTATTATCTCAATACGTCCGTCCTCTCTGTCAAAGACCTTGGCGCAGAGCGGGAGGTTACTGTGAAGTTTAAAGACGGAAAAACAGGGCATCTTAGGGCAGAGACTATCCTTGTTGCCCTGGGCAGGGAGCCGAATCTGAGAGGGCTGGGGCTTAGAAAATGCCGGGGTTGAGTATGACGGCAAGGGGCTCAAACTTGACAGCAGACTAAGGACAACGCAGAAACATATCTTCGGAGCAGGAGATGTTACCGGGACATATCAGTTCACACACGCGGCAGGGTATGAGGGAGGCGTTGTGCTGACGAATGCGATCCTGCATCTGCCCCGCAAGGCTGATTACACCTTTTTCCCATGGTGCACCTATACTGATCCCGAGCTTGCAAATATAGGAATGAACGAGACCGCTGCCAGGGAGGCTGGACTGAAGCATGCTGTCTGGACTGAGGAGTTCAGGATGAACGACAGGGGCCTGACTGAAGGAGAAGGGCTTGGCAGGATCAAGCTTATTCTGGATGAAAAGGAAAAACCTCTTGGCGTTCAGATACTCGGTCTCCATGCAGGGGAGCTGATCAGCGAATGGGTCGCAGCGCTCAACGGCGGAGTGAAGCTCTCTGCCCTTGCAGGAGCAGTGCATCCCTATCCGACCCTTGCGGAGATCAACAAGCGGGTTGTGGGCAATTATTTTTCAGGCAAGATCTTTTCAGAGAAGGTGAAAAAAACACTCAAGTTTTTCTTCAGTTTAAGAGGAAGGGCATGCGGAATCGAATAAATCAGCAAAGGAGGAAAGAAATGAAGATACTTATATCAGCAGTTGTCAGTTTGGTATTTGTGTTTGCTCTGCATACCGCAGGGCATGCACATGAAGGTCATAGTCCCGGCAAAAAGAAACTATTCACCAAACACTTCCAAAACACATTGTTCGATATTGCTGAGCATGGTGCGTATAGTATCGAGGTCCTTCTTGATGATAGCGAGTATAAAATTGGAAAAGGTGTGGTCGGGATCGTGGTCCACGGAGAAAAGGATTCTGATGTTGTAGGTGCGAAGCTAACAATCGTACATAAAAACCTCGAGACTGGTGAACCTGTGTCCGGCACCTCTCACCATAACTGACAAGGAAAATGGACTTTATATTGTCTCTGGCCTCAACCTCCAAAGAGATGGCCGCTGGGAGCTCTCGGTAACAGTCAGGAAAGGTGATGTCGAGGATAGTGTAAAGTTTCTCTTTCCCGATGTTTTGAAGGAGCGCCATCCCAAGGGTCGGTATTCACCGAAAGATTAGACTGGCGACGCAAAACAGACAAGATGATCAAGCAGTTGACCCGTGCACATTTAGAGCGAAGAGCACTCCAAATTGATAGTTACTAGATATTGTGGTATAATTGAAGTACCAAATCGGAACTCCAATGATAATAACCTAAGTATTTAACAATAGAGAAGGATCATTACAATGGCAATATGTTAACATCCGTACAAAAGGTTTCCTTATGGCGATTATCATCTCGTTTGCTTTCTTCTCATGCTCCAAAAGCTCCCCCATATCGCCGGTCAATGTAACAGCTGAAGGAGTGGCGATCAAAGGGTATGACCCGGTGGCATATTTCACCGACAGGAAGACCGATTAAGGGAATGCCTGAATTCAAATACGTATGGAAGGGTGCAGAGTGGAGGTTTGCCAGTTCAGACCACCTTGAAATGTTTAAAAAAGATCCTGAAAAATATGCGCCCAGATACGGCGGTTACTGTGCCTATGCAGTAAGCCAGGGGAAGACCGCTGATATCGACCCTGAGGCATGGACAATTTATAATGGAAAGTTGTATCTCAATCTGGACAAAGATGTCCAGAAATTATGGGAAAAGGATATGCAGGAGTATATCCGAAAGGCCGACGAAAACTGGCCCCGAATGCTTAGCAAAAATAAAGGAGGTCACAAATGAAATACGCAACCATATTACGGAGGGTCCTGCTGACCGGACTTATTGCCGGCAGTCTAGTCTTTTCCTGCGGAATGGGAAAACAGACCGGGACAGCAGGCACAACGTCGCCGTCGCCGATCAAGGTGTATTCTGCTGAAAAAGGAGGCTATATCATGAGCGAAACTGTTGTTAAAACCAAAGAAGAATGGAAAAAACTGTTAACACCCGAACAGTTTCATATCCTGCGGGAAAAGGGAACTGAACGGGCCTTCTCCGGAAAATTACGACCAGAATCACGAACACGGCATTTACCGCTGTGCCGGCTGCGGGCTCGACCTATACAGGTCTGAGGACAAATTTGATTCAGGCACCGGCTGGCCGAGCTTTACTGCGCCAATCGCTGCTGAGAACATCATCACCAGACCGGACAATACCTTATTCACCCGCCGCACTGAAGTGCTCTGCCGCCGCTGCGAAGGTCATATCGGCCACGTTTTTGACGACGGCCCCAAACCAACAGGGCTGCGCTACTGCATGAATTCAGCTGCCCTGCAATTCGTGGCAACAAAGAAATAAGCCTGTTACAGGGAGGAGACACAATGAAAATGCTTATTATCACTATGATGGGGCTGTCAGGCCTGCTCATCTCAACCACAGTCATGGCAGCAGCCAATTATGAGAAAGCGACCTTTGCAGGAGGATGTTTTTGGTGTATGGAGCATCCGTTTGACGAGATTCCGGGTGTGATTTCTGTCACCTCCGGCTATACCGGCGGACATAAAAAAAATCCTACTTATGAAGAGGTCTCGGCAGGGGGGACCGGGCATGCCGAGTCAGTACAGATCGTCTATGACCCGGCAAAAGTGACCTACGAGAAACTCCTCAATGTCTTTTGGCACAACATAGACCCGACCACTAAAGACCGGCAGTTCTGCGATTCCGGGACATCAGTATCGAAGCGCCATCTTTTATCATAATGAGGAACAGCACAGGCTGGCCTTGCAGTCAAAGGCAGAATTGGAAAAGAGCAAGACCTTTAAAGAACCTGTTGTAACAGAGATTGTGCAGGCCACGGAGTTCTACCCTGCGGAGGATTATCACCAGCACTATTACAAGAAAAACCCGATCCGTTACAAATTCTATCGTACCAGTTGCGGCCGTGACCATAGACTCAAGGAACTGTGGGGCAGTGCGGCGGGTCATTGATAACTGGAATTTCAATGCTCCGGTGGTATCTATTTGTAAATATGACCGAGGTCTTCAATGGTATCAAGATCTGAAAGCACAGGAAGGACCCCGTAGCTTTTTCCTGAATGCTTAAGTGCCCTGACCGTCTCTGAAAAAACATCTTTGGTACTCCAGGGGATGTTGCGAAATAGTTCAGGTATTGGGGACTTCATACCGATGAGGTAGTAACCTCCATCATGCGCAGGACCAATAACAACGTCCGCATGGTCGAGCATTTCAAATGCCTGGATTATTATTTTGCTGGTAAGATCAGGTATGTCAGCGCCGGTAATGACCGCCTTCTCTGCTCCGTTTTCCAATAGATACCGGACCGCATTGTCCATCCTCTCGCCGACATCGCTGCCTGTCTGTGCTATAAATTTCTCATGTGGGAGCCATGACAAGAAATCCCGGACTCTCTCCGGAGGATCATAGAAGACAAACCGGTCATACTCGCCGGCATCCGGTATGGTTTGCTTCATTACCCGTTCCGTCATTTGTCTGCAAATCAGAGCAGCCTTCTCAGCGCCGATATCTCCTGCAAGCCGCGTCTTGACCCTGCCTGGTTCAGGATACTTTATCATGATGCCATAAAAGTTCCTGCTCACCGGTAATAGATCCTTGCAAGCCGGCAAGGGTTGACGCCGAGCTTGTAGAGCAGCATAATGAGCTGGTTCATTGCTGCTGTTTTTACGAGCCCCTTTTTTGACCATCGCCGCTCTGAGGTGATTGCCTTTTTATTTAAAATAACGATGGTACCGAATTTCTTCAGTCTCCCGATGAAATCAACGTCCTCCATGAGAGGAATGCTCTTGTATCCCCCGATGAGATCAAATGCGCTTTTTCTGACGAATATGGCCTGATCGCCGTAAGGCAACACGCAGAGTCTGCAGCGTAATTTTACCCATGCCTCAACAATACGATATTTCCATAGCTGTGACCGTATGCTGAAGGTGAATGCTCCTCCTGATATCGAAGTGTCCTCAAGCACTGAAAGTATCGCGGCGGCCCAACCTCTCTCCAGCATTGTGTCTGCATGGAGAAAAAGAAGAATATCACCGGATGCGGCTGATGCAGCCATGTTCATCTGTATGCCCCGGCCTCTCCGGGACTGAATAAATGATACCCCAGGATACCGCTTTGCAGCCTCCGCTGTCTTGTCCGTACTGCCGCCGTCTGCAACAATGATCTCGCAGTCGCAGCCCTCATTCAGTACCCCCTCTATGCAGCGCCTGATGTTGTCCTCCTCGTTTAGTGCCGGAATGATGACAGAGATCATTTTATCGGCTTGGTAAACGGCATCAGGAGCAGATGAGGGAGCCCGAGCTTTTCAGGCTCGCGGTATGGCCCGACGCCGATGATGATCGTTTCCTGCGGGATGTCCTTAAGGAGGGTACCTAACAGTCTGTCCCATATCGAGAGGATAGTCCCGTAGTTCGTGTCGCGTTCATGGATCTTCACGGAATGGTGGATGCGGTGCATGGACGGCGGGACAAAAAATATCCAGAAGACCTTTTCGAACGCTTCCGGCACGTTAAGACTGCTGTGCTGGAACTGGGCGGTCAGGACAAGAAGGCCCTCGAAGATAATCACGCTGATGAGGTTTGCACCGATAAAGTAGATGAGGCAGATCTTTATGACAGCCGATATGGTAAGCTCTCCGATATGGAAGCGTGTTGCTGTTGATACATCCATATTAAGGTCGCTGTGGTGCACCCTGTGAAAACGCCAGAAAAAAGGCACCTCATGGTTCAGGAGATGCCAGACATAGAGCATGAAATCCATGAAGATGACCGCCAGAAACACCTTTAGCCCTGAAGGCAGGCTGATCATGTTGAGCAGGCCCAGATGGTTCTCTGAGACATATAATGCGGTATTGATGGTGACACTGGCAAAGACAAGGCTGAGGACCACGCTGTTTAGTATTGTGAGCGAGATGTTCGTCATGAGCCTCTTCGTCTTTGAAACCGTGGGTTGGCGATAAGGCCTGAGCAGCTCGAAGCACAGGAAAAGAACAAAGCCTCCCCAGGAGATCAGCCCGCGCAGCAGGACAATATTCAGAGGGACCATTGTTCAGCCCCCTCCCGGTCCAGCGCAAACTGTAGACTTTTCAATAAAGGCCCCAGCAACGTCCATGTCTGCTCCACTCCAACTGCCCGGAAAAAGAGCATCCGGGGTGATTCAAATTTGTTGATCAATGGCGCAGCTTCTTGAGGGACCATGTTCATATTGTATACGTCCTCATAAGCTACTGCAATATGTCATCTTTTTTTTATGACTGGTAGTTTCTGTGTATAGTATTTCTTGTCCCGATAGCAAAATGCTTTAACCTTACTTTTTTTAATAACGTCAGGTCCCTGCTCATTTCAAATTGTCGTCAGGTCAGTTACAATATAAGCATAGCGGTTAGTTATGCAGAAGAAATTTGAGGAAAGAATAGAAGAAACGCTCGGTGGCCCTCTGACTGCCGGAGACCTGCAAATCCTCCAGGTCAACGTCGGCTATAGATGTAACATGGCCTGCAGACATTGCCACGTGGTTGCCGGACCGAACAGGTCAGAGGTCATGGAAAAGGACACTGTTGATCAGGTCCTTGCTGTGCTGAAGAAATATGATATCAAAACGCTTGACATCACCGGCGGCGCTCCTGAACTGAACCCGCATTTTACCTATTTTGTAGCAGAGGCCAAGAAGGCAGGCTGCCACATTATTGCCCGGTCAAATCTCACTGTTTTCTTTGAGAAGGGCTATGAACATCTGCCTGAATTCTATTATGAGCACGACATAGAAATAACAGCCTCTCTTCCATACTATCTTGACAGCAGCGTTGACAGGGTAAGAGGAGACGGGACTTTCGAAAAAAGCATCAAGGCGCTTCAGTTGCTAAACAGCCTTGGCTATGGAGACGGCTCAGGCATCAGAAGGTTGAATCTCGTTTATAATCCTTCAGGCACTTTTTTAGCGCCTTCTCAACAATGCCTTGAGGAAGAATACCGGCGTCAACTTAGGATGCATCACAATATTTCATTTGACCGTCTCTTTGTTTTTTCAAACATGCCGGTGGGCAGATTCAAGGACCATCTTGAAAAAACAGGTTCCCTGGAAAAATATCTGAAAATGCTGGAAGAGTCATTTAATCCCTCGACATTGGACAGTCTGATGTGCAGGCACCTCATAAGTGTCGGTTGGGACGGAGCGCTCTATGATTGCGACTTTAACCAGGTGCTCGGCCTTCATATGCACGACAACTATCCACAGCAAATCCGGGATTTTGATATTGAACGTCTTTCAGAAAGATACATACGCACAGGTGACCACTGTTACGGCTGTACTGCCGGTCAGGGGTCTACCTGAACAGGCGCAATTGCCTAGCAGGCGGTCGCCTGCGTGAAAAGAGATAAGGATGATGGAAATGATGCAGTGGTACTGTTGCAAATGAGCTGTTCTCTGCTGAGGTCCTGGTTTGTCGCTGTATGTTCAATGCTGCTGATCCTGCTAGGCTGCTTAAATCTTTATGCGGAGGAAGACAGAGTATTTCTGCACGAGGATTTCATTGATCTTCAAAACTGGAAGCCGCTTTTTTTTCCGAAGATCAAAAGACATACTGAATATACCATTGAAAAAGATGGCGACAGGAGCTACCTCAGGGCTGAGAGCAACGCCTCTGCCTCAGGACTTATTCTAAAGAAGGAGTTCAATGTCTTTGAATATCCAAAGTTAAAGTGGCGCTGGAAGATAAGCAATGTTTATCTGAAGGGGAATGCCGAAGAAAAATCAGGAGATGATTATCCGATAAGAATATATGTCATTTTCAAATATGATCCGGATAAAGCCTCCTTTGGTCAAAGAATAAGGTATGGGCTTGCGAAGACAATTTATGGAGAGTATCCTCCGCAGAGCAGTTTGACCTACATATGGGAAAGCAAAACACATAATAAGCGAATTATTACAAGTCCTTTTGCTGAGGAAGCAAAGATGATAATATTGGAAACTGGAGAAGACAATGCCGGGAAGTGGCTGCAAGAGGAAGTCAATATTGTGGAAGACTACAGGAAGGCCTTCGGGAATATGCCGCCTCCCATTGCAAGCCTCGCGATTATGAACGATTCAGACAACACAGGAGAAAAATCAGTTTCATATGTTGATTTCATAGAAATATCTAAATGAAGTGAACGAAAGGAAAAGACAAGATGACAGAATACTACAAAGCTGAAGACCTCGACCGTTTCGGAGAGATAGGCAAATACAGTCCCGAGCTTTTCAAACAATTTATGGCCTGGTATACAGCTGCGCTCCAACCCGGAGTGCTGAGCAAAAGAGAAAAGGTGCTGGTCGCGCTGGCAGTTGCCCATGCTGTTCAGTGTCCTTACTGCATCGATGCATATACAAAGAGTTGTCTTGAGGAGGGCATGAGTCTGGAACATATCACTGAGGCTGTGCATGTAGCCTCGGCAATCCGGGGCGGGGCCTCACTGATCCACGGCATACAGGCACACAATGCAGTCGACAAACTCTCTTTGTAACCGGGCAGGCAGGATAAAAATGAAGACTTCCCCCCTCAGCGTTGGCCAATTCCCCTGCCCCCGCGAAATCGCCGGTATGAGTGCGTGTTTGCAAATTGATTTGCAGGCCACTATAATAACACTTAGAGGGTCATCCCTTTTTATGCGTACGGCGGTTTATCAGCGAGGATTGAGATGAAAGCGACAAGAGTTATATCGGGCCTGCAAAACAGGCTGTGGATTTTGCCGGCCTTATGTATCCTAACGATAGTCATCGGCCAGCTCTGCGCTTCAAAGTGTGCCTTTATCCAGGGAGACATCCTGGGCATTGATCTGAATATCTTCGGCATACTTTTTTATTCCCTGCTCCTTGTATCAGTCCTGGTGTACAGAAAATTCTACCCTGAGGACTGGCTCATAAAGGCTATTGCCGCTGTTGCGTCCGCGGGCGTGGGGGCTGAGCTCGTCCTCATAAAGTTCCAGGTCGAAAACAGCGTCTATTGCCCGAAATGCCTTGTCTCTGGTTTCTTTTTCCTTGTCATGTTTTTACTGGTTGCCCGGCACCTTAAAAAATGGGTCATCATCCTGCTGATAGCTGCTGGTCTGCTCTTCACCTCTTTCACCTTCAACGGAGCCATCATACCCTCGTATGCGGATGAGCCATACCCTCAGTTCGGTTCCGACAAGGCGCGGGTCGAGATTATCGTTTATTCGGATTATTTCTGCCCGCACTGCAGAAAGATAGATCAGCAGGTCAACACCATCCTGGGCAAACTGAAGGACAGAGTCAGGATACGTTTTGTCGATGTGCCGATTCACCCCGGGTCCCTTGAATATGGCGAGGTGTTTCTCTATGCCTGGTTTGTTTCTGGAAACAACCTGAAAACCGCCGTCACGGTGAGGGAACTGCTTTTTGACGAGGCTGTAAAGAAAACAGACCAGGCCGGGGTCATCGCCCTGCTGAAGTCAAAGGGCATCTCCGTAAAATCTGACAGGGAGAAGGCACGGGCGGTCTTTCGCGGGTTCTACAACGAATCCCTGAAAACAGACAAGGTAAACTCAACTCCTGCAGTCGTTATCGTGAAGGACGGTGAAAGAAAAAAATATGTGGGAGGAAAAGAGATTCTTAAGGCCTTGGAGGAGCTCTCCTCTCCCTGATTCAGCACCAGGAAAGACTTTTTCGGCGGGAGCGACCGGGACTCGAGCCAACCCTGTTAAAAAAAGGGGTGTGCCATATGCCGGACCTCACCGGGAAGAGAGCACTTTTTCTACGATGCTGCCCAGATCGTTCATTTTATAGGGCTTTGCCAAAACTTCGACAAATCCATATCCCCTGTAGTTCGCTGTGATCGGATCATTGGAGTAGCCGCTTGATACGATCGCCTTCACATTAGGATCTATCCTGAGGAGCTCCCTGACTGCTTCCTTTCCACCCATACCTCCGGGGACAGTCAGGTCCATTATCACTGCGTCAAAGGCCTCTCCACCCGCTCTTGCCTCTTCGAACTTCTTTATCGCTTCTCGGCCGTCTTTTGCAAAGCAGACCTTATATCCAAGCTTCTTAAGCATTTCTCCGGCTATGTCCCTGACCATCTCCTGATCATCCATGACCAGAATCTTGCCCTGTCTCGCATGAAGCACGATTCTCCCGGCCTCGTGTTTAACGGGCTTTCCCTCACTGGCAGGAAGGTAAAGGATAAACTTAGTCCCTTTGCCCGGTTCGGACGTCACTTCAATGTGCCCGTCATGCTTCTTAATTATAGAGTAGCAAGAGGCGAGCCCCAGCCCTCGCCCTTCCTCTTTTGTTGTGAAATAGGGATCGAATACTTTCGCCAGATACTCCCTCGGGATGCCGACGCCGCTGTCCGTCAGTGATATTTTTATATACTTCCCTTCCTTCAAAGCGAGCGAATTGCCACTTTCCACAATAACGTTTTCACAGGATATATAAAGAGATCCTCCCTCAGGCATCGCTTGTTTTGCATTGATGATGATATTGTTGATTACCTGACTTATCTGTCCGCTGTCCATATAGGCACTCCAGATGCTGTCGGCAATTAACATCTTGCACGCCACATTAGAGCCCCGCAACGCAAAACTTGACATCTCCCTGACGACTTTCTCAACGGAGGCTGCCTCCCTCACAGGTTCCCCCCCGCTGGAGAATGTGAGCAGTTGCTGGGTTAATTCTCTTGCCCTCTCTGAAGCCTTCTCGGCCTCTTCCAGCCTTTCATGCACCTTGCTCGTTTCTTCAACGTACATTTTCGCAAAAGAGATATTGCCCATGATTCCCATAAGCAGATTGTTGAAATCGTGGGCGAGCCCGCCCGCAAGTATGCCGAGGGACTCCAGTTTCTGGGCGCGCAGCAGGTCATTCTCCAGTTTTTTCTTTTCGGTGATGTCCCGGGTAATTCCGAGCAGTGCAACAATCTCGTTTTTCTCATTCTTGAAGGGGACGGCATGAGTTTCAAGCCAGAGACTTCTTCCTTTTAGGCCCCGCATTTCGAATGCCAGAGTCCCGGACTCCCCCTCAAACACCCGCTTTATAAACCCCTCGAATTCTTTAAGATATTCACCTGCAACCAGCGGACATACACAATGTCCTCTGACCTGGTCAAACGAATCAGCCTCGATCATTGCCAGACCAGCCCGGTTCATCATGATCAAATTGCCGCCGGCGTCAATAAGCTTCACGCACTCCGGCTCGGTATCGATGATAGCCTGCAGTAAAGTCTCGCTATTTTTCAACGCCTCCTGCGCACTCTTAATGTCGGAGATGTCCCTGCCTGTGGCCTGATATTCGACAAGGCCTCCCTCATCGTTAAAGATCGCATGATGGGTCCACTGATGCCACATAATCCGGCCGTCGGGTAATACCACCCTCGCCTCGGCAACCATGGACTGGTTCGTCAGGTCGAGGGCTTCGATCTTTGAGACAAAGGCCTCACGGTCTTCTTCATGCATAAAACGGTAATAGGACCTGCCCAGCATCTCTTCACGGGGAATGTTCACATAGCGGCAAAGGGTGTCATTGACAAATGTGAGAATACCGCCCGGCAGGTAGCGGGCCACGAACTCCGCCTGGTTCTCCACGATTGCCCGGTAGCGGCTTTCACTGGTACGCAACGCCTCCTCCGCCAGCTTGCGCTCGGAGATGTCGCGGGCAAATGCACAGTCAAGTTCCATGCCGCCAAAGCTGAGGTAGTTGGCCATGATTTCCACCGGTATAATTCGGCCGTCCTTGGTGCGATGCCTGGTCTCGATCGTATTCCTGCCCTTGTCCTTGACAGCCTCCCAGGCTTTTGCCCATTGGTCTGCCGTGAAGTCCGGATCGATGTCGAACACACTGAGATTGAGCAATTCCTCGCGGTTATAGCCCAACATACTGCACGCTGTCTCATTCACGTCGATGATCCGGGCCCTTGAGTCCATCCAGTAGACCGCGTCGCCGGCTTTTTCCACTGTGAAGCGGGCCAGTTGCAACGCCTCCTCAGCCTTTCTATGCTCGGTGATGTCCATGACCACATCAATGCCGGCGACGATGTTCCCTGATAAATCGGTTAACGGAGAGGCGGTAACTTCCAGATACACTGTCCCTTTTTGGGTACTTACCTCCTGTTCCTTCTTGTGAGCTTTTCCGTCTTTGAAGGTCATCGCAAGATGACATCCTTCACAAACACAGTCCCTCTTTTGAAACGCCTCATAACAGTATTCCCCGCCATGACTGCCCAGCATTTCTCTATGTCGTTGATTTTGATAGAGAATCTTGAAGCTTCTATCTTGAATGCTGATCGCTAATCCTATCGCATCTATAATCTCTTCTGTCCTTTTCTTTTCTTCCGCAAGCAGACTGATGGTTTCCTGATATGCTGCTTCAACCTGCTGACGTGCCTGCTTCTCGTGAAGGAGCCGTTCATTTGTTACCGTCAAATGCGCATTTTTCCTTATTATATAAACACAGATCGAGGAAGCGCTAAGACCGACGATAAAAGCATCTATGACGCCTATGTAAAGTAAATCAAGGGATATCCTGCCCCATAATATTTTACTGAGGGCTGCGTTAATGAGAGCGGTAAGAATCACGGACAACAGAGTGAAAAGTAAAATAAACTGCCATGTGCCGTACTTTTCTAACTTTTGTGTGAGACTATTAAACATTGAAGGCTTTTCCCTTTCTCAGATGTCTTAATCCTTAATCCAGAAATGAACATCCGGCCTGCAAATCCCTGCATAACTTGGCACGCTACTGAAGGACTGAGGAACTTTTGTCACCCGTCTTCCTCTTCAGGTTCACACCCTTGAGACATCCATATAACTCTATTTTATTGAAATATGTGCTACTGAAGACCAAGGAACTCTTGTCACCCGTCTTCCTCTTCAGGTTCACACCCTTGAGACATCCATATAACTCTATTTTATTGTAATATGCATAATTTGCCAAGTTTACTCATGGAGATATGATGGGGACTATAACACCCCTCAATCGCCTGATCTAAAGTAATATTCGTCAGGGTGCAACTCATATGCAGCGCGTAGAATCCCGCCCCTCGTTCCTCTGGGTGATGATGAACCAGACTTGCTGGGGATAGCCTAGGGATAGTGTTACAAGAGATAGTAGCTGAATTAGAAGTAAACTTTGGCGGCAGCGTATGGGAATCGAACCATACGACCCTTATAACAAAGGAACTTTCTGTGTTATTTTATCAATCAATTTACCTTGCTGAGCAATGAGTCTAGTACTTCCTGTATGAGCCTTGGTTTGTTCTATTGCTCTGCAGTCTATCACACGATTTTTCTGGACGCTCAGTTTAGTTAGTAAGCTCATCGGTTACATCAAATCAAATGGTTTCGTTAAGACGGGCGGAACTTCAAATGTTGTATGTCCCGTCAGCGATAAGAAGCCTTGATGTCAATCACATAGGTAGCACATCCGGTATTATGAGAGCTAAAAGCGAAAAAAAAATGATAACTTTTTTTTCATAAAATTACATTCTGCATTATATAATTCCAACGGTACTATTAGAGAACAGATAATTTACGATAGTTATGAGTGTTAAGGGTTTTCCATAGCAGCTGATCTTTCGTTCCCTCAATTTGTGATTATCACAAGACAAACCATATGTCAAATTAATTTTAGATTTATCTCCAGGTATGCATATTCATACTTATCAGAGATAGTGGAAGAGGATGAACTGCACGTACTATTGATCGATCTGATTCTCACCGACCATTTATTCTGGGAAAAACAGTGCTATAAGTAAATTACCTCCCTGTTTCACTCTTTTCAAAGCCCCGAAAGGGACTTCCTTTTTTCTTACGCCCTCTTTGCTGATTAACAGTTGAAACATGCACTATTAGAGCAGATCACCAATAGGTGCAGCTGTGAGGAAAATATGCTTTGTGGCAGAGTGCGAAGAACACCACCAACTTTTGATGTTTCAATTAATTGCACTACTTAAGATTGTCTGGAGAGACAAACATAAAGAAAGGCGAGAGAAAATTCACGCGATTTCTGTTGCCTAGAGAACGAAATTTGCAGTTAGCCGAGGCGGACGGGAGTGTTTGGACATGTAGAGTCGTTTTGTAAGTTGATATGCTGCCTGTTCGCACTGTTACCTTTGCGGCTGCACTTTGGTTTCTCCTCGGTCTTTTTGCCATCATTGCTGCTCCTTTCCATTACTCTTAGTTTGGAGCGGCGTTATAACTTGTGTCTCTGTACAGTTTTTCCAGACCAGCTCTAATACTACATGTCTCAAGATTCTATTCCAGTTTCATTTATATCTGTGATATAGTTAACAAATTTATGGTAAGCATACACTATATTGGCTGAACGCACCGGATGATGGGATGACTGAGAAACTCAAGAGATACAAGATTAGGAGAGAAGCTGTTTTCTTTCTTATTCTGGTGAGTAGTTTATGCAGCTGTAGTGGGATTGGGACGGAAAAGAAACCCTTTACCCGTCATGGGAGGAAAGGAAAAAACAAATCCTGTCCTGGGCGACTTCTGAAAAAACACAAGGTGGATAGAGGGACACTCAAGAACAGCGAATACTGGATACAGTTTTATCAAAAATCGATTGAGCTGAGACCGGACTTGGACGATTTCCTCTATTTTGCAAACGAAATGATCAAGGTTTCGAGAATCTTTGAAGAAGGTAAGATAACGAAGGAACAATTTGAGGATAAACGGCGTCAGCTCACTGCCCTTCTAGCTCAGGAAGAAACAGACGCGCCGCTAAGATGATCTCTTTCGGCATAAGGGACTATGATACAATAGTCTTTACTCTTAACCGTGGGAGTTTGTTTTCGGGCTATGTCAACGACCTCCGGGGACAGTTAAATGCGGCCGGGCCGCAATTCTCGAGCAGCCACTGTGCCTTTTTTGGCGACCGTATTCAATGCACCACTCAGAACCCGCCTTTTTAGGTCTAATGAATGGTAAACATACTCACATACGACGCATTGCATGATCACTTGCTGACTGTTTATTTCGAGTCGAACTCTACATCGCTGGCAGAAAAATGCCAATCTCAGTTACAGGAAGTATCTGAAGCTCTTCCCTCTTCAATTTCTGTTGAATGCCATTCGTAACCTGACTCATTTTAAATTGTATTACTGGTGTTTGTTCCAAGGGGAAGTTGATTATTTTTAGAAGCTCTTTCAGCGCAAAAAATTATGGGGATAGGTCCAAAAATCTGCCTAAAAATAATTCTGTTCACGGTTTGATCACGGTATTTTGAGGGTATCTGGAGATATAACTCATTGATGTAGAATGATTTTCTAGCGGGAGCGTGTGGGAATCGAACCCACCCTAAATAGAGAGCTTTCTGATTCGATATTTGTTTTAAATATGGCTACCTTTGAGCATTGGTTTTTTCGTATGCTCAAGGCTCTTATTCTATCCAATTCCTCCAGAATTCTTCCCCAAAAGCAATAAACAACTTCCTTTTTAAAAAACTTAATAAACAATGCCGAACAAGTTCTTCAAACATCCATACCGAGATGAAAAATGGGCGGAATTTTGAACTCAGGAACTGTTAGACGATAAGTGATCTACAAATGTTTTAATCTTTACCTTATGTTCGTCATTAAGGTCATGGAACATAATCCCCATACCGATTCCCTGTTGATAATACTTTATCTGTCCCTTCACCGTTATCCGTTCTTTCCCAAGGGGAATAGTAACTTCTATCATCTCACCCACATCAAAAATTTGAATTGCTGAAACAAAAATACCACCTTCACTTATCTCGTTGCATGTGCATTGCTTTGCGCCGTCAATAAGAATGTCCTCCCTGAAGGGGAATCGCTGGCTCTTTCTTCTTTCTTCTCCGTGCTGGTTCTCCATAGGTACCATCCTCCTTTTAGAATAACCTGTCAGCTGTATATCCCTAGATCTTTTTAGGCTCTGAAAAGCAAAACCCCATACAACGCGTCATCCCCTACCCTTAAAGTTGCTTCCCTTTTCGGTTTGCTGCCCTCAGAAAAGTTTCTAAATTATATTTTAAGGCAGGGGGAAAAAGCCAGAAAAAAAGTTTCAAACTTTTTCTCTTCTTTCTTTCCCATCAGGATACAATAATTTCTGTTTTCTTTCTACATCACGCAACGTCCCAAAGCGGTGGGGATTGCGGAGCCAACCTCTAACCCTCGCGGAGTGTCTTTAAGCCGAAACAATATTTCCGGTTCAAACATGCATACCTGTGGTGTACATGTTAGTACTCCGAATCTGAAACTCTAAAACTCAACAGGCGGTCGGGTTCATTAACTTCTTATTTGGCACGAATGATGAAGGTTTCGTAAGGTCAGTGTTTGTTCGCAGATATAGGTCACAAAAAGTTGCCTGTCTATGGCTTATGTATTCAGCATGTTCAGATCAGTCATGAAAACTTCTCCTTAATTTTTCGCCATCCTATTTGATAAACGTGTTGTTTCGGTATTCTTCAAATGCGACTTCCAGTTCCTCCTCCGTATTCATCACGATCGGGCCGTACCAGGCCACGGGCTCCTTAATGGGTCTGCCGGATATGAGCAGGAACCGCACGGGTTCGCCCTGGGCCGAGACGGTCACCTGATCGCCGTCGTCAAAGAGCACCGCAGTTCCGTTTTGGATGTAGGGATCACGCTTCATGTCAAAATAGTTCTCGCCCAGGGCATCGTAGGCAAAGGGGTTCTTCTCATTGCAAAAGACGCCCTTGCCCCCTATCACGTAGGCAAAGACCGTGTGGCCGCGCGGGGTCTGGTGGACGAACTCGGAAAGGGGCGGAAGCGAGACATCCAGATATTCAGGCTCGATTACGATGTCCCTGACCGGACCCTGCCTGCCCTCAACGGTTCCGCAGATGACCTTTATCTTCGCGCCACTTTGGGTGACGACCTCCGGCACCTGCGAACTCTTGATATCACGGTACCGGGGTGCCATCATCTTTTGGGACCTGGGGAGGTTGGCCCAGAGCTGAAATCCCTCCATGACCCCGTCGTTGTCTCCCTGCGGCATCTCCTGATGGATGATGCCGCTTCCCGCGGTCATCCACTGCATGTCTCCCGACGTGATGACGCCCTTGTTGCCCATGCTGTCTCCGTGCTCCACATCGCCCTTGAGCACATACGTAATCGTCTCGATGCCGCGATGCGGGTGCCAGGGAAAGCCCTTGATATACTTATTGGGATCGGTGTTGCGGAAATCGTCGAGCATTAAAAAGGGGTCGAAGAGCGGGACTTCGCTGTTGCCAAAAACCCGCCTGAGATGGACTCCCGCGCCTTCCAGTGTGGGTTTGCTTTTAAACACTTTCCTGATCTTTCGGTTTTCCGTCATGATACTCCTCCTTTTCGCGGAAACTGCATCCGGACCAACAAAGCGCTCCTGGTCACTGCCTCCCTCCTGGCTGTGTTCGTCGCGACCCAGGCTGCAAACGCGCGCATGAATTTCGCGGCATGTTCCAGGCTTGAATCACTGCTGAGATTGCCTTCTTCATCGAAGAGATCCGCGGCATTCCCGATGTAAGCTTCAGGTTGCTGCATAACGGGAATATTAAGGAACACCATTGATTGTCTCAGGTGATGGTTTGCGCCGAATCCCCCTATGGCTCCGGGTGAGACACTCATCACGGCGCCTGGTTTGCCGTCCCACACACTTTCCCCGTAGGGTCGGGACCCCACGTCGATAGCGTTCTTGAGCACCCCCGGAACTGAGCGGTTGTACTCGGGGGTGACAAACAATACGCCGTCGAACTTCTTTATGCGTTGCCGAAACTCGGCCCACGCAGCAGGCGGATTGTCATCGAGGTCCTGGTTGTATAGCGGAAGTCCTCCGATCTCGACTATTTCGAGGATTAAAGAATCAGGCGAAAGCTTTATCAAAGCCTTTGCCATTTTACGGTTGAACGATTCCTTGCGAAGGCTCCCTACAAGAACCGCGATCTTATGCTGTGCCATCATCTTTCCTTCCTCCTTGTCTTTCTAATTTCCTACGCCTATCTGCTTCATGTATGTCGCATTGTCCCACTATCTTTTTTCATTGTAGCAGAGCAAATGGCCATAACCTAATCAATATTTTTCTAAAGAGTTATATTTCAACTGTAACCATGATGGAGTTTAGCTTTTCTAAAAGAATTGGTTTGCCGGTGGACTTCTCTGGCCAGTCTATAAGCTATGGGCGAGGACTTCCATGTGAAAGTTAAAGAAGTTTTGGGGCAAAAAAACGGGTCACAGAATGTTGGGTGCAACTATTGATTTGAAGACTCCCTACGGCAAGGCCGCAGGCAATCTCAATGCAAGGTATATTTTTTTGATTACATTCGCTCGCTAACCCATGGCAAGGCACGGGAATATCACTCACTGTCCATTTAATGGTCGGTCCGGGCGGTTTCGAAAAGCCAGAGCACGTCGCTAACTTCTTGATATTATAACGTTATTTGCCATGCTCGATAAAATAGGGACAGATTTGGGACAAATAGGGACAAAGTAAATCGTAAAAGTCTGAACTTTACCTGTCCAACGGTATTAGCTCAGGGTTAACTTCTTCCTGTACCTGACACCTGCAATCGTCTAGTCAGAGCTGAAGTCTTCAATCATAAATCAGTAGGATAATGGCTGACATCTAAACTTTTCAAAGGAACTAACCTACCTAATATTATAATTGGACAATTGCGTCTATCCATGGTAAAAGATAATTTAAAGGGGCAAATCTCGACAAAGCCAAACACTCTGTGAGAAGGAGGGCAGAGCAGCCGCTTTAGGATTTGGATTGATTGCCGGGGCCTCTGCAGGTATCGCGAAGATCCTGTTCTTTATCTTCCTCATCGTTTTTCATTGTCTCGCTGATTACGGGAGTCGTACGACGCCCTCGGCAGAGAGACCATAAGGGAGAAGAAATATAATATAAAGGAGGTATCACAATGACATTGATTAGAAAAATGCTTTTGCTGGGTTGCGGTCTCATGCTGGTGTTCTCTCTGTCATCATGCGAAAAGAAAGGTCCGGCGGAGAAGGCAGGGGAAAAGGTCGATAATGCGATCGAGAAGGCCGGAGATAAGGCAGAAAAAGCCGGAGATAAGATAAAGGAAAAGACGGAGAAGTAGGAATACACACGGGGGCACTCCGAAGACTGTTTTTGCGGAAAGACACAAATGTAATGAAGAGCATCATTTTATTGATGGTGCTGCCTTGTGATCTTCCCCCTAAACAGTCATCCTGTTTAAAACTTGTTCACATGACAATACTATGGAAGCAAAACAGCCGCTCCAATGATTTAAATTTATATCTATAGGAAATATTTCAGCAATATTGAGCAAAAGCAATTTATTGATATACTATTATCTGTAACAAGAACTTTCTCCTTGAACCCGACACCAGTTTAGCGGGTGAGGGTCGGAACGCCCCCCCCCCGAACAGTTAGTTAGGATCATCGGGTTGTCGGATTTCGCACTGCTCTTAAAGATGATGTTAATTACAGTAGTCTTTTCACTTTTTAAAGCAATGTTGTGCTGCAGCCGGTAGTTGCGATGAGCCAGACGAAAAGGGAGGGAGATCCAGGATATCCCTCCCTTTTTCAATTCCTTACTTGAGACCGAGGTCTTTTGCTGCTGCCTTTAGCAAATCGTCTTTTTTCATATTACTCATCATTGGATTTTTTGACTTTTTCGCGGCAGCTATTAATTCCTTCTCCGTTTTGAACTTCTTTAAGAGATCGGCCTTCGAAGGAGCAGGCTTGCCTGAGTCAGTGTGACAACCTTTACACGAATCCCATCCTGCAGCTTTCGCATTGACTTCAGACGCCTTCTCGTCAGCCTTCGCATTGACTTCAGCTGCCTTCTTGTCAGCCTTCGCATTGACTTCAGCTGCCTTCTCGTCAGCCTTCGCATTGACATCAGCTGCCTTCTCGTCAGCCCTATCCTTGACTTCAGTCGCCTTCTCGTCTGCCGTGTTCTTGACTTCAGCTGCCTTTTCGTTAGCCGTGTTCTTAACCTCAGCCGCCTTCTCGTCAGCCTTATTCTGCTCTTCCCCTGGCTTCTTCTGGCACCCCATGGTTAAAGCAAAAGAAAGACCCAATGCAAGGGAAAGAACCAAAACCAAAAATTTTCTCATGATGTGAACACTCCTCTCTCTAAATAAATTTGTACATTTTCCAGAATATTCATTCTGAATTCCTGGACTTAAGTCTACCATATGCTCTCGATCTGTCAACCACAGCCCAGTACCAGCACGATGACTTACTTTCTCTCTTCCATCTTCAAGAGGCTCTTCACGGATTTCACACCCCTGATTTCACTGATCTTTGCATAAGCCGATTCGGGTCATATGGGTGCCTAACGGCCCCGCCCCCTCCAGTAGAATCCTCCACCTCCGAAGATCAAAATCAAAACAATGATGATAAGTATCAATTCCATGCTCATGACTTTTCTCCTTTCTCTTTGAACGTTTATTACATAATCTTTAAAAGCATAAGTTATGCCAGGACCAGTGTTTAAAAAAAGCATGCTCTATGATCTTGATAACATTGTAATTAAAGGGAGTTCCACGATGGGAGAATGAGATTGTGAAAGGTGGCGCCTTCTGATATATCAGGCATTATTCTTATTTCTTAAGAGGGATCTTGCTGGATCATCCAAAAATCTGTGAAATTTAAATCATATGTAAAAACCGACTAATTGGAGGCTTTGCAGGATGAGGTTACTTCGATAAGCGCGTGCTAGTGTCCTGTATAATAAATAAATTTACACTATTTTATCATTCTCACTTGTCGGAACTGCTTTATTAAAGGGAAAAGATTCCGGTCAGCCATAAAAATGGCTTACAAAACCTGTAAGCCATTGATTTATATGGTAGGCCCGGGCGGTTTCGAACCGCCGACCTCTACCGTGTCAAGGTAGCGCTCTCCCCCTGAGCTACGAGCCTATGCAGTGTATCACTGAAGTGGGAGATTGATTAAACAAAAAAAACCAGGTTTTTGTCAAGGGATTGGCTGCAAAACAAGGAAAATTAAGGCTTTGAAGACTGGCAGCAACTCTATGTTTTGCCGGACAAGGATCTGGCCAATGCTTTCTCCTTTTCAATAAATTCAACAGGCATGGCAGGCTCTTGAAGCGTTTTGATGAATGTATCTATCCCCCCCTGGAGCTTGCCTTCATGCGCGGAAATCCTTCTGATGTTATAGAGGGGCTGGCCTGCAGCATTTCCGCCGCCATATGCAGACAGTACTATATTAATTGAAAGGGTTTTGGCGATCGCTATAGCCCTTTCATCATAATCCATAAACAGCCTTCCAAAAGGCATACTGAGCATCGGCGCATCACCCCCTATCCTGCTTCGGTAAAAATCCAGGCTGCCTGCTATTTCATCATGAATTTCCTCATCTGTCAGACACTTAAGGACCGGATGCGACCTCGTATGGATACCGAAACTCACAAGAGGGTTTTGCTTTAGCTTCCCGATATCTTCCATAGAAAGGAAAAGGTCCCCATCCTGCCTTCTGTAGACTTCCTCAGGGACGACATTGCCCAGCAGTTTTTCGATAATGCAAAGGTTCTTTGTCCTGTCATAATGGTCCCTTGTGAAGCTGATTATCTCATCTGCCCTGATATTTGTCTTATATTCGTCATTTATGAAAGCTCTCAGCTCCTGTTTAAAACCCTTATTGATGCAGAAGTTATAGAGATACCGCCAGTATAAGGCCTTGTCATCAACACAGTCGGTTATGAGAAAGCAGGTGGACGGGACAGCATAGACTTCCATAACAGGAAGGGCCTGTGTTATGTATGATTTGGGTCCGTCATCAAAGGTGATTGCAAGGAGACGGTCTTTTGGTTTTGCATCTCCGGAGATGCATCTAACAAGCTCTTCGAGGCCGATAATGTCAAACTCTTTCCTCAGTCTGACAATCAACTTTTCAAACACTCCAGGCCTGATGTTTCCGAGGTCCTTCAGTGACAGAAGGTCTCTGTTATCTGTTGAATGAAACAGAAGTACCGGATAATTGTTCATCTGAACATCATTGGCGGAATATAACCTGAGAGTTCTACTTTAGCGTCACGCTCTTTTTTCATGGAGAGAT
The DNA here is from genome assembly GCA_963813295.1 of uncultured Nitrospira sp. Taxonomy (GTDB): domain Bacteria; phylum Nitrospirota; class Thermodesulfovibrionia; order Thermodesulfovibrionales; family UBA6898; genus JAOUFP01. The sequence goes on from CAWEYN010000018.1 coordinate 23,889, forward strand.
ATTCGCTGATAAGTCCGTCTTCAAGGTTTTTAAGGCAGGTACGGGCAACGCTGACATCAAAATCCTTTATTTGATAAAATCTTCCGATATTGCGCGGTTGCTGATGAGACATGATATGCCCTTTATTGCTGATCTCTTCTATCGCCTTCACCATCAGCTCTATGCCCTCTGCAATGACCTTCAGGAATATGGAATTCAAATCATCGTCTTTTTCAAGAAGCGGCCTTGTCTGGTATATGATATCACCGGTATCTATGCCTGCGTTTACATGGTGAACGGTAGCGCCGATATATTCCGGCTCCCTGTTTACTACAGGCCATCCATAGCTCCATGTCCCGCGGTAATATGGAGAAAGGCCTGAGTGGATGTTTATCATCGCAACAGCAGGCAGGGAGATCATCTCCTGCCTGATAACGCTGCTCCCCAGCACTGCGATGATATCAGGCTTGATGGACTTAAGAAACTCCCTGAGTTCAGGGCTGTTTATATCACCGCATTTTATATTCAGATATTTAGCGCCCTTTTGCTCAACCATGACATCAAAGTGCGCTCTAAGATAATCCTTCAGCATCGGATGATACCTGAATCCTGCTGAGAAGGTCCCGGAAAACTTCTTCAGGAATTGTTCGTCCCTCATCAGGCCAGAGGCGTCCTTTCTGAAGAGGTTTCTGAATGCAGAAAGCATAGCATTTGTTTTCGGCAGCTCAGGATATGCCTCGCGCACAACACAGGCTATCTCAAAGCTCTCCTGAAGCCTGTTTATGAAACTCGTATGGTGAAAGCCTGTTCTGGTGAATATGACTGTCTTCACAGGCTACCTAAAAGAGCCTCACGTCAACGATCGCTCCTGCCTCTACCCCGTTTGTATGCAATGGAATCACTATAGTCCCGTCAGCCCTGACAAGGGTAGTAATCAGACCCGACTTGCCGAGCACAGGAACAGCCCAGAGCTCCCCTTCTCTTTCTTCCAGCATCACCCTGACATGCTCTTCCCTGCCCTGGGTGGAAGAGATGTTTTTTGAAAGCCTCGCCCTTACTCTCCTGCTGCTGTATTGAGGCCACCTCTCCTTAAGTCCTGAAAGTATGTGCAATACAGGCCTGATAAAAAGCTCAAAGCAGATGCTGACCGCAGCAGGATGACCGGGCAGCCCGAAGACCGGTATGCCGCCTATGACCCCGCCGATCATCGGCTTGCCTGGCTTGAGGGAAACACCGTGAAAGAGCACACCTGGTGAGCCTATATCATTGATTATCCTCGCCACCATGTCCTTTGTTCCTACAGAAGTCCCGCCGGAAATAACGATAGCCTGAGAATCAGACATGGCCGCCTCTATAGCATTTCTAAGGTTTTGATAGTCGTCACTGAAGATGCCTTTCTTTAAAGGTATGCCGCCGGATTCCAGGACCATGCCTGAGATGACATAAGAATTTATGTCCCTGACCTTTCCGGTTTCCAAAACAGCGTTTGCCGCAACAATCTCATCTCCTGTTGAAATGATAGAGACTGAAGGCCTCTTGTATACAGCTATTTCTGTAACGCCGATGCCTGCGCAGGCACCGATGTCCTGCGGACGCATCCTCTGCCCCTCCCGTATGACAACGTCGCTTTTTTTGACATCTTCACCCACCTGAATCACATTATCGCCGGGGGCAACAGACCTCATCACCTCTATCATCTGTTTGTCTATAATCTGAACATGTTCGAACATAACTACAGCATCCGCGTTTTCAGGGAGCATGCCGCCGGTCGGTATCTTGCTGGCCTTGTAATCAGGCAACAGGAAATCCGCCTTCTGGGACATCAGGATCTCATGAAAAAGGTTGAGATAAACCGGCATCGTCTCAGTTGCACCGAAGGTATCTTCAGCCCTTACAGCATATCCGTCAACCGTAGAGCGGGCAAACGAAGGAAGGTCTTCCCCGGAGATGATATCGCGCGCAGAGACCATCCTAAGCGCATCTTCGATCTTTATCCGTTCTTCCGGCAGCTTATCTTTGCGGATATTCCCGGTCAGCATTCCAAGCGCTGTTTCAGCATCCAACACATTTTCCCTTCCGAGCATGTCTTTCATATCATTCTATTATACCCAATTTCCCCTTATAACAAACGGCATTCTGCTGCTTTAAAAATGACATCCTGCAGGATGCCGGAACACAACTGCAAGAGCTTAAGCTTTATGGTATATTAAACCCATGAACTCTTTATCACATATACTTGACCGCATCGAGGCAAAAAAACGGGATTACGCATTATACAATTTCAAACAAACGGAAAATAATGCCTTGACGACTTTTTTCGATCTGGCACAGGAATTCGACAGCATCGAGGACTTTTGCGACCTTTGCGTAGCTATTCCTAAAGGGTTTTTTGATCTTGACGCAAAGCTCTATCTGATCGATCCAAAGACAAACGATTTATCGCTTACTGCATCAACTGAAGACGCAGGTTATCAGTTGCACACCCCTCCCCTTTATGAAATCATCCCGGATGAAAACCTCTTCTATACAAGTACAAAGCATCTGGTATTGATCATCCGCGGGAAGTCGCTGCTCATAGATCAGCTCCCCTTCAAGACAAAGGATGATATCCTGGGTCTCCTGGAAGTATATCCTGCCGAGCACCTTGGTCCTCACAGCGAACTCTTCCTCGAAAAATATGCCAACCGTATCGGTTATAACATCCACAACAAATTCCTGATTGAAAAGAACATCGAACATCTGAAGTTCATCCGCTCCCTTGTCACTGATATTGAACATAACATCATCGCGCCCAACATTATCTACAAACTTTTTATCAAACACATCAGGAGAAAGATCGAAAAAAACATCGCCCTGGAAAAAGAGATAGGAGAATATGTGATAAATGATTCTTCCGGCCAGGACCTGATGGACGACCTGCGTTCCGAACTAAATGAAATCAACAGAGGGCTCATGGAGGAACTGGAAAATATAGAGAAACATTACAAAAACACAAGTCTCTTCCTCGAGACCCTGCTCCGCAGGAGCCATTTCGACAAAGGACGTCTTACACTTCTCACCAAAAAGTGCTACATGAACCGGGATGTTGTACAGCCGCAACTCGACCGCTTCCTAAACAGGTTCAGAAGCATGGGGGTCTCTGTTAACTACCAGCTCAGCGGAATACCTGACCAGGAAGCCATCAGTGTAGTGGACATCGGGCTCATGGCCCAGGTATATGCCAACCTCTTCTCTAACGCCCTGAAATACACAGAGGAGGTAACCAACGAGGCAGGAGAAAATAAGAAATACATATCCTATGGCCACGAGATTATCAAGGACTATTTCGGCCCTGGCAAGGACGGGATCAAATACAATGTTTTCAGTACCGGCCCCCATATCCTGCCTCAGGAGCGCGAAAGAATCTTTGAAGATGAGTACCGCGGCAGCAATGTCCTCAACAGGCCCGGGACAGGTCACGGCCTCGCCTTCATCAAGACAGCGGTTGAACTGCATGGAGGCATCGTGGGGTACGAGCCTACGCAGTACGGAAACAATTTTTTTCTGATACTGCCCAGATAAAGGACCCTCAAGGCAAACGCCCTGACTTTCATTTGCTTGCATCAGTCTTCAGAAAATATTATTATCAGATATGCATTTGCTCAGAAACTTCCTTTTTGCAATCGTCATTATTTTAACTGCCTCTCCGGCATTTGCAACAATATATCAGTACTTTGATGAGGATGGGACGCTCATTGTTACAGACAACCCCTTCGGCGCCAGAAAGCCAGGGCCCCGACCGGATGACGCACTTCAGGACATTAAACTCAGGTACAGGGAGGATGTATCTTACGACTTTTATCCTGTAACAGGAAAAAACTTCCAGGAGCTGATATCTTCCGCAAATTTAAACGGCCCCCTTGACCCGGGAGACAGAAAGAAATATGCAGGCCAGACGAAATGGAATACAGGCTGGTCCTATACCTATAATTCATCCTATACAATAGACGAGACTTACATGTATGTATCTCTGAATATTCTGGATATCGAGTTCATGTCTGAGATATCAGTTCTGATGCCGGTGCTTCAGGAAAGGACAACATTAAGCAATCACGATCTGATTCTCTGGGACCACTTCGTACAGAAGCTTCTTGAACACGAACACGACCACGTAAAAATAGTAAAAGACCCTGTTTACAGAGATGAAGCCGTAAAGAAGATCTCCGCAATAAAGCAGCTGACGCTTGCCTATGATACAGGGGCTGATCCGGATACGCTGATAAGAGATGCCGTGGAATCTGAGACACTCCGGATAGGTCACGACCTGATCATGGCAATAAAAAAGCAAAATGAAGGATATGACCGCATTACAGACCACGGGCTGAAAGCAGACATGAGGGATACGTTCTTCGGAAGGTAATGCTTAACCCAAATAGTGCAATTAGCCACAGGGGTCACGGAGAAATTCATTGAACTATTAAAAGGAAAGGACTTATTATTCCCCTCCCCTCAGTGCACTCTTTTACGCAAAAAAAGATTTATATTCTTAAAGAGATTAGATTCTGAGCACACAGAGAACTACTTGAAAGTTTACGGAAGTTAAATTCTAAAGATGTCTCCGTGAACTCTGTGGTTTGCTGTAATACATTTTTCGGGATTATGAACTCAGAAAGGTCCTGGCCAGTTTTCCCTTATAAACAATACCGCTGGGGCTGGACTTTACCACATCCGATAATTCCCAGTTCTGAAAAAGATCAATGATCTTATCCAGTGATTCTTCATGCAGTTGCTCAATCTCTTCCCTCATCGGAATTGAAGTAATAAGCCTCTTATCTATAAAATCACCGATCCTCTGCTGATTCATCACTGAGAAGAAGACCATGCCTTTGAATATCCGCTTGTTCGTCTTGAAGGAAAACATAAATCTTTCCAGGGAATTTTCCAGAAAAAGATCATTTCTCACCTGCGTCTGCCTGTCGATAGCAATGGCCTGGAGCCAGTATCTCTTATCGATAATAGTATCTGCCTTCATTTCCATCAATGTATGGCCCAGATTCTTTTTGTCGACAGTGTAGGTATTGTGCGCTACAGTATCTGCCGCAAGATGGCTCATATACCCATAGACAAAAGCCTTCTGCTGTTCTGTTTTGGCTGATTTCATCAGATCAAAGGCCACCTCCCAGCTGTGCGAACTTTTACTGTCGGACATATACTTTTTGCCGATAATGATATCGGCCATGAGAGTCCCGTAAAGAAAATCCTTTCTGTAGCGTCTTATGACCTCGACCAGTCCTGCCGGCAGGAGCGCCGCGAGAGAGAACAGCTCATTGCCGAGATAGATATGGGTCAGCGGCCCCCAGGCAAAGGAAACTGCAGGTATAAGCAAAAAAGATATAATTATTAAAAATTTAAAAAGTCTCACTGTAACTCCTTTATTGCGTTAAAAATAAGTCTGGTTCCGACACCTGAAGCACCCTTTGGCACATAGGGTTTGTCCTTTTCATTCCACGCAGTCCCTGCTATATCAAGGTGCACCCAGGGTAAATCCCCGGCAAATTTGGACAGAAAATATGCAGCTGTAACAAGACCGCCGTTTCTGCCGCCGATGTTCTTGACATCAGCTATATCACTCTTTAAATATTCATCGTACTCCTCAAAAAGAGGCATTTCCCACACACGCTCATAAGTTTTCTCGCCTGATTTTTTCAGGACGTCGAGAAGTTTCCGGTCATTGCCCATCATCGCAATAGCCTCATTGCCGAAGGCAACTAAACAGGCGCCGGTAAGGGTAGCTATATCTATTATAGCCCTGGGCTTAAGGCGTTTTGCATACTCTATCGCGTCTGCCACAACAAGACGGCCCTCTGCGTCTGTATTGATAATCTCTATTGTCTTACCGCCGAGAGACCTCACCACGTCTCCGGGCTTCGTAGCATTGCCGCCTGGAAGATTTTCCGTTGCCGGGAGTATCCCTATGAGATGCACAGGCATCCGTAATGCCGCAGCAGCCTTCATAACACCCAGAACAGCAGCTCCGCCCGCCATATCGTATTTCATCTTTTCCATGCCGTCTGATGGTTTCAGCGATAAGCCTCCGCTGTCAAAGGTTATGGATTTGCCGATAAGAACAACAGGAGCTCCCTTGGCCCCTTTATAATCGAGAATAATAAACCGTGGTTCTTCATTGGATCCTTTGGCAACAGCAAGAAAAGCCCCCATGCCGAGTTTCTTCGTGTCATTTTTGTCCAGGACCTTGACCGAAAGCTGCTTTGTTCTCAAAGACGAAGCGGCCCTGGCAAGATGGGTCGGCGTCATATCATTGCCCGGCGCATTCACCAGATCTCTCGCAAAACATACGGCGATTGTCACAGCCTCAGCCTGCTTTATTCTGTCACTAAGTTCTAAGGTAGGATCAGCAAGTACGGTAACGTTCACAAGTACTTTATTGTTTCCATTATTTTTGTATTTCTTATAGGTGTAAAGGCCAAGCAGGGTGCCTTCGATGAATTCAGCAGGAGAGATCTTCAGTTCTGAAAGAAAATCAGTAGACAGCGCGGCCTTTTTCATACCCATGTCGCGGAGGTATGTAGCTGCCTTGCCCCCTGCCTGTCGTATCTTTTCTGCGGATATCTGCTCCCTTTTGCCGAGTCCGACGAGAAGAAGCCTTTCTGGCTTTACAGAATCAGGGGCCTTCATTAAAAAAACCTCATTCTGCTTGCCTGAGAATTCTTTGGAAAATACCTGTTCGATCAGAGGCGCTATCACCTTGGGCAGCTTCTTCAGCCCCCCTTGTCCGTCCTCAGGAAAAAGGAAGATAAGAGCATCGCACGCGCAATCTTCCCCCTTAATACTCTTTATGTTTATATTCATTGATTTCTTTTGAAGCAAAATGAATTTTTATAGTACCCTTACTATAGCTTATTTTCAGCAGAAATTTCCACTGAAGAGGCCAGGAAAAGAGGTATAAGCTCAGCTAACGAAATCCGCGCAATGCCGCTCAATCCAACTCTCTCAACTGCTTTTTTTAGGATAATTGAGAATATGGAAGTTTAGTCCCGGGATTGACAGATAATACTATTTCGGCAATGATGTATATAAATGCAGATATTTGAAGACAACCCATTTTTTTCAAGAAAAAATATTCAAAAGCTATATGGCTCTCATTTTACTGACGACAATAAAGTAACCCTTCTATGGAAGGACCAGGAATCGTTCCAGATCATATTCGACTCGATAAAAAAGGCACAACAACTCGTCTGTCTTGAGTTCTATATATTCAGGGACGATGAAACAGGCAGGGAACTGGCTGAGATCCTCAAACATAAGAGCCTTGAAGGCGTAAAGGTCTATATTCTTTATGACCACTTCGGCTCTCTCTTAACACCAATGAAATTCTGGACAGACCTCAGGAAAGCGGGTATTCAGATAAGGGCGTCCCGCCCTTTCAAATGGACATCTCCGCTGCATTACGTCCACAGGGACCACAGAAAACTGATTATTATTGACGGCGAGATCGCCTTTACCGGCGGTTTAAATATCGCAAATGAATACAGGGGATATCACCGTCTCAGAAAAAAAAGAGGATGGAGAGACACCGGCATATTTCTTGAAGGCCCCATAGCAAAAAAACTTCTGGAAGAATTCACCAAAAGCTGGGTCATCTGGAAAGGGACTCCCATAGATTTTCTAAAAACCCTCAAACCAATAAAAGACGGCCTCCCGGTCCTGCCGGTATTTGCAAGCTCTGCAAAGGGCAGACGCCAGATGAGAAAGCTCATCTATTACAGTATCAACAACGCACGTAAAAGCATATATCTGACTACAGCCTACTTTACGCCAAGCAGAAGGATGCTCCAGATACTTGAAAATGCGGTCAAGCGCGGGGTAGAGGTTAAATTGCTTTTACCAGGCAGATCGGATATCTCCTCCGCACATTATGCAGGCAGGGCTTTTTTCACGAAACTGCTCAGGGCAGGCATAAGGATATATAATTACCAGGGTGAAATACTCCATGCAAAGACTTTTGTCTTTGATGAAATATGGAGCATTATCGGTTCAGCAAATCTTGACTTTCAGTCCCTGAGGCGAAATGACGAAGGCAATGTCGGGATCATCAACAGCCAGTTCGGAAAGCAGATGGTCGATATCTTTGATGATGACCTGACAAAGTCCCTGGAAATTACCCTGACAGACTGGATGCATAGACCCCTGGTCGACAAGCTAAAAGAGAATTTCTACGCCTTGTTCAGGAGAAGGCTCTAAAGTAACTACTCAGGTAAATAGCCTGAAGGTGGAAGGCTTTTAGTTGATCACACAGGCACTTAGGGTCCCCGAGATGTTTTGGTAGACTCTGGCAATTAATTGATATACTTTCTCCTTCAGCCTTCAGCCTGAACACCTGAGCAGTTTCGGGCTAAAGCTCTTTTTCGAGCTGGGCCTTAAAGTCTTCAATACCTGTGAAATGTATTGTCCTCATGCCTGCTTCTGAGGCCCTTTTAATGTTCTGGGCATTATCGTCAACAAAAAGCGTAAGATGGGGCATGATCCCGATTATTTTTGCAGCATCCCTGAACACCGATGGGTCCCGCTTGGATTTTCCAAGCACATAGGAATTGATTATAAAGTCGAAGCGGTTGTAAAAAGGCTTTTTCCCGTTTATTTCATCGAGCCAGTTTGTCTGGTCAGTGAGAAGCGCCGTTACCATCCCCTGATTCCGGAGTTTTTCTGCAAGCACAAGCATCTCCGTCCTGAGGATAAAGCGCCTGAGGATTTCAATCCGCAGACGCCGGTAATCTTCTTTGATGCCTGTTTCTTTAGAAAGCGTTTCCCAGAAGACCTTCTCCTTGGCCTTTCCAATAACATATCCTGTCTTAAATATTATTTCTGTAGCAGTCCTGAAAAAAGACTGTTCGTCGAGGTTCTTCTTTTTTGCAATCGCCATGAGCCCTTCTCTGAAACCTTCTTCAGCTATCACGCCGCCGAAATCAAAAATAACAGCCTTAATCATAAACTTCTCCTTTATCACAACATCTCTTATTTTTTGAAAGCGTTCAGCTATCAGCAATTAGCTGTCAGCTAAAAGCAGAACATACGAAGCTCACAGCAGAGTTCGGCATAACAACATGTATAATCTTTTTGTTAGCCTTTTTCTTGCTGAAAGCCGACCGCTGAGGACTGATAGCTAATAACTTATTTTCCAATATATTGACACAAAAGAGAAGAAAATTTATAATGTGCATATGCACAAAAAGGAATTCCGTAATGTCGCCACGCTTTAAAAAACCAAGGCTCTGTGAGTGCCGGTTAAAGGGCAAGGCCTTCAAACCTGCTGGCATCCCCCTGTCAGAGCTTGAAAAGATCATCCTGTATATCGATGAACTCGAGACCTTGAAGCTCTGCGATCATGACGGCCTTACACAGGAAGAGGCCGGCTTAAAAATGGGCATATCCAGAGGGACAGTGCAGCGCTTACTCTCCAGCGCCCGCGGAAAAGCGGCTGCAGCACTTTCTGAGTGCAAGGCGATTTTACTGGAAGAAACTTTATGCAAACAAAAAGGAGGAGCAAAATGAAAGTATGTTTCCCGGTTAAAAACACCCAGTCACTGGAAAGCGAGGTATACGGGCACTTCGGCTCAGCGCCGGCCTTTATTCTGGTGGACACTGCTACTAAAGAAACAACCACGATCACAAACGCTGACCAGCATCACAGCCACGGCATGTGCAGTCCTCTCAGTGCCCTGGGAGGCCATGAAATAGACTGCGTTGTCGTAGGAGGCATCGGCGGAGGCGCTCTGATGAAACTGGGGCAGGCAGGCATAAAGGTATACAAGGCCATGGGCCTGACAGTAAGGGACAATCTCGATCTTTTCACTGCTGGAAGACTTCCTGTATTTCAGCCGGGACATGTCTGTGCAGGACATTCTCACGGCGGAGGATGCTCACATCATTAATAAAGGAGAAACTGTATGGCAAAGAAAAAATTCGTATTTATCATCACCCATTCATTCGACAGACCGGACCTCGTAGCAGGCGCTTTTCAGCTTGCCGCGAACATGAAGGCCTTTGACGCAGAACTCGATTTTTTTCTCATGGACAACGGAGTGCTGCTTGCAAAAGAAGGCTTTGCCGAAACCCTGATCTGGCAGAAGAACGATGAGTTTTCGCCTGTCCACGAACTCATGAAGACCCTCATAGATGATTTTGACACAAAGTTCTATATCTGCGCGTCCTGCGTAAAGCACTATGAGCTGGACAAGGCAAAACTTATAAAAAATTCCGAGGTAAAGCCAGGTTCATACCTCGGCGAGATGCTCATGGAGCGGGAGGGGCTGACCTTTTAGTCCGGAGACAGAAGAAGCAAATTTCCGGCCCGGGTATCGCCGGAAATTTGCTTCCTCATAACTTCCAATATAGAAGTCTTCATCCCATTTTCAATTCAGCGTAGCTTGACTGACATATGCGCTGTGTCTGATGTATAATTCCTGTGTCTGTCATACTATTAATCCCGGATAAATGGATAGCGAGTGTAGTCCCTGCCCCGACGTATCAGGTCTGCAGGGTCAAGTGAACGAATATAAAAATAAAAATTCATTGCATTGAGATTCCCCGTAGCCTGCTGCGGTGAGTCTTCAATAAGGAGTGCATTATGGATACTTGCCCATGCGGCTCAGAACTTTCGTATGCTGAATGCTGCGAACCAGTTATAAAAGGAGAAAAAGCAGCAGAGACTGCCGAGCAGTTGATGCGTTCCCGCTATACTGCCTATGTAAAAACAGAGATAGATTACCTCTTGACCTCACTCCATCCTGACCAGAGGAAGGACTTTGATCCCAAAAGTACCCGTTCATGGGCCGAAAGCGCCAAGTGGGAGAAGCTCGAGATCATAGAGGCAAAGCATGGCGGAGCTGAAGATAATGAAGGAGAGGTGGAGTTCATAGCTACGTTTATGCAAGACGATAAGCTGATGAAGCATCATGAACTGGCGAGCTTCAGGAAAGAAGAAGGTAAATGGTATTTTGTGGACGGCAAGGCCGCTTCCGCGAAGCAGTACGTGCGTTTAGCACCCAAGACCGGCCGAAACGATCCCTGTTCCTGCGGAAGCGGGAAAAAATACAAGAAATGCTGCGGGAAGTAAAAGCCCGCTTACGCCTGATAACAGCAGTTGTGAGAGCTGTCCTTTCGTGACGGAAACGTATCTTCAGGTCTGATAAATAAACTATAATACTTCTATGAAATCTATAATCCGCAGAAAAACATCATGAGCATGGAACAGTTAAAGGGAGACCTTGAAGCCTCATTGCAGGAGAGTTTTACCTGCGCCTATTTCGGAGATGGAAGGATATCATCTATTGAATATCTCTTTGCCAATGCAACATGCGCCGATAGTTTCCATGAATTCCTTGCTGATGGCTACAGGCGGCTGGGGAGCATCTTCTACAGAAATGTCTGTAAAAAATGCACTGACTGCATACCGCTGAGACTTGAGACTGAGAGGTTCAGACCCAGCAGGAGTCAGAGACAAACGTTGAAGAATAACCGGGATATACGACTGGAGATACTGTCTCCGGCTGTTATTACCAGCGAGAAGATAGACCTTTACCAAAGATATCTGGATTCAAAACATTCCGGCAAGGGAGATAAGGAAATCCGCGATTATGAAACAGTCCTCTCCAATATACATTACGGTTATGCACATACAATAGAAATGGATTATTATTACGGCGATAAATTAATAGGAGTGGGGATTGTGGACGAGGCTGAAGATTCTCTCTCTTCGAATTATTTCTACTATGATACGGATTATCTCGACAGGAGACTGGGGGTGTTCAGTATTCTCGAGGAAATATTCCTTGCCAGGGTCATGAAGAAGAAATACTATTACCTGGGGTTCTATCTGGAAAAAACAGCCAAGATGTCATACAAGAAATTTTTCCGTCCTAATCAGGTCTATGAAAAAGGGCAATGGAGAGAATTCATCAGGGAATAACTCAGGTGGATAGTCTGCAGGTCTTTAGGTGGTCAGGCGGGAATAATCATGCAATCTCAGATTCAAAAAGGTGCTGAAAAGCCTTATTCGTTCTTTGCTCAGTCCTAACAGACTATAGCCTAAACAACCTTAGTAGTTATTTTTAATGCCTGAATATGATTGATTTCATCTTTTCTTTTTTGAGGATGGCATTGGATGTTTTTAAAGCCTTGGCCCTATCTGAAAACCTTCCAACCAGGACCCTGTAGCGCTCAGTTCGGTTATCCCTGTATTCTGTTTTAATAAAAACATTGTAGCCTTTTTTCTTTAAACGCTTGCTAAGAGAAAGGGCATTTTTTTTATTATTAAATATGCTCAGCTGGACCGAGTAAATATCTTTCTTTGATATCCGCCCAATTTTTCGGCTTGCCTCAGGCCTTGAGTTATCTTCAGGGCTGTCAATCTCATCAGAAGAACCAGGTCCCTTTACTGAAGCATCGGCTGTTTGAGAGGGGAGGTCCCTTTTTTGAGGTCGGGCTGAAACAGCAGCGGATAATGTACTCTTTGGGGAAACAACTGCTGCTTCCTGCTGAGGGATTTTCTCTTTTGCTGCATCGGCAGATGTAACAGCAGTTTCAGAAGCATTATTTTTCTTTGTCTGGATGATTTTGTGAAGTACTTCCGCACTATCAGGGTCCAGATTTTTCAAGATCTCATATTCCTTAAGTGCTGATGCTGCATCCTGCATGCTGTATATGATTCCGAGCCTTAAATGGACTTCAGGAACATCAGGCTTCAAACGTATAAACTGTTTAAGCGCCTCTGTGGCCTCTGCGTACATGCTCATCTGGGAATAAACAGCAGCCAGATTATAATATGCCTCAGGATAATCGGGTTTTATCAGTATCGCCTGTTTGATAGTCTCTGCCGCTTCTTTTAATTTACCTGACTTAAAAAAGGTGACGGCAAGATTATTGTAAGACTTTGCATCATCGGGCTTGAGCCTGATCGCTTTCTCGAAAGTCTCTGCTGCCTCTTGTATCTTGTCTGATTTTATATAGTCTATGCCCAGATTATAGTAAGCCTCCTGGTAATCTGGTTTGAGCCTTATAGCTTCATTGTGCTCTCTGATCGCAAAACTGTATATGTCAAGGTTTGCATAGACAGTGCCAAGATTATTATGAGCTATTGCGTCTTCCGGCTTAATTCTGATCGCATTTTGGTAAGCCCCGGAAGCATCGGAGTATAAGCTGAGGCTTTCATATGCAGCAGCGAGATTAAACCAGTGCTCAGCTGTATCTTCAGAGGGTATAAGTCCCGCTTTATCAAGCGGAGTGACCTTTTTGAGCGAAAGCCTGCTTTTTATCTGGGAAACAGGCATAGCAAAATAAAAAGGTTGTGCTTCATCCATGAAAAAGGTTGCAATACCGATGACCTCACCGTTTTCATTAAAGACAGGACTGCCGCTGCAGCCTTTTGTAACAGGTGCTGTTATGAGCAGGAGTTTTTTCTCACTGGTTACATATTTTATCCTGCTCAACGTCCCGTCCAATATTATTTTGTCCTCTCCCTTGGGGCTTCCCAGCAAATAAATCTTTTGTCCTGCAGGGCCTGTATCAGCATCCCTGATCCTGATTGCAGGCAAGTTATTGTCCCCGGTCTTCAGAATCGCGATATCGTTGTCCCTGTCAATATACAGTAAACCTTTGACATCCAGCATTGTATCTTCAAACTTTATTTTTATCCTGGCCGCGTTACTGATAATGTGGTAATTTGTAACGACCACGCCGTCTTTTCCTGCGATGAAACCGCTGGCCTGATCGATCTGACTGCCATCCTTGCCATAGGTATAAATAATAACAACGCTGCTCTTATTTTCATTAAAAATGCTTCCTCTATCGGCAAGGCAGGTCTTCGGAGTAAAGCCTGGCAAGAGCAGCGCGAGCAAGAAAAGAAAAAGGAGGTATTTTCCCCCTGATATCTTTTGCGGCTGGAAATAAAACGCTTTCATCATTCGTATTTTAGAATAATCGAAGTTAAAGTATCAAAGCATGACACTAATATTGGGAAACATCTGGAAGCGGGTTGTTAAGGTGATTTCGGACACCCGTCACTATTAATTCCGGACTCTCTCCTGGTCCCGGGGTATGAAGTTAAACCAAAAAAATGTAGCAAAACTACCATCGACAAGGTCGGTGGTAGTCTGCTTTTAAGTGCGATTCCTTAATAATTTTAAATTCTATTTTCAGCATATTGAAGATTCCCTGCGGCACCAACAGTAGGGGCCTTAGGCCAGACCGCAGTGAATCTCAATGTAAGGTATATTTTTTTAATTACATTCGCTTGCTTAAAGCACCTACTTCTGGCGCTGACCCCGTGGCAAGGCCGCGGGGAATATCGCTCGCTGTCCATTTATTGCCTGTGCTTATTCAAGATCAATAGACTTTTTGGTCTTTTCCCTTCTCTTTGTCTCTTTTGCACCGTATTCCTGCATGCAATCATCATTTTTCCCCTTGGTCATAGAGCATTCCAGGTACTCGGAAATCTCTATTATGCAGGCCCTGATTGCCTTTCCTGTAGGAGTTTTTTCATACTGCGAAAGGCCCCCTGAAAAATCGCCTATGTGTCCTCCCAAACTAAGCCCTCCGGAGGATGAAGTCCCTTCTACTGTCCTTGCGTCAATTATCTCTCCTGTTGTGGCATCAATCACCTTTAAATCAACTGCCATGTAAGCCTTAGATGATTTTCCACCTATCGTGAAACCTTTAATCCCGAATCCCCCTCCGGTGCCTTTTGTATCTTCTTCGAAAGCCGAAACTGTCCCGGCAACAAGGTATTGGGCGCCTTTAATCTTTCCAATCTTCGCCTTTGTCGATTTGCTTATCCTGCCTGATGCACCCAGGTCCTGCTCTCCAAGCACAGCATTAATCTCTTTTCTTTCGAGCACCTGAAATGCTTTCGTGCTCGCCAGTTCTGACGCGAGCATGTCCTGGAGGTCGGTGCCGGTACTTGAGGACCACCATCCCGCGCGAGTGTCGTTTGTGAATCTCAGGACCCCGATTCTCGGTTTCTCTCCGGAGAATGCATTTGAAGCAAAAACAAGGGAAAGGACAAAGATAATATACAGATATTTTTTCATAAGACCGCCTCCTTTAGAATACATGTGACTTCTTAAAGATGATAAATTATTAATTTTCCTATTGTCAAACAGATGCTAAAGCCGGTCGCAACAATCTTTAGGCCCCACCTGAGGGAAAGTCTGGCCATTTTTTAATTTTTTTGACAAAACCGCTCTTTGACTTATATCCTTAAACCATATGGAAAATGAATGGACTGAACTGCTGATCACCAATGATGAAATCGAAGCTGAAATGATTAAAGACCTGCTTGAAAGCGGCGGGATTACTGTTGTGATCAGGTCTTCAAAAGTAAGTCCTTATCCTGTCAGCATCGGGAAAATGGGTGAAGTGAAGCTGCTCGTAAAAAAGACCGATCTTGAGGCTGCCCATGCAGCGCTGGACCAGGGCTTAGGTGACTCCGGCAGCTGATTGATATTCTTTAACCTTCAGACGCTTAAAGCGCCTACTGTTGGCTTCAGCCCAGATACCTTGGCAGTTACCATATATTTCATCAATTAAAAGGAGTTCAAGATGTCAGAGTTTAAGGGTGTGACTGTTGTTAAAAAAGCTAATATTTATTTTGACGGCAAGGTCACAAGCAGGACAGTGATCTTTGCTGATGGCTCAAAAAAAACACTGGGTATAATGCTCCCCGGCGAGTATGAGTTCAGCACAGGGAAAAAAGAACTCATGGAGATCATCTCTGGAGAGATGGAAGTGCTGCTTCCAGGAGAAGATGCCTGGAGGAGTATAAGCGGAGGACAATCCTTTGAAGTCTCCGGCAATGCAAAATTCAAACTCAGGGTAAAAACGCTGAGTGATTACTGCTGTTCATTTATAGGTTAGTGATTCAGGAAAAAGGCGCAGAGAATGCTTCTGCGTACCTGACCATCCTGCTTTTGCTTAAGGCGGTCATATGCACTCTGTGATCCTTATCTATCCCCCAGTCTCAAAACCATCTGAACCCCCGGCAGGGATAGCAAGACTTTCAGGATTTTTAAATCATAACGGGGTAAAGCCGGTCCTGCTGGATGCAAATCTGGAGGGGCTGATGTATCTTTTGAAATCAGCCGGAATGTCCCCTGATAAAGCGCAGGATACATGGTCAAGACGGGCATTGCGCAATTGGCCGAAGGATATCGCCTCACTGAAGGACGGTCGTATTTATACTAATATTGACCGCTATAAACGTGCTGTTGCGGATATCGGCCGAGTCCTTGAAATATCCGGCAGGGACAAAGGTGTAATTGCAGGTCTTGCAAACTACCAGAGCAGCAGCCTTTCTCCCTTAAAGAGCATCGACCTCATCCGTGCTGCCGGGACCTTTGAAGAAAATCTCTTTTATCCTTATTTCAATGAAAGGCTGACGGAACTTATCGAAAATAACCAGCCGGCCCTGGTAGGATTTTCGCTGAATTACCTGAGCCAGGCTCTCTCTGTTTTTGCGATGGCAGGCTTTATCAGAAAGAGGTTTCCTGGTATTGAGCTTGTGCTTGGAGGAGGTCTTGTTACTTCATGGCTGAGACGGCCGGGATGGGAGAATCCCTTTGACGGATTAATAGACCATCTCATAGCAGGGCCCGGTGAATTTCCGCTGCTTTCTATTCTTAACATCGAAGGGGAGAAGCGACTCTTTTCTGCACCGGATTTTCAAGGCCTTCCGCTTGATGATTATCTTTCTCCTGGAACAGTGCTTCCCTACAGCGCTTCAAGCGGCTGTTACTGGCACAGATGTTCGTTCTGTCCGGAAAAGGCAGAGGACAATCCCTATATTGCCCTGCCTGTAGAGAGGGCCATAGAAGACATCAATTCACTGGCAGGAGTCATGAAACCCGCACTCCTGCATCTACTTGACAACTCGGTCAGTCCTGCTCTTATGAGTTCACTTGTAAAAAATCCTCCCGGGTTTCCGTGGTATGGTTTTGCCAGGATTGACAGCCAACTGACAGACCCTGATTTTTGTATGGCCCTGAAAAAATCCGGATGTGTGATGCTGAAGCTTGGGATAGAGTCAGGGGACCAGGGAGTGCTGGAGAAGATGGAAAAAGGGATTGACCTTGATATCGTTTCCCTTGCGCTTAAATCCCTGAAAAAAGCCGGGATAGCGACTTATGTCTATCTCCTTTTTGGGACACCATATGAAACACTGGAAGAAGCGCGAAAGACCCTTGAGTTCACCGCAAACCACAGCGATGAGATAGGTTTTTTGAACCTTGCAGTCTTTAATATGCCTGTTTGCGGTGAGTGGGCAGATGAGTTTGAAACGAGCAGTTTTTATGAGGGCGACCTTTCCCTTTATACTGATTTTTCCCATCCAAGTGGATGGAACAGAAAGCAGGTAAGGGATTTTCTGGAAACTGAGTTCAAGAGACACAGGGCCGTCGCATCCATACTGAAAAAAGACCCCCCGGTCTTCACCTCCAACCATGCGCCGTTTTTTGTGATGGACCGCTGAACGACGATAGTTATCTGCGGCTCAAAGGATAGTTTATGGCCTGATCTGTTATAATTACGTCCATGATTGAGGCGCTCATACTAGGAATCGTACAGGGCTTAACAGAGTTTTTACCTGTCAGCAGCACAGCGCATCTGATACTGCTGCCGTGGTTCTTCAAATGGAGCGGGGACCTGGACACGCTCACCTTTGATGTGGCCCTTCACGCAGGCACGCTGCTGGCGCTTGTCCTGTGTTTCTGGAGAGACTGGATTGAGATGCTGACAAGCAAACGCAGACTCTTTTTTCTGATCATTATTGCGTCAATTCCTGCAGGGATCGCAGGAGTACTCTTCGGCGACATTATCGAGGAAAATCTCAGAAGCCCTTACATAATCAGCATCGCCCTGGTTGTGGGTGGTATCATAATGTTCCTCTCGGAGAAGATGTTTAAATACAGGAGCATTGAAAATTTGAAGCTATTCGACGCGGTTTTGATAGGTCTTTCGCAGGCTGTGGCACTGGTCCCGGGTGTGTCACGCTCTGGCATAACCATATCCGCCGGACTCTTCAGGGGGCTTGACCGGAGTTCAGCAGCACGATTTTCCTTTCTCCTTTCCACTCCGATCATCGCAGGCGCAACACTCCTGCATGCAAAAAAAATGATGACAGGGACCAACCATTACAACCTCAGCCTCTTCATGGTCGGGGTCGCAGCATCAGCAATAACAGGGTATGCAGCCATCACATTTCTGATGAGTTTTTTCAGGAAATACAGCCTTAATGCCTTTGTATATTACAGATTTTTCCTTGCTGCTGTTATAATTTCAGGAATATGGCTAAAAATCTGAAAAAGACAAAAGATGAGATACTCGGCATAGTCTCGGTCCTCTCGAGCATCTATATTGCCTTAAGTCTTATAAGTTATACAAAATGGGACCCCTCTTTCTCTACCTTCACGCATTCAGCTGCCAGAAACTACGGGGGTGTTGTTGGCGCATATCTTTCCGACCTCAGCATAATGCTGATCGGTTTCTCAGCCTATTGCCTGCCTGTCTTTCTGGTGGCCTACGGTGTACGAAGGCTTCTTGGCAGGGAAAAGCATCTGGTATATCTGGTCGGTTCAATCCTTTTCATATTTTCTGCTTCCCTGATGGCTTCACTCCTGCTCTCTACGTTCAATGTAACTACAGAAAACAGTCCGGGAGGAATCACGGGATATTTCGTTTCGCAATTTCTCAAAAACTACCTTTCTCCTCTGGGAGCTTATATATGCTCATTGTCCATGTTCCTTTCATCCCTTGTCCTTCTCCTGCCTGTACCGCTGACCTCTTTCAGGCTGAAAACGGACAAGCCAAAAGACGAGCCAAAGGACAAAGATGTCCCAAAAGCGCTTGAAAAAGGGATTGTCGAAGAGGAGATCCTTATCAGGGAGCTGCCGGAACCGAAAGCAGGGCCTGTTTTCGCAGAACCTCCTGCCAGGCTTTTGCCTGTTGGTCCCGAACCTGCAAAGAAAATTGCCAAACCAGTGCCTGAACAGAAAACCTTCACCAAAGAGGGTTACGAACTCCCTTCTGTGGAACTCCTGAAATCCTATGACCCTGCATTTGCCAGGCCGTCAAAAGAAGAGCTGCTCTCAAACTCCTCCATGCTCGAGTCCAAGCTCGCGGACTTTGATGTCGAAGGGAAGATCACACATGTAAATCCGGGACCTGTTGTAACAATGTATGAATTCGAGCCTGCGCCTGGAGTAAAGATAAACAAGGTCGTATCTCTCGCGGACGATCTGGCACTCTCCCTGAAATCACAGAGTCTAAGGGTATCGCCTATACACGGAAAGAACACCATAGGGATAGAGGTCCCGAACAAGCTGAGGGAGATAGTATCTTTTAAAGAAATCATCTCTTCGGATATATTCAGGAAGGGCCAGTCGAAACTCACCCTTGCCCTGGGCAAAAACATCGGCGGTGAATCCATTATCGCTGACCTGACAAAGATGCCCCACCTCCTCGTGGCCGGGTCTACCGGAGCAGGCAAGAGCGTGTCCATAAACTCCATGGTTATGAGTCTCCTCTACAAGGCCTCTCCGAAAGAGGTGAAGATGCTGATGATAGACCCGAAGCTCCTTGAGCTTTCGATGTATGAAGATATCCCCCATCTTGTCTCACCGGTCATTACGAACCCCAAACTGGCAGCCGAGGCCCTGAGAAAAATGGTCTTTGAGATGGAACGCAGATACAGGCTGCTGGCTGAAAAAGGGGCGAGGAACATAGACAACTTTAACCGGAACGTCCCGGACGATCAACAGATCCCTTATATAGTTGTAATTATCGACGAACTTGCAGACCTCATGTTCGCTTCATCACGGGAGGTGGAAGATTCGATAACACGTCTTGCACAGATGGCGCGCGCAGCGGGCATACACCTGATCATCGCGACCCAAAGACCTTCAGTCGATGTTATAACAGGCATCATCAAGGCGAACTTTCCTGCAAGGATATCTTTCCAGGTATTTTCCAAGATAGATTCAAGGACCATCCTGGATTCCCAGGGAGCGGAACAGCTGCTCGGCAAGGGCGACATGCTTATGATGCTGCCGGGTTCTAAGATCACCCGTGTTCACGGCGCATTCGTTACAGAAGATGAGATCCATGCCGTAACGAAATTCATCAAAGCGCAGGGCTCACCAGACTATTCCTTTTTTGAAACCATACCAACAGAACCACCTCCTGTTGATGAGGACAATGAAGACAGGAACGACATGTATTACAAGGCCGTTGAGTTTGGAGAATCAGCCGGCGAAGTTTCTATATCATCTATTCAGAGAAGGTTTAAAATAGGGTACAACAGGGCTGCCAGGATCATGGAGATGATGGAAGACGACGGACTGGTAGGACCGCCAAAGGGCGCCGGTAAACCCAGAGATTTTATCAGGAGGACAAATTGAAAAGATCATTTATCAGAACAGTTATTGCATCGGTACTTTTCATGTTCATTGCAGGCATCGCTATTGCACCTGTTTCCAATTCTTCAGAGACTGACGACAGCATAGAGAAGATACAGAAGGCATATGAAAAAATCAGGGACATGAAAGGCGCCTTTACACAAAAAAATACCATAAAGGACCTCAACAAGACAGACACCTACAAAGGCGAGTTTTTCATCAAACAGCCGCTCAAAATGAAATGGTTGTACACAGGAAAATCTGCACAGGACATTTATATCAGCAATGACACGGTGATGATATACAAAAAAGGGGACAAGCAGGCCTATAAGGGAAAGTTCGATAAAAAAACCTATGGTCAGACACCGATAGCACTCCTGGGAGGATTTGGCAATATCAGGCAGGAGTTCATCATATCCGGCAAAGGAAACTCCCTGCTGCTCAAACCAAAAAGCCCGATGGGCAACATCACCTCCATTTCCATCACACTTTCGGAAGATGATTTCCCGATAAAGTCCTTCACTATCCAGGACGGCCAGCTCCAATGTAATCGAGATCGTGCTGAAAGATGTCAGGACAAACACAGGACTAAAAGACCCCCTCTTTGAATTCCAGTTGCCCAAGGGGGTCAATGTCTTTGAGTATAATCAATAGGCCGCCGAAACAAGAAAAGCATTTACTACAGAGAACACTGGGAAACATCATGATATTTAGACGAACAGGTAAACACAGAACCCAACAAGCGGGGCCTGTATATGCAGTGTACTCTTGTTTTACTGCCGGTCCTCTGTGCTCTCTGTGGTTTAACTGCCTTTTTCATGATCATGGAAAATTCTAAGTCCCTGATACTCGGCATAGACACGTCCTGCGACGACACTTCAGCGTCTGTTGTGGAAGACGGCAGAAAAATACTCTCAAACATAGTATCGGGCCAGTCCGACATCCACTCCAGGTACGGGGGCATTGTGCCGGAACTGGCATCGAGAAGACATATCGAGATGATCATGCCGGTTGTTGACGAGGCAATAAAGCAGGCGGGGGTCTCATTTCAGGACCTCTCCGCAGTTGCTGTTTGCAAAGGCCCCGGGCTTATCGGTTCACTGCTGATAGGCTGTTCATTTGCAAAGGCTGTCTGCTATTCGCCGGAATATACCCCTCGTAGCTGTGAATCATCTCGAAGGCCATCTGCTTGTCCGTATTTCTTGAAAGTCCTTCACCCGAATTTCCCTTTCTCTCCCTCATCGTATCCGGAGGCCATACCAGCCTCCACATCGCAGAAGATTACGGCAGATACATTGAACTCGGAAGGACACGGGATGACGCAGCAGGCGAGGCCTATGACAAGGTATCCAAACTCCTTGGGCTTGGATATCCGGGAGGTCCGGTTATTGACAGGCTTGCTCAGAGGGGTGACCCCAGGGCAATAGATTTCCCGAGGGCATATCTCCCCGAGAGTTTCGATTTCAGTTTCAGCGGGTTAAAGACAGCGGTCCTGCAGTTTCTCAGGAAAGAGAAGCTGCTGGACTCCCCCATGCCCCCGGACCCGGAACTGCTGCATAACATAGCCGCATCCTTTCAGGCTGCTGTCGTAGATGTCCTCGTCAGAAAAACAGAGTGGGCCGTAAAGAAAAAATGGATCAAACAGGTAACGCTCTCTGGGGGGGTCTCTGCCAACAGCGGCCTAAGGAAAAAGATGCTTGAGACTGGAAGAGAAAAAGGCTTCGAGGTTTTTGTCCCTCCTTTATCGCTCTGCACAGACAACGCTGCAATGATAGCTGCAGCTGCACACCACCGCTTCATAAAAAAAGACTTTGCCGGCCTTGACCTCAATCCCGGGGCCTACCTGTCTCTTTCAGCTGAGAAAATATGATATTATGTAGATGCTGTTTCTTTTACCCCGTTAGAAATAATGCCCCGTTGCTCAGCAGCGCGGGATTGTATTGCAGAATAATTACGGCGGAGTTTAATGCCCCGATGGAATTTCTAACGGGGTTTACTCCAGAGAGGTTAAACATTGCTCCAGGTAGAGACTCTTTATAAGCTGATGAAACGCGGTCTTCCCATGATCGGGGAGGCAGGAATAAACATGTCTGCACAGGCAGAGCAGGTGCAAAAAGGGCTTTCGACACTATTTTTACTCCTCCTTGTGCCGCTGGTAATCGCCATCTTCTTCCTGGTCAGATTCATCTACCGGCATACGATCGGAGAAAAGATGAAGACAACGCTTCTTGAAGATTACAAAAAAGAGGCTGAAGGCTTTGAAAAGTCGTGCAAATACGTATCAGCCGCCAATATATACGAAAGCAAACTCAAGGAACCCCAAAAAAGCCGCGGCCCTCTATGAAAAAGGCGGTGACTACAGGAAGGCAGCAGATCTCTATGACCTGCTCGGAGAAAGCTCAAAGGCAAAGGAGATGTACGAAAAAGACGGCAATATCGAAAACTCTGCCCAGGTCTCGATGAGGGAAGGCGAATACGAAGACGCTGCAAAGCTCTATGACAAGGCAGGAAAAAAACTCGACGCAGCGCTCCTTATGGAAAGGGCAGGCAGAAGGCTTGCAGCTGTGAGGGCCTACAGGGAGGCAGGAGATTACAGGAATGCGGCCCGTTTGCTTGAAGTTGAGGGCATGACAAAGGAAGCTGCTGAAATGTTCGGTCTCTCCCTCAGCGGAAAGCAACCAGACAGCTCCACATATTGAGGATTTTTATACCTATGCCTTCAAACTTGAAAAAGCCGGCGCAACAGAAAAAGCAATTGAAGTTTACAGGGAGATAGACAAGGCTTATCCTACCTATAAGGACGTCAGAGAAAGATTACATGCACTCAGCCCGTCCCCAAAAGAAGAGGAGGAGGAGAAAAACCTTGAGGGAACAACTACTGTCAGAAGCTTTATCCGAAGCAGTTCGATGGACCCCAAGAACAGCCTAAAACTCTGGATCCATATCCTCAAAAGCCTTCAGGATGCCTACAAGGAGAGGAAGGCCTTACGGACTCCTGTCGCCTGACAACATCGCTGTAGACAGCAATAATAAGATCACCTTTCTAAGCAGGACACCCGCCGTCCGCCTACGTGTCCCCTGAAAAGACCAGGGACCTTGAACCTGATGTCAGAGCTGACGTGTATTCCATGGGCGTCATACTCTATGAGATGCTGACCGGCAGCCTCGACGGCCTCGGCTCAACAAGGGTTGCAGATCTTGTCCACGACCTTCCCGACTGGCTCGACGAGATGGTTATCCGCTGCATTCGCAAGGTCAGGGAAGACAGATACCAGAGCATCGAGGAAATATTCGCTGACATAAAGGCGCTCTCCAGAGGCAAAAAAGACCCAGGCAGTCCAGCCTGAAATGTGCTGATTTTATTCTATAGTGAAAACTCAAAATATCAGGGGCCGGATTCAGCCTTGAAAGCAGAGGGCATTGCAGGCCCCTGATTAATCAAACATTTGAGACTGCACATTATGTAAGATGTTGACTATCTTGCCGTGTAAATATAAACTGGAGATGAGATGGACAAAGGTTTTTTTATAACAGGAACTGATACCTGGGTCGGCAAGACCATGATAGCAGGGGCAATGATCAAAGCCCTCTGCTTTCTTGGATTTAAAACCAGCGGGATGAAACCTGTTGAAAGCGGATGCGTACGTGAAGACGGGGTCCTTATTCCTTCTGACGGCATGTTTCTAAGGCAGATAGCACAGATGCAGGAACCCATAGAAGAGGTGACCCCCTGCTGTTTTGAAAGCCCTCTGGCCCCGTTGCCGGCATCAGAACTCGAAAATACATATGTCTCGTCACAAAGATCAGGAAGGCCTATTACAGCCTGCATGCAAATTACAACGCAGTTATTGTGGAAGGGGTCGGCGGGCTTATGGTCCCGCTCAAGGAAAGATTACTTTGTGGTCGATCTTGCCAAAGAAATCGGTTTGCCTCTTGATTGTTGTTGCAAAGCCGGGGCTGGGATCGATAAACCATACCATGCTGACCGTGAATTATGCATTGAAAGAGGGGCTTAATGTTGCAGGCATTATAATCAACTACTGCCATCCCCCGGAAAACAGTCTTGCAGAAGAGACAAACCCCCGGATACTGAAACAGATATGCCCTGTGCCGTTAATCGGCATATTCCCCTATCTGAAAAACAGGGACGATGATGTGTTAGCAAGGACCGCTCTGAAAAACCTTGACCTTGAAGTCATAAAGAAATACCTGTAGCACAGAGAAATGCAGTGAATAGTGAATAGTGAATAGTGATTAGTAATACCCAAACTACTTAACGACTTATTTTCCCTTGCCCTCTGTGAACACGCTTAGAAACGCCTACTATTGGCTGTGGTTTTCTTAAATGCACTTTTGGGAAAACCTACAGTTGCAAAAAGATATCAGGATTACAGGAAGGAAGTGAATAAAAAGGGCTTGTCTGCGACACCTTAAAGCACGTTGCCGTGGCCAGCCAAATGTAAACTTGAATTCATGTCTGTGAAATTCACGTATGCTGCAACATTGAATCCTGTCGTCATTGCAAGGCCTTATGCTTTGCTTCCTTACTGCGGTCAATGCAACATTCTCGAGTTAAATCAGTTTCATCTCCTTCAGGACTGCTTTGAGTTTTTCCCTGTTTGCAGGGGCCATCTCACAGAGAGGGAGCCTGAATTCCTCCCGGATTTTCCCCATCAGGGCAAGGGCTGTCTTGACAGGTATGGGGTTAGTTTCAATGAACATGGCTGCATTCAAAGGCTCAAGCTGGTAATGGATCTTGCGCGCAGCATCGAACTTGCCTTGCAGCCAGAGACTGCACATCTGGGAGACAAGCTTGGGGGCCACGTTGGCGGATACTGAGATTGTGCCTTTCCCTCCGAGGGCCATGAGAGGGAGCGTTGTAAAGTCATCGCCTGAAAGAACAGTGATCCTGTTTCCGCAAAGCCTGATAATCTCGCTGGCCTGCTTCATATCACCGGTCGCCTCTTTTATGGCTACGATATTCTTGATCTCTGCCAGCCGCGCCACAGTCGAAGGCAGTATGTTCACAGCGGTCCTGCCAGGCACATTATAAAGTATAAGAGGTATTTTTACCGCCTCGGCAACAGCCTTGTAATGTCTGTAAAGGCCTTCCTGAGTCGGTTTGTTATAATAAGGGGCAACAACAAGGGCCGCGTCAGCCCCTGATTTCTTCGCCTCTTTCGTGATCATTATTGTTTCATCAGTAGCATTTGCTCCTGTGCCTGCGATTACAGGCACTCTTTTATTTACAGCCTCGACCGTAAACCTGATGACCCGGTGATGCTCTTCATAATCAAGCGTTGCTGATTCTCCTGTTGTGCCGCAGGGGACAATGGCGTTGGTGCCCTGTTTGATGTGCCATTCTATAAGATTGCCAAGCGCCTTCTCATCGACCTTGCCGTTTTTAAAAGGTGTGACGATTGCAACTATCGAGCCTTTAAACATAGTTCCTCCTGATTATAAGCTATTTATAAATAAGAACACCTACGCGGTATTTCCCTTCAATTTCACTGATCCACATTACCTTTGCTGTAACAAATGAATCATCCCCATTCTTGATTCTGATGATATTGCCGGGTTCCAGCTGGACATCAGTATAAAAACCTATGCCTTCTTCGCTGCTGTCCAGCATGGTCCCATATGCCTCGACCTGTTTAAGATTTGTGAACTCACCCATTGACAGAGAAAAGGACACAGGCATATCATTGCCTATCCTCGTGTGTTTTCTTCTTTCGTTATTTTCAGTCATCTCTTAATGCCCGTCACCGAGTTCTATCGATCCTTCAAACACTTCTACCGCAGGACCGGTCATATATACGTGGTTGTCCTCATTCCATTCTATCAGAAGTTCTCCTCCTGCCAGCATGACATTGACCCGCCTTCCTGTAAACCCCTTGAGGCTGGCATGCAACAGCGGCAGCTGATGCCCCTGTGCCACAGGCCATGGTCTCACCAGACCCTCTTTCCCAGACACGCATCCTGATCCTCTCAGCGTCAAGGACCTCTATGAACTCGACATTTGTCCTCCTGGGAAAGAGTCCGTGATTTTCGATTCCCGGACCGTATCTTTTTACATCAAAGCCATCAACATCGTCAACAAAAATCACTGCATGGGGGTTCCCCATTGAAACAGCAGTAATTTTAAACTCTTTGTCCTCAATTATTAAAGGGAAATCTTTTACCATGCCGTCAATATTTACAGGTATCAGTCTGCCTTCCAGCACCGGTTCACCCATATCAACCTTTACCATTTGACCGGCCCTCTCCGGCCTTATAATACCCGCAGCAGTCTCCACTGAAAGCACTTCCTTGTCCGACAATTTCCTGTCCCATATATATTTTGCGAAACAGCGTATCCCGTTGCCGCACATTTCGACTTCGCTGCCGTCGGCATTGAAGATGACCATCTTAAAGTCAGCAATATTTGAAGGATACAATAACAGCACCTGGTCTGCTCCGACTCCGAAGCGCCTGTGGCAAAGCCTTTTACTGAGATCGCTGATCGCTGAAAGCTGATCGCTTATTGCTTTGTCCCTGCAGTCTATGAGGACAAAGTCATTGCCAAGGCCGTGCATCTTTGTAAACCTGAGATTCATCTGAGATACCCCGGTATGTTTTCATTTCTGATAAGATCTTCGTAGCTGCCGCGTTTTCTGATCAGGCTGTGTGTCTCTCCGTTTACCATGACCTCGGCAACAAAAGGCCGGCTGTTATAGTTTGAACTCATGGACATGCCGTATGCACCGGCGCTCATTACAGAAAGATATTCGCCTCTGTTGACCTTTTCTATCTTCCCTGCCCTTGGCCAGAAAATCACCGGACTCGCAGATCGGGCCTACAATATCGGTCATGATCATATTTCTTTTCTTCCTTGCAACAGGGATTATATGATGGTACGCGTCATACAGGGACGGCCGCATCAGGTCATTCATCCCCGCATCAACGATCACAAATTCCTTGCCCTCGCCTTTTTTCAGATACAGCACCTTTGTCACAAGGATCCCGGCATTTCCTACAATAGACCTGCCAGGCTCCATTATCAGGGTAATATTCCTGCCATTTATGATGGGAAGCAGCTTTTTTGCGATATCAGCAGGCACAGGGGGCTTCTCATCCGCATAGGTGATGCCGAGCCCGCCTCCGATATCGAGGTATTTGATATCGAACTTCCGCCTGTTTAACTCATCAAGCAGCACGAGTATCCTTTTTAACGCATCCACAAAAGGAGATATTTTAGTTATCTGGGAGCCGATATGCTTCTGGACCCCGACAACCCTGATATTTTTCAGTCTTGAGGCCAGCCTGTAATTTTCCAGGGCATCATCAATGGAAATACCGAATTTATGCTCACGCATTCCTGTTGATATATAGGGATGGGTTTTGGCGTCTATGTCAGGGTTGATCCTCAGCGCGACAGGCGCCTTGGTCCTCATCCTGCCTGCGACCCTGTCGATCTCCCGCAGTTCATCTTCGGATTCAACATTGAACATGAGAATTTTTGCCTTTAATGCGCTCCTGATCTCTTCTTCAGTCTTGCCTACACCTGCATAGACAATCTTTTCAGAAGGTATGCCTGCCTTCATCGCCCGAAACAGTTCCCCGCCTGAAACAATATCAGCGCCACTGCCGTTTTTTGCCAGTAGGCGTAATACAGCCGCGTTCGTATTTGCCTTGAGGGCATAGCAGACTATATGAGGGAAGTCTTTATATGCTTCATCATAGGACTTGAAATGCCTCAGAAGTGTTTTGTAACTGTAAATATAAAGAGGTGTCCCGTATTTTTCTGCAAGCAGTCCTGACCGGAACATCCTCTGCGTATAACTCGTTTCCTTTGTAGCTGAAAAAATGCATGCGTAATCTCCTGAAGCTTATTATTGCTTGATTTTTTCGAATATATTAACATAATAAAAAAACAAAGTCATAATTAAGGTCGAATTAGCTTCAAAACAGCTGATCTTAAAATCCAATCATAAATAAAAGAGGTATTCATGGGTAAAAACATAGTTGAAAAGATCTTTGAAGCACATCTTGCGTACGGTGAATTAAAGGCCGGGTCACCTGTGGGTCTGAAGGTAGATCAGGTATATACGCAGGACGCGACAGGGACAATGGCATGGCTCCAGTTCGAGGCCATGGGACTGGACAGGGTAAAAGTCCCTCTTGCTGTCTCATATATTGACCACAACATGGTCCAGTCCAACTTCATGAACCCGGACGATCATAAGTTTCTCCAGACCGTTGCGGCAAAATACGGAGCGTACTTTTCGAGGCCGGGCAACGGCATATGCCACCAGGTGCATCTTGAACAGTTCGCAGCGCCGGGCAGGATAGCGCTGGGCACAGACAGCCATACCCCAACCGGAGGCGGCATGGGAATGATAGCGATAGGGGTTGGAGGACTTGACGCAGCAACTGTCATGGGAGGTTCTCCCTTTGAACTGAACATGCCGCAGGTCGTCAGGATAAACCTGAAGGGAAAACTCCAGCGGCCATGGGTAACTGCCATGGATGTGATTCTCGAGATCCTTAGAAGGCTCACGGTCAAAGGCGGCGTGGGGAAGATCATGGAATACGGAGGTCCCGGAGTAAAAGACCTCAGTGTCCCGGAACGTGCGACCATAACTAATATGGGCGCAGAACTGGGCGCAACAACATCAATATTCCCAAGCGACAACCGGACGAAGTTCTATCTGCAAGCAGTAGACCGGGCTTCGGAATGGACTGAGCTTAAGGCAGACAAAGGTGCAAAATACTCAGAGGTCATTGATCTCGATCTGAGTCTGATCGAACCGATGATCGCACAACCCCACAGTCCTGACAATGTTGTCAGCGTCAAAAGTCTCTCAGGCACCAGGGTCGACCAGGTCTGTATAGGAAGCTGTACGAACTCGTCGTATCAGGCGATGAAGGCTGTTGCTTCCATACTGAAAGACAACACAGTAGCCGATGGTGTCAATCTCCTGATAAATCCCGGGTCAAAGCAGGTATACGAGATGCTGGCAAGGGAAAAACTGACTTCGGATATGATAGCAGGAGGGGCCAGGATGCTGGAGGCCTCATGCGGACCGTGCATAGGCATGGGAGGCGCGCCGGGCAGCGGACAGGTTTCGGTCCGTTCCTTTAACAGGAACTTCAAGGGAAGGAGCGGAACAAAAGACGCCTCTGTGTATCTCGCAAGTCCTGTGTCCTGTGCGGTTTTTGCTGTAAAGGGAGAGATTGTCGATCCCCGCGAATCAGGACTGCAGATCGGTCCCTTTAAAGAACCTTCGAAGTATTTGATAAACAGAAATTTCATCATACCCCCGAAAGCGGATACCTCGGACATTACAGTCATCAAAGGCCCGAACATAAAAGAGGTGTCTGTCAAAGGACCGCTTCAGGAGAAGATCGAGGCGGAAGTCCTGCTGAAACTCGGGGACAACATAACAACCGATGACATCATGCCTGCAGGTTCTAAAGTCCTGCCCTTCAGGTCCAACATACCGGCCATTTCAGAATTTGTCTTTGAGAATCTGGACAAGACCTTCAGCAGCCGCGCAGAAGCTGCAAAATCAAAAGGCGGAGGGATCATTGTCGGCGGCGAAAACTACGGACAGGGATCTTCAAGGGAACATGCGGCAATAGCCCCCATGTTCCTCGGCATACAGGCTGTTATCGCAAAGTCATTCGCGCGAATACACCGTTCAAACCTGATAAATTTCGGGATACTTCCGCTGCAGTTTGAAAACACTGATGATTATAACAGGCTTGAAAATGGCGACCGTTTTGTCATAAAAGATCTCGATGCAACTTTAAGCGGCCCTCAGAAGTATGTTGTTGAAAATACAACACAGGGATATACCTTCACAGTCGTATCGGCACTGAACGACCGGGAACAGGAAATTATCAAAAAAGGCGGACTGCTGCCATATACCAGGGCCCGCTCCGGCACGTAGCCTCTGTTTCGCTCAAAAAGAGCTGATTTCATGTCAGATTTCATGCAGAAAGATTGACAAGAAAACACAATTAAGTGTATTTTATAACTTCGTTATTTGCGGGCCGCTAGCTCAGTTGGTAGAGCAACGCCCTTTTAAGGCGTGGGTCGTTGGTTCGAGTCCAACGCGGCTCACCATGTGTCCCCATCGTCTAGCCTGGCCTAGGACATCGCCCTTTCAAGGCGGTAACGCGGGTTCGAATCCCGCTGGGGACGCCAACAAATTCAAGGGGTTACGAAAGTGGCCCCTTTTCTTTTTCCAGCAATGAAGCCAGACATACAGATACATCAAAAAAGTTACTTTGTATATCATTAACTTTTCAGCAATCACTATTCAGGTCTTTAATCTTCCGCCCTTTTTTGCATTCGAATAGCGAGACATGTGCTAAAATAGCTCATAAATGGAGGCGATTAATGAATATATCAGTAAGGCTTGAGATATTCAAAGAAGACGATGTGTATGTGGCTTTATCTCCTGAGTTAGATCTCTCCAGCTTCGGCGATACCATCGAGGAGGCAAAGGCGTCATTTAAGGAAGCATTTGAGGCTTTCATAGAAGAATGCCGGGAAATGGGAACGCTGGAAGATGTCCTCGAAGAATCGGGTTTTGCAAAAAAAGGCGACTCATGGGAGTCAAGAAAGCCACTCGTTGAAGAAAGTCTCGCCCTTGCAGTGTAACCTGCATGCACGAGCACAAAATTACCCCTCTCCATTATGAAACTCTCATAAAGCTTTTCGAACTCGATGGATTTGCCGTAAAAAGGAAAAAGGGCGATCACATCGTCATGACAAAGGCCGGAATAAAAAGACCACTCGTAATAAAGACAAGTCCGAGGCTCGTGCCCGTAACGCACATCCGCACGAACATGACCACAGCAGGCATGTCACGAGAGCGCTTCTTCGAACTTTTGAAAAAGACAGTGTAGATTAGGCATTTACGACTTTAGGCTTTTGCCCTTTCCGCTACAATTCACTATTCCACGTTTACTTTTTTGCTTTTCAGTCCAATTCAGCAATCACAAATAACCATTCACGGTCTTTAATCTTCCATTGCCCCAGCCCGTCCTTGCAGCAAAAGCAAATAAACAAAAACAGGCACCACAACAGATGAGGATAGATCCCGCATCCTCGAAATTGAATCTACCCTGCGGCAGAGACCGCAGGGAATCTAATGCAAGGAAATTATTTCATTCTTATTCGCTCGCTAACCCCGTGGCAAGACCACGGGGAATACGCTCGCTGTCCATTTAAGAGATACTAAATCCCCTAATCCCATGCCTGACCCTCCCAGTAGGATTAGGATTTCTTTTTCTTCCGCTTTCTCTCTTTTGGTTCGACCCCAAACCTCTGATCTCCTATCCTTATCGCCTCTACGATCTCTGAAGATACAGTTTCAAAGTCCTCTGAGGCCTCCGCTAGATACAGCCACTTCTTAAGGACAGGATGTTGAACCACATAGACGAAATCATCCCTGATGGAATCATGAAACTCATGGTCAGTTGCAATCAGCAATCCGTTCCACGGCTCATCACCTGAACAAAGGACAAGCATGAGTCTGCCATGAAGATAAATTCCACGGCACCCGAACATGGCTTTATCAATGTAGCTCGGTTCTTCCATGATGGATTCAACTACCCATAAGAGGGGATTTTGCGGTTTTTTCTTTTTTGACGGGGAAGTCATATTAAGATTTGTGAAAGGACTCTCATCAGAACTCTTTGACCTTAAATAAATCTACGCCGTTTTGCACAAGTCTTGCTGCAAAGGTATGTCTGAGATCGTGAAAACTAAAGTCTTTGATATCTGCCTTTTTCAGTGTTATATCGTAAGCCTCTTTTAAACTCCTCAAGTCCTTTGATTATTGCGCTTCAAAGATCCCCGTTTACGTAAAGATTGAGGGGGGAGTATTTGACGGTTTGTCCAGTTCAGTCCGGACGGCAACTCCGATTTTTTCCATGGTGTAGGGCTTCTGGATATAGACGCCGGCGCCCAGCCTTTGCAGCTCTTTCACACGGTCGGACTCTGAATATCCACTGGCAATGATCGCCTTCTGGCCGGGGTAAAGGGAGACGATAGCCCGATAGGTCTCGAGACCGTCGAGACCGTTCGGCATGATCATATCGAGCACCACCAGATCGACGGGATTGTCTCGGATGAGTGCCAGGGCTGCCTCTCCGCTTGCGGCCGAGAATACCTGGTATCCCAGTTTGCTGAGCATGTTGACCGCAATTTCCCGCTGCTCCTGGATATCGTCAACCACCAGGATCTTTTCATTGCCAAGATAGTCTTGCAGGACAATTCTGCGATCTTTCTCCGCAATGGCCTCACGGCTGGCTGGCAGATAGATATCTATCCTTGACCCCTGGCCTTCGGTACTTTGCAGATCGATATAACCGCCCTGATCCTTGACTGTGGTCCAGATAACCGTCATCCCCAGCCCTGAACCGCTGCCTCCCATCTTTTTCTTAGTGTAAAACGGTTCGAAGACCCGTTGAAGATCTTCCGATGAGATGCCAATGCCGTTGTCTTCCACTCTCAAGCAGACATACTCACCCTCGGGGATCTCCTCGTAAGCCCGTCTGGCCGTGTCCAGATAGCTGTTGGCACTGGAGATAACAACGCGTCCGCCGGCCGGCATGGCCTCGACAGCGTTGGTGACAAGATTCATCAGCCCCTTGGACAAATGAAGAGGGGACCCTTTCACATTCAGGAGATCTGGAATGAGGATGGAATCAAATTCTATCTGCGGGTGCTTCTCCTTCAGCCTGGCGAATTCCGGCGATTCCAAATACTCCTGAATAATCCGGTTGGGGCAGAAGACCTCCCGGTTGGCCACACCTCTTCTGGCAAGGGTCAACATGTCCTGAACAATGGCGGCCGCTCGCTGGCCGGATTGTTTGATGACATTTATTTTTGCTCTCAAGGGGCTGTTTTCAGGGATCTCCAGTAAAAGAAGATCCGGGTAACTGACCAGACCGCTGAGGATATTGTTCAAATCATGGGCAACTCCAGCGGCAAGGCTGCCCACCGCCTCCATCTTCTGTGCCTGCAGGAGTCGCTCTTCCAGTTTCTTCTGTTCGGTAATATCCCTGATGATTCCCTGGGTGCCGATAAAAGTCTTGCTGGAGGGATCATACTGGTAAAGCCCCTGGGCGGAAACGCTGAAATAATGTTGTTCCTCGTCCGATCCTGTGGATTGTTCCTTGTTCAACAGCAGGCGAAGTTGGAGATCATGTGTCGCCCTTCCTCCGGTACGCCGTTCATTGACTCTGTAGGCTGCCTTCTGCCGGTCTTCGGGGAGGATAAGGTCAAGAATTGGCCGCCCAATCAGTTCATCTGCATCGAGTTTGTATTGAGTAATTGCCGGGCTGACAAAGGAGACATTGCCGGATGGATCCAGGCGGAAGATAATATCCGGGATCGACTGGATGATTGAATTCAGTTCGCTTTCGCTGTGTTTTAAGAGCATCAGGGCATTACCGGCTGTCTTTTCGGCGTGATTCTGGCCCTCTCTTGTCTTGACTATGGTCAACACTGCGTATGTTGCGAAAATGATCAGGGTGGGCAGGAGCGGCGACAGAATATAACCGGTTGCCTGAAAGATCCCCCTTGCTGCCAGCCAGAGCGAGACGATGACTGTTCCACCGGCCATGGCGCTTGAGATCACCCCGGTTCTGGTGATCAGAAGACTGAAGAGCAAGGCCAGCAGCAAAGAAACGCCCACTTCCCAGAAGAGGAACCTCTGATCGCGCTGCGGAAATTCTCCGGTCAGAAGGGCCTCCAGCATGTGGGCATGAATGCCGACGTGTGAAAAAACAGGGTTGCCGGGTGTCTGATAGGTTTGGTCCAAACCCGATGCCGACGAGCCGACCAGGGCGATTTTACCAGCAATGGCAACTTTGGGAATCTTACCCTCAAGCAGATCTGCTGCGGAAAACCGCGGGATCAGCCCGGTGCTTGTCCTGAAATCGATGAGGACGTTTCCCTGACGGTCGATGGGAATGCTTCTGTCGCCGACCAGAACAACTCTGGAACCGGTTCTGGACGTTTGCAGTTGAATGGAGGAAGTTGCCTTGAACCGCATAAAGGCGGCAAGGGACAGTGAGGGGAACAATTCACCCTTATATCTGATAAGGAGAGGTAAGCGCCGCAAGATCCCATCTTGATCAGGGGCAGCATTTAAAAAACCACTGAAGGAAACGGCCTTGGCAAAAGGTTCGAGATTACCGACAACGCCTGAGGCTTCAAAAAACTCTCCAGCTGCCGGTGACCCTTTTTGCTGCACCATGACGACTTTTAGCGGGTGCAGTTGGTTGACCCGCCTTTCTTCGTCACTCCTCTTGAAAAGGAACTCGTATCCGAGGACGAAAGGGCCTTGGGTTAGGGTCTTGGCCAGATAGTCGTCGTAATCCTTGTAGTGGGAGGGCAGATTGCTTATTTCTACCTTGTACCCCAGGTAACGCTCTGACTCCTCCTGTAATTTCACCGGCGAGGTTCGGTCAGGCTCGGCAAGAATCATATCAAGGGCAATGCTTCTGGCTTCCAGTTCACTGGCCTTTTGCAGAAGTTGTGCGAGACGATAGCGGGGCCATGGCCATTGCCCGAATCTGGCAAGGCTCTTGTCATCAAGGTCAATGATGATAACAGTCTCGGAGGGCAGCCTTTGGTTCGAGTCCTGAGTGATAAGATCTGTTACCCGGTTATTGAGCGAGGTGAACGAGGGGACAACGAGAAAGAGCGCAGCCAACGAAAAACTGATGAGCAAGCCAGTTGCAACGATTTTCGGGGTAGGCTTGTTGAAGATATTCAGTGTTGGCATGGAATGGAATTTCTGAGAAAATGCCTACCTGACAACAACTTCGACCCGGCGGTTTCTTGGTTCGCTGACATTATCTCCAGTTGGAATGAGCGGATTTCGTTCTCCATGAGAGGAGACCCTGATGTGCCCCTGTTCCACCCCACGGCCGACAAGATAGGTGGTAACCGCCTCTGCCCGCCCCTTGGCGAGTTTGTAGTTGTATTCATCGCTGCCGACAGTATCGGTGTGGCCGATAACGCTGATATCAACAGAGTTCCGTTCCTGAATGGTTTGGAGAATGGCGGGCAGGCTTTCGAGGGACTCTGGCTGTAATTCATTGGAATCGCTGATGAAATAAAGGATGAAATGAACAGGGGGTTTCGGCTGAGCCGCAAGCGCCCGGGAAAAAACCGCTTCAATATCCTCTTTTGTCATAGGTTCCGGCGCCTTGGGTGCTGACTGCCGTCCGGAGATGGTTGTGGCCTGATTGGCAGTGTCAAGGTCAACAGTACCGGCGTCATTGGAGACGACCACCGCACCTGTCTTTCCATCGAGGTCAGGCACCAGGACAACCATGGTCTTTCTGTTGCAACCGGAGATCAGTATGATTGCCAACAGGAGGAAAAGCAACCCGACGGAGGAAGCGAAAGAGGAGCAGCGACCCATAGCATCTAGCTCCCTTCAACCTTAACCAGGACATGGGTGCCCCGAATTCCTATCGTGGCATCCGGGGTTTCCAGACGAACAGCACCTGGGACTAACTTGGAAATCTGCCCTGAAAGATAGGAAAAAGTTCCCTGAAGCATTCTGACCACAAAGGATAATTTTTTCTCAGAGGGATTGAAAAGAAAATCTTCGACCGCAAATTCACTGTTCGGCCCCATCGAGACAATCGTATCATCATCAAAGATCAGGCCAATGCTGCCGTTTGGTCCGGTTTTGACCACATCACCATTCATGATCTTCATATTGATCTTAGCTGCTATCGACGTTTCGCTGCGCAGGATAAATGCATCCGTTGAGACCGACCGGACGATGCCAACCGAGGCCAGTGCGGCTTGAGAGCCTAATGTGCACCCAAGCATGATGAAGAAGAAAAAGAAGATAAAGGTGATTCTTTTCATGCGATCCTCCTCGTGGCCGGCAAAATTGCAACAGCCCTTAAGATGTGCCTTCACACTATACGGGTATTTTAGACCAATACAAAAGGGGTGTCAACTCACTGTATAAGTTCCATACAAATGCGACATACCCCCTTTTTTGATGAGATAGTCGACAGGTGTCGTCTTATCGAGAGACTTATGAATTCTTTTGGTGAAAATTTTCAATAGGTTAAAAGTGCTTAATACCATTAGCCGGGAAATAAATGATCCCCTGCCGCGATGTATCTACCTTAATCAATATTTTTTCAATAAAGTATGTGCATCCCCCATCTATTAATTATTTATCGCAAAGCCTGTGCCTTTTCAGAGCAATTTGCTGCTCTCAAGCTGCTTTATGATAGTTTCGATAAACGGATTGATGGCCCCCTGCCGCGATGTCTCAACCTTCACCCGCGCAAGGTAAGACCAGATAAGTTTTTCGCTGCGTGCATCATAGATATTCGTGACCATGGTAAAGAATTCCGCATCATAGGCGGTGCCTCGAACTGCAACCATGGTGAAAGAGTCAGAATAAAAGGGATACCATCCGTCATAATAATCCGTAGGCACCAGATAGACACCACCGGTAGTGAGCCGTGAGTACTCATCTTTGTTGATGGACCTGACAACCACAACGTTCTCAACACCCAATTCCCTGACCTTTGCCACAATCGTCTCACTGCTGGTATTTTCTCCCAACTGAGGGATAACCTTGTTGCTGGGTATTGCTTTGATGCCGCTGTCACCCAGCCTCAAGGCAAGAACATTTTCAAAATGATCCCGCATATAATCAAGTTCGGCAATGGCGATCACCAGCTTTTTCCCGAGCTTTTGACTTTGCCCCTACTCCTTCCATACGTTTAGGGTCCTGGTAGAGGCACACGAAGCTGTAAACAGCATTACCATTAAACCGATGAGGAAACCCGTTCTCAAAATTATTTTCATTTCAATTAATCCTCCTTTATTTTTTTACAAATAATGTCCCATATCAGTTCACTCTCTGTCAGAGGAAACCGTCTCCTGCTGCTCCTCGTCCGACACCCATGCCTTCAAAAGAGTCAGAGTTACCGCCAGTACCACCGGTCCGATAAAGAGGCCGATGACCCCAAAGGCGATGAGGCCGCCGATGACTCCGGCAAAGATCAACAACAGCGGCAGATCCACCCCCTTCTTGATAAGAACCGGACGGATAAAGTTATCAATCGCTCCGGCGAAGATTGTCACGATGAGAAGGACCGTTCCCCAGAGGGCCTGACCGGACCAGTAAAGCCAGATGACTGATGGTAGCATCACAAGAATCGGACCTAGCTGCGCCAGACAGAGCATGAACATAATAGCTGTAAGCACCGGGGCTCCCGGCACACCAGCGATAACCAGTCCGATACCACCAATGACTGTTTGAATAATTGCCGTAACAACAATGCCAAGGGCCACGCCGCGGCAGGCCTTTGCAGCGAGAACAACGGTTTCTTCTCCCTGCCCCCCGGCCAGACGTCTTGCGAATTTGCGGACGCCTGCAGCTGCTGTCTCGCCTTTTGCGTACATGACAGCTGCTATCATCACCGTCAGCAGGAATTGGAGTATCATACCAGCAATGCTCCCGGCTTTAGTTACAAACCAGCGCAGTGCAGCCTGCGCATAGGGGGTTATTTCTCCGGCGAGTTCTTCACGGCTGAGGGCCGCGTATTCCTGCCACCGTTCAGCAAGCCTCCTGCCACC
This sequence comes from uncultured Nitrospira sp., assembly GCA_963813295.1. GTDB lineage: Bacteria > Nitrospirota > Thermodesulfovibrionia > Thermodesulfovibrionales > UBA6898 > JAOUFP01. Next base: position 61,941 of record CAWEYN010000018.1, read on the forward strand.
CAGTGGGATGTTGCTGACCCACTCCGGCGGCGGTGGTATGGTGACCGCAGATAAGTCCTTGATCCGGGAGGATATCTCATCAGCCTTGCCGACAATGGCACTAATCCCGATAATCAGCGGCACAACAATGACCATCAGGAGCACAGCTGTCATCACTGCCACCGCAAATCCGCGTCTGCCCCGAAATACTGCCTGGAGCTTCAGCAGAACCGGCCACGTGGCCACTACAATAATCGTTGCCCATACTATCGAGGTCAGAAACGGCCGGAGTATCCAGAAGCTGACAGCGATGAGGATAGCGATAAACAGCACCGCCAATATAGTGCGTGTAATATCACGGGCAATTGGTCCCTTTTCGGTCATCTTTGATCTCCTCCATAATAGTTGAGGCAGGGCCTTGGCGTATCGCTGACCTGCCTGTTTGTGTATTCAATACTGGCTATCGTCAATACCTATGGTTTCATTCTCCCATTATGAATGAGAAAACGCGACTGCTTTTTTTGAAAATGCCCGGGGAACCGAAGCCACAATGAGCTGGACAGGAAACGCGCTCAAAAATATACTGAGATGCTTCCAGTTCAAGGTATAATGTGTCATGTGGATGCACATGAATTTGACATAAAGGGGGAGTCATGCTCGCGACAATCGAAGAAAAGGACCAGGACCGGCTTCTGCACAGGGCAGCACTGCACCTTTGCGAAAAGCTCCGGGAGGCGCTTGCCGCCAAGAAGCAGGTGATTGTGGCGGTGCCGGGTGGCAGAAATGTCGCCAGGATCTTTCAGGTTATGCAAGGGGAGGATGTTGACTGGCAGCGGGTGCACTTCTTTATTATCGACGAGCGCCTGGTGCCGATTGACCATCCGGACAGCAATTACAAGTTGCTGCAGGATTATTTTATCGAACCGCTGGCGCAGGCCGGCAGGATCGCACCCGGTAATGCCCACCCATTCATCCTGGACATCTCCAGCAAGGATCGTGGCGCGAAGCGCTACGAGGAGGTCCTGGCGGAACATGGCTTTCGGTATGACATCATCCTCCTCAGCTCCGGGGAGGACGGCCATGTGGGCGCCCTATATCCACAACATCATTCCATAATGGACAAACACCATGGCTTCATCGTCATGGACGATTCGCCAAAACCCCCACCGGAGAGGATGACCTCATCCCTGTCTCTGATGCAGACCGCGGATACTGCCCTGATCCTCTTTGTCGGTGAGGCAAAACGCGAGGCGTATATAAAGTTCAACGATGCACAGTGTCCCGTTGCCGCCTGTCCGGCCAAGCTGGTGCTTGGGCTAAAGGACACGACGGTTTTTACGGACCTGATCTTATGAACTGATATTATGAACAGGGAGAAATGACCATGAAACAATGTGATTTTGTTATATTCGGAACCCTGGGCGACCTTTCCCGGCGTAAGCTTTTACCCTCGCTCTACCAATTGGAAAAGGCGGAACTCATCGCCCCGGAAACCACCATTGTCGGGGTCGCAAAGGCCCGTCAACGAAACATCCCGGGACAAATCATAAATAGGAGGCGACCATGAGCCAAGGTATCTACATCACCAGCGCTGAGTCACGGAGCGGCAAGTCCGTCATCGTCCTCGGTGTCATGGAGATGCTGTCAGGGAGGATGGGAAAGGTCGGTTTTTTCCGCCCTGTTGTTCAGGACGTAACGAAACCGGACAATATCACAAATCTCATTATCAGCCGGTATGGCCTCAAGACGCCGTACGCGAAGCTGTATGGCTGCAGCTACGAGGTCGCCCGGGATATGCTTATCACGGACAGGGACGAGGACCTTCTGAAGCTGATTATGGAAAAGTATAAGGCCATTGAAGGAGAGTGCGATCTCATCGTCTGCGCCGGTTCTGATTTTACGGGCCCTACCGCGGCCCTGGAATTTGACATCAATGCCAGGATAGCAAACAATCTTGGATGCGTGGTGCTGCCGGTAGTCAAAGGATACGGCAGAGACACGATGCAGGTGGTGACCGCGGCGCAGGGTCTCCTGGAGTCCCTTGAAGAGCGGAAATGCGATCTCCTTGCCCTTGTTGCCAATCGTGTCCAGCCTTCGCTTGTCGACGCTGTTACTGCGGAGCTGAGGCGTGTGATGCCGGCTGATATCCCCGCCTACGCACTTCCAGAGATCCCGGTCCTCGAAAAACCGACAGTCGGTGAGATCGCCTCCGTCTTGGGCGCTGAACGTCTGAGCGGCCATGCGGAGAGCTTCACCCGGGAGGTGAGGAATTTCAAGGTCGCTGCAATGGAACTTCCTCATTACCTTGAGCGTATCGAAGAGGGAAGTCTTATCATTGTGCCCGGTGACCGCTCGGATATCATCCTCGGCAGCCTGATGGCAGACGCATCCAGCACCTATCCCCACATCTCCGGTATTATTGTGACCGGGGGGCTCAAGCCGGCGTCGCAGGTAACACGACTGATCGAGGGACTCGGGGACTCGCCCGTGCCGGTGATTTCCGTGCCCACGGACACCTACACTACCGCCCTGAATGTGAGTTCTCTTGAGGGTGTTCTCTCTCCTGACAGTGCACGGAAGATCTCAGCCGCGCTTGGTATTGTCGAGGCGAATGTGAATTCCGGCGAACTCATCGGCCGTCTCTCGACGGTCCGTTCCACGCGCGTGACCCCGCTGATGTTTGAGTACGCGATCATCCAGCGTGCAAAGTCGCAGCGCAGACATATCGTCCTGCCTGAAGGGACTGAGGAGCGGATACTGCGGGCAACGGAGATCCTCAGGATGCGCGATGTGGTTGATATTACTGTCCTTGGAAATGAAGAAGAGATCAGGCAGAAGGCTGCAGCCCTCGGGATCTCTCTTTCAGATGTGGCAGTGATCGACCCTCTGAACTCTGCCCGCCGCAGTACCTTTGCGGATGCCTACTACGAACTCCGCAAGCATAAGGCTATCTCACAGCAGATGGCCTTCGATGTCATGGCAGATGTGAGCTACTTCGGCACTATGATGGTGCATTTCAATGAAGCGGACGGCATGGTGTCTGGCTCTGTCCATACGACCCAGCATACCATACGACCGGCCTTCGAGATCATCAAGACCAGGCCGGGATGTTCGATCGTATCGAGTGTTTTCCTTATGTGTCTGTCCGACCATGTGCTTGTTTTCGGGGACTGCGCTGTCAACCCTGATCCAAACCCTGAGCAATTGGCGGACATCGCGATCAGCTCTGCGGAGACCGCCATTATGTTCGGCATCGATCCCCTTATAGCGATGCTCAGCTATTCCACCGGAGAATCAGGAAAGGGGACCGAAGTGGACAAGGTGCGGGAGGCGACGAAGATCGCGAAGGAGCGTCGTCCTGACCTGAAGATCGAGGGGCCCATACAGTACGACGCTGCAGTTGATGCCGCTGTGGCAAAGACAAAGCTTCCGGGAAGCGAAGTCGCAGGCCATGCAACAGTATTTATATTTCCGGACCTCAACACCGGCAATAACACCTACAAGGCTGTTCAGCGTTCTGCCAATGCTGTTGCAATAGGCCCGGTCCTTCAGGGGCTCAATAAACCTGTCAACGACCTCAGCCGCGGATGCACCGTGACTGACATTGTCAATACAGTTGCGATCACAGCTATTCAGGCCCAAAATATACAGACCCAAAACATACAGACCCAAAACATAAAGATATTGTCCAAAGGCGGCCCTGAATGAGGATTATCGTATTTAACTCGGGAAGTTCCTCGATCAAATATGAGATATTTGAACTGAGCGGCCTTGTGGCAGTCGCAAAGGGTCTGCTGGAACGCATAGGTGCGCAGGACAGCAGGCTGAAGCACAGATGGCTCAATCCATCCGGCAGTTGGGAGGAAATTGTCGAAACACGCCACATTGCCGACCACCGCGAAGGGTTTTCCTTTATCCTGGAGGTCAGCAGCAGGGCGCGGTCAGACGGCGGGGTGCCTGAGATTTTCGCAGTAGGCCACCGTGTGGTGCATGGCGGCGAGAAATTCAGCCAGCCCGAGATCATCGATGATGCCGCACTCCGGACAATAGAGGAACTCATACCGCTGGCGCCGCTGCACAACCCGGCCAACGTAACAGGCATTAAAGTGATGCGCGAACTCCTGCCTGAGGTTCCCCAGGTAGCTGTATTTGATACGGCCTTTCATCAGACGATGCCGGCCAGGGCTTTCCACTACGCGCTGCCGGCTGAATTCTACAGATCATACGGTGTCCGCCGCTATGGGTTTCACGGGACGTCCCACCAGTACGTGGCCGGGGAGGCCGCACGCTATCTTGGAAGACCGCTTGATACGCTGAACCTGATTAGTCTGCATCTTGGCAACGGAGCGAGCGCGACGGCCATAGAAAGGGGAAAGAGCATTGACACCTCCATGGGTTTGACGCCTCTGGAAGGGCTCGTAATGGGAACGCGCTGCGGAGATCTGGACCCTGCGGTGCACTTCTACCTTGCAAGAAAGACAGGCAGACCCTTTGAGCAAATCGAAGGCATACTGAATAAGGAGAGCGGCCTCAAAGGCATCTGCGGTGTCAACGACATGCGGGAGATCCTGGACCGCGCCCAGAGAGGAGACGCGCAGGCTGAGCTCGCCCTCGAAATGTTCTGCTATCGCGTTAGAAAATACATAGGCGCGTATTACGCCGCCCTTGGCTCGGTCGACGCCATCGTCTTCACAGGCGGCATTGGTGAGAATGCGACCGTTGTAAGGACCAAATCCTGCGAAGGACTGTCGGCGCTCGGAATTACTCTTGATGAGTCCAGAAACAACGAGGATGCCGGTGGCATCAGAGAAATACAGGCGACGGAGAGCAGGGTCAGGATACTTGTAATACCGACCAATGAGGAGCACGAGATAGCGAGACAGACTGTTGAGGTAATCGGGAGAGTGAAAGGTAAGTGATGATAGACGCGAGGAACTGCTCTGCTTCGGAGACGC
>CAWEYN010000019.1:0-38293 GCA_963813295.1 uncultured Nitrospira sp.
AATATGCATACATATGATTGCAATATGCTATGCCGATGGCTATAATATATAAAAATAAATTAACAAGATTCGGAGGTATTGTAATGGCCACGGCTGTAAGAATATCAGAGAAATTAGTAAATGAAGCAAGGAAATTTAGCCGCGTCGACCATCGCTCTATAACAGGTCAAATAGAGCACTGGGCAAAAATCGGCAAATGTGCTGAAGAGAATCCAGATTTAACATATAGTCTCATCAAGGAAATACTTATGGGGCTGGAGGAACTGGAACAGGGCGAGAGATCAGAATACAAGTTTGGCTGATTAACAGATGAAAATCTATCAATCAAGAACATTTGAAAACAAGATTAAAAAGTTTTCGATACAAGAAAAGGAAATCCTGGATGAGGAAATAAAAAAGATAGCCGAAAATCCTCTGATCGGAGAAGAAAAGAAAGGTGACCTTAGAGGTGTTTACGTTTACAAGTTCAAAATCAAGTCCATTCAGTATCTCCTTTCGTACAGAAAGATTAAGGCCGACTTGGAGTTAATCATGACTGGCCCACACGAAAATTATTATCGTGACCTCAAAGGCTATTTAAAACGAAGAGAAACAAAGGGGTAACAATAAAATGGAGGCGACGGATAATAGCCTGTGGTTGTTTTCAAAGGCTGGTTGCCCCTGTGCCTCTTTTATCTCGTTTTGTGAGGAGGTATAAATGAAAACAACAATCATTGTGATAGCATTGCTCCTTTCCTGCGCAATTGCTCAGGCAAATGACATTCAGCTCTTTAATCCCGATATTTTGGGACAGTCCACATCAAAAGAACTCAAGGTACTTCGTGATAAGAATGCCCACGAAATAGAACCAATCTCAGTCATTATGAATATCAAAAACGGGATCTATAATGGAGCAACAGTAATCTATCCGGAAGAATTGAGATATGAGACTGCGATGGCGGCGTTGAAAGATCAATACAAGAAATATGGGCCGCCGAAACAATACAAGGAAATCGGAATGGCTGTTTGGCGTATCGCAGACAAGCGGTATGCCGTTTCTCTAATACAGGAAAAAAAATACATCAAAATCCTTTATATCCAATTTAAATCAACTGAAGACATCTTAAGACAAATCAGGAAAGTGAACGACGAAAACGAATGACAAAAATAAAAGGGTCTTCAAGGAGATACCGAAGTAATTCATCCATCCTTAGGGGTTTTCCAATAACGGAAGTCCATAGAGACGCTCTAAAGCCTTCGAACCTCGTACGTCTGCCATAGTGCTTCGACTCAAAAACCTGCTGTCAAATCCAGAGGGTCCCTCGCAAAATCCCTAACCTGCACACTCCTGCCCGCAGACTTATTATCGAGGCCGGTTATATGAAATGCAGGCCTCTCTGTTACATTTCAGAAAAACTGGAATTAGGGGAAACCAGATGATCTTTCGGTTCGACAGCTTTGAAATATGTTTTGAATTTTCTGAGGACCCATAATGGAAGAATCTCAAAGAGAAACCCCACCACGGTCGCCCAAAAAGCCATAATCGAAAGGACAAACCACGTCTCTGTGCTGCCGTTTTGAATGTAGCTCACCGCTACATACCACAATGTAAAAAAGCATCCCCATAAAATCGGCACTGCAAACGCCATAAACATCAACAAGCCGTAAGGTTTATTGTTCGCCAGCTTCCATACCACCACGGCAAAAATGAGATAGGGGAGAAAGATATGGTGTCCGTTATACAGATTTTGTTGAAGTGCTCCGCTGTCATGTCTGAGCACCAGTGAGAAAAGGACCAATCCCACACCCCACACTGCAACAGGCAATGCCAGAGAAACCTGAAAAAATCTGGATTGTGTCATTTTACGTTCTCCTTTATCTCCATATATCTTTCATGTGATACACATAATGCATAAGGACAATCGTATAAAAGACCATTAGGTTTTCATATCTGCAGCTTCCGTAAAGCACGGACTGTATTTATAATGTTACTTTAAGAATCTCAAGAGGAATTGTCAACTTGAATTTCCTGTTATAAAGTCATTGATTACTGTAAATTTAGCAAGTGCCGGGCGCAACTGCGCGACCTTTGCAACCGTATCAGTTGAACGGAAACCTGTGAAAGCCAATTTTTCAAAAACGTAAAAAAGGACCGCCCTGGGGGGTGGTCCTTTCCCGTTGAGTTTGTCAGATCTGTCTAGGGCTTAGGCGAAACAACATACGGCCGCATCATCTCGTTGTCCTCGTGTTCGACGATGTGACAGTGCCAGACATACAGGCCCGCTATATCGAATTTGGCCCTCAAAGTGGTGATCTGACCGGGGTAGGCAATGACTGTATCCTTGAAACCTGTTTCCCAAAGTTCGACGCCAGTGCCTGGAGTTATCGGATAGTCTGCAATAGCCCCGCGGCTGACCACCTGGAACCGTACCAGATGCAGATGGATCGGGTGTGCATCCACCGTGAAGTTGTAGATATTCCACTCCTCGATGTCGCCCTCGGTCGGGTTCTCCGTGACGAGCGCCTGCCGGATCGAACCATTAGCCATCTTGAAATCGACCGGCTGGCTCACGCCTGTCTCGTCAATCCATCGCAGCGTTATGCCTGTTGCACCTGGGCCCGGGTTATCGACAACGCCCAGCACGGCGGCCTTTGGGCCGAAAGGCTCTCCGCCGTTGCTGCAGGCAGGAGGTGTAGAATTCGGAACAGCGACGATATTCTCGTTATCGCCTTCAGTAACGCAGATGAGGGAAGATGTGTCCTCATTCAGAGAGACGTTCCGGGTGGGGCCGGTCGGTGCTCCAAGCGCAGGCTCCGCCCTCAACACCAATTGCTCCGGAGAGGTCGTCACGCCATCTCTGGCCACCAGGAGCCCAGAGTTCACCTTGAACCGCATCACTTTGCCGGTGGTGCCGGGGTCTGCAGGATCGAAGTCCTCACCCGGGATGCCGCCGCCAAAGGGCTCGTCCGGCCCGATGTTAAGCAGTTCTATTTCGGTGCCATCAGCCAGCCCCCGGAAATCCACTAATACATCAGCCCGCTCAGCCAGGGCCATGAGCAACTGGCCTGTACTATCCCCGCTCTGGTCAAGATTCAGGTTGTTCATCAATACAGGGGCGGGCAGAAATCCCTGCTCAGCGCCGATCTGCCACACTTTGACATTCGGATCACTGAACTTCAGCCAAAGGAACCGCGAATTGCAGCCGTTTAAGAAACGCAGACGGTAGAGGGCCGGTGCAACTTCAAACTGGGGCCAGGTGGTACCGTTTACGACCATAGTATTGAAGAACGCCTCCGGGTTCCAGATGGGAGCAATGTCGGAAGCCGGATCGGGAATGAATGGGATAAGCAGCCCGGCCCCTATGTTCCCTGGGGTGGCGGGGAGGAGTCCGGTGCCCAGCCCCTCGAAGAATGCCCGGTTGGCCGGGTAGAACAGGGAACCGTCAGAATTGAAAGACCTGTCCTGAATTGCGATGGGGATCTCCCGGATGCTCTTGCGGACGTCCGTAGCAGTGTTGAGGTCAATAACGCTCTGGCCGGCGACAGGGGCAGGGCCGGGCAGCACAGCACGCTTCCCTGCCCGCGTATTCGGGAAACTGCCGGTCAAGCTGGCGCCATCAAAAGCCCCTCTACGCACCAGCCAGAAGCCCGCCGGCCCGGCGTAAACATTGGAACGGGTCATGCCGAGACTGTGGTCGTGGTACCAAAGTGTGGTCGCGGGCTGGTTATTGCGGTAGACAAAGTCCACATAGCCCAGGTTGCCCGGATTGCCCCCCGAGGCGTCATCGAAAAGCCCCCCGTGTGTCGCATATCCGGAGGGAACGTTGGAGGCCGCCGGGAGCCACCACGCCTCGGGGTAGCCATCGCTATGTCCTTCCACGTGAGAGCCGTGGACATGAGTAACCAGGGGCACCGGGCCAGTGTAAAGCTCTGCACTCCTGCCCATGCAGTCGGTCCTCGATGGGCCCATCATGCAATCCATCGGCGGATTGGCCCAGTGCAGGGTCTGGTCGACGGGAAGCAGGTGGGAAAGATAGATTCTCGACGGACTCCCCTCCGGGTACGGGAAACCAGTGTTACTGTCGATAGCGACAAGTTCGTTGCGCCACCGCACCTTTACCGGCCTGTTGGAGACCGTTTCGATCGTGTAGGCCGGATAGTTAAACTGTGAGCCGGCAGCCGGCGCCACATCAGGAACCGGGTCGGCCTCAGGACCATAACTCCAGACAGTGGTAGCCGGTAAAGTAGCGGCCGTTAACCCTAAAGTGTTCCAGAGCCCGCCCGGAAGGATCTGCTGCCGGAACTCTCGCACGGCAATGTCATACCGGTTCAACGATCCGATATTATTCATCACCGGCGGGATGACCAGCGGGGTCTCATACTTTGGAATCGTCGTCGGATCAAGGGTCCCGCCTGGCAGCGGATGGGCGATGGCCCCGCTTGCCAGAAGGACAACTAAAGACATTGTCAATACATACAATAACTTGTGCTTACCTCTAACCATGATTCGCTCCCTCCTTGAAAATTGTCGGGGGCTTAGCGTATCATGAATCACAATAGAGGCTAAGTCCGCGGCCTATTCTATGTTCATCCCCCAAAAAAGAAGCCGCGGTTGCGTGAAGTCATCAACCTTCGGCAGCCCGGCCATCTCTGGGAGATCCGTAGTTTTCCGCCCCCTATCATGAAGGGTTCGGCTTTATTGAAATGACACACTCGTTATGACATTTTAGAACCTGAAACCAGAGAAATATATCAGACGATTGCTCTTTTTTTTGTAGGAAATATTCCCGGCTCTCTATAGGACTTTTATCAGGAAGGAATTTGCAGAGCAGCCCGATCACGATGTGGAAGTGAGCCCTGCTTTTGTATAATAGCCTATAAAATAAACCAGTTAATCAGGAGTCAACAATGACTAAAAATGACATATTGCGAAGGGTCCGGTATGCTCTGAATATTAACGATTCAACGATGATTGAAATATTCAAACTGTCCGGACATGAAATTGAACAATCCAGCCTGATTAATCTCCTTAAGAAGGAAAACGAAGAAGGCTATGTTGACTGCAGTGATAAGGTTATGGGATTTTTCCTGGATGGGTTAATCTTTCATAAAAGGGGCAGGCAGGAAATTAAGCCGGGACAGGAGAAGAAAGCAGGCCCGCGTTTAACCAACAATGCCATATTGAAAAAACTGAGGATTGCCCTGGAATTAAAAGAGGATGATATGGTCGGGATTTTAAAACTGGCCGGTATCGACATATCAACAGCTGAACTGACCGCATTATTCAGAAAGGAAGGCCATAGAAACTATAAAGAATGCGGAGACCAGTTTCTCAGGAATTTTTTAAAAGGCCTTACCATTCGCTACAGAGACAGATAGCTCACTGGAAAAATAATGCGGCCTGTGCGTTTTTGCCGGATGAGCAGTCAAATAGTCATCAATTAACCACAGAGAACACAGAGTAGCAAGATACCTCTGTGAACTCTGTGGTTATTTAAATGCTTTTTTGTATTAACACATAATAAGGACAAATATAGTGGCTTTTTCTTTGGACCACGTAGTTCCATGGGGACGCTCATTTGATGAATATGCGGCAATGTTTGCCTTGTCTCAGTCAGACCTTAAGAAACGTCTTACTGGGATGCAGCGACGGTCCGGCAAGCTTTAACTGCGTTTTGACGCGACGTGGCGGACATGCAGTTTCTGCTGATCCCCTCTACCATTTCAGCAAAGACGAAATAAAAAGTCGAATAACGGAAACATACGCAAAAGTCATGGAACAGACCAGAAACAATCAGCATGAGTTTGTGTGGGACCATATAGCCTCAGTTGAGGAGCTGGGGAGAATACGCATGAATGCAATGAATGACTTTTTGTCCGATTACACGGAAGGCAAGAAACAAGGACGCTATATAGAAGCTGCCTTGCCCGTTCTTCCTTTCAAAAGACAGGCAATTTGATATGGCCTTATGCTCTCACTTCCTCTTTCTCTACAGTGAGCAGCTTTCTGAGGATTTTCACCTGCAGTCAATAAAGGAACTCTGCAGGACAGCCTCTGAAGCAAGAATATTTCCATTGCTGGAATTAGGCGCCAAAAGGTCAAGACATCTCACAGCTGTCACAAACCGACTCCGTGAAGACGGTTTTGTTGTAAAAGTGGAAAAAGTTGCTTATGAGTTTCAAAAAGACGGAAATGAAATGTTGAAGGTCATGGCTAAAGAGCACGTCTAAGTCCAGTGGTCCTGGGACCAAGATAGTCTCAATATATATTTCAGGCCTTTTCTGCTTCAGTTACAGCATCAGGAGCAGCGCTTTCACTCAGTTCTTTTAACGCGCCATAGACCTCGTCAAAGGCCTTTTTACCTGAGCATCCCCGGAGGTCCAGTTCAAACCCGTCAGGCATATACCTGACAACCCCCTTTCGCTTATCAGAAAGACTGAATATCTGCCGGGGCTGCACATTGGTATCAGGAGAAAAATAGACCCTGACCTTCCCATGCGCGTCCTGCACCTTTGTGATCACAAGCTCTTTGGAGAGGTTTTTCAGCCTCATGATATCCAGCAGGTTTATGACTTCCTGCGGAGAGGGACCGAACCGGTCCCTGAGTTCGGATTCGAATTCCGTGGTCTCTTTCTCTGTTTTAAGTGATGAGATCCTCCGGTAAAAGCTGAGCCTGAGGATCGGATCTGAAACATATTCTTCAGGGATAAAGGCAGGTATCCTCAGGTCCATGACAGGATCGATCTCCTCTTTTATGTCAATCCCCTTTAGTTCCGCCACCTCATGTTCGAGCATCTCGATATAAAGATCAAACCCGATTTCATGGATATTTCCTGACTGCTCAGCGCCAAAGACATTGCCTGCCCCGCGTATCTCAAGGTCCTTCATCGCAAGCCTGAACCCAGCGCCGAGATAACTCATCTCCTGTATGGCCTGCAGCCTTTTTTTTGCCTCGTCCGTCATCAGCGCCTCATCAGGGATCAGAAAATACGCATGCCCCTTGAGATTGCTCCTGCCGACCCTGCCCCTGAGCTGATAGAGATCAGCAAGTCCCATCTTGTCCGCCCTGTCTATGATAATGGTATTGGCCCTCGGTATATCCAGTCCAGAGCCTATGATGGCTGTTGATACCAAAAGTGTGACGTCTCCTGTGAAAAAATCGTGCATTATCTTTTCAAGCTGCCCGTCAGGCATCTGCCCATGCGCTACAGCTACCTTTGCGGAAGGCACGAGCTGGGCCAAATGCTGTCCTAACTTGTAAATGTCCCCTATTCTGTTATGTACGAAAAACACCTGACCATCTCTTTGAAGCTCCCTTGTTATTGCATCCCTGATCAGGGTGTCGTTGGAGATGACAACAGTTGTCTTTACAGCAAGCCTTTCTTCAGGCGGCGTCTCAATAACGCTTACGTCCCTTATGCCTGAAAGTGCCATATGGAGTGTCCTGGGAATAGGCGTTGCGGTGAGGTTCAGCACATCTACGTTCCTGCTGAGCTCCTTGATCTTTTCTTTTTGGGCCACACCGAACTTGTGCTCTTCATCAACTATCAGTAAGCCGAGTCTGTTAAAAACAGCCTTTTGGGACAAAAGCCCGTGCGTCCCGATGATAATGTCAATCTCGCCATGAGCGAGGCTTTTGAGCGTCAAATCAATCTGCTTTTTTGACTTGAATCTGCTGATATAATCTATGGTCACTGGAAAGCCGGAGAAGCGCTCCCTGAAGGTCCTGACATGCTGCTCAGCAAGGATAGTCGTAGGGACCAAGCACAGCGACCTGTCTGTTGTCAAAAACAGCCTTGAAGGCCGCCCTCATGGCAACCTCGGTCTTGCCGTAGCCAACATCTCCGCAGACAAGCCTGTCCATTGGTTTGTCTGCTTCCATGTCTTTTTTGATCTCTTCTATGGCCTTTGCCTGATCAGGCGTCTCTTCATACGTGAAAAAACTGTCAAATTCCCTGTGAAGCTCAGAATCTGAACTGAAAGTGAAACCCCTCGCAATCTTTCTCCCTGCATAAAGGGACATGAGTTTTTCAGCTATTTCGTGCGCCTTTTTTCTGGCCCTCTCTTTTTTGCGCTGCCAGGTCCTGCCCCCGAGTTTGTCGACCTTCGGAGCTGAGCCTTCTTCTGCCCGGTACTTTGATATCATCTGGATATTCTGCACAGGGATGTAAAGGCGGCCGTCCTCGTATTCTATCTGCATGAGCTCCAGTTCTTCTTCTTTATCGCCCTGCCTTACTGTGCCGGTGAACCTGCCGATGCCATGCTCCCTGTGCACAACACAATCTCCCGGCGCTATCTCATCTAGAGACGCCAGGAGCTTCGAGACCTTTGACTTCATCATCGGCCTGACAGAAGGTCTCTCGCCAAAGAGTTCCGCTCTCTGTAAGGACTATAAGCCCCTCAAGAAATATACCTGCAGAGAGTGAACCAACAGTAATCGCTATATTCCCTTCGAAATCTCTGACATCTTTCTTTTCAACAGCAGGCGCAACAATGTCTTTTAGCCTAAAGAGGTCCTTCAGTCTTTCCATCTGCCCAACAGAAGAGGCCACTATTATCACCCTGTTTTTCTGCGGTCAGCTTCCCGATTTTTTCAGGGATATCTTCCAGTTTCCTTCTCTCCTCAGGCAAAATGCCGAGCCCTTTAATCGAAAGCATTCCTGCATCCAGATAACCGGCCTGTGGTTTCTTCACCTCTGCACCATCAGCAGTCAGATGCAGTGTCTCAAAGGAATACCTGGAGAGAAACAGGGTATTTTCAGGCAGGGACCCTTCTTCGTCTTCAGGATAAAGACAGTAGAACTTTTTCCCTTCTGTAACAGCCTGAAGCGGCAGCATATCTTCAGGCTCCGAAGCAGGCAGCAGAAACAGCCCCTCTGCGTCCTGTTTTGACCTCTGGGACTCGATATCGAATATCCTGATATGCTCGATTTCATCACCGAAAAATTCTATCCTGCAGGGGTCATCTGCAGTTGAGGGGTAGATGTCAGTTATCCATCCCCTCCTGCTGTATTCTCCCTTGCCGACAACTATATCAGCCTGCCTGTAGCCAAGCAGTATCAGCAGACCCTCCAAAGTGGACCTGTCTACTGTGTCGCCTTTTTTTATGGATAAAGAGTCGGCTGCGAGCTGTTTTCTGTCCCACAGCGTTGTAAGGAGGTTTTTTGAAGAAGTTACGATTGAATCTGCTTCCTTGAGATTATAGATTATCTCCGCCCTTTTGCCTGAGGAGGCAGCGCCGTTACTGTCAGGCAGAAAAACTGTTTTCCCTGCTGGAAATATCTGCCGGTAAAAGTCTACGTCCCTTTTGAGGATTTCAGCCCGTGCCTCGTCCTTCTCTACAGCAACAAAAGGGGCCTCTTCGGTAGCGAGCAACAACGCAGCAGATGATCCGGTGAGGTTATAGATGCCGGAGTTTTGCGAAAGCAGCTGCTGGAAATATTGTCTTATGGAAGAAAAAGTCTTCATGCTGCAAAATACATTTCAGGAAAGCGCCTATACCGCAGTCCTGATGATCTTCTCTATGATCCTTGTGGTAGAGATGCCTTTTACAAAAGGCAGGCTGTAAGTCTCTTTTGCGATATCAGATCCTATTATGTCCTCTTTTTTCCAGTCTCCGCCCTTGACCAGGACATCGGGCTTCAGGGCCTTTATCAGGTTATAGGGTGTTTTTTCAGAAAAGACAACCACATAATCAACTGCAGCGAGGCCGGCCAGGACCGCTGCCCTGTTTTTTTCGGAGTTTATCGGCCTGCCCGGCTTTATTGCGGACACAGACCTGTCAGAGTTGAGCCCTACTATCAGCACGTCACCGAGCCTCCTGGCCTGCCTGAGGTATCTGACATGACCGGCATGGAGGATGTCGAAACAGCCGTTTGTAAAGACTATCTTTTTCCCCTCTGCCCTGAGCCTGCGGGAAAGTTTCTGTATGTCTTTTCTCTCCAGTATCTTCTTCATGCGCTCAAATGAAGGGACTGGAGCTTCTCTATGGCCTTTTCTATCATAGTTCTGTCACCTTTGAAACTCACTTTTTCCAGTGCGGTTTCCAATGGAAACCAAACGGCCTCATCGACCTCAATGTCATGATCAGCTGTATCACCGCTTACATATTCCATAAGGTAGAAATATACTGTTTTTCTGCATTTTATATTCTCTTCTTTTATATAGTACCAGTAGTTTATATCACCCAGTTTATCAATGATCCTGCCGGTGAGCCCTGTCTCTTCACTGACCTCTCTCAAGGCTGCCTCTTCTGTTGTTTCACCCTTGTCAACTATACCTTTTGGCAGGCACCAGGACTGGCCGTTCCTCACGGAAATAAGTATTATCTGAACACTGTTTTCGTTTTTTTTGAATATGACCCCGCCGGCAGAGGTCTGTTTCTGAAGGAAAGCCGGCCTCATTTCAGAATAAATCAGCAAAGCGCGTAGCGCATAGCGTTATGCTGCGTCTGCCCCGCGTCTGCCTGGCGCTTTGCTCTTTGCGCTTTGCGTTTTGCGTCTTGCACCTCAACTCTCATCACCTTTTGTGACAGCCTCCATGATATTCTGCCTCAGCCTCAGCGGTTTCATGTCCTTACCTACACAACCGAGTTTCACGGTAGCTTCGACAAGTTTTTCACCTGTATTGTCTCTGCTGATAGAATGCCGAAATACTATGGAGGCAGGACCAACCCTGTCAACATTCGTTTCTATCGCCATTATATCTCCGTACCTTCCGGGCGATACATACTTTAAAGCCGCCTCAGCAACAACAAAATATACACCTTCATCCATCAGGTTTCTGAGACTCACGCCCCTTGATTCGAAAAATTCCGTCCGCGCGCGTTCAACATATCTGAGATAATTGGCGTAATAGACAACACCGCCGCAGTCAGTATCCTCATAATACATCCGTATCTTAAGGGTATGACTCATTACTGGAACATCTTCCCTGCAAAAAGTCTCACTATATCATTGTAAAAAGCAAAGGCCATGAGAGACAGGAGCAAAACAAGACCCACTCTCTGGGCGATCATGACCACATTTTCATTGATCGGTCTTCTTATGGCGGCTTCAATGCCGAGAAACAGGATATGCCCGCCATCAAGTATGGGTATCGGAAGAAGGTTCAGCACGCCAAGGTTAATACTAATGACCGCCATGAAGGTAAAAAAGTTTAAAGCTCCCTGGGATGCCTGTTCGCCTGCCATCTGAAATATCATAATAGGCCCGCCTATTGTATTTGAAGGGATTACGCGCTGGATGAGTTTCACCATAGAGAGAATGGTGAGTACCGATATGTCCCACGTCCTCTTCAGTCCGAGTGAAACAGATTCGAACAGTCCGAACTTTTTGATAAAATCGTTCCCAACAGGTTTTATGCCGATAAGTCCTATCGCCTTTTCCTCTCCGTCCGGGGTTTTATACGCCTCTTTCTTGGGGGTTATCGTCATATCCAGCGACCTGTTGACCTCTTTGTATCCTGAACCGGAGCGGTTTTTCAGGATTTTCATGTATAAGGTCTGTCATGTCCTGCCAGGTTTTCAGAGGTGCCCCGTTGATCTCCATGATCCTGTCGCCTTTTAACAGACCCGCCTCATCTGCGCGAGAGCCTTTCATCACCTCTCCCACCACAGGCAAAACAAGCGGCTCTATACCCACAGACCAGGCCTCTTTATCTTCACCAAAGATATTCTTATCAGTTTTTTTCTCAGGGCTTACCTGGATCTCCATAAGGACATTATCTCTTTTGACTTTAAATAAAAGTTTTTTGCCGGGATTATCGCTGATGGCCTCTGAGATATCATGCCAGGACCCGACATCCTTGCCATCTATCTGCAGGACCCTGTCGCCGGTCAATAGACCGGCTGCTGCTGCAGGGGAATTCTCCTCTACCTTTCCGATATCAGGCAGAGGCACCGGCACGCCGGAGAGAAAAACCAGGACAAAAATAAAAGCGGCAAATACAAGATTGAAAAACGGACCGGAAAAAACAATCAAAAAGCGCTTCCAGACAGGCTGGAAATTGTATGCCCTGAACTTTTCTTCCTCAGGTATCTCTTCCTCCTCCTGGGGAGTATCTGACTGTCCGAGCATCTTCACATATCCGCCCAGGGGGACCGCGGAAATAAGATATTCCGTATCACCAAATTTCCTGCCTATTATTTTAGGACCAAATCCCAGAGAAAATTTCAAGACCTTCACTCCCAGCAGTTTTGCCAGGAGAAAGTGTCCGAATTCATGAACGAATATCAAAATCCCAAGCAGGACCGCTGCATAAATTATTATCATACTCTTAGCTCCTTAACATAATCTTCGGCTTTTCCCCTTGCCCACCTGTCGGCTTCAAGCACATCATCCAGATCAGGCGCCTGATTCACTGTATGACCTTCAACGATCTTTCTTATCACAGCCGGTATATCATTGAAGCCTATTTTATTGTCCAAAAAAGCATACACAGCAATTTCATTGGCAGCATTCAGTACTGCAGGTAAAGTCCCGCCTGATCTTATCGCCTCATAGGCATACGAAAGACAAGGGAACATATCATGGTCAGGCTTCCTGAAGGTCAGAGGCCCGATATTCTCAAGCTCAAGACCAGGGATCGGTTCAGCGATCCTCTCAGGATAAGACAGCGCATATGAAATCGGCCCCCGCATGTCAGGCATGGACATCTGGGCCATACAACTCCTGTCCCTGAATTCTACCAGAGAATGTATTATGCTCTGCGGATGTATCAGCACATCGATTTTTTCAGGGGGCATATCAAAAAGCCAGCAGGCCTCAATGACCTCAAGCCCCTTATTCATCAATGTCGCTGAATCTATACTGATCTTCCTGCCCATGTTCCAGTTGGGGTGCTTCAGGGCATCTTTGGCCTTTATATCCTTCAGGTCATTTTTCGTCCTGTCTACGAAGGGCCCGCCGGAGGCTGTCAGGATTATTCTTCTTATATCCGCGCTGTTATGGCCTTCTATGCACTGTGCGACAGCTGAATGCTCGCTGTCCACAGGCATGATCCTGGAGCCGTTCTTCTTTGCCTCCCTCATGACTATATCACCGGCCATCACTAGCGCTTCCTTGTTGGCGATGCCTACGGTCTTCCCTGCTTTTATGGCAGTTATGGTAGGGAGCAATCCGGCTGAACCAACGATCGCTGAAATAACAAAATCAGCCCCGGCATACGCTGCAACACTGTTGATGCCTTCGTCCCCGGAGAGGATTTCAGTCCCTTTAAGCCTTTTACCAAACCTTTTACTCAGGGCATAAGCAGCATCCGGATCTGCAACAGCAGCAATATCAGGACTGAATGTTTTTATCTGCTGCTCAAGAAGGTCTATATTGCTTCCCGCAGCCAGGGCCACGACCCTGAAGCGGTCCCTGTTTTGCGCTATTACCTCAAGGGTGCTCCGGCCTATTGACCCTGTAGAGCCTAAGATCGCTATATTTTTCATTTATTAATTATACAAAATAAGCAGGCTTTTTATCCCTGATTTCCGGAAGCCGGCTCAAGGGACCAGGCCCAGGAGCAGGCAGACCCAGTAAAATGAAGGGCCGGCAAAGGTAACACCATCGAGTTTGTCCAGGACCCCTCCGTGACCGGGCAGGATATGACTGGAGTCCTTTACCCCGGCATCACGCTTGAACATCGACTCGACGAGATCGCCGATTATGGTCGAAAGACCGACTGCCAGACCTATGATCACTGCATGCAGGATGGAGATCTGAACAAGGAGGGCAGCCTTTATTAACACAGAGCCGATAATGCCGCCGAGCAAAGATCCTGCAGCCCCTTCAACAGTCTTGTTCGGACTTATCTCAGGATAGAGTTTCCTTTTCCCTATGCTCTTGCCTACATAAAAGGCCATACTGTCGGCAGCCCATACAGAGGCATAGAGCAGGACAATCCAGGCTGGGCCTGTCTTGACAAGATTCAGCTGGAAAGTCAAAAGACCCGGGATATAGATCAGTCCGAAGACCGCTGCTGATGCAGCTGAAATGGAACCCGCCGGGTCCGGCTTCAGAAAAAGCCTTAAGGCCATAGTTGCCAGCGCAGCCAGCAGCAACACCTGCAAAAAAAGATGAGGCAGGATAAAGGAAACGATAAGCAATGCAGCACCCCAGAGAAGACCGGAGTAAAGCAAAAGGCCTTTAATCCTGCACATTGCATAGAACTCGGCAAGACCTATCGTTGAAAGAAAAATCAAAAGGAAAAGAAAATACTCTGGAGGCAGATACATCACATAAATATATAATAACCGGCAGAAGGATTAATGCTATTACAAGCCGCTTAAGATGCATTTGACCTCAGAGAGATTTTTCCGAAGCGTCTTTCCCTGCTCTGAAAATCCTGTATGGCCAGAATAAATTCCTCCCTGTCAAAATCAGGCCACAGGGTATCGGCAAAATAGAGTTCAGAGTAAGCGCTCTGCCAAAGGAGAAAATTACTCAAACGTCTCTCCCCGCTTGTCCTTATAATCAGGTCAGGCTGGGGTAAGCCTGCGGTATCGAGCTGGGAACTGAATAAATTTTCCGTCAGATCTTCAGGATTAATGTGGGCATCCATGATCTTTTTTACAGCCCTGAGAATCTCGCTTCTGGAGCTGTAGCTCAGTGCAGCTACCAGATGCATTCCTGTATTATCAGCGCTCTTTTCTTCGATAGTCCTGATCAGGGCCTGTATATTTTCAGGAAGACGCCAGATCTCTCCGATAGCCCTGAAAACAACATTTTTCCTGATCAGTGCTAAAAATTCGTTTTTCAGGTAACTTTCGAGGATCTTCATGAGTATAGTAACTTCTGACTGCGGCCGCTGCCAGTTCTCGGTAGAAAACGCATACAAGGTCAGACATTTGATCCCGAGCTCTATAGAAACATCGATGATCTCCTTCGATCTTTCAGCTCCCCGTCTGTGTCCTTCAATCCTCGGAAGGCCGCGCTGTTCAGCCCACCTCCCGTTTCCATCCATTATTATCCCGACATGGGCAGGTATCCTTCCCGACAGATTCACTGCATTACCGTCCCTTTACCGAATATATGAAGAGCACGGTACCCAGAGGATTTTCGCCTTTCAGGATATTCTCGAACTTTATCCCCATAAACGGGCTTGTCAGGACTATTATCTTTGTCGCCTGCAACTGCATAGTCCAGCAGAGTCCCCTTTATGTCATCCACCAGCACACCTTCCTCCATCGAAAAGCCGTTCCACCAGAAGTTTTTCAGCCTTGAACTTTTATATCCAATGCCTTTTGCCATTTCAGCAAAAGGGACCCTTTGCACAACAAGCACTTCCCTGTTTCTGGGAGAGAGTCTGTCTTTGATGGCCCATTCTCCGCCCTCCAGATATACAGCCGCAGCCTCTTTTTTAAATGTAGTGAGAAAGCCGCCGGTAGATGCATTGCTCCTCCATACCCTGATCCCTTTTGCATCATAGAGGTTCAGAAAGCCTTTTTCATCATAGGCAAAAACCTTTTTCTCCTTGTCAGCACCTTCGATAAAGGCAAAATCATATATGTTCACACCTTTGGGGAGACTGAGCTTTTCGCCTGTCTTGTAATCCCCTTCCCATTTAATGACAAATATGTCACCTTTAAAACCATCTGATTTTGAATAGGCCTGCGCGATTAGATCTGTCCCGATTTTCCTGAGGAAATATTTCCCCTCCCAGAGTTTCTTAAATTCAGCTCCTGCCAGTTCATATATATCTGAAAAAACCTCTCCGTTTCTCATAAGTGTAATGACAATTTCGTCCTTGCCGTTTTTATTGAGATCGATCGCGTCGATCCATAAATGGTCATCTGAAGCAGTGCCCTTGACCTCCCAGAGGAACTGCAGGTCTGCAGCAGGCAAATAGGCGCGCGCGTCCCTGCCGGTGCTCAGCATTATCTCCTGCTTGCCGTCTCCGTCAAAATCGCCGGTTGTTACAAGCCGTGCTCCGTAAGGCAGATTGTACATAAGCACAGCCTCACCTGCCTGCGGTGTAAAGTACTCTGCACCGAACTTGAGTTCCTTGGCGTATGCTACATCGACTTTGACCTGAGTCTCAAAAAATTGAGAGCCGTCAGAAACCCATAAGAGCCTCTCCGTGACAAGCGTGCCTTTATCAGCCTCCTTGGACGTCAGAATAAGGGCGATCTCAGCACCGAGTCTTCTGGCCTCATTGAGTACCAAAGCCTGATCGCTGGTTTCAAGTGCTGTATCTATCATCTCTATCCTGCCGGTCTCTTTGAGTTTCCGGTAATATTCATCCGCAAGATACCAGTCCATCTTTTTATCCTGGCAAAACAAAACCTTCACCTTTGTGCCGGATATCCTGACCTTGTCGCCTACCTTTGCCTTGCCCTCAACTATCAGACCGGTTGAAATCTCCTGCTGCACATCCTTTACTTCCATCTTTCCAGTTACAGACTCTACCCTGCCCAGCATCTCCCTGGTAACAGGATGTATAAAAGGCTCTCCTTCGCTCAGGATATTCAGCCTCATGCCGGACATTATTTCGTTTTTCAGGCCAATGTCTATCACAACCTTATTGCCTTCCACGCCGGTAATTTTTCCGGAGACCGGTTTGAAAAGCTTTAAAGTGCTGTCCTTAAGTGCAGTTATCGGATCTTCTTCAGCAAAGGCAGAAGACGCCACGATAAAAAAGCAGATAATAGTCAGTAAAGTCCGTCTCATCTATAATCCTCCAGGAAGTCAATTGGACATAAAAGGCTATATATTCAGTCAGTTATACACTATAACACAAACCTTAAATAAGGATAAAGAAGTCTGAGCAATGCAGAATCCACCACCTGCACAGAGACATACGCAATTGAAATAGTAAATTGGTGATTAGTAACAACTCAACGACTTATTTTCCCCTGGATCTTTTTAGTTATTATCCCTGCCACAGCCCTTTGTGCAGACTCAGAATCCCAATATGCGAATATTTTTGCGCCATTAATATTATCAAGAAGGTAGGGGCTGCCAAAAGAAACAAAGAGGTCAGCCCTGTTTTGCACACAGGCTATCTGCTTGCAAAGCCAGCTGCTCGCACCCCCCTTCCAGGCCTTTGTTTCAGAAAATACAGCAACAACAACAAACGCATTATCAGAAATCTTTATTTTCTCAATCTCATGCGCCTTTCCTGATTATACGGATTTTCACGAAGGGTATTTTTTCCTTAAGCGTCCTGGCAAGGTCAATCCCTTTGCTTTGCTCATCATCGTTAAGTATTACCAGAAAAAGACCGCCTTTTATCCGAAAATCACCTGTCAGCCTGATTGCTTTATCTGCCAGCAAGTCAGAGAGTTTCCCATGAACTTCAAACCCGGGCATCCGCCCTGCCCGCCCCCTGCCAAGTTCTCTGCGGAAACGCGTCAGGCGTTCTGATTCAAATGCATTTTTTTTCGCTTCGAGATAAGAAACAATCTTCTCCGGGTCTGTTGGATGAAGCAGGATATCAACTCCTGCATCAAGAGACATGAAGGCGGCCTTTTCCTCTGAAAATTTACCTATCCCTCCCATGTTCATTGCATCAGTTGTCAATATGCCTTTAAACTTCATCTTCTCTCTGAGGAACCTGACCGCCTTTTTTGAAATTGAGACAGGAATCCCTGAACTGTCCAGGGCAGGGACATTGAGATGTCCAAGCATGATCATTTTCACATCCTCTTCTATCGCTTTTTGAAAAGGCCGCAATTCATATTTTTTCAACCTCTTGAGGCTGCACTCAACAACAGGGAGCCTGATATGGGAGTCCACCTCTGTATCACCATGGCCGGGGAAATGCTTGCCGCAGGCTGCTAGGCCGCAGCCCTGGATCGCCCTGATCATCTCGCAGCCAAAGAAGGAGACTGTTTCAGGGTCCTCTCCAAATGCCCTGACCGATATGATGGGGTTCTTCGGGTTCGTATTGATATCAAGGACAGGCCCAAATATCGTATTGATGCCTGCATAGTGAGCTTCTTCTGCGACCGCCCTGAATGAAGCTCTGAGGAGTCTTAAATCCTTATTGCTGACTTGCTGATCGTTGACTGCTTTTTACAGCGGACGCCAAAGCCATTGCAGGAGGGAAAAGGGTGCCGCCTTTTACCTGCTGCCCCAGTCCGCGTTCAAGGTCAGAGGCGATTATCAGGGGCAGTTCAGAGACGGACTGGAGGTCTGCCAGATACTTCCTGAGGGTTTTCAGTTCACCCCCGAAGACTATGAAGCCGGCAACGCCTTTTTTAACCAGGGAACTATAGTGCCTGAAGTTTTTCCTGATCTCTCCGCCGTTGAGGCGGGGGATGATAAACTGGTAATAATTCTGCATCACTCTATTATACATATTGCTAAATGTAATCATAAAATTTAAAATTCATAATGAAGCGAATAATTATTTTGCTGGGCATAATCCTCCTTTTATCCGCATGCTCAAAAAAACCTGTATACCCGGAAGCGCCCTTTGACGGCAGCAGCATCAGGATAGAACTGGCTGCCCTTCCTGAAAAGAAGCCTGTATTCTTCACTTTTTTTTCAAATAAGCTGGGAATAAACTTTTTCCTTCTTAAGCAAAACGGGAATATCGAATCCTATTTCGACGCCTGCGGCAAGTGCTTTCCCAGGAAATTGGGCTTCAGGCTTGACAGATAACCGCGTTGTCTGCAGGGCATGTGATGTAAGCTATCAGTCTCGATGATTTGAAAGATGGGATAGGAAGCTGTTATCCTATCAAACTCAAGGGCAGGGTTGAGGGGAAAACCTTTGTTATCGACAGGAAGGACATCCTGGAGGGTGAAAGATTTTTCTAGTATATTACAGACTGAGGTGAAAAATGGGTCTTTTTGACAGGCTGAAACAGGGATTGAGCAAAACAAGACATGGTTTTGTGGAAAAGGTTGAATCAATATTCAAAAACCGTGCTGTTGATTCTGAAACACTCGAAGAACTCGAGGAGACACTGATACTTTCTGACGTTGGAGCGAAAAACGCCTCGGAGATCGTTAGGCACCTGAGGGAAAAATCCGAAAACAGCGGCATTTCAGCAGGCAGTATCAATCAAGGATTTCCTCAAAAAAGAGATGACCTCCCTGCTGGGGACGTCACATCCTCTCGTTCCCTTTGGGGAAAAACCCTTTGTAATACTGACTGTGGGCGTTAACGGCGTCGGCAAAACAACTACTATCGGAAAGCTGGCAAGCAGATTCAGGGACCAGGGACACTCTGTACTGCTTGCAGCAGCCGACACATTCAGGGCTGCTGCTATAGAGCAGCTTGAGATCTGGGCAGACAGGAGCAATGCGCAGATCGTCAAACACCAGAGCGGCTCTGACCCATCAGCAGTTGTGTTCGACGCGATAGAGGCGGCCCGTGCAAGAAACATTGATATCGTAATCATTGATACCGCAGGACGTCTTCACACCAAAAGTCCCCTCATGGAAGAGCTGAAGAAAGTAAAGCGCGTCTGCGAAAAAGCAATGCCGGGCTCTCCGCATGAAACGCTCCTTGTTATAGACTCAACGAACGGGCAGAACGCCCTGGCCCAGGCAAAGATTTTCAATGAAGCTGTAGGTGTCACAGGCATAGCGCTCACAAAACTGGACGGGACAGCCAAAGGCGGAATTGTTTTTGCGATAAAAAAGGATTTGAACATCCCTGTAAAGCTCATCGGAGTCGGCGAAGGGATCGAAGATATGCAGGATTTTGTAAGCGAGGATTTTGTAAAGGCCCTTTTCGAGTAAAAATTCTTTTTTACCGCAGAGGGCACTGAGGACACAGGGGAAGCTCATGGATCCTGCATTTAGACCTGAACATGTCATGATCGTTCTTCACACTTACATTCCGGTCTTTGTTTTTCTTTGCGTCCTCACTTAGAAGCGCCTACTGTTGGTTGCGGCTTTGCGCGAACAACCGCTGTTTTCAGAACAAATAACATCTGATCTGATAAGATATCAACAGAACATGAAGCGCTTTGAACTGATCGATATATCAGGAGACGCAGGCATAAGGGTCTTCGGAGAGAGCCTGGAGGACCTTTTCCTGAACGCTGCTGCAGGCATGTACAGTCTTATTACAGACCCCGATAAGCGTATCACCCCAAAAGAGCATCGAGATCCAGGCTTCGGGTAATTCTCCGGAGGGGCTGCTTGTGGCATGGCTCAACGAACTTATTTTCCATTTCGACACCTACGGTTTTCTTGGCAAAGATATCCATATAAATGAACTGTGCGATACCCTTGTAAAGGCCACGCTGAAGGGCGAGGACTTTGACCCCGAAAGACATGGCAGGGGTCTGTTGATAAAAGCCGCAACATATCATAAACTTAAAATTGAGAGGAAAGAGGACCATTGGGCGGCTGATGTAATCTTTGATATCTGAAGGGAAAAGCAACAGCGATAAGCAGTAGCATGAAATCAGCGAGAATTTCACCGACAGAGCTTTCAGCGACAAGTCAGACTTTTAATAAACTCTGTGTGCTCTGTGGTTAATTTTTTCAGTACTGACAGGCTGAACAGGAGGTAAAATATGTCTCTTGAGAAACTCAGAAGGATCGATGAAACAAAACTGGAGGTCCCTGTTGACTACAAGCAGGGCATGCGTGTCCCGGGCATTATATACGCAGACAGCATCCTCGAAAAAGAACTGGAAATCCAGTCAATAGAACAGGTCGCTAATGTCGCTACACTTCCCGGCATCGAAAAAGCATCTCTGGCAATGCCTGACATCCATACTGGTTACGGCTTTACTATCGGAGGGGTCGCGGCCTTTGACCTCAAAGAAGGGATCATCTCTCCCGGAGGCGTAGGCTATGACATAAATTGCGGGGTAAGGCTCCTCCGAAGCAGCCTTACAAAACAGGAGGTGCTCCCGAGGATAAAGGACCTGGTCGAGGTCCTCTTATAATGAAATCCCTTCAGGTGTAGGCTCAAAGGGCAAAATCCGTCTCAGTCCAGCTGACGAAAGAAGGGTACTCACAAAAGGGGCCCTGTGGGCCGTAGAAAACGGCTTCGGCGAGTCCTCAGACATAGAAAGGATCGAATCCAGGGGAATGATCGACGGAGCTGATCCGTCCCTTATCAGCAACAAGGCCTATGAACGCGGCAGGGCGCAGCAGGGGACGCTCGGCTCAGGAAACCATTTCCTTGAAATTCAATATGTAGACGAAATTTACGATGAAAATGCAGCGAACTCTCTCGGTCTCTTTGAGGGGCAGATGACGGTGATGATACATACTGGTTCACGCGGTTTCGGACATCAGGTATGCACGGATTTTCTGGAGGTAATGGAGCGCGCTTCAGGCAAATACCGGATCGAGTTATACGACAGGGAACTGGCCTGCGCGCCGTTTAGCAGTCCCGAGGCACAGGATTATCTTGCGGCAATGCGCGCTGCTGCAAATTACGCCTGGGCAAACAGGCAATGTATCATGCACTGGACAAGGGAGGCCTTCATGAAAACCCTGAACTTATCTCCCGGTTCCCTGGGAATGGGCCTGATCTATGACGTTGCGCATAATATCGCGAAAATAGAAGAACATACTGTCAGGGGGACCAAAAAAAAGCTGATCGTACACAGGAAGGGGGCCACACGCGCCTTTCCGCCTGGTCATCCTGAACTCCCTGAGGTATACCGGCATCTCGGGCAGCCGGTGCTGATCCCCGGTGATATGGGAAGGGCGTCATTTGTGCTGCTTGGGACAGAAAAGGCGATGCAGGAGACCTTTGGCTCAACCTGCCATGGCGCAGGACGGCTGATGTCAAGGCATCATGCCATAAGAAAGGCCAAAGGACGCTCCATCTGGCGTGAAATGCAGGACAAAGGTATAATTGTGAGGTCTGCAGGCAGAGAAACACTTGCAGAAGAGATGAGCGAGGCATACAAAGACATATCCGAAGTAGTAGAAGTTGTTCACAAGGCAGGCATCTCGAAAAAAGTCGCACGGCTGCGGCCTATAGGCGTGGTGAAAGGATAATTATTCAGGTGGATAGACAGAAGGTGTTTAGGTGGATAGGGGGAATAACCATGCGGGATCACACAAAGCCCACCTTGATTCGTTCTCCGCTCAGTCCTAACAGACTACAGTCTAAACAACCTGAGTAGTTACGTGAAAGGATAAATATATATTTTGGAAGCGAAGCCGGCTGTGCTAAAGGACAGGCTCCTGATCGGGGAAATACCCTATGCGAACCTTTTCCCGATCTTTTATATGCTTAAGAGGGAATCTGACATATCAGGATATGAATTCATAAAAGGAGCGCCATCAGACCTTAACAAAAAGATACGCGAGGGCCGGATCGATGTAAGCCCTTCATCCTCGATCGAGTACCTGCGTCACCGGGACAAGTACGAGCTTATCGAAAATCATTCGATAAGTTCCATGGGGCCTGTGGGGAGCATACTCCTGTTCAGCAATAAACCGATAGAGAAGCTCGGCAGGCTCACAGTTCTTACCTCATCGCAGTCAGAAACCTCGGTTGCATTGATCCGGATAGTGCTGAATAAATTCTATGGACTGGACTGCAGCTTTCAGTCTTCAAGCGAGAAGTTAAAAGATGCTATAGGATCAAGCGCCGCCTATCTGTTGATCGGCGACGAAGCCCTGACTAGAGGCCGTGAAGTGGCCTGGTTTATATATATATGATATAGGCGAACTATGGTATAAACATACAGGTCTGCCTTTTACCTTTGCCCTTTGGATTGCACATAAGGATTGTCGTACTGAAAAGAGCGAACTATACAGAAAATTCATAGACGATCTTAACAGGGCAAAGACTTCTGCCCTGAACAGTCTGGACACTGTCGCAGCTTCATGCCCATTGAAAGATATACTTTCAGAGGAGGCCCTTATCTCCTACTGGAAAAAAATGTCATATGATTTCAGGGACGAGCACAGGAAAGGTCTCGCACTCTTCAATGCATATGCAAAAGAACTTGGGCTGATATAGACATTAATCTGACAATCTGACAAGCAGGCAAGACCTCCCTAAAAAAGAAAACAGTTCCTCAAAAAAGAAAACTCTCCAATACTAACAGCCTGATTTATAATGATTTTATTGCTGGCACACATATTGAATTACAATCAGGTTAGTTCAAGAAATATTTCAATGGAAAGGAGGTGAAGTTAGATGAAAAAAACAATCGCAATCGTACTTTCATTAGTTCTTATGTTCGCTTTTACAGCCGTAACATTTGCAGCTGAGAAGGCAGCAGCTCCTGCTGAGAAGAAGGAAGCAGCTGCTGCTAAGAAGGCAGCTCCTGCTAAGAAGGCTGTAAAGAAACAGGTTACAGGTGAAGTTACAGCAGTCGATGCAAAGGCCAATACTCTTACCGTAAAAGGCAAGAAGGGTGATGTCACGCTTTCAACCGATGACAAGACCACTGTAATGGCAGGCAAAGATAAGAAGACCCTCGCAGACGTTAAAGCAGGCGATAAGGTCACGGTACATTATACCGAGGCTGACGGCAAGAATGTTGCACCAAGGTTGCAATAAAGGCAGCTCCTGCAAAGAAAGCAGAAAAGAAGGAAAAGGCAGCAGCTCCTGCTGAGAAGAAGGAAGCTCCTGCAACAGCAGCTCCTGCTGAGAAGAAGGCAGCTCCTGCAAAGAAGGCAGCAGGTTACTAATCATCTGCTAATTTTCACATCTTTTATGAACATTCCCCGGGGGTTGAAATATACCTCCGGGGAATTGTTCAGATACTGAACATAAATAAGAACATAATACACATTTATATACAGGAGAATTATTTTATGAAACACAGCATGCGTTACATAATGATAGGCTTAATCGCCTTATTCTTCATTGCCGGTTGCTCCAAGCAGCCTCTGCAGGAGATAAATGCCGCAAAAACAGCTGTTGATTCCATAATCTCCGAAGGCGCTGAAAAGTATCTGCCTGATGACGCTAAAAAGCTCAATGATAACTTAAATAAGGCGATGGATGAAGTCAAAGTCCAGGACGCAAAAATATTCAAAAACTATGGCAAGGCAAAGGAAATGCTCGTAAACGTCAAGGCAGAGGCAGAGGCGGTCAATTCAAAGTTGCCGGCAAAAAAAGAAGAAGCCAAGAAAGACGCTATCGCAGCGATAGAAGCCGCTAAAGCAGCCATGGATGAGACAAAGGCACTTTTGGAAAAGGCTTCAAAGGGAAAAGGCCCCAGCGCAGCCAATGAAACCATCAGCGCTGACATAAAAAACCTCGAAGACTCTTTCAAAGAACTTCAGATGCAGATTGACAGAGAAGATTACCTGACCATTGCTTCCAAGGCCGGAGAAATCAGGAATAAGGCCTCAGAGCTGTCAACCCTTTTAAAGCAGCCACCGGCAAAAACAGAAAAAAAGAAGAAATAGCTGCCTTTTTGAACGGACCTTCTGAAAAAACAGAGAGCAAGTCTTTTATCACGGACTTGCTTTCTGTATTCTTCACACCCTGCCAGTACAATTTTAACAGCCAGATGATACTGTCAAGATCAGGCGAGTATAGACTCTGAGCGCATAACCAAATATGATTTAAATGATTGACATGCATCCGATTATTCCCTGTACAATTAACTATGCAATTCAATAAAAATATACTGTTCAAAGATTATTTCCTCAGACTCTCCCTTAATCAGAAACTGATAGCCATGATGCTTCTGCTGAGCCTGAGCATCATAACCATATTCGTCGTGCTCTATTCCAGGGCAGAGCAGGACATCTTCAGGGAATTCGAAGACCGCTCCACTGAGCTGTCAAAGGCCATACAGATTGCCGTTGAGGAAGTTACCAGCAGCGGGTCTCCGGATGTAAAACGTCTTGAGAACTATCTTAAGAAGCTCAACACAAAAGGGGTGAAGGAGATTTCCGTCATCAGCAATTCAGACAAGATCATTTCCAGTACGAACCCGAAAGATGTCGGAAAATGGCTGACAACAAAGAAAAAGGAATTGATCTTTAAGGCGCAACTGGGAGAGACTGTTACCGGAGAGGGACATGCATACAATGTGATCATCCCTGTCATCGTCCGCGAAAAACAGTACGGTTACATAAACCTGACAATAAACACAGAAGATTTCAGCTCCATGATGCGGGAAAGACTCTTTCAGAGGATCATAGCTGCGTTGTTCGTATTCGGGATAGGAACGATATTTATCGTATATCTGGCCCGGAGATATACAAAACCCATAGAAGAAGTCGTTCAGGCAGCCCGGATGGTTGCAGGAGGGAATCTCGACCAGGAACTCCGGACAGAAAGAAAGGATGAAATCGGCGAACTCACCCAGAGTTTTAACTATATGGTAAGGAAATTGAGAGAAGAGCGGGTACTGGAAGAGAAACTCAGAAAGGCAGAGCACCTCGCCAGCATAGGGCAGTTCTCAACGAGCATCGCCCACGAAATAAGGAACCCTCTTAATTTCATCAGCCTCTCCATAGATCACATAAAAGAAAAGTATACCCCCTACAACGGGGAAGGCAAAGAAACCTTTGATTCACTGATAATGAACATCAAGAACGAGATCCAGAGGGTAAGCAGGTTTGCGGAAAGCTTTCTCGAATACGGCAGACCGCTTGAAATCAACACCAAGCCGACTGATATCAGGCAGCTGATCGAGGATGTCCTTGAATTGATCCTGGCAAAGGCGCAAAAAGAGCATATCATAATAGAACGCGACTTTGAACCAATGCCTGAACTCTCCATAGACCCTGATCTTATAAAAACATGCCTTTATAACGTCATCCTGAACGCCTTCCAGTCCATGCGTAAAGGCGGAAAGCTTGTCATCAGAACGAAAATAGTTAATACTAAATGCTGCATATCGGTTGAAGACACGGGAGAAGGCATCTCTGAGGATAAACTGGCAAGGATATTCGATCCCTTCTTCACAACAAAAACCGGCGGGCTCGGCCTCGGGCTTGCCTTGACCAAAAGGGTCATGGAAGAACACAAGGGAAAGGTCGATATAAAGAGTACAGAGGGTATCGGGACCACGGTATCTTTATTTCTGCCGGTGGAAAAGGAGATCTGAAATGCCTGTTATTTTAGTTGTTGATGATGAGCCGCTGCAAAGAGAGATACTCAAAACGATCCTCGATGACTCCGGCTATGAGACCTATACAGCCGCTTCAGGTGAAGAAGCCCTGAGGATCCTCAGGAAATATAACCCTGATGTCTTACTGACAGACCTGAAGATGGAAGGCATGGACGGCATAGAACTTATCGAATCAATATCCCTTGATTCCTATACTCCGACAATGATCATCATGACCGCCCACGGCACAATAACCTCTGCTGTTGAAGCGATAAAAAAGGGCGCCTTCGATTACCTTACAAAACCCCTGGACAAAAACTCTCTGCTCCTGACAGTCCAAAGGGCTGTTGAGCGCTCGGAGCTCATGAAAGAAAACCGTCAGCTCCATAAAGAGCTCTTCGACAGGTTTAAGATGGAGGGCATCGTCGGGAAGTCCGAAAAAATGAAAGAAGCCATAGATATCATGAAGAAGATCTCTCCCAGCCCGGCTACAGTCCTTATAATAGGTGAAAGCGGGACAGGAAAGGAACTCGTAGCCAAGGCGATACATTATAACAGTCTGCGGCGCACAAAACCCTTCACTGCATTAAACTGCGCTGCAATTCCGGAAAACCTTTTTGAGAGCGAACTCTTCGGGTATGAACCCGGGGCCTTTACCGGAGCTGCCTCAAGAAGGATCGGCCTTATTGAATCAACAAACGGGGGCACACTTTTTCTTGATGAAATCGGCGACCTCCCTCAGATGATGCAGTCAAAACTTCTCAGGGTACTGCAGGACAAAGAAATAAGGAGGCTCGGGGGCAAGGACGCCATCAAAATCGATGTCAGGGTCATCACAGCAACAAACAAAGACCTGGAGAAAGAACTTACAAAAGGCTCCTTCAGAGAAGACCTCTATTACCGGCTGAAAGTCGTTACAATAGCGCTGCCGCCGCTGAGGGACAGGAAAGAAGATATCCCTGATCTTTCGCTCTTCTTTATAAACAAATTCAATATAGAATTCGGCAAGCGGATAAAATCAATAGACCCTGCTGCAATCCATGCCCTCTCAGAATATAACTGGCCTGGAAACATACGGCAGCTCGAATCTGTCATTGAAAGGGCTGTTCTGATGAGCGATACCGGGGCTATTAAACTTAAAGACATTAAGAGCGAGCTCAGGATTCCGCAGCCTTCCGGAGCGACCGGGTTGGATATTCCTGACGAAGGGCATAAACTTCGAAGAGCTCGAAAAAGAACTCCTGAAAAAGGCGATGACAAAGGCCAATGGCGTCGTGGCAAAGGCTGCCAAGCTTCTGGGCATGAGCTACAAGACCTTCTGGTACAGATGGGAAAAACTGAACATGGAAAATCCGTCGCTGAAAAAGACCGAAAACGAATGAACTAACCCGCAGTCCCGAAAGCTTTAGGGACGGCAGAAACCGCAGAGTGTAATAATCATGAATATACATAAAATAGTCGTAGGTCAACTGGATGTCAACTGCTATATCATATCTGATGATTCAAATTCAGAGGCGCTTATCATAGATCCGGGGGATGAACCGGAAAAAATTATCGAGTTTATCGATGCAACCGGACTGCAGCCTAAATACATACTCTTTACCCATGCACACTACGATCATGTCTGTGCAGTAAAGGAATTGCATGATAGGTACAATGCGGTCATTGTAATGCACGAGCAGGAAAAGACAACATACAGAATGACAGCGCAGTTCTGCGTGTCCCGGGGATATGACCCCGAAGATTTTCCCGAGCCTGAAAAGATTGTCAAAGACAATGACACAATCTCTGTCGGCACAATATCTTTCAAGGTCATACATACCCCCGGACACACTCCAGGCAGTATATGTATCTTGGTGGAAAATACGCTTTTTTCCGGAGATACCCTGTTTAAGGGTTCTGTTGGCAGAACTGATCTCCCGGAAGGCGATTTCGGACTTCTTTCACAATCTCTCAAAAAGCTGACACTTCTTCCACCTGAAACAAGGGTCCTGTGCGGACATGAGGGTGAAACTTCGATAGCAGAGGAAATGAGAGATAACCCGTTCCTGAAAACAGGGAATTACAATTTAAAGGACCATGACTGAAGTCTGTAACCATTATGACAGCTTAAGAAGTCATCAAAAGGACATCGATGATGTTTTCAGACATCATAATGACCGTCTTAAAAAGGTCAGAAATCTCGCGGTCCTTATAGCTGAAGAGATAGAAAATCTGGGTGCCTTTCTTCAACAACACACAGCAGTTGTCTGCCCTGAATGCACCAGCGTATGCTGCATCAACCGCCATTCTTACCATGCATTCGATGATATTGTCTACATCTATGCGATAGGAGAAAAAATCCCCCTTCACTACCCGGCGCTTGACGATTCCGCGCCTTGTCAGTTCCTCGGCAAACAGGGATGCACCATGGCAAGGTCTTTAAGGCCTTACCGCTGCAACTGGTATTTCTGCTCACCCCTTCTTGCCCATATTACCGCCAACAATTCAAATCGTCATTACCGCTTGTTTATCAAGCTGTTACAGGAGATTACAGAGAAAAGGCAAAAGATGATGGAAGAATATGCTTCAGTGGTCAAAAATATTGTCCGCTGACATGCTGATAAATGCTGATAACTTCTTGTATTATTGACACTTTTTGGCATATAGGATAATATGTAAGATACACCAATGGCTGATAAAACCACTCGTATCAAAGATGCACAGAAATATTTGGCAAAGGGTCAGATTGACAA
The DNA here is from genome assembly GCA_963813295.1 of uncultured Nitrospira sp. GTDB lineage: Bacteria > Nitrospirota > Thermodesulfovibrionia > Thermodesulfovibrionales > UBA6898 > JAOUFP01. The sequence continues at coordinate 28,663 of CAWEYN010000019.1, forward strand.
GGCCATTGCTGAATGGGAGAAAATTGTTCAGGAATACCCTGATGGCCACAACTTCAATTCTATCGGTGACCTATATCTAAAAAAGGGCGATCAGAAAAACGCCATCGAAACATTTCATAAGGCTGCGAATTTTTTCAGGAGGGAAGGCTTTTCCCTTAAGGCACTGGCCCTTTTCAAAAAGGTACTCAACGTAAACCCTGCCGATGCTGATGCCCTTTATGCCCTGGGAGAGTTAAGCGAAGAGAAAGAACTGATTACAGATGCAATAAAATATTATCTCGCCACAGCCGACAGTCTCTCAAAAGAGGGCCGGAAAGACAGGGTTTTTGAAATCTATGAGAAGATACTGTCTCTTTCTCCATCCAATATACCTCTTAGAAGCAAAGTTGCGGAGACATTCTTAAAGCAGGGACTCAAATCAGACGCTGCAAAAGAGTATCTGTTTATTGCCGGCATCTACGACAACAAAGGTGATATTGAAAAATCAAAGGAGTATTACCATAAAGCTATTGATATACAGCCTCTGAACAAAGATGCGGTCATAGGTCTTAGCTGCCTGCATGAAAAAGCAGGCGAGACAGAGATGGCTATCGAACTAATGAAGGAAGCCGCCGTACTCTTTCATGAGAGTGTTGATGTACTGATGCGGGCTGCAGAACTCTCCCTGTCCGGAAATTATATTGAAAATGCCAAATCCTACCTCTTAAGGATCAAGGAGCTGGAGCCCAAAAATGCAAAGGCCCGCAGTCTGCTCGGGGAGATATATTTAAAAGAGGGCCGGAAGGAAAATGCGTGGGAAGAATACCTCGTTGTCCTGGATGATATGATACTCCAGGAGAAATACGATGATGCGATAAAGATCCTGGAAAGCTTCAGGGAAATCGACCCTATAGATACAGGCAGAAGACTTGTGGCCCTTTACAAACAACTCGGGGAAAAACCACATATTGTTGAAGAGCTCACTGCCCTGGGAGATGTCTATTATGACAGAGGTATACGCGACGAAGCCCTGGGCTGCTATAATGAGGCCTTTGAAACAGAGCCTGACAACGATTATTTGCGTCAGCGGATAGCTGAACTCAAGGGAGAACATGAGGAAAAGGTCCCTGAGTTTGCGGAAATCACAGAACCTGTTTACGCTGAAAAACCAGAGGAAAAAGAAGTATCGGCCCATATTTCCATAAAAGCCGAAAAAACAGTTGATGAGATTTTTTCCGAAGCAGATATATTCGCCAGATACGGACTCCTCATCGAGGCGCAGAAGCTTCTTGAAGGACTCAGGCTGAGGATTCCCAAAAGCATCGACCTTCATCTGCGGTTGAAATCCGTATACTCAGATTTTGGCGACAAAGAGTCTGCAGTAACTGAATGCCTTATTCTGAGCGAAATATACAAGCTCAACGGCGACATTGAAAACTCCGAGAGAGTACTCAGGGAAGGCTTCGGAATATTCCCTTCCGACCCAAGACTTGCAGGCAGGGGATTTGATGATTTACTCGAAACAGTCCCTTCAACACCCGAAGGGGTTGAGGAATTTATCCGTCCTGCAGCAGGAGAGGAAATCTCGATCGAGGACTACGAGGAAGAACTCTCTGAAGCAGACTTTTACGCGCGTCAGGGGCTTGCCCAGGAAGCGCTAAAAATACTTCTTAAACTGCAGGAGCTTTTCCCTGGAAACAGGAATGTTGCCGAAAGACTTGAATCCCTGGGAGTAGAGGCCGGATTTTCTGATACATCCGGTATGCCCGGGACAATTGAAGAGCATGAGATGGTCTTTTGAACTTCCTGAAGAAGAACCCCCTGAAACTCTCCTGACTGGGGAGACTCCATGGGGAAAAGAGGCTCCGGAAGAAAAGCTTGAGGAAAAAGAGCAAAAAGAAACACCCGAAGAAGAGCTTGAGGAAGCAGAATATGAAGACATCTTGTTCAGTGAGGATGAGATCGCTGAAGCACAGGAGATGCCGGAGCCAACGCTCGACAATGATGTCCTTGAAATCTTCCAGGAGTTCAAAAAGGGCCTTGAGGGCCAGCTTGAAGATGAGGACTCTGAAACTCATTACAACCTTGGCATCGCATACAAAGAGATGGGGCTGGTCGATGATGCCATAAAAGAGTTTCAGACTTCCAAGAACGACAAAAAAAGTTTTTTGCAATCTTCCTCGATGCTCGCTGTCTGCTATATGGAAAAAGGGCTTTATTCACTTGCTATTGATGTGCTGAACAAAACACTGGACAGTATAGAAGAGCCCAATGAGTCATATTGGTCACTCAAATATGACCTTGCAGAGGCCAATGAAAAAAACAATAATCTCAAGGAAGCGCTCGATCTTTACACTGAAGTCTACGGCTGGAATGCAAGGTTCAGGAATGTCAGTGAAAAAGTAAGCTTATTAAAAACACAAGCTGCAAAAACCGCTGGAAAGGAAAAACCAAAAGAAAGGAAGGACCGTGTATCCTATCTCTAACTCATGGACTACTTAGAATATTACAAACTGAGCGAACATCCTTTTTCAAACGTAGTGGACAGCAGATTTTATTACAACAACTCTCAGCATTCAGAGGCGCTCCTGCGCCTGAAATACGCTATTGATACCAGCAAAGGCCTTGCCGTAGTTATCGGCAATATTGGCGCCGGGAAGACAACCCTTGCCAGGAAAATGCTTGAAGAGCTTGATGAGGAAAACTACGAGGCGGCCCTGCTTGTGATCATACATTCATCTGTGAGCTCCGAGTGGCTTTTCAAAAAATTCGCGATTCAGCTCGGCGTCAAAAATATCCCTGACAACAAGGTTGAACTGCTGGGAGAAATATACCGGAGACTTCAGGAGATTAATGAAGAAGGCAAAAAAGCGGTTGTTCTTATGGATGAAGTCCAGATGCTGAATTCAAAAGAGATCATGGAAGAATTCAGGGGCCTGCTCAACATGGAGACTTCTGAGGGGAAACTGGTCAATTTCATTTTTTTCGGCCTTCAGGACCTCGAACAGGTGCTCTCTTTGGACGAACCTCTCAAGCAGCGGGTAGCGGTCAGAATAAAATTGACCGCCTATTCCGAGGAAAATACACGGGACTATATAAACCACAGGCTGAAGGTTGCAGGCAGCGAGCTGGACATCTTCACACCTGAGGCGATAAAACTTATCTATAAATATTCAAAAGGCTCTCCGAGGCTCATAAATACGATATGCGACAACGCATTGCTCGAAGGTTTTCTCTTTAAAGAAACTATCATAGATGATGCTACAATAAAGACAGTTGCTGTAGACCTGGGGATTGATACCTAGTTAGCAGCCTGCACGTTAAAGTTGATATCCCTGACCAGCAGGGTCACGGAATATTTTGAAAGTTCTATCTTCATCTTCGACTGATACAGGATGCCATTTCCCCTTGCCGGATTGTCGTAATACACAGTAAGCACTTTGCCATTGGAGAAATATATCCGCTGTTTTTTGGGCAGGCTGCTTTTTTTATCGATCATGATCTCGCGCCCGGTATTGCTAAGCAGATAGCAGCCGTCTTCATCCTCAACAGTAAAGTCCTTTATGTCCCACCAGAAGAGACTGTCCCTCAAGCCCTGCGTCAGGATCGTTTTTTTGGCGCTGTCAAGCCCGGGGTTGCTCTTGACCACCCCGTTGCGTGAAGACAATTCCATCCCAAGAAAGCCAAGGGAATAGACCTTCAGTTCCAGATCACCGTTACTGAATATGTGCAAGACGCCGTCTCCTCTTATTTCGGAGTCAGCCTTTTCAAAGATGACTGAAAAAGTCGCATCAATCCGGGATATTCCGTTCCTCTCTGCAATGACTTTATCAAGGGGTTTTTCCTCAAGCAAAGGCAGCTCCACTGCCCTTGGAGCACATGAGGCCAGAAACAGGACAATGCTAATGCAAAATAGCTTCAAGAAATTCTTCGACATCCCTAATCCCGATTACCTGCAATCCCTCCATATTTGCTGTCTTGAGGGCATTGCCTGCAGGTATGACCGCTCTTTTAAATCCTATTTTGGCAGCCTCCTTCAGCCTTGCTTCGGCCTGGGCAACTGCCCGGACCTCCCCTGAAAGCCCGATCTCACCAAAGACAAAGGTATCAGGCTTAATAGAAACCTCCCTTGCTGATGAGGCTATTGTGGCGATAATGCCGAGGTCTACCGCCGGCTCCACAATCTTAAGGCCGCCAACCACATTGATAAACACATCCATTCCGCCCAGGTGCATGCCGGCCCTTTTTTCAAGCACGGCTATCAGAAGGTTCACCCTGTTAAAATCAACACCGATAGAGGTCCTTCTGGGCATTCCGAAGTTCGTCTGCGATACAAGGGCCTGTATCTCCACCATGAGAGGTCTGGTCCCCTCCAGGCTGGCCACAACCGTAGAGCCCGATACATTATGGGGCCTCTCTGACAAAAACAACTCTGATGGATTGTCGACTTCCCTGAGCCCGGAATCAGACATCTCGAAAATCCCTATCTCGTTAGTTGAACCGAACCGGTTTTTTATTGTCCTTAAAATCCGGTAAGAATGCCCTCTGTCACCTTCGAAATAAAGGACAGTATCAACGATATGTTCCAGGACACGGGGGCCTGCTATAGTCCCTTCTTTTGTGACATGTCCGACAATAAAGACAGGCACCTGAGATTTTTTGGCAAAGAGCATCAGCTTTGCAGCACACTCCCTGACCTGACCTACGGAACCGGGAGCAGAAAGCAGTTCCTGTGTATACATTGTCTGGATCGAATCAACTACCATCGCATAAGGAGAAATTTTGGCTGCTGAATCCAGTATCCCTTCCAGCGATGTCTCAGGGAGCAGGATAATAGAATCAGAGTCTACGGAAAGCCTGTCGGCCCTCATCTTGATCTGCTGCGGAGACTCCTCACCGGAGACATAAAGAAGCTTGCCGGAATTTTTCGACAGGCCTGAAAATGCCTGCAAAAGGAGCGTCGACTTCCCTATGCCGGGGTCGCCACCGACAAGTATTACAGACCCGGCAACAACCCCGCCGCCCAGGACCCGGTCAAATTCCTTTATCCCCGTAGAGGTCCTGTCCGCATCAGTCCCCTCGATAGAATGCAGATAAACAGCTTCAGGTTTTCCGTATGCCTGTAAAGACGCAGCATTCTTGGAGAGCGGGACGGTTTTTTCTTCCACAAAGCTGTTCCAGCTCCCGCAGTCAGGACATTTCCCGAGCCACTTGGGGCTTCCGTATCCGCAGGACTGGCATTGATAGAAGGTCTTGATTTTAGACATCTCTTATATTAATTGCATGGGAAGATAAAGTCTACACATACAGGTGGAAAGTGGTAATTAACCGGTTGCAACCTTTTGATGCGTCAAAATTATAGCGATATTGGCGCAGGATAACGAATTATGATTGACAAATGCTGTTGCTTTGATAAACTTATTACAGTTTTTGAGAATTAGACCTCATAGACCATAATGAAAGGAGGTGGACATATGAAAGCTGCAATGTCATTTCTTATGATTGCTTTTGTGCTTTTGACCTTTATTGGGGTGGCGATCGCGGAAGAAATGTCTGGAGAAGTTATCGCGGTAGATACCATTAAAGGCACTCTAACTCTAAAGAGTGGAACAGTGAATGCGGGCTTCGACTGCGAAAGCGGTTCCCTGATTAAAGATGTGAAGGTGGGGGATAAGTTGACTCTGGAATACAAGGAAGAAGGTGGCAAGAAGGTATTGACAAAAGTCACCCCGATGAAAAAGAAGCCAGCAGGCGGATACTGATATCCTGGCAGAAAAGGCAGGCCCTTGCCTGCCTTTATAAAGCCTTCTGCAGCGCCTATGGCAGCACTCATCGGGGTATCAATAGCGATTTCTCACCGCCATTTACCAAACATGTTTGCCACAGTGCGATCAAGTTTAGGCCCATCGACAACTCAAATAAAAAAGACAAAAGCCAGTGATGATCCGGGCCAGTTATGTTCCTTGAACGCTGACTAAAATCGGGCTACAATGTTCTTAACAGTCCGATTTTTTACTTGAAACGTGATCAAGAACAAAAGATGAGGGGGCTATATGAAAAAATGGGTTTTGCTCGCGGCACTTGGAATTTTCGCTGTCTTCATAGGGTGCACGACAATACAGCAGTCTCAAGGTGTGCCTCGCATTCCAAAGGACGAACTGAAGGCTAAACTGGGATCGCCCGGTATGGTCCTGATCGATGTGAGGACCGAAAGTGACTGGAAAAAGAGCGACGAGAAAATTACCGGCGCCATACGAATGGACCCGGAGGCTGTCGATGTCTGGGCTGCCACTTTGCCAAAAGACAAGGAGATAATACTCTACTGTGCCTGAGCAAACGAAGGCACGAGCGCCCGTGTGGCGGAAAAGCTGATTACTAAAGGCTTCAAGGCAAAGGCCCTCAAGGGTGGCTGGAGAGAATGGTCGGAGGCAAAGTATCCAGTTGAGAAGAAATAATCAGGCCCCTAAAACATGAAAATCTATACTGGCACAAGCGGGTATTCGTACAAGGAATGGAAAGGAAAATTCTATCCTGAAAAGATTTCTCCAAAGGAAATGCTTCGCTTCTATTCGGAACGCCTCAACTCTGTAGAGATCAATAATACTTTTTATCACATGCCCACAGAGAACGTCCTCTCATCCTGGGCAGGGCAGGTCCCTGATAATTTTGTCTTTGCGCTCAAGGCGCCCCAGATCATCACGCATCTGAAGCGGTTGAAAAATGTGGAGGAGGAGACCGGGTATCTCTTCAGGACTCTGTCGGTCCTGGAGCAAAAACTGGGGCCGGTCCTTTTTCAGTTTCCCGGGAGTTTTCGCGCGGACCGCCATGCGCTGGAAGATTTTCTCAAGCTGATTCCGGATATGCCCTGCGCATTTGAGTTCCGCAGCCCATCCTGGCTTGACAGCTGAAATTCTGGACCTCCTTCGTGAAAGGGGATGCAGCCTCTGCATCGCGGACACTGATGAGAATCCGGCAAATGAGATTATCAATACTGCTCCATGGGGGTACCTGCGCCTGCGGCGTTCTGACTATACGGATGCCGATCTGTCACAATGGCTGGAAAGGATCTCTTCCCAGAAATGGGAGAAGGCATTTGTTTTTTTTAAACACGAGGAAGAGGCGATAGGGCCGGAGATGGCGATGCGCTTTCGCGAGCTTGCTGATTCAGGCGTAAAGAAACTGAAAAAAACTATACAGGTGGATAGACTGAAGGGGGAAGGCTATTAGGCAAAAATGCGCGACGCAGATAATGTAATAAACAGGCGGTGTTCTTCCTATATGCTTCAGCCTTCAGCCTAAATACCTGAGAATTTATACCCAATGCCCAGGACATCTCAAATAACCCGGGTTGGCAAGCGGAAGATTGAGCTTTCAAATCTGGAGAAAGTTCTGTACCCCGACGACCATATCCTGAAGGCGGAGTTGATCGAGTATTATCTCAAGGTCGCTCCGACTGTCCTGGCGCATGTGAAGGGACGCCCGCTGTCGCTCGTGCGCTATCCCGACGGCATTGACGGCGAAAGGTTCTTCCAGAAGAACAGACCCGAGTGGGCGCCGGAGTGGATAGAGCATGTTGTGCTGGGAGGGAACGGAAAGGAAGAAAAGGTCGATTATGTGATCGCAACCGAGGAGGCCTCGCTCGTCTGGCTTGCAAACCTCGCCTGCATTGAGCTTCATCAGATGCATTGCCGCTCGCCGCACTTCGATAAGCCTGATTATTTCGTGTTTGATCTGGACCCGCCTGAGAACTACAGGTTCGGAGACCTTGTTGAAATTGCCCTTGATATGAAAGAGCACCTCGAGAGCTTTGGTTACCGCCCGTTTGTAAAGACCACCGGGAGCAAGGGTCTTCACATCCTCGTCCCCATCGAACCGAAGTGGACATTCGATAAGGTCTTTGAGGCAACACATGAAGTGGCCAAACTATTCGTTGAATCACACAGCCGGTCGACCACCCTGCATATCAAGAAAGAGGCACGCAAAGGGAGGGTGCTTGTTGACATCTATCGCAACCGGACCTATCAGACCATTGTGTCGGCATACAGCGTGCGCGGACTTCCGGGGGCCCCGGTTTCGATGCCGCTGCGATGGGAGCAATTAAAGGGTATCGGCAGTGCCGCTGACTTTAATCTGCACTCTGTGCCCGGGCACGTGATGAGTGATGGCGACGCATGGGAGGGGATCGCCGCATATGCCGTCGGCCTTCATACGGTGCGGAAAGCGGCGACAAGAAAGAAGGACCTTGCGCCATCTCCGAAGCATCAAGACTCCTGAGATGCTCGGCGAATACGCCAAAAAACGAAGCTTCGGAAAGACCCCCGAGCCGTCGCCCGCAATCGCGACAGGGGAAGGCGATGCCTTTGTAGTGCACAGGCACCACGCAACACGTCTGCATTATGATCTGCGTCTTGAACAAGGGGGGGTGTTAAAGTCCTGGGCAGTGCCCAAGGGGCTTCCTCCCCGGCCCGGCATCATGCGGCTTGCAGTCTCGACTGAAGATCATCCGCTTGAGTACATGAACTTCGAAGGCACCATACCGAAGGGACAATACGGCGGCGGCGAGATATGGATCTACGCCAGCGGGAAATACGAGATCACTCAAAAGAAAAAAGACGGCTTCCACTTTCGACTCGAAAGCAGGGAGGTCAGCGCAGAATACAGGATGCATCATACCAGAGAAAACGAATGGCTGCTGGGACGCGTGGATGCACCTCAGGTTGACTGGCTGCGTGGTCCCATCGAGCCGATGCTTGCGCAGTCAGTCGATAAATCTCCGGACTCAGAAGACTATCTCTATGAAGTAAAATGGGACGGCATACGCGCAATGGTTGCACTGGACGAAGGTGAAGTAAGAATCCGCAGCCGGAACCAGCACGACATAACCGAAAAGTTTCCCGAACTCCTGATACCCGATCAGGCATTCAGGGCGACTTCGGCCTTGTTCGACGCGGAGATCGTCTGTCTTGATGGTGAGGGAAAGCCCCTCTTCAAAAACGTGATACACAGGCTTCAGCAAAACAGCAAAGGCGCAATTGAACGTGCCCGCGTCAGGTATCCGTCCGTCTGCTATGTCTTTGATTGCCTTTACCTCGACGGTCGCCCGATTGTGAATGAACCACTTGTGCGTCGTCGCCAATGGATGGAGGATGCGATTAAGCGTGATACGCCGTATCGGGTCAGTGAGGCGATTACCGAAGGTGTCGAGTTGTTCAAGGCTACGGTGAAAATGGGACTTGAGGGGATTATGGCGAAAGAAATAAACAGTACCTATCGGCCCGGCACGCGCAGCGCGCAGTGGCTGAAGATAAAGAAACGGCAGACGATGGAGTGCGTAATCGTAGGGTATACAAAAGGAAAAGGCGGCCGTGAGTCATTGTTCGGTGCGCTGCATGTGGCACTGCGCGAAGGCAACGCCCTCCGGTATCTGGGCAAGGTGGGAACGGGGTTTGATGTAAATTCGATGAAGGAGACATTCGCTTATTTAAAGGACATTACGCATGTAAAGAGACCGATCAAAGAAAAACCGCTTGACGATGCACAGACCGTATGGATCGAGCCCAGGGCGATCTGCGAGGTGCAGTTTACTTCGCTGACCAAGGACGGGATGCTGCGCGAGCCCGTTTTTCTCAGGCTGCGGCCGGACTTGGCTGCA
>CAWEYN010000020.1:0-102056 GCA_963813295.1 uncultured Nitrospira sp.
TGGATAGACTGAAGGGGAGAAGGCTATTAGGCAAAAATGCGCGACGCAGATAATGTAATAAACAGGTGGTGTTCCTCCTATATGCTTCAGCCTTCAGCCTAAATACCTGAGGATTTATACCCAATGCCCAAGACATCTCAAATAACCCGGGTTGGCAAGCGGAAGATCGAGCTTTCAAATCTGGAAAAGGTTCTGTATCCCGCCGACCGTATCCTGAAGGCGGAGTTGATCGAGTATTATCTCAAGGTCGCTCCGACTGTACTTGCGCATGTGAAAGGACGCCCGCTGTCGCTCGTGCGCTATCCCGACGGCATCGACGGCGAAAGGTTCTTCCAGAAGAACAGACCTGAGTGGGCGCCGGAGTGGATAGAGCATATTATGCTGGGAGGGGATGCTGTTTTGGAGGGGGGGAAGGATGTAAGGGGGGAAAAGGTCGATTATGTGATCGCAACCGAGGAAGCTTCGCTCGTCTGGCTTGCAAACCTGGCATGCATTGAGCTGCATCAGATGCATTGCCGCTCGCCGCACTACGATAAACCTGATTACTTCGTGTTTGATCTGGACCCGCCCGAGAACTACCAGTTCGGAAACCTTGTTGAAATTGCCCTTGACATGAAGGAGCACATCGAGAGCTTTGGTTACCGGCCGTTTGTAAAGACCACCGGGAGCAAGGGTCTTCATATCGTCGTCCCCATCGAACCTAAGTGGACATTCGATAAGGTCTTTGAGGCGACACAAGAAGTGGCCAAACTATTCGTTGAATCACACAGCCGGTCAACCACCCTGCATATCAAGAAAGAGGCACGCAAAGGGAGGGTGTTGTTGGACATCTATCGCAACCGGACCTATCAGACCATTGTGTCGGCATACAGCGTGCGCGGACTTCCGGGGGCCCCTGTGTCGATGCCGCTGCAATGGGACCAATTGAAGGGTATCAGCAGTGCCGCTGACTTTAATCTGCATAATGTGCCCGGGCACGTTATGAGTTACGGCGATGCATGGGAGGGGATCGCCGCATATGCCGTCGGACTTCATACAGTGCGGAACATAGCGGCAACAAGAAAGAAGGCTGTTGGCCGTCGAAGCTCAAGACTACTGAGACGCTCGGCGAATACGCCAAAAAACGAAGCTTCGGAAAAACACCCGAGCCGTTGCCCGCAATCACGACAGGGGAAGGCGACGCCTTTGTTGTGCACAGGCACCACGCAACACGTCTGCATTATGATCTGCGTCTTGAGCAAGGGGGGGTGTTAAAGTGCTGGGCAGTGCCCAAGGGGCTTCCTCCCCGGCCCGGCATCATGCGGCTTGCTGTCTCGACTGAAGACCATCCGCTTGAGTACATGAACTTCGAAGGCACCATACCGAAGGGACAATACGGCGGCGGCAGGATATGGATCTACGCCCGCGGGAAATACGAGATCACTCAAGAGAAAAAAGACGGCTTCCACTTTCGACTCGAAAGCAGGGAGGTCAGCGCAGAGTACATGATGCATCATACCAGGGGAAACGAATGGCTGCTGGGACGCGTGGATACACCTCAGGTTGACTGGCTGCGTGGTCCCATCGAACCGATGCTTGCGCAGTCAGTCGATAAGCCTCCGGAATCAGAAGACTATCTCTATGAAGTGAAATGGGACGGCATACGCGCAATGGTTGCACTGGATGAAGGTGAAGTAAGAATCCGCAGCAGGAACCAGCACGACATAACCGACAAAGTTTCCCGAACTCCTGATACCCGATCAGGCATTCAGGGCGACCTCGGCCTTGTTCGACGCGGAGATAGTCTGTCTTGATGGCGAAGGGAAAGCCCCTCTTCAAAAACGTGATACACAGGCTTCAGCAAAACAGCAAAGGCGCAATTGAACGTGCGCCGCGTCAAGTATCCGGCCGTCTGCTATGTCTTTGATTGCCTTTACCTCGACGGCCGCCCGATTGTGAATGAACCGCTTAGTTCGTCGTCGCGCAATGGATGGAGGATGCGCTCAGGCGTGATACGCCGTATCGGGTCAGTGAGACAGTTACCGAGGGCGCAGAGTTGTTCAGGGCTGCGGTGAAAATGGGACTTGAGGGGATCATGGCGAAAGGAAAGAAACAGTACTTATCGGCCCGGCACGCGCAGCGCACAGTGGCTGAAGATAAAGAAACGGCAGACTATGGAGTGCGTGATCATAGGGTATACAAAAGGAAAGGGCGGCCGTGAGTCATTGTTCGGTGCACTGCAGCTGGCACTGCGCGAAGGCAACGCCCTCCGGTATCTGGGTAAGGTGGGAACGGGGTTTGATGTAAATTCGATGAAGGAGACATTCGCTTATTTAAAGGACATTACGCATGTAAAGAGACCGGTCAAAGAAAAACCGCCTGACGATGCACAGACAGTATGGATCGAGCCCAGGGCGATCTGCGAGGTGCAGTTCGCTTCGCTGACCAAGGACGGGATGCTGCGCGAGCCGGTGTTTCTCAGGCTGCGGCCGGACTTGGCTGCATAAATGAAAAGGAGGTATAATATTATAAATAGAAGACACTTCAGTAGGACCGGGGAACATAACTCCCCCAATCCCCTCTTGAGATAAGGGAGGTTAGGAGGGTTATAGGGATTACACGTGCACTAAGTATTTACGTATCAGGGCCACAGAGAGCACGAATTTGTTTGAGTATCGTGTCCCTTAACAACCCCTGGAGGTGAGATATGAGAGCAATTTGGAAAGGTCACATTCGTTTTTCGCTCGTGACGATACCTGTTCTTGTATACAATGCTTTGGATACGGAACAGACAATCAGCTTTAATCTTCTGCACAAGGAAGACCACGGTCCCATCAGCTACGATAAGCGATGCAGGAAGTGCAATAAGGTTGTGTCCTCCGGGGAGATTGTCAAGGGTTACAAATATGAGCCCGAACAGTACGTGATTGTAGAGAAAGAAGACCTCGAGAAAATAAACCTCAAAAGCACAAAGATAATCGAAATCGAGGGATTCATCGATGCAAAGGAAGTGCACCCCACATTGTACGAGGCCCCATATTACGCAGGACCTGACGGACCTGTCGCGGTGCAGGCATACTCCCTTTTAGCTGCCGCACTGAGGGAGACCGGAAAAATGGGGATCGGAAAGGTCGTATTGCATGACCGTGAAGATATAGTGATGATTGCGCCTTATGAAAATGCCGTGGTGCTTTACAAGCTCCGGCCACCCAAAGAGATCAGAAACATCAATGAGATTCCCCAGCTTGATGGAAAGTCCATAGACAAAGAGGGGCTCAAACTGGCCCGCAGCCTTGTCGATTCCATGAGCACGACGCTGGATAAGCTTGATCTTGACGGACAGGTATCACGATGCCCTTAGGGCGATTATTGAGGCCAGGATTGCAGGCAAGGAGATCGTCACGGTAGAAGAGGAAGAGAAGCCTGTAGTGGACATCATGACAGCCCTGAAGCAGAGCATCGAACAGGCGAAGTCGCAGAAGAAGCCGATGGAAAAAGCAACAGGAAAGAAAAAAGCAGTTGTCTCAAAGGAGGCGAAGCCCGGGTCAAGGGCAGCGGGTTAATCTTTTGGCACTCATTACAAGGGTACAATTACGATTATGGGTAAAATATTACCGTTCCCCGAAAAACAGCCATCCAGGTTCGGTTTTGAGCGGGTCAGAAAGCAAAGGAAAGAGAATCCTGATCAGCTGAACCTGTTATCTTCAGGCTTGGGACAGATTCTCCGGCTTCCAACCAACATCAGCCCTTTTGAAGAAGCTCTGCTGCTGGACGAGCGCGATGACAGCCGGGCCGGTGAGACATACCTAAGAGCGATCTCGGAAGGCGACCTCGCAGCAGACGCTTATTGCAACCTGGGCATCATCGAGTCCAAAGCCGGGAGAAATACAAAGGCCTTCGACTGCTTTACTAAATCACTGGAGCACGATCCCAGGCATTTCGAATCTCATTATAATCTGGGAAACCTTTATTTCGAGGGCGATAACCTGCGTCTGGCGAGGATGCATTATGAATTGGCCGCGGAAATCAACCCCACGCGTCCAAACCTGTATTTTAATCTGGGACTCGTCCTCGCTCTTTTAGAAGAAAAAAAAGCCGCAATCGATGCTTTCGTCAAATATCAACTGCTGGCGCCTTGCAAAGACCGCAGAAACGTTGAGGATTTGATCAGCGGACTCAGAAAATCTTTGGCAACAGACCGAAATATCGTACCATAAATCCAATGCGCCTGATGGATAAGGCGTCTACGGGGAAGAACAGCTATCGCTGTTTAACGGTAACTATCCATAACCTTGCTCTTAGATTAAATATTGAACAGTCTCATGCCCTTGCCTGCGCTGAAAGACTTTTTCAAGGCCCTGTTCATGAATTTCTTTGCCTCTTTGGCGGAATCAAGCACGCTGTATCCCTTTGCAAGCATTGCGGTCAAGGCTGCTGAAAATGTACAGCCGGTCCCGTGATATTCCCCCTTTATTTTCCTGCTTTTGAGGTAATGGAATTTACCGTCATACAAGACATCCATAGCAGCATCTTCCAGGTGGCCGCCGGTTATAATTACATTCTCAGGTCCGTACTCTCTCAGACAGACAGCAGCCTTCTCCATATCAGCGCTGGTTTTAATATCAATCCCGCTCAGGACAGACGCTTCGTAAATATTCGGCGTTATCACGGCACAGAAGGGGAATATTTTTTTTCTCAAGGCAGTGGGAGTATTTTTTTCAACAAGGCTTTTCCCTGAAGACGATACTAAAACAGGGTCCACGACAATATTTTTCAACGAGTATTTTTTTATGATGTATGCAACTGCTTCGATAGCAGATTCACTGTAGAGCATGCCTGTCTTTGTAGCATCCGGAACAAGATCGGAGAGAAGCACTGTAGAGCTGCTTTTTCACAAATCTGCCGGGAACAGGCATAATATCCCTTACTCCTTCTGTGTTTTGAGCAGTCAGTGAAGAGACAACTGAAAGGCCGTATATTCCGAGGGTATGAAAAACCTTTAAATCTGCCTGTATGCCAGCACCTCCTGTAGGATCAAATCCGGCGATTGTAAGAGCTTTTTTCATTAAAGGGATTATATATCTGGAAAAATTATAATGGCAAGAGAGCAGGAGCAACTATATTTGCTCCAGGCCACTATCTCACAGGCATTTCACTTTCTGATTTCGGGAACTATTTTCTCAAAAGGGGAGAGCAAATAATATTACGGCATATAAATACACAGTTTTTCATCTGGCATGATACATGCTTATACATTTTGTCTTACGTAATCAACCTTACAGGGTTGTTTTTTATAGATATAAATTTAGTTAAAATTCCGAAAACGAAAGGAGGTGTTTAGTATAATGAAAAAATTTATGGCTATATTGCTTACAATGTTAATGGTTCTTTCTCTGGCTCTTACTGTTGGTTGCCAGAAGAAGGAGGAGGCTCCGAAGCCTGTAGAGGCTCCTGCGCCTGCACCAGCTCCTGCCCCGGCCCCTGAGCTCCTGAGCACCGGAGCTCCTGGAGCACCTGGAGCACCTGGAGCACCTGGAGCTCCTAGCTCCTGCAGCTCCACACGGTAAATAATTTTCTTTACCTGTGACAATTACCATAAGAGGAGAGGCCTGTTTTGAGGTCTCTCCTCTTATTATTTTCCCGCTGTTAAAACAAGCCGCAACTTTGAATACCTGAAAATCAGGCAGCTCTCTCCTGCGCATTAATCTTGACATAAAAGACATAAAGTTAT
Source organism: uncultured Nitrospira sp. (assembly GCA_963813295.1). Taxonomy (GTDB): domain Bacteria; phylum Nitrospirota; class Thermodesulfovibrionia; order Thermodesulfovibrionales; family UBA6898; genus JAOUFP01. The sequence continues at coordinate 5,711 of CAWEYN010000020.1, forward strand.
AATATTTTCACAGTAAAAACAGGGTGTTTTGTTTTTCAATAATTTTCTGAATGAAAGGAGGTGTTTAGTATAATGAAGAAAATGTTTATTTTAATGCTTACAGTACTTATGGCTCTTTCTCTGGTGCTCATGGTAGGTTGTCAGAAGAAAGAGGAGGCACCGGCATCCAGCTACGAGGCTCCTGCACCGGCTCCTGCGCCAGCTCCTGAAGCTCCGGCAGCTCCGGCTCCTGAGAAACTGCTGAAGAAAAGGCTGCTCCTGCTCCTGAGAAGGCTGCTGAAACCGGCTCCTGCGCCAGCAAAAAGAAAGCAGCAGGTTATTAAACTAAAACATATTATGCAGTTACATTAAATAAAAAGGGCCCTTAAGGGCCCTTTTTATTTCATATAATTTTAAAAGCAACTAAAGTGTGACTTTAAACTCCTTTTCTGCAGGGCCAAAGAAGAAGCTTTTCCTCAATACCTTGACCGTTATCTCGTCACCCTTCTTTTTAAAGAAAAGAAATATTCGCATATCATCAACACTCTCAATAACAGTATCATCAAGTGAAAGAATCGATATCATCTTCTTTCATGCCCGCCTTTTCTGCTATGCTGTCAGGAGCAAAACTGCTTATAAAGACTTTTTTGTCTTCTTCCTTCAGCACTACCCCCAGCTTGGGCGATTCCGGCAGCGAAACAGGAGCTGGGAAAAGAACAAAATCAGCGACATTTTTCTCGATATCGCCTGTATTGAGGATAACAGCGTAATCTCTTTTATTCAGTCTGAACGCACGCTTGGGGATTCCCGAACCGAACATCATATGACCTCCGCCGGCCAATACAACAACTTTATATCCGGGGTTTTTCGTGATAAACTCATCCAGATTATGGGCCATTGATTCATCCCAGAGGACCTGTGACTGATAAAACAGATCAAAATCCCTTTCCTTTGAATGTGCGTGCCCCTCAAAAAATTCCCTGAGTCTTTCGTGGTATTCTGAATCCGAAAGATCAAAATATTCAGGTACTTCCTTCAGCTCTGTCATCAGTGAGGGCCTGCAGTCCATCTTTAGAAACCTTTGTGACAATTTCCTTCCGTATATTGAGCGCGATAACAGGTATCTTGAATTCCCTGGCAAACAAAAGAATTTCACGGTAAAGATTGTAATCAAATCCCCATCGCTTAAAGTATTCTGATTTTTTCAGAAAAGTTTTTTCGTCTGTCCTGCCTGCTATATAATCGTCCAGCGCCTGCTGAAAGGGCTTCTGGAACATCTCCATGCCGATAGCGATATTTTTATGTTTTTTGTACAGCTCCATGATGACCTGGAGCTGAACGCGATGGTGCTCAAACTTGTCATGCACTTCTCCGACATAGATGATATCTTTGCCGGATACCTTCTCGATGACACCATACATATCTGTAATCCTCGGGATTTCAACTCCTGGCGTATCTTCAGCGACATCAGTTCTTATTCCCCTTTCGGTCTCATTGACTGTTTTTAAAATGTTCTTATTCTCTTTAAAGGCGAGGTTGCTGTATTTGCCGTAATGTGTGATCTTCTGTAAATATTTCGTAATCCCTGAAGCGGAAGAACTCTCGATGACCGTAATTACCCCTTTCCTGTTGAGAGGATTTTTCTTTGTAATCAAGATAAAAATCATCAGTCTGTTTTTCAATCCTGCCTAATAATCTCTTGACCAGCGAGGTCTCTATGCCCGGAATCAGAAAAGAAGAACTCTTGATATCTTCATAGGAAATCTCGTTCTCTTTTTTTTCTGCAAAGCCTTCCTGCCTGAGAAACTCAGATATCCCTTCGAATTCACCTTCCCTGCCGCGCGGCATCACAAAGATTTTTTTATCATCACCAAGCAATCGGGAAATTACAGGAGGAAATTCTCCATCAGAAAGCTTCCGAAACAGATCGTAATTATCATCGATGATCAGGGCAACCGGGGTCTCCCAGGCGTCCACCTCCATCTCAAGCAAGGTCGATTCCTTTTCTATCTCGAATACCTTCCTCACCTCACCCGCCCGCAGTTTCAATAATACCGGCAGCAGCAGTTTATATTTTTTAGTCTTCTGTTCTACGGTAAACGATACTATGGCCTTTGCTCCTCTGTATTTCAGTTCCGGATTTCTTATTTCCAGATCCGGGACACCGCTTTCATCAATCCACTGTTTGAAAAACCACTCCAGGTTTTGGCCGTAACCGGACTCAAAGGCGTCTCTGAGTTCATCCCATGAGGCGGCTTTAAAGCTGTTTTTTTCAACAAACCTCCTTATGGAGCTGAAAAAAATCTCGTCCCCGACCATTTTTCTGAGCATATGAAAGACCATTGCTGATTTCCCGTATCCGATAGAAGCAGAGGCCCTGTCCTTCATGCCCGCTGAAAGACTTTAGCGGAAAGTCCTTTTCATCCGTCACATAACTCTGAAATGAAATCAGGATCTGCTTTCTGTAATCCCATCCGATTCCCTTCATCTCCTCATACATATGGTCGGCCAGGTAAGTCGTTAGTCCCTCGGACCAGTTCCCGGTTTTATCAGCATTATAAACGAGATTGCCGAACCATTGATGCAGGACCTCGTGGCCAAGAGACGTCTCAACTATGAACGGCATATTAACAATGTCCTTCCCCAGCAGTGTATACGTCGGAAAGGAATATCCTGCAGGCAAAAAGTTCTCAACAACAGTGAACCTCCTGAAGGGATACTTGCCAATATATTTTTCATACATATCGAGATACTTTTTGGTATATTCTCTATATGTCTTGGAAAGCCCGTTGTCTTCCTGGAAAAAGTAGGTATAAATTTCAACGCCATTATGACTTTCCTTTTCAACCTGATAATTGCCCGCAACAAAAGAAATATTTCGGAGCGGGTGATGATAATCAAAAACAAACTCCCGGTTGTTGCCGGCACGCTCCCTGATGTGAATCTCCTCTGCTTCTGATATGCCTTCAAGTTCATTGGGCAGAACTGCGGCAAGCCTGTAAAATGAAAGCCCCTCTACAGCCGGATGCCAGTTTTCCATAAGCTCAATGCCCTCAGAACTTATAAGGTTGTCCTTTGTCATACCTGGTTTATTGTCCGGCGAAGTCCGGAACTCTGCCTCGTATTCTATCTTAAGGATATCATCTGCTGTTTCAGGAGTGAATGTAATCAACCCAGTGCCCGGCTCAACGATAAGCTGTCTGTCATGGATAGAGACCGCCGTCACCTTTATTCCTGTGAGATTGACTCTCGCGGTCTGGCCGGATGGAAGGGATATCCTTGAAACCCCTGTAATTGCGCCCCTTACAAGGTCAAATTCTACAGTTAGATCGTTGTGCGGCATGCCGGTTTCTGCAAGGGCATACGCAGGCAAAGGGAACAAGAGCAATGCAGCGAGGGTAATTCTGGCAAGCATATTCATTCGTATCATCTCCTTGAAACATCTTTTCTCTCCCGGGAAATACAGAGCAATCTCAATCCCATTATATCTTTTTTAAAGACAATTCGCCATGCACTGAATGCCGCAACAATAACAATTATTAACTGTCTCAACATAGTATTTCTTTGAAGTAACGTCCCCTCCCTCCTCTTAACCTAAGAGGGGGTACAGTTCCTCCCCTTATCTTAAGGGGAGGTCAGGAGGGTTTATGCCGGGCAATTAATCATCTTCCAATTGTGAGTGCAGTCTATCATGAGACAGTTAATAAATGATTAAAGAGGCATGTGATCTTATATATTCTTGCAGTTACTATAGGCATCAATAAATGCATTATAGGCGCCCTCTGGGGTCAATGCAGCTGTTATCCTGACCTTCAGGACATCACAACCCATATTCGAGTAATGTTCAATAAGCGGGGCTGTGCGGACATTGAAAATATCGAGTTTTTTTCTGATCATAGATATTCCGTCATCGGTCCGTCCTGTCCTGTCCATGCCGGTATTCTTTTGGATCCTGCTGTAAACTTCTTCAGGTCCGCACTCAAGGACAACGAGACCCCTGACTTCAACAACGCCTGCCATGTCCTGTGCCTGGTCCACATGTCTTGGCAGACCATTTAATATCAGGATATCATCTTCCCTGAAAGCATTCCTGCAAAGAAAATAGTGGATGATCTTTTCTGCTATATGAAAATGTTCATTTTCAAGAAGCAGGCCTTTTTCAAGGACATCCCTGATAAACAAAAGGTCTTTGTTCTGAAACCCTTCAGGAGGCAGACCGAGCTCTGCGACGCTCCTGAGTTCATGTCCGAAATCAAAATGAAAACACCTTTTTCCCCTGATGCCGCTCTTCTCTATCTGATTTCCAAGAGGGCTTTTCCCGGCCCCTGTCGGGCCCAATAGCAGAATGGATCTTATCAGCATAAATTCTGTTATTGTCCCTACTTGCCTTTCTTAAGCGCCCTTTCAACGGTCCTTATCGCGCAGAATTCGCCGCACATGCTGCAGACCTCGGTCTCTGTGGGCGGGACCTCAGCCCTCCACTCACGCACCTTGTCAGGATTGAGGCTCATGGCTATCTGACCGTTCCAGTCAAGGGCCTTTCTGCATCTTGCCATCTTGATATCAGCATCCATAGAGCCCTTAATGCCCTTTGCTATATCAGCTGCATGGGCTGCAAGCTTTGAGACAATAACACCCTCCTTAACATCATCAATGCTCGGGAGCCTGATATGTTCTGCCGGTGTCACGTAGCAGAGAAAATCAGCGCCTGCAGCGCCTGCAACAGCGCCGCCTATAGCTGCGGAAACATGATCATAACCCATGCCGATGTCCGTAACAAGCGGCCCCAGCACATAAAACGGAGCGCCTTTGCAGATCTCCTTTTCCAGTCTCACGTTCAGTTCAACCTGATTCAGCGGAACATGGCCCGGCCCTTCGATAATGACCTGCACATTAGCTTCAACAGATCTGTCCCTCAGTTCGCCGAGGGTAAGCAACTCCTCCAGCTGGGTGCGGTCCGTTGCATCAGCAAGACATCCTGGACGCATCCCGTCGCCGAGGCTCAGGGTCATATCGTATTTCAAAGCGATCTCAAGCAGCCTGTCATACTGCTCATAGAGCGGGTTGTCTTTTTCATTGTATATCATCCACTCAAGGAGGAATGACCCTCCCCTGCTTACGATATCGAGTATCCTGCCCTCGCTCTTGAGCCTCTCAACAGCCCTCATTGTCAGGCCTGAATGCACAGTGACAAAATCAACACCTTCAGCGGCATGCGCTTCTATCACCGCAAAAAGATCGTCGGCAGTCATCCTGGCTATCGCTCCCTTCTGCTCAGCAGCCATCACCGCAGCCTCGTATATGGGAACAGTGCCGACAGCTATAGGGGATTTCCTAAGCATCATACTGCGCAGTTCCTTTATCGGACCTCCTGTGGAGAGGTCCATAACAGCATCAGCTCCGTATTTCACCAAGACCTCCAGCTTCTCCATCTCGCTTTCGACTGATATCTTGTCCTTGGATGTACCGATATTGGCGTTGATCTTTGTGCGCATCATTTTGCCGATCCCGATAGGCGTTATTTTATGGTTCCTGTTGATAGGGATAACGCTCACCCCTGCTGCTATGTCCTCAGAGAGCTGTTCAGGAGAAATCCCCTCTGACTCAGCTACAAGCCTTACTTCATCTGTTACGATTCCCTTTTTTGCCATCTCAATTCTTGTCATTTCAATAACCTCATAAATTCTTCTGTATTTGATCGTATATCTTCAGAGCCCAATATAGCTGATATAAGGGCTATACCTGAGGCGCCGGCCTCCAGAACACTCTCTACCCTTTCCTTCTTTATGCCGCCTATTGCAAAGACGGGTATGGATATTTTACCCCTTGCCTCCCTCAGCAGCTCTGGCCCCAAAGGCCTTCCGTACTTCATCTTCGAAGGGGTCTCGAAGACCGGGCCGAGCGTAACAAAGTCAGCTCCTTCTTCCTCAGCCTTTTTTGCCTCTTCGATACTGTGTGCAGATACCCCGATCAGCAAAGCTTTACCTGCGGCCTTTCTGGCAGCAAAGGCAGGCATACTTTCACCGCCAAGGTGCACACCGTCAGCATCAACAGCAAGGGCAATATCAACCCTGTCATTGATAAAAAGCTTCGCCTTGTATCGGGACGTGAGTTCTCTGAGAGAATATGCCATACGCAATAAACTTCTTGTATCAAGGTCTTTTTCCCGAAGCTGTATAGCCTGCAGGCCGCCTTTCAAGGCCTCTTCAACTGCAGTGAATAGTGAATAGTCGTCAGTGAATAGTCGTCTGTCTGTAATTAAATATAATTTAAAATCCACCCGCAGTTTTTATTCACTATTTTCACTATTTCACTTTTCACTGTCTCTAAAGCATTCCTTCTATCGGGCTGCTGGCAGTAGCATATAATTTTCTCGGTATCCTGCCGGCCTTGTAGGCAAGCCGTCCTGCAAGCACGCCATATTTCATCGCCTCTGCCATGGCTATAGGATCTTTCGCTCCTGCAATAGCTGTATTTAAAAGCACAGCGTCGCATCCAAGCTCCATCGCAATAGCAACATCCGATGCAGTGCCAACGCCTGCATCCACAATAATGGGCAGCTTTATTGTCTCAAGTATTATCTTGAGGTTGTACGGGTTGCGTATGCCAAGCCCTGAGCCAATAGGCGCGGCAAGCGGCATGACAGCCGCTGCACCGGCGTCAGCGAGCCTCCTGGCCATAATAGGGTCGTCGTTGGTATAAGGGAAGACAATAAACCCTTCCTTAGCCAGTATTTCAGTCGCCTCCAGGAGACCGATTACATCAGGGAAAAGCGTCCTTTCATCTCCGATCACCTCGAGCTTTATCATATCAGAGACCCCTGCCTCCCTGGCGAGCCTCGAATACCTCAGGGCGTCTTCGACCGTATAGCAGCCTGCTGTATTGGGCAGTATCTTGTATTTCTTAGGGTCAATAAAATCGAGCAGGTTTTCAGACTTCCTGTCAGTGATGTTTACGCGCCTGACTGCAACAGTAACAACGTCAGCGCCTGAGGCCTCAATCGCCCTTGCTGTTTCCTCAAAGTCTTTATATTTCCCTGTCCCGACCCAGAGCCTTGAATTAAACTCTATTCCTTTAATTATCAGTTTATCTTCCATATCATTCTCCTCTATATCCCCGAAATGTCATCACTCTTCACGCATTACTCATCACGCATTACGGTCTTTCATCCTCCCCCGACAAAGCTCACGATCTCAACTATATCCCCGTCATTGATCCTGAAGCTCTCATAATCAGCCTTTTTGATCACCTGCGCGTTTACTTCAACAGCGACCCTTCCGGAAATTATCCCCAGCTCCTCAAGCAGTCCCTGCAGCGATGTCGCCATGATATTTTCTTTTAGTTCGCCGTTTATAGTCAGTGTCATAAAATAAAAAAACCGCATCCCTTACAGGATACGGTTGCCCTTGGCTTACATTCCTAATCCCTGCGCCGGCATTATCCGTATCAGGTTCAAAGGGTCTCTCCCGAAAACGAGAAACTCTCAGGCATTTCCGCCTCCCCTAAGGTATTGTTAAGTATAGTTTAGCCTCAGATTCAAAGTCAAACAGAGGCAACCTTCTCACTTCCATATAAGCTGCTCGTATTTGCTGTTGTCCCCTTCGAAAATTTCAGGTCTGCGAACAAGGCCGAAGGTTAAAGATTTTAGACTGTCCGAAGCCCCGAATACAAAAACTAAGCTGTTCTGCTCGGGGCAAGTTTCTAAAATCTACTGAGGCCGACCGAGCAGACCGGCCCGGAGGGTGAAATTATCGTCGGGGCGCCATTCTTTTGGCTACTTTTCTTAGGGCGTGCAAGAAAAGTAGCCGGGGCTCGGGGCAGCGCCCCGTTCCGGACTGCATTTAATATTCTCCAGTAGCAAAGGAGATTTATGCACCATATGACTACACCATTACATATCTTCCCTTTCTGCTTCAATTGAGCGAAACTCATAAGACCTGATAAACTACGGGATGGACGACTGGAAGCAAAACGTATATTTTGTGCTCGTTGAACCCGGAGAACCCGGCAATATCGGCGCATCCGCAAGGGCCATAAAGAATATGGGCTTTAGGAACCTCTGCCTGGTAAAGCCTTCTTCAGAAATGTCTGAAGAGGGGAGGTGGTTTGCCCGCAATGCACATGATGTCCTGGACTCTGCGGAGGTACATGCTTCATTTGAGGAGGCCATACGCGACAAGGCCGTTATAGTTGGAACAACCCAAAGGGAAGGGAAGAGGCGCGGCGTTATATTGTCTGCTGAAAAAGGGGCTGCAAGGGTCCGCGAAATAACAACAAACAATAAAGTCGCGGTCCTATTTGGCAGGGAGGCAAGGGGACTCTATAATGATGAGGTCGATGAGTGCGGTTTTATGATCAAAATCTCCAGCAGTAAACTCCAGCCATCTCTGAATCTGTCACAGGCGGTCCTTATCATCGCCTATGAGCTTTCAAAATACGGGGAGGCAGCGGGTTGCAGCTTCAGAAAGAAGAGATATGACAACTCGGCCCTGATAGAGGACCTGAAGGCCCATGAAGAAATCTCAGTCCTGTACGAAAGGATCTTCCACGTGCTGGAACTGCTTGAATACATACCAAGGGGCGACAGAAACCTTATGAAAAATATAATCGTCAACCTGAAGCACTTCATTGGCAGGGCAGGGATCACTGAAAAGGAGCTGAACATGATACAAGGTATCTGCAGCCAGATAGAAAAGAAGGTGGTTAAAAGATAGGGCTCTTTGTTCCTTAAAAATAAAGTTGTAATATGATGAGCTCCGCATTTTCTGTTCTCGACTGAATGTAGGTCTTGCTTGCCCTAAGTTCCTGAGGTATTCAAACAGATAGTCCTTAAAGAGTTTAGTTTCTTGCAACTGCGCTGTCCCCCTTGGATTCCACAGTGTAGCGTTTTTGCTACAGGCACAAGGTTTCTTTTGAAAATAAATGTGAGTGCCGAAGTGCGCGATCGAGGTTGCGTGTAGAACAGACGCAATTATATGAGAGAGACGCAACGGTCCTAGTCAGTCATGATGTTTATGATGATGTTCTTTTGCCCAGTGGTGTAATATACCATCCTGCGAGAACAAAATAATTATTATGACAAATGCAAGGACCATTATGAGCAGAGGTATAAGATATTTCTTCCAAACTCTCCTTACATGCACACGCTGCCATGATGCCGTTATCCGCTTGACGCACGACGACAGGAATTTTGTAGCTGTTTCTTTATATTGATATCGGCGTTTTGTTGCAGTCAAGGTGTCATAGAAAGGGTTGTTGCCTTTTCTTTCGGGCCCAATAGCAGAACGGGTTTTATCTTTTTCCGGTTCTTGCTGGCAAGGTAGTAAAACTTTACTGTAACTCCAGGCCACGGTCTTGTCCCATTTCGGCAGCCGGGTCAACTTATCAAGGAAGTCCTCTTTGCTTTGTCCCTCTTTGCCATACTCTTTGGAACTGATGAAAAGAAGAGCTGACTCAATAATACATCGTCCGCCTGCAATTTTATTCAATCCTTCATATGTTTGCCAGTAAACTTCATAATTGTCGGTAACAGTGATCTGATATTGCCCGAGTCTGAATGTCCCCTGCCCCAGGGTCATGTTGGACTTCAGGCCGGCACTGTTCACTGAGGACAAACTATACGTCAAAAAGTTATTAGTCAGGCCAAGACCAGTCTTTACGTCCAACAGGGTGGAAGCTAAACAATAATAACGGGTCTTGTTCCATGCAGGCAATTTCTGCAACTGTTCAAGGAATTCTCCTATCAAATAGCCGGGCTCTTGATGGCTGCGATCTCCAATAATAAGAACGTCTCCGTGGATAAAACATTTACCGCTGTATTGCTCTGCAAGAGCGGCGTGCCTTTCCCATGATAATAAGACGTTATTATATTCTGCTATGCGGTATTCGCCCAACCTATATGATTTAATTTCATTCACTAATATTGCAGCCAAGATTTCCGTGATCAATCATGATGATTATCTTTTTTATCATGATGCTTGTTCTTTGTCTTGTGACATTCATGACATTTCTTGGGATCGCTTGAACTAAAAGCGACTTTACCATTGTGGCAGTACCCGCAATATTCTCCTTTATCCAATAAAGCCATCGTCATTTTTGCAGACCCCTTTTTCTTTTGGAACAATGAGGGATGGCATGACTCACATTTATATCCTTTTTCTGAATGTTCATTACCTTCAAATTTCACTGTTCCTTGTCCGCCACCCTCCCAGGTAATACTTTTCCCTAAAGGAACAGCTAAAATATTTGCCGGAATAGAAACCAGAGCCAAAAAAATAAAAACCATCATGATTATTTCTTTAATCATTGTACTCTCCTTTTCATGATTGAAATTTACATCAGTTAACCTTGCAGTTGCAAAAGATATAAGAACTGCACGTAGGGACTGGAGAAAAAGGGCTTGTCTGCGACACCTTACAACACCCTGCCGTGGCAAGCCAAGCGCAGGCAGGATTTCACTATTCGTGAGATTTATCTGCAACTGCATTATATTGGCTCTTGTCGTCATTGCAAGACCTTTTTCTCCAGTTCCTACGTGCGATTCATGCACCGATAGGGTTAAGACTGCCCCTGTACAATCAGATTAACTATCCGCTTCGCTCCCTAAAGGTTCGATATGGACAACAACATCCACTACCGCCGCCTTTATACTGGCTTTTAGCCTTTCTTCTGCAACATGGGCTATCGTATGACCATCGTTTACCGAAAGTTCAGGTTTAACCGTAACATGCAAATCTATAAAAATATGGCTGTTAGTGCCTCTTGTCCTGATCCTGTGACAATCAACTACATTATCTATGCTGCAGACGATTTCCTTAATCTTTGCTGTGTCCACCTGCTTTCTGTCTGCCAACACATCCGCGGCCTCCCTGAGTATCCTGATACCGGCCCGTGCAACGAGTATTCCCACTACAGCTCCAACAATAGTATCAGCTCTCATAAATCCCAGTTTCATGAAGATAAGCCCGATAATAACCCCTGTGGTTGCGTAAATATCGCTTTTTGTGTGAAGTGCATCGGCAAGCAGGAACTCGCTGCTGAGCTTCTTGCCCATCCTCTTTTCATAGGTCGTAACAAAGATATTAATACCCAGCGTTATCAGCATTATGAGGAAACTCTCGGTTTTAACACTGACCTGCGGTTCACTCTTTATAATATAGTCTGCTGGATTAATTTTTTCTGCCAGTGTTTATTGAAGTGGTAATTGAGTATGGTTTCGGTTATTAAGCATTGAAAAAATGGAAACATACTTTTTTAAGCCGACCTTTAGTCTGTATAAAGGAGTTGGCTCTTAGGTAATTATTGAGGTGCTTAATTTTCAAGCTATACCCTCTCATCTGTCGTCGCATGTTCGCCTTCAGCAAACAGATTAGGTAAAGTTTACCTAACGACAGGTAAAGTTTACCTGCTTGTCTGTTTGACTTCACAAAAAAGCCTTAAATATCAATATGATGTCTAATGGCATGGAAGTTGCTCAGAAGCATAAGCAATTATGACTGTGCTTAAAGACTATTGAAAAAAGGATAATTCTTCTCCGGTGACAGAGGGTGATTCTCGATACTGACCAAGCACTTCTCTATAGCCCTTCAGATAACGTGACCAGAAAAAAAAGGGGGAAGGGCTTCGGGCTGCTTATCACAGAGGAAATCATGAACCACTATGGTGGCCGCATGGATATAATGAGTATGAAGGACAGAGGGACAATTGTAAGGTTATATATTCCAACGAATGCAGCAGGAGGGACAAATGAAAAGGAACTGTAAGGGTGATATCCTGGTTGTAGATGACGAACCTAACGCAGTGAAAGTGCTTTCAGCGATTCTTACTGAGGAGGGTTACTTTGTACATGAGTCTCAAGATGTTGCGAGTGCAACGAAAGTCATACACAAGGAAAATGTGGATGTGGTGATTACTGACCTGAAGATGCCGGGCAGGGACGGAATGGATTTTTTCGGCTATATCAGGGAAAACAAGAGTAACATACCTGTAATTTTTCTTACGGCCTATGGCACGGTTGATTCCGCAGTGTCCGCAATGCTTGGCGGCGCTTATTATTACTTTATCAAGCCCCCGGATTATATAAAGCTTAAAGATATAATCGCCAGGGCGATAAAACAGAAATGGATGAAACAGGAGATTGAGGCAATTGAAGAAACTGAGTTTGATGCATCGGAAGAGAACGGATTGACCGGAACCGGCGGGAAAGTGCGGATGATAAATGAGACCATAAAGACAGTGAAAGACTCCTCAAGCACGGTTTTGATCACCGGGGAGACAGGGACAGGCAAGGAACTGGTTGCGAGAGCTCTGCATTTTTGCAGCAAGAGAAAGGAGACCCCTTTCATTGCGGTTAACTGTGCAGCTATACCCAAGGAACTTATTGAATCGGAACTTTTCGGGTGTGAGAGAGGTGCGTATACCGGAGCACATGCCAGGAGGATAGGGAAGTTTGAGGAGACTTCAGGCGGGACCATCTTCCTTGATGAGCTTGGAGAGCTCGACATCGGCCTGCAGGCGAAAATTCTCAGGGTGCTGCAGGAAAAGGAGATAGTGAGACTGGGGGGCAACACGAAGATCAAGGTGGACTGCAGAGTTATAGCTTCCACCAATCGTGATCTGAGGCAAGAGGTGAGAGAAGGGAGATTCAGGGAAGACCTTTTCTACAGGATAAATGTTATAGAAATAAAGGTCCCGGCCCTTCGGGACAGGAAAGAGGATATCCCCTTTCTGGTATCGAAATTTGTTCATGAATTCAGCGCAAAAGAGCAAAAGAGGGTCAGAGTATCTGAAGAGGTATTGGAAGTGCTCAAGGAATATCAATGGCCCGGGAATGTCAGACAGCTTATGAATGTCATCGAAAGGGCTGTGGTGCTTGCAAGGGGCGAATCTATTACTTTATCTGACCTGCCCGAAGAGTTCCACCCGACTGTAAAAGCACCTGAGAAGATGCAGGCTGTAAGTGCTGTAACTGAAAAGAAGACATTGTGGGAGATAGAACTCCAGGCGATCAGGGAAGCACTGCAGAAGTGCGGTGGTAATAAGTCAAAGGCTGCAAGGTTGCTTGGCATCTCCCGAAAAGCGTTCTACAAAAGATTGAATGATGTATCCTATATAGGGCTACTTACCGTTTGTCTGGACACTTTAGACAATTGTTTCTCTTGTTTCTCTAATGTGTTTCTATAAGAAACATCTGTTTTAATTAGTATCAGCTCATAAAAGTTGCTTTGCCCCTCCTGTTTTATGTAGCAAGCACTTCTCTCACCTTGCTTGCCAGCTCTGCTAGCAGAAAAGGCTTTGCGAGAAAGTGCAGGCCTTCTTCAATCATCCCAGTTTTTTTCAGGATGTCCTCTGTGTACCCGCTAATGAAAATAGCCTTTATATCCGATCGTATAACAAGCATTTTGTCGTAGACCGGCTTGCTGCTTCCATGTGGCATAATGACGTCAAGTATGACAAGCTGGATTCTGTCTTTGTTTGCATGAAATTTCTTCAGCGCATCTTCGCCATTCACGGCCTCAATTACGCAGTATCCTAACTTTTCGAGCATTAATTTCGTAGCGTTTCTTGCTGTGCTATCGTCTTCTACCAGGAGGATTGTCTCTGTAGCCCATCCATGCTGCTGATCTTCAATGTTTCCCATTTTGATTCCTTTCAAGGAATTTTTTCTATCAGAAAATATAATGCAGACCCCAATGGAAAAGCAATATATTTTGGGGTCTGATTTCAACATGAGACCCTGGCTGAGGGTAGGGGCCCAGAACACAGGTCTATAAACGACAAAGAAAGATACCTCGAAAATGGATTTACTCTCGGTTTTTCAGAGGTATTTTTAGGGCCTAACCCCATGATAGTAAAAAAGTGAATGGTGGAGAGAGTGGGAGTCGAACCCACTGAGGCCCGCATAAATACGTGATGAGATTCGTCGTATTGACAAGCGCCCCTGCTCATGCTATTTTCCCCTTATGCTGAAAAAGTTCATGGATAGCGAGCGTATTCCCCGTTGCTTGCTGCGGGAAGTCTTCAATTCTAATCAGCAGCACTGAGCTGCAAAAGGAGGAGCAAATGGACATAAAGGGCGGAATGGACACAGAGGCACCCCTCGACTGCATCGTCATCGGGGCTGGCCCGGGGGGCCTGCAGGCTTGCATCCACCTCGGTCGCTACAACTTCCGCGTCCTGCTCTTCCACCGTCCCGGAGGCCGGACCCACCACGCGAAGCATATCGAAAATTACCTCGGTCTCCGTGCAATCTCAGGCGGGGACCTCCTCGAAACCGGCCTGGCCCAGGCGGAGAGCTTCGGCGTCGCTGTCGAGCGCGCCAAGGTGGAGCGCGTCGAGGCCCGGGATGGGCACTTCGAGGTGCAGGCTGCGGGGAAGACCTACCGCTCCCGCTTCGTCATAGCTGCATCAGGGGCCAGAGAGAGCCTCGCCCCATTTAAGAATCTCCCCCGCTTCTTCGGCACCTCCTACTTCACCTGCATGATCTGCGACGGCTACCGCACTACCGGCAAGAAGCTGCTCGTCATAGACCGCACCATCAACGGCGCGCGCCTGAGCGTCGGCATGAAGCAGATGTTCACCGGCGACGTGACCTTCCTGGCCCACGGCTTCTCCCTGCCGCCGCAGTATGCGGCGCTGCTTGAAGATGAGGGGATCGGCTGGATTGAGGGGCGGCCGGAGGAGCTTCTCGGAGAGACGACCCTCAATGGGGTGCGGCTCGCTGACGAACAGCGTCATCCCCTGCGAGGTCATCATGGGTTGGGGAGGGATCTCCCTCAACGACGAGTACCTCGAAGGCCTACCGCTGGAGCGCGACGCCGAGGGCTTCAAGATTGTGACGAAGGGCGCGGGCGAGTCGAGCATCCCAGGCCTCTTCGTCCTCGGTGCTCTTCGCCAGGGCCACTCCCAGGCGATCATCTCCGCCGGTCAGGGGGCCGAGGCAGCGATCGAGATCAGCACCAGGATCGTCGAGCTCTGACGGTTACGACTCGGGCAGGACCGATCTTTAGGCTTAATTTTTTTGTTAATCTTTCTGATGCTTAACCCTTGAAGCCCGCCCTGCATTGACGACCCTAAAACAATCTGATATTATCAGGAACTTATTCAACAACCGGTTACGGTCGAAAAGGAGACGTTATCTATGAAAGTCGGGGGGGTTGTTCGCGGAGACATTGACGGATTCTTCGGGCTGTTCGTCGACAATCTTTTGCAGTTGATGTTGATCGCGGTCCTCTGTGGAAAAGTGTGCGGCATGCCGTCGGATACTTGTTTACGGAAAGATCCTTCCCGGAGCGGCGCTTTCGATCCTTTTTGGCAACGCTGTTCTACGCCTGGCAGGCAAGAAAGCTGGCCATCAAGACCGGACGGACGGATGTCACCGCGTTGCCTTACGGCATCAACACCGTCAGTCTCATTGCCTATCGTTTTCCTGATCATTGCCCCAATTTATTTCGAAACGAAAGATCCAATCCTTGCCTGGCAGGCCGGACTGTTTGCGTGTCTCGCCAGTGCTGTGCTGGAGTGTGCCGGGGCTTTTGTGGGCGACTGGCTCCGCAGACATACACCACGGGCCGCGCTGCTGTCGTCGCTGGCCGGCATTGCCCTCACCTTCATATCCATGGGTTTCGTGTTCCAGATCTTCGCTATGCCGGCTATAGCGGTTGTGCCTGCATTGTTAGTGATTATTGTCTATGGAGGACAGATCAAATTGCCGTTGGGACTTCCGGGAGGTTTCATCGCGGTGGCGCTGGGCGTGGCCATGGGATGGATTCTCAGATGGTCCGGTTATCCGTATTTTCAACCGCTCCAGGAGCCGTACCAGTTTGCCATCCACCTTCCCCAGACCGCTTTTTCCGACATGTTCGCTTTTCTGGCGAACGGGCAGGGATGGAAGTATTTCTCCGTTATATTCCCGATGGCGCTGTTCAACGTGGTCGGTTCACTCCAGAACCTTGAAAGTGCGGAAGCGGCCGGCGATCGGTACGATACACGGTCGTCCCTGCTGGTCAACGGGTTCGGATCGATTGTGGCAGCGTGCCTGGGAAACCCGTTTCCGACCACGATTTACATCGGTCATCCGGGTTGGAAGGCCATGGGGGCCAGATGGGCTTACTCGATATTGAACGGCGCTGTCATTACGATACTCTGCCTGATCGGAGGAGTTACCCTGGTGCTCAAGATTGTGCCGATGGAAGCAATGATCGGTATTCTGCTCTGGATCGGGCTTATAATCACGGCCCAGGCGTTCCAGGAAGTGCCCAAGAAACACAGTGTGGCGGTGGCGATCGGACTGATGCCGGCGCTCGCGGCGTGGGCGCTGCTGCTCATAGAAACGACCCTGCGCAAGGCAGGCTCCAGCCTGTACGATGTGGCGCCGAGATTTGGTGGCGACCTTTACGTCTATGGCATCATCTCCCTGAGCCAGGGTTTCATGCTCACGTGCATGATCCTGTCGGCAATGATGGTGTTTGTGGTTGAGAGGCAATTCTTCAAGGCTGCGCTATGGACAGCAACCGCCTCTGTTCTGTCCTTCTTCGGCGTTATCCATGCCTATATTCTGACTCCGGCGGGTGTGCAGAACAGGTTCGGTTTTGGCGCAGCCAAAGCGTATGCGCTTGCCTACCTGATTGCAGCCCTGCTGCTGGTCGCTCTCCACTACTATAACCGTGGCAGGGAGTCCGAGAGCACCGGCATAATTGCATAGGGTCCGCAGTTGCAAAAATATCAGCAATGAGAGGCGGAAGCGATGAAAAAAGCCTTGCCCATCTGTGTCAATATAGTTGGGACACCTTATAACACGTTACCCCGGCCAACAGGCAGCAAACAGGAGTGAACTGATTTGAGCTTTCCGTCAGGTCAATAAAATTAAAATCATGTCGTCATGTAAGGTTTTTTCAGCGCTTTTGCCTCGACTTGATAACACCAGTCGTTTATGAGACTAGCTGATTAATCTAAGCACCATGATAACAGCATCTTCAACAGGGGAGATATAATAGTTTTTTCTTGTTCCCAGGAGGCTGAAGCCGAATTTCTCGTACATCTTCCGTGCCTGCTCATTGGAAATCCTCACTTCCAGAAAAACTGACCTGCAGTCTGCTGTCTCTCATGATGTCAATCATCTCTTTGATCAAAGAAGAGGCTATCCCAAGACTCCTGTACTCAGGATGTACCGCGAGGTTAAGGATATGTCCTTCATCCAGAATCACATTGGCGCAGAGATATCCAACAACCTTTCCATCTATCTTAGCGACCCGTGAAACAGATATAGTCTTGAATATTTCATTGTAAAAAAGGGTTTCAGACCAGGGTGTTTTAAAGGAAGCGTTTTCTATGCTGAGTATTTCGGGAAGGTCCTCAACCTTCATATCATCGATGACAATTCCGTTCAGTTCTTTTCCGACCATTTCACCTCTGCTTCAGATTTTCTGATATAGACCGGGACTGTCTCGGAAATCACAGCATATTCACCTCTGAGGGCCTTTGCCAAGCCAAGCATCGCTACATTGGCAGGAGACGGCACCATTTTATCCAGAGCTGCAAAAACAGCCCTGTCCTTCATGGCCCCGATAATTTTTTCTCTGTATAGCAGAACACCTTCTCCTGCAAATAAAATCTTCCCCTGCAGTTTTTCAAGCAATGCCTCAGGCTTGATTGAGACACATTCAATAACTGTCCTGAAGCTGTTATCGTCCCATATGTATACGGCCGCGTATACCTCGCTTTTTCTTGCATCCAGCATAAGACAAACAGGATAGGCGCAGTACTGAAAATTCCATGCAAAGGCCTCAAGAGTCGGGACTGTAACAACAGGCTTCCCGGTAGCATAAGATAGTCCCTTCACAGTGCTCAGCCCTATCCTCAAACCTGTAAATGACCCCGGGCCTATCGCCACAGCGAAGGCGTCTATGGCATCCAGGTCCATCTCAGACTGGATAAGGGTATTATTGACAGCTGTCATCAGCCTTTCTGAGTGTGTTGTCTTTACATTAAGCCTTGTCTCGGCAATGAGCCCTGCTGCTTCATCGATTATCGCGACCCCGCCGAGCATTGTTGAGGTTTCTATGGAAAGTATCTTCATATCTTCATATTATATCTCTTTAGTGTCCAAAAAAGTCAGACCGGAGAGAAAGTAACGAAAAAAGACTTGCCTGCGACACCTTCAGGCACTCCTCTAGGTCAGCCAAGCGCTTACAGAATTCACTGTATTGAAATTTGCATAGGCTAATCACATAAGCATCGTGTAAACAGCGACCTTACTCTGGGCTTGCTACCTGCGATTATGCAACGATAGGGTTCGGCTGTCCAAAAACGTCAAGCACAGAGAGAACTTCTCATCAGGACACGTTTTTCACGATATATTTCTTTGCAAAAATACCTGAGGCGATAATGCAGATAATCCCTGAGCCGGTTACCGCATGTGTAGTCCCTATTTTATCAGCTACTACCCCCATGATTGAATTGCCTATCGGAACAGTGCCAATGAAAACAAAGGAATAAACAGACATGACCCTGCCCCGCAGCTCATCAGGGACAGAAACCTGTATGTAACTGTTGGCTGCTGCCAGGTAACTGACCATGCCCCATCCACCGAACATTATTACAACCAAAGAGAGGATGAATATATTGGATAAGGAAAAAATAATAAGCGCTATTGAAAAACAGAGCGCGGCAAAAGACATAAATCTTGTCTTGTCCTTTATGTCCCTCTTTAAGGCAATGGCAAGCGCGGCAGTCAAAGCGCCAGTCCCTGAAGCGCCGACAAGAAAACCGAAACCTTTTGCGCCGTTATGAAAAACCTCTCCTGCAAATACCGGCAGCAGGCTGATATAGGGCAGTCCTACAAGACTGAAGACAGTTATCAGGAGCATCACATGGATTATCTCCCTGCTGCCCCTCATAAAAGCAATGCCTTTCATGAAGTCCTTCAGAATACCTTCAGAGCCGATTTTAATTACACCTTTTATTTTCATGCGCGAAAGCGCCGCGATGACCGCGACAAAACTCACGGCGTTTAAAAAGAAACAGGCAGGTATCCCAAGATAAGAGATTGTCAGGCCTGCTATCATGGGCCCTATTATCCTCGCGCCGTTAAAGGCCGCTGAATTCAGTGCAATTGCATTGACTATATGACCCCTGCCTACCATCTCTGCTAAAAAAGACTGCCGGGTAGGAATATCAATGGCATTTATCGTGCCTAGAAAAAAGGCCAGCAATGCGACATGCCATACAGTAGCAATTCCCATACTTGTGAGAATGCCAAGCAGGATTGCAGGAATGATCGAAAGCGCCTGCGTAATCAGGAGGAGGTTCCTCTTTGGAAATCTGTCTGCCACAACGCCCCCGATAAGGGTAAAAAGAAGTATGGGAAGTGAATTGGCGGCTGCCACCAGGCCGAGGTAAAAAGGTGATTTCGTCAGGCTGTAGACAAGCCATCCCTGCGCAACGGACTGCATCCAGGTCCCTGAAAGGGATATGATTTGACCGAACCAGAAGAGTCTGAAATCTCTGAATGAAAGGGCGGAAAATCTTTCTGAATTTGGCATAATATATATATTAAAGCTTTTTTATCGGAAGGGGAAGCAAAGCTTAAAGTTGCATAAAATGGATTTCTGTCAGTCCGGCTTGTCCGGAATCGTTCAGAAGGATTCCCACGATCCCTAACAAGCAGGGACAGCCTCAGCTTCACTCGCGGGAATGACAGCAAACACGACGTCACACTGGAGAATTCCAATGAAAAAACACGTGTCACCGAAGCACCCCTTGCAATTCGCCATTGAACCATCTGGATTGTGATAACTTGAAAGGTTTATGATAAAATAAAAACTTGAGAGGAACCTATGAAAAGAAAACTATATATCCTGTTTGTAGGCCTCGGATTTTCTGCAGTCCTTTTTGCGACTGACCAGCGAGTTCAGGCCACGCTTGGCGAATCCGTTGATTCAATTTCCTCGGATGGAAAGGTCTTGTCGGCCGTGCAGCGTTCATCGACGGGCCGCAATGGATACACTGTTCATGAAATCGATTACGCTTCGACCGCCGTGCGGGAATACGTTTCGACATCCGGCGTCGTATTCGGCATCGCCTGGAAAGGACTCATCCATCCAGATCTGACGCAGCTACTCGGTTCCTACGCCGGCGAATACCAGGAAGCTTTGCTGCAGACCCCGCGCATAAAAGGCAGCAGACGCCTACGGATGAAGACGAGCAGTGTCGTTGTAGAGAAATGGGGACATATGCGAAATCTTCAGGGTCGGGCCTACGTACCGTCCTTGATCCCTCCTGGAGTCAGCGTCGATGAAATTAAGTAAGGTACGATTTCTTTCTCTCATTTTAGTCCTGTGTGCTATTATGCTCACCAACAATGCTTTTGCTCTGACAATGGCAGCGCCAGCCGGACAGCAGATTTTCCCATTGTATAATCCGATAGCTTCGCCTATTATAAGCGCGGACCCATTACAGGCTATGCCTATTGGAGTTGGCTCTGTTGCCATTGGGGGAGATACGGTAAGTATTCAGGTAGGCCTTGGCCAGTTTTCAGGGCCGGTGGACATCTACTTTGGGATCTACTCTCCCTTGATAGACCCTGATAATATTTTCATTTTAACTCCGGAAAATACTCTTCAGCCTATTTCAGCAGGATTCACGCCCTGGATATCTGCTACCTCCGGCAACATAAATGAGTCCTTATTCGGAGACATATCCACGTCGGTGTTACCGTCAGGGACTTATGAGCTTTACCTTGCGGTAACTCCTGCCGGCAGTTTAGATACTTACTACTTTTGGTCAACTGAGTTTACTATCAATCCTTCATTGCAGGCAAATAACGTGATGCCGATCACGGTTAACGGTTCGCTTTGTTCTCCCAACTCCTACCCCAACAAACCTTGCGTCAGTGTCACAGTCTGCACCCCCGGTACCTCAACGTGCCAGACGATCACTGACATCCTGCTGGATACCGGAAGTTTCGGGCTGAGGATCTTCAAACAGGCCTTGAACGTATCCCTCCCACAGGTAACTGTTGCCTCCGGCTTATTGGCCGAATGTGCCCAGTTCGGAGATGGTTCTTCGCTCTGGGGGCCCGTTCAGACGGCAGGCATAATTCTGGGGAACGAGCCTGCTGTTGAGGTCCCGATTCAGGTCATCGACTCGACATTCGGCACCGCCCCTGTCGAGTGCCGAAACGCAGACCGGAGTCCTGAAGAAGGCGGATTCAACGGAATCCTCGGAGTAGGCTTCTTCGCCCAGGACTGTGGTCATGGGTGCGCGATCACAACCGGAAATGGGATGTATTACTCCTGCAGCGGAGCAGACTGCATCGCGACCACGGTCGCCCTTTACAGCAGGTCCAGAACCCGGTGACGCTTCTGCCCAATGACAACAACGGCGTGATAGTAAAGCTTCCGGGCATACCATCTGAGGGATCCCCTTCAGTCAATGGCAATCTCATCCTCGGGATCGGCACCCAATCCAACAACATTCCTTCAGCAGTCTCGACATATGCCGCCGATCGGTTCGGAGAATTCATCACGATTTTCGACGGCAACACATACAGCAGCTTCATCGACAGCGGCTCAAACGGCCTTTTTTTCCCCAGTCCGTCCTCAGGCCTGCTTCCGAGTTGCCCCTTTCCCAATAGCGCCTGGTTCTGCCCCTTGTCCATCACAAACCTTTCCGCCACCACGGAGGGGGCGTCCGGATCTCCGAGCGGCGTGGTCCCATTCCGGATAGGAAACTTGTACAGCCTCATCATTTCTTCAAATAATAATGTGTTCGACGATATCGGCGGGGACCAGCCAGGCATGTTTGACTGGGGACTTCCCTTCTTCTTCGGCCGTGACGTCTATTTGGGCTTCGAAGGGAGTCGATCCAGTCTTGGCAGCGGCCCCTACTGGGCGTATTAAAACTATAAACGATCAACTTTATGGATTTAAAACAACAACAGATATCTGTTTCACCGCGTCGGCCCTCTGAGGATGAAATCGAACTGCCGATAGACGGGGTATTGGACCTGCATACCTTCAGACCAAGAGATGTTAAAGAGCTGCTTCAGGACTATCTCTTGGCCTGCAGAGAAAAGGGCATATTCGATATACGTGTAATCCATGGCAAAGGAACCGGAGCGCTGAGAAAGACAGTCCATTCTGTCCTTGAAAAAATGCCGGAGGTCGTGTCATTCAGGACAGCGGCCGAAGATGCCGGGGGATGGGGCGCTACCTTGGTGCAACTGAAGCGAGAAATGCAGCCCTAGTGTTGCATAATAATCGAGTCAAAAACGCTGAAAAAACCTCACATGACAAATGAGTTGACTAGAGTGTTATCATATGGCGGCAATGAAAGAAAACAGGATAGAAATTAATAGAGATCTTTGCAGCGGCTGCGGGTTATGCGTCACTGTTTGCCCGACAGGGACCCTCTCACTCATAGAAGGAAAGGCGGCTGTCTCGGGAGGGGAGTCGATCTATTGCGGACATTGCGAGGCAGTATGTCCCCAGGGGGCCGTCCGTGTCACTGCAATTGATGAAGAGATGTCACAATATAAGACATTCACAACCGAGAAACAGTGGCTTCCTCCCGGAAAATACAATACATCCGCTTTGGTGCAGCTTATGGCCTCCCGCCGGTCCTGCCGCTGCTTCACCGACCAGCCAGTAGACCGGGCCATTCTCGAAGACCTCATAAAAATCGGCATCACTGCACCATCCGGGACCAACAGTCAGGCCTGGACTTTCACCATCCTGCCAACAAGGAAGGCGGTGGCATCCTTTGCAGGACACATAGCCTCTTATTTCGGGAGATTAAACACTACTGCAGAGGCGACCATGCTGCGAATGTTTCTCAAGCTGATAGGCAAAGGAGAACTCGATGCGTATTACCGCGGATATTACCGTAAGGTGAAGGAGGCGCTTGAACAATGGCATGGGTCAGGCAAAGACCGGCTCTTTCACAATAGCACGGCTGCCATTATTGTCGGCTCTAAACCAGGAGCAAGCTGTCCGGCTGAGGACGCCTTGCTCGCAACACAGAATATCCTGCTTGCGGCCCACAGTATGGGACTCGGGTCCTGTCTCATCGGATATGCAGTAGCAGCAATAAAGAAAGATCCTTCGATCCAGAAGTCTGTCGGAATTCCGTCAGAGGAGGAAATTCACGCAGTTATCGCCCTCGGCTATCCAGACGAAGTCTATCAGCGGATAGCCGGCCGCAAGAAAGTGACACCACGATATTTCGAGGGCTGACAACTGAGACAAAGCCTTCGAATTTCAGGCAGTCTGCCAGACCCGGAAGTCCGCACCTCTGGCAGCTCTTTCCAGCCAACCTTTCCTTAATTGCTTTTAATGCAGTACGCATCCTGTTTTTATGATTTAGATCATGGAATTGTACTTCTGATTGATTTAAACTCCATTTAAAAGAACTGAGGAGAATTAAAATGAATGGTAAGATAGGTTGTGAGGTTTATTTATGAAAAAACATGAATACATAAATGATTATATCTACTTTACAGTACGGCCTGACAGAAGAGGGGACAAGGATGTTCTGGTCTATTGTTCAGGTATCAATCTCGACCGGTTCCTTCCGATGACGAGGGGCCGTTTGGGCCTTGGTTCAAACCCGATCCTCAGCGGGCTTAAGCTGGTCAAGTACGATCTCTGTACCCTGGCGCTCTCAAAAGGGGCGACTCCCCATGACCATTGCGAACACTCTGACTGTTTCGGAATCGCACCCACAAAAGAAGCGTGGTACTCTGAGGCCCTGCTGATAGAAAACCCCGGCGGTCTCCAGCCTGATGAGATAATCAGGTTTGCTGTCAAAAACATGGTCAATAAGATCATAAACACCTCGTTGTCGGACCACGAGGTCCCTGATCTTCCCCTTAAGCCCTATGATCTGCAGGCGCATCTCGAGATCCTCTGCAAAACAGTGGTAATGGCTTAAGACCACATCAAACGCAGGTCGCTGATGTTTTGGCCCCGCCGGTCTTAAGGAGGGAAGGCGTTTATTACTTTTCATAATCAAGGGGGGACAGTGCTATTGCGCAGGAAAGTGTTTTCCCCAAAGTATGCACAGCGCCAGGTCTGCACATAAAGCAGACTGCCTCTCAGCTTCACCTCCTAACAAACTTTCTTCAAAAAGGCGCCAGGGTGAGGGATGCCAGAAGAAACATGCTTTATGACAGGGGCAAAAAACACCGACTACATGATACTTTCAGAGAAACGAAATTCCATCAAGAGTACAATCGAAAACATGGAGTAGGTCATAACCGTCGACTCTGCTACAATGTGAGTATAGCGATAGGAGAAGGATTGGCATAGCTACAGATGCCAGGCTCAGTAGGTAAAACAAACACAGGAGGTAGTCATGATCCCTGAAAAACTGCTGGAAGTACTGAAACAAGACGGGGTAGTTGCAATTGCTACACTGGGAGAGGATGGGCCTCATATGGTCAATACCTGGAACAGTTACATACGAATCACCGACGATGGGCGCTTATTGATTCCCGCCGGGTATATGCATCATACAGAGGCCAACATTGCTACAAACAGCAATGTATTGATTACATTGGGCAGTAGCAAGGTGGCCGGCAAAAACGGACCTGGTACTGGCTTCCTGATCAAGGGCACTGCAGCGTTTATATTTTCGGGTCCTGATTTTGATGCAACTAAGAAAAGATTCGCATGGGCACGGGCTGCATTGGCAGTTACAATCCTTTCTGCCACTCAGACCTTGTAGCTTGCGACGCAAATCATTGTTGAGTTCAATAATATTTGTTACGAATGGGATAAAACAGTTATAGCGACCCGAAACTGCTGAGAATTACAGGAAGAAATGAAATTTTCAATGAGAGTCAAAAGTGCTCAATACCATTTGTACTGAGGAACATGGCATTTGACCTTATATGTGTCTGTTCCAAGGAGAAGCAAACCTGCTCCACTCCACGAGGAAAATGGTTTATTGCTGAAAAGCGTTCAAGGGGCGTATTACTTCCGGGAATAGGTTATTTCTCAGGAATGTTTTTTAAACCTATTTCCGTTCCTGCCTCTCTTAATAACTTTTCTTCGTGCTTTACTATGTTCATACATACCGGTGCGCCTGCACAGGCCTTTGCAAATTCATCCAGCGTTTTATATTTAGCCTTCATTTGTTCCTCATCCGGAACAACTTTCCCGTTGAGCATGGTTTTTCCATCATGGCAGGACTCACAGTGTCTTTCCCACGAATTTACAGACTGGACCTTAGAACAGCCTGAAATAAAACAAAATGCAAAAATCACAATAATGATCAATCTGATTGCCTTAGGTATCATTCATCTTTCCTCTTAGCTCTCTGTCAATTGCAAACTATTGGCCGCTCTAACTACAATCATTGTATCATGTCTTGAAGCTGGGAACTATAATAAGAATTATAATTATCGATTATTGTATTCTTCAATTATTTTAAGCAGAGTTACAATTGACAAGAAATTTTTTCCTTCCTGATTCTTAACATACTGATAAAAACCGCACTTCTCGCATTCCTTATGTTTCTCTTCAAAGTTCCCCTGAATATCTCCTTTACACATGGTTCCCTCTAATACCCAACAAGCCCTGCCGCCAAATTCACCATCGTGGACCCCTTCTAGAGAGATTTCAATAACGACCGGACATAAACCCAAATCTGATACTTTTTCTCCACCAAATTGCCTTCCACATTTTTTGAACTCCCAGCAGTTGAGTTTTTTCACAAAAAACCTCCCAAGAGTTACCTGTACTAATTACAATTATATCATGAGGAAAAGGTGTTCATTCCGGGGGGACATCTCGCAGTTGCCTCTTATTGAGTCGACTGTATCCCCTGAGAATTCCGGGAAACTCGGCGTTATGTTATTTCAGTTCCCTCCGTGGTTTATCTATAAGCCTGAGAACCGGGGGAATGATGCGGTAAAAGATGCCGTCTTCTATTAGGAGTTTTTCTTATTTCTTTGGATGCCCAGTCTTTGCATCCTCGATTCAAGCGTCTTTGGATTGATGCCTAAAATCTCTGCTGCACCGTTCTTGCCGCTTACCCGCCATCCGGTGGTGTTCAGGGCCTCGATAATGTGCCGTTTCTCTACCTCTTCGAGAGTCCCGGACTGGTCTGCACCTGACTGCGCAATCTTTGGCACATCCAGATGCAGCACAGGTCCGGTGGTGATGATCATCGCACGCTCGGTAACATTCCTCAGTTCCCTTACGTTGCCCGGCCAGGGATAGGCTTGCAGGGCTTCAACGCCCTTCTGCGGTATTGATTCGATCCGCTTGCCCATCCTCTTGCTGAACTCCTGTTACAAAAGACCATACGAGCGGCAATATGTCCTCCCGACGCTCACGAAGAGGCGGCACAATAATCTGAAAAACATTCAAACGGTAGTAAAGGTCTTCCCGGAACCCGCCCTCGCTGACCACCCTGGCAAGATCGCGGTTCGTCGCTGAAATGATTCTGACGTCGACCTTCACGGTCCGGGGGCTGCCCAGGCGCTCAAACTCACCGCTCTCCAGTACCCGAAGCAGCTTGGCCTGGAGGTCCAGCGGCAGGGCGTCGATCTCATCCAGAAAAATCGTTGAAGCATCCGCAAGCTCAAAACGGCCTATTTGCTTTGACAGCGCGCCGGTAAAAGCGCCCTTTTCGCGGCCGAACAGTTCACTTTCGATGAGGGTCGGCGGCAGGGCCGCACAGTTGACTTTAATCATGAGCCGGTCCTTGCCGGGAACTCATGCCATGGATGGCATTTGCGACCAGTTCCTTTCCTGTGCCTGTCTCCCCCTGGATCAGGACCGTCGAGTCTGTTGCCGCCACTTGTTCTATCTGCATCAACACAGTCCTGATCGCTTCACTGTTGCCCACGATGTCCTTATGTGAGTGTATCAGATCAATTTCTTCCCTAAGGTAGAGATTCTCCTCATGCAATTGGTCTTTTAATTGCTTGATTATCGTGAGCGCTTCCCTGAGTGAGTTTGCCGCCTGCTTGCGGTCCTCTATTTCCTGCGAGAGCCGCTCGTTTGCCCTGGTCAACTCTGCAGTCCGTTCCTGAACACGCAACTCAAGCTTATCGTGTGCTTTTCGCAGGGCATCTTCCGCCTGCTTGCGCTCAATAGCGTATCTCATTGCCCTGATCAAAAGGTTGCTGTCAACTTGACCCTTCACTAAGTAGTCCTGTGCACCTTCATGTAATGCCCGGACTGCAAGCTCTTCATCACCCAAACCGCTCATCACCACAATGGGGACATTCGGCACAGCAGCATGCGTGCGTACGACCGTATCAAGCCCTTTGCCATCCGGAAGTGAAAGGTCCAGCAAAATGATTCCAAAGCTCCCTTTGCTCAGCAATGTCAGTGCACTGCTTAGCTTATCACAGTGGGTCAATTCAAACTGGACCGTATTTGCCTTGCCAAGCATTCTCTTGAACAAAACGACGTCATCGGGACTGTCTTCTACGAGCAGGATACTGATGGGGTTATTTTTCATCCCTTGGCTCATTTATTATTGTCCCATATGAAGATACTTCTCTTGTGATCAACAAGATAGACATTACTAACAAACTCTGCCAGCTTGCGTCTGGTTTCTTTTGCTTTCAAATCCTCAATACGCTGATGCAGTCCTGCTGATTCATTTATAAGTTGCTCTTCTGTTTTGTCTTTATATTTCATATCATATTAATCTGTTTTTTATCAAAATATTGATTGTTTGTCAATTTAATAATGACACACATTTTATGCTATTTATTGATAATATTGCGCCATGGAACCCCTTGCCGTTCTAGATGTTTTTTTTGGAGTTACTGTATAATTTAAGAAAATTGAAAGAGCCTTCAAAAAGAAAGAAGGATAATGAATCCAGCAGATAAAAAAACCGCTGCTCTTGCCGGGGCTGGGCTCAATCTAAATGATTAATATAATGACAGTTAAACATCAATCTGCAGTTTTGATGGCAGCTGCCCTGGCCGCATTAACGTTATTCGCCTGTTTATTCGCCTGCACTCCGACAGACCATAAGTCTGCAGGCCCTGCCGAAAAAGTCACTATCGCCTACTCTGCCACCGCCGGACGACGGTCCTTGCCGCAGATCGCACATTCGCGGGGTTATTACCGTGAGGAAGGATTAGAGGTCATACGCGCACATGCATCCCTACGGGAAGACCGCCCTCAAGGAAGTGCTGGAGGGAAAGGCGGATTTTGCGACCGTTGCCGAAACACCTGTAATGTTCGCCATCATGAAAGGAGAAAAAATATCCATAATCGCGACTATCCAGACTTCCAGCAGGAACAGTGCAATTATGGCAAGAAAGGACAAGGGCATTCTCACTCTCGAGAGACCTCAAGAGGAAGGAAGATAGCGACGACGTTAGGCACGACCTCGGATTTTTTCCTGGATGCCATGTTGGCTACCCATGGAATTTCAAGGAAAGATGTAAAGATCATCTGACCTGAAGGCGGAGGAGATTCCCGACTGCCCTGGCACATGGCGACATCGACGCCGTCTCACGTTTAATCCCTACGTAACCTATGCGCAAAAGAAGCTGGGCGATCGCGGCATCACGTTCTATGACAAAGATATCTACACATGGACCTTCAATATTGTCGCGACGCAGGAATTCATCCGCAATAACCCCGGGAAGGTCAAAAAGTTGTTACGCGCCCTGATCAGGGCCGAGGAATTCGTCAAACAGAATCCGGACGAGGCGCAAAAGATCGTGGCCGATTTCAGTGGGATAGACAGAGCCATAGTCCGCGAGTATCTGGGCCGATACCAGACTTCAGTCGTGTCGCTCGATCAGTCACTCCTTCTTGCCCTGGAAGACGAATCGCGCTGGGCGATTGAAGGCGGGCTGACCCGAGAGACCAGGGTCCCCAATTATCTTGATTTTATATATCTCGACGGTCTGGCATCAGTCAAACCTAAAGCGGTAAGAATACTAAGGTAGGGCGGAACAATGCAGGTCAAACAAAGGCTCCAAATCAACGTTGCTGTTTCCGTGCTCACAGCATGTGTCATTATTCCCGTGCTGGTCCTTGCGATGTACCGCGTCAACAAAGCGGTCGAAGCGCAGCAAGTCTCCAGCGAGATCATTATCGGCGCATTCGAACGGGTTGCGCTCAGAAACGATTACGTGCGGAATAACAGCGAGCGGGCGAGAATTCAATGGTTCGCCAAGCATGAGCAAATCGGCCGTCTCCTGAAGTCTGCCCCGCAAGTCTTCAGGGACCCCGAAGACAGGGTATTGCTGACCGAGCTGGGAAAAGATCACGGGTCACTCTTCAACCTTTTCTCAGGCATAGTGGAAAACCGTGAAAAGACCGTATCAGGCGCATACTCCCCTGCACTTTCCCAGGAAATAGAAAACAGATTGATCAGCCAGCTCAACATGAAAGTCTATGACACGGTATTACTCGCGGGCAGGCTGCATGAAGCGGCAGGCCAGCACCTGTTCTCCGCCCTGAGCCTGGCAGGCTGGAGCATCATCACCGCATTCCTTATCATTACCGCAGCGGTGATAATCAATTCATGGACCATGAACCGGACGATTGCAGATCGCATCGTGCGCCTCAGGGACGGCGCCTCGATCATTGGAGAGGGAAACCTCCGAGCACCGGATCGATATCAAAGGCGATGACGAATTTGCCGAGCTTTCCCGATCGTTTAATGCGATGACCGATAAATTGCGCGGGTCTTATGACGATCTCGAAAAAGAGATCGAAAAACGCAAGAAGATGAATGAAGCATTGCAGCGTACGGCAACCCTCCTCGATGAAACCCAGGCCATCGCCCATGTAGGCGGATGGGAAGTGGACCCGCAGAATAACACCCTCTACTGGACCGAGGAAACCTACCGGATACATGAAACGTCGCCGTCGGAGTACTTGCCGACAGTGGAAACAGCCATTGCCTTTTACGCGCCAGAGAGCGCGCCGGTCATCAGCTCCGCTGTAAAAGAGGCCATTGAGCAGGGTAAAGATTTTTCCCTGGAACTGCAACTGATCACGGCCAAGGGCCGATTGATCTGGGTGGAAGCAGTGGGCAGGGCCATTCGCGATGACACACGGGTCGTGAAGGTCATCGGCGCCTTCCGGGACATCACCGAGCACAAACAGGCGGAAGCTTTTCGTATGTCGAATGCCTACAACCGCAGCCTCATTGAAGCCAGCCTCGACCCGCTCGTGACCATTGATGCGAACGGAAAAATCACGGACGTGAATGTCGCCACTGAAAAAGTGACAGGGCGGAGGCGCGATGAACTGATCGGGACCGATTTTTCCGACTACTTCACGGACCCGGAAAAAGCGCGTGCAGGATATCAGCAGGTATTCACAGAAGGCTCGGTCACGGACTATGCCCTCGATATCAGGCACCAAAACGGGCATCTTACCCCGGTGCTTTACAATGCCGCTGTCTACCGCGACGATGCCGGAAACGTCCTGGGCGTGTTTGCCGCGGCCCGCGACATCACGGAGCGCAGACTGGCGGAGGAGTTCGCTAAACTCGATGAGGCGCGCACCAACAGTATTTTAAGGATTTCGCAATACCCCGCTTCGTCGCTTCGGGAACTGCTGGATTTTGCGCTTGATGAGGCGATTGCTCTTTCCGGCAGTAAATTCGGGTATCTCTATTTCTACCATGAAGATACACAGGATTTTGTCCTTCACGCGTGGTCAAAGGACGTTATGACTGAATGCACGATCGCCAACCCGCAGACAGATTATAAGCTTGAAAAAACCGGCATCTGGGGCGAAGTGGTCAGGCAGCGCAAGCCCATCATCGTAAATGATTTTCCCGCTCCCCATCCCTTGAAGAAAGGTTATCCTGAAGGCCACGCTCCATTGCTCCGCTTCTTCAGCGTCCCTGTTTTCAGCGAAGAGCCGTATCGTTGCGGTTGCAGGCTTTGCCAACAGGCCCGCCGAATACACTGAGCGGGATGTCAGCCAAATGACGCTCCTGATGGATTCGGTCTGGAAAATCGTCGAGCGCAAAAAGGCGGAGGAGGAAATCCAGAAGCTTAAACAGGGAGCTTGAGGCGCGCGTGATCGAACGCACGGCCGAGCTCGAAAATTCCAACAAGGAACTTGAAGCCTTCTCCTACTCCGTGTCCCACGATCTCCGCTCGCCGCTCCGGAGCATCGAGGGCTTCAGCCTTGCCCTTCTCGAAGATTATGCGGACAGGCTGGACGACACAGGCAAAAGCTACCTTGACCGGGTCCGGAATGCCACCATCAAGGATGGGGCACCTCATCGATGACCTTCTCAAACTGTCCCGCGTCACCCGCAGCGAAATGAACCGTGAACGTGTCGACCTGAGCGTCATCGGGAAGGACGTTGCGGGAAGGCTGGCGCAAAGCCACCCCGAACGGTCCGCGGAATTCGTCATTGCCGACGGTCTTACCGCATACGGTGACGCCCGACTCCTGACCGTGGCGCTGGAGAACCTGTTTTCCAATGCGTGGAAATTTAGTGAAAAGGCCACGAGGAGTGTGATAGAATTCGGGGTCACCTACAGGGAAAATGCCAAAATATTCTATGTGAAGGATAACGGCGTGGGTTTCGATATGGCCTATGCTGGCAAGTTGTTCAGCCCCTTCCAGCGGCTGCACAAGAACGAGGAATTCCCCGGCACAGGGATCGGCCTTGCCACAGTAAAACGCGTCATCAATCGCCACGGCGGGCAGGTCTGGATCGAAAGCGAATTGAACAGGGGCACGACGGTATATTTTACGTTATAGAAACAGTAGCGGGCTTCGTGTTTCGATTTAACTGCAAACCCGAAATTCGAAACCTTTTAGGAGGACATCATGAAAACAAAAATCATTCTCTTAGTTGAAGACAATCCCGACGACGTGCAGCTCACTCTACGGGCGCTCAAGAAGAATAATATCATGAACGAGATAATCGTGGCCCAGGACGGGGTAGAGGCCCTCGAATACCTTTTCGGCACCGGCAAATTCTCGGGCCGCGACATGAGCGTTATGCCCCAGATGATCCTGCTTGATTTAAAGATGCCGAGGATGGACGGGCTTGAGGTGTTGCTCCGTATCCGGGCCGATGAAAGGACAAAACTCCTGCCTGTTGTCGTTCTTACCACATCGAATGAGGACAAAGACCGGATTGAAAGTTACAAACTGGGGGCAAACAGCTATGTCCGCAAGCCTGTGGACTTTAATCAATTCGCAGAGGCAGTGAATCAGTTGGGGCTTTACTGGCTGGTACTCAATGAAGGACCCTAAAGAAAAACCTGATTGCAATCTTAGGTGCTGACGGCGGATGGACAGCTTCGTGTTATGATAATAGAAGGTTCTGAAGATGACACTCTTTTTCTTCATCGCGAGCTGCGGTCTGGAGGTTATATGCCTGTATTTGAGCGTATACGGTTCGAATAGCTGGTCCCTTCATCATGTTTCATCTGACTGTTGCCGTTCGTTCTTCTTGCGTTCCTGTTCCAGGAGGTCTGGATTTTCCCGTTGTATCTCTTCGTAGAGTTCAGGGTTGACCTTTTTCATACATTTAGGACAAATGCCGTGAGAAAAAGCCGTATCCGTGTGTTCCCTGATGTAGGCTTCCAGATTCTTCCAGTAACCCTTGTCGTCACGAATATTTCTGCACCAGGCGCACATGGGCAGCAGTCCCTGAAGAGTTTTTATCTCTTTGAGTCTCTTTTCGAGCTCAGTTATGAGTTTCTGGCGTTCCATGGCATACCGGATAGAGCGAATCAACTGACTGGTGTTAATCTGGCCTTTGACCAGATAATCCTGAGCGCCGTTCTGCACCGCACATAGTGCGGTGTTTTCGTCATCGAGGCCGGTCAGCACGATCATGGGAATATCCGGATAACGGCTATGAAGTTTTACTAATGTTTCCACCCCCACACTATCCGGCAATCCCAGATCTGATAAAATGACGTCAAAATTCTTCTTCCCAAGCAAATCTACTCCCGCAGACATTAGTCCCGCACGTTCGGTATCGAAATAAATATTTTCGGCTTTCGAGAGGAACCTGCAGATTAACTCTGCATCTCCCTCGTCGTCCTCGATTATCAAGACTTTTATGCGAGGCTTGTCATCGATATTTATTTCTCTTTCTTGCACTTCAAACTCCTCATTAAAGTGTAATTACGTCATCCCGGCATACGAGCACCGCACAGAACACTGCTCAGGTGTTTCATCGCTTGCAACGCACTGGATCATATGCCCATGCTAGCGCACTGGCCCCTCTGTGTCAACGCAAGTTGTGCTTCTCTCTCCAGATAGGTATGGACATACTTTGCAGTTTTTGGATAAAGAATGTCTTGTCTTTAAAAATTTCCGCTTATAACCTGCAGAATCAGCGGCATTGCCAACATCGTTTATCTCTGTGAGAAGTTATTTCGCGATGAACACCTGCTTTCACCCGTTTTTTGCCAAAAGCTCTAGCTGTGAGGGATACCGGAAGAATTATGCAGATTTCCGACACGTCACTAGCGAGCGAAAGAACCCGATTCTGCCCTCTCTGAAACTGCTAGGCGCTATTACTCCATAGGGTCTGATTGGGACAATGGTGCTCCCCCCCACTCATCTGTCCAATAAACGAGGAGCCTTGCCGGAGGTGACCGCGGTAAATGAAGGTAACTATGATCCAGGGATCTGCGCATGTGCCACGTTATCCCGTCGTCTGCGGTGAGGATGATGCTGAGCGGGCTCATCCGTCGGGGCCACGGAGATGCTTTCAGGCGGGGCCGACTCAAAAAGTGGATCAGCATCTCCGGCAGAGAGATGAGCCTCCGGACCGCCTCCGTTCGTGGGTATTCCTACTTCTCCGTCATGCTCAGCCTTGTACCTGTATCTCCGGCGTTTTAGACCTTATGCTGCCGGCCTTCTCGATCGCATTAGCGAGCCTATCAGCGGCCATCATCCGCCGGACCTTCTTTTGCGCATGATGGACAGTTAGATGAACACCAGCATAAAACCGCAAACCAGCAAAAGCACTTCCTTGATCAATGTGAGTTGTAACACCTCGTTTATATTCAGATTTCTGCTTACTCTTTACCAAGGGCGTCGAATGACTCCCGCAATACAAAAGCCGCGCCGTGTCGGTTATGTTCGGCAGCTCGGCCAAATGGGCTTATAATAGATGCCCGCCGCTCTCTGCACGCTTCGCACGGAGGGTTTGGCTTTGTCGCGCTTCGCCTCCCTTTACTGTACCTTTTACCATGGAAGACGCAATTGTCCAATTATGCGCCTTAGTTAGTTTAGTTCCTTTAAGAAGTTGAGATGTCAGCCATTATCCGACGGATTTATGATTGAAACCTTCAGCGCTGACTATACGATTGCAGGTGTCAGGTACAGGAAGGATCTGATGCTCGCTCCTCTTCCATTTCTGTTCAATACCATCCGTAACATACCCTTCGTCAAATGATATCACTGGTGTTGAGTCCAAGGGGAAGCAAATAGATAGAATTTTCAAACAACAATTTTCTTTTCGGATAGATTAGGACGCTTAGTTGATTACAATTGAACCCGGGAGCCTTTTGGGGCTTGTTTTATGCGGACTGACATTTGTCTTCTTATTGTTTCGTAATTAGGATCGTTTTCGTACGGATAGATTTTATATTTATCTCCTATGAACAAATATAGTATTGGTCCGATTATAGGTAAAAAGGTTATAGCCAGAAACCATATAATTTTGTTTGATTCTGTAAATTCGTTTTTCAAGACACTTACAAGGGCTATTATCCAATATATACCAGGCATTATTATAAAGAAAAATAAAAATGTTCCCGCTGCTGTTTCTGTATTCTCAATAACTTTTTTTATGTTCATTTGTGTTTGCTGTTGTTGAATTTCTTTTTGTTGCTCTTGCAGTCTTATTTTTTCTTCTACTATTTGCTGCGGTGTTTGTTCTTCTATTATCTGTTGTTTTTTTTGATTCATTATATTTTCTGTTTTATGTTCGTAATCGAGTTCACTTAAATCTTGGTCGGTGTAAACCTTTTCTTCATTTTCTGCCAGACAAGGAACTATTGTTAAAAAAAATGATATCAGTAGCAAAGAAAAAATTAATTTCATTTTCCACTCCGGTAAAGATAGTCATTCAAATCTTTAATTATCGAGCTCTTGCCTCCAAAAAAGAGAGGAAGAGGCTCCCAGGGGGGTGGAAGCCTCTTGTGTGAGGAGAGCTTTATAACTCTTTAAGGTTTGATTTTCTCAAAAATGCCGGGAGATCGACCGCATCCTCATAATTAAAAATGTCCCTTGGCAGGGAAGCGGGTTCGTATGAATAATCAATGCTCTTTGAAATCACCCTTTCTGTGGCCTTCATAAGCACAGGTTCTTTCTTGGGCGTCCATTTCCTGATCTGCGGCAGTTCGACCTTCTCTTTCCTGTTTTCAAAGCCGGTTGCTATGACCGTGACCCTGACTTCGTCTTCAACATCAGGGTCTATGACTGCTCCGAATATCACATTGACATCTTCGTGCGCAGAATCGTAAATAAGGGACGTAGCTGCCTGGACCTCGCTCAGCGAGAGTTCCAGCCCTCCGGTTATATTTATCAGTATCCCCTTTGCGCCTTCAATCGAAGAATCTTCAAGGAGCGGATTTGATATCGCCTTCTTGGCGGCCTCGAAAGCGCCTCCTTCTCCTTTTGCCGTGCCGGAACCCATGACTGCGCGGCCCATGCTATCCATGATGGTCTTAACATCCGCAAAGTCCACGTTTATCAGACCTGGTACAAGGATAATATCAGAGATCCCCTGGACAGCATGTTTTAGCACATCATTGGCTATTGCAAAGCATTTGAGCATCGGCGTGCCCTTATCAACTACAAGGCTTATCCTGTCATTGGGGATAACAATCATGGTATCAACGCAGGTGGTAAGCTCCTTCATTCCTTCTTCAGCGTTCTGGGACCTTTTTTTGCCCTCATAGAAAAACGGTTTCGTTACCACACCTACGGTAAGGACCCCCAGTTCCTTTGCGATGCTGGCCACCACAGGCGCGGCGCCGGTGCCTGTTCCTCCGCCCATGCCTGCAGTGATAAATACCATATCACAGCCGTCAAGGCATTCCATGATAGCGGCCCTGTCCTCTATCGCTGCCTGTCTTCCGATCTCCGGATTGGAACCTGCGCCCAGGCCCCTTGTAAGTTCTTTGCCGATCTGGATCTTTACAGATGCAAGAGATGTCTCCAGTACCTGAAGGTCAGTGTTTATTGCGATAAATTCCACACCATGCAGGTTTGAGGCTATCATATTGTTGATCGCGTTTCCACCCGCACCACCGATACCCACAACCCTGATCTTGGCGTTCTGCCCCTTTACTTCTTCGATTTCAAACATAACATACCCCCTTCTTTTCTGTTATTTAACTGTATTTGAACTTTGTTACCCAATAAACCATTGAACCAGCCTTTTATCCCCGCAACAGCGTCCTCAAAAACATCTGCATGAAGCACCCTGTTATGTGAAGACTCGTGACCGTAGGTGAGAAGTCCGGCGCCTGTTGAATAGGCAGGGCCCTTCACAGCAGCCATCTGCCCCTTGATGTTAACAGGCTGGCCGATTCTCACAGGCAATCCGAGCATGGACTCAGCCATCTTGTCAAACCCTCTCAGAAGAGACGCCCCTCCTGTAAATACCACGCCGCAGGTTGCAAGCTCATAGCCGAAACATGCCTTTATCTCTCTTCTGATCATCCCGAGCATCTCTTCGCACCTCGGTTGTATGATCTCGGAAATATACTTGGCAGGTATTGTTTTTGCGTTTCCGCCTGCCTGATTCATACTCACCTCATCTTTAGCATTCACCATCCCTGCAAATGCGGCCCCATATGACCTTTTCAGCTTCTCGGCTTCGTTTACGTTTATCCTGAGTCCTACAGCAATATCATTGGTCACATGCGCTCCGCCTACGCCGAGCACCGAGGCATGGCGTAATGCACCGTCCTTGAGAAAGACTATGTCTGTTGTGCCTCCTCCGATATCCACAAGGACCACTCCGCATTCCATCTCATCCCTGGAAAGCGTTGCGACCGGCAGAAGCAATGGGGCTAAAAACAATATCAGCAACATCCAGTCCGGCCTTTTCACAGCATGTCATGAGATTCTGGACTGAAGAGGCCAGAGCGGTTATGATATGCACCTTGGCCTCAAGCCTGACTCCTGCCATGCCGACCGGGTCGATGATCCCTTCCTGTCCATCCAGGATGAACTCTGTGGGTATGACATGCAGCACTTCCCTGTCAAGCGGTATGTATATGGCCTTCGCAGAGTCTATCGCCCGTTCCCTGTCAAGAGGCCTCACCTCTTTGCCGCGTATGCCTACCGCGCCATAGCTGTTCAGTCCGTTTATATGGGCCCCGGATATCCCTGCTAAAACGGATTTAATCCTGACGCCGGCGGAATTTTCAGCGTCCATGACAGCCTTTTTTATGGAATCCGCTGTTGCGTCCATATTTATTACAATACCCTTCCTGAGACCCTTTGAAGCTGATTCACCAATACCAAGGACATTGACTCCTCTGTCGTTGAGTTCCGCCACAACAGCACAGACCTTTGAAGTCCCGACATCGAGCCCTACCACCAGATTTCCGCTCATTATCTGACCACCTCGTTGACAGGACTGACCAGCACCCTGTTGGCAAACCTCAGGTCAATATAATCCACAGAAATATTCCTGCTCTTTATCTCTTCCTCGATATCTGTCAGTCTCGCGAGCTTGTCTTCGTATTCTCCCTCACCCACCTTGACAACAATACCGTCGATATTCACTGACATCTCCTGGGGCTTATGCGAGATTATCTCTATGTGGTCCTTCCCGGAGAGAAGCCCGGTATTTTTTATCGCCTTTGCAAGGATTATCGCTTCCTGGAAAGCCCCTTTTTCCTGATAAGGGTTGCTCGATATTACCGGGAGAAAAGGGACTGCTATATCTCTGAGTTCCTCCAGCATGGTCCCGCGGTCATCTACAATAAAGAGCTTACCCTTCATGTCAAGCAGCGCAAAAGGCTCCGCTTCGCTGATATGGATAAGGAGTCTGTCAGGGAATTCCTTTCTGACAGCCACGGAACGCATCCATGGTGATTCCATCATCTTCGAGGATATCCTCCTGCCTGAGACCGTGATCAGATTTTCGTCAGTGCCGAGCCCTGCCATGGTTTTCAGCTCATCGTCCGTCAGGTGTTCATTGCCGGTTATAACAACACTCCTGACCCGGAACGCTGATTTTACGATACCCGACGCCATATAGATTACTGCAACGACCATCAGTACAGGCAGCACAACAAACCCAAAGTATTTTGCGGCCGTAATAAACCTTTCCGCTTTGTGTCTGTTCATTGCCACGTTCTTTCTGGTCTTTTTATTCTTTCTCAACATATGTCTCCGAGTATCCGTGTCAGGAGTTCACCAAATCCGATTCCTGCGTTTTTGGCAATCTTTGGAAGCAGGCTTGTTTCAGTCATGCCCGGGATAGTATTGACCTCAAGCACAAAGGGCCTGCCCTGAGCATCAATTATCAGATCAACCCTTGTTGCGCCGCTGCAGCCGAGCGCCTTATGGGCTTCCAGGGCCTTGTCCTTTGCAGTGTCATAGACTTTTTGCCGCAGCTGAGGCGGGAAGATATACTCTGTCAGCCCGGCTGTATACTTGGCCTCATAATTATAAAATTCAAGGGATGGTCTGACTTCAACACCGCCGAGGACCCTGTTATTCAATATGCCGATCTGGACCTCTTGCCCCTTGATATATTCCTCTGCTATGACCTTTTCCCCATAGGAAAATGCCCTTTTCAGCGCAGCCTTCAAGCCTGAGCTGTCTTTTACTATCTCCACCCCGACACTCGAACCCTCGGTAGCAGGCTTTATTACCCAGGGCAGGGGAAAGCCTGTTCTGAGTGCGATGTTCAGGAGTTCTGCGTTTTGTATCACTTTTTGAACTCCGAACTTTGAACTCTGAACTTTGAACTATTTTAAATGCAGGCATGGGGATATTGTGATAATGAAAAACTTTCTTCGAGGCCTCCTTGTCCATTGCAAGGGCTGAGGCGAGGATCCCCGAGCCTGTATACGGTATGCCCATAATCTCGAGCATGCCCTGTACAGCGCCGTTTTCGCCGTGTCCGCCATGGAGGGCTATAAAGGCGATTTCGATCTTCCGCCTCTTTAAGACAGTGCAGAGGTCTTCTCCTGCGTCAATCGCCACTACATTAAATTTAAGGCTGCGAAGGGAGTTATATACTGCTGTTCCGCTTTTCAGTGAAACCTCCCTCTCAGCTGACCTGCCTCCCATCAGAACACCTATCTTCTTTTCCCTGAGGTCTTTTCTCCTCATATATTCATCCCCTTCCGATAACTCTTATTTCAGGCTCCAGCACAACGCCGAATTTTTTCTCTACGATCAAAGACACTTCATGCATAAGCCTTATGTAATCCGATGCTGTACCGTTGCCGCTGTTGACAAAGAAATTCGCATGTACACTGCTCACCTCAATATTGCCGGCCTTCATGCCCTTGCAGCCTGCTTCATCAAGCAGCTTGCCTGCGGATCTTCCCTCAGGGTTCTTAAAGACACATCCGGCTGACCTGGCAGAGATCGGCTGGGTCTTCATTTTCTCTGCAAGATATTTCTGCGCACGCCCGGCAACCAGGTCTTTATCGTCCTTGTGCAGAAGGACATTTGCGTTTAGGACAATATCTGACGGCTTTATCCCGGACCTCCTGTAACCAAACCCGAGGTCTTTGGCATCAATCCTGTCGAGCCTGCCGTCAGAGGACATGATCACGACTGACTTGACCACATCCTTTATCTCGCAGCCGTAGGAGCCGGCATTCCCGCATATTGCGCCTCCGAATGTCCCGGGTATCCCTGTGAGGCCTTCAATGCCTGCGTATCCCTTTTCCTTGCAGAAGTTCACGAGCATCTGCAGAGGCACGCCTGCTTCAACAAAAAGTTCGACCTCATTGTCCTCTTCCCGGATCACCTGCATCATCCTGAATGCCTTGAAATTGATTACAACCCCGTCAAGCCCGCTGTCTCTGACAAGGATATTCGTCCCTCCGCCAAGCGGCAGAAACGGAATATTTTTTTTCTTCAACATCAGCACTATATTTTTCAGCGACATCGGGTCAGAAGGACTTACCATTACGTCTGCAGGTCCGCCGATAGCCAGGCTGGTGTAATTCTTCATCGCTATGCAGAACTCCACGTCACCGCTGAATGTCCCTTTAAAGGCATCTTCCCATTCCTTTTGGCTAATCAGCATTGAGCCTCTCCAGCACTTTTTCTCCGAGCTTCCATACGTCCCCGGCGCCAAGGGTAAGGAGGATGTCGCCTTTTTTCATCTCAGTGACAACATGCTCCAAAGCGCCTTCCCTGTCGGTCCTGATAACTTCACGCTGCCTTTCAGTCTTGATTTTTCCGGCAAGGACATCCGAGGTTATTCCTTCAATCGGTTTTTCTCCTGCAGGGTATATATCAAGCAGCACCAGCACATCGGCATCTGCGAAGGACCCGGCAAATACATCCATAAGGTCAGCGGTCCTTGTATATCTGTGGGGCTGGAAGATCACAAAGAGCCTGCCTTTGTCCTTCAGATATTTTTTGTTTTCTGCTGCCGCAGCCAGCGTTGCCCTTATCTCTGTCGGGTGATGACCATAATCGTCGTATACCTTTATGCCACTGGCCTCTCCCTTGAATTCAAATCTCCTCTGTATGCCGCTGAAGGACTCCAGCGCCTCCATGATCGAAGGGGCTTCCATCTTCAATTCCCGCGCAACTCCGATACAGGCAAGCGCGTTGAGCACATTGTGCATGCCGGGTATCGGAAGAGAAAATCTTCCGATCATGTCTTTTTTATGGACCACATCAAAGCTGGTCGACATGAAGCCTCTCTCGATATTCGCGGCATGGATATCGGCCTCATCTGAAAGCCCGTAGGTGATAAATCTTCTGTGGATCGACGGTATGAGTTCCCTGACTGTATTATTTTCCCAGCATACAAAGGCGGTCACCGTAAAACGGTATTTTGTTTATAAACGATAAAAAGGCGTGTTTCAGGCTTTCCATGTCTTTAAAATAATCCATATGCTCCCTGTCGATATTCGTCACAACAGCGAGCGTAGGGGAAAGCTTCAGGAATGAGCCGTCGCTTTCATCAGCCTCGGCCACCAGGAACTGTCCTTCCCCGAGTTTCGCGTTGCTTCCTATGCCCTTGAGTTTGCCGCCTATGATGATCGTGGGGTCAAAGCCGCCCATGCCCAGCACTGTGGATATCAGGGACGTTGTTGTTGTCTTGCCGTGCGATCCCGCAACCAGTATGCTGTATTTCAGACGGGCAAGCTCAGCAAGCATTTCCGCGCGCGGGATAACAGGAATGGACAGTCTTCTTTGCAGAGACCACCTCAGGATTATCGCCGGACACGGCAGAGGAAATGACCACAACATGGGCGCCCTCAATATTTTCCTGCCTGTGGCCTATATAGACTTTCATTCCCATTGTCTGCCAGTCTTTTCGTTGTTTCAGACTCTCTCAGGTCAGAGCCTTTCACTTCATAACCCAGATTAAAAAGCACCTCTGCTATGCCGGACATCCCGACACCGCCTATCCCTACAAAATGTATCACCCTGTATTTTTCAAACATCTCCGATCACCTTTTTTGCCGCCTCTTCGCCGGATAATTCTTCATCAGGCTCAGTGCGATGTCAACGATCCTGTTGCTGGCATCAGGCCTTCCGAGCCCCCTGCTGGCCCTCTGCATTTCCTTTTTTGCCGGACTCATTTTCAAGCATCTCCCGTATATGCTTAGCGAGCACCTCTCCGTTCATTTCATTGTCAAAAACAACGAAGGCCGCCCCCATCTCCCTGAGTTTTATCGCGTTGAATTCCTGGTGCCGTCCTGCTGAATACGGATAAGGGACCAACAACAGAGGGTTTCCCAAGCGCCGTAATCTCCGCAAGCGTTGTTGCGCCTGCCCGTGAGATGACCATATCCGCTACAGCATATGCTTCAGCCATCTGGTAGATAAAAGGCGCCACAGTCCCTTTAAAACCGGCCTTTCTGTAAGCCTCGCGAACACTCTCATAATCCTTCTCGCCTGTCTGGTGGAGGAACTGGACCCTTTCCCTGAAATCACCGAGAAAGTTCAGGGCAGAGACCATCGACCTGTTAATTGACTGTGCGCCCGAACTGCCTCCGAAGACAAACACGGTAAACATGTCCTTATCAAGGGAAAAGAGTCTCACTGCTGCCTCGCGCTCTCCTCTGAGTATCTTCGGCCGTATGGGATTGCCGGTAAGAAACGTCTTGCCCATGGGAAAGACAGAAAGGCTCTCCTGGCATGTAACGCAGATCTGGTCGACAAACCTGCTCAATATCCTGTTGGCAGTCCCTGGGACGGAATTCTGTTCATGGATCATTGTAGGGATGGATTTCAAATGCGCGATCAGCACAACAGCGCCTGAGGCATATCCTCCGACCCCGATCACTATGTCCGGCATGACCTCATTGAGTATCCGGTTTGAATCCAGCAGCGAGAGGAATACCTTGGCTATGGACTTCACCTTCCTGACAAACGACTTCCCGACTATACCCTCTGCCCTGACAAACTTCAGCACATATCCTTCCCTCGGGAGCACCCTTGCCTCGATCCCGTGCTCTGTCCCGACAAAGACTATCCCGGTGCTGTTGTCCCTTTTTTTGAACTCCTCTGCAATGGCAAGTCCCGGAAAGAGATGACCTCCTGTTCCTCCTCCTGCTATCATCACCTTCAACGGCAATACCCCTTCCTGCCATAAATATTTCTTTTCGCAATCTTTTTTGCGATGATAGCGCTGTTGTCTTCAGCAATCACGTCATCGTCTCCCTTTGATATCCTCAGGAGCAATCCTATGACAGCCATATTCACCAGCAAGGCAGAGCCTCCGTAGCTCATAAACGGCAGGGGGAGTCCCTTCGTCGGGACCATTCCCGTGACAACGGCAAAATTTATAAGCGCCTGTATCGATATCATCATGGTCAGACCGTAGGCCAGGTAATAATTGAAGCTGTCCCTGGACCTGTTGGCAACTGTAATGCCCCTTAAAAACAGCATTAGAAAAAGCGCTATGACAAGCGCTGCACCGATCAATCCAAGCTCCTCTCCGACAAGGCAGAAGATAAAGTCAGTATGAGAGGCCGGCAGAAATGACAGTTTCTGTTTTGATTCACCAAGACCCAGGCCTGTGAGCCCTCCGCTCCCTATAGAGATAAAAGACTGTATGAGCTGAAAACCGCTGCCCTGGGGGTCTTTCCACGGATCAATGAAGGAGGTGATCCTCCTGAGCCGATACGGCTCCATAACAAGCTTGATATATGATCGGTATCGCAAGCACCAAAACAGAGGCGAGATACCTCAGCCTCATCCCGGAGATGAAGAGCATACCGAAGGTCAGAAGACCAAGGCTCATTGTTGCGCCGAAGTCAGGCTGTTTAAGAAATACTACCTGAAAAACAGCCATAACGAGCACAGGCTTTGCAAAAGACCTGAAATTCTCCGTGCTGTAATCCGCAGCAGACATGTATTTTGCAAGAAAGATGACCATGGCGAGTTTCACGAGTTCAGATGGCTGGAAGGTCGTCGGCCATAATCTTATCCATCTCCTTGCTCCGCCTGCGGTCACCCCGATATAGGGGAGAAAGACGAGCAGCAGGAGGCAGAATGAAAATACGAGCAGCGGCACTGATATCTTTTTCAAAAAGGATGGTTTCAGCCTGTAGGCGATCAGCATGGCAAGAGTTCCAAGGACCATGGTAAACATATGTCTTTTGAAATAGTAGAATTCAGTTATCTTCTTCTTTGCAAGTAGCGGGGTGATCACAGCAGTCGAGCTGTATATCATCAGCGCCCCGAAGGCCAGCATCACAAGCATGATAAAAAGCAGGACCTTGTCATACGTCCTGGCAACAGGCATGTTCATCCCCTGGCCGGTTATGCATTGCTGTCCTTTAACTCCATGACTAATTTTTTGAATTGCCTTCCCCTGTCTTCATAATCCCTGAACATATCAAAACTCGCACAGGCCGGCGACAGAAGTACTACGTCCCCTTTTTTCGCCATTTGACGGGACATCGTGACAGCCTCTGCCAGATCTTTGGCCATCAGCGTATCTGTCACATCTCCCAGCGCATCTTTTATCTTGCCCGAGGCCTCTCCTATCAGGACAACCGCCCTGACCTTTTGAGAGACCAGTTCCCTGAGCACGGAAAAATCACCTGCCTTGTCCCTTCCCCCTGCTATGAGGACAACGGCTCCTGGAAGCTTTCGATAGACTTCACTACAGCGCCCACATTGGTGCCTTTGGAATCATTGATGTATTTG
Source organism: uncultured Nitrospira sp. (assembly GCA_963813295.1). GTDB lineage: Bacteria > Nitrospirota > Thermodesulfovibrionia > Thermodesulfovibrionales > UBA6898 > JAOUFP01. The sequence goes on from CAWEYN010000020.1 coordinate 50,014, forward strand.
ACTCCGTCAAGTTCTCTTACCAGTTCCAGCCTGTGCTCCAGTCCCTTAAATTCCTTCATGCTCTCTACGACAGCCTCAGGAGGGCAGTTTGCAAGGAGGGCCATGGCTGAGGCAGCCATCGCATTTTCCAGGTTATGGACACCCTTTATCCTGATTTCATCAGCATCGATCAGATATGCAGTACATGCTATATCAGGCATATTGCAGTACACCTTTCCATCTTTGTAATAAATGCCCTCGACTTCCCTGTTGCGGCTGAAAAAATAGACCTTCGGCCTGCTCAGGATTTCCCGGCCTGAAATGCAGATTGTAAAGATCGAGCACCCCAGGGTCATCAGCATTCAATACAAGGAAGTCGCTGCTTCGCTGGTTTTGATATATAGCGGCCTTTGCATCACGGTATTCTGTCATCGAATGGTATCTGTCCAGATGATCAGGGGTAATATTGAGTATAGAGGCTATGTGGGGCCTGAAGCTGTCAATAGCCTCGAGCTGAAAGCTCGAAACCTCGACAACAAAAAAATCAGGTGAAAGGTGAATGAGTGATAAGGTGAAAGGTTTTCTCCTCATCTGTTCCGACTTTTCACTTTTTGCTCGTTAACTCATTACTTTTTACCACCTTAAGTATCTCCTCTGTCAGCGCATTGCCGATATTGCCTCCGAAAACTGTATTGAAGCCCGCCTTCCTCATCATATGGTCCAGCAGGGTCGTAGTGGTCGATTTCCCGTTGCTGCCTGTAATAGCCAGAAAAGGGATCGGGGATTGGGGATTGGGGATTAAAGCCGCGTCTTTCACTAACCCCAGATCACTAACCCCTAACCCCTGCATTATCTGATAGGCCAGCTCCAGTTCACCTATGACCGGTATTCCCTTTGCCTTTGCAGAGGCAATGGGCCTGATTTCAAGAGGCACTCCGGGGCTGACGACGATCAGGTCAGCAGCAGCAAAAACTTCTTCAGGATGACCTCCCAGCGCAAGCTTAACTGATGGACCCAGTTCTTTGACCATGTCAATCAGCTCAACCTCAGGCCTTTTGTCAGTGACCGTGACCTCAGCTCCCATTAGAGACAAAAGTCTCGCTGCGCCTGCGCCGCTCCGCGCAAGCCCTACAACCGTTATTTTCTTACCCTTTATCACTATCGCTGCCTTTTTGGGCTATGTTCGTATTTTTTAATTTTTTGTTCTTTGCAATGATTTTTCTGCTCTTTTTATGTCCTGCCAACTGCTTCTTTTTTTTAACTTTACTATCAGCTGTAACAACCTGATGCTTCTTTTTTGTCACTTTACTTCCAGCTGTAACAACCTGATGCTTTTTCATCTTCCTGCCTCTATAGCTTCTTTTTCGCAACCCTGACAGACGTTTTTTGGGTGTATGCTGCCTTGGTCAGGTTTGCAGCGTCATAGTCTGCCCTGCTCAGATAGACAACAGGCTCTTCAGTGTTACTCAGGACCCTTGTCCCGACCCCCATCAACGCCTCTGTCTCTTTCCAGAGCAGGTCCCTTCGCGGACTGCCAAGCAGTGCAACTATAAGGGTCTCATTACCCCTCTCTCCGGCGCAGACAAAACAGTGTCTTGCCTGGTTCGTATAGCCTGTCTTACCTCCCAAAAGTTCCTCGTCAGACCACAAAAGCTTGTTGGTGTTCTTTATGAACATTGTTTTGCCTGTCTCGGTCGCAATCTCGGTTATCCTTGTTCCGAGTATCTCTTTGAGCACAGGATATTTGATCGCATGCCTCATTATCTTTGACAGGTCATATGCTGTTATGTACTGTCCCTTCCCAGGCAGGCCGTTGGCATTAATATAATGTGTATTATTTGCTCCTATTGCCAGGGCCTTCATATTCATCAGAGCAACGAATTCCTCTTCAGAGCCGGCTACAGCCTTCGCCAGCGCCACTGCCGCATCATTGGCGGATTTCATCAGCGCTGCATACAGCAGTGTCTCGATAGTGACTTTATCGCCGGCCTTGAGCCCTGCCTTTGTCGGCGGAGCGCTGGCAGCCCTCTGGCTCACAGTAACAACATCCGTCAGCTTCGCCTTCTCGATAACTACCAGGGCGGTCATCAATTTGGTGGTGCTTGCAGGCAGCAGTCTCAACTCAGGATTTTTTGCATAGAGCACCCTTCCTGTTGCCGCATCCATCACAACCGCGGCCCTTGACTGTATGTCATCTGCGTAAACGACAGTGAAAAGTGAAAAGTGAAAAGTGAAAAGTAAAAAAAACAAAACATAAACTAATATGGAAATTCCGCTGCCTTTAACTCTTGAGCTTTCACTTTTCACTTTTAACCTTTCACTTTTCACTTTCATATCTCACCTCAGTTTCAGCGTCGCCAGACTCAGCAACGCAAGCATTATACCAACAATCCAGAACCGCACGATCACCTTTGATTCATGCCATCCCTTGAGTTCAAAGTGATGGTGTATAGGCGCCATTTTAAATATCCTCTTGCCTGTCAGCTTGAAGGAAGCTACCTGGAAGACTACAGAGAAGGTCTCGATAACAAAGATGCCCCCTACTATCGCAAGCACGATCTCGTGCTTTGTTATGATAGCCAGAGTCCCAAGCGCCCCGCCGAGACTCAATGACCCTACATCTCCCATGAAGACTTCGGCAGGATATGAGTTAAACCAGAGGAACCCCAGGGAGGCCCCGAGCATCGCTCCGCAAAATACTGTGAGTTCCCCTGTGCCCTGCAGATAGAGGACCTGGAGGTACTGGGCGAATTTTGCATTCCCGGAAATATAAACCAGTATCATGTTTGCCAGAGAGGCAACACCTACAAGCCCGATGGCAAGTCCGTCAATGCCGTCGGTCAGGTTGACGGCATTCGATGAGCCGACAATGACAAGGACTGAAAAAGGTATATAGAACCAGCCGAGTTCCAGAAGCCATCGTTTGAAAAACGGCACGCTGAGGACAGACCTGAAAGGGTCATTGGGGTTTATGTAAAGTACGACGCCAATGACGAGCGCCAGCAGTATCTGTGCGCCGAATTTGTACCAGGCGCGAAGCCCTTTGGGATTTTTCCTGATCACCTTAAGGTAATCATCAAGCAGGCCTATGCCGCCATAGCCGACGAGGGACAGGATCATTATCCATATATATATGTTCTCCAGGTCGCCCCACATCAGCATTGACAGGAGGATGCAGGCGATTACTATTATGCCGCCCATGGTCGGGGTCCCTGTTTTCTTCAGATGGGTCTGAGGTCCGTCATCACGTATCTGCTGGGTAATGCTTATCTTCTTGAGCCAGTTTATGATCCTGGGGCCGATGAAAAGCGACAGCAGCATTGCGGAGATCACTGCCAGTGCGGCCCTGAACGTTATATACCTGAAAACATTCATCGGAGAAAAGATGTCATGCATACCGTATAAAATCCTATAGAGCATTCTTCCCCTCTCCCAGGCCTGCAGAATCCTCTTTCGGGAGGACTTTTTCCATACGCATGCCTCTTGAACCTTTTATGAGAATCGCATCTCCCTCACGACATATGCTTAATAAGACGGACCGTGCGCTGTCTGAATTTTCTGCCTTGTAACAGGTCCCTTTAAATTCCTCTGCTGCCCTGCCCATCTCAGGCCCTACAGCTACCAGGACTTCTATCTTCAAAGCAGAAGCCAGCCTGAGCAGTTTCTTATGCGCCTCTTGGGCATAGCCGCCGAGTTCGAGCATATCGCCAAGTACAGCTATCGTCCTTTTCCTTTTCAATCTGACGAGTTCTTTCAGGGCCTCCTCCATGGAAGCAGGGTTGGCATTATAGACATCGCTTATCACAAGGGCCCCGAGCATCTCCATTATCTCCAGTCTCATCGGCACCCCGCCGAAAGACTCGAGGCCGTTTTTAATGTCCTCTAGTCCAATACCAAGCGCATCTGCTGCAGAGGCTGCGGCAAGGGCATTGTATATATTGAATAACCCGGACAACTGCAGATTAACAGCCACCCTCCTTTTGTCCGAAAAGCAGAGTTTGAACCCCGACCCCCTCGTCCCAAGCATAATGTCCTTTGCATAGACATCAGCAGTATTTTTCATGCCATAGGTAATCAGCCTGCCATTATAATTTTTTACACCTTCGAGCAAGAAGGCGTCATCGCCGTTTACTGATGCGGCTTTGGCATAGGCGAGTATCTCCAGATCAGTGTCCCTGACAGCCTCAAGGCTGCCAAATCCCTCAAGATGCGCAGGCCCCACATTTGTTACAACCGAAAAATCCGGGAGAGCTATTTCGCAAAGCTCTTTGATATCTCCCTTCCGGTTAGAGCCCATCTCAAGCACCATGATATCCTCATCACCCTCCATTCTGGCGATGCATAAGGGCAGTCCTATATGATTGTTGAGGTTCCCCGTTGTCTTAAGCACCTTATGATGCTGTCCGAAGATAGAGGAAACAAGCTCCTTTGTGGTTGTCTTGCCGTTTGTCCCGGTCACACCGATGACCGGCAGGGCCATTCTTGACCTGAGATAACGCGCCAGGGCCTGGAGTGCAGCAAGGGTATTTTCACAAGTATTACTGTTTTGTTTCCGGGAAGTTCTGAAGGAGAAGACTGGACAAGGGCGCCAGCCCCGCTTACTGAGCGCGGAACTGATAAAGTCATGGCCGTCGAAATTATCACCCTTCAGGGCAACAAAGAGCTCTCCCTCTCTGATACTTCTCGAATCAATAGAAATACCCGGGAATTTCTCCGATGTTCCGGAGAGCACCCTGCCGCCGGTCGCCTGCACTATATCTTCAAGCTTCAATAGCCCCATCATCTCTTCTGGTGTTGATGCAAAAACAGCTCACTTATTTTTCATAAGCTGTTTTATCGCCTCTTCCAAAACCTCCCTGTCATTAAATGCATATCTTTTCCCGCCTATTTCCTGATACGTTTCATGTCCTTTACCTGCTATCAGGACAATATCATCTTCCCCGGCCATCAACACAGCCCTTTTTATGGCTTCTTTTCTGTCCGGCTCCACAAGATAGTTTTTCCTTACAGCGCCTGCCTCGATCTCTTTGATTATTTCTTCGGGTTTCTCTGACCTCGGATTATCGGATGTGATGATCACAAAGTCGCTCAGTTTAGTTGCAAGAGCACCCATCACAGGTCTTTTCCCGGTGTCTCTGTCGCCGCCGCAGCCAAAGACCGTGATGATCCTGCCCCTGCTGAGGCCGCGCGCTGTATGAATAAGCCTTTCAAGTGCATCCTGGGTATGAGCAAAATCCACAATAGCCAGGAATTTCTGTCCGGCGTCAATCTTCTCAAATCTTCCTGTTGCAGGCCCGGCCTTCCTGATTCCTTCGAGAATCACTTCCCATGGCACCCCCAGAGAGAGCGAAGCACCGGCAGCAGAAAGGATATTGTATACATTGGGCTGGCCCATCAGGGATGAGACAACGTCATATTTCCTTCCGTGAAACATCACACTGAACCTCAGCCCTTTGAATGAGTCATGGATATCAGCTGCCATAAGGTCCGGGCCCGGTTCGATACCGTACGTATAAACATCCCCCCTCTCTCCCTTTAGAAGGGCAGCGAGTTTTCTTCCCCAGGGATCATCATAATTGATGACAGATGCTGCGCTTCGGTCTAGGAGTTCGGTGAACAGCCTCGTTTTCGCTGCAAAATAGTCTTCCATGGTCTTGTGAAAATCCAGATGGTCTCTCGTGAGGTTAGTAAATACCGCTACCTTAAAAACCGTCCCGTCCACCCTTTTTTGCGCAAGTGCGTGTGAAGATACCTCTGTGACAACATAACCACAGTCCGCTGCCAGCATCTCATGCAGAAGGGCCTGAAACTCAAGGGCCTCAGGGGTCGTATGAATCGCATCATAGACCGCGTCTTTTATCATATATTTTATTGTACCGATGAGACCCACCTTTTGTCCCCATTCCTCAAGGATGGCCTTCAGCAGATAGGTTGTTGTGGTCTTCCCGTTTGTCCCTGTTACGCCTATCACCTGCAATGACTCTGAAGGCCGCTGGAAAAAATTGTTCGATGCAAAGGCAATAGCCTGTCTGCTGTCTTTTACGTGTATCAGGGTCACCCCGGATTCAGGTTTGCGGCTGGGATAAAGTCCGGGCCTTTCGTAAACAATCGCAGCAGCGCCACTCTCTACAGCCTTCCCTATGAAGCTATGCCCATCAGCATGCTCGCCCGGCAGGGCGAAGAAAAGATGCCCTTTGCCCGCCTTTCTCGAATCATACGATAGTCCGGCAATGTCTATCCCTGTATCGCCCGATATATCCAGCGTTTCTATCCCTTTCATAATTTCATCCAGAATCATTTCGACACCAGCAACAGGTCCTTTTTGTAATTTTCATCCATCGGCACATTCATATAAGACAAGGCCTGACTGGCGATGTCCCTGAAAACAGGGCCTGCCACGAGACCGCCGTAGTTCTGTCCCTTCGGTTCATAGATGACCACGATCATTGCGAACTTGGGGTTGTCCGCTGGAACGAACCCTACGAAGGAACTGATGAATCTACTTTTGGAATACCTGCCTGTGCTGTGGTCTATCAACTGCGCTGTCCCGGTCTTTCCGGCAACCTGATTTCCCTTGACCGCAGCCTGTGTTGCAGTACCGCCTTCTTCAACAACTGTTTTAAGGATGTCTTTGAATATTGTTGCGGTCTTTTCAGATATGACCCTCTTTGTTTCACCTTTAAAAGAAAATATCGTCTGCCCTTCAGGGGTCCTGATCTCAGAGACAAGATGCGGCTGCACAAGATAGCCGCCGTTTGCTATTACAGAATAGGCCCGCAAAACCTGGAGAGGCGTAACAGCCACTTCCTGTCCTATCGGGATCGCTCCGATGGACGTGGCCGACCATTTCTCAGGCTTTCTTATCCATCCGGATACCTCACCGGGCATATCAATGCCTGTCTGGTCGCCAAACCCGTAAAGTTTCGCATACCGGTAAACCTGTTCCTTGCCGAGTTTCATGCCTATCATGATCGACCCGACATTCGAAGATTTCTGTATCACCTCTTTGAAGGTGAGCAGGCCGTGCCTGTGCGCGTCGTGGATGGTTTTTCCTCCCACTTCAATGGAGCCCCTGCTGCAGTCAAAGGTCGAATCCAGTTTATACAGCTTCTCTTCCAGCGCAGCGGTGCCGACAATGACCTTGAAAGTAGAGCCGGGTTCATAGATATCAGTGATGACCCTGTTTCTCATTGAGTTTTTGTTTGTGCTGCCGGCATCGTTAAGGTCATAGGCCGGTCTGTTGGCAAGCGCCAGTATCTCACCAGTAAAAGGATCCAGCATGATCGCCGAGGCAGCAACGGACTTCCACTGCGCCATTGCCTTGTCCAGCTCTGTTTCGACAATATACTGGAGCCCTTCGTCAATCGTAAGAAGGAGATCATTACCCTTCGCCTCCATATCCACCCCTGATGAAAGTTGTTTCCCGCTCGCATCCCTTGCGAAATACACCTTCCCTCCGGCTGTGCGCAGATACTTATCATATTTCAGTTCCAGACCTTCAAGCGGCTGATTCTCACGCCCGACCATTCCGATCACATGGGAAGCAAGTTCCCCTTTCGGGTAATACCGCTTAGCCTCGGGGATAAAGCCAATACCCTTTATATTTAATTTTTTAATCTCTCCCGCCCTGTCAGAAGTGAGTTTTCTGTTCATCCATGTGAATCGATTTTCCCGATTGAATTTAGCCTGAATGACCTTGGCATCCTCGCCAAGAATTCCGGAAAGTCTCTTTAATCTGTCTTTATCGACAACCACCTCTGCAGGGTCGCAATAGAGAGATTCAAGTTCAAGGTTAACGGCAAAAGCCCGGCCTTTGCGGTCATAGATGTTGCCCCTTCTGACCTGAATGTCTTCTGCCTTGACCTGCTGGGATTTCGCACGCTCAGAATATATTTTATGGTTGAATACCATCAGATCCGTCAGACGTAAGAATATTGCAAAAAATCCGAAGACTATTACAGTATTGAGGATATCGATTCTTTTCCTGTTCACATCATCTCACCTCGTCCATATTTAGGGATATAAGAAGTAAACAGTTCACCAAGCCCCCCGGCTTTTTACTTCCTATTTTTACTTTTTTATTTCAAGAGAAGCTTTGTAAGTTTCAGGCCCTGTATGCTTCTTTACATGTATGACTTTTACCCTGTCAGGGAATACATAACCACTGCTGACACGTTTATAATCTCCGCTGTCCTGCCTCTGCCTCTGACTCTGTAATGTTGAGCCTATGTTTACCAGGGAAATAAGCTTTGATCTGTCGGCGAGAAGCATCTTCATGTCCTTCAGAGATTCCATCTTCTTTTCTTCGAGATTGCGGAGATCATAGGAAATGGAAACAACGCCGGATCTGAGCCAGACCATGCTAAAGAGACCAAAAAGCAGAATGATAATGCAGAGCGGCTTATACATGAACTCTAAAAAATCATTATAAGGCCTGCGCATCATAGTTTTTCCGCTCCTCTGAGCTTCGCGCTCCTGGAAGACGGGTTAGCACGTATCTCATCAATAGCCGGGACCAAAGGTTTCTTCAGGAGCTGTTTCACTATATCCGCCTTCGCTCTTTCCTTTATAAAATGTTTTACCACCCTGTCCTCCAGTGAATGGTATGAAATAACACAGAGCCTTCCTCCTTTTCTCAGGATCCTCAGCGATGCCTCCAGGCCTTTCTTTAACTCATCCAGCTCCTTGTTCACTTCTATTCTCAGTGCCTGAAAAGTCTTTGTCGCAGGGTGCACCTTGCCTGTTCTTCCTATTGCCCCGGATATTATCTCCGCAAGTTCTTTGCAGGTATCGATACTATTTTTGTTCCTGTCATGGATAATCGCACGGACTATTTTCACAGCCCTGTACTCTTCTCCGTATTCCTTCAATATCCTTACAAGTTCTCTTTCTGAATATCCGTTGACTACATCCCACGCAGAAAGCTCCTGGGAACTGTCCATCCTCATATCGAGTCTTTCGTTTGAATTGAAACTAAACCCCCTGCCAGGGTCTTTCAGCTGCATCATGGAAACGCCCAGATCAAAAAGAACGCCGCCTGCCTCATCGATCCCCTGAGAATGCAGAATCGACTCCATATCGGAAAAACTGCCTTTTTGCAGTATCAGCCTGCTGTCGTGCAATCTCTCTGCTGTCCTGGCAAGGGCATTATCGTCCCTGTCTATGCCAACGACCTTTCCAGTCTGTCCGATCTTCCCTAAAAGCATTTCAGAATGTCCCCCCAGTCCTACTGTTGCGTCCAGATATATACCGCCCTCAACAGGGCTGATAATTTCGAGCATCTCCCTGCCCATCACCGGGAGATGCTCTATATTCATTTACAGTCCGTATGCGGCAAGCTTTTCTGCCACCACTTTTTTGTCCAGCCTTGAAGGATCATTGACACCATCCCATTCTTTTCTGTCCCACAACTCGATCTTGTCTATCTGGCCGACAATCACAATATCAGTATTCAACCCTGCATCCTCCCTGTGGGCTGCGGGAATCAGTATCCGTCCCTGTTTGTCCAGCTCGACTTCCTGGGCAGAGGCGATGACCCTCCTCATGAAAAACTTTACTTCCTCCTGGCTCTTCGGGAGAGGCCGGACCTTTTCTTCAAGCCTGCTCCATTCCTCCTGGGGATAGACATGGAGGCATTTATCGAAGACATCATTTGTTATGTAGAGTTTCGTGTTATAATTTGCTGAAAGGATTTCCCTGAAAGGAGACGGTATGATGACTCTACCCTTTGGGTCTATGGTGTAATAATATTTTCCAGAGAAAGCCGACATTTTCCTCCACTTTCTACCACTATTTACCACTAAATTTATACGAGAATACTTTTTATGTCAATAAAAAAATTTATTTTTTTCATAATTTTTATTTTCTTGCCATATGTTGTGCCTGCCGCTCAATGCCACACAACATATTGACCCTGAAAATCAGACTACAGATTATGAGGATCTATGTTTTTAAAGATAAATATTTCTGTTATGATGAAAACGGACATTAATAGCCTTATAGCGTCTTTTTCATTAAACATTATGCATACGATAAGGTGCAGCTATGTGTGAAATACCATACGATGAACTCGGCCCGGCAAAAGTACTGGAGCTGCATTCAGCAAAAACAGGTATTACAGCCATTGTAGTAGTAGACAACATCGCCCTCGGGCCTTCTATAGGCGGGGTGAGGGTATCGCCTTCTGTAAACAGGGGCGACCTGCTCAGGCTTGCAAGGACCATGACTCTCAAGAACTCCATAGCAGGGCTTCCCCACGGAGGAGGAAAGGCTGGAATAATAGCTGATCCGAACGATCCCAAAAAAGAGTTGTACTTCAGAATATTCTCCAGACAGATCAGACATCTGTATGAGTATATTCCAGGGCCTGACATGGGCAGCAACGAGGAAGCAATGGCCTGGGTATACGATGAAATAGAAAGGGCTGTTGGCCTGCCTGAGGAGCTCGGCGGCGTCCCGCTTGACAAACTCGGGGCAACAGGATTTGGACTGGCAATATGCGCAGAGACAGCATCTCCCCATGCAGGGATAGACATTAAAGGGGCCAGGATTGCGATACAGGGCTTTGGAAGCGTAGGCAGAGCTGCAGCAAGGTTCCTCTCGGAAAAAGGGGCGGTCATTGTAGCAGCAAGCGACACAGGAGGCACCATCTACAACCCCGAGGGGCTTGATTATAAAGAGTTGATAAAGATAAAAGAATCCCGCAAAAGTGTAATAAATTACAAAGACGGACGCATCAAGGCCCTGGAAGAGATATTTTCACTGGAAGCAGAGATTCTCATTCCTGCAGCAACTCCTGACGTCATAAACAGAGGAAACGTTGATATGATAAAGGCCAGGCTTGTCCTTCAGGGGGCCAACATACCAGCTACAAACGAGGCTGAAGAGGTCCTGTACAGGAAGGGTATACTCTCTGTTCCTGATTTCATAGCAAATGCAGGCGGTGTCATCATGGCAGCTATGGAGTACGCCAAAAAGAGCGGGCCGGATGCCTTTGATGCAATTGAGACACGGATAAAGGCCAATACCAACCTAATCCTCGAAAAATCAGAAAACGAAAAAATACTCCCGAGGCAGGCTGCTGTCAGTATTGCCAAGGAGAGAGTTTTGAAGGCAATGAAGTACAGGGACTATTAGCGGCTAAGGAATCAAAGAGGTTATTGAGAGTCACGGCGTGTTTGCCTCTTTGTGTCGGCTATCGCCTTGTCCACCCTCTGGTTTAAGTATCCGGTTTAAAGAAGGCTGCCGTCTTAGTCATGGAGATTGACCCTGACCTTTCTAGTTGCGACCGGATTCTCGCTTGAAAAATCAATATTGTTTTCTTAATCCTCTTCCTTGATTTTAATGCCCATTATCAAGAACCATAGAACGGCAGATAGCATAATAAGCCAACCGGTAGCCCTCACGATTCCGGCTATGGTTGTATCGTATTTGAGCATATCGAGGCCCATCAATATTATGTTCCAGTCATGTTCACCACCGCCGACAAGGGGTAAAGCCATTGTCCTTGCGTCTCCGATATAGGATGCGATATTCAGCAGGTTTTCCCCAAACCAAAAGCTGCAGAAGGCTGCTCCGGCCGTCTCCTTGCGAAGAAAGAAATTTATGAATATGGCGAGAGGAATTAAAAGCTGCATTATTGTCCCGCCCCAGACAGCGATAGTTTCGAAAGAAAATCCGAAGAACAGATGACCGAATTCATGGAAGGGAAGATTGATATAGTCCAATAAAAGGAAACCGTCATAATCATTGAGGGCGTGAATCCAGAAGGCAAAAGCTGTTAAAACCCCGAGTGCCAATACTATCCTGGATACAGGTTTCCATGAAGTTTTCATATTGCAATATGCTAATCTAATATCCCGTAAATATCAATCACGACTGATTACTTCAAAACATGGCTTTTGATAGAAGTCAGAAGGTTGCGGCAGGACTTTCACCTAGGCGGGCAAGTCAAAGCGATTTCCACCGGAGATATGGAAGAGAGCCCTACGGAAATTGGAATATGCAATGGCGGATCTGCTTTCGGTTTGTTTACAATGATGCATATGATGTCGAACTAACGGATTATCACTGAGGAGAGGTGTATTATGAGTATTTGATTCAATAGAGAAGATGGGAGGCATCATTCTCATATAGGAAGAAATTCATGTATGAGTATAACCGGTCTTTTTTTATGACAAATAATTCTTGAGCGCCGTATAAGATGCACACGACCCTGGGCTTTGAACACTGCAGCCAGTGCTGCTGATCTGATTTCTTTATAGCCTATGTTCTGATATTCAATAGTGGAATGTCTCTGTCGAATAATCTGACCTATTGTCATCTTTCCTGCATAGAGTAATTCTCTGAAATCTTGATTGATTTCATCCATAGCTATCCATGATCGGGCGAATAATACAGTCTTGATAGCACCAGTTTCATTGCAGGGGACTTCTATGTGTATGTCACGTTGCATTACATCTTTTGTAGTGAAATATTTTGAGACCTCAAAAGGATAATCGAATGGTCTTCCCTGATACAAAATAAAAGGAGATACGTTGACTCTGAGAGTATGTTCCAGAAATTCTGTCACAGTATCAGTGGTTAAAATGTCTCTGAGTCGTTCAGCATTTGCATTTGCCAATAATTTTCCTAATTGCTGCAGGGCCTTTCTGTTTTGCCCTGCAGAAACTTGACGCTGCCTCTCTTTTTCTCTGTCCGTTGCTTCTTTCACTTTTTTTCTCTCGTTACATATGAACTCAGGCACTTTCAGTCTCAGTACATAATTACTTTGTTATTGATGTCCCCTTCAGGACTCATGTATCAGTTTATCACCATTAGCAACATTTTTTGATATACTGTATGACACAGTGGACAGCAATCACAAATCGTAATTAAGTGGCGCATTAACTGTGAGTGTATGAGACAATACGGAGAAGGATGATGACGTTAAATAAGAAAACAAAACTGGCAATCGCGGGTGCGGGAATGACAGGCGCCTATCTTTACCGGGTCCTGCAAAATGAAGGCTACGAGGCCCATCTCTTTGATCAAAAGAGGATAAACCGGTGCGGCCTTAAACCGTGCGCCTGGGGTACTTCTGCTGGTTTTATTGAGCTTGTGAATCAGGCCGGACTCGATGCGGAAAAGTATATTTTGCGGCGACTTGATTATGTTCTGATGGATGATGTGAGGATCAAGGCTGAGCTCATGGTCTTTGATAAGCCTCAGCTCATCAAAGACCTGATCAAGGATGCTGAGATACATTTCACGCCATTGCCGCTTCACAGCTATGACAGGGTAATCGATGCAACCGGCGTGTCACGGGCCCTGTTACCGCCGATCAAAGACGACATAGTAATGGGCTGTCGTCAATACCTCATTGAGACAAAGGAGCCTCTGGAAAACAGGATCAAGCTCGGAGGCATAGGCTATGCGTGGTGTTTTCCGCTCTCTCGCAACCTATACCATGTCGGATGCGGCAGCTTTCTGGAAGACCCGCAACGCATACTCAAAGACCTCGGCTGGCTTGAAAGCACCTCGCCTCAATATGAAAAAAAGGTCCTCTGCAATTGTTCCGGAAATATCCGGCTGACAGGCCCCTTCCAAGCTCAGCCCTTTGTCAGTGAAGGATTTAAAGAAGGGATCTGGGGGATCGGAGAGGCAATCGGCTGCGTGGCGCCTCTGGCAGGGGATGGCATTGTGCCGGGAATGAAGTGCGTGCAGCTTTTGCTGAACACGTGGGACAAGCCGCAGGAATACACGATGCCGTGCTTGGTGAATTTAGCTGGATGAAGGATGAACGGGGCGTCATCGATAAGCTCAGAAAGGCGGAAGCCACAGGGCTCAGAGAAGCCCGTGTCCTCAGAAAAAATTCAAAGAGAATGGGAATGAAGGTGGGCCTGAGGGACGCCGTGGCCCTGCTGAAGAATTTACGATAAATCGAAGGAGGTCTGCCCGGTCTATGGCTGCGAATTTTTCAAAATTGGAAGTTGTTCAGCGGTTTTTCTCAGGGACCGGGTTTTCTTACGACCAGGTGGCCACAATCTGCACGTGCGGATTTGACAAATACTGGAAGAAAAAGATCATTGAAATAATTCCTGCCCACCCCGCCTGCATCGTTGATCAGGCCTGCGGCACCGGGATCCTTACATTGAAGATCGCCCGCAGGTTTCCGGACTGCCGGGTTATCGGCGTTGAACTTCGTGATGAGTATCTCACCATTGCCAGGGAGAAGGCCCAAACTTTGGGTATAAGCAATGTAGAGTTTATTCTCGGCAGGGCTGAAGATGTTGTACTGGAAGGGGGCTGCGATTGCATCACCTCTTCATACCTTGCGAAATATGCTGAACTGGAGACACTGATCTCAAATGCAGAGAAGATGCTGAGACCTGGCGGCATCGTCATCATGCATGATTTCGCCTATCCTTCAAATCCGGTATTTCTGTTGCTTTGGCAGACCTATTTTAAACTCCTGAGAACGCTCGGCTCAAGGATATTTCCAGAGTGGCGAACAGTTTTCTATGAATTGCCTGAATTCCTTCGGCAGACGACGTGGCTGTATGACTCCCTGGCCATAATGAAAGAAAACGGTTTCTCTGATGTCACAAGCAAATCACTTACTTTCGGCTCATCTGCCATCGTTACTGCGAAGAAGCCGTAGTCCTCACGTTATTAAACATCCGGATGATGTCCCAGGGGGTCCTGCGCGCAAGTCTGCCATACTCGTTGTCCGGCAAACAACCTTCTATCTCGCTGACCGCTGATCTCAGGCGGTAGCTCGATATCCGACTTCATCCCCTCTGCGGTTGACTGGAGAAGCTCCAGAAATTCTCCCTTGAGCTCAGGGGACTTCTGCCGGAGGACTTCGATAATATGCGGCCGGATGTCCCTGGTGAAAAACAGGAGGGCCGGGGCAATAGAGGTCAGATCGCTTACTGTCATAGAGCGGGTGAGGAGGCATTCTTCCACTTCCTGGAGGTCATCAGCTATCTGATAGGCCTCGCCCAATTTTAAGCCGCAACAACGCCACTCTTGCCTGAGCTTCTCACCAGCCTTGGCTGCAAGCGCCCCAAGCTGACAGGCTGCGGCAAAGAGGACGCCTGTTTTAAGGTAGATGATTTTTTCATAGAGCGCTGCTTCAAATCTGTCAGCTTCTAATGTCTCAAGGAGTGCGCAAGGATCCAGAGGTTCCTGATAGGCCCCACGGGAGACTTCAGCGATTGCATTTGAGATGATCAGACCGTCCTCTCTCCCAAGTTCGCTCATACTTTGAATCGCTGAGGCAAAGATGACATCGCCAAGCAAGACGGCCTTCCGGGCCCCTTCAAGGGTCCAGAGAGCGGGAAGATCTCTTCTTTGTTCGTGCTGGTCCACGAAGTCGTCATGGATCAGGGTGGCGGTCTGGATGAGTTCCAGCGCTATCGCCCTGGGAAGAGCGTCTTCCAGCGCGCCTCCGAGAGCAGCATTGACAAGGCAGACAAGGGACCCTCTGATTCTCTTGCCGCCAGTGAGGACCTTTGCGCCTCCATAAGTCTGGAGCGACCCTGCATCGCCCAGCAGGCAGGCCAGTTGACCGGCAAAACCTGCGTCCAATAATGGTTTCACCACTTCCGCGTAATCATGAAAACCGCCTCTCATGTGTCCTCCTGCATGCTCATCATAACAATAATTTCAGCGCTAACCAGCGACTCCGCCATATCAATAATCCCGCTCCGAGGAGCATAACCCCGAGGCTGACACATTTAAGAAGGGTCTCGTAACGTTGCAAAAGTGCCTGTTCCCCTGCGCTAAGGTCCGGCAACCTCCTTTTGAGTTCCTTGTACGGCCGTGAGGCCTTGATCTCTATGGAACTGAAGAGGGCCATGGAGAGGGCCAGAATCAAAGCCGAAAGTGATAGACTGTTTGTCTGCATGATATAGCCCGCAAGCACAGGCAGTCCGCCCCAGGAAAAGGCAAACCATCCATCAGTATGGAACCTGCCGCCAAACCATTCGAGGTTATAGGCAAAGACAAAAAAGCCTTCCAAAATGGCGACGACAAAAAGAAGAGGAACGTATTGGACCATATAGTAGATGGCAATACCATAAGCTAATAAAAGACTGACAATGGCCACAACCCAGAGCTGGTTTTTTGTAAAGACAGTTCCCCAGGGCTTTATCCCCTTGCTTCCCAGTGCGTCAAGGGCGTGGGCCGCAATCCCCAATCCAAAAAAATAGATAATTACGATCGCCAGCACCCGGTCATAAAACACATGTGCTGCAAGGAGAGAGCCGATTACCACGAAAGACAGGACCATCCCGGTGTAGGGCAAAAACAGCAGACCTATAAAGGTCCTGAATCTAATCGGCCCGAACTTCGGCACGAACCATTCAGACCCTCTGGAAGGTAAACCGCTATCTGTTGGGTTGAGCATGCTCCGGTCTCCCTCCATTGATCCTGAAAAAGTTCTCCGGAACACCGACCGAGGTCCTTAAATTCCTGAACCTCACTTCTCTTTTAATAATACCGTCTGGGGTGAACTCCCTCACCTCCACCGGCAGCCAGCGGGTCTTGTCGATGAAAAAATGATAGAGCGTCAGGACACCTGCAAGAAAATGGTCCTCCGCCAGGACTTCAATATCACCTGGTCGTCCTGCTCGGACACCCTGACTTCCCCGTGGCGCCTGTCTGTGAGGCTGTGGTCGATGTTATTAATCAGGAGGCCCATGTCAGTCTGGTCGATCCGCTGGCCTTTGGAAGTGTTAAGTAGAGAGCTGTCAGGAGAAAGGTGGAGCTTAAGAAATCCGAACAAGCCCCCGGGTTTTACAGTGACCTTGCCATCTTCGCCTGGATATATGAGGACCATGCCCGCATAGGGAGATTCCATATCAATACGGATGTGGTCAGGCTTTCTGTAGGTGTAGAGGAAGCGCTCTGTCTCAGCAGATCTTACCCTCATGATAGACTTTCACCTCAGTCTGCATCTGGTAGTCTTCTACCCGTGCGTAGACTGCTTTCATTTTCACGAGGATGCCCGCGACTGGCTCTCCCTTTGAAGGAGCTAGCTCTGCACCACTGTCCGCTACAAACACTATGCTTTGCAGGAGGAGATAGATGCCTATAGATACCACTTTCAAAACTCCTGAATATGGATGGTGGATGGTCATGTCCCTTTTTCCCTTGTTTAACCGGCAGGGGAATAATAACGGAAAACCAGGCAGGTCGAAGCTTGTAAAATCATTTCTCATTCTGATTACGGCTCATCTCCTTTGTCTCCCCTGCCATGGGGCTTTTTTATATTATACACCTGTCGACGATGAGATAGTCTTCCCATCGGACTCAGATGACTTGTAAGACTCGGGTTATCGTCTTTTAAAAAGATATTCTTTTCATGACTTCCAATAGTATTTTTAGCCGCTGTCCCAACGATCTGAACCTTAGACTATCGATTAATGGAAGAAACCAATTCACTAAACGAGCCGTGTGTTTAACGGCCGATACACCCTTCAAGAGTTTAGTTTTGGCATATCTGCGGTGTATCAGGTGCTATACGCAATCATACCAAATAGGACACCCTTACGTGAAATAGGTGACAACCGGTATGACCGCGGCTGCTCAACAACTCACTGCTTTTGCAATACAGCCGCCCGCAGCCTCATCTTTGCATCCAGCACCATGGCGCCTTCCGCATAAAGCGTAACAGGGTTTAAGTCTATCTCTGCGACAAGCCCTGTTGCCATAATCTCTGATGTGCCGATAAGAATTTCAATCAGCGCCTCCTTATCTACAGGAACGCTCCCCCTGTAACCTTCCAGAAGTCTGTGGCCTTTAATCTCTTTGATCATCCAGTAAGCATCTTCTTTACTTAGTGGAGCAAGACCGAAGGAGACATCCCTGTAAAGTTCAACAAACACCCCTCCTAAACCAAACATCATAACAGGACCGAACTGGCTGTCAATAACGCCTCCGACAATGACCTCCAGCCCTGCGGGGGCCATCTCTTCTATCAGCACGCCTTCGGCGCTATCTATCTGCGATAGATCTTCAACAGCAATATGAAGCTCGCGAAGTCCCGCAAGCCTGTCCTTACCCCATGCAGGTCGCTCTTGGAAGATATTTTCCCTGATGAAACCTTTGCTACGAGAGGAAAGGTCAGGCCCGGAATTTCCGGCATGGCTTCTCCTGACCTGATAAATATCCCCTTCGGCACAGAGAAGCCCATCTCATGTAGAAGTCCTTTCACTTCGTGCTCAAGGAGGGCCGGCCTTCCCTCTGCTTTTCTTATAAGCTCTTCAATAAAGTATTTACTCATCATTAGTTTCGCACTCAAATTATATCACAGTGGGGAACATCTCTTCAGTATAGTAGCTGTTATTTCATCATCCCATGAAGTAATATTCGGACAGGAATATGTTACGATTCAGTTATGGAACAGGCCCCCAACATGAAAGCCTATGCGAAGGAATACAGAGATTTTTCTCTGCCTGTCCCCGAAAATTTTTCTTTCCCTCTGGATGTCTTTGACAGATGGGGGGAAAGGCCTGCACTTTTCTGGACAGACGGGGTCCAGGACATAAAATTCACCTTCAATGAACTGAAACTGCTTTCTTCAAAATGCGCAGGCGCATTAAAGAAAGCGGGTATTGCCAGGGGACAAAAGGTGCTTGTCATGCTCCCAAATATACCCCAGTGGTGGGAGGTGATGCTCGGTCTCATGAGGTTCAATGCTGTTCCCATCCCCGCTACTTCACTTCTCACTGCAAAGGACATCGGATACAGGCTCTCTGCAACAGACATAAAGGCGGTAATCTCAACTGAAGAGGACGCACAGAAGATTGAGGAAGCCGTAAGCAGCTCTTCGGCCTCACCCTTGCTTTTTTCTACAGAAGAGAGAAAGGGCTGGTTTGATTATAAAAAACTGCGGGATAAAGCAGAGCCCTTTGAAGGTGAAAGGGCCCCGTCCTCTGAACCCGCGCTGATTTACTTCACATCAGGGACAACCGGGCACCCTAAGATGGTGCTCCATAGCCATGCGTCTTATCCTCTGGCGCATATGCTGACAGGCAGATACTGGCTGGACCTCAGGCCAGGGGATGTCCACTGGAACCTCTCTGATACAGGGTGGGCAAAGGCCGCCTGGTCAAGCCTGTTTGGGCCATGGCATATGGGCGCTTCCATATTTTCATTTTATAAAAGAGGTAAATTCGACCCGGCATTGATTATGCAGATAATGCAGAAATATCCTATAACCACTTTCTGCGGCCCTCCCACAGCCTACAGGATGATGGTAAAGGAAATTTCGTCTTCCGGCAGCTTTTCATCCAAATCTCTCCGCCACTTTGTCGCAGCAGGGGAGCCTTTAAACAGGGAGATTATAGAGATATGGAAGGCCCGGACAGGTCATTATATCTATGACGGCTACGGACAGACCGAGACTGTCAATGTGCTTGCCAACTTCAGGTGCCTGCCGATAAAGCCCGGCTCAATGGGAAAGCCGGTCCCCGGCTTCATCGTCGATATTATCGATGAAAAGGGCAATCCTGTTCCGGCAGGAACAGAAGGAGACATCGCCATAAAGATAAAACCAGACAGACCCGTAGGACTTTTCACGGAATACCTCGGCAATAAAGAGGCTACAGGAAACACTGTAAAGGGCGACTGGTATATAACCGGCGACAGGGCTTACAAGGATGATGAGGGCTACTTCTGGTTTGTCGGGCGGGCCGATGATGTAATACTCACATCAGGCTACAGGATCGGGCCTTTTGAGGTCGAAAGCATCCTCATAGAACATCCTGCTGTAAAAGAGTCAGCGGTCGTAGCAAGCCCGGATGAAGTAAGGGGAGAGGTTGTCAAGGCGTTCATTGTCCTTACAAAAGATTATGCACCGTCTGAGGCCTTGATAAAAGAACTCCAGGAGCTTGTCAAAACACATACAGCGCCCTACAAATATCCACGCAAAATCGAATTCATCGATGAACTTCCAAAGACCGTCAGCGGGAAGATAAAGAGAAAGGAATTAAAGATAAGGGAGTTCAGAATTTAATAAATATGCTTTAGCATTTTGATTTTATTGATTACGCCCTCAGAAAAGGCTTGGGAATATACTATTTTCCCCATACGAAAAGTTTGTGATACGGATCACTGTTTTTTACATACTTTCATTAGTATAATACATAAGCTTAAAATCGCTCTTAAAGGCAGGGATGCATGGAGTATAACCGGCTGAAAGTAAAAGGCAACGGACAACGAACTGATAGTATCGTGGGGGTTTTGATATTGCTTTTCTGTCTGGTCACTTGTTCACCGGCACTTGTCAACATTGTTTCTGCTGATGAAATAAAATCCAGGGCAGCTGTTGTAATGGATGCGGCAACCGGCAGGGTTCTTTTTGCGAAAAATCCCGATCTCAGGCTGATGCCTGCCAGCACCACTAAATTAATGACCGCACTGGTTGTTATGGAAAAAACAAACTTAAGCGATGTTGCCACAGTAAGCAAAAAGGCTTCGTCAGCACCTGCCACTAAATTAGGTCTGAAGCAAGGCGATTACATTACCATAGAGACACTCCTGAACGCTGCCCTTATCAAATCCGCCAATGATGCTGCGGTTGCACTTGCCGAGGCAACGGCAGGCTCAGAGGAGGAATTTGTCAGTCTCATGAACACAAAGGCGCTTGCCCTTGGACTAAACGATACCAGATTTATCAATCCCAACGGTCTTCCCGGAACAGGGCAGTATATAACGGCGCATGATCTGGCTGAGATATTGAGACAGGCGATCAGATATCCCCTGCTAAAAGAGATACTCGGAACACGCGAGGCAGAGGTCTTCACAGGAGAAGGCAAGACAATATTCATAAAAAATACAAACAAGCTTCTCTGGTCTGATTCAGAGCTCCTGGAAGGCAAGACAGGGTATACAAGAGAGGCCAGACACTGTTTTGTGGGCGCAAGAAAGTGTGAAACCAGTACAATAATTGTTGCACTTCTTGGCACACCGAGCAGGGCCATCCTGTGGAAAGAGACAGAAGATTTAATGGCCCTCGGAGCAAGAGTGCTGAATAATCTTGAGGAGCCGGTCGTTTACCTTACAAAAGCTGAATACGACACAGCAAAAGTTAAGAAGGCCTCCTACACAAAAAAAGGCAAAAAAAAGAGGAAACGCCACCGCATTTAATTGTCTCTGAACGCCTGTGGAGCTGCATGATGACAATGATGTATTCTACGGGTTAATTTCCCTTCGACCGAGTCCGAGGCATCAAGAGGGTTCTGTATCTGCATCGACGAGAACCTTGTCTTGGCCAGTGTTTCACGGAGCCCCAGTCCCAGCCATCAGCAGCCGAATACAGAAAGATCCTGAGCTGATTGGCAAAAAAGCGATGTCAGCTCAGCCGGTCTCCCCTTTTACTCGTTTGAAGGTTCGTACCACAGACGATCAGGCCCAAAATATCTGTGGCAGCTGTATGCGCAGTTTGTAGGATAGAAATTGTACTGGTCTGGATTCGAGTATTCGGCGGTAGAATATTTATCAGGGGCGACGCCGTCATAGTGTTTGAAGCCCTGCCTGATCGTACATCCATCCGGACTGGGTATTTGAACCATGCACACCATGGCACGTCGTACAGGTCGGTCTGGTCGTTTCAATGCCGCGATAAGCTCCAGGAAGAACCGAAGTACATTACTTTCCTCGGGGACATATGCCAGTTGTGCAGCGGTATGTAACTGGCGCCACCGCCTGCAGTCCACGTGGCAACGTACCCAAAGTCGTCGTTGTAGGGCTGCTCCACGCCTCCCCAATAGGGAGGATAGAAACTGCTGCCGTTGGCATAACGGTACCTGAACTTCGATTGGATAGCCGTGGTATAGTACGGAGTGGGCGCATAGTAATAGTCATAGTTGCCTCCCTGTTTATAACCGAGTACAACCTCCTTGGTTACGGCCGGATAATTTTGGTGGCAGTCGAAACAGAGCTTGTAGTCGTTATACTCAAAAGGTGCGCCCACTGGGGTCGTAAATTTCATGTTCCTGGCCAGAAGGCCGCTATAATCAGACCCGTGGCCGTTTGAGTGACATCCGGTATTGGGGCTGCCGTCACCCAGACAGGTGAGACCTTTTTGTTTATGCCCGTATGTCTTCTGCCAGTCGGTCTTCAGGTCTTTGCTTGCCATGAATGGTCTATTACCTATGGTCGCTCCGTCGGAGAAAGGACTCATGATTGCCGTTTGCGCCGTTTGAATCATGGCAGCTGAGGCAGAAATTCTCTGCGGTTGCCGGATCGGCAGGGTCATATGTATATATTGCTCCTGTGTCAGCATCCTTCAGCCTGACATTGCCGTACATGTGCCGGGTCATGTCGTGACATACCGAGCAGGCGGCATTGCCAAGCGGGGTGCTTACTGTAGTACTGTAATCATAGGTCACTCTGACCGGTATCCAATCCAGATTATTCGTGGTCGCGGGTGTGGAGGTAAAGTAATTTCTAACTCTCACTTTGAAGTTTGCGTCACTTAATTTCGCGGCGTTCCATGTTGTACTCGAAGTGAAGTCCTTGTAAGTAGTATTTGCAGTATCTTTCGGAAGACTGACATACTGTTCAGCACTCCACGTTGTTCCCCCATCCCATGAAACCCGAAGATACAGCCACGAGGTGCTGTGTAGTGGCAGCGGTATAAAATGCTGTAACGCCGACCTCCACCTTGGTTATGGTCTGTGAATCCCCTATCAAGGAGATCCCGTAGTTATAATAAGTACTGAGTATTGCCGTTAACAATGCAGGTTGCACTACTGCCATCGGATGAATAGGCATTGGCAGCACTGGTAAAGCCTCCGTGTGCCTGCTGTGGTAGCGGTCGGGCCTGGAGGCGTCGTCAGCACCCCGAAACAGAATTAGTTATCTGGGTCAGGACATGGTGCGATGTCTTTTTGAAATCTCCTCCTGTGCCTGAGCCGTCCCCATTGCTGTCAACGATCTGTCTTCTGCTGCCATTTGTCATCTTATGACAGGCAATGCAGTCTGCGGAGTCCACTGACATCGTATTACCCCACTGTGCATTTGAGTTGCCGTGGCATGAGATATTGCTGCATGAGCCTCCGGAGGCTGAATATGTATAGGAGAAACTTACCCCGCTTCCTGCCTGCAGATTGTAAGCCTTGTTTACGTGGTTGTCATAATTGGTGATGCCTATGCCGTTTGTGGTTGTGGAATAATGACAGTTGTCACAGGTTTTACCGCTATGCGCTGCTGTCGAGCATGATATCCGTTCCGCTATAACTTCCTCCAGACGTCCTTGGGTCTGCCGAGAAGACTACTTCAGATTTATTATTCACATGGAAGGTATTATCAACAGCAGGTTCCTTGTGGCAGAGTACGCAACTGTAATTGTATCCGTTTACATTCGCCTGGGCATGTTTCAGATGGCTGCCCTTTGTCGGCGGATTCACGGCAGTTGCCCCGTGGCAGGTCCCGCAGGCCCCTGTTGATGGGTTGTCCCAAACCGGCGTTGTGTCAGTCCCTCCGTTTGGCGTCATGGTTGATCCATGGCAGTAGATATTTGAGCAGGTCTTTGACCCAAGCTTGCTGACAGTGGTTGCAGGTGTTGTTGTTGAGGCATTATAGGAGCTGACCGTTGTCTGTCCGTCATACGCCCCCCCCTGGTACCCTCCGTCAAAGGCGTAAAAACCCAGCGTCACACTGCTGTCCCTGTGCGTAGCGCCTGTCCCGGAGCTCATGTAATGACAGTTGTTGCATACCACCGATTTTGCGGTATGCGCGCCGTGCGCCCCTGCAGTAAGTGAACCTGTCGGAGGCGTACTTGCAAGCCCCTCAGGGCCACCGGTAGTATTTACGACCGGCGGGTTTCCATGACAGCTGTCACAAGCACCGGTGGCATAATAAAAGCCCTGAGCATGAGGATGACACAGCACACAGTCAGTGTTGTTGTTGTGCGTCAGGTTCGACTGACCCGTGGTATTATACCGGTGGTATGTCGTTTGAGTGTGGCAGTACTCACATATTTTCCTGGAATCAGTGTGCCCGCCCGTATCGTCCCCAAACCCGTCCGTGGTTGACTGAAAATTTATCCCCAGGCCCCCTGCCTGACCCGGGAACTGCTCTGCAGTCTCCGGCGCTGAGATGTTGCCTGATATCCTTTTAATGTTGGGTGCATTCCGGCTATGGCAGGTCTCGCAAACGATATTCCCGTACTTTGTCCCCGGCAGTCCCCAGCCTCCCTCCGCTGCCCACTTTGCAGATCCGGAGAACCGGTTAACATTATGCAAAAGCGTATTGTCCCACGTGGAGGTGATCCTTATTTTCTGTGTAACATGGCCGCTGACCCCGTCCGGGTCATTGTAGCTTGTCTCGATATCGTAGCAGGTATTTGGTTGAAGCCCTGTTATCGTTGTCTGATACGGACTTTCAATATGAGGGGCGTTTGTTGCCCAGGGGGTGTAGGTCTCCTCGGTGCAGGATTTATATTGAACGGTGTAGGTGTTGTCGCCGTTGTCATCCTCTGTATATGGCATCCTCAGCAGAATGGAGGTCTCATCGACGGTCCCTGCAGATACTACCTCGGGGACAGTGGCGTTTGCCGCCTCAGAGAAACTATAGAGTCCAAGGATCAGAATCACGGCAAGTACAGCGATGCATACGGACAAAACGGTTGAACGTCCTTCTCTTTTGAAAGTCATTCCGTTCCTTTCACCAAGGACCCACAGTTTGGTCTGCAAAATCAGGAATCGTATCTGTGCTGATATTCCTGATTCTATACAGGCACTGGATTAAATTTTTATCCTTTTCATCCTGTTAAATACATTTACCATATAAATTATCAATCACGAGTTTATGTATATATGTGATACTTGTCAAGAACTTTCTTATTGCAATGCAGGGAAGTCTGGTCCCCTCCACTGCACTGTCAAATTAATGATATACATAGTTTGAAAATTATTATCGGAGAAGGTAACAGAAATTTGAAGAGCGGAAACTAATACTCCCCTTACACAAAAAAGGAAATCCAGCCGCCATTCTGCTTACCCCTTAAGGCAGGATTTGAAGGGCGGCTGGATTCTTCTTTAGAGGTTAAAACATTATCTGAATACCTGCGTTGAGGACCCATGTGGTTTTCAGCTGCAGGCCGTTGAGGTTTTGATACAATGGTACGCCGCCTTCAATTCCTATACTTACAGGCCCCTTGAGCAGGCTGACTCCGATCAGGCCGTCAAGCCTTTGTCCTCCGTAGTTGTCAGGGTCAGCGTCAGGCATAGGGGCCCCTATCTTCATCCTGGGGTCAAGAAGTTTTTTGATCTCAGAGTCCTCGCCCCTGATACGACCGGTATCACTGTACGCCAGGCGCAGCCAGGAAGTGAGAGGCCCAAGGGCGCGCTGGAGCCAGCCTGTGACCTTGAGGCTGTCTCCATACCTCCAGTCGTTTTCATTATCAGCTGTATGCCAGGTGTACATGGCCTGCGCCCCCCAGTTCCATTTTGAGTCATCACTGATAGCATTATATGTAAGAGCAGGCTTCAGGTCGTATGTGCCTGAACCCAGCTGCATGTCATAGGGCTGGCGATATGGGGGCCTCCCCATTGTCACAAAATCCTTTTCGATGTCGCCGGTCGGAAGACTGAGGCCAAGGCTGCCGACAAGATATCTATTGATCTTGTATATACCCCTGATTTCAGTGTCCCCCAGTCCGCTTGTGCGCATCGGGGGCTCCTTCGTCTTGCCCTTGTCCGGCTTGCTGGGGTCCATGGGCATGCCCATGTCCATCAGCATTTCCATCTTGTTTTCCAGATAATTCGTCATAGCCATCACAGTCAGCCGGTCGGTTATGCCGTACATTGCCATAAACATATGCATATCCATCGTCATTTCAGTCGGGATCATCATATAATTATATGGCTTGCCCATCCTGTTGTAACCCACACTGTTTTTGCTGACGTCGGAAGTTCCATCACGGAGGCCGTCCATATTCATACGCATGAACTTGTAATTAAACATCCACATACCTGCAGGATGGGTATGGTAAATATCATCGCCAAAACCCGGATTAAAGAGCATCTGGCTTCCTGGACCCATATTGTGACCAGCGTGCATATGCCCCTCGTGGACCTCCTTGGCGCCCTCACCTGTTTCCTCCTCTGCTGCTTTCATCGCCTGATCAAAGGGGACCACTTTCCCACCGTTTTCCTGCACGAATTTCTGAGCGTCTTCCTCTCTGGCAAAGGCCCACTTTGCCAAAGATGTCATAACACCCTCCTTCTTGCCGCCAACCACCCAGGTCGCAGCCCTGGCGTCTGTCAGATCTTTTGTCGTGTAATCAGCAACCATGAGCGACTTGACCTGCTTGTCTTTGTTTTGCTTCATATCAGCAGCTGCGCAGTGGATACTGCAGAGCCCGACTGTAGTGCCGTCAGCATAGACAATGAGCATCCTGCTTCGGTCAAAAACAGTCCGGTCCATATTGCATTGCTTGCAGGCTTTGGGACTTTCCACTGTGCCGGCAGCACCGGCAGTTGTGTATGCAAACAACATGCATATTATCAAAAACATCATAAGTTTTTTCATATGAGGCTCCTTTTAAAATGGACAAATATAGATTTTGTAAATTTTTCGATTTTAAAGAAAATTGACCCGTAAACTGCTGAACTACTATGAAATCCTTGGAGGCTGCTCTATTTGACTGGGAAAAGAGGTCGAAGCAAAAGAAACATTGCCGGTCTCCATAAATTCCGCAAACCCGGCAGGCAAAAGCATGAAGGAGTCTTCAGGGAGAGAGGGGGCATCAGCATTGGCCGGTATGAAAGAACCCGGGGAATGACAGACATCTATCGATATAAAGTATTTCCCCTGCTCGGTTGGCGAGATCGGGATATTCGCTGTAAACGGTAAAAAAACCGAAGACACTATAGCAGCAATTATTAATATGGCGTTGAATCTCATCACGCTATTATAAGTGAATTTCCAAACCTGTCAACATCAAGTTTTGATTATCAGAGTTGAGTAAAAGTATATGAGTGGTATGGGAGGCGGCAAAAAACTTTGTATTAGGCTTTCTTAAGCATTCAGCCGTCAGCGCTAGGCTGTTTGTCCAGTCTGTTTTCAGCTTTCCTTTGCTGAAAGCTGACCGCTGATAGCTGAACTATTGAGGACTTTCTACTTTACTCTTTCGACAGTATCGACCTTAAGCGCCCGGCATATCTGCTGCTTTCTTCGTCACCGGCAATAATATCTATATCACCAGGACTTGTCACGCCAAGACCGAGTTCCACAGCCCGCGCTATCTGCTCCTGCTGAAATATTTTCTTCCCCATAATAGCCTTGTTGCTGCCGATTTCCTTAAGCACAGCCAACCCAACAGCATCTATGGCTATCCTGTCAGTTCCGGCAATAATCGCATCCGCATTCTTTCTGGGCCCCATCATTGGACCGGCGTCAGCAAAGACCTCGATCGCATCGAGGAGTATCAATGCAGGCTTGTACGCCTGGTTTATCTCAGCAATCATCTTCCTCATGCTCAGCAAAGACGAATGCAGTTCTGTCATATTCTTCTTGTGGGTAATCCCGACTGAGAGTTTCAGGGACATAGTAAAAACACCGCCATAACCATGGGTCTTAAGGCAGCAGGTCGAGACAATACATTCAGAATCCAGCACAGGCTTTGCAACATAAAAGCCGTTTCTCCAGTGGCCCCCCTGAGGCTTCACCTTTACCCATTGATCTTCAGGAAGTTCCTCAAAATTAATCAGCTTCACATTCATGTCCCTGCAGATGGCATAGATGCCTTTTTGCTTAAGTACCTCGGCCGTGTCAGGGGGACCGCTTCTTTCGCCGATAGTGATGCCTTTGGCGGCCATACGCTTCAGTTGCAGAATCAGATTGATGAGGGTATCGTTATGGGTGGACCCTGGATATTGGTCTGCTGTATTGAAATTAGGCTTCAGCAGAACATCCTTATCTTTCACTGGGTTAATTCCAAGGAGTTCAATGGCCTTCTTGATGCCTTTCTCCCTGTCCGAAGTTTTTACCAGTGATATTTTTGTCTTCATTTTTTTAGTTTGTAAGGAAGATGGAGCAAAAGAAGCTGCATCCCCCTTTTTCCCCCCTGCCATTGTTGAGAGCAGTACCCCGAGGCCGCTATCATGAATTCCCGCCGATTGATCATGCCTTCCTCTTAGTTAAAATATAGCATTATTTACCAAGCGATAAAACCATATTTTTGATTCTCATTAGCCGTAAATGCAGTTGGAAGGGCATATTTTGTGATAAAAGAACCGGAAATGATAAAATGCATTGTCATCCGGAAGCTATGAAAACAAGTGCACATAATCAGCACTCCGCAAATCAGTGGTTTTCGTTTTTTTACGAAAGAATATGAGGGTTTTTTGGATTTAATAATAAGCAATCTGCGGATACCCGTTGAAAAAGACGGGATGGATGCATATGTAAAAGCTGCCTCAGAAAAGCTTGAAATTGGCGAAGAGACCATAACACTCGTTAAAATACTGAGCAAGTCTCTTGATGCAGGCGATAAAGAACAGTTCTACTACAAAATTTCAATGGTTGTAAGCACTCCTGAGGGCTTTGATAACAAGGAAAACTTTCCTTTATATACTGAAACGGCAAAGGCAGTCAGGAAAGCAAAAAACAGTAAAGAGAGGCCTGTAATAATAGGTTTCGGTCCTGCCGGCATGTTTGCTGCCCTTGAGCTTATTGCTTATGGTATCAAACCTGTAATATTTGAAAGGGGCAAAAAAATAGAAGAACGCTCCATTGATGTTCAACGGTTTATTAAAGACAGGGTGCTGGACCCTGAATCAAATATCCAGTTTGGTGAAGGCGGAGCAGGTTCATACTCGGACGGGAAACTGTTTTCCAGGTTAAAAAATTCGGAATATATTAACCTCGTGCTGGATACTTTTATTAAATTCGGCGCGCCTGAAGAAATAGGGTACGTCAGCAAGCCCCATCTGGGGACGGACGTGCTGTGCAAAATAGTCCGCAATATAAGGAACCATATCCTTGAAAGAGGCGGCGAGATATATTACAGCTCAAAAATGACGGACCTGCTTATATCAGGCGATAAAGTCTCTGGTATAGTGATAAACGGCGAAAGGGAATATCGTTGTTCAAGTCTCTATCTCGCGGTGGGACATTCCAGCCGCGATACCTTTGAGATGCTCTATAAAAAAGGCATTGTTATTGAGCAAAAACCGATTTCAGTTGGAGTGAGAATAGAGCACCCTGTGGAAATCATCAATCTCATACGCTATGGAGATAAATATAAGGACTATCAAGGCCTCGGGGCTGCCAATTATTCTTTTACCTACACCAATCGAAAAATACGGAGAGGGGTGTATACATTTTGCATGTGCCCAGGCGGTGAGGTTGTAAATGCTTCATCTGAAAATGGCCAGCTGGTAGTAAATGGTATGAGCTACTCTAGCAGGTCATCGGCATTTTCAAATGCAGCGCTTGTTGTGACCTGTCATACGCAGGATTACAGGTCAACCGCTCCATTGGCCGGGATCGAGTTTCAAAAAGACATTGAGCAAAAGGCTTTTAACGCAGGAGGAGGGAGATGGGACGTCCCGGCGCAGAATCTGGTGGATTTTTTATCCGGGAGGACCTCCGGCAGCTTAAATGAAAATTCGTTTAAAATGGGTGCCGCAGCTGCTGATATGAATGAAATTTTCCCGGCATTTATAAACGAGGCGCTGGTCTCCGCATTTAATACATGGAAAGGGGATTATCCATTATTTGTTTCAGACCATGGGATACTGCTGGCAGCAGAGACAAGAACCTCCGCCCCGCTGAGAATTAAACGCAGCGAAAAATATGAATCAGTAAATATCAAAAACCTCTACCCCATAGGCGAAGGTTCAGGCTATACAGGCGGCATAACGAGCTCGGCCGCTGATGCCATAAAGGCTGTTGAGGCCAGTTTGTCAACTATTGACAGCTCCCAGTCACAATAGTATTGGAAGAATAAACCCTATCGGTTGCATAAATCGCACGTAGGAACTGGAGAAAAAGGTCTTGCAATGACGACAGGAGTTAATATGATGCAGCTATATGCAAATTTCACGAAAAGTGAATTCCTGCCTGCGCTTGGCTGGCCACGGCAGGGTGCTGTAAGGTGTCGCAGGCAAGCCCTTTTTCTCCACTTCCTACGTGCAGTCCTTACATTTTTTTACAACTGTAAGGTTAATATAACAGTATTGCAACGGAACACATGATGAAAAAATGAAAGAGAATAAGGAAAATATTAAAATGAAGCACCCTTCTGAAGAAATTGAAAAATGCATTGCAATGCTTGAAAGTCTTGCAAAAGATGTAAAACAGCTTGCAAATCTTCCAAAAGACCAGAGGATTGCGCTACTGAAGGTGACCGGGGAAATATCCCGTCCGGACAGAGCGGAAAGAAAAAAAAGAAATAAGGCCGCGGATATAACGCAAAGCCTGGCAACCCTTGAGAAAGACCGGCGTGCCAGAAATGCTACTGGCATCCGTTCTGCTCGTGTTGATGCGACATTTACAGCGCCTAAACAGATCGAACTTTCGTCATCCGGAACCGGACATGAGGAAAAAGAATTAAGTTCACCGCGTAACTGCTATGTGTGTAAAGAAGAGTTCACAAAGCTGCACTTTTTCTACGATACCATGTGCAAAAAATGCGGGGACCTCAACTACAGGAAACGTTTTCAGACAGCATCTCTTGATGGACAGGTTGCCTTAATTACAGGTTCACGTCTGAAGATCGGTTACCAGGCAACTCTGCTGATGCTACGCGCCGGAGCTACGGTCATTGCCACAACCAGATTCCCTGTTGATGCGGCTATCAGATATTCCAAGGAAGAGGGATATGCTGTGTGGGGAGACAGGCTGCATATTCATGGTCTTGACCTAAGGCATATTCCAAGTGTTGAGATTTTTACACGCTATGTGGAACAAAGATATGGACGTCTCGACATATTGATAAATAATGCAGCTCAGACAGTCAGGCGGCCGCCGGGTTTCTATGCCCATCTTATTGAAAATGAAAGAAATGGTTTCAGCGTATTGTCAGACGAGGCCCGGAAGCTTCTTTGGGACCATGAGGCCTGTAAAAAACAGCTTGCGTCCTTTTGTCATCATGACGAAAATGAATCCGCACTTCCTGTAGCATGGCATGATCAGGGACCTGGAATCGGCCTGCGTGAATCCGCCCAACTGTCGCAAATCCCTTATACACATGATCGTTCTCCTGCGTCTGAGGAAATATTTCCAAAAGGCAGGCTGGATGCTGACCTTCAACAGGTGGACCTGCGCAAGACAAACAGCTGGCGTTTACGCCTGGGAGAAATACCAACTACGGAAATGCTTGAAGTCCAACTGGTAAACTCCGTGGCCCCCTTTGTATTATGCAATAGGCTGGTATCTCTTATGAGACGCGATTTTACCGGTCAAAAGCACATCGTAAATGTGACTGCCATGGAAGGCAAGTTTTTCAGATTCAAAAAAGACGAGAGACATCCGCATACGAATATGGCCAAAGCGGCCCTGAATATGCTGACCCATACCTCGGCTGAAGATCTCTCTAAAGACGGCATATATATGAATGCGGTCGATACCGGATGGGTCACTGATGAAGACCCTGCGGAACTTTCACAATTCAAGCAGAAAGTCCATGATTTCCAGCCTCCGCTTGATATTGTTGATGGGGCTGCCAGGGTCTGCGATCCCTTCTTTGACGGGATCCTGACAGGCAAACACTGGTGCGGGAAATTTCTTAAAGATTATTTCCCTATTGACTGGTAGATATGAGTTTGCCCTATCGTTGCAATAACTCGAGGCGGCGCTGAAAAAAAACCTTAACAGAGTAAGGCTTTTTTCATCCCCTTTGTCTCTCCTTTGCCTGTTTTCAATGCAACTGCAAGGTTTATCCTCAGCGTACTTTGCGCCCTCAGCGGTGAACAATGATAAAATATAGTATATTCAAGTGCAAGGGGGTTAGCGATGATTAAGATTCGTAAACCAGGTGACATCTATCAGATCAACGGTGCGGTACAGGACGGCGCATTCCATGGGCGCTGGCACTTCTCCTTCGGTGACTATGCTCATGCTTTAACATGAACGATCTACACCTTTTATCCATACTGCTGCTTGCGGTTTCCTCAAGCCTGGACAATCTCGGGACCGGGGTATCATACGGCCTGAGAAACATATGCATCCCTTTATCGATGAACCTTCTTATCGCAATTTTTAACAGCAGCGGGACCCTTTTGGCAATGCTCTTTGGCAAGGTCATCTCGGGAGTCCTGCGGCCCAATACAGCCGTCATTGTTGGCGCCTTATTGCTCATTGCTATAGGTATCGGGATCTTTATTGCAGGAGTCCGCAAGAAAGCACCCGAGATAGCCTATCCCCCAGGATCTCCGGAAATATCTCCGGAAAAAACGCCTGCCCATAAAAATAGTTTTTTTTCGATGCTCTCCGCTGTTCTCAATGATCCGTTCGCTGCGGGTATCCTTTGCAGCGGCAAGGTGAGGATAAAAGAGGGTGCAATTCTTGCTGCAGCGCTCACGCTCAGCAACATTTCAACTGGTACAGGGGCCGGGCTGATCGGCTTCAATCCCGGCCTCACCACTGCTGCTGTTTTTCTCTGCAGCATTCTTGCGGTGTCTCTTGGCATGAAGATAGGGCACTATTCCAGTGCGATCATGATAAAGGGCATCGCTGAAAAAGCCTCCGGACTGCTGCTCGTCTTGATCGGTTTTTACGAGTTGGCTGGATAAACCTAAAAAAAGGCGGGTGATGATTCCGCTTTTCGACCGTTTTTGCGATTCTGTCCAGCTCCATTGAGCTTCGATCATGTCACGCCAAGGGCCTTCATGATCTCCTGCATATGCTTTATGTGAAAGTCCATGTGGTAATCCGTCAGGCCCCCCACGAAGTTTGCCAGGGTCGGATATTCACCCAATTCGGTTTCCTTAAGCATGGGGATATGGGCCTTTCGTCCGAGCTGCGCTTCGGAAAGGCCTGCAACGAGGTCGGCAATTTGAAGGTATTCTTTCTTGAACTCCGCGAGGAGTTCTGACATAGTCATGCTTGTACGTTTTCCAGTGAAGAAAGGGTCTTCGGCCTTCAAGTCAATGAGTGGTGTGTCCTGCTCAAGGATGAGCCGGAGAGCAGGCAGAAGACCGACCCCGTCAGGACCACAGAGATGTGAAATGATCTGCTTCGGCGACCATCTGCCTTCAGGAACACGGGAAGCGGCCTCCTCGCTGAGCCCCTTGCAGAGCCTGTTCATTTCTCCTACCTTTTGACGTATGCTGTCTGCCATTCTGGCGCCTTCATGTGTTGTCATGTTATGTTTTCTCCTTTCGCTTTGGCATTACAGGTTAAACTGTTATTGCCTGAACAAAGAATCGCACAGTTTATTTTTTGGTCTGTCCTGATGGTTTAATATCTCTCATCTTCTCTTCAGTTCAGTGCATGGCCCTCTTAGTAAGGCCCGTTAAGAAGCGGTCCATAACCCTGTTTTAAAGATAGCATAGAGATTTAAAATGTCAACAAGGCCGTTGCCTTTGGCGTCTCCAGCTGCTGCATAATGTCACTTACTTACTTTTAAAAAAAAGCTCTATCTGCTTTTCCACACCCTGAAAAGTTGATAAGGCCCCCTGGATGTGTGTATGAATACCAGACAAAGCACATAAATATTCAACAAAGCAACCCGGCGTATCAAGCTTTTTTCCATTCAATCAAGAGGACCGTTACGATGACTAAACAGGTACTCTGGAAAGCAGGCAACTTCACATCCTTACGGCCGAATAGTATAATTAGATTTGAAGATGCTGAGGGAAATTACTCTTACGCGGCATTCGGAACAGAAGCTCTCTCTTGCGGCTGTTCATGATTGAAGGACCAGGGGGCTAAGGGGCATTCTTGAATACAACAGAAAAGATCCAGGACCTTTTTCATTCTCGCAAAGAGGATTTAGTCAGGGTCTTTGAACTGGCACAGCAGATCAGAGCAATGATCAGCGTCATAAATACCTTTATACAGCAACATACATCAGTGGTATGTCCTGAATGTCGCAAGGTATGCTGTATCAACAAGCATGCTCATTACGGTTGTGACGATCTCATATACATACAGGCCCTCGGTCTGGAGCCGCACGTATGCGAGCACAGGGCGGACGATGAGCCATGCCAGTTTTTATCCGCAACAGGCTGCAGGCTGGACCGCACTGTCAGACCCTCTGGATGCAACTGGTATTTCTGCGATGCCCTTTATGACAGTATGGAGAAGGCTCCGGGAGAGGAATATACTGACTTTGACGGATCGCTGCAGGAATTGGCTGATCTGTGGATAGAATTAGGCGCTGAATTTCGCAGGAAGCTCAAAGAACTCAGGGGCATTGAGCTTTGACATACCGATCAATACTCTATCCGGGACTCGTCTCTTTCCCGGTTCAACTGCACCATTTGCCGCACAGGGCAAACCGATCCCTCAGCTAAATTGAATTGCCTTTTGAATATCCGAATCTTTTGCACCTTTGGGATTGAAAAGTTGGCCTCGCCTGAGGCTATACCAAACAGTATCCCTATTCTTTCCCTCTCAACCTTCTACCTTATTCCCGGCATGGGCATGACAGGCGTTGGATAGGAAATAAAGGCGCGAGAGACTACGCCGATAACAGCAAAAAGAATTATGGCCGCTATAATGATCGTTGCCGTGTATCCCAATGACTTTTCCTGGGGTGACTTCATGAGAACAGGCAGCCCCAGAAATAGAAGATACAAACCATAGAGGCCCAGTATTCCCAGGACGGCCAGTGCGGGGATTACCGCAAAAATCCCGGCCAACCAGCCCGGAGTGTAGGAATAGGCAGCCAGCTTGAATGCCTGGTTGATGTTCTTCTGGCCCAAAAAAGTAGGGGCCAGGGCATCGATGATAAGGGCCAGGACATAAACACCGACCAGGGTCAGGACGTAATGCACAACAGCAGAAGCAATCATGGTAGTTATTGGTATACGAAATGTTCCTGTATAAGGCAGGCTTATGCCGATGATGGACATTCCGATAATGGAGGCCACGGGTCCAATGGCCGCCAGGACAACGATATAGCTCTTGTACAGCTCCGGGATGGATGTTGTTTCTCCGGAAATAGTCTGCCACTCATCTTTTGGCTTAAGCAAAATCCCTTTAATGCGTTCGATAATATTCATAGTTCACACTCTCCTTAATGGGATATTATTTATACAGCTTCAACTTTAGCACATAAACCAACTGGTATCACAAGAAAAAACATACTAAAAAGCAGCCATGACATCAACTGCGCGTATTAAAACACAAATAAGGTCAGCGCTGTCAATTTGAAATTTGGATTATGAGAAATTCTATAGCGACCGATTGAAGACTCCCTCAGGCAAGACCTCAGGGAATCTCTATGTAAGGCATATTTTTATATTCGCCCGCTAACCCGGTGGCTAGACCACGGGGAATATCGTTCGCTACCCATTTAAATGCAACAGGTAGTATTTGCATTTACAGAGTAAACACAAATAATTTCTAACTTCTGTCCTGGATGGCACCTAATGCAATATCGACACCCACGGCTTTTCCAACGGCTCCTTCCTGGCAGGATCCCACAGAATATAAACTTTGCCGTATGTCTCTTCCATGCTTTTTATTATCTTTGCCGATTCTTCAGGTGAAACATCAGGAAGTACAGCCTCTACTTTCGGAATCTCGATCTTGTGATAATGCCAAAGCGCCTTCTCTTTTTTAGAAAATTTCTTCCAGGTCTCTTTATCTACAATCACTTCTACTCCAATGAGTCTGGCGTCCGGCTTGTCGCTATCATAAAGCTGACATTCAGTGAGCCCCCCTGATACTGGCTTGCAGTAATGATGTAAAATCATGTCCGGCATTTTCGGAATGTGCCTTTTTGCATCAACATGGAGCGACCAACCCTCTGTCGGCTTTGTCGCCTGAGTAGCTGCCTTCTCCTGGGCAAATACATGGCAAACAAGCAAAACTGAAAATGCAAAGGCTAAGAATAATGTGACAAGGCTCCTGTTCATAATTTCTCCTCCCTTGTATCGAAATCTAATTCAATAATATCAAAAGCAGAAGATGTGTCAATAAGGTAATTATAAATATGCAGCAGGCAACAGCTTCTTGCAGGTTTATTTTTATCTGATATAATTTAACTAAATACGATTTCCAGGAGGAATAAATGGCTACAAGAAAAACTGTCTCAAAGAAAACCACAGGTTCCAGCAAGGCTAAAGTTGCTCCAAAGAAAACTACTGCCTCCAAAAAGGTGGCGACTGCTGCAAAAAAAGTTGTAAAAAAGACTTCTCCGAAGAAAAAGAAAGGAATGAAAGTCGGTGCCGGCTATGAGTGCTCTGTATGCGGGTTGGAAATTTCCGTGGAGAAGGTATGCGGCTGCGCTGATGCCTGTGACATCATATGCTGCGGCGAACCTATGGAGATGATATAGCCGGGCGCTCTTTTTATGGCATCGGCGCCCGAAGGATTAGTCCTCTCCGGGCGCCTCAATAAAAACAATGCGTACGGCTACTCAGCGACAGTAATATCAAGACTGCCTTCCCAATAACCGTGAAGATTACAGCGCTGGTGTGCAATGAGTGTGACCTTGCCTGAAGGGGCCGCTTCTTTTGGTACGACCACAAGAAATACCGCCTTTGGTTTTATGTAGCCGTTGGATTGAAAATCGATCCTGCCGGCAGGTTCATTCCCTATATTAAGTTCGATTGACTCTATCCAGTGGGTTGGCCCCATAACATGAACAACCTCACCAACGCTTACTTCAACATTAAACGGCGTGCCTGCTGTAACTGTTTTCGGGGCGGTGATTACCGGAGCGTGGGACTTCTCCAGGGGCGTCTTGCTTGACGGGGCTTTGACTCTGTTGATTGTTTCAAAAAGACTCTGGTCTGCCTTTACAGGGAAATATTTTTCCGCGGCAAATACCCTGCCTGCGATGCCCAGACCTACAGTTCCTATAGTTGCGGTTTTAAGAAAAGTTCTTCTATCCATGTTTTTCTCCTCTTCTTCTTTAAAGTTTATAAATAGAAAAAACCCAATTCTCCCGAAGTTCCGTGATTTCATCTCTCAGATTTCTCTTGTCACATAGACGCTCGGATATCAAGTCAGACCGCCTGCCCTCAGCTCCTTTACACTTCTATAATCGCGTTTATCAATGTACTGTAGTAATTTTCATTTTACTCCAAAAAAGCACACTGTCAAGTTTGATACCGCCCCTTTTTATGTTCGCGTCCCGATGCGCAGATCCATCAGCATCGAAGTCACAGCGCTGTAGTTTTACGGTCTGTATGGTGCTATACTGGCAATATGACAACAGACCGGGATAACAAGTGGTCGTTCCTGGCTCAGCTCTGCTTATGCCTGGCAGTTGGTCTGTCACTTGCTTCAGTCATGTCAGGATTCGGGACCAGATGGGAATGGTGGGGATTTCGCACAGGTCTTGCTGTCCTGAAATGGACAGCCTATGGGGAGATTGCTATGGCGGTTATTTCTCTCTTCTGTCTCTTCCTCCCTGCGGCCAGATTGTCCGGCAGGTCCCGCGTCCTGCTTCTGGCAGCACTGGTGATAAGCCTTGCTGCTGTAAGCGTGCCGGTCCGTATGTGGATGATGGCCCGCAGCATGCCTATGATCCATGACATTACGACTGACACGGACAACCCGCCGCAGTTCGACGCGGTCCTGAAACTGCGAAAAAATGCGCTGAACCCTGCTGCTTACAGCGGACAGGAGGTCGCCCAACAACAGCATAAGGCATACCCTGAAATTGCACCTCTGGTCCTCGACCTGCCCCCTGCCCGGGCGTTTGAGCGTTGCCTCACAGCCGCAAAAAATCTGGGTTGGACGATCATCAGCAGAAATGAGGGGAAGGGGCTCATCGAGGCAACGGACACGACATTCTGGTTTGGGTTCACAGACGATATCGTGATACGAATTTCTCCACAGGACAAAGGCAGCCGCATTGATCTGCGTTCCCTTTCCCGTGTCGGAAAAAGTGATGTTGGGAAGAATGCAAAAAGGGTCCGGGAGTTCCTGAAGAACGTGAAGAATAGCTGAACAAAAGGAGAGATCACATGAAGGCAGTTGTTATAGAAAAGTATGGCGGCGTAGATGTATTGGAGATCAAAGACATACCTATGCCTATTGTGGGCGATCATGACCTGTTGATAGAAATTTACGCCGCATCGGTCAATCCAGTGGACTGGAAGGTAAGAGAAGGCCATCTAAAAGAGATGAT
This sequence comes from uncultured Nitrospira sp., assembly GCA_963813295.1. Classification (GTDB taxonomy): domain Bacteria; phylum Nitrospirota; class Thermodesulfovibrionia; order Thermodesulfovibrionales; family UBA6898; genus JAOUFP01. The sequence goes on from CAWEYN010000020.1 coordinate 88,250, forward strand.
CCCTTACAAATTCCCCCTGGTGCTTGGCTGGGATGTTGCAGGAATAGTTAAAGAAACAGGTCCCCACGCCGTTCTCTTTCGGGCCGGGGACCGCGTCTTCAGCCGCACCGACATTGCACGCAACGGCACTTACGCAGAATATGTCGCTGTTGACGAAGGACTCGTTGCCCTGATGCCTGATAATCTATCCTTCAGGGAGGCCGCCGCAGTGCCGCTTGCCTGTCAGACAGCCTGGCAGGCCCTTGTGGAGATCGCACGGGTGAAACAGGGGGACAAAGTCCTGATACATGCCGCTTCCGGAGGAGTCGGCACCTTTGCTGTTCAGATTGCGAAATACATGGGGGCCCATGTCGCAGCAACCTGCGGGACAGCGAACACCAGACTGGTGAAATCACTCGGAGCAGACGAGGTCATCGATTATTCCGTGATCGAATTTTCAGAGGTGCTTCATGATTTTGATATTGTACTGGATACCATGGGTGGAGAGATCTACCGGAAGAGCTTCAGCATAGTGAAGAAGGGCGGGACCGTGATCTCCCTCCTCGAACGTCCGGATGAAGCCCTTGCCAGGGAGAGCGGCGCAAAGGCGGAATATATGTTCCTGCAACCCGACAGAAAAAGACTCGGCCAGATTGCAACTCTATTAAGCAGAGGCAAGATAGAGCCGGTGCTCGGAATTGTCCTGCCCCTGGAGGAAGTAAAAAAAGCCCATACTATCAGCCAATCTCATCATGCAAAAGGGAAGATTGTCCTTACGGTGAAAGGAAAATAGGGGGGGGAGGTCGAATCACTGATTAACAACATGCCCAGAAAATCTCTGGGCTACAAAACACCTTTTAAGGTCGTTTCTGCTTTTGTTGCACTTCGACCTTGAATGTGGGAATTTAATAAATGCAATCCAGCACTATAGGCGTTTTCACCCACTTTATTGCACCAAATGACAGTCCCATTCAGATCTGGGACCTCTAATCCCTTGAGGATTTTTATTTCCTGCCCGGCGCAAAGAGGATTAAATACCCGAAGTCCAAGGCCATCCATGCTTATATTGACTGTAAAACCAATAAATTTTTCATGCGGGCCGGAAGCATTCAAACAATACTCTATATCTTGTTTGAAGTTATAGCGTCTGTTTGTTTTTTTTCCACCCAACTGCTTTGACAAGTCAAAATTATTTTCGCATTTGCTGATCCAATCGGAAAGATCTGAACAGTCAAACGGTTTTTCAAAAAACCTGAATCCCAAGTCTTCACACTGCGTTAAAAGTTCCGCATCAGTATGACCCGACATAATGGCTTTCATTTTCTTGTCTAACTTGCATCCTCTTTGTGCCTGATGCTGAAACAATTCTATCCCTGTCATCTGCGGCATCTGGAAATCTGAAATCATCAGGTCAGCACACGGGGCAAGACATTCACAACTGCCAGCGGAACTTCCATTGCCAGCGGAACTTCCATTGAATGGGCAGACCACAGGGGTCTGATATGAAAATACCTCATAGCCCCATTTGACAAAGCAAAACTCCAGCAATTCCAGTAAAACTGCCTCGTCATCAAAAATAATTATCCGCGGCTTTCTCATGATCGGTCCCCCATCAATTGTTTATCAGGCATTCCTCAAAGCCAAATCATCGCCCATTTCTTTAATAATAGTCTGGAACACTAAAGGTTAAATTACGGTTAACTTCCAATTAATTAATTTTAATGATGGCGTGCTGACAGATATGGGCTGCCTGCTATATTCATAAAGTAGGATTCATGGCCGTTTGTCTGTCATTCCGGTTTGTCTGGAATCGGCTGTCTTTGTAACGCCTTGGAAAAAAAGGATTCCGGACAAGCCGGAATGACGACTTATTACGAACTCGACATGCAGAATATGACAGGGTTTAGTATTAGAGCGGGGGTCTTCGGGTTAGACGTTTTCGACCATCTCCCATACGCCGCAGGGGCATATGCCGGCACAGAAACCGCAGCCTATGCACTTGTCTTCATCAACAACATATTCATACGCGCCGTCTTCATGCTCGACCCTGCTGATAGCGTCCCAGTAGCAGGTCGCCTCGCACATGTGGCAGTCGCGGCAGGTGGCGCAGGACATGCATTTATTTGCGTCTCCCTCAGGGTGAAGTCTCCACGGCAGACATCATAGTATTCCGTCTTTATCTTTTCGTAGGGTATGACCTCTTTGATCTCGGGATTGCGGGGAGCATGGGCCAACTGGTAATGGATCGTCTCTGCGGCGAGCCTTCCCTGTCCGATAGCGTGTGTGACGAGTCCGAGGCCTGTTGCGTCCCCTATGGCAAAGACCTTTACGTCCGATGTCTGGCCGATCTCATTGACCGTTATCCAGCCCCTTTCGTTATGGATGCCAGGCGGCAGAAAGTCCAGTATGGGCACATCACCGATAGAGATGACTACAACATCAGCATCAAGCGATGTGCCGTCTTTAAAGTATATCTTCTTTCCTTCATTGTCATATTTTTCCGTAAACTTCGGCCAGAGTATCTGCGTGCCTTTGGCAGTTGCTGTCTCCATCTCCTTGCCGAAGGCGGCAGGCTTCTGGATATCAACGGCTATCACCGACTCAGCCCCGAAGTTATAGGCCTCTGAGGCAACGTCCATGCCCACATTCCCTGAGCCGATCACAACAACCTTTTTGCCTTTAAGTTCAGGCAAGTTCCCGCTGTTGATATCCTTCAGAAAGTCATAGGCTGTCAGTATATGTTCTGAGCCCGGGAACGTTACTGTCCTTGGTTTCTGTGCACCGCAGGCGACCACAACAAGTTCGTGTCCCTTATAAATCTCATCGAATTTCTCACGGTCTATCTTTGCATTGAGGTGAACATTCACCCCGAGTTCGGAAAACCGCGAGAGCTCTTTTTCAAATATATCATGGGGCAAACGCTCCCGTGGAATGCAGTATTCTATCTTGCCTCCCAGTTTCTTCATCCCCTCGTACAGATCAACAGAATGGCCCTTCAGCGCAAGCTGCCATGCAGCACTGAGGCCTGCAGGCCCTCCGCCGATAACAGCTATAGTGTGTCCTGTAGGTTTCTCTTTCTTCGGCGCAGGCAGTTCAAGGGCAAGCCCTCCGAGCTTGTCTATATTCAAAGGTTTGTCGATCAATCCCCTTGTGCAACTCTGCATGCAGAGGTTCGGACATATCTGGCCGCAGACTGTTGCCGGAAGCGGGCTGTAGCGCAATACCAGTTCAAGTGAGTCCTGGAGCCTTCCCTGCCTGATAAGCGTCGCCCTTTTATGAGACGGTATATGGGTAGGACATGCATAGGCACAGGGAGGGTTATATTTTTCATTGGACCAGACCGGCTTGTTGCGCCTGTCCGCACCGGTGGTAATATACGGAAGAATAGTCAGGTCATGATCAAGATATTCAGCGAATATCCCGCCCTTCCCTACTTCCTTTTCCCACATGTTTTTCCTGAAGTCTGAGGAGGACATCTTAAACCATCTTCTGGCCCTCTTTTCCTGCGGCGTATAGGCGATGAGCTTTTTCCATTCATCAGATGAACGGGTAAGCTCATCATAAGTAAGACATCCTTTCAATGGCCTCAAGATACGGCTTCATGTTCGTCCTGAGCCATTCCCAGTCCTGAGGGGTCAGATCAAGGAGCTTCACGTCCTTTTCACTGTATCCCTGGATCGGCCCCCTGAAATATATTGTCCCGCCGACCATCCCGACACAGGGCCGGTAGCCAAGCACATTGTCAGGGTTTCTCGGGTCCACGCCGCAGACAACTGCAATGCCGCCTGCCTTGAACTCTGCAAAGGAATCTCCGACATTTCTGAAATACCACGACTGAGGGGGCTCAAAGCGGGGGTTGTGTTTTGTCATGGTGTCACAGCGGGCCCCGCCGCTGCCCTGAACATAGAGTACGCCCTGTGCCGCTGCGTTAAAGGCGCCGTTAGTCACATCACCGAGCACCGTGATCTTTGCACCGCAGTTGAGCCAGCCGACGTCATCCGAGGCGCTTCCGCTGGCGATAATCTCTGTGCCGGGCATGCCCATGCTCCCGAGTCTCTGGCCTGAAGTCCCTTCAACGGTTATCTTTACAGTCTCTCCCCTGGGCCAGATGCGTCCGCCGATGCCGTGCTGTCCATCGGCAATGACCCTAAGTTCCCGTGCGCCTTCCTGGACTGCCTCCTGTATCTGCTCTTCCAGAATGCGCGAGGGAGTTCTGCTGCCATTAACAATGCCGTTTATAATAACGGGATTGATACGTTGGTTTTTGGGTATTGGCTTTTCTTACTAACCCCTAATCCCTGGTCCCTGCGTCCCTGTCTTTTTCTTAGCAGGCATAACTTATCCCCAGTCTCTCTGCCATCGCTTTGTCATCTATGCTCAAGCCGTCGGACATGCCTATCGGCAGTTCAGTACTCCTGCCCATAGGAGCAAAGATCTTGCGCAGTTCGACATCAGCAGACTTGAAGACCTCAACAACGCGTTCTGCTACCTTGTCGGAGTCAAGCCTTCGGTAAAGCTTCGGGTCCTGTGTTGTGATGCCCCGCGGACAATACCCTGTATTGCAGAGGTTGCAGCGGTTGTATTCATCTCCGAAGCAGTCAGCAGCAGACTGCATGATGTATTTGCCGATAGCGACTGCGGATGCGCCGAGCATAATCAGGGCAGCTGCATTTGCGGCCAGATTGCCTTTCTTGCCAACGCCTCCTGCAGCGATCAGCGGAAGCTCGTTTTGTTTTCCCTGCTTTACCAGATCAAGATAGCACTCCCTGATGTTTGAGGCTATAGGATGTCCCATCTTGTCCATGGACACATTGTATGCAGCGCCTGTCCCGCCGTCCTCGCCGTCTATACAGAGTCCTCCGGCATACGGATTTCTGGCAAGGTTGTTCAGCACTGCACGCGCTGATCTTCGACCCTGATATCTTCGGATAGACCGGGACCCTGAAGCCCCAGGCCATGGACATGGACTGGATCATCTTGGCGACAGCCTCTTCAATTGAATACTTTGTCTGGTGCGTCGGCGGAGAGGCAAGGTCAACAAACTGCGGCACTCCCCTGATCTTCGATATCAGCTTCAGCACCTTCTGGGCCATCAGCAGTCCGCCGTCACCTGGTTTTGCGCCCTGGCCATACTTGATCTCTATTGCCGCAGGGTCTTCAATCATATGCGGCAGGGCATGGATGATCTCATCCCATCCAAAATATCCTGAGGCGATCTGTATTATGAAGTATTTCAGGTATTTCGATCTTAGCAATCTCGGCGGCATTCCGCCTTCTCCTGAACACATGACAACCGGAAGTCCCTCTACCTCGTTGAGATATGCGACCCCCATAGCAAGGCCTTCCCACATCGGAGGAGAAAGTGCACCTATAGACATGCTGCCGATCATGATAGGATAGATCTCGCGGACAGGGGGTATAAACTTGCCGCTCGTTTTGTCAAGGGCCAGTTCTCCGTTTACGGTTTTCAGCGGCAGTTCATCCGGAGGCAATATCCTGCCCAGAAGGCTCCTGATGCGGAATTCATGCCTTCCTGCATCAAGCGCCGGGTCAGTGAGCATCGATATCCTTGTAAACTTTATCCTGTCAAGCGTTGATATTGCCGGATCATTTCTCCGGCCTCCCCTCTTGTATCCGTCTCCGCCTTTGTTTTTATAATGCAGGAACTTGTTTTGGGGGTTGAACTCCGGCTCAATTGCCTCATTCGGACATACCAGTGTGCAGGTGCCGCAGCCGGTGCAGTATCTTTCCATATTCGTCACCTGCTCGACCACGTGTATTGTCTGCCGTTTGGCTGTGGGGGCAGGGAGAGGTCCTTCTGAATGCACTACTCTTTGAACCTTCACCGAAGGGACGATGGCCTTGACCGGACAGGCCGCAGTGCAATTACCGCAGCGTTTGCACCGGTCGTCTCTCCAGCGTACGATATAGGGAAACTCTCTTAAAGAAAGTTTATGATTATGGTCTAATCTTGAAGCTGGTTCCATACTCTTATCTCCTCGGCGCCCGGTGAGACTATGACCATGTCGTACTTCATCGGGAAAATGTCCCTGGACCTGTCCCTCTCAGGGATTGCGCTATCGACTCCGCAGTCCTCAGACATCAGCGCGTATTTACCCTTCTTCCCGCCGACAACACCGGGCCTGAGTTTCTTGGAGTCCTGCAGCATAAAACAGGTGCCCTCAGGCGTAAAGCCTATAACACAGTTCGGCCCGTCTATGCAGAGCATCCTGAAGGATTTCTTCAGGAGATTCAGGACTTCACTGTCCCGCCTCTTCTCTATCTCCGCAGCCTTGAGGGGTGTAACAACATCTTTATAGTAAGTCAGCGGATAGTGAAGCTGCCTGACCAGGTAGTGCAGTATATGGGTGAAAACCTCGCTGTCACTGTTATAGCCGACATAGCCCGGCACACCCCTGCTCATGAGGTATTCCCGTATGGGAACAAACGCTGTATTTTCTCCGTTTGTCATCGTAGAGTAACCCTGAATGAAAAAAGGGTGGCAGGCGTAGAGGTTTATGGCATAATTGGTGTTCTGTCTTCCCTGCGCAAAAATTATCTTTGCCTTCAGAGATGAACTGTCAAGCCCGAAAAACTCACTGAGCTGGAGCGGGTCCCCGACCTCTTTAACCGTCAGGATATCAGGATAGAACGAAAATACTATTATGGATTCATCTGCCTGCCCGATTGTTCTTAACTCCAGACGCGTCCTTAACAACAGGTCTTCCTTTTCCTGGGTAGTCTTGTCCAGATACGATTCAGGATACTGATAGACCTTTGCAAAATAAAAGTCCCTTTTCCTGATGCCGCGCACCTCTTTTATTGAAGGCGACCATACGTGCCTGACCTGAAACCCGTGGGTCTCCATATATTTATCAACAATCTCAAGGCCGGATTCAGAACAGATGCCTGAGAGTATAGGGTATTCCTTTAATTCCTCAAACTCCCCCCCGAGGTCTTTCAGCATAATGCCCATACCTGAGCCGTCATGACCTTCCTTCATGGTCTCAAGGGCCAGGACATTCTCCATCGGAGAAAAATATTCTGACGACGTTATAGCTGCTAACCGGCACATATTAAATAATTGTATCCTAAAAAATAAAATTTGATGTCAAAAAAACGCCTTCTAACCCGGAACATCGGCAAAAAATATGTCCCTGTTATTTAAGGCGTTTGGTCCGACGGCAAACGGTTACCGTATGTATGATAAAATTTATTTTTGTTCAGTGTCAATTAAATTGGTCTGGTTTTTCTTTATTTTCTAATATTGACGGCTTCATCAAAATACTCTTTTCACCTCAGACTGTGCAGAGATCCCAGCCAGAAGCAGGCGCTTTCAGGCTGGAAAGTCTTTTAATATAAAGACCGCAAGAAGGTTTTTACAGGATGAAATCCTTCTTGACAATATCTCATAATATTGTATAGATTTATGCTACAAGGTAACCGGTAGCCTACTGCCATGAAAAAAATTTCCACAGGCATAAAAGACCTCGACAGCCTTATTGACTCTGCTCATATAGGGGACAATATGGTATGGGAAACTGAAGCAGGCACCTCCGAGGACATCTTCATACAGAATTTCATCACAGAATCCCTGGAGGAAAACAGGGACGTGATCTATGCGAGTTTCAACAGATCTCCCCAGAGCATACTGCTTCACATGAACATACAAAAAAACGCGGAAAAGCTCACCATACTTGACTGTTTTACCTCAGGAAAAGGGAAAAGCGACAGGGCATTTCTTAAGTTCTATGAAACAGAACATCCCAATTTCCCGAACATAATAAAGGTAAACAGACCAGGGGACATATCATTTATCAGCGAGACACTTAACACGATACAGGACAGACTGCCGGAAGGCGCCAGATACATATTCGACAGCCTGACTGGAATGCAGGACCTCTGGGGCGATGAAAACAGCACCTACAAGTTTTTTACCTATATGTGTCCCAGATTATACGACCTCGGCACTGTTGCCTACTGGATACTGGAAAAAGAGGCCCACAGTCAGGCCTTCAAGGCCAATCTCAGGCACATAACCCAGGTCGTCCTCGAACTCTACAAAAAAAGGGAGAAATTATATCTTAAGGCGCTGAAACTTGAAGGTAGAACAAGCAGGGAGGCCTTCAAACCACATTCCTATGAAATAGAAGACAACAGCATATTTATCATACCAGCAAAAAAAGAGCCTTCCTTCGATATAGGAAGCAAAATAAAGAATGCCCGTACAAAACTCGGGCTGTCGCAAAGGGACCTTGCGGATAAAATCGGGCTGACCTCAAGTTTTATATCACAGCTTGAGAACAACCAGATAAGCCCTTCCCTTAATTCTTTCTTCCAACTGGCCGACGTCCTCGGCCTCAATCCCGCCAGCCTGCTGCAGAATGAAAAGAGGCCTGAAGATGTCAGATGGCTCATTAAAGGCGATTCCGTCAGAAAAAACCTTTACGAACAGGAAAAGGGATATTCCATATTCAATATAACCTCAGGAGACAAGGCAACGGCTTATCTTGCTGTAATAGATCGTGACACAGAGCTTTACAAACATTTCCTTACCTTCAAGAAAGAAGAACTCATACATATTATAAAAGGCAGCATTATTGTAAAGGTCGAAAACACTGAAAAAGAACTGAAGGCAGGAGATTCTATATACCTGAAAGACTCTCTGCCGTCTCTATGGAAAAATAAAAGTGCCAGGGAGGTTGAGCTATTAGTTATCTGTATGTGACCCTGATTTCTGCAGGGAAAGGCCTACAAAATCCCTTAGGGATTTTTTTTGTCTTTTGCTGTAAGTATTACTTACTTTATTCAGAATTACTTTACCGGCACTTAACAGGAGGAGGTGGGGAGTATAAGAAAAAACAGGCATCAGGCGCTTAGTGCAGACAGTTAATGACAGACCAAAAAATGAAGTATTATAAGGAGGAAAAATAAATGAACTTGCAACAGCCAAATGCTAACGAGGCAACCAGAACACACAACCGTTCAAAAAGTGTGTCCCCTATGAGTGGAATTTGCACCAGATGTATCGACGGGTGCAGAGGAAATTGTGAAGTCTTCAAATCGACCTTCAGAGGCAGAGAACTGCTTTATCCCGGACCGTTTGGTGAAATAACCGCGGGCGGTGACAAAAATTACCCTATCGACTATTCTCACCTGAACATTCACGGTTATGCCCTCGGCGCCAAAGGCCTTCCAAAAGGCCAGAAAGGCGACCCTGATACGGCCAGGTTTCCATTTGTCAACACTGAGACCGACTATGGCTGGACCAAAAAAGTAAAAATGAAGGTGCCGATCTTCACAGGCGCACTCGGATCTACAGAAATTGCCCGCAAGAACTGGGAACATTTTGCAGTAGGCGCAGCGATCTCCGGCGTCACAATAGTCTGCGGTGAAAATGTCTGCGGTATTGACCCTGCCCTTGAATTAAACAGCAAACACAAGATTGTAAAAGCCCCTGACATGGACCGCAGGATCGAAATATACCGCCGCTATCATCAGGGCTTCGGTGAACTCCTTGTCCAGATGAATGTTGAAGACACTCGCCTTGGAGTGGCTGAATACATCATCAACAAACACGGAATTGAAACAATAGAATTGAAATGGGGCCAGGGCGCCAAATGTATCGGCGGTGAAATTAAAGTGCACTCTATTGAACGCGCTCTTGAATTACAAAGGCGCGGTTATATAGTTACCCCTGATCCCTCTGATCCTATTGTGAAGGCATCGTTTAAAGACGGCGCGATCAAAGAATTTGAGCGTCACAGCAGACTCGGCTTTATCGGCGAAAAAGAATTCTATGCTGAAGTCAACAGGCTGAGGAAGCTCGGTTTTAAGAGAGTCACATTAAAGACCGGAGCATATGGTTTACGCGAACTGGCAATGGCGATCAAATGGAGTTCAAAGGCCAAGATTGATTTACTGACTATCGACGGCGCACCCGGCGGCACAGGCATGAGCCCCTGGCGCATGATGGAAGAATGGGGCATGCCTTCACTTTACCTGCACGCAGCTGCCGCTGAATTCTGCAGTATCTTACATAAAAAGGGCGAGCGTGTTCCTGATATAGCCTTTGCCGGCGGCTTCAGCAGTGAAGACGGCATCTTCAAGGCGTTGGCCTTGGGCGCACCTTATACCAGGGCTGTCTGCATGGGACGTGCGTTAATGATCCCCGGCATGGTCGGAAAGAATATTGCAAAATGGATTAAAGCTAATGATCTGCCGAAGACTGTAAGTGAATTTGGCTCTACAGTTGAGGAAATATTTGTTTGTTATGAAGATGTAAAGAATATCGTAGGCAGCAAAGAGATACATAACATCCCGCTGGGAGCTATCGGCATCTACAGTTACTCGCAGAAGATCAGGGTCGGACTACAGCAGTTGATGGCTGGAGCCCGCTGCTTTAATGTCGATTCTATTACAAGAAATGAGCTGATGTCTCTTACCGAGGAATGTGCCAAAGTGACCGGAATCCCCTACCTGATGGAATCGTACAGGAAGGAAGCGATGAAAATACTCAAAGGCTAACCCGGACAAGCCGGCATGAAGGGATGGTCCCGTGAAAGTTATATCACGGGACCGTTCCTGAAGATGAGCACACTTATTTGAAGACTCCCTCCGGCAAGACCGCAGGGCGTCCACTATTTAAATGTTTATTTATTGGTGTCATTCCCGCAAGCGAAGCGCGTCGGGAATCCTTCCGGAAAGATTCCGGACAAGCGGGAATGACAGAAAAAGGGAGGTAATATGGTGAACTTTGGAACGCCTAACGCAAGTGCGGCAACCGGGACAAAAAACAGGGTATCAGACATGGCGCCCTACTCCGGGATATGCTCTGTCTGCCTTGACGGATGTCCCGGACTCTGCGAGATCGGCAAGTCCTCTTTCAGGGGAAGGGAAGTCATCTACCCTGTTCCGTTTGGCAAAGTCACGGCAGGCGCTGTAAAGGACTATCCAGTAGATTATTCACACCTTAACATTCAGGGCACATGCGTCGGAGCAATAGGCATTGAAGCTGATTCGGACATTGCAGTTTTCACAAATGTCTCCACAGAGACTGAAATCGGAAACAGACACAAGGTCAGGCTTAAACTCCCGATTTTTACCGGGGCGCTTGGTTCGACCAATATTGCAAGAGACAACTGGGAAGGCATGGCAATCGGCGGGGCAATATCCGGCATAATGGTTGTAATTGGAGAAAATATCGTAGGCATGGACCACAACGCCGAATTCAAAAACGGCAGGGTTGTTAAATCTCCGGAACTTGAAAGAAGAGTAAAGACCTTCAAAAAATGGCATGACGGCTACGGTGCCATAGTGCTGCAGCAAAATGTCGAGGACGGCAGAGTCTGCGCTCCGGAATATGCTGTTGAAAAACTCGGGGTGAAATGCCTTGAACTGAAATGGGGACAGGGGGCAAAAGATATCGGAGGAGAAGTCAAGTTAAAGACACTCGAGAGGGCCCTGGAACTCAAAAAAAGGGGCTACACTGTTGTGCCTGACCCTGAAGACCCTGTTGTCGCCAATGCCTTCAAAGAGGGCGCCTTCAAGGAATTCGAGAGACACTCGAGACTCGGCATGGTAGAGTACGACTCCTTCATGGCAAGCGCGGAACACCTCAGGAAAATCGGCGCAAAATTCGTGTCTCTGAAAACAGGCGCATACAGAATAGCAGATCTTGCGCGCGCAATGCGGTTCGCTTCAGATGCGGAGCTGGACCTGCTGACAATAGACGGCGCAGGCGGAGGGACAGGGATGAGCCCCTGGAGGATGATGAACGAGTGGGGAATCCCGACGATTTACCTGCAGTCAATCGCCTACAGGTTTGCAAAAGAACTGAAGGCAAAAGGGAAATTTGTGCCTCACCTTGCAATAGCAGGCGGGTTCTCTCTTGAAGACCATATTTTCAAGGCCCTCTCACTCGGAGCGCCATACTTCAAGGCTGTCTGCATGGGAAGGGCGACTATGATACCTGCGATGGTGGGCAAAAATATACAGAAATGGCTTTCTGAAGAAAAACTCCCGCCTGAAATCAAAAAATACGGCGACAATCTTGAAACTATCTTCGTCAGCGCAGAGACGCTCAGGGCAAAATATGGCAAGCAATATAAGGAACTGCCGGCCGGCGCAATCGGCATGTACACCTTCTGCGACAGGCTGCAACTGGGCCTGCAGCAGTTAATGGCCGGGGCAAGGAAATTCGGGGTTGAGCACCTGGACAGGTCAGACCTCGTGTCGCTGACACGGGAAGCCACTGATGTCACAGGCATTCCCTATGTAATGGAATCGGACCTGAAAGAGGCCAAAAACATTCTTTTTGGCAAAATATAAATAGCATTTAAGGAGACTCTCCCTTTAAATGTATAGCGAGCGCATTCCCTGCAGCTTGCTGCAGGGTCAAGTGCCAGAAGTAGGTGCTTTAAGCAAGCGGATATAAAAATAAAAATTCATTGCATTGAGATTCCCTGAAGCTTGCTACGGGAGTCTTCAATCCGGAGGTATCACAGGGAATGAATAAAACGATGCTTTCAATCCTCAAAGTCCTTGACAAGAGTCCCGAAACAATCACAGGGTCGCGGGAGATATCTAAAAGACTCACAGAATACGGCATCGACCTTACTGAGAGGACTGTCCGGTATCATCTCAGGATCCTTGACGAAAGAGGCTATACTGAGGTCTTTGGCAAAGAGGGCAGAAAGATTACTGAAAAGGGCAAAGAGGAACTCAACCATGCCCATGTTTCCGAAAAGGTGGGTTTTGTCATAAGCAAGATAGAGACACTCTCATATCTTACGACCCTCGACCTTGAGACAATGGACGGAAAGATAATCCTGAACATCTCTTATTTCCCGGAAAACAACCTCGATGAGATATTGGAAATGATGAGAAAGATCTTCCAGTCTCCCTATGTCATGAGTGACAGGTTAATTCTCAGACGCGGAGGGGAAAAGATAGGAGACATTCTCATTCCGGAAGGCAAAATAGGCGTTGGAACAGTATGCAGTGTTACTATCAACGGGATTTTTTTAAAGGCCGGCATACCGGTCTCCTCAAAATTCGGGGGTGTTTTGGAGATAGACGCTGGAAAAGCATCGCGATTTACATCGCTGATAAGCTATGAAGGGTCCTCTGTAGACCCGCTGGAGATATTCATACGGAGCAAGATGACCAACGTGATAGGGGCGGTAAAAGACCTCTCAGGGAAAATACTCGCAAGCTACCGTGAAATACCGGTTGTATGCATTGACGAGGCAAAGAGACTCAAGCAGAAGATAATGGATAGGGGTATCGGAGGCATATTGCTTATAGGTCAGCCCAACAGCCCTTTGCTGGGGGTCCCGGTCGGCATAGACAAGGTGGGCATGATTATCGTTGGGGGTTTGAATCCTATTGCCGCCCTGGAAGAATCAGGGATACTGACAGAAAGCAAGGCGATGTCAACACTCTATGAGTACTCACAATTAAGAAGACTGTAATTTTCAAGGGGGCTGCATGAAAAAGATTGAGACCATTATTAAGCCTTTTAAACTCGATGAAGTAAGAGATGCCCTCAATGATATGGGTATCAAGGGAATGACCATAACAGAGATAAAAGGTTTCGGAAGACAAAAAGGCCATACAGAGCTTTACCGGGGCGCCGAGTATGTAGTAGATTTTATTCCAAAGGTAAAAATAGAAATAGTCGTATCTGATGAAATTGTGGATAAAATATGCGGCCTTATAGAGAAAACAGCAAGAACAGGCAAGATCGGAGACGGCAAGATATTTATCAGCAACATTGACGATGCCGTAAGGATCAGGACAGGACAAAGAGGAGAAGAGGCGATTA
>CAWEYN010000021.1:0-92981 GCA_963813295.1 uncultured Nitrospira sp.
AGCGGTCGACACGCTTGTTACCGATAAGACCGGCACACTCACCGAGGGAAAGCCGAAACTGGTGAGTGTAGTCCCTGCAACCGGATTCGACGAGAAGACGCTTCTTCACTTAGCTGCAAGCATCGAGATTGGAAGCGAGCACCCACTGGCGGCAGCGATCGTCGCAGGTGCAAGAGAAAAGTACATCTTACCTTCAAAGGTTGAGTCTTTTGAATCATTCACAGGACGTGGGGTAACGGGCGTGATTGACGGACGAAAGATCGCCCTCGGGAATCGTAAGCTGATTGATGAGCTCGGCATCGCTCCGGGCGAACTCCCTGACAAGGCAGAGGCCATGCGCAGGGAGGGACAGACCGCCATGTTTGTAGCTGTGGACGGAAAGGTTGCAGGACTCCTTGGTGTGGCAGACCCGATTAAAGCAACAACTGCCGAAGCGATAGAGAAACTTCATCAGGAAGGAATAAGGGTCGTTATGCTCACGGGTGACAGCAAGACGGGTGCCGAGGCCGTCGGAAAGAAGCTCGGTATCGACGAGGTGATCGCCGAGATCCTGCCTGACCAGAAGGCAGAGATTCTCAAGAAGCTTCAGGCACAGGGAAAGATTGTAGCCATGGCAGGAGACGGTATCAACGACGCTCCGGCCCTTGCCCAGGCACATGTCGGAATAGCGATGGGGACTGGAACGGATGTGGCGATGCAAAGCGCGGGGGTGACCCTGGTAAAAGGCGATCTGCGAGGAATCGTACGGGCGAGACTGCTCAGCAGAGCAACGATGAGGAACATCAAACAGAACCTCTTCTTTGCCTTTGCCTATAACTCTCTCGGTATTCCCATTGCTGCCGGCGTGCTGTATCCTTTTACCGGCATGCTCTTGAGTCCGATATTTGCGGCCGCTGCCATGAGTTTCAGTTCGGTTTCGGTTGTCGGCAATGCATTGCGGCTGAGGCGGGCGAAATTGTGACTTGTCCCTGATTGATCATTTATTCAAGATTGTTTTTTATAATTCAACTATAGAAACGGAACTGGAGGTTCGAGCTTGCGGCCTGGGCTGAATACCGGCCTTCCGGCTCTTCCATGGCAATACAGACCCCGGTCTCGCGATGGGCATTGAGATGGAGTGTCGCAAATCCTGAAACCAAAGAAGTTAACAGCCTGATCCAAGCTGTTAAGCGGAATGTTCAGCGATTTCCAGAAGATTTCATGTTCCAACTTAATGATCGAGAGTTTATGAACTTGAGGTCACAAATTGTGACTTCAAGTTCTGGCCATGGTGGAAGACGATATATTCCCTATGTCTTTACTGAGCAGGGAGTAACAAAGAGTTATGACACGTTGAAATAGTTGACGATTTCCGAAAAAAATATGCATAACGCCATCATCAGACGCCGAGCCACAACCGATGTCTCCAAACCCTTTTTTTTACCAAATTACAAGCTTTTTCATGCAAATTCAAACAAGAACCATTTTTTTCAGAAGAAAAAATATCAGAAGAAAAAATTGTTGAGCACAAGGGGCTTGAGTTATACGTAACTTCTCAGCATTGGTTTTCTTGCAACTCTTTGATTTTTCTTAATCCCTGAGCTGCTCTTTCAGAGGACACGTCTAATTTTAATGCCTTTTCGAATGTGGACTTGGCCCTTAATATCAAACCCAAATCAAGATAGACATAAGCAGCCTCAGCCAGATAGCTCGCTTCGCGAGGCTTAATATGTATTGCCATACTTATTTCTTTTTCCGCATCCCGCAATCTTTTTTGATGTTTATATGTTAAGCCAAGGTATAAATGGTAATCTGCTACTGAGCCATCAAAATAAATAGCTTTACTGAATAAATTGAATGCCTCGGTAAATAAACCATTTTTAAACGCTTTCCTGCCTTCCATAAAACTTTGTTTTGCGATCTCTTGATTATTTATTTTTGAATCTGGTTTAAGTAATTTCAAGCTTTTGTCGTATTTTTCCCTCTCTCTTATATCAGATAATATTTTGTATGCATCTGAATTATAGGAAAATATTAAACTTAATTTGTCTTTTATTTCTGCAGAAGCTATGTGCATGTGCCTGTCAGGATGAAATTTCTTGGCATTCTTAAAATATGCTTTTTTAATTACATCCTGTGCAGCATCCCTGCCAATTCCCAAAATACTATAGTAGTCCATTGACTGGCATTTAACATGAATATCTTCTATTTCTTTAAGAAACGCTTCATCGGCATATTCGCGGGGCTCCTCTATAATATTTACGAGACTCTGATCTTCAAGTGTGCCTTTTTCTTTTATATCTATCATTCTTGTAACCAGCAAAGCACACAGAATCTTTAAGGTCTGGAAACTGCCAAGTGAAGAGATAGAAAGTATCTCTTTTATGGTAAGGTGACCGTCTAACAATGAAAGGACATATTTATCTTTTTCTGCAAAAAGTATATCCTGAAATAAATTGATCGGATCATTTGAATAGTAAAGCACTGTATCTACGGGCGGTGAGATATGCTTAAAATATTCAGGATTATTTATTTTATTTATCCCCTGAAAAATAAGATTGGACGCACTGAGTTTCAACCTTATTATATTTGCAGGAAGCGGCGTTTCTTTGAACTTTACCTCACCATCTCCCCAAAGAAAAAGGCCCAGAATTATCTCCTCAGCCTGATATTTTACTGCCAGCGCGAATTCGTGAGGTTTAAGATACCCAAGATCAACGAAAACCTTGCCTTGCAATCTGTTTCCCTTGGTCATCACGCTAACTAAATGATAATACTGGTCAGTGGTTATCTTGCCTGACTTCAAAAGAATCTCCTCGATACGGTCTTCTTCCAGATTGGATGTAGCGAATAACATCACGCCATTATCAAAATATATTCGTTTATATATAAGGTCCTTGCTGATCTCCAGAAAGCCTGTCGTATCGCTCCTCTGCAGGTCTAGGAGAATATCATATAAAGGATAATATTTCAGGAGACCCGAGACTGACATTCTTTCTATGCCTACAAGAAGATTAGGGCCGGTTTCCTTTAACCAGACAACTTTACCCTTAATGTCTATTTCCAAGTCCTCAACTCTCAAATCAATGATTGAGTTTAAAGCTAAAGGTGGAGCATTTTCTATAAATATACACAGACCCTTTAATGAAAAATCAACAGTAGAAGCCTTGTAAGTCTTGGTCTCGATAACAATAAATATTTCTGTTGTGTGTTTATATCTTTTGAAAAGTCTGTTGTCTTTAAGGTATTGCATACCTAGAGTGTATTAAAGCTCAACACTAAACGCAACTGCAGAATAGGAAGAGTTTACAAAGTCTATGTAAAGTTTATCTGTTTCTGATTATTGAAAGAAATCTGCAGTAAGCTTCCACCTTCAAATTTTGCAGAGTTCAGGAAGGATCTTTCAGAAAAGTTTTTTCTATTCAGGTGCGGAGTCCAAGGGGCTATACGTAACATAACCTGCTTTTTATTGTGTTTTCAGTTAGTTACGCTCTGCTCTCCGCGAGCACTTTATCAGTGACCGAAAGGTCGAAGGTCATCTGACCGGGATTGCTTTTAAAATTTCGCTAAAGGCGGAACTTCTCGATTCCTATACATAGACGTTTTTTTGAAAGGGCTCGGGTACCTTCGCTCGCCGAATCGGGGAAGAGGGGCCTTTGTGTTAATTATATCATCGAAAAGGGAAAAGGAGCAGCTATCCGCCGGCGATGGGCGGAAAGAGGGCCAGGTCATCCCCTTCTTTTAAATGGTGGTTTGGAGGCCTGTGCTCACCGTTGACAATCCTCAGCAGCGGGAATTTTTCAGGCAGGGCAAGCAGGCGTATTGCATCCTCAATCGTTGCATTGTCAGGCAGTTCGATTATCTGCTCCTCAGGACCATATTCCCTCAGGGATGCAAAAAGCTTGATCTTTACCTTCATAAATTAATTATACCAGACTTCACGGGAGCTCTCGTTTTATGATCTCCCTCATACCATTATTTTGTCTGCCTGTTTAAAATATGCATAAGGAAGCAGGATTCAGTGGACGACTTAAAAGAGACAATAACCGCCGTCGAGAAGACTCCTTTATCCGGGGGCCATCCCTCTAAACTTTTTGTCGAGGTCACGACGAAGTGCAATCTCACATGCGGCATGTGCGTCAAGCAAAACAGCGAAGGAGGCATCAGAGAGGGCAGCATGTCGGTTGAAATCTTCGATGCCCTGTCCCCGGCCTTCCCGCATCTTGAAGCGCTTGTACTAAACGGAATCGGTGAGTCACTCCTGCACCCGCAGTTGGAGGCCTTTATAAGAAGGGCGAAAGCCCGTATGCCCGGAGGTTCATGGGTGGGATTTCAGACCAACGGAATGTTATTGAACGGTCGCCGGGCCGAATCACTTGTAGATGCCGGGCTTGACCGTATCTGCCTGTCCATGGACGCTGTTTCACCTGAAAGTTTTCGCACTATACGCAGTGGCGGCGAGATGAGCGGCGTGGAATCGGCGCTTTCAGCCCTGAGCGGGGTCCGGAAAGGAAGGCAAGACTTCCGCGTCGGGATCGAATTCGTACTTATGAGGGACAACGTGCGGGAGCTTCCTTCGGCTCTTCGCTGGGCAGGGCGCAGGGGAGTCGGGTTTGCCCTGGTTACACAGCTTATGCCCTACGATAAATCACTTGTGCATCAGGCGGCCTACGACACAAATACCGCAGAGGCCATAGCAGTCTTCAGTCACTGGGAGGAAAAGGCAAAGAGGGAAGGGGTCGATATCCGGCGCTATTTCGATGTATTCATGAAGTTCTCGAAGACACCCGAAGAGCAGAAGATCCTGGGCTTTATAGAGCAGATGAAAAACGACGCGAACTCGCGGGGCATCGCCCTTCATCTGGAGAGGCTCCTCCGGAGGGACGAGGAATGGTTTGCCGGCCTGGAGGAGGTCTTTGATGAGGCCCGTCGTGTTGCGCAGGAGGAAGGGATCGAGCTCACACTTCCGGGAACGGCCCCTCGCAACAACAGAAAGTGCGAGTTTGTCGAATCGGACGGGACATTCGTATCCTGGGATGGGGACGTGCATCCGTGCTATTTTCTCTGGCACCGTTACCGGTGTTATGTGGGCGGTCTGGAGAAACAGGTAAGACCGTGGGTATTCGGCAACCTGCGGGATAAGGACATTACAGAGATATGGAACGGTCCACTATACCGTGATTTCAGGGAAAATGTCCGGCGATATAAATTCCCTTTCTGCTTCGACTGCGGCTTCGCGCTCTGCGATTATGTCCAGGGCGAGGATTTTGAGCAGGACTGCTATATACAGTCAGTGCCTTGCGGCGCCTGTCTCTGGTGCACCGGACTGTTTCGGTGCCTTCAGTAGCAGACTGCATCCGACGCTGACTTCCTCCTGTGGATAAAACCAAAAACCAATTTCAATTGAGGTATAATGAAGCGTAAATAAGCAGACAAAGGGGATGGTTTTTCAAATGAAAATAGTCTTCAAACAGGATTTTCCGGTGAGGTGCAGAGAATGAACGCCTGTCCTTTTTGTTCTATTCCTCCCACGGAGATTCTTGATGAGAACGACCATGCGTTTGCTGTGCGCGACAACTTTCCTGCGAGCGAGGGACATACTCTCATCATTGCCAAACGTCATGTAGAGGATTATTTCCAGTTATCAAAGGAAGAAAAAGATAAAGTCTTTGAACTCCTTGAAAAAATGAAAAAAACGATTGATAGCGAGTTCAATCCCGACGGGTATAATATCGGTTTTAATATCGGAGAAGCAGGCGGACAGAAAATCTTACATGCTCATATCCATCTCATCCCGCGGAAAAAAGGTGATGCTGAAAATTGCAGACGGGGTGTGAAGGGGGTCATTCGAAGACAGATGAACTATTAGGAGAGACTATGGCAAACGTCTTGCGGGCACGGTTCATCTGCGTCCCTGTGACCGCTCCGTGTATTTTTCAATTATTTCCTTTCTCCTGAAACAATCAACTGAATGATCGTTTACCATGCCTGTAGCCTGCATATGCGCGTAGCATATTGTAGGACCCAAAAATTTGAACCCTTTCCCCTTCAAGTCCCTGCTTAGGGCATCAGACTCCCTGCTGGTTGCAGGATAGTCCGATAATTTCCGTATGATATTAATTTTGGGTTTACCGTCAACGAAACCCCATATGTATTTTGAAAAACTCCCATATTCTTCCCGGACTTCAAGAAACTTACGCGCATTATTCACCGTAGCCTCAATTTTCAATCTGTTCCTGATTATCCCCGGATTCAGCAACAGGGCTTCAATCCTGGACTTATCATATCCGGCAATCTTTTCCGGCTCAAAATGATCAAATGCAATCCGGTAATTCTCTCTCTTTTTCAGCACTGTGTACCAGCTCAACCCTGCCTGGGCGGATTCCAGTGTCAGGAATTCAAACAACAACCGGTCGTCATACACCGGAACGCCCCATTCTCTATCGTGATATTCGATATAATCCGGTTTGCCCGGGTCAACCCATGGACAGCGGCGGATTTCCCTGATTTCCTTTTTCATGTGGCCTTCCGTATTTTACCAAATAGACTCAACTTTATCCTGGCGTCAGAATAACCTTGAAATCAGGCCGGGCACGGCTGCTTCGATATTCAGGATGCGCTCTCCAAGATGGACTGCATGAAAACCGCATGATATCAGCTTTGTCGACTTCATACTGGATGAAACCTCCCTCAGGGCCGATGGCAAGGGTGACAGGCTGCCGGACATCGCGGGGACATGCTTCCTGAGCGCTGGATGCGCAACAAGAGGCAGGGTGTCTTTTATAAGCTCAGGGCACCTCGTCCTCTGCAAACGGTTTGAAAAATGGTCTCAGGAAAACTTCAGGCAGTATGGTGTCTCTGGCCTGTTCAAGCCCCAGCACAAGCTGTCTTCGAATACTCTCCGGCTCCAGGACAGGGCTCTGCCAGAAACTCTTTTCCACGCGGTATGAGTTCAGAAGGAAAATCCGTTTGACGCCCATGGCGGTCACAGACAGAAGGACCCTTCTCAGGACCTTAGGCCTTGGCAGGGCAAGTATCAGGGTAAGGGGAAGCGAGGCAGGGGGCCTGTTGATAAGCGTGACCTCCATCTCCAGTGAGTCCGCGGTTATGGAGGTTATGCGACCGGGGCCGGTCAAACCGCCTGCCAGTCCCACGCGCAGTTCATCCCCTTTTACCGGACGGTGGACCTCCAGGATATGCCTGAGACGGCGGCCTTCAAGCCTCACTTTATTTTCATCTACGAAATCGTCTTTGAATAAGAGGATGAGGTTCATGGATTATTCTATAGAAGGGGAAAGCTAAAGACAAGGAGACAAAGGCAGTGACGCTTTAATTACCAGACGTTACTCAACCACTATCTTGCCTGACATGAACGAGTGCATATCACAGGTATAGGAATAAGTCCCGGGCCTGATAAACCTCATCTTAAATTCTCCGCCCTCGGTGATAGTGCCGGAATTAAAACTTCCGTCTTCAGCTGTTACTGTGTGGCTGGTAGAGTCTTTGTTTTTCCATATAACCTCTGTTCCTGCCTTGACCTTTATCGTATCAGGTGAAAAGACAAACTGGTCGATAAGGACCATAACAGAAACAGAAGAAGTTTTTGGAGCTTCTTTTGGGACACAACACTGCTGCTTATCAGCGCAATCAAGAAATTCACCCTTCTCTGCTGCTTCATCCGGGGCACAGGCTTCCTTGCATTGTCCGCCGACCTGCGGGCAGGTCTCGCCTGCCAATACCAGTGTTGGGAATAAAATCAGGACCATTAACCATTTCATAAATAATATTATACTCCAAATAACTCAGTTATTCATCTGATTTTACATTGTTAATTCCCATGTGTTGCGCGCAGGGCCACCATTCCCTTATGATATATTTAATTCCGTTGACATGCGGATTTCCCTCCATGAAAACCACTGTCAACCGATAGCCTGATGGCGCGGGGAGATTCGGGCCACGTAATTTTTTTCTCTGACAGACAGGAGAGAGAGGGGAGAAGATGCCGGAATTCAGCAACCGCGAGGAATACGAAAAGTGGAAGAGCGAAAGATTAAAGGCAAGCCGGGAAAAAGCAGAGTCATCGAAGGTCAAGCCCCCTCCGCCTGAGGACCCGGAAACGCCACCACCGCTCAACCCTGAAGGGACCACGGGCAATCTCCGTTCCCTCGGCGAACTCTTCAGTGACGCATTAGAGCTCTACAAGGTGCGCTTCGGGACATTCTTCGGGATCATCTTACTTTCATTGCTACTTGTTGTCGCTACGGTAGTTATTGCTGCTGCGACCGGCCTGGCGCTGTCCTTCGTTCTTCCCGTGAAAAAACAGGTCGTGGTTGCAATCGGGGTTCTGATCGGGTCCATCCCCTTCTTTGCAGTGCTCTTTTGGGGCATGGCGGCCTTCATCTTTGCGGTCACGGACAGTACACTCGGGATAAAGGAGGCATTTGGAAAGGGATGGCGGAGCATCTGGTCTTTTATGTGGCTCTACTCTGTAATGGGATTCGTCATCACCGGCGGCTATCTCCTTTTCCTGGTGCCCGGGATCATCTTCAGCGTCTGGTTTGCCTTCTCCCAGTTCGTCTTAGCCAAAGATGATGTCCGCGGCATGGATGCCCTCCTGAAGAGCAAGGAATACGTCAGGGACATGTGGTTTGAGGTCTTCGGCAGGCTTGCGGTTATCTGGCTCGTTTCTCTTTTTCTCGGGACTATTCCTTTCCTCGGGCCGCTCCTCTCCCTGTTGTTCGCACCCTTCGTGATGGTATTTACTTACCTTATTTATGAGGACCTCGCAGGAGTAAAAGGAGCCTCCCTTTCTTATGGGAACACCGCCGGAGCAAAATGCAAATGGGTGGGCGTGGGGGCGCTCGGATATGTGGTCCTGCCTTTGGTTGTGATCGCAATGTTCGGAGCTGCCATGCTGCTGCCCCTGCTGATGCTAAAAGGGATGCTGCTCTCCGGAAACAGTCAGATTACTCTTCCGGCCCCAGGCAGCGGCGTGGTCATACCCGCGCCTCCGTTTCTCCCCCTGCCTGGAGGGTCCGGGCGGAAACTCTCCTTTCGCCCACAGGCCCGAAAACAGAGGCAACCGGCGAGGCCTTTATCGTGAGAGACGGGGTACAGGAGACCTATCAGCTACAGACCGGTTTTTTCTCGGATACCCGCTTGGCAAGCCCTGAGAGGGCGACGGTCCAGTTCCAGTTGCCGGCCGAACCCCATACAAACGGCCGCAGGATCGAACTGACGCTAGATGCCACCAGGACCGGAGAATATATTATCGACGGCAAGGCGATGAACGATCGCATGTTTAGCCGCTCTCAGGACCAGACGCCCCTTGTTGCGACATTTCAGTTTGTTGCCGACGGAGGCCAGATATATCCGCCGAAGGAGACCTGCCGACTGATTATATCTTCACCTTATACCGGGACTGCCGACAGCGTATTTTCCGGAGAGGTCGAAAACTGCGTTGTGCACTCCGCGGGGATAGACCATATAATATCAGCAAAATTCACGATGAGGGGGACGTCTTCCCGCTGACGTGGCCGCAAAGCCGTAAAGAAAAGAGTCGGCTATCGCGAGGGAACCAGCACCAGATCGAAGGGCGACCGGGTTTTTCCTTTTTCAGGATAATGCTGCGTAACAAGCGTTTCGTGACCCTCTGCGGAGACCCTGATGTGAATGTGAGGTGGACGGCCGAAATAGGGTTTCGGCATATTTGACTCGAACCTGTATGACCCTGTAGCGTCCGAAAAAACCGTAGCCCTGTGGTCATCATCATAAGTCCCCTCTGGATTGACAAGCCAGAACTCGATCCTGGCCCCCTTTATGGCCGAACAATCCCTCGCGGACTTAACTATTCCTGTCATTATGTAGCCCTTGCCCACAGCGGAGCGGACGGGTGCGCCTGATTTGTAAAAGGGACCAAGCATATCCGGTTCAGTAGGTTTGCATGTCTCAGCCTGGCATGTCGCAACTGTGAAGATTATAAGCAAAGCGGAAAAAATAATAACAACCAAAGCCCCGTGTAACCATCTCATGCTTTAACTTTACCTCTTTTCTTATCTGCTCGCAATCCATGGAGATTATTTTTTTCTCTGAGATGGCGGTGCTGAAATTGGCATTAGTAGCTTCCTGCAGCAGCGGCAGGAATTGACATCCCGGAGGATACCTGATAGCATTCGAAAGGTGCTTAGTCATCAGTAAAAAACAGATCATTGAGGAGGAGACATGCTAGGTAAGAAGACAGTTAAGAAGACAGTGCAAAAAGCGGTGAAGAAGGCAGTAAAAAAGGCTGTGAAGGTCGAGGAAAAGGTGGCGAAGAAGGTGGTAAAGAAGGCCACGGCCGTCAAGAAGACCGTTGCAAAAAAAACCTCCTCGGCGGCTAAGGCTGTCAAGAAGACTGTTGCGAAAAAGACCGCTTCGGCGGTAAAGGCGGTCAAGAAGAAGATCTCCAGGTAGTCTGCAGTCGCCGTCTTAGAGCGGCACCAAGGCATTAAAAAGCGTTGTCAGAATTGATGGCATAATCATCTCTGCCAGGAATTTGTTATTCAAGGTGGCTCATGAGAGTTCGGAGCCTCCCTATGAACAGGAGAGCTCCATCCCTAATGCTCCCATTGGGAATTTTTTTTAAAAAATACGGCCATAGGCACCTTCCGGAACTTTTTTTCACGTGATACAATGATCATGAAGACGATGAAAGGAGGCGTGTCCCATGAATAGATTGGTTATGTTTCTTCATGTAATGATATTTGTTTTTTGCCTTTCTTCGCCCTTAGATGCCGTTGAAAAACCCTCGTTGAGTCCAAAGGAGCATCTGGGCAAACTCCTTTTTTTTGATACAAAGCTCTCGGTTCCTGAAGGCCAGTCCTGCGCCGTCTGTCATGCGCCCGAGGTCGGGTTCACAGGCCCTGACGCAGAGATCAACAAGGCAGGCGCGGTTTACGAGGGAGCGGCTAAGGGCCGCTTTGGCAACAGGAAGCCGCCCTCCTCGTCGTATTGCGGTGACAGCCCTGTCCTTCACTTCGACAAGAAAGAGAAGGTCTGGGTGGGAGGCATGTTCTGGGACGGCAGGGCAACCGGAAAAAAATTGAAGGACCCCCTTGCGGAACAGGCACAGGGGCCCTTTCTCAATCCGCTGGAACAGAACATCCCTGACAGCAAGACCATCTGCATAAAGATCAAGGATGCGCCCTACGCTTCCCTCTTCGAAGAGGTCTGGGGGAAGGGGTCGCTTGACTGCGATAACGTTTCCGCCACCTATGACAGGGTCGGCAGGAGCATAGCGGCCTACGAGAGATCAAAGGAAGCGAACCCGTTTAGCTCAAAGTACGATTATTGGCTTTTGAAGAAGGTGAAGCTCTCTGCTGAGGAAATGCGGGGACTTAGGCTCTTTGAGGGGAAGGGAAAGTGCGCGGAGTGTCACCCCAACAGGAAAGGCCCTAAAGGGGCGCTCCCTCTTTTCACTGATTTTACTTATGACAACCTCGGCATTCCGAAAAATCCGAAAAACCCGTTTTACGGAATGCCCGCAGAGTGGAACCCTGAGGGGTCAGCGTTTGTGGACCCGGGTTTGGGCGGCTATCTCAAGGAGGCAGGATATAAGCCGTCTCAGTACGAGCCTGAGATGGGGAAGTTCAAGGTGCCGACGCTCAGAAACGTGGACAAACGACCGTCCCAGGGTATGGTGAAGGCCTTCGGGCATAACGGGTATTTCAAGGGCCTCAAAGAGATCGTCCATTTCTACAACACCAGAGACGTGCTCGGCAGGTGCGAAAATATAAGCGATTCAAAGCCGGGCGTGAACTGCTGGGCGGAGCCTGAGGTATCATCAAATTTAAACAGGGAGGAGCTTGGCAAACTCGGCCTCACCGATCAGGAGGAAGATGCCATTGTCACTTTCCTGAGGACCCTCTCTGACGGATATGTGATAGAGAAATGACAGCGGCAGCCAGCCCGGATCCAGGCCTGGCTTTGCCAGGCTCATCTGCGCTCCTGTCCCAAGGTTTTTGGCAAATGTTCTGTGGAGCGGCTTATGGAGCTGATCACGCCGCTGAGCAAATGTAAAAGCAGTAATCCCTGCTATCTTGAGCTTTCACGAATTCTTCTTTTCATAAAACGCTATCATATCGTCTATACCCTCGGAAAGCGAATAGTGTGGCTGCCAGTTGAGCAGATTTCTTGCCCTGGCATTGTCAAAAAAAAGATCTTCGGAAAAATAGGTGACATAGCTGACTGGATCGAGACTGATTCCGAGAAATCCGGAGACGAGATCAAGAGGAAGCGCCGATAATTGCAGCAACAGCCGGGAGAGTGGAACTATGCGGAGTTTCTTGCCGAGACGTTTTGCGATGGCCTCCATAAAATCGCGCCAGCTGTGACGCAGTCCATCGGTAAGGTTGAATATCCGGCCGGCAGCCGCGGGCTCTGTCCCTGCGCGGGCAATGGCCGATGAAAGGTCCTCTACATGAATCAGCGGCGCCAGGTTCTCTGCGTTTCCCGGAAAGGGAATCCCGAAGTGGCCCGAATCTGTCAATGATGCTGATGAACCTGCCCAGGTAGCGCGAGCCCGCTCCGTATACAGGTGCCGGCCGGATGATGGACATATTCAACGTCTCCTGCATTTTCGATCAGGAGCTTCTCTGCTCGCCTTTTGTAGTCTGTGTAATGGTCGTTCATAATGATTCTTGGCGCTGTATCCTCATCTGCAGGTACGGCTGACGGAATACCGGAAACAGTTATGGAACTGACAAAGACAATACGCTTTACTTTTTTTCTGTTTGCCTGCCCGAGCACCTCTTCGAGGAGTTTCAGGTTTTTTTCGGATGCTGCCTTCGTGGTATTCTTTATCTCTCCGATATGGAACAGGACTTCCATTCCGTCCAATGCATCGATGAGGGACCGGGCATTGGCAAGGTCTCCGGATGCAACCTCCACGCTCCTGCCTCCGAAGATGTCCGCATTTACGACTCCCCTTGAAAAAATTCGCACATGATGGTTGTCATCCAGGAGCTTCCTGACGACCTGACTGCCGATAAAACCTGTACCGCCTGTGACCAGGGCCCTCATGTAGTAATCATATCAGATAAAGGCCACATCCCAAAGCCCAATTTATTTATAAATTCCTGATGAGGGCGGAGACTGCCGACCGTGCGGCTCATCCCCAAAGCTGCTTTTCATACCATATAAATTAAGACTTAACGCCTCTTCTCAGATAAAACCATGCATTGAATCCTATGAGAAGCACGGTGAGTGAAAAGATCAGCTGCGCCGGGATTTCGAGGTAGATAAGCCCCTCCAGATAATGAATTATGAATGACCCTGCGTATGCCAGTGAGGGGTCATGTTTTGCCCTCAGCCAGACTTCAAGATGAGTCAGCGGGCAGTACCAGCCGAATATCTGGATCACAAAGGCAAAGACAAGGCCTGAAATGTGAAGGATTTTCACTGCCTTGTTTCTGACGCCCGGGAATGCGCCGAATATCAGGAATAATATCCAGAGGAAATGGATTATGACAACTATGTCAGCGAGGATTTTGTAGGGCATACTACATTTTATTACTAAACATTATGCTTGTTAAAGCAGGAACTATTTCTATGAAGTCCGTGACCAGTGAAATAGCCAGGGCGTTTTTTTATCCGGAGAAACCCGCAAGTAAAGATGCCGGACCATGTTTTTACCCATCCGGCATCTTTATCTGTTACACAGCAGATTTTTTAATTGACGACGGTAACAAAGATTAGCTGGGCGTGTACTTTGCCCTGAGTATTCCACTGCCAGAACTAGCTCCCAAGCGCAGGATCAAAAAAGTTGTAGCGGACATAACAAATGCCATCGCCTGATGTATCAAGGCAGATAGTGAGCAGTTGAGATGTCACATCTGATGCGTCAGGCTTATCGACTAATCATTCAGCAAGAAAAGTCCGTCTATGAATAGTTAACGCACCTTACTTCTCGTTATTCCGCTGAATGACAGTAACCCTGACACCCAGCCTATCGAGCAGGCCAGAGAACCGCTCCAGCTCATCGAGCGGCAGGAACTCCGCAGAAAAGGCGTCGTTTAATTTCTGGCAGGTGAGTTTTCCACTCTGCATACCCAGAGACAGCGGTGAATCCATCATATCCTGATGTTTCATCCAAGCACCTCCTATGTGCCTTTTTTTGTTTATGTATACGCCGAAAGCAGTAGGGCGGCAAATACCCCACACGAAGCAGGGTCTTTAGCCGCGCTATTTGTAAACCCAAGTCTACGTTAGAAAGATTAAAATTTGATTAAAAAAAAATTAAATTAATTTCATAAATGAGCGGCAGGGTTTAAGGGCTTCAATCCACAAATATAGGATGCCTGATTGCAGAAACTTCAAGTTGACGCTCCGAATTCCTGGTGCTAACATAAATTATAAAAGCAATGGAACCAGACCCTCCGTGAGGAAGGGATAGAAAGCGATGGATCGTCTTAAGAAAGATGGCCGGACTACCGAAAGATGCATAAGCGGTAGTTCGGCTTTTTTTCCCTTAAGCGCGACAGTTGAACCTGAAGAGAAGGGAGGTGAACATTTATGAATACTGTCAGAAGGGTCTTGCAGGCAAAGCCCGGATCTGTCTGGACAATCAGACCTGATGCCACGGCATATGAGGCGCTGCGGGTCATGGCCGACAAGGACATCGGGGCGCTGCTCGTGCTAAGCAGTGAAGGTAAGCTGGTAGGTGTCTTTTCCGAGCGGGATTATGCCAGGAAGGTAATACTGAAGGGCAGGTCGTCAAAAGATACCCTGGTCAGTGAGTTGATGACTGATCTCGTGTATTATGTGAGTCCCGAGCACACCATCAATGATTGCATGGCCATCATGACCGCAAAGCACATCCGTCATATCCCTGTTATTGATGATGGGAAGCTGGTGGGTATTATTACAATCGGCGATGTAGTAAACTCGATGATCTCTGAACAAAGTACCACTATCAGAGATCTTGAAAACTACATCACCGGGGGTGCCCATGAGTTTGACGTTGTGCAGGCCTCGCAGTCCTGAACGCCTTGCAAAGAGTGATTCTTCAGGTCACAGGACCTTAAGAATCGCTCCCTCTTTTTTCCCCATCAAATCAACCCTTAAAGTCCGGTGAG
The DNA here is from genome assembly GCA_963813295.1 of uncultured Nitrospira sp. GTDB lineage: Bacteria > Nitrospirota > Thermodesulfovibrionia > Thermodesulfovibrionales > UBA6898 > JAOUFP01. The sequence continues at coordinate 15,093 of CAWEYN010000021.1, forward strand.
TTTTCCGCCCGGCGGATTCCGCTGAGGAGAACACGGCTGTAGCAAAATTAGCTTAGAATGGCAGAAAGAGAGCGTCCTGAGCGAAAGACAGCTCTTTCAAACTGCTGTTTTCAGGATAATCCGGCGCTCTTGAGGACTTCCCCGATTCTTTTTATGCCCTCTTCGATGTTCTCAGGAGTGGCATTGGAGAAATTAAGCCTGATAGTGTTCTCCCCTGAGCCGTCAGAATAAAACTCCTGTCCGGGGACAAAGGCCACCTTCTTTTCAAGGCATTTCAGCAGTATATGTCCTGCCGTTTAATGTTCCGGAAGCCTGACCCACAAAAACATGCCTCCATTTAGGACAATTCCGTGACACTGAAGCCGGGAAATATTTGTCCATTGCGGCGAGCATGCAGTCCCTCCTTTGCTTGTATGTCTGCCTGAGGAGGTCTTTGTGTCCGTTATATCTGCTGCTTTCAAGATATTCATTGACGAGATATTGTCCGAATGTATTGGTCTGCAGGTCTGTGCCCTGTTTGACAACAGCAAGCTTGCTGATCATTTCCTCATCGCCGGCGATATACGCTATGCGCAGGCCAGGGGCGATTGTCTTTGAAAAGGAACTCATATAGATAAAATTACGGGACCTGCCCAGTGTAAACAGCGAAGGCATCTTCTCACCTGAGAAATAAAGGTCTCCATAGGGATCGTCTTCAAGCAGGAGCAGGTCATGCTCCTTTACAATATCCACTATCTGCTTCCTGCGCTCCAGAGAAAGGGAGACCCCTGTAGGGTTCTGGAAATTCGGCATTAGATAAATCAGACTAGGTCTCTGTTTTTTTAGAGCCTTCAGCAGGCTTTCAGGCTGGATCCCGTCTGCGTCAGAGGCTATTGGCAGTATATCAACCTGGAAAAGCCGGAAGGCCTGGATGGCACCGAGATAGCTTGGGGTTTCCGTATACACAACCCTGCCCTTTTCCAGATAGAGCTTTGATATGAGGTCAAGGCCCTGCTGAGAGCCATGGGTTATTATGATATTCTTTGGTCCTGTATGTGAAGCATCAGGGTCCAGCATTGCGGAGATCTTTTCGCGCAGCGCAAGCAGTCCCTCTGTTACAGAGTACTGGAGTATGGATGTCCCGTATTTTGCGAAGATGCTCTGGGCTGCCTCAGCGATCTCTTTTTCTGGAAAGAGTTCAGGTGCAGGCAGGCCGCCGGCAAAGGAGATTATGCCCGGCCTGGACGTAATCTTTAAGATTTCACGAATAGCGGAACTCTTAAGCCCGCTTATTCTCTCAGCATACATAAAAACCTCCGTTTTCGTGGATGCCTGTTGAATGCCCAGCCTCTTGAGGCGGGGATGAAAGCAGGCTTTCCCAAATAGTAATTTCCCTTGCTCGCTAAGCATGACCCGTCCCTTGGGGCGGCATGCTTGACTTTTTTTTCAGCAGATTGAGAATACAACATATTTACGAAAGCATTCCACATTTATGCTGTTGGTTCCTCGACCCCTGCTCCAGCATAATGCGATCTGAGTCCGGCTGACTCTAAACCTAAAAATGACAGTTCTTCGCGCAAAGCCGCAAAGTGCGCAAAGAAAAACAAGGACTTTGAACTGGAGGCTGCTTCACAATTTCGGTGACCCCGGTTCTTTACCGAACTACTTAATTTTCCTCTGTCTTCTCCGCTCTCTGTGGTTAACTGCTTGTTTCATGGTCATACAAAATTGTAAAAACTACAATATAGTAGCTTGCTCTAACCTTTTGATTTTGAGGGCTAATATTGTTTTCTTGCCTGGAGACCCTACAAAATTGTAGGGTTTCTGCGCTCATTTTTTGTATTTTTCTTTAAGAATCAACGATATTCCCTTTGGCATGCTTTTAGCATCTCTTTTGGCGGGCAGGATTTGCCCTGAACAGGGAGGTCGAATGAAGAAAAAAGTTACCTTTTTTAGCAGTCTGCTTGCAGCATTACTTATTCCCTTTAGCGCATATGCTGAGATGCCAGGGAAAATTGACACCGGTGATACAGCATTTGTCCTTTTGTCAGCAGCGCTTGTCATGCTGATGACACCCGGGCTGGCTATGTTTTACGGCGGCATGGTGAGAAGGAAGAACGTCCTTGGCACGATAATGCACAGTTTTGTGGCGATAGCACTGGTGAGTGTCCAGTGGGTCCTTATCGGCTACAGCCTTTCCTTTGGCCCTGATATCAACGGCCTGATTGGTAACTTCTCCTGGATCGGATTGAGGGGTGTAGGAATAGACCCAAATCCTGATTATGCCGCTACCATCCCCCATATCGCATTTATGATATATCAGGCGATGTTTGCGGTGATCACTCCCGCGCTGATCGCAGGCGCCTTTGCAGAGAGGATGAAATTCTCCGCGTTTCTAGTCTTTACCCTGCTTTGGACAACAATCGTCTATGACCCTGTTGCCCATTGGGTATGGGGAGCAGGAGGGTGGCTGAAGAACATCGGGGCCCTGGATTTTGCAGGGGGCATTGTCGTACATATTACCTCAGGGATATCAGCCCTTGCAGCAGCGCTGCTCATAGGCAGGAGAAAAGGCTATCTCCGTGAAACTATGCAGCCGCACAACCTGCCGATGACCGTGCTTGGCGCAGGGCTTCTATGGTTCGGCTGGTTTGGCTTTAACGCAGGCAGCGCCCTTTCCTCAGGAGGCCTCAGCGCGATGGCCTTTGTGGTAACGCATATTGCAGCAGTCTCTGCGACCCTGACCTGGGTCATCATAGAGTGGCTCCACAGGGGCAAGCCCACCATGTTCGGAGCTGCTACAGGCTCAATCGCTGGGCTTGCAACGATCACCCCTGCCTCAGGCTTTGTAGGCCCGATGCCCGCTCTTGTCATCGGTCTGCTGGCAGGCGCTTTCTGCTACGTTTCTTTGAATATGAAGGGAAAGCTGGGTTATGACGATTCCCTTGACGCCTTTGGCGTCCATGGTGTCGGCGGGATATTAGGCACCCTTGGAGCCGGATTGTTTGCAGAAAAGCTGATCAATCCTGCAGGAGCTGACGGCCTGTTTTTCGGCAATCCACATCAGCTGGTTGTTCAGATAATGGCGATCGCTGTTGTTGCAGTTTACTCGTTTGTAGTAAGCGCTGTGCTTCTGAAGCTGATTGACTGGACAATAGGCCTCAGGGTCACTGAAGAAGAGGAGATGCTGGGACTGGACATCAGTCAGCATGAGGAAAGCGGCTATACGCTTTAGACAGAGGCGCATTACAGGCTATCTCCGATAATTTATTGAATAAAGGGTAGTTAAACCTCAGAACTTATCAACTGTTTTAAAATAGTATTTCTTTGAAGTAACGCCCCCCTGGCCCCCTCTTAACCCAAGAGGGGGTACAGTTCCTCCCCTTAAGCTAAGGGGAGGTTAGGAGGGGTTATGCCGTACTTATCTGATTTTCATAATTCAACAAGCCCTGTCATGAAATTACTTTTTTGTTTCCTGCAGAGAAAATTGCCTTTTAGCCATTGCTATTATCTCTCCTGAGCCCATAGAATATCTGCTATGGATATCATGGCTATAGCACTTCAATCAGGCAGCAACGGCAACTGCATTTATGTTGAGGCTGACGGCGTTAAACTGCTTTTCGATGCAGGTATAAACGGCAAACAGGCCAAAGAAAGGCTTGCCGGCCACGGACTTGATATCCGCAAGGTCGATGCAGTGATAATATCCCACGACCATGGTGATCATGTCAGGCATGCAGGGGTCTTTCAGAGAAAATACGGACTGCCCCTGTATTTTACGCAGAAGACCTATGACACTGCGGTTAGGAGACACCCGCTTGGGAAATTCAGCGATGTCAGGTTCTTTTGTTCTGACGGAATGCTGCAGTTTGGCGGGGTTACTGTTGAGGCCATCTCTACCCCCCATGACGCCTCTGACGGCGCGGCCTTTGTAATTTCCTCGGGAAGCAAAAGGCTGGGGATCATGACAGACCTCGGCCATATATTCGAGGGCCTGCCCGAGATGCTTGATTCTCTGGATGCTGTTTTTCTGGAGAGCAATTACGATCCGGAGATGCTTGAAGCAGGCCTCTATCCAGCCTTTCTTAAAAAGCGCATCAAAGGCCCTCAGGGACACCTTTCCAATATCGAGTCTGCTGAACTGCTTAAGGCCCTCTCAGGCAAACGCCTGAAGTGGGCATGTCTGTCACACCTTTCAGAACAAAACAACAACGCGACCCTGGCCTTGCAGACGCATCGCGATATTCTGCAGCAGGAGCTGGCCTTGCATGTGGCGAACCGCTACACAAGTACCCAGCCACTTTTTATCTGAAAAGAACAACTGCCCGGTCAGAATCAGGACAAGATCTGAAATCCATCTTTTTTCTTTTATCCCCGGGACTGTAACCGGTAATGCAGTTCCTTTACTTTATGACCGGTTTTCAAGCTTGTGCCGGCAGGTGCAGCTATGCCCTGAATCTCAAAAACATATAGAGACCGATAAGAAACGGTTCAAACCTGATAATCATATTGTCGGTGAAACTCCAGAGGAATTGGTAGAAAGCTACGCGGGGTGTGCTCATCGACTGGAATCCGAGATCGATCAGTACTTCCGTCAATTCTTTTGCCTGTAACGAAAAGACATATAGGAGGTGCACTGCAAAAAGTATCAGAAGGGCCTCTCCCCATGCCCTGCCTTTTTTCTTTATGAAGAGGGAGAGTGCCGCCATTATTGCTGCGGTGAGGGGCGCGTTAAAGGTAAAAGATGAGATATTTACCGGTGTTTCAATGAGCAATTCTGCATTCCGATTCATCGGGCTGAAGGTGGCTACGAAGGAATCCATCTCTTTGGTTATTTCCTCGAGTTTGAGTCCCTTGAGGCCTGCAACGAGCTTCGATGAAGTAAATATAACACCTTTGCAGTAGGGGTCTTTTATCTGGATCCAGAGGACCAGGAAGACCACATATGTACAAAAAAAGATGAGTATGGCTTTAGGGAGTTTCCCCTTATGCAGGGACTTCAGCGTCGTTTTCAGCATGATGGAGATAATGAAGATAGACGAAGAAGATGCCGAGTGAGACCGCGATCATCATCCCCTGCGCAATATATATATGGATGTATTTGAAAAGATGCTGGAAATGGATTCCCGAATAAGCGAGGCCCGCGATTCTTAAAACATTGATCACCTGTATTATAAAGAATCCCGATATAAGTCCCAACAGCCTTTTCTTCCACGTGGCGGGAAAGGCAATGACGGCAACAGAGTATATCATCACTGCTTCAAGTCCGTTGCAGCCGAACTTTACATCGAGGGATATTGTCGGCAGCTGGATTATGGATCCCTGATATGTACAGGGGATGTTCAGGAATTTAAGTGTCTTCGCGGTGGCGTTTACCACTCCTTGAGTGTATAGGCCATTGACGTCCAGCACTTTCTGAATGGGGGTAAAGCCAATAACAAAGAAGAATGTTCCCATGAGTAGAAGGTAAGTGATGGCAAAACGGCGGATACTGACTGTATCAGCCGGGCTGCGCTGCCCCTCAGGGGGGAGCATGTTTTTCCTGGTCTTTTTCTTCCTTTTCCCTTCAGTACTCTTCAACATGCTCGATTATAACCAAATTGGAAAAAAAAGGGTAAAAGGGGGAAGAGGGGAACCGTAGTTTGCCTGCTCCCGGGCCTCAGTCAGTCCCTTCCCTACCAAACTGCTCAAAATCCTTTAATTTAGCAACTACTTTGCCCACCGGCACCTCCGTCTCCACCCTGACAGGGGTCCTTTTCTTGTCATCTGTGAGCCATATCAGGATGTCGCCCTTCTTCTGGAATATGCCGTCTGATTTCAGGACCGGTCTGATCTTCACGGTATCCACTTCCCGGCCGTCGGAAAGGCTGACCTTCTCTTTGGCAAGGACATTGACCTCAATAGTCAGAAATTTGTTGCTGTCAAAGACATTGAGATATACCGTCTGCCCTAATATGAGGGGCTGGGTCCTCACATAGTAAAAAGCCGAGATGACATCCCACAGCGCGGAATCAGTCATCGGATGTTCTTTCGTTGCAGCCTTCAAATGGTCGATATAGGTGACCTTCCTGTTATAAGAGTCGAAGACCACCTCTTTGTTGCTCCGGTATTTCCCCTCTCGTTGCATTATCCTGAAGGTCGCCACCCTGCCGTTAACGATCCGGCTTTCCACATGATCTTCGACCTTGTAAAACGTCGAGAGCAGTTCAGCTGAATGGGTCTCTGATCTTATAGTTAATGTTTCGCCATCGGCGACTGCCTCAAGTTGCGACACTCCCACAAAAATTCCCATCCAGTAGATGTCGAAGTTTAATCTCTCGCCAATGGATCTGAGAACTTCGGACGCATCAACGGGTTGCTGACTTGCCGTGGGTCCATCATCGGCATTGCTGCCTGTATCTTCCGCGGCCGCCTTGTCTTTACCGGTGTCAGTTGCATCTGTTACATCCTGCTGGGATCTTGTCTCTGCGAAGGTCCCGTCTTCTTTTGGTGCCGGGGTTTCCTCTGAGGTTCCGGTCGCCCCCCCTCCCCTATGTTCGATTCTCTTTTGCGCTGAAGTAATATTCGGGCCCGGAAGACCCGATTCAGCAGGATTGGTCGCTGTAAAGACTTGCCGTCAATATCTGATCAGAAAGGGGAAACGAAAATCCAGGGATACGGGCTCCGAGGGAGGCCAGATGAATCGTCAATGAAAGTGCCATTGAAAAGATCAATAATTTATGTCTGTTGAAGCTCTTCATCAGTGATTATCCTGTCTCTTCCGCATTTTCTGGAGTCACTGTCCTGCTGCTTTCCCCTCTGCCCTTTCTCTGCCGGGGCCAAACTTCGCAGCGCGCATAGCTAAAGGCCGGAAGAGGGCTGGGCCCCGGAGGTGACGCCGCTGTGGCGAAGGGGAACAAGGGTTATTTCTGGCCCGAAAAGCGTATATATTTTTCCCAGACTGAGAAAAGTTCGGCTGTAGCCCTGAGATCGCCTGCGCAATATTTTGCTATATCCAGTCCCCTGCCGCTTCTGTAGAGGTCTTTGACGTCATATCCTGTAATGCCGCCTTCCTTCGGGCTCTTGATGCCGAAGGTCCTGCACCACATGTCGAGACTGAATTTCCTGCGGCTTGCTCCATAAAAAGTCAGCTGGTCCAGGAGGTCTATATGGGTATCTCCATATCTGTTTGGCAGGAGGTCCCTTGCAGGCTTCACCTTATGTACAGCGGAGCGGACCATGATGAAGGGGCAGTCAAAGCCCCTTCCGTTGAAGGTGATGAACTGGCTGTAATTTTTTACTGTCTGCCAGAACTTGCTGAGAATTTCCAGCTCATTGCCTGCTTCGTACCTGATCCCTTCCTCTTCAAAGGCAGGGAGAGGATCGCTGTTATTCTGGAAAAACACAGCGCCTTTGCCTGTATCAGGATTGAGCATGCCGATAGAGACAATTTCACCTGTAAGGGGATAAAACGAAAGGCTTTCTTTGACCTCGTTTTTTTCATCCTCGGATTCGGCCCATTTCAATAAATATTCCTGGACAGGCCCTTCGAATGATTCAAAGTCAAACCCGGCGGTCTCTATGTCAAAAATTATACGGGACATTTATAATTAAAGTGAATAGTGAATTGTGAATAGTGAATAGTCCGGAATAGATTTTCTGTCTATTCACCTATTCACTTATCACTACTTACCACTCACTGTCTTTTATGATGCCTTTGGCAGGGCCTTAAAGACATCCCATGTCTTAAGGATATCAATTGCCCGCTGCAGCTGAATATCGTCTTTATCATCGACTTCTAACGGAGCTGTTTCCTCATCATCAGGCACAGACTCCTTCTGTTCATTCTTCAGATGGCCCTCCAGGTCTTTTTCCCTGAGCACGCGATGTTCTTTTACGCCGTTTTTGGCTGCGAGTTTCACAATAATATCAGGCGTTATCCCGGTATTTTGTATTGAGGTGCCCTTAGGGGTGTAGTACTTCGCGGTGGTCAACCTGAGTCCTGCGCCGCCGCTCAGCGGGATCACGGTCTGCACGGACCCTTTCCCGAAGGTCTGGGTACCCAGGATCACGGCCCTGTTCCAGTCTTTGAGAGCTCCTGCCACAATCTCAGATGCGCTGGCGCTCCCCTGGTTTACCAGCACGATCATCTGCTGTGAAAAGACATTATCTCCGCTGGTTAAAAACTCGGACTTTTCTCCTGACCTTGTCTTGGTGTAAACAACGAGCTTGCCCTTTGGCAGGAACTGGCTGGTAACATCGATAGCGCTGTTTAACAGGCCACCCGGATCATTCCGCAGGTCAAGGATAAGGGAATTTACTTTGGCATCATTGAGCTGTTTGATGGCAGCGGCCAGGTCGTCTGAGGTCTGCTCCTGAAACTGACTCAGCTTTATGTAGCCGATATTATTTTCAAGCACCTTTGATTTAACGCTTTTAATTTTAATGACGTCCCTCACTATTGTGAAGTCCTTTAGTGTCTTTCCATCCTTCCCTGAATATGCCCAGGGTGACCGGGGTCTTCGGAGCGCCTCTCATCTTGGTGACCGCATCCTGCAAGCTCATGTCCTTGGTGGATTCGTTGTTGATCTTTACTATTTTATCCCCGGCCTTTATTCCAGCCTTGTAGGCAGGGGTGTCTTCAATGGGCGCTATCACAGTAAGCAGGTTTTCTTTCATCCCGATCTGTATGCCAAGTCCTCCGAACTCGCCCTTTGTATCGACCTGCATCTCCTTGTAAGCCTCGGGAGTCATAAAGCTTGAATGAGGGTCAAGAGAGTTGAGCATGCCTTTTATCGCTCCGTTGACAAGGTCTTTTGTCTTTACCTCTTCGACATAGTACTTCTTTACCATAGACATGACTTCGGTAAAGGTCCTGAGCTCTTCATACCCTTCTCCTTCTGCGCTTACGCTGGTGACAGACCATCTTCCGATGAAGATACCAGCAGAGGCGATGATGAATATGAACAGCCAGACAAACAATACCCTTTTCTTTAACATTATTGTACGACCTCCTGTATTACCGCTTTTTTCTTTTTAACCATTGGACAGGATCCAGAGGCTTGCCTTTGTATCTGATCTCAAAATAAAGACCAGGCGCGTTCAATATGCCTGATGTCCCAACCTTACCGATAATCTGGTTTTCTTTTATTATATCCCCAACGTGAGAAAAAATCTCTGAAAGATTGCCATAGAGTGTATGGTATCCGCTTCCGTGGTTTACAATCACCAGCTGGCCGAACCCCTTGAACCATTCAGCGAAGATGACCTTTCCAGTGTAGACGGACCGGGCATCCGAGGAAGGTTCTGTCTGGATATGTATTCCGTTTCTGAATACAGGGGTGTCGAACTGAGGGTCTTTCTGCGAGCCGTAAGGGATGGCGAGTTTGCCTTCAGAAGGCCAGGGCAGCCTGCCTTTGAGCTGGCCAAAACCTTTTGCCGAATAATCGTCTGTCCTGGATGATTCACGGATAATATCGAGCAGTTTTTTGGAGGCCTCCTTCAGTTCAGAGAGCATTTTCTGACGCGAGTTTTTTTCGTTCCGTACAGAAGAGAGGATGAGTTCCTTCTCTCTTTTTTTCTCACCCATCTCACTTTCTTTTGTACTTACTTTCTGGGTATTTTTTTCGAGCTCTGCCTTGAGAATGCGGAGTTTCTCTGATTTTTCATCAAGCGCTGTGAGGTTGGCGCGGTAACTGGCCAGGACGTTATGCTCATAACGCGTCAGATGTTCGAGATATTTCCATACCCTCATCATCTGTGAAATATCCCCGGCGCTCATCAGAAGCATCACCATATCTCCGGCGTATCCGTATCTTTGCATTATCCTGAGTTTCCTCGCGAGCCAGTCTTTCTGTTTTCCAATACTTTCCCTGGTCTTTGCGATCTCGCTGTTGACAGAATCTATCTCTGCTTCGGTCTGCTTCAGGTTTTTGCGGTATTTCCTGAGGTCCGCTTCTGCCTTGCTCAGTTTTATGTTGACGCTGTCGAGTTCATTTAAAATCGACGACTCACGCTCCAGGGCCTCTGTCAGCTTTTTTTTCTGTTCCTGGATCTGTTCCTGGATTTTATTGAATTCTTCTTTAGGGCTTGCTGTGTTGGAAACCGAGGGGAATAGCAGTACAAAGGCGAGTGCCAGAACAAGGAACATCAGTATTTTAACCTTCCGAGCGCTATTGCCGCCCCTGTTATCCCAAGCAGCATTCCGATGACCGGCAAAGGCAGAAAAAGATTTGCAGGGAAGAGTACGGCCTTAAATACCGGCATGTTAATGCTGAGGCGCATCAGAAGTCCGTAGTAAAAGAAAAAGCAGCCGGCGAGACTGAGCAGTCCGCCGCAGGCCCCGATGACAGCCCCCTCTATGAGAAAAGGCGTTCTGATAAAACCCTTTGTAGCGCCGAGCAGTTTGAATGTTTCTATCTCCTCGGTCCTTCTGTAAAAGAGTATTTTCACCGTGCTGTAGCAGACGAAAATAATGCCTGTGGAGAGGATTGCCACAAAGACCAGCCCTATAGCCTTGAAGCCTTTTTTTATTGTATTAAGAGTGGAAAGAAACTTATCGCCATAGTCCACCTCTGTTACACCTTTTATTTTAAGGGCCTCACCTGCAAGCTGCTGTGCTGTTTCTGCCCTGACATCATCTTCCTTCAGCTTTATTTCCAGGGAGGCCGGCAGAGGATTTTCCTCAAGCCCCTCCAGAATATAATCCGAATTCTTGAGAGAGGATTTCAGCTCCCTTATCGCCTCGTCTTTAGAGATGTATCTGACAGAAAGAACAGCCTTCCTCTTTCTGAATGAATCCATGACAGAGTCGAGCCCGTCTTTTTGAAGACTGTTGTCGAGATATACAGTCATCGAGAATTTTTCCGGCAGCTTCTTTGTTGCGATATCGATATTGTAAAGGACTAAAAAGCTGATACTGATAATGAGAAGGCCGGCTGCTATGGTCAGGACAGAAAGGAGGTTTATCCACTTTTCTTTCAACAGGCTCTGGATTGCAAGTTTCAGTGCATAAGGTGCGATCATCAGCCAAGTCCCTCCCCTGTCAGATTGCCTGAGTCCAGCCTCAAAACCCTTTTGCCTGTGTTTTTGTAGAGTTCCCTGTTATGTGTGGCAATAAGAATTGTTGTGCCTTTGGCATGAATGTCTTTAAATATACGTGCGACCCCTTCTGCTGTATCCGGGTCGAGATTGCCGGTAGGTTCATCAGCAAGCAAAATGGCGGGCTCGGATACTATCGCCCTTGCGATAACCACTCTTTGCTGTTCCCCTCCTGAGAGCGTCTTTGGATAACTGTCTGATTTATGCCTGAGGTTTACTGTCTTGAGCGCATCATATGTCCTGCCCTTTGTCTCCCTTTCGCTTATGCCCCTGATTCGCAGGGCAAGCGCTATATTTTCAAATACAGTCCTGTTTTCAAGAAGTCTGAAGTCCTGGAACACGATCCCTATTTTGCGTCTGACAAGGGGTATGCTGGATTCTCTTATATTGGAAGTATCGAATCCATCGATGATGATTTCGCCATTGTCAGGCCTCTCAGCAAGGTATATCAGCTTCAGGAGTGTGCTTTTGCCGGAACCGCTCGGTCCTGTCAAAAAAATCATCTCACCTTTGCCTGCTGAAAAGCTTACATCCCTGATCGCAGTCTGGTTGTCATAATCTTTTGTAACATTCTGAAAATGAATCATGGGAAAATAATCCTCTTATTTATTCTTCTTGATGATATAGTCCAGAAGTATGTCATCAAGGCTTTTTGCGATCTGGGTTTTGGGTTCAGCCTGCTTTGCTGCATGGTCTTGCGTTTGCTCAGGGGCTGTATTTCCATTCTTTGGTCCTAAGGGCGTCTCTGTTTCCTGGGTATGCTTGCCTGCAATGAGTTCTCTTAACATCGCCTTGTGCTGTTCCTTCATGAGTTCTCTGACCTTCTCTTTATAGTCAGGGCTGTCAAGAAGGTGTGAGTAATTGGTTTTTTTTGAGGCCAGTATCGTGCCCTTAAGGTAAAGAAGGGTAATGATAACAGGAGATTTTCGGCCGCTGTCCTCTGTCTGGACATGGTATAGTGTGCCTTTATACGGCACATTGGTGTTATAACCTATGAGCATGGCAGTTCCTTGCAGTTATAGAGAGCATCTTGTACTATTATAAGAACTGGAAGACAAAAAAGTGAAGGGAATACGTCTGCTGCAAAAAAAATCAGGTTTTGGTGACGATATCAATCAAGTCTGGACTTTTCCTGCATCTGCTCTGTGAGGACCTCACGCATCAACATGCAGGCTTTTATGACCTTGGAGTTGGCAACTCTGTAGTATATGTTTACGCCATCCCTGCGTGAATCCAGTATCCCCCTGTGTCTCATAACAGCAAGATGCTGGGATACATTGGCCTTTGGCACGCCGAGAATTTCAACCAGCTCGCTGACGGTTTTTTCACCTTCCTTGAGGGCGTTAAGTATTTCCAGCCTTTTGGGACTTGACAGCGTCTTGCAGACTTCTGCCTGAAGCTCAAATAATGTTTTATTCTGGCCCATCGGCATATTCTATTAATTCCATTGGCCAAACGTCAAGTAAAAGTTTTATTTGTGTTACGCCAATTTAGAAATGTCCGCTTTTCATTTTACCTGATCAGACCCCCTGAAGGGACTTACCAGGCGTTTATCTTTGGGGCCCCGATTAAACCATCAGTTTATCATAGTCTTCATGGCTGCCGATCCAAAACGCACCCCTGTATCAGCACCCCTTTCTAAGGGAGGATTCTCGGGGAGTTATGGTCCCCTCTTCACTGAAGGATTACGACACCGCCTGACGTATTCTTTACTACTTATAAGGATTTGTGATACCATTTAAAGCTCTAATATAATCCTCATTATGATAAATCAAAGATGATGTCAAAAAAATATGCAATAGGTGTTGATCTCGGCGGGACCAATCTTCGGGTTGCCCTTGTTTCTGAGGAGGGCGAGATCGCAAGGAAGGTAAAGAAAGCTTCTTCAGAGGAGGTTTTCAACTCTCTTTTGGAAACCATAGAAGAGGTAATGCACGGCGATATTGCAGGCATAGGGCTGGGTGTTGCCGGGCTTATAGACAGAAAAAATGGCAGGGTCTTCAGCTCACCCAATTATCGCGCTGTTGAAGGGCTGGACCTTATTGAAGGTATAGCAGCGGAAATTCAATGTCCCTGTCTACCTGGAAAACGACGCCAATTGCGCGGCGCTCGGCGAAAAGGTCAGCGGGGCAGGGAAAGACTTCGAAAACTTTGTTTTGCTGACCCTGGGGACAGGCATTGGCGGCAGTATTATCTACAAAGGCGAGTTGCTTGATGCTGCCGCAGAGATAGGGCATATGAGCATAAACGCTGAGGCGGAAAAATGCCCCTGCGGAAATATAGGCTGTCTTGAAAATTATGCCTCTGCAAGGGCGATGATCGCCAAGGCTGTAGTCATGCTTGAAAAAGGGACCGAGAGCATGCTGAAGAATTGCTGCAATGGCAGTATCTACAAAATAACCCCGGAAGATATCTACAAGTCCGCTTTGGAGGGAGATACGCTCTCGAGGGAGATACTCAGAGATGCCGGGAGGGCGCTGGGTGTCGGCCTTGCCAATCTGATAAATATATTGAGTCCTGAAGCTATAATACTGGCCGGCGGTCTTATCGGCGCCTGGAACATATATGTCCAGGAGGCCATCAGAGAGGCCTCAAGAAGGGCTTTTAAAGATGTTTTTGAGGCTGTGAAGATCATCCCTTCTTCCCTGGGAGATGATGCAGGGGTAGTCGGGGCCGCAAGCCTTGTATTTATGAAAACAGCAAAAAATACCACCCCCAGATTTTAAATGTCAAAGAAGATCCGCAACTTTTCAATCATAGCGCATATAGACCATGGGAAATCCACGCTCGCTGACAGACTCCTGGAATATACAGGGGCTTTGAGCGCCAGGGAGATGACTGCGCAGGTCCTGGATTCCATGGACCTTGAAAAGGAAAGAGGCATTACCATAAAGGCCCATGCTGTAAGACTTCTTTACAAGGCTGATGACGGCAATGAGTATATTTTAAACCTGATAGATACCCCGGGGCATGTTGATTTTTCATACGAAGTCTCCCGGAGTCTTGCCGCCTGCGAAGGAGCGCTTCTCGTTGTGGACGCGACACAGGGTGTTGAGGCCCAGACACTGGCAAATGCCTATCTTGCTGTTGAGCATGACCTTGAGATCATACCTGTCATAAACAAGATAGACCTCCCCGGTTCTGAACCGGAGAAGGTCAAGGAGCAGATAGAGGACGCTATAGGCATCGACTGTTCCGAGGCCATACTTGCAAGCGCAAAGGAAGGCATAGGGACCCATGAGATCCTGGAGGCTGTTGTAAAGAAGGTGCCGCCGCCTTCCGGAGATGAGAACAAGCCGCTGAAGGCCCTGCTCTTTGATTCATGGTTTGACAACTATCAGGGGGTCATTGTTTTAGTAAGGGTCTTTGACGGCAGGATAAAGGCCGGACAGAAGATCAAGCTCCTTGCGACTGACTTTGTATTTGATGTCTCCCAGGTGGGGGTATTTTCTCCGAAGATGGGACCTGTTGACGAACTTTCAGCAGGAGAAGTCGGCTACGTCATTGCCGGTATAAAAAGCGTGACTGACACAAAGATCGGCGATACTATTATCGATCCTGCAAATCCAGTGACCGAACCCTGTCCATGGATACAAGGACATTAAACCCATGGTCTTTTGCGGATTTTATCCTACGGCCTCGCATCAGTACGAAAACCTCAGGGACGCACTCAATAAACTGAGGCTAAATGACTCCTCTTTCAACTATGAGCCTGAGACATCGCTTGCACTGGGGTTTGGTTTCCGGTGCGGCTTTCTGGGACTGCTGCATATGGAGATCATACAGGAAAGGCTTGAGCGCGAGTTCGATCTGTCACTCTTAAGCACAGCGCCCACGGTTGTTTACCGGGTGACAAAGACCGATGGCGAGGTCATATTCATAGAAAATCCTGCCTTGCTTCCTGAAAAATATGAAATGGTGGAAGAGCCTTTTGTGCTTACGACTATTTTTGTTCCCAAGGATTTCATCGGTCCTATTCTGGACCTCTGCCAGGAAAAAAGAGGCACACAGAAAAGCTTTAATTATATCGGCAAGGACAGGATAAAGGTCGAATATGAACTGCCCCTCAACGAGATACTCTGGGATTTCTACGACAAGCTGAAGTCTTTTTCAAAAGGTTATGCCTCCATGGATTACGAGTTTCTCGGCTATCGGAAATCCAACCTTGAGAAGTTAAATATTCTCCTAAACGGAGAGGTGGTGGACGCGCTCTCCTTGATAGTTCATAAAGACAAGGCGTATTATAAAGGGCGGCAGTTGACCGAAGAATTAAGAAAGATCATCCCCAGGCAGATGTACGAGGTTGCGATCCAGGCAGCTATCGGCAGCAAGATCATCGCCAGGGAGACAGTAACGGCCATTCGCAAGGATGTTCTGGCCAAGTGTTATGGCGGTGATATAACGCGAAAGCGCAAGCTGCTTGAAAAACAGAAGGAGGGCAAGAAAAGAATGAAGCAGGTCGGAAGGGTTGAAATTCCGCAGGAGGCCTTTCTCGCGGTTCTGAAATTAAAATGAAAAAAAAGAGAAAATCCCAATTAAGAGAGACTGTAGAGGCTATTGTTGTTGCCTTTGCTATTGCGCTGGTCATACGGACGTTTGTTATCCAGGCCTTTAAGATACCTTCAGGCTCGATGATCCCAACGCTCCAGATAGGAGACCATATCCTGGTGAACAAGTTTCTGCTGGGAACGCCTGTTGATGTGCCCTTTACCAATATTCATCTCTTCAGGATGCCCGGACTGAGAAAACCCCAGAGGGGAGATATCATAGTTTTTAAATACCCTGAAGACCCTACCCGGGATTTTATAAAGAGGGTCATCGGTGTAGAGGGAGACGTAATTGAGTCACATGACAAGGAACTGTTTGTAAACAACCGCAAACTTATGGAATCCATATGCCCAGCATGTAGACAGCTTCATTAAACCTTCTGCTATGGACAAAAGGGACAATTTCGGGCCTGTTACAGTACCGAAAGACAGTGTCTTTGTCATGGGAGACAACAGGGACCAGAGCTATGACAGCAGGTTCTGGGGTTTTGTCGATCTCTCCATGGTAAAGGGGAAGGCGATCATTATCTACTGGTCGTGGGACAGTGATAATACATGGGTACGTTTTAACCGCATAGGGAGGCTTATACGATGATGAAAAACATCGGAGACAGAGGTTCTTTTACAGGTTTTTTCATGTTGCTAATTCTTGCTCGCTATAGTATTTGTAGGGATATCCTTCGGCAAGCCCTACTACCGTTATTATACGCTTAGTTCACATACAAGGGATTTTCTGAAAACAGATGTTGGTAATATCGATGCAATCAGAAAAAATGTTATGAAAGATGCAGCTGAGCTGAAAGTGCCGCTTGATGAAAAAAACCTGGATGTTGTTATAGGTACAGAAAATGATTAAGGTCAAGGCAACCTGGTCGGAGACCGTGGACTTCTGGGGATATTATCAGAAAAAAATTGATTTTGTCATGGAAGAGGAGTATTGATTGTTTACAGGTCTGATTGTGGAAATGGGAGAGGTGGTCTCCCTGGTCAAAAAAGACAATGGCGCCCGCCTCTCTTTGAAGGCAAAGACCCTTGCTGATGATACTGCATTAGGAGACAGTATCTCGGTCAACGGCACCTGCCTGACGGTTGTAGAGATAAAGGGCAATACGCTCTCATTCGATCTTTCCGGCGAGACGCTTCTTTCAACGGATATCGGCCAGCTGAAGATAAAGGACAGGGTGAACCTGGAACCTGCCTTGAGGCTGGATGCGAAGCTGGGGGGGCATTTTGTCACAGGCCATATAGACGGTGTCGGGAAGATAAAATCAAAGACCCTGACAGGAGAAGTTTACAAGATCGTTGTCAATACCGAAGACCGCATCGCTGATTTTCTCGTAGAAAAGGGGTCTGTTGCTGTTGACGGCATAAGCCTTACTGTAGTCGATGTATTTAAGGACGGGTTCTCGATTGTTATTATTCCTCATACCGCGTATCTGACGACCATTGGTTTTAAAACCCCCGGGGACATGGTCAATATTGAAGTTGATATTTTGGGCAAATATGTTTCAAAATTTTTAAGCAAAGGAAAGGACACGGACTTTATGGACACCCTCCTCAGGGAAGGGTTTGCCTAATGAAGGGTGTTATTCCATTAAGTGTTTAGTTGTCATTCCCGCAAGACGGCGCGATGCCGGGAATCCTTCTGAAAATAAATGAAAGATTCCGGACAAGCCGGAATGACGAAGGTTTCATCTTGATTGCAACTTGGAATTAGTATATAAATAAGATTTTTTCAAGGAGTTGATGAAAATGCAGAAAAACAAATTTCATACAATAGATGAAGCTATTGAGGATATTGCCAAAGGCAAGATGGTGATCCTTGTTGATGACGAGGACCGCGAAAACGAGGGCGATCTCTGCATGGCTGCTGAGAAGGTCACCCCTGAGGCGATCAACTTCATGGCAAAATACGGCAGGGGACTTATCTGCCTTTCCCTGACCCCTGAAAGGACAGAAGAACTCAGGCTGCCGATGATGACTGATGACAATACCTCGTCCTTCGGCACTGCCTTTACTGTTTCTATCGAGGCGAAAAAGGGCGTGACAACAGGTATTTCAGCTGCTGACAGGTCCACTACAATACTTACCGCGATCAATCCTGCTACAAAGGCAGAGGATATCGCGAGGCCGGGCCATATATTTCCTCTCAGGGCAAAGCCCGGCGGCGTATTGCAGAGGGCAGGACAGACAGAGGGGTCTGTTGATCTTGCGAGGCTGGCAGGGCTCAATCAATCAGGCGTTATATGCGAGATCATGAACGATGACGGCACAATGGCCAGGGTGCCTGAGCTTCTGGAGTTTGCCAGGGCCCATCATATGAAAATTGTTACTATAAAAGACCTTATTCAATACAGGATAAGGATGGAGCGTTTTGTGCACCGGGTCTCCACAACAAAATTGCCTACTGAATACGGTGGAGAATTTACTGCCATCGCGTATTCAAACGACGCAGACAAGAATATCCATATAGCACTGGTAAAAGGCGATATACAGCCCGGCGATGAGGTCCTCGTAAGGGTGCACTCCGAGTGTCTCACCGGCGATGTCTTTGGCTCCAGGAGGTGCGATTGCGGTGAGCAGCTGCACAAGGCCATGAAGATGATAGAAGAAAACGGGCAGGGCGTCGTATTGTATATGCGTCAGGAAGGCCGCGGCATCGGACTGGTGAATAAATTGAAGGCCTATGAGCTGCAGGACAAGGGGTTTGATACTGTTGAAGCTAATCTCAAGCTGGGCTTTAAGGCTGACCTGAGAGACTACGGCATCGGAGCGCAGATACTGGTAGACCTCGGAATAAGAAATATGCGTCTGATGACCAATAACCCCAAGAAGATAGTCGGGCTTGAGGGATATGGGCTGAAGGTAGTTGAAAGGGTCTCGATGGAGACAACTCCGCATGAGAAAAATCTGGTATATCTCAAGACAAAGAAAAAGAAGCTCGGACATATTCTAAATAAAGTATAAGCAATAACCAGGGGGTGAACATGAAAGTTATTCAGGGAGAACTTCAGGCAAAGGGACTGAAATTTGCGATTATCGTCAGCAGGTTCAATGATTTTATAACAGGGAAGCTGCTTGAAGGCGCAGTTGACGGACTGTTGCGGCATGGGGCAAAAGAAGAAGATATTGAAGTCATCAAGGTCCCGGGCGCCTTTGAAATACCCCTGACAGCCAAAAAGGTCGCTTCAAAAGGTCCTTATAACGCGCTCATATGTCTTGGCACTGTAATAAGAGGCGCAACACCTCATTTCGATTATGTTGCAGCTGAAGTTTCCAAGGGAGTTGCTGCAGCTTCGATGGAGACAGGTGTGCCCATGGCCTTTGGCGTATTGACAACAGACACTATTGAGCAGGCTGTTGAGAGGGCAGGGACAAAGAGCGGCAACAAGGGCTTTGATGCTGCAATGACCGCCATTGAAATGGCACAGGTCTTTAAAAAGCTGTGATTAGTAATTGGGGATTGGTGATTAGTGGAAAGAAATTACATTCGAACGGGATTGTTATTCAACGGCTTTTCTACTATTCACTAATCACTATTCACTAATCACCAGTTACCGTTTATGAACCGCCGCAAAGCACGGGAATATGCGCTTCAGATGTTGTTCCAGCATGAATTTGCCGGGGAACAGTCAGGCATGGAATTTACAGAAGACCACAAGCCCGGCAAAAAAACTAACGGAGACCTCAAAAAATTCGCCCGGGAACTTGTCACAGGCACCTTGGGACATCTTGAGGAAATTGACGGAATGGTCCAGGAGGCGGCTGAACACTGGAAGATGGAGAGGATGGCTGCTGTTGACAGGAATATCCTGAGGTTTGCTGTTTACGAAATCATATACAGGACCGATATCCCTGCCGCAGTAACGATAAATGAGGCCCTGGAGATAGCTAAAAAATATTCCTCGGTGGAATCCGCCTCATTCATAAACGGCCTTCTTGACAAGATTGCGCATATTCATGGGAAATCAAAGTAGATATGCGGTAATCTCGGATGTCCATTCAAACGCAGAGGCGCTCAGGTCTGTACTGAGGGACATTAATAAAAGACAGGTACATGACATATTTTTTCTCGGGGACGCTGTTGGATACGGACCTGAACCGAATGAATCTGTAGGACTCCTTAAATCAGAATGTAAAACAATTATCGCAGGCAATCATGATTGGGGCGTGCTCGGCCTTACTGAGACCGGATCATTCAATGAATACGCAAGGATGGCCCTTGTCATGGACCAGAGGGGTCTTGACCGCAGCACAACAATGAAATCCTCAGGACATCTCCGCTGAAATCTGAAATAAGCGAGATGGATATTACCCTGGTGCATGCCACTCCCTGTGAGCCTGAGAAGTGGCATTATCTTCTGACACTGTCGGATGCGGAAATAAACTTCAAATATATGCATACTGATATCTGTTTTATCGGACACAGTCACAGGCCGTTTATCATAGAGATGTCTCTTTCAGGCGAACTTAAGACAAATAAACAGGAAATGCATAAGACGGAAGGCTCAAGATATATCATAAATGCAGGGAGCATCGGCCAGCCAAGGGACGGAGACCCGAGGGCATGCTATGCGCTGGTGGATGAAAGCAGGATAGAGCTTGTGCGGGTGGGTTATGATATTCAAGCCACACAGAAAAAGATGTCTGATGCTGGTTTGCCGCATAGTTGATAGAAAGACTTTCATACGGACATAGGATTCGCAAGGGAAGTCTCGAATTGCTGGAGTGACAGATTTGGATAAGGCACTCAAATAAGCAGCAACTCCACAAAGGCCACAGGGAACGTTTGAGGGAACGCTTTCTCAGGGAGGGGCTGGACAATTTTGAAGATCATCAGGTGCTTGAACTGCTTTTGTTTCAGGCGATCCCACGGTCTGATACAAACCCTGTTGCGCACAGACTGATGCAGAGATTCGGCAGTCTTTCGGCTGTGCTTGAGGCTGATCCAAAGGATTTAGCCGCAGTTGAAGGCGTCGGAGCAAAGGCTGCTGCCTTTCTTTCCATGGTTCCTCAAGTGACCCGTCGTTATTTTCTGGACCGGATCAAACATACGCGCAAGCCTCTGAATACCTCTGAAGCTGCTGCTGAATATCTCGTCCCTCTTATGGCAGGACGTTCTGAAGAAGTATTCTATGTGATCTGCCTTGATTCCCAGCTCAGAGTTCTCTATCCGGCGCTCATAAGTGAGGGCACTGTGAAGGACGCCTTCGTTCATCCCCGGCATGTTGTCGAGGCCGCGGTCAGACATAAGGCTGCGTCTGTCGTCCTCGCGCATAACCATCCCGCAGGGTCTGTGCGGCCGTCGCATCACGATCATAATATCACCAAACGTCTGGTCCAGGCCCTCGGCGGCATTGATATCAAAGTGGTGGACCACGTCATTGTTGCCGGAGAGCAGTTTTACAGCTTCGCCAGGGAGGGGACACTGCCGGAATATGAGAACACGCGCTGAGAGATGAGGGCTTCAATTATGTTAAAATCCAACCTTCCACATTCAAAACTGTAAATTGGATACGGTTATACTGTTGAGAGAATTCATCTGCAAACATTACGGAACGATTATCCTGGAAAAAGCAGTCTCACGCGAAGCCGCAAAGAACGCAAGTAAAATCAAGCAGTTAGCAAATAAAACGCGCACCTGATGGGTAAGGCCTTCAGGTTATAAGTCTTTGAATTTCTTAGCGAACTTTGCGATGTTGCGCGAACAATTGCCGTTTTTAGGATTATTTGAATCTCTCTGATATGTTTTTAAGTGCGCTGATGAGCAAGACATAGAACATTTATTCCCGATATTGTTAAAATAGATGCCGTCATCAATTCTGGGTAAAAAATACTGACTCGGCCATAGACGATAGCAGCATAACAATAAAATAAACAAAGGGGTAAATTATGATAGAACGCTACACGCGCAAAGAGATGGGAAGACTCTGGGAGCCTCAAAACAGGTTCCAGAAATGGCTTGATGTCGAAATCGCTGCCTGTGAGGCATGGGCTGACCTTGGCAGGATACCGAAAAAATCACTTGAAGTGATTAAGCAAAAGGCAGGCTTTGATGTTGCCAGGATTGATGAGATCGAGGTTGTTGTAAAGCACGATGTGATAGCCTTTCTCACCTCTGTGGCCGAGCATGTGGGACCTGATTCCAGGTATGTCCACAAGGGGCTTACCTCCTCAGACATCGTCGATACTGCGCAGTCACTGCTTATGAAAGAGGCTGCAGGGATAATAATCAAAGGACATAAAGAACCTTATCGCTGTTCTGAAGGAAAAGGCCTTTCTGTACAAGGACACTGTCTGCATAGGCAGGAGTCATGGTGTTCATGCAGAGCCTATGACCTTTGGTTTGAAATTTGCCTTGTGGTATGAAGAGGCAAAGAGAAATCTTGAGCGGATGGAAAGGGCGAGAAAAACCGTAAGCATCGGGAAGTTTTCAGGCGCTGTAGGGACATTTTCCAATATACCTGTTGACATAGAGGAGAAGGTCTGCAAAAAACTCGGCCTGAAGCCTGAGCCTATAGCAACACAGGTTGTTCAAAGGGACAGGCACGCTGAATATCTCTCGACACTCGCGATCATCGCAGCTTCAGTAGAAAAAATTGCGGTGGAGATAAGGCATCTCCAGAGGACCGAGGTGCTTGAGGCTGAGGAGCCGTTTGCAAAAGGACAGAAAGGCTCATCCGCAATGCCCCACAAGCGCAATCCTGTTGGCTGCGAGAACCTCTCAGGCCTTGCAAGGATTGTCAGGGCAAATGCTGTTGCAGCCTTCGAAAATGTCGCGCTATGGCATGAAAGGGACATTTCCCATTCCTCTGTTGAGCGGGTCATTATCCCTGACAGCACCATACTTGTGGACTATATGCTCAATCGCCTGACCGGAATACTCTCAGGCCTGCAGGTCTATCCTGAGCGCATGAAGGAGAATATGGCCAGGAGCTACGGCCTGTATAATTCGCAGAATGTCCTTATCAATCTGACTGAAAAGGGGATGACCAGAGAGGATGCGTATGCCCTGGTCCAGAAAAACGCCATGCTGAGCTGGAAGACAAGGAAGGATTTCAAGACCCTGCTTTTGAAAGACAGGGACGTCAAAAAATATCTTTCCCAAAAAGAAATCAATGATATATTTGACCTTAAGCACTACTTCAGGAATATTGATTATATATTTAAAAGGGTATTTGGAAAAGCAGGATGAACCCTAATGCTGCATAAGTCGCAAGAAGAAAGTGAAGAAAAAAGCCTTGCAATGACGACAGGATTTAATATGTTGCGGCCATATGTGAATTTCGCAAACACTGGACTTCTCCTAGCGCATGGCAGGCCAGGGCAACGCGCTTTAAGGTGTCGCAGGCAAGCCCTTTTCCCTCACCTCCTTCTTGCCGTCTTGATATGTTTAAACTTTAAGGTAAAAGGGGAAAAACTTGTCATTAATTTACAGATATAAGAAACCGGCTGTTACGAGCGCAAAGAAAGATGAACTCCTTGCCTTTGCAAGGCAGAATATCTCTCCTGAGATAATGGACATAAAAACAGAATACTGTTTTTACGTAGAGACAAAGGAAGCGCTTTCCACTGAAGAGGAGGAACTGCTCCGCTGGCTCCTCAGCTGAAACGTTTGAACCAGAGGATTTTTCTTCGGAAAGTTTTTTGACTGTCGACCCCGAACCCCGATCACCCGTAACTTTCTTATTGAGGTCGGCCCCCGCATGAATTTTACAACAGCATGGTCATCTAATGCTGTATCAGTATGTCATGCCTGCGGACTTTCAAAGATAACCCGTATAGAGCGGTCAAGGCGCTTTAGATACTTGGAGACAAGCTGCAGGCGTGAGCGGAAGGAACAGGCTCGAAAAATTTGCTTCAGCAGCTGCTACGACAGGATGACCGAATGTATGTATCCTCAACAGCTCAGGACCTTTGAGACAGGGACTAGACCCGAACCTGTCTATAGTGTCCCCATGATCGAAGAGGGCAGAGCAGCGCTTGAAAAGATCAATGCAGAGATGGGGCTGGGACTTGATGACTGGGACATTGATTATTACTACAACCTTTTTGTAAAGGATATAGGCAGAAACCCAACGAATGTTGAATGCTTTGACCTGAGCCAGTCAAACAGCGAACACTCGCGCCACTGGTTCTTCAAGGGAAGGCTGATCATTGACGGCCGGGAGGTCCCTGAAAATCTCATGGAGATCATACAGCAGACCCTGACCCGTAATCCCAATAACAGCGTGATAGCGTTCAAGGACAACTCAAGCGCGATCAGGGGTTATGAAATAGAGACTATAGTGCCTGAAAACCCCGGCACAGTCTCAGGATTCAGAAAATCAAGGCTCCGATATCACATCATATTTACGGCTGAGACCCACAATTTCCCAAGCGGCGTAGCGCCATTTCCAGGCGCTGAGACAGGCACAGGCGGAAGGATAAGGGATGTCCAGGCAACAGGCAGGGGCGCGCTTTTTGTAGCAGGAACAGCAGCATACTGTGTCGGCAACCTGCGTATCCCGGGCTATGAACTGCCGTGGGAGGACAACAGCATTCGCCTATCCATCCAATCTCGCAAGCCCGCTTACAATAGAGATCGAGGCGAGCAACGGCGCCTCTGATTACGGCAACAAATTCGGTGAGCCTGTGATACAGGGCTTTACAAGGTCCTTTGGCATGAGACTGCCTGACGGAGAGCGCAGGGAGTGGCTCAAGCCGATAATGTTTACAGCCGGCGTCGGACAGATCGATTCACGCCATGTTGAAAAGCAGGGACCTGCCAGAGGCATGCTGGTGACAAAGATCGGCGGGCCTGCATACCGCATAGGCATGGGAGGCGGGGCAGCCTCGAGCATGATCCAGGGCCAGAACATTGCAGAGCTTGATTTCAACGCTGTGCAGCGCGGTGATGCTGAGATGGAGCAGAAGATGAACAGGGTCATCAGGGCCTGTGTTGAGATGGGTGAGCAAAACCCGATAGTAAGCATCCATGACCAGGGAGCAGGCGGCAACTGCAATGTTGTCAAGGAGATAATATATCCTGCAGGCGCCAAGATTGAGATCAGGAAAATCCTTTTGGGCGACAATACGCTTTCAGTGCTGGAGATATGGGGCGCTGAATACCAGGAGCAAAACGCGCTCCTTATCAGGCCTGAAAGCGCCGATGAATTTCTCGGCCTTTGCAGGAGGGAAAAAGTGCCCTGCGCATTTATCGGAGAGATCACAGGAGACGGATATATTGTCCTCCATGATGAGACTGACGGCAGCACCCCTGTAAATCTTCATCTCGAAAAAGTCCTCGGACATATGCCTCAAAAGACCTTCAGGCTCGACAGGGTAAAGCGCAGACGGACTGCCGCTGGAACTCCCGCAGGACCTGACAGTCAGAGAAGCCCTGGACCGTGTGCTCAGGCTGGTTTCAGTCGGGTCAAAAAGGTTCCTGGTAAACAAGGTCGACAGGTCTGTTACAGGACTTATCGCCAGACAGCAGTGCGCTGGTCCGCTTCAGCTTACAGTGTCAGACGTTGCTGTAATCGGCCAGAGCCATTTCGGCCTGACCGGCGCTGCCATCTCAATAGGCGAGCAGCCGGTCAAGGGGCTGATAAGCCCGGCTGCAATGGCAAGGATGAGTGTTGCCGAGGCGATCACGAATATTGTATGGGCAAAGGTCAGCGGGCTTGAAGACATCAAATGCTCCGGCAACTGGATGTGGGCGCCGAAGCTCCCGGGAGAAGGGGCTGAACTCTATGACGCAGCTGTTGCCATGCGGGACATCATGATAGAACTCGGCATAGCAGTTGACGGAGGAAAGGACAGCCTCTCGATGGCAGCAAGGGTGACAGATGCATCCGGCAACACAGAGGTTGTAAAATCACCGGGGACGCTTGTTATCTCGGCCTATGTGACATGCCCTGATATTACGAAGGTGATCACCCCTGATATCAAGAGGCCGGGCGAAAGCAAACTCTTGTTTATTGATCTGGGGATGGGGAAAAACAGGATGGGCGGCTCTGCCCTGGCGCAATGCTACAGCCAGATCGGAGACGAATCTCCTGATGTGGATGATCCGGGATTATTAAAACGCAGCTTCAATGCTATACAGGACCTGATTTCAGAGGACCTGGTCCTCTCAGGCCATGACAGAAGTGACGGCGGGCTTGCAACAACCCTTCTTGAGATGGCCTTTGCAGGGAATTGCGGGATCGAAATAGAGATACAGGGGCAGGGAGCAAAGGGTACAGGGTCATAGCAGCAGGCAATTCGACTTCTCTTTTCCGAAGAACTCGGGATGGTTATCGAGTATATGCCTGAAAATGAGGATGCAATTGTTTCCAAGCTGAAAGGATCCAGCGTCCCATTTCAGGTTATCGGCAAGACAACAAGAGAAAAGAGGATTCGTATTTCACTATTCACTGATCACCATTCACCATTCACTGTCTTGGACGAAGACATGAGAGTCCTCAGGGCGATATGGGAAGAGACAAGCCATCAGCTCGACAGGCTTCAGCGTGACCATTCCTGTGTTGAAGAAGAGAAGAAGAATATCTATGACAGAAAAGGACAATCCTTCAGTCTTTCCTTCGAGCCCTGAACCGACCTCTCAGGAGATTCTCGCTCGGAGCTGATAAGCCGAAGGTCGCGATCATACGCGAAGAGGGCAGCAACGGAGACAGGGAGATGACCTCTGCCTTTTTTGAGGCAGGGTTTGAGCCATGGGATGTTACCATGACTGATCTGCTTGAGGCCAGGATTACGCTTGAAGGCTTCAGGGGAGTTGTATTTGTCGGAGGCTTCAGCTACGCTGATGTGCTTGACTCTGCAAAGGGTTGGGCAGGGGTAATAAAATACAACAAACATATATGGCAGCAGTTCCAGGCTTTTTATAATCGTCCCGACACCTTCAGCCTGGGAGTATGCAATGGTTGTCAGCTCGCGGCGCTTCTGGGCTGGGTCCCATGGCAGGGCATATCTGATACCAGCCAGCCGCGATTCATCCATAACAGATCAGGCAGGTTCGAGTCCCGGTTTGTCTCACTTGAAAATCCTCGAAAGCCCTTCGATTATGCTCAAAGGCATGGAAGAATCAGTGCTTGGTGTCTGGGTGGCCCACGGCGAAGGCCTTGCATATTTCCCTGACGAAAAAATAAAGGAGAAGGTGCTTGCTGAGGGTCTTGCGCCTGCACGCTATGCGGATGATGAAGGCAGTCCTACTGAGCAGTATCCTTTTAATCCGAACGGCTCACCTGAGGGGATCGCAGCCCTCTGCTCTCCTGATGGAAGACATCTGGCGATGATGCCGCATCCTGAGCGGGCCTTTCTGAAATGGCAGTGGGGATGGATGCCGCAAGAGTGGAAAAAAGACCTCAAGGCATCTCCCTGGCTTAAGATGTTCCAAAATGCCAGGGAATGGTGTGAGGGTAAAAAGCACTAACCCGAAAAATGCTTTAAAGAAAACCGCAGAGTTCACAGAGATAACTTTAGAATTTAAAAGCCGTAAACTTTCAAATAGTTCTCTGTGCTCTCAGGCTTTAAGCTCTTTATGAATATAAAATCTTTTTGCATAAAAGAGTGCACAGATCCTTTTATAGTTCAATGAATTTCTCTGTGACCTCTGTGGTTAATTGCACTATTTGGTTAATGCAGCCCTATATAACGCGCAGGATTATCTTTCGATGCCTCGATTATCTCTGCATCCGGTATGCCGACAGATCTCAATCTCCTGACAACACTGTCTATGGTCATGGCACTGCCTGCAAGAATGCCGTCCTTGTTGTAAACAGCGCCTTTGCCTGTCTTTCCCCCTTTGACTGAATCAGAGACAAGTATTATCCTGTCGAGCCTTTTTCTGCTGAATATCAGCTCAATGGTTTTGGGGTGAAGATGGATGCCGTCGGCAATGACTTCAGTGTAGAGGTCTTCATCGATAAGGCCGAGACCAGCAAGGCCTGGTTCCCTGTGATGAAAGGGCCGCATTGCATTGAATAAATGGGTTATGCCTGTTGCGCCTGCTTTTTTGCCTTCCATCGCCTGCTTGTAGGTTGCATCTGAATGGCCCATATTTACTTTTATTTTAAGCTCCGAGCACTTTTCAATTACCTTCAGGCAGCCTGGCATTTCCGGCGCGACAGTGATGATCTTTATGATGTCCTCATATCCTGCGATCAGCCTTTTAAGTGAAGACACTGAGGGCTTCAGAAATACATCCTTATCCATGGCCCCGCATCTTGCAGGATTCAAAAAAGGCCCTTCGAGATTAACGCCAAGGATCATCGATCTTTTAACTTTTGACTTCTGACCAGCGATCTTCTGACTTTTGAATCTCAATTGCTCTTCTGACAGCCTCCATATTCCTCCTCATCTCATCGATTGAGTCAGGATAGATCGTAGGCAGGATCGCGCCTGTTCCCTGGCTGGCGTGAAGTGCAGCCATCTGCAGTATATTCTCAGGACTTCCTGTCCTTGTATCATATTTGCCGATGCCGTGGGTATGGATGTCTATAAAGTCCTTGAAGATTGTCATTACAGCATTTTCCCCCTTCTGGTAAAAAAATCACTCAGGGCCAGCCTTACAACAGCGCCCTTTGACCATTTCATGCCTGTCTCTTTCCTGAGTTCAAGAGCTGCTTCTTCAAGCGCCTCAAGCACTTCTTCTTCAAGATATACAGAGGTCTTTTTAAGTTTTTCGTGGTCTTCTTCCATGCTGTCCGCCTGTTTGAATTCTGTGATATAACAATACCATAAATACAGCGGCATCTGGCAAGTATGCCTTGCCGGAGGAAATCTTCAATGAGGCATTTAAATGGATAGCGAGTGATATTCCCCGTGGTCTTGCCACGGGATTAGCGAGCGAATATAATAATATATACCATACATTGAGATTTCCTGGTCGGTAGCGTTGTCCGGAGGGAATCTTCAATTTCAGAAACAAGGTGCTAATATAGTCATGATCCCGTACAGGACAAAAATAATGAACTATCAAAAAATTACAAGTATTGCGAATCCGAAAATAAAGGAACTGCTGGATATCAAGCGAAGGAAAGACAGGGACAAAAACTCTCCTTTTCTTATTGAAGGCCCTCATCTTATCGAGATGGCCCTCAACTCAGGCAGTCAGATCAATGATGTACTCTTCAGCGCTTCATTTTCATCAAAAGAAAATGGGCAACAGTTTCTGAAAAGACTTTCAAAACACACAAAAAATATCTTTGAAGTATCAGAGCATATCATCGCCAGGCTTAGCGATACTGAAACAACCCAGGGTATTATTGCTGTATCTGCCTGCAGATTATTATCACTGGAGGATCTGAGGCCTGGAGCCCCGGCCCTTATAGTTGTTATCGATGGGGTGCAGGACCCGGGCAATCTGGGCGCGATAATCAGGACATCGGATGCTGCTGCTGCTGATGCAGTCATCCTCCTGCCAGGGACATGCGACGCCTTCATGCAAAAGACAGTGCGCTCAACTGCCGGGAGTATATTCAACATACCTGTTGTTTATGCAGACCTGCAGGCTCTTCTTAAGTGGCTGCGCCTCAATAAAATAAAGCTGGCTGTGACCTCGCTGGATTCAGACAGGACAGTATTTGAAGAGCGGCTGGAGGGCCCTTTAGCATTTGTCTTTGGCAACGAGGCCCATGGTGCCTCCAAGGAGATTATAAGCGCAGCGGACCTGCTTCTTAAGATCCCGATTTACGGCAAGGCAGAGAGCTTAAACGTGGCAGCAGCAGCAGCGGTCTGTATCTATGAAGCTGTAAGGCAGAGGATAAAGTAGCAACCAGAGTACTCAGAATTCTTTAATGATGATTTTGATGAGGGGAATTATCGGTATAGTGTATGGATGACCAATTCACACGACACAGCATATGAGGTATGGAAGCAGTGCAGGCCAAGGGCAAATGATGACAATACTATCGAGGCACTGAAAGAGGATCTTGCACTGGGTGGTTTTTCCATGAAGTATTTTTTACTCAACGGAAGCGGCAATTGATAGGCTTGCTTTTATAGGCACGTCTATTTCAAAAACATTTTTAGGTTGACAAACGAAACAGCTGACATTATTCTTTATATAAAGAGAGACTCGCTGCCGGGAATTTCTGGAAGAAAGGAGTGAGGATAGATCGAGTGCCGACCGGCGGACCGTCTTTCATGAGGGGGAAACATGAATAAAACTAAGTATTTCATTTTAAGCATGGTTATTGGACTTTTAGCATTTGGGGCAAGTTCTGCATCTGCCGCGGGATATCCATTTGCTTGTTCTTGATACAAGTCTCCGAAACTCCGATTGTCGTAGTCGGCAAGTTTTCTACGCAATACACACAGGCAGAAGCCCAGGACCCTGACCGCTACGATCGTGTCTCTCGTTCAGGGGACTCTTGGCAGTAGCGGCAGCACGTTGATCTATACACCAAATCAACTCGCAGGTTTCGGCCTTGGAGATGCGGATGCCTTGAAAAACTTAGTCAAGAGCAACTATCAGCAATGGGGAATAGGACTCTATATATTCGTCGATATCAAGCAGGTCGGTCAATACTATGCCGGATTCGGGCCGAACGCACGGATCGATGTGTATATTGCCGACATGGCAAACTTGGTCAACGTCAATGCCGATTATCTCTACGCCCTGAGCATAGAAACTCCTAAAATGTATTCAGATTTATTGCTTCAGTCGTTTTAGTAAAAAAAATCATCTTAAAAAGAGTGCTATTTCTCCGGCTCAAAAGATGCGGGAAATAGCACTCTTTTTTTTACCTTAGGGGTTGCGCAATAATAAGTTGGCAGCCAACAAACTGTTAATATCACTGTAATCCTAAGTTTAAGACCTCTTGCGTTAATTTGATAATCAATTTTATGCGCAGGTTCTTACGGCTTTTTTTGGGCTTTTCTCAAAAGGTTACAGCCCTTGAGGCCCCCCCTACCGCAACAGCAGAGTAGGGCCTCGTCACCTTATTCATATTTCCTCAATGACGCCATTCCTGATGCGGATTCTTCTGTCGGCCCGCTCCGCAACCTCTCTGTCGTGGGTCGCAATAAGCATCGTAATACCCATGGTGCGGCAGAGGTTAGTAAGGATATCCAGGATCCTTCCGCCCGTTTCAGTATCGACATTCCCCGTAGGCTCGTCGGCCAGTACGACTTTCGGATCATTTACGAGCGCCCTGGCTATTGCTGTCCTCTGTCTTTCCCCGCCCGAAACGCGGGTGGGAAGGAAGTCCATTCTTTCCGCAAGGCCTATTTCTGAGATAATTTCTACGGCCCTGGCCCTTCTTTCCCTGCTTGAAAAAGGCAAGGAATACATCGGCAACTCCACGTTCTCCAGGAGAGTCAGGGAAGGGATCAGGTTATGCAGTTGAAAGACGAACCCCACGGTCCGTGCCCTGAAATCCGACGCAGGTCTGTGCTCTCTGATATTTTTTCCGTCAACGATGATCTCTCCCCCCGTTGGAACGTCGAGGGCGCCAATGAGACTCAGAAGCGTTGTCTTTCCACAACCAGAAGGCCCGACAAGAGCGACGATCTCTCCCTTCTGCACCGTGAACGAAACCCCGTTCAGCGCCTTTACCAGGCCGTTGTCATAATGCTTTATCAGGTCTTTCACGACTATCATGGGCAAGGGTTTAGTCTCCAATTTCCGAACGCTGCATAAATTTCTCTGCATGCAAGCGCCCTGAGCGGTCCCCCGGCGTCGGCATACGGCCCTTTCTGACGAGTAGACTCAGGAATACGGCGCAGACACCGGCAACCAGATAAAATGCTTTCAGGACAGGGGGACCGTGGATAACACCGAGCATGAGCGGCCCTTCGTTAGTCACAAGCCGTATCTGAAGGACGTAATACCCGATGTACTCGTAAAAAAGGAGAAGAGAAAAATAGGTCACCCAGGTCAACCCGAGAGCAAAGGAAAAGGACGCGACCCGTGAGAAAAAGCGGTGCATGCGAATGGTCAGCATAAGCCAGACTCCCCAGAGCAGGAAGGCAAGCCAGTTGATGCCGGGAGAATTATAGAAGGCTATATTATATTCATAGCCGTATGAACCGACCCAAAGAAACGACATGCCGAAGGATATGAAAAAGTCTATGAGTAAATCAGGCTCGTGTCTGTTCCGTTTCATGGACTGCCTTTCCGTTTCCGGGATACGTCGTTTTTTTGGGCCCATCCGGATAGTCCGCTGCCCCAGGAGTCCACCGAGAAGGCCGATGACAACATCGGTGAACTGGTCCGGGATGATCTCCGGCTTGAAGAGATGTACGGCGAAATATGGGAAGGCCATCTCGACGCACTCATAACAAAATAAAAGAGCCAAGAGGAGCGCAATAGGATGGCGGCTCCCCTTTCTCATGAGAAACACCATAAGGATGAAACCATTCCCGAAGTGGATAAAAGACCAAAAATCGATAAAAAAGAAATTGGTCTGGTAAATAACGGTATAGAGAGGCGCAAAGGCAGACAGGATGAAATGATACACCTGTGCTAACATGGTGCACACCCTTCACGGAGCCCGTGACACAAGAGAAAGGCCTTCAACATCCAAACGAGATTCACCGTTTTTCTCCAACACATGCGTCCACTCCTTCAGCGAGATCCGGCGAGAACAGCCCTCATCCGCGCGATCAGCATATAGGCCAGTCCTCCTGCGAGATTGGAGATCAGGTCAACCATATTGTTGTCATAATCCCCAACACCGTTATGAGCGACCGTCTTTGTCACAAAGAATTCGGCGATCTCAATAACCGCCCCGAAGCCAAGCACAATCAAGACAACCGTCACACTTTCGAAATCATACAGCTTCATTTTCCTCCTGTCGAAGAAGTCCTTGACGATAAGCGTTCCAAAAAATGAATTCGTAAGATGCACATACTTGTCGTACCGCAGACCGAAAAAAACACTGTCATAGAGGCGGCTGCCATGCAGTTGCACGAGTCCGCCTGCAAAATGCATGAGGATCCCGACTTCTATGAGCACAAGGAGCCAGGACCTGAAAGGGTACCGCCTCAGGGCAAACCACGCCGCTATTATGGTTGCGGTGATAAGGACTGCGTAGAGGAAGAATTCCAGAATATTTTCTATCCCCCGGTAAGAGATGAACCTGTCGTAGTAAACAAAGATGCACATGAAAATGAAGAGCACGAAATTAAAGGCCATAAAAAAATCTGCGTTCTTTATGCCTCTTTCCCTGATGTCCGACAATGACCTCTGCACAGGCTGCCTCACTCGTACCGCAAAGCATCTACCGGGAGAAGCTTAGATGCTACGAACGCCGGATAGCAGGCGCTCACGATTCCCAACCCCAGGGAAAGCGCAAAAGACTCTGCAACAATCTCAGGGGGAATGGATGCAGGCATCCAGCCGACCCCTATGACATTCATCCTGTTTAGGACAGAAAGAAAAAGAAGGCCGCCGGCATCTCCCGCAATCCCCCCCGCAAGACAGATGATCATGGCCTCGGTCAGAATCATCCGAAAGATCATAAAACGGCTCCACCCTATAGCCATGAGGACCCCGATTTCTCTTGTCCTTTCCGAGATCGCCATAAACAGCGTATTCATAACAAATATACAGCAGGTAAAGAGGGATATAAGAGAAATGACCCATACGAAAAAATTGACCGTATTAAACATCCTTACCTGACCGGTAAAGTCTGCGCTCCTCAGGACTGAGAGGTCTGGCAGAAGTTTCTGGATACGTTCCATGATCAGCCCCGGTTCGATACCGGGCTCCACCTGGATAAAGGCCATATTAACATACTGGTCGGTCTTCAGCAGCCGCTGAGCATCTGTTATGTCAAGCACGGCGGCGGCGTCCAGGATACGGCTGCCGAAGGTGTATATCCCGGTGACGGTGAAGACCTCGTTGTCGATCAGGACGATCTTGTTTCCCGGCCGATAATGGAGCTGTGCCGAAGCAAGGCTCCCCAGGATCAGTTCTTTCCTGCCAGGGACGGGGGGACGGCCCTCCAGCATAGCAAATTTACTCGACAGCGCCTCACCGTAAGATATTCCGGCAACAATGAAATAAGGGTTCCAGGATGTCTTTAACGACCCGATGACCAAAGAGGAGACGTCCCTTACGCCGGTCACATCGCGGAGCCTGAGATAATCAGAAACAGCGATCCGGGACATCAGAGGGGTTGCCGCACCTTTTGATTGTACCGTGATGTCGATGCTGTATTTCTTAATGAGATCCGTTATCTGCTCCTTGAAGCCGTTGCTCACAGAAAGAGAGGTGACAAAGACCGCGATACCCGCTGCCACGCCAAGGAGTGTCAGAAAATTCCGTAGCTTGTTCCGGTATATGTTCTTCAGCGCAAGCACTTAACGGATGCTTCCTTCCGGCACAGCCATCTCCCTGATGCCCAGTTTCAGATCGAAGTTCTTCTCCTTCATGCCCTTGAGCTGATCTTCGGTAAGTATGCCGGCCAACTTCACCATGGCTTCTCTTCTCACTTCATTGATCCTTTTCATAGTCAGCGGATCGAAGATAAACCTTTTTTGCAGTCTTGGACTTCTCGAAGACCTGCACCTTCGCCTTTTCAAAATCCGCGAGTACCGTCCTCACCTGCATCTCCTGCTTCTCATCCATCTTCAGGGTATGAGACATTTCCCCAAAGGCGTCGCTACGGACCTTCTTCGGGTCTGTCGGCAGTTTCCTTACGAGATCAAGGATCGGGGTGCCTCTGTACCTTAACGTCTTATGGGCTAGCTCACGCTCCTTTTCATCCTTGAGATAGGCGATCCTCGTCTCGCAGTCTCCTCTCTCCTTCTTATTAGCTGCCTCGAATACGGCTATCTTCCTGTTGAGAGATTCAACGGCCGTCCTTCTGTCACTATAGAGATAAAGACTGAGAGCGGCGAGGATAATGATAAGAAGTGACTGGATATGTTTCATCGCATTCTGTCTTATATGTCTCCCCCCTTTCAACTCCTCCAAGAAAAATCCTCCGGTGATATATCTTCCTATTAAGAAGGAGACTATGCAACGGTTATTGTCGTATAATATCACAGCAATCCGTAAAGAGGAAATTGTTAAAAAAGTTGACGACAGCAGAAAGAAACAGGGGCAACATTATAATCATTCTCTTTCTGGCCTGCGGGCTGACTCTTTGTCACGGCCTGACAGAGACAGAAGCAGTTACCTTCATGCCACGTCCGAAAAATCTGTCCTATCGCGTTCAAAGCGACTTTCTCACCATCTACTGGGAAGGGGTTACAGGAGCAACCGGCTACAGGCTTTATATCAGTGACAGACCGAACAGCCCTCATAAGGGGACTCTCGACGTCGGTCCTTTAACAGAACTCGGCCCTATCGATATTCACTCGTTGCCGGAGGGCAGGACATTCTTTCTGACTGTTATGGCATACGACGCGGAACACGAAAGCGGCAAATCTCCCGAAGTCGCAGTGAAATTGCCGTATGCTGACCCAGGAGAGGCTGACCTCTCCCGCATAGTCGGTCTTTTGTTTGATAATCTCCCCGGAAGTTTTTCCGGTATCAGTTTCGGGACGGCCCTCAATATCTGTTCCCTGATAGATCCAGATCTCTATTTTTCCTATATCGCCTTAATAAGACCAAAGCTCATTACCAGATTACCCAAAGGACTATTCATAGATTACCGTGACGGCTTTCTCGGAAAGGATGGCCACTTTCATACAGGCTCCGCCCTGTTTTCTCTCTCAAACCTCTCATCCTTCCTCGGACAGACGAGCGCGGGGTATACCGCTGTGGCAGACAAAGTTTATATTGACGGGACATACCTGGCAGACGGTTCCATCTTCGGCGTCGGCTGCAGTATTGATAAAAGGGCCGGCAGCGTGGCAGCCAGCTTGGCTCTGAAGGGAGTGTTTTATACGAGGAGCGGACCGCTTCTCCTCGATGGCGAGGTTTTTTTTGATACGATCATTTGCAGGGACTATCCTGTCTCGGGGTATGTCAAGGCGATTCATGAATCAGGGGCCGAGGAAGTCATCACCTTTTCCGGGTCCTGCGACGGGACATACAACCATAAGATGAATTTAGTCGAAGAATGAAATCTTCTTTTCTGCACAACATTTTCTCGCGCATGGTAGTGCTCACAGCCCTGGCCTTCTTTGTGCTTTTCCCCACCGGGCATGCTGAAGCCTTGTATCCTGAACTGCACTCCCTCATGGCCTATGAGGCTGCTTTTATAAACGGATCACCGTCGGAAATGAGTGTCTATATAGGAGGCGCGAAAACCGCTGTCACCCCTGGCGGCGGTATATGCGCAGGGGCGTATGACGAGGATGCTGAACGGGACCCGAGACTCACATCCGGGGTTTCGACATGGTGGGGGCTATTGAACTGGGGAACGCATTTCTGGAATCCCGCTGGAGGACCTGAGGGCGGCCTGCTTGAGACAGTGGAAACTTTTCCTGTAAACCTGGAAGGCCAGAATGCTTATCAGCGGGCAAGGGAACTTTACGGAAACGCCAAGGCTCTCTATAGCGAAGACCCGCCGACAGCGTATCACCTGCTCGGACGGGTCGTCCACCTCCTTACAGATATGGCCACGCCTGCCCATGTTCATCTCGATGTCCATATCTCCGATGCCGGCGAAACGGGCGATGATTCGCTTGAAGAGTATACCGCATCACGGTACGTTTTTCCGGGCCTCTCTGCCGGACTTGCTGATTTCGAAGCAGATTTTCCTGTGGGAGGTCTGGCGTCCACCGACCTTACGGATCTGGCAGACGGTGATTATCATGGAGAACCCCTCCTATTCAGACTTTTTTACTCTATGGCTGAAACTGCCGGAGGTTTTGACAGCGACGATGCTGACGGCTCTTTTGACAAAGGTTCGCGTCGGGGTAAGAGCATCCCGGTGTTGCACAAGGGCACTCACCGGAGCCGTTCTCTATGGCACGGGATGTGAATTTCACATTCCGTCAAAGGTGTTTCAGATGTCTCCGTCCAGAGACAAATTCGTCATCCCCTCCTGGGTCTTCAAAGCAATAACAGGCACGGGTCAGTTCGAGGGCATACGGCTCAGTTTCGCGGACTCTACAGAAGTCCACAAACTCTCTGAATTCTCCCGCACAGATATCGGTGATTCTGATATTTCCAGGATAAGCAGCTCTCTCATGCCTACTGCACTTGAACATATCTCTGCACTTTACCGGCTCTTCTGGGACGAGACCCATCCATCAATGCAGTATGATGAAGTGCCTCTCATATCTTTCCACAGAGGGGCCAAAGCTTTGCAGATATATCGGCCTGCCCCCCTGGAAGTCGAACTTGATATCGCACCCAGATCATGGAATGAAGCGGAAGTCGAGGCATACCTGTGGCTGGAATTTCCAGTCGAAGGCTCAAACCGAAAGTTCTATTTTGACGGACAGTGGAAGACCTTTACCGCGCCTTCAGAGCTAAGACCTGTGTGGCCGTCTTTCAGGCTCGCGGCTGTAGAAGGTGCTCTCTTGAGGCTCCTTGACGATACCACGCTGTTGCCTGAGATTACGCTCAGGCTGACTCTCTGTGCCGACAGCGCCCTGGACAACCGCTATAGTCCGGCTGAATCCGTATGCAGTAGTATTGAAATTCAGATCCGAGAAGAGTTCAAATAAAAACCCAGGCTTACAAGCCTGACTCAGAATTCCTTAAATACCTTTGCCAGAGAATCTCCTGCAACGTGCATCTTGAATTCATTGAAATACCCAAAAGGCGTAACCATGACAGTGAATCCTGTATTTTCAAGTCGTTGGCGCACTTCACCCAGAAGCGTCAGCGCAAATTCAGGTGAGGACTTGCTTGAGGACAGATGATTAAAGGAATGAAGCACGATATTTTTTGTGCTGAACTTCCCTGCAAGCCATTTGGTGTTTTTTACGAACTTCTGGACAACACCTGCATATGTTTGTCTCATCCTCTGCTTCGCAGTGAAAAAAGATCACAATTGCTCCGGTCATTGCTTCTTCTTTGTCCTCAGCAGGCACATCCTCAAGCGTCCTTGAGGCTGTCTTATACCACCATTCATTTGTATAGAACATGAGCAGTTTCATGTCATGATTTTCGAATAATAAGGTGCGATCTGTCAATAACAAGGCATAAAACCACAAATATTATATTATTTAATTATGAACAGTCACCAAACTGAAAGAGTTTCTGCTTACAGCTGTAACGGCTGCCAGGCTCTCCGGAGACATCATCCTTAGAAACCTCGGACAGCTCTCCACAGCAGACATACAGACAAAGCAGGCATTCGATTTCGTGACCAAGGTGGACAGATGGTCCGAGGCTGTTATCATGCAGACGATACGGGAGAAGTTCCCTCATCATCTCTTTCTTTCCGAGGAGACCCTAAAGCAGGAAGCTAACGGCGGTTACAGGTGGATAATCGACCCACTTGACGGCACAACGAATTACATTCACAGCTATCCAATGTTTTCAGTCTCAATAGCACTCGAATATCAAAACGAGATCATCCTCGGCGTTGTGTTTGATCCCCTCAGGGACGAGCTTTTTCACGCGGTCAAAGGCGGGGGGAGCTTTCTGAACAACAGAAGGATATCTGTTTCAGATATCACGCTTGCAGAAAAGAGCCTTATAGCAACAGGGTTCCCTTTCAGAAAAAAGGAGATGATTGACCTCTATCTGGATGCCTTCAGAAAAATATTCGAACATGTCAGCGATATCAGGCGTGCAGGGTCAGCAGCGATTGATCTTGCGTATATTGCTGCAGGACGTGTCGAGGGCTTTTTTGAACTGAACCTCAGCCCCTGGGACATTGCAGCAGGAAGCCTGCTTATAAGGGAGGCAGGAGGCCGCATCACTGACTTTGCAGGGGGGGATCAGTACCTCGTGACAGGCAATGTTGTTGCAGGAAACACCAAAATCCACTCCGAAATCCTCAAGATCATAAGACAGGTTTTTCAGGGAGACGTTGAACGGTAAAATTAAAGTCCTGTCGGATGGTCGATGAAATTCCACTGCTAAACCGAATTTTTTCTTCAGCATATCTCCGACAGCCTTCACCCCAGGGTTTCAGTAGCATAATGCCCTGCAAAAACCAGGTTGACCTTCATCTCTTCAGCAAGAGTATATGCACTGTGGGAGGGCTCTCCGGTGAGGAAGGTATCTATATTGTATTTTTCTGCTTCATTGATCGCAAACCATCCGCCTCCGGAGACAACTCCGACATTGCGGACTTTTTTGTTGAAGCTGACAGCAGATGATCTTGTTCCAAGCGCCTTATCTATTCTGGCTGTAAATTCATCAAGGGAAAGTTCTTTGGCGGTCCTGCCCCAGTAGCTGATATTTTTACCGTGGTATTTACCGAATTCTCCCATCTTTTTGATTGACAGAAGTCTCAGCAGCTCTGAATTGTTGCCGTATTTGGGGTGCCAGTCAAGCGGAAGGTGGCAGGCGTACAGGGAAATATCAGAATCAAGGAGTGCCTTTATCCTGTTTCTCACAACACCTCTGACAGATTTTAACCCGCCCCAGATAAGGCCGTGGTGCACGAGCAGAAAATCTATCTTCTTTTGAGCTGCCTCTTTGAAGACATATTCACAGGCATCAACAGCAAGCCCTATTTTTCGCACTGTTGTACTGCCTTCTACCTGCAGGCCGTTTGCGCTTTCGTCTTCGCTGAACTCTGAAAGGCAGAGCCCGGCATCCAAAAAAGAGACAAGTTTATCACGCTGTAGGCTTTTCACCTGACTGGTTATGCCTTGCAGGCGCCTTCGAGGTTAAGCTGAAACGTACTCCAGCGCTTGCAGTCAGGGCATCTGCCTGACCATTCATCAGCAGTATAACCGCACTGTTTGCAGCAGTAAGGCAGCCTGAGGGAAAACTTGATATCCACCGCTTTTTTGAATTCCTGCACAGCCTTTTCAGGCTGGTTTTTCCGCATATAGAGGTTGCCCAGGACCTGGTGCAGTTCAGGGTACAATAATCCTGCTGTGTCAATTCCAGTAAGGATTTCAAAGGCGTCGTCGACCATCTCCAGCCTGTAGAAGAGTTTCCCCAGGAAAAACTTTGTCACAGGGTCGTTCGGTTTTTTCGAGATGCTGTTTTTATAGATCCTGATCAGCCTTGAGGGTTCTCCCAGACTGATGAGCAGGTCTTCCAGTCTGGCAAGTATTATTGTTGAATGGGTGTCTTCATAGGCCTTTTCAAGAAGGTTGACCGCTTCTTCGCTGTCGCCTTCTATCACCATGACCTCTGCAAGGCCGAGTATTGCTGGCAGGAAGTCTTTCTCCAGACGCAGAACTGTCTTGAACGCCTTCTTGGCCTTTTCAAGCTGGTTGCTCTCTATGCTGTATCTGCCGTATTCGTATTTGTAACCGATCAGGTTCTGACTTTCGCGCTTTTTGTCTTTTTCGCTATGCTCATGCTTCAGGATCGCCTTTTGCAGATATACAAGGTCGTCCCATTTGCCCTGTCTTTCCAGTATGCCGCGTTTTTTGTACATGGCTGTCAGATTGTTGTCGTCAATATCCAGAATATCTTCAAGGTATTTCATCGCCTCTGTCCAACGGCCTGTCTTTTCCATGAGGCCTTCAAGGGCAAAAAGGGTTTCGAGCTTTTTCGGCCTTATATTCCTGGCCTTCTGGTAATAGTTATTGGCCTTCTGGTACTCATCTTCAACTGCAGCTATATCTCCAAGTCTCAGCAAGGCGTCAATATGATCAGGCTTTTCTTTGAGTATATCTTCAAGCGCGTCCCTTGCGGATTCTTCATTATGCGCAAGCAGGGCATTGAGGGCCTTGGAGTATAGTTCCTGCACCTTTATGCCTTGCTTCTGTTCTTTCTGGTACTGCCAGTTCTCGATAAATTTCTTTGTGTCGCGGATGGCAAATACAAAGAGTGTAACGAGAAACCCTATCGCGCTGGAGAGCAGTATCAGGGCTATCTTTGGAAGCTCATAGACAGCGCCAAAGGGGACTTTTATAGTAGTCACTTCATGATTGTTAATGGCAAAGAGGGACACTACTCCAAAAAACAGAACAATAATGAAAATCGATAGCTTGTCCATCAGTGGTGATAACCCCTTTTATGCATTATTGTAAAAGACCTAAAAAGCTGTTCAAGAAAAAACAGGCGCGACATCTCATGTGTAAAGGTCATTTTCGAAAGAGAGAGAGTTTTTTGCGCCATCTTCTTTACTTCCTCTGACACGCCGTATGCACCGCCGAGGACAAAATTGACCGAAGGTTTATGCCCGATATACTCTGCAAATTCAACTGAGGTCAGGGCTTCCCCTTTTTCGTCAAGAAGTGTGTAAGGCTCCTGAAGTTTCAATATCCTTTCTCCTTCTTTTTCGACCGTCTTGATGACATCCCTGCCTTTTTCTTCCTTTATCTCGATTATGCTGATGTCAGCATAGGGTCTCGAAAGCTTAAGATACTTATTAATGCCTTCAAGGATGAATTGCTCTTTTGTCTTTCCCGGCCATATCAATCTTATCTTCATCGATTTCTACTGTCTTTGCATCCATCCAGAGTTTCTCAAGATTGTAATATGCCCGTGTCTCCTTTTCAAAGACATGAATAATGACATCTCCGTAATCAAGCAGTATCCAGTGGCTGTGGGCAGCTCCCTCGACACCGAGGGGTTTGATGCGTTTTTTGGCAAATTCCTGTTCTATAAATTCTGCAACAGCTTTTACCTGGGTTGTGCTTTCTCCGGAACAGATCACGAAATAGTCAGCAATAACTGTCAGGCCGGATAAATCAAGGACTGTTACATCGAGGGCCTTTTTTTTGAGCGCTGCTTCTGCTGCCTGGATGGCTAAATCTTTACTTTTTAAAGGCATTCCCTCCTACCAGATATCCTTTTCCATTCAATTCCCTTGTATATAAAGGCTTTTAGAAATTATATAAGATTCAACGTTCTCTGGCAACATGTATTTTATGCTGGACCCTTTTTTGACATACTTTCTGATGTCTGTTGAAGAAATCCCTATAGGCGTTACCCTTGCGAGGAATACTTTTCTGCTGTTTGGCAGGGCAGTCCTGCATGATCCTCTTTCACCTCTGTCCAGACCGGCCAAACCGGCTTTTTTAATGTCCAGATAGGGCGAACCAAGCAGGTCCTGCAAAGTTATTCCCCGG
The DNA here is from genome assembly GCA_963813295.1 of uncultured Nitrospira sp. Taxonomy (GTDB): domain Bacteria; phylum Nitrospirota; class Thermodesulfovibrionia; order Thermodesulfovibrionales; family UBA6898; genus JAOUFP01. The sequence goes on from CAWEYN010000021.1 coordinate 56,753, forward strand.
CCTTGAAAGCACAATAAAGTTTGTCAGGGACAGGATCTTCTCCGGTTCCCGCCAGTTTGGGATATCAAGAAATGCGTCTATGCCGAGCATCAAAGTAGAAATCGACATCAGCATATTTTCTCAAAAGCAGTTCCAGGGTGTTGACTGTATAGGACTTGCCGGGCCTGATACATTCGATATCAAGGACTTCGAAATATGGATTATCTCTGACAGCCATCCTGACCATTTTATACCTGTGTTTTGCCTCTGCCAGATCTTTTCTTTTCAGCGGAGGGTTGCCTGATGGTATAAAAAATATCCTGTCCAGACCGAACATTGTCCTGACCTCCTCAGCAGACCTGAGATGCCCATAATGTATCGGGTTGAATGTGCCGCCGAAGATGCCTATCTTCATCTATAAGATAGATACTCTCATAATGCCTCTTATTCTCTTAACTGTCCATTGCCAAGCACAATGAATTTTGTGCAGGTGAGCTCTTCAAGCCCCATAGGGCCCCTTGCGTGTATCTTGTCGGTTGAGATGCCGATCTCAGCGCCGAGTCCGAACTGGAAGCCGTCATTGAGGCGGGTCGATGCATTTATCAAAACCGCTGAAGAATCAACCTCCCTTATAAACCTCATGCCCTTTGAATAGTCTTTCGTGACGATCGCGTCTGAATGGGCAGAACTGTATTTTGCGATATGCTCCATGGCATCATCAATGTCCTTCACAACCCTTACATTCATGGTCAGATCAAGATATTCACTGTAGTAATCTTCTTCCTTTGCGATATCGATTGCTGAGACGATCTTCCTGGTCTCAGGGCAGCCTTTTATAGTCACCCCTGCGCTTTTGAACCTTTTGATCATCTCAGGCAGAAAACTCTTTGCGATTTTCTTGTCCACAAGCATGGTTTCCATTGCATTGCAGGTGCCGGGCCTCTGGACCTTTGCATTAAAACATATGTCTTGAGCCATCTTCAGGTCTGCGTCCCTGTCGACAAATACATGGCATACGCCTTTATAGTGCTTGAGCACAGGTATCCTGGAGTTCTCTGTAACAGCCCTGATGAGCCCCTCGCCGCCTCTGGGTATGATGAGGTCAACGATGCCTTCGAGCTTCAGCAGCTCCATTACCGCCTCCCTCTCAGGGATATCAATAAACGTTATCGCGCCTTCATGTATGCCCTCTGTCTTGGCAACATCTCTTAATATCTTCACTATCGCCCTGTTGGAATGAATGGCTTCGGACCCACCGCGCAGGATCACCGCATTGCCTGCCTTCAGGCAGAGGCTTGTTGCGTCTGCTGTGACATTCGGCCTTGACTCATAAATAATTCCTATTACGCCTATCGGCACGCGCATCTTCCCTACAGTCATGCCGTTGGGCCTCTGCCACATCTTCAGCACCTCTCCCACAGGGTCAGGGAGCGCGGCCACCTCTATAAGCCCCTGGGCCATTTCATTGACCCGCTTTTCATTGAGGGTCAGCCTGTCGATCATCGCCTTTGAAAGCCCTTTCTTTTTCGCAAAAGCAATATCCTTGGCATTTTCCCTTATGAGTTCCTTTGAACGTTTTTTAAGCGCCTCAGCCATCTTCACCAGCGCAGCGTTCTTCTGCAGAGAAGATGCCTTTGCGATCGATCGGCTGCCTTCCTTTGCCTCTTTTGCCTTTGCTAAAACAAATGCCTTTATGTCCATATATACCTCCAGGGATAATGATTACAGAGTATTTCAATCTTGAATTATAGCATAATCCGGCTGCTGCATATTCCATCAGCTTTCAGGAGTCCAGGGACTGCATAAAGAATGCTGCTGACCTATCATCAATGATGTTCCCGCCTTATTCGATGTAGAAACTTTATTAGAGCGTTGTTCTCAAATCTTTCAATATTTGTTGTTTAATGAATTTTTTGAATATAATATAAATTGTGATATGCCCTCAGTGTAAAGCAGGTCTGAAAGTAAATAAAACAAGAATTTCATCTCAGGGTTCAAGGTTCAAATGCCCGAAATGCAGTGCAGTTTTTGTCGCCAATGGACCGTCAACAGTGTCCACTTCACATGATTTGGTATTACAAGTAAATAAAAATGGTACTTTACTGGATATCAAGGGGCAATTAGAAAATAATATATTTACGACTAGTTATGATATTTTAGGTAAAAATATATATGACGTCATAACATTAGATGTTGCTCAACCAATCATGCACTGTATAGAAAAAGCATTGCAAACCGGGGACTTGCAACGTTTTGAATGCCAGTCTTTGCTAAGTTACCAGTACTACGAATTTAAATTTATTGCTCTTGGAGAGGACAAAGTACTGACGATTATCACAAATATCTCTGACTACAAGAACGCGGAAAAAAAGGCCAATTATCTTGCGTGTCATGATTCTTTGACCAATTTGCCGAATCGTTACCTGTTTAATGACAGGCTGCAGCAGGCAATAACGCATGTCGAACGCGAAAAAAAATTGCTGGCAATATTGTTTCTTGATCTGGATAATTTCAAACAAATCAACGACACCATTGGACATAAGGCGGGAGATCAGTTATTGCGAGGTCGTTGCTGATCGGTTAATGAAATCTGTGCGTGCAACGGATAGTATCACGCATTTATCAAAAGTTGAATCAGAATCTATGGTGGCACGGCTTGGTGGTGATGAATTTACTATTATGCTTAACAAAATCGGAAATATTGAAGAGCCGGCAATGGTGGCTGGTCGTATTCTTGAAATGCTGGCAGAGCCTTTTATTATTGGTGTACACGAATTGTATATCACGGCGAGCATGGGTATCGCAGTATATCCCTTTGATGGTAAAGATCTTGAGACGCTGCTCATCAATGCTGATGTGGCAATGTATCAGGCCAAAAAACTGGGTAAAAACAGCTATCAGTATTATTCAGAATCTATGAATAAGTTTGCGTTTGAGAGGTTTACGGTAGAGAACAAATTACGGAAGGCACTGGACCACAATGAGTTTATGCTGTTCTATCAGCCACAAATTAACATACAAAACGGGAAAATTATCGGGGTGGAAGCACTGATACGTTGGTTGCAGCCCGACCTGGTATTGACCAGACCAGGTGAATTTATTCCCCTTGCCGAGCAAACCGGACTGATTATTCCCATGGGTGAATGGGTACTTCGTGTCGCCTGTGAACAAAACAGGGCTTGGCAGAAAGTCGGGCTTACCCCGATGCTTATGACCGCAAATGTATCAGGCATACAGTTTAGTCAGAACAACTTTGTAGAGACTGTATCGCAGATATTAAACGATACTGGATTAGACCCTCAATACCTTCAACTGGAGCTCACCGAGAGTACAATCATGCAAAATTCTGAAAATACTATTAATAAGCTGCAAGCACTGCAAAGTATGGGAGTGCAAACCTCCATTGATGATTTCGGTACGGGTTATTCCTCGCTCAAATATTTAAAACACTTTCCCCTGGATACATTAAAAATCGACACCTCCTTTATAAGGGACCTGATTGCCAACACTTCCGATCAATCTATTGTCAAAGCAATCATCACCCTGGCGCATAATTTCAATCTGAAGGTCATTGCTGAAGGGGTGGAATCAAGGGAACAGCTGGATTATCTGCGCGAGTGCGGATGCGAAGCAGTGCAGGGTTACTTTATTTGCCCCCCTGTAAACTCAATTGCTCTGGCACAGTTTGCGAAGAAAAAGAAGTTTTTTTAGTGCTGATGATTTCTGTGCCAACTTCAGCACAGAATGGATTCCGGAAAATGACCACGGAACTGGCTTCACCAATACCACCTTGTAGCTACCTTAACCCCGCCTGTGCGAACTTGCGCAATCTTCTGCTAAATTTTAAAATACGGCTATGCCGCAGATAAAAATCCTTTCAACAGATTTACGTAACAAGATCGCAGCAGGAGAAGTCATTGAAAGGCCTGCCTCTGTGTTAAAAGAACTCGTTGAAAACGCGATAGATGCCGGAAGCAGCGAGATCAACGGTAGAGGTCCTCAACGGCGGCAAGAGGATGATAAAGGTCTCTGACAATGGGACAGGCATGGACAAAGAGGACGCCCTGCTCTCCTTTGAGCCGCACGCAACAAGCAAAATCAGCAGCTTTGACGACCTCTTTGATATCAGGTCCCTTGGATTCCGGGGAGAGGCCCTTGCCTCCATAGCCTCAGTATCAAAGGTGAAGCTTGTAACAGGGCTGAAAGGGTCTTCTTCAGGCATATCCATAGAGATAGACGGTGGAAAGGTAAAGGAAATCAGGGATGCCCCTCTTGCCGGCACCAGCTTCGAAGTGCGGGACCTGTTTTATAATACTCCTGCAAGAAAAAAATTCCTCAAGACAACCAGCACAGAGCTTTTTCATATTATAGACACCCTTACTAAAGAGGCCCTGTCGCATCATCAAATTGGTTTCAGCCTGCTGACTGATAATCAGGAAACAATGAACCTTCCAAAGGCCTCCGGACACAGGGAGAGGCTGATGCAGGTCTTCGGCAATGAATTCGTAACAGGACTTATAGAGGTCAATTGCGCAGGCGAAGGCATGGAATTATCCGCCTTTGTCTCAAACAGCGGCAATTTCAGAAACAGCAAGTCGCATCAATACATTTTTATCAACAGGCGGCCTATAAAAGATGCGTCTGTTTCCCATGCTGTATACAAGGCATATGAAGGGATCCTTCCGCCTGAGAAGCATCCGGTATTCTTTATCTTCCTGACCATAGACCCCGGCAGGGTTGATTTTAATGTCCACCCGACAAAACGCGAAGTGCGGTTTGAAGACAAGGAGGCGATTTACAGGTTTATCAACAGCCGGCTGCGTGACAGGATAAAAAGTGACAGGACAGAGTATGCCAGAGCAGTTTGCAGAAGCCCCTGGAGAAGAAGTTTCCGGGAGCCGACCGTCCTTTCAGAGATACCTGCCTCCTGAGACATCTTCCCCTGCGCAAGGCGGGGCACTTGCATCTGGTGTCTCTGAGAACCTGGAACTCACCTACAGGCCTTCACTTCCGTTTATTTATCTGGGAGACACATTCATCGCTGTTGCAGGCAGAGGCGGCCTCAGCATAATAGACCACCATGCAGCACACGAGAGGGTCCTGTATGAAAAACTGCTCAGCGGGATGCCTTCGATGACGCGGCAGCTCCTTTTCCCCAAACAGGTCAGGGTCTCCGGAAAAGAGTATGCGGTATTGCTTGAAAACAGGGAGATGCTAAATACCTTCGGATTTGAGGTTGAGGATTTCGGAAATTCAACAGTGATCGTCAGGACAGTCCCTGAGGAACTTGATGATGCAGACCTGCCTGGCATGCTCTCTGATATAGCTGCAGGGTTTATAGACCCAAACACCTCGTTTCAATCCCTCAAAGACAATATCGCTGCACGCATAGCATGCCACAGCTCGATCAGGGGCAAAAAGATACTTTCACAGGAAGAGCTCTCAGGGCTGCTTGAGGACCTTGAAAAAACAGAGCATCCTGACCAGTGCCCTCACGGCAGGCCGACAAGGATATTCTATTCTCTCCATGACCTGAACAAGCTTTTCAAAAGAAAATGAAAAAGGTGATTGTCCTGCTCGGGCCTACAGGTGTCGGCAAGACCGGCGCATCCATCCTCCTTGCACATGAGCTTGATACGGAAATTATCAGCGCTGACTCAATGCAGATCTACCGCGGCATGGACATAGGCACAGCAAAACCCTCAAAAAAAGAGCTGGCTGAAGTAAGACATCATATGATAGACATAGTCGGGCCTTCGGAATCATACAGTGCAGGTCAATATATTGAAGCAGTAACGAGGATCATTGAAGGCCTCCATAAAAAAGACAGGATACCGGTTGTTGTCGGCGGTACCGGCCTTTATATAAAGGCCATGACAAGGGGCATCTTCAGTGGTCCTTCCGCTGATCTGCGCCTGAGGGATGAACTGCTTTTAATGGAACAGAATTCACCCGGGTCCCTTTATTCATACCTTGTTCAGTATGGACAGCGAGGCAGCGGGAAAGATCCAGCAAAATGATATCCGCAGGATAGTAAGGGCGCTTGAGGTCTGCCTCAAAAGCAGGGAAAAGATCTCTATGCTCCAGAAAAAGCTTACCAGCGCCCTGCCTTATGAATTCATCAGGATAGGATTGACCAGGGAGAGAAAAGAGCTCTACCGGATAATCGATGAACGTGTTGATAAGATGTTTGAAGCAGGGCTCATGGAAGAGGCTGAAAGGATCCTCAGGCAGTGCCCTGACAGAACAGCCATGCAGGCGATCGGGTATAAAGAGCTTAAAATGTATCTGGACAATGAGATAGACAAGGATGAAGCAATCCGTCTCATCAAGCGCAATACCCGGAGATATGCAAAAAGACAGTTTACATGGTTTAAAAAAGAGGAGGACATTATCTGGATCGATGTGACAGGCATTTTCGACAGCGGAAGGGTGTTTCATTCAATAAAAGATACGCTTATGCGGGTCCATCCGGAGGTTTTCCCATGCAATACGGCCGGTAGATAGGACCGCTTTGATTGTTTTGATTCAAAGCCCTTGAATAATTAGGGGAAATCATTTAAGGTAAATAAAAATATAATCACATTACTATCTACTTAAGGAAACAGGGGGGTACAAATGTCCAACAGCAAGAGCCAGAGTTTTCAGGATAATTTTCTTAACCAGCTCAGGAAAGATAAGATACCGGTGATCATCTTCCTGACAAACGGAGTGCGGCTGAAGGGGTTCGTCAAGGCCTTTGACAATTTTGTCATTCTTGTAAAAGACGTAAGCCAGCAGCTTATTTACAAGCACGCTGTTTCAACCATTGTCCCGGAAAAAGATATTGACATCAGATTTGAAAGCGAGCAATAAGTACAAAAACCCTGTTCCTACAGTAGATATTATCATCAGGCACAAGGAAGGAATTATTTTAATAAAAAGAAAAAACCCCCCTGAAGGATGGGCCCTGCCCGGGGGCTTCGTTGATTACGGAGAGACCCTTGAAGCAGCAGCAGTCCGCGAGGCAAAAGAAGAGACAGGACTCGACATAAAGCTCCTCAGGCAATTTCATACGTACTCTGACCCGGAAAGGGACCCAAGAGGGCATACCATTTCGACAGTTTTTATCGCAGAGGCCTCAGGAGAAGCAATGGCCGGGGATGATGCAGCTGAATCAGGGACTTTCCATAAGGACCGTCTACCTGTTAAAATTGTATTTGACCATAAACAAATTCTTGAAGATTATTTCAACCGGAGGTATTGATTAAATGTTAAAAATGATGCGCCACCATGCCAAATACTTTTATGTGCTTTTTTTTATCGTGATACTCTCGTTCCTTTTCTGGGGAGTCGGCACTGTTGATAAAACCAGCAGCGGAGGTATTGTCGCAGAAGTCGGCAAACAAAAAATAACCCAGGAAGAATACTACAGGGCTTATGACAATGCCTTCAAGTTTTACAAAGACCTCTACAAGGAAAAATTCGATGAAGAGATGCAGAAAAAACTGAAACTGAAAGACACGGTCCTCGACTCTTTGATAGGCAACAGGGTGCTGCTGCTTGCTGCGGCTGAAAACGGGATCAGGGTAAGCGATGAGGAACTCAACGAGGCGATCACCAATGAACCCGCGTTTATGAGAAATGGTGTTTTTGACAGCCAGGTCTATCAGAACACCCTGCGGCTCTCCAGAATCTCACCTGAAGTATATGAACCAATGAAAAGGCAGGAACTCGTTATCACAAAAATGACCCGGCTTATTGAACTCGCAGCCAGCTCCGCCGGTTATCGACCTGAGCAGTGTATCTGCAGATGAGCAGACATTAAAGGCAATGAAAGACGCCACTGATCAACGATGCAAGGGACAAGGCTGTAAAATCCTATATAAATGCGTACAAGAAGTCGTTAAAGGTAAAAGAATACAGGCAGCTTATATCATGACAGGATCAGCAGGGAAAAGGGACCTGGCATGGCTCAGGCAAGTCTCATCCTTTGCTGTCTCAAGGATCATTCTTACAGCAAATAACTACAGGGTATTTGATCATCTTGAGGGCAAAGGGAAGACCGCAGGCGATCTTGCAAAGTCTGTTTCTGCCGACGGCAGGGCTGCTGAATTACTGCTGAACAGTCTTGTTGCAGCAGGGCTTCTGGTAAAAAAAGACAGCCTCTACAGAAACGCCCCGGTTGCTTCAAAGTATCTGGTCAGCGGAAAGCCTTTTTACCAGGGTGATATCCTGAGCCACTACAGCACCCTCTGGGACAACTGGTCAGGACTTGATACTGTAATTAAAACCGGCAAGCCATGCAGAAAAGCTCACGATCATGAGTCCTTTATACTCGGCATGCATAACCTTGCGCTGCAGAAAGTACGGGAGGTCACAAAAAACATAAGGCTCTCAGGCGTTAAAAGACTGCTGGACCTCGGAGGAGGCCCCGGGACATATGCCATGGCCTTTGCAGGAAAAAACATAGAGGTCACCCTCCTTGATTTTCCTGAAACATTAAAGATAGCCAAAAGGCTTATCGCCGCCTCAGGACTGGAAAGCAAAATAAAACTCCTGCCGGGTGATTTTGCAAAAACCGGCCTTGGGAATAACTATGACATGGTCTTCATTTCCCAGATACTCCATGCATATAATGACAGGGACTGCATGTCCCTCCTGAAAAAAAGCTCCGCGTCACTCAAGCCAGGAGGCAGGGTCGTTGTTCAGGAGTTTTATCTGGATGAGACAAAAACCAATCCTCCCCAGGGGGCAATGTTTGCGATAAATATGCTTGTCAACACTGCAGGGGGCAGAACTTATTCCCCTTCGGAAATCTCGTCCTGGATGAAAAAAGCCGGATTTACGGACATTACAGAAAAGATTCTCGGAGAAACGGTTTTGATTTCCGGCACAACCAAAAAGGGTTGACCCTTCAAATCCCACTTATACTGGAATTCAAAAGAATTCGCATGCTACAATAGCGAATCTTTTTTTCACGAGGTATTAACAACATGGCGGAAGTAGTCCCTTTTAAAGGTGTCCTTTTCAATGTACCACAAATCTCAAAAGTCTCAGGGGAAGATTTGCTGGCCCCCCCCTATGATATTATTACTCCTGAGTACAAGGAAGAACTGTACGAAAAAAGCCCTTACAATATTGTCAGGATAGATTTCGGGAAGGAACTCCCCGGAGACAACAGCAATGAAAACAAATATGTCAGGGCCAGGAAATTGCTTGACGCCTGGCTGAAAGACCGGGTCCTCATAACAAGCAAGACTCCAGGTTTTTACTCCTATGAGATATCGTACAAAATGCACGGCAGGGAACAGACACTGAGAGGCTTTCTCGGACTCGTCCGGCTTGAGGAACTCGGAAAGGGCAATATTCACCCCCATGAATGCACACATTCCAAACCCAAGAAGGACCGGCTGGATCTTATGCGTGTATGCGGGGCAAACATCAGTCCGATCTTCTCCCTCTACAACAGCCCGGAGCGGAAAACCTCTTCGATGCTCTCAGACATAAACAAAACCAGCCCTTATATTGATGCAAAAGATATTGACGGATCAGTCCACAGGCTATGGCCAATAGAAGACAGCAATGCGATCGATATTATTAAAAATGAACTTCAGGACAAGGCCATATTCATTGCTGACGGTCACCACCGCTACGAGACCGCACTTGAATACCAGAAGGAGATGCGGGAAAAGGAAGGCCCGGCTGACTCTGTAAAACCTTATGATTACGTGTTGATGTTTCTTGCAAACATGTCTGACGAAGGTCTGACAATACTTCCGACGCACAGGCTTGTGAAAAATATTCCTTCTGACGCATTGGACAGTCTTTCCGCTGATTTTGAGATACAGAAGATAAGCGGAAATTTCGATATAACTGATTCCATCGCAGGGAAAAGAGATGTTTTTGGTTTGTATAAAGGCGGCGATTCATGGTATAAACTTAGTTATAAAGGGGCAGGCATTCCAGGCGCGGCCCCTGCCCTGAAAGACCTTGACGTAACGGTACTTCACGAACTTATTTTCAAAAAACTGGACATTAAAGGCGATATTTCCTACGAAATGGATGTGAACAAGTGCATAAACCTTGTAAAAGAGAATAATTTCAATGCAGCCTTTTTCCTGAATCCAACACAGGTGGGAGATGTTGAAAGGGTCGCACTGGCGTCATTAAGAATGCCGCCCAAGTCCACGTATTTTTATCCGAAGCTTTTAACAGGGTTGGTCCTGAATATTTTTTAAAACACATTTTAGAAGGGGGCATCAATGTCAGTACGTATAGCAATCAACGGTTTTGGCAGGATAGGCAGGAACTTTTTCAGGGCAAGTAAAGGATACAAGGAGTTTGAGATTGTTGCGATCAATGATCTCACAAACGCCAAGACACTCGCGCATCTCCTCAAGTATGATTCAGTCCACGGAATATTTAACGCTGATGTAAAGGCAACGGATTCCGGCATTTCCGTAGACGGAAAAGAGATTGCAATATCTGCTCTTACTGATCCTGCAAAACTTCCATGGAAAGACCTGAATGTGGATATTGTCATTGAATCAACCGGTTTTTTCACGGACAGGGCAGGCGCCCAGAAGCATCTCGATGCCGGGGCAAAGTGGGTCCTGATATCAGCTCCTGCAAAGGACCCTGATGCCACTGTATGTATGGGTGTCAACGAGGAGACCCTTGATGTAACAAAACACAAAATCATCTCAAACGCCTCATGTACAACAAACTGTCTCGCTCCAGTCGCAAAAGTGCTTCTCAATGAGTTCGGTATTGTAAGGGGATTGATGACAACTGTTCATTCTTATACAAACGATCAGAGGATACTCGACCTGCCTCACTCAGACCTCAGAAGGGCCCGTGCAGCAGCCCTTTCGATGATACCTACCACTACTGGCGCGGCCAAGGCGGTCGGCCTCGTACTGCCTGAATTAATGGGCAAACTTGACGGAATGGCTATCAGGGTGCCGACCCCTAATGTCTCGGTAGTCGACCTTGTTGCAGAACTCGGGAAGGACACAACCGCGGAAGAGGTCAAGGCCGCACTGAAAAAAGCAGCGGAGGGACCGATGAAAGGGATACTGCAATATACTGAAGACCCGATTGTTTCCATAGACTGCAATGGCAACAGCCATTCCTCTATTGTTGATGCTACGGTTACAAAGGTCCTTCAAAACAGGATGGTGAAAGTTATTTCATGGTATGACAACGAATGGGGATACAGTTCCCGCCTGAGGGACCTCGCGATTTATATTATCAATAAAAAAGGCTGATATAAAGGAGTTAATTCCCGATGATAAGAAAGAACAATTCAGATACTTTGGCAATAAAGGATGTGCTGAACAAGCTTTCGATCGATGAACTCAATATTAAAGGGAAAAAGGTCTTTATCAGGGTTGACTTCAACGTGCCTTTTGACGACAATCTGAGAATCACTGACGACAGCAGGATCCGTTCTACTGTGCCGACGATCAATTATGCTATAGATGAAGGGGCCAAGGTCATCCTTGCCTCTCATCTGGGCAGGCCAAAAGGAAAACCCGACCCCCGCTATAGCCTGGCGCCTGTCGCAAAAAGGCTGCAGCGGCTGCTCGATAAAGAAGTAATATTTGCGCCTGATTGCATAGGTCCCCAGGTTGAAAATCTTGTTTCTAAAATGAAGGACGGAGATGTTCTTCTTCTTGAGAACCTGAGATATCACGCTGAAGAAGAAAAAAATGATGAGGATTTTGCAAAAAACCTCGCCAGGATCGCTGATTTTTTTGTTAACGATGCCTTCGGCACTGCACACAGGGCACATGCCTCTACTGTAGGGATTGCAAAGTTCCTGCCCTCAGCTGCCGGATTCCTGATGAAAAAGGAAATAGAATATCTCAAGGGAGTTGTGGAAAACCCCATACGGCCTTTTGTAGCGGTCCTGGGGGGCGCAAAGGTATCAGGAAAGATAGGGGTCCTGGAGCATCTCGAAGACAAGGTCGACAAAGTGCTCGTAGGCGGCGGTATGGCGTTCACCTTTATCAAGGCCATGGGATACGAAGTCGGAGACTCGCTTGTCGAGGCGGACATGCTCGAAACAGCACAAAGGATCCGGAAAAAACTGAAAAACGCCGGCATAAAATTTTATCTCCCTGTAGACTGCGTGATTTCCCAGACCCTCGAACCCGGAGCTGAAACAAAAATAGTCCCTACTATGGAAATCCCGAAAGGTTGGAAGGCGCTTGATATCGGGCCGGCTACTGTAAAACTCTTTTCAGAGGCCCTGGAAAATGCCAAAACTATCCTCTGGAACGGTCCCATGGGGGTGTTTGAAATCGATGCATTCTCCAGAGGTACTTTCTCGATTGCCCATGCAGTGGCTGATGCTTATGCCCTGACCATAGTCGGTGGCGGCGATACAGACCTTGCAGTGCACAGGGCCGGTGTTACAAATGCCCTCTCATTTATCTCGACTGGCGGAGGTGCTTCCCTGCAGCTGCTTGAGGGCAAGGAATTGCCCGGCATAGCCGCCCTGACTGACAGGACTTCGGAAAAGAAATAAAAGGGAAGGCAGGGTTAAGATATAGTTACCCTGCCTTCCCTTTTCTCTCAATAAAACACTCCTGTTTGTCGCTTGATAAGCCGCTAACTTCTTAGTGCCTGATAATCCCTGATCAGATTACCGGCGCTAATTCCGGATTCGTAATTTTATGCGGTAGTTTTTCATTAACAGGAGACAGTATGCCTCTTTTGATTTCAACAAAAGAAGGGCTCTTGCATTCGAACTCCTTTGTCAGGAATGCTGCTGCGACCTCCGGCTTGATGAGATCCCCGCACGTGAAGATATCAACTGCCGCATACGAATACTCCGGCCACGTATGTATCGAAAGATGTGATTCTGCAATGATTACCATGCCGCTAATGCCGAATGGGCTGAACTCATGGAAGGATATATCAACTATCGTTGCTTTTGCTTCCTTTGCTGCAGAAACTAATGCATTTTTCACCTTTTTAAGGTCCTTCAGAATCTTCGGGTTACAGTCCCTCAATTCCACCAATAAATGGGTACCTAAAGCATGCAATCTTCTACCCCCTTTAAAGTTGGTTTTAGGCATTAAATGCCTTCTTAAGCTAAAAATTTTATAGTAAACCAGCAACCTTTGTCAATCAAAAAACCGCTTTTTTTAAAAACTACGGGATCACTTTATTCAACTGATATTCAACAATGCCTGATGCGCCGGACTTCTTGAGTTTGGGAATAAGATCGCAGAGATTTTTTTCGTCTATCACCACATCAAGATCATACCACCCTTCATCGGAGAGCGCGGATATCGTGGGTGAGTGCATCGAAGGCAGAAGACCCATTACACGCTTCAGGTCTTTCTGGGTAACGTTCATCTTAAGGCCGACCTTTTCTTCAGCAGCAAGCGCTCCCTTGAGCAGCATAACAATATTTTCCATCTTCTGTCTTTTCCATTTGTCCTGCCATGCCTTTTTGTTGGCTATGAATCTGGTGCTTGACTCAAGGACTGTCTCGACAATTCTCAGGTTGTTGGCGCGCAAAGACGAGCCTGTCTCTGTCAACTCAACAATAGCGTCTGCAAGATGAGGTGGTTTTACTTCTGTGGCTCCCCAGGAAAAATCGATCTCGGCCTTGATATTCTTGGATTTAAGATATCTCTTGGTAAAGCCTACCAACTCTGTTGCTATGCGCTTGCCATTGAGGTCTTTGATGGTTTTTATCTTTGAATCATTCGGCACGGCGATGACCCATTTAACGGGTCTCAGCCCTTCCTTCGCGTAATTTAATTCTGCGACCTGATGTACGTCAGCAGCCTGCTCCATTATCCAGTCATATCCGGTCAGGCCGCAATCAAGAATCCCGTTTTCAACATATCTGGCCATCTCCTGCGCCCTGATAAGCATGGATTCTATCTCCTTGTCGTCAAAGACAGGATAATAGGAACGGCCTGATACTGATATGTGATAGCCCGCCTTTCTGAAAAGCTTCAGTGTGGATTCCTGGAGGCTCCCCTTTGGCAGGCCCAGATTGAGAATTTTAGATTTGGATTTCATGCATGTGTTCCTTCCTGATTAATTTATGTTTCCCTGTTAATTCTTTTCAGACCCTTTCTCCTCACCCTGATGGTATTGCCATGGGCCTCAAGCCCTTCGGCATCAGCAATCGTCTCTACGATCTTTGAGAGGCGCAAAAAGCCCTTTCTGCTGAAACTGAGCATGCTCGACCGTTTGCAGAAATCATAAACGCCCAGGGGTGAAAAAAACCGTGCTGTCCCGCCTGTCGGCAGAGTATGATTCGGACCTGCAGCATAATCTCCGAGGGCCTCTGGCGTCCATGGGCCGAGGAATATTGCGCCGGCATTTTCGATCATGGGCAGAATATCACCTGGTTTTTCTGTCATGACTTCCAGGTGCTCCGGGGCTATCAGGTTCGAAAACCTGACTGCTTCCTCAATATTTCCGGCAATCACGATAGCGCCGTAATTATCAAGGGAAGCCCTGGCTATCTTGTATCTCTTAAGTTCTGTCAATCGCATATCGATCTCATCCGGATACCTTTGCAGCAAGCCTGCTGGAATCCGTTATAAGTACTGAGGAGGCCAGTTCATCATGTTCAGCCTGGCTTAATATGTCAGCTGCTACAAAAGCTGCATCTGCGGAGCTGTCTGCGATAATCAGGATCTCGCTCGGGCCTGCGATCATATCAATGTCAACAACCCCAAATACCATCTTCTTGGCTGTTGCGACATAGATATTGCCAGGACCTACAATCTTATCGACCTTTTTAATGCTCTTTGTCCCGAATGCCATTGCGCCAACCGCCTGCGCGCCTCCTATTTTGTACACCTCTTTAATGCCGAGCATTTTTAAGGCAGCCATAACATAGGGATTTACCAGCCCCTCGGGCGCCGGGACACAAACCGCTATCTCTTTTACTCCTGCGACCTGCGCCGGGATGACGTTCATCAAAACCGTTGACGGATATGCGGCCTTCCCTCCAGGGACATAAACGCCGACCCGCTTCAGCGGACGGATGATCTGCCCGAGTACTGTATCGCCTTCAGCAAAAGACCATGAGCTTTCTGCCTGCATTTGATGAAATTTTCTTATCCGTCTTGCAGCGCTTTCCAGCGCCTTTACAATTTCAGGATCAGCCTTCTCAGCAATTCTTCTTATCTCGGCCGGAGTTACAGTGAGCTTTTCAGCCTTTTTATCATCAAATTTCTTTGTATATTTCAATACAGCCCTGTCCCCGTTTTCCTTAACATTGTTAAGGATATCTCTTACGTCCCGTTCAACAGTGCTGTCAGCCGCTGCTCCTCGCACCTGCAGGATATTAAGGAATTCAAGGAAATCAGAGGTCTTTTTTAATAATTTTCATGTTATGTAATTCTATCGTTTAGCTTCTAATTATTCAAGTTTTTTGAATTTGTGTCTCAAAGCTCCACCAGAGTGTCAGCAGTGCTGAAACTCATACCACAATCGTGATAATTGACATTAGACGTGCTCTTTTGTAAAGTTTAATGCAGATGACAGCAAACACCGATACAGTGAAAAATTCTGTAATTGACGAAATAAAGAAAAAAATACGGTTTATCATTTTAATAGCCAGTTTTGTTATCGTCACCCTCTTTGGTATAATCTTTATAGATCTTTACAAGAAAGTTTTCCCCTTTTTTGACTTTTTCTCAGAACTCCCAATTGCAGTAATAATAATTTTCACGCTCCTGCTCTCTTTTCTCGGCCTCTATCTTTCGATCACCATTTCCAGGCGGACGCTCAGGATAATACAGGAATACAGCATGCGTCTCGACAGATTACTGAATATAACAAAGGATCTCAGGGAGGAAATCTACGGCGATATTCTGCTTGAAAAGATAATGGACTATGCGCTGTCTATTACCCACTCTGATGCCGGCTCTCTCTTGTTGATGGAAAACAGCAATAATCTCGTATTCAAGATTTTAAGAGGTGAACAGGCCTCCCAATTGCTGGGGACTTCCATCATGGTAGGAACAGGCTTAACTGGATGGGCAGCAGAAAAAGGATTGCCGATACGCATTGATGATGTTTCCAAAGATGACAGGTTCAGTCCTGAACATGACGCCCTGACAGGATATAAGACAAAGTCTATTATGTGCATTCCCTTAAAAACAAAAGAAAAAGTGATCGGAGTGCTCGTGCTCTTAAACAAAAAAGAGCGGCATCCGTACAGGCAGCGAGACGAAGAAATCATAACGTATCTTGCTGACCAGGCCGCTATCTCAATCCTTAAAACAAAATTCATTGAAGACCAGAAGAATTATGAGATCCATCTCACGGAAATACTGCTTGAGGCGATAGATTCACATTTATCCAATAAACAAGGGCACTCCAAAAGAGTCGCCAGATACAGCAATATCATGGGCAAGGCCCTTAATATAGCTGAAGAAGCTCAAAGGAGACTGTATTTCGCCAGTCTTCTGCATGACGTTGGTTTCCTGAAGATGCACACCAGTGACGTATACAATAAAGAGGAATTCATGAGGCATCCTGTCGTAGGCTATGAAATGATAAAGCCTATAAACTTTTATGCTGATATTGCGCCTTATATACTCCATCATCACGAGAGATATGATGGCTACGGCTATCCTTCACAGCTCAAAGGCGGGGAGATACCCCTGGTGGCAAGGATAATCAGTATTGCGGAGGCCTTTGATGCCATGACAAGCGCTACGTCCTATAAAATTCCGATAAGTTTTGAAGATGCGCTGGAAGAGCTCAAGAGTAATGCAGGGACACAGTTCGACCCGGATCTTGTAAAGATATTCGTAGAGAATATAACCCCAAAAAACACACAGTAATCTGCCGGCTGGCGTAATTAATCAATTAATCATATTGCCCGCTTCAAAGCTATTTCAAAAACTTGACTTGAGCGATAACAATAGACAATCTATACAAGAATGAAATATATCAAGCTGATCATAGAATTCGATGGTGCAAATTATCAGGGCTGGCAGACTCAAAGGTCAGGGCTGACAATTCAGGATTGTATGAGCAGGACCATTTCAGGAATTACAGGTGAATCCATAAAACTCATCAGCGCCAGCAGGACTGATGCAGGGGTCCATGCATTGGGACAGGTTGCAGTATTTGGGACAGATTCGCGGCTGCCTGCAGATACTATGAAGAGGGCCCTTAATGCAAGGCTGCCCAAAGATATACGCATCCTCGAGGCTGAAGCGCTTGATTATGAGTTTCATCCAAGATACCGGGCTGTTAAAAAGAGTTATTTTTATCTTATTGAAAAAACTCAGAAACAGTCTGTTTTTTTTCACAGGTACACATGGAGGATTCCGGTAAGCCTTGATCTTGGCAGTATGAATAAAGCCTCAGCGCTGCTTTTGGGAGAGCATGACTTTTCAGCCTTCAGAGGCACGGGCTGTGGAGCGACAACAACAGTCAGGACCATACATTCGATTACGTTGTCCAGACATGATTACATGGACTTTATGACCTCAAGAATACAGGGAGATTTTATTAAAATACGCATCGAGGCAAACGCCTTTCTGAGACACATGGTAAGAAATATAGTCGGCACGCTCGCTGAAGTCGGCAAAGGCAGGATATCACCTGAAACACTAACAGACATCCTGGCTTCATGCAACAGGAAAATGGCAGGGCCAACAGCTCCTGCGAAGGGTCTTTTCCTCGAAAAGGTCTTTTACCCTGTTAGTGAAGGCCTCTGATAAGGCCGTTGGTAACCCTTATTGACATCAGTGACAGCAGCTTAATGTCATAGTCACGGCGAGCCGCTGGGGCAGGGCTCTAACTGGGCTTACTGAACAAAAGAGTCATTTCATCAAACCTCTGCAGTTTGTCGTCGCCATATTTTCTGATATCCTCCCTGACTTCCTCAAGTGTCTTTTCTGCACACAAGGCATCCGGTTTTTTCGAATAAAACTTATCTGCATAACAGATAATCTTTTCCTCAAGCGTAACCGGCAGCATGTCTCTGGCAGGGAGAGGAAGGTTCCAGTCCATAATGTCACTAATACTTAAACCAACCCCGACATGTCTTTCACAGACAAGGGCATGTATCGGCAGTCCCTCTTTTTCAAGCAAAGCCCTGCCAAGATAGCCGTGACAGATATAATCCCTGCTGCCATAACAGCCGATATCAGGGGCTTTGGCAAGAAAAATCCCGATATCATGCAGCATTGCGGCTTCTTTGAGGAACGATATGTCAGGGTCCTTATATCTGATCTCTGCTGCTATCTCGAGGCATTTTCCGACCACCATCTTGCTGTGCGCAATCAGCGTTTTGTAAGCCAGAGAGCCCGGACTGTAATATCTGCTGATAATACCAAGAAATGGTATTCATTTTTGAATTATACAATATGAAGAAGGCTCTTTACCCCGCGTTTTTCAAGTAAAACAATTTTTGTGATATAATTTACAAAATATCTCATAGAAGGCATCTTGACATGACACAACTAAAGTTATATTATATGAAAAGCAGCAGGAAAGGATTGTAAAACTATAGTGAAAAATTATTATGAAACACTCGGTGTAGACAAAAAGGCCTCTCAGGATGAGATAAAAAAGACTTTCAGGAAGCTTGCGCGTAAATATCATCCTGACCTGAATCCCGGCGACAAAAACGCCGAACGTAAATTTAAGGAATTAAGCGAGGCCTATGATGTCCTGGGAGACGAAAAAAAGAGGGCAGAATACGATCAAACCGGACGCTCTCCCTTTGAAGGCGGCGGCCCAGGCTTTGATTACAGGACATACACATCAGGTGACAGATTTGATTTCGGCGGGTTCGGCGATATCTTCTCAGACCTCTTTGGAGCTGAAACAGGCTCCGAGAGGCCTGGACTGAAAGGTCATGATCTGGTTATGAACCTTGAAATGACCCTTGAAGAGGCCTTTGCAGGAATAACCAAATCTGTAACATTTAACAGAGAGGTGCCCTGCAAAGCCTGTAGTGGGTCAGGCGCAGAAACATACCGCCAGTGTGAAAAATGCAGGGGAACAGGGAAGGCTGCTGTGTCAAAAGGTTTTTTCAAAATGTCACAGCAATGCGATATGTGCGGGGGAACGGGGAAAAAAACCACAAAGACCTGCAGCGCCTGCAGCGGCAAAGGTAAGACCTTCCATACAGAAACTATAAAGGTGAAAATACCAGCTGGCGCTGATACCGGTTCCCGCGTCAGGGTAAGGGGCATGGGCGGCGCAGGGCAGGGGGCCGGGCCTGCAGGTGATCTGCAGATAGAGATAACCGTAAAGCCTCACGCGCTTTTTACAAGAAAAGGCGATGATCTGCACATTGAGGTCCCTGTGACCTTCGGCGAGGCGGCCCTTGGGGCTAAAATTGAAGTGCCTACTATCGATGGAGTTACAGCCATGACACTTCCGGCAGGAACTCAAAGCGGTCAGAAATTCAAACTTTCAGGAAAAGGCTTCCCTTCCAAAAAAACAGGGCAACGGGGGAGCCAGTTCATCAATATAAAAATTGTTGTGCCGAAGAACATACCTGACGCGGCAATTGCTGCAGTCAAACAGATCGAGGCCCTTTATCCTGAGCTGCCCAGAAAGGGAATGGGGAAAAAACAATGAGGAAGAGAGATGAAGAACAACCTTTATATCTGATAAGCATTGTCTCTAAAATGCTTAATGTTCATCCCCAGACATTGAGACTTTACGAAAGAGAAGGCTTCATACGTCCCAAGAGAACAAAAAAACAGCGACTCTATTCAGAAAAAGATGTTGAACAACTGAATTTTATCTTACAACTTACAAGAGAGCTGGGAGTAAACAGGGCAGGGGTTGATATTATTATCAGAATGCGGCATCGCATGGAGATCCTGCAGCATGAAATGGAAGAGATGATGGACCTTCTTGAGGACGAGTTGCAAAGGGATTTTAAGGAAAGAATAAAAAAAGCATTCAAGGAAGAGTAGGAGGACTTAATGGAAAAATTTACTATAAAAAGCCAGGAAGCAATCCAGAACGCGCAAAGGCTGGCTGATAAAAAAGGACATCAACAGATTGATGTCGAACATCTCTTGTGGGTCATACTGGACGATGAAGAAGGCGTAGCATCACAGATGCTCAAAAGGACTGGAATCAATACAAGGCTTCATTCAGAAAGACGTTGAAGAGAGTACTTGATAAACTGCCAAAAGTGGTCGGGCCGACGCCCTGTCGGACAAATATATATATCGCCCCGTCTCAAAGAGGTTTTTGAAAAAGCAAGGCAGGAGGCAGAGCATCTCACCGACGAGTATGTCAGCATCGAGCACCTCCTTCTCGCAGTGCTCTCAGTCGGCGGAAGAGCCTCGGAACTCCTGAAAAAATACGGGATTGATTCGGACAAGCTCCTTGTTGCAATGAGGGAGATACGGGGCACCCAGAGGGTCACTGACCCGAACCCTGAAGAAAAATATCAGGCGCTGAAACGATACGGCAAGGACCTGACCGATCTCGCGGCCAAGGGCAAGCTCGATCCAGTAATAGGCAGAGATGAGGAGATAAGGAGGATAATCCAGGTGCTTTCCAGAAGGACAAAGAATAATCCCGTCCTGATCGGAGAACCCGGAGTCGGAAAAACCGCGATTGCAGAAGGGCTTGCCCAGAGAATAGTAGCAGGTGACGTGCCGGAGACGCTGAAGGACAAAAAGGTCGTTGCCCTTGATATGGGAGCACTGATAGCCGGCGCAAAGTTCAGGGGTGAGTTTGAAGACAGACTCAAGGCTGTATTGAAGGAAATAGAAGAGGCCGAAGGGAAGATCATTCTGTTTATAGACGAGATGCACACCATAGTCGGTGCAGGCGCTGCCGAAGGCGCGATAGATGCTTCAAACATGCTGAAGCCCGCACTTGCAAGAGGTGATCTGAGGTGTGTAGGGGCAACAACTCTAAATGAATACAGAAAATACGTTGAAAAAGACCCTGCGCTCGAAAGGAGATTCCAGCCTGTCCTGATAAAGGAGCCGACAGTTGAAGATACTATCTCGATCTTGCGGGGCCTGAAGGAAAAATATGAAGTGCACCATGGCGTAAAAATCAAGGATTCCGCACTCATTTCAGCTGCCATGCTGTCACACAGATACATTACGGACAGATTCCTTCCGGACAAGGCCATAGACCTGATAGATGAGTCAGCCTCGAAACTCAGGATGGAGATAGACAGCATGCCGGTTGAACTTGACGAACTGGAAAGAAAATTACGTCAGCATGAGATAGAAAAGCAAGGGGTGATGAGGGAGGATTCAAAGGAGTCACGTGAAAAACTTCAGAAAATCAAGAAGGAAATGTCAGAGCTGCAGGTAAAGCGGGACGAGCTGCGGGCCCAGTGGTTAAGCGAAAAAGAGATAATAACAAAGATCCGCGACTATAAGGAACAGCTCGAAAGTACAAAGATCGAATCAGAAAAGGCAGAGCGTGAAGGCGATCTCACAAAGGCATCGGAACTCAGATACGGGAAAATTCTCGAACTTCAAAAAGCGCTTGAATCAGAAAACCTCCGGCTGGCTGAAGCACAGCACAAGAGAAAAATGCTGAAGGAGGAGGTTGACGACGAGGACGTTGCTGAAGTCGTATCCAAATGGACAGGGGTCCCTGTTTCAAGGATGCTCGAAGGCGAGATACAGAAATTGCTCCAGATGGACGACAGACTTCGCCTGAGGGTCGTTGGCCAGGATGAGGCGATTGAGGCTGTCTCTAACGCAGTGAGAAGGGCAAGGGCTGGGATACAGGACCCCAACAGGCCGATCGGCTCCTTTATCTTTCTTGGCCCAACAGGCGTCGGGAAGACAGAGCTTGCACGGGCGCTTGCGGAATTTCTCTTTGACGACGAAAACGCAATGATAAGGATCGACATGTCGGAATACCAGGAGCGTCATACAGTATCAAGGCTGATAGGGGCGCCTCCCGGCTATGTGGGATACGAAGAAGGCGGGCAGCTGACAGAGGCTGTCAGAAGAAGGCCTTACTCAGTGGTGCTTTTCGATGAGGTCGAAAAAGCCCATCCGGAGGTCTTCAACCTTTTGCTTCAGCTTCTGGATGACGGCAGACTTACTGACAGCCATGGAAAGACAGTGGATTTCAGAAATGCCGTGGTGATCATGACTTCAAATATCGGCAGTGTCCATATACAGGATATGATCTCTGAAAGAGAGAAACGGCCGACTGCCTACTGGGTAAAGAACGACCAGGAGGACTTTAAAGAAAAAGTCATGGGAGACCTGAAAGCGTTCTTCAAGCCTGAGTTTTTAAACAGGGTAGATGAGATAATAATTTTTAATCCCCTGACCAAAGACCTGCTTGTCAAAATCGTCGACATACAGCTGCAGCGCATGAAAAAATATATAAAAGAAAAAAACATAGATCTCGTGCTTACTGAACAGGCAAAGGAATATTTCGCTGAAATCGGGTTTGATCCAATATACGGCGCACGTCCGCTGAAAAGGATGCTGCAGAAAATGGTCCTCAATGAGCTTGCCAGAAGCATACTCGACGGGACATTTCAGGAAGGCGATACTGTGGAAGTCGATCTTTCAGGAGAAAAGATTATCTTCAGTAAAGTTGTGCCGGTTGAAACAGCAGGCTGATGAAAAGGATGACAGCGAAGCAGGCTCCTTATTTCGTGTCTGGATAAACTGTTGAACCTGCATATATAATAAACCCTGAGCATGCATATACAAAAGAGACTATTAAGCAGCCTGCTTGCCCTTGCATTTATTGCAATGGCATCATGCGCAACCAAAGAGGTCCAGCCCACGCCAAGGCCTGCGAGGGTCGCTGTAGTGCTCGGCGCAGGGGCCTCAAGGGGGTTCGCCCATATAGGGGTGCTGAAGATACTTGAATCCAACGGGGTCCCGGTGCATATGATTGTGGGCACCAGTGCCGGGAGCTTTGTCGGAAGTCTGTATGCATATGGATTCAATGCCTTCCAGCTCCAGAAGATGGCCCTCTCCATAGAAAAATCGGATATTATCGATATGACCATCCCTGATAACGGCTTCATTAAGGGCGAGAAGCTTGAAAATTATATTAACAGCGTAATGAAAAATACACCTATTGAGAAACTGAGAATTCCTTTTTATGCTGTTGCAACAAGCCTCCCTGACGGACAGGAAGTTATCTTCGGAAAAGGAAACACCGGCAAGGCGGTGAGGGCGAGCTGTTCGATACCAGGGGTATTCATGCCTGCAAAAATCAACGAGAAGATGTATGTAGACGGCGGTGTAGTAAGCCCTGTTGCAGTTGATGCAGCAAGAAAATACGGCGCTGACATCGTAATAGCCGTGGATATTGCCTCTGATCGCGACACCAGAGCGCCTGAAGGCACGATAGCTACCATTTTGCAGTCCGTAAACATCATGTATTCAAAGCTGTCGGCCATACAGACAGCAAAAGCGGATATTGTGATAAGGCCTAAAGTCGGTTATATCGGCTCTGCAGAGTTCGAAAAAAGGCATGAGGCGATAATGGAGGGGGAAAAGGCCGCGCTGGCATTTCTTCCGGAGATACAGAAGTTAACTCAAGAAATCGTTAAAGAAGCCCAGAGTTCACAGAGATATCAGAAGGATTTACGACCGCAAAGTTTCAAAAAGCTCTCTGTGTTCTCAGGATTTAAGCAAAAGAATTCCTTGATGAATTTCTCTGTGCCCTCTGTGGTTAATTATCTGCTGTTATTAGGTTTAAACAAGGTGCGGATCATCCAAAAATTGCCCGGATAACGCAAAAAGACCTTGAACAGTATCGCTACTGTCCAGGGTCTTCAAAGTTCAATAAGAATATTTTTGCTTAAGCCTCTGCAGTTTTTGAAAGGGCGTTAACTCTTCTGGTCAGTCTCGAAATCTTTCTTGCAGCGTTGTTTTTATGGATAATCCCTTTTGAGCTTGCGCTGCTTATGGTCTTTATGGCCTTCAGAAGGGCGCTTGCTGAGGCGTCTTTTTCGCTGCTTTTAATAGATGCATCTACAGCCTTGATGACACTCTTTATCTTCGTGCGTTCAGTCCTGTTGCGCTCATTTCTTTTGTCTGACTGTCTGTCTCTCTTGATTGCTGATAGATTTTTTTTAGGTGCTGATTTTGCCGCCAAATTAAAATTCCTCCTTTTGGAAAGTCTTATTTTATACCATATAATCCGCTGTTAAATCAACAAATCCGATTTTTATGTCAAGTCAAAATAGAAATGATGGTTTTTATAATCAGGCCCTCGCTTTTACTTCATCTTCTGACTGCCCCATCGCACTCCTTGTTTTTTTGACACCCTGGGTGATATTTTATATCACTTGTTACTCTGGCGAGTAATAGAAAACATTGATTCGTCAAATCCCTCTTGTCGCTCCCTTTTCCGAAGGGATGCCGGAGAAGCCGCTCTAAGGCAAATTGAGTGGTAATAGGCCTGAGACCTTACGTCAAGCCAGGGTGCATCCTATTAGGTGAGACATTAATAGAATCCATGCTGATCACTATTGCTCTGCAGGGATCACGGAGACACAATAAAAGGAGAAAAATTAGGAATCCGTCAATCCAGCCGACCTCGTACATATTAATTGCGGATCACATGGAGAACGGATTTCTCGAAAATATCATCGATATGTTCAGGCACGACAGCAGTCTGTATCAGCTGACAGGCAGCCTGATACAGGATGAACGGGTCAGGGTCAGGATAGGGATTACCGCATTAATGGAAGAACTCAAAAAACTGGATGCAGAGAATATCTCCGGCGCTCTCCCGGGCCTGCTGCCGCTTCTTGACCATGCCGAGCCTTTTGTGCGCGGGGATTCGGCAAACCTCATCGGGATAATCGGCGACAGAAATACACTCAGTTCCCTTGAGAAGCTGCTCGCAGACGAAAATGAAAATGTCAGGCTGATAGCAAAAGAGGCGATTGAGGAAATACATAGCAGCGGAACTCGAAATCCCTCAGAACCGTGAGTAATTATTAATGGTCTCAAAATAGTAACAGCATATGCCGTCATTCCCGCAGTGTGTTGAGCGGGAATCCAGAGGGCTTTAAAACCCTGACTGGATGCCCGATTAAGGACTTCGCATGCAGACAACACTGAAATATTGTGTTTCTTTTTTAATAAAATATGTTATTCTTTCATCGAAGTGTCAGAATTTATCTATAATAAGGCCACAAAGACTTTTAGCTTTGTGGCCTTTTTTGTTGTCAGCACCCCTGAGACTTTAGTTTAAACATAGGAGGTAACCGAGATGGCCAACGGAACAGTAAAGTGGTTTAACGAGTCAAAGGGTTTCGGCTTTATAACAAGCGAAGATGCCGGCGATGTATTTGTCCACTATTCATCCATCCAGAGCAACGGGTTTAAGTCCCTTGCCGAAGGTGATGCAGTCAGCTTTGATATCGAAAAAGGTCCCAAGGGACCCAAGGCTATAAATGTAACAAAGGTATAATTCTCCGACCTTAAAAGCCCCCTTTATGCAGGGGGCTTTTTTTTGGGAAAAATATACCTAACTTATATGGGGAAAACCTGCCTTTTTGCCGGTTCAAACTTTGCCTTGCAGTTTTTAGGCGCATTCCTGTTAATCTTAATCAGTTTAGTGACTGAACGCATCAAACATTGCTGTCAAGACTGAAGCCTGTCTCTGACAGGAAACGGCGGTAGCCCGTCAAAAACAAGCAAAGAGCACAGGCGCAAAGCGCATTCCACGCATTCAAGCTTCTTGGTGCTTGATCCTATGCTCTACACTATATGCCCTGTGCCCCCTAGTCCCAGTTTTGATAGAATATGGATGAATCCCAGTTTAAAGCCCTAAGAGAGTTGGAGAAGGACAGCACCCTTTCTCAGCGCGACCTTTCCAAAAAGGTCGGACTGAGCGTCGGACGCGTCAACTATATCATCAACGCCCTTCTTAGAAAAAGGGTATATCAAGGCACAGCGCTTCAAGAACTCGAAGAACAAGATAGGCTATATGTACATCCTCACGCCGAAGGGCATAAGCGAAAGGATCGCCCAGACCCAGACATTTCTCCAGAAGAAAAACGAAGAATACATAAGACTCAAGCAGGAGATAGAGACATTGAGGGAAGAAACGCGGAGCAAACCACTTTAAGGAAGTTACCATGAATAAAATTCTCGTTACCGGCGCCGCCGGCTTTATCGGATTTAACCTGAGCAAAAGGCTGCTCCAACGGGGTGATGAGGTCGTGGGCCTTGATAACCTCAACGATTACTATGACGTGAACCTCAAGTTAAGCAGGCTCAAGCAGATCACAATGCAGGAGAACTTCAAGCCGGTCAGGCTTGACCTTGCAGACAGGGACGGAATGGCAAGGCTCTTCAAGGAGGAGAAGTTCGATGTGGTCGTCAACCTCGCTGCACAGGCAGGCGTGAGGTATTCGCTGATTAACCCGCATGCATACGTTGACACCAATCTGGTCGGGTTCGTCAATATCCTCGAAGGCTGCAGGCATAACAATGTAAAGCACCTTGTCTTTGCCTCCTCGAGCTCAGTATACGGGGCGAACACGCATATGCCCTTTTCTGTCCATCACAACGTGGACCACCCTGTATCTCTTTATGCAGCAACCAAGAAGGCAAACGAGCTCATGGCCCATACCTATGCGAGCCTGTTTAAACTGCCGAGCACAGGGCTCAGGTTCTTTACTGTATATGGTCCCTGGGGAAGGCCGGACATGGCCCTGTTCCTCTTCACCAAGGCGATACTGGAAGGCAAGCCGATTGATGTCTTCAACTTCGGCAGGATGCAGAGGGACTTCACCTATATCGACGACATTGTCGAAGGCGTCGTGAGGGTGATCGACAGGATACCCGGTCCAGACCCGGAGTGGTCAGGCGACAGACCGGACCCTTCTTCGAGCTATGCGCCCTACAAGCTTTACAACATCGGCAACAACAACCCTGTGGAGCTGATGCATTTCATCGAGGTCCTTGAAGATTGCCTCGGCAAAAAAGCGGAAAAGAACCTCCTGCCGATCCAGGCCGGCGACGTGCCTGCAACCTATGCTGATGTGGATGACCTGATAAAAGACGTTGGCTTCAAGCCCTCGACTTCGATCGAAGAGGGGATAAAGAAATTTGTGGAATGGTATAAAGGTTACTACAAGTAACCGGTGATAAGTAATTAGTAATTTGTGATTAGTAAGTATAAATACAATGAAAACACATAAAGATCTTAGATTTGGAAGAAAGCAATAGCACTGGCTGAGTCAGTATTATGACCTTACAATAGTATTTCAAAAATGATTTATGGCCTGATAAGCAGCATTAAGCGTATCCGGTAACCATTACTTACTAATTACAAGTCACTAATTACCAATTACCGCAACCGGAGGTTGATTATGAAAAACTACTCATCCAAACGAATCCTCGTTACCGGTGGAGCCGGCTTTCTGGGCTCGCATCTCTGTGAAAGGTTATTGAACGAAGGGCATGAGGTCATTTGCGTGGACAACTTCTACACAGGCCGCAGGGCCAACATAGCCCACCTGGCAAGCAATCACCTACTTTGAGGTCATGCGTCATGACATAACCTTCCCTTTGTATGCTGAGGTCGACGAGATCTACAACCTCGCCTGTCCTGCGTCGCCGATCCACTACCAGTTCGATCCGGTCCAGACAACAAAGACCTCAGTGCACGGGGCCATCAACATGCTGGGGCTCGCAAAGCGGATAAAGGCGAAGATCCTACAGGCTTCCACCTCCGAGGTCTACGGTGACCCGGCCGTACACCCGCAGCAGGAAAGCTATTGGGGGAACGTAAACCCGATCGGAATCCGTTCGTGCTACGACGAGGGCAAACGCTGCGCGGAGACCCTCTTTTTCGACTACCACAGACAGCATCAGTTAAGGATAAAAGTAGCGAGGATATTCAACACCTATGGCCCGAGGATGCACCCTAATGACGGACGCGTTGTCAGCAACTTCATAATGCAGGCGCTGAGAAATGAGGAGATCACGGTATATGGGGATGGGAGCCAAAGCAGGAGCTTCTGCTATGTCGACAACCTGGTGGATGGCCTGATACGGCTCATGAACAGCCCTGATGACTTCACCGGTCCGGTGAATCTGGGAAACCCGGTGGAATTCACTATCCTGGAGCTCGCGGAAAAGGTAGTGGCAAATGACAGGCTCAAAATCAAAGATAGCCTTCAAGCCCCTTCCATCAGATGACCCAAGACAAAGACAGCCTGATATAACCCTGGCAAAAGAGAAACTGGGCTGGAATCCGGACATCAAATTGGAAGAAGGGCTGATAAAGACCATAGAGTATTTCCAGAGTATCATGGCTAAAAGATGACAAAGAAAACACTTATTTGCGGGATATCAGGACAGGACGGATCGTATCTTGCCAGGCTCCTGCTGGATAAAGGATACGAAGTCTATGGTACATCACGCGATGCACAGATGTCCTCTTTCAGAAATCTTCATTTTCTCGGCATTTTTGACCGTGTCAGACTTGAATCCATGGCCCCGAATGATTTCAGGAGCGTCTTGCAGACACTGACAAAGGTAAAACCTGACGAGATATATAACCTCGCAGGACAAAGCTCTGTGGGGCTGTCTTTTCAACAGCCTGTCGAGACCCTTGAAAGTATAAGCGTAGGGACACTGAACCTCCTCGAAGCTATCCGTTTTACCGGCATTCCAATCAAGCTATACAACGCATGCTCGAGTGAATGTTTCGGGGATACCGGAGGCATTGTTGCTGACGAATCAACGCCATTCCGGCCTCGCAGCCCCTATGCAGTTGCAAAGGCGGCTGCCTTCTGGGAGCTTGCTAACTACAGGGAGGCATATAGCCTTTTTGCCTGTTCAGGCATTCTTTATAATCATGAATCGCCTTTGAGGCCTGAGCGGTTTGTAACGAAAAAGATCATATCAGCGGCCTGCAGAATTGCAAATGGGAGCAAGGAAAAACTGCATCTCGGCAATATACATATACAGCGCGATTGGGGCTGGGCCCCGGAATACGTGGAGGCTATGTGGCTCATGCTTCAGCAGGAAAAACCTGAGGATTTTGTTATTGCAACAGGTGAGAGTCACAGCCTTGAAGAGTTTATTGCAGCTGCTTTTTCCTCTGTTGGACTTCCATGGCATGATTATGTAGTTGGCGACCCTGATCTTTATCGCCCGACTGACCTGATGGTAGGCAGGGCAAATCCGTCCAAGGCATATAAACAGCTGGGATGGAAAGCCCGGCATAAAATGCAGGATGTCGTCAGGATGATGGTGGAATCAGAACGGTCAGAAGTGAAAGGTAAAAAGTAAAAGGTGAAAAGAAAAAGGCTTTCAGTTTTTTCGTGCTTTGTGCGTTGTTCTTTGTTTTTAACCAAGAACCAGGAACTAAGAACTAAAAACATTTATGTCTGACGAACGCAATATTGAGTGGACATCTACGATCAAACCCGTTTCGGGCTGGTTCGACATACATCTTTCTGAACTGTGGAGATACCGTGATCTCATCATGCTTTTTGTGCGGCGTGATTTTGTATCAGTTTACAAACAGACAATCCTCGGGCCGCTCTGGTTTCTGATCCAGCCGCTTTTTACCACGCTGGTCTTTACCGTTGTCTTCGGCAAGGTTGCGAAGATCCCAACGGACGGTCTGCCACCAGTGCTTTTTTATATGTCCGGGATTGTGGCATGGAACTACTTTTCAGGCTGCATCACCAGCACATCAAACACCTTTGTAGGAAATGCAAGCATATTCGGAAAAGTATGGTTTCCCAGGCTTGCCGTCCCCATTTCTATTGTAATCAGCAATCTCATCAGTTTTGCCATCCAGTTTGCACTCTTTCTCGGTTTTTTGGCTTATTACTATTTCAACGGTGCAGCTATTGCTCCAAAACTGGTGATCATTCCTGCTGCCGGTTATGATCGTACAAATGGCGGCACTTGGACTGGGTTTCGGCATCATCGTATCGTCACTGACGACCAAATACCGGGACCTTACGCACCTGGTAGGCTTCGGCGTACAGCTTTGGATGTATGCGACTCCGATCGTCTATCCGACTTCACAGATCCCTGAGAAGTGGCAATGGGCCCTGGCACTCAATCCAATGGCGCCTGTTATCGAGACATTCCGTTACGCCTTCCTGGGCTCAGGCACGATCCGTCCCTGGCAGCTGGGATTGAGTATTGGAATGACCTTCCTGATCCTCTTCATCGGCATTGTGCTTTTCAGCAGGATCGAGAAGAGTTTTATGGACACAGTATAGTAAAAAGTAAAAAGTGAAAAGCAATCCGGATAAAAGTGGACGAAAATGGAAATGATTGAAGTGAAGGACAAAAGAAAACTTTCTTTTGATCCTTCTCTATACGAAAGTCACCTCTTTTGTTACAATAAATAAAGAGAAACGGAGAGATGCCATGAGCGTATATAAATACCGCATAGTTATAGAACAAGATGAAAACGGAGTGTATATAGTTTCCTGTCCCTCTTTACAGGGGTGCTACTCACAGGGGGACACGGTTCCGTGTTGATGAAGTCGAAGTGAATGTCTAAGATCAGCCCAATTAAACCTGATGAACTTATTTATGGCCTCGAAAAACTCGGTTTCGGAAAAATCCGACAAAAAGGAGTGTAACTATGAAAACAAAGAAGGCGTCCTTCAGGATCATACTTAGACCCGAACCGGAAGGTGGATATACCGTCATAGTACCTTCTCTGCCAGGATGTATAACCTATGGCGAAGATATTAAAGAAGCCAGAGAAATGGCAGGGGATGCCATAAAAGCGTATCTTGACAGCATGAAAAAACACGGCGAGGTTTTTCAGGATGATACTGACACCTTTGAAGGAATGTTGACTCTTCAATATGCCTAAGGTCCCCGCGCTAACCCCTGAAAAACTTATCAAGATTTTGACAAAGCATTCTTTTATCCTCGATCATCAGACAGGTAGTCATAGGGTATACATCAACAAAACAACAAAAAAACGGGTTATTGTCCCGTACCACAAGAAGGACTTGCCAAAAGGAACTCTGTTTGCAATAATTAAAGCTGCCGGAATCGAAGAAGATTTCGAATGATCAGTGGAAATGCTAAAAGACGAGACGCTGCTCAGCGGTTCACTATGATGCATAAACTGAAATACCACAATGCAAAGCCTGCTTTTTAACGGGTGACCCCGCTATAAAATATCAAAAAACCAGGAACGAAGAACAATGAGCCCCGATGTTGTTATTCGTGTAGAGGGGCTCTGGAAACAATACCGCTACGGCGCAATCAGCCATGCGACATTGCGGAAAGACTTCCAGAGCTGGTGGGCAAGAATGCGCGGCAAAGAGGACCCCAATTTGCCTGTTGATTTTAACCTTTCACCTTTAACCGATAACGTTTCACAAGAAGAGGACCGTTTCTGGGCCCTCCGCGATGTCTCCTTCGATGTAAAGCAGGGCGAGGTCCTCGGCATCATCGGAAGAAACGGGGCCGGGAAATCCACCTTGCTCAAGATCCTCTCAAAGGTGACTACACCGACAAAGGGAGAGATAAAGATAAAAGGCCGCATAGCAAGCCTGCTCGAAGTGGGCACGGGTTTTCATCCTGAACTGACCGGCAGAGAGAATATTTTCCTGAACGGTGCGATTCTCGGAATGACAAAGAGCAGAAATCAAAAAGAAGTTCGATGAGATCGTGGCCTTCGCAGAAGTGGAGAAGTTCATTGATACGCCGGTCAAGCGCTACTCCTCCGGCATGTATGTCCGACTGGCCTTTGCTGTTGCCGCCCATCTGGAGCCGGAGATACTGATTATGGATGAAGTTCTGGCGGTCGGCGATGCGGCTTTTCAGAAGAAGTGTTTGGGGAAGATGGGAGACGTTGCGAAGGAGGGGAGGACAGTACTGTTTGTGAGTCATAATATGGGAGCAATCAGTCAGCTCTGTCCAAAAACAATTGTTATTAGTCAAGGCATAGTAAATTTTCTAGGTCTTTCAAATTCCGCCATAAAACACTATTTGTCAGATAAAGCTTCTTATGGCACTGATAGATTATCGGACTTATTTTCTGGTCCTTTATCTTCAAATATAAAAATAAATTTACTTGAAGTGAATAATGAACAAATCGACAGTCATATAATTATCTCTCCCGCTTCACCAGTAACGATACGTGTTACTGGTTTAGCAAAAAAAGAGATTAAACAGTGCTCGTGTGTCTACATTATTAAGAAAGATGGAATGCAAATCGCAACATTGCATGACACCATTGCCCCTGCGCTGCTATCTGAAGGCAAATTTGAATCAGAAGTATCGATTCCGCCTTATTTATTAAGACCAGGAGAGTATTTCATTACCTATGGCTGTTATAGCGACAACTTGAGAGAATGGACTAGCAGTGAAAACGTAGGGATTTTTACAATTCTAGAAGAGTGGGATCGAAATTACCAGGAAAAAAATCACGGGATAATTAATTTGCCATTCTCAGGCAAAAGAATCCAATAAATTATTGATATTTGTCAGCACGAAAGGCATCCTGCAACATGTTTTCAAAAAAAATATTAAAAAAAAATAGTTCCCGCACATTTACATCCGCAGAATATTTCCAAACGACTAGTTGACGATATAGCCAAGCAGAGTGTATTGAGCGGACCATTCAAAGGGATGAAATATGGCCCCGAAAAAAAAGGAATTGTTTATTATCCAAAATTGTTTGGCACTTATGAAAAGGAATTGTGGTCAATAATTGAACAATTATGCAAGTATGATTTTAAGACCGTAGTTAATGTTGGCTCTGCCGAAGGGTATTATGCTGTAGGATTTGCGCTTCGTCTGCCTCATGCCAACATTGAAGCCTTTGAAGCTGTTGAAATTAATAGACACCATATTTTAGCTATGGCAGCACTTAATAATGTGTCAAATAAAATACATGTCCATGGATTATGTGATTTCAACGGATTAACAAATGTAATGAAGAATGATCCTTTGCCACTCGTTATAATGGACATAGAAGGAGCTGAAAGCATATTACTGGACCCTTTGGCAATTCCTAAATTAAAAACAGCTCATATTGTCGTTGAGCTGCACGATTTTATTTTTCCTGAAATAGGTGATATTTTAACAGAAAGATTTATAACGACTCATAAAATTCAAGAAATTTGGTCAACCGAAAGAAAGCTGGACGATTTGCCGATATCTTTTCCAAAAGCTATTCATTGGTATATAAAAAAATCTTTTATCAATTTAATGTCAGAAAAACGTCCCGGTGCTATGCGATGGTTCTACTTGACGCCTTTAGTTCAAGATGGCATTCCCGCAGAACTTAAACACCGGTCGTCTAGCCATGCTCGACAGTTTATTTTCAATTCTGCGCGGAATTTGGCTCTTAAGGCACCCGCATTTTATAAAAGCAATTGGAGATTTTAAAAAATCAGTGATTGAAATAGAACAGATCAACCGATCTTTTCCAACTGCAAATATCACTATGATGTATTAGTCCAAGGCTGGCCTCAGGGGAAATTATCATTGGGGAAAAATGTCAAGATAGAAAAAGGATCAATGCTAGTTCTTGGCGATGACTATAATGGATATGGTTCGCTTGAAGTAAATGATGAAACCTGGATAGGACAATACAATAATTTCCGTTTATCAAAAAAGGATACGTATATTGCTATCGGCAGAGGATGTCTTATCTCCCAGTTCTGCTCATTCATAGCTGCCAATCATCACTCTGGAAAGAATTCCAAGATTATACAAAGTCCACCTGACAATACGAAAATTAATATCAATATCGGAAGTGATGTCTGGATAGGTGCGGGGGCTGTAATTACACCCGGAATTGAAATTGGAGAGGGTGCCATAATAGGAGCCAACAGTGTTGTTACACATTCAGTTCCTTCTTATGAAATATGGGCCGGCGTTCCAGCTAAAAAAATTGGTCATCGCAAATAGAATCTGATAAAAAAAATGAATAAAAAATGATAAATTACGTTGGCAGTATTATGTTTATCGCTCCCTCTGCATACCCTCTCGGTGGACTTGCTACGTGGCTGCATTACATAGTGCCCGGACTTAAGGCAAAAGGATGGAAAGTTTTGGTTGGTCTTACTTCAGGAGTCTTACACGACGCCAATGCTTATCAAACAATACATTCGTTGCCCGATGTGCTCCCAATACCAAATAAGACTGGATCGAGAGAAAGTAGAATCAGAAGTCTGTGCAAGATTATATGTGAAGCTCGCCCCAATATAGTTGTGGGAGTAAATATCGCTGATACCTATGCTGCAGTAGAACGCTTGCGGAAGAAGGCACGAACCGAGGCAAAGGTCGTCATGACTATTCATGGGATTCAGCCTGATCTCTACGAAGATGCGCAAAACTTCCGGGATGTCATTGATGCAGTAATTTGCACAAACAAACTGGCTTGTCGATTGACACAGGATGATGCCGGCTTCGAAGCAGGACGGATTTACTATGTGCCTGATGGCGTTGAGTTGCCTGAGAAACTGCGGAAATCTCAAAAGGGAAGTGGCCCGTTGCGGATAGCCTATGCAGGAAGATTGGAACATTTTCAGAAACGTGTAGATGATATCCCAGATATTCTCCTGCAGTTTAAACAGAAGCGGATTCCGTTTGAGTTTCTGGTTGCGGGCAGCGGGCCTGCGGAGAATGCGATGAGAGAGAGAATGGATCTCGCCGGGTTGTCTGAAAATGTCAGATTTTTGGGCGTTCTCTCATCGGAAGATCTGGTCGAGCAGGTTTACCGTAAGGTGGATGTTTTGTTAGTGACTTCTCTTTGGGAAACCGGCCCAATCGTTATATGGGAGGCTATGGCTGATGGCGTGGCAATTGTCAGCAGCGCCTACATCGGGTCCGACCTGGAGGATAGCCTTCATGGAGGTGAGAACTGCCTTCTCTTCCCTGTGGGAGATACTGCCCGTGCCGCAGAATGCCTGCAGAGTCTGTGCGACCCTGAGATAATAAATGCTCTGATCAGTGGTGGTTACAGATTAGTTGCGGAGCGCTACAGCCGGGAGCGGTCCATTGCTGATTGGGACAATTGTCTGGCATACATTCTCGATGCACAATCGCTTTCAGTTCCATCGGTTATGCGACAATACTTGCCCGCTGGTGGATTGGATCGGTTGCTCGGAATTGAGCTTGCTGAAACAGTACGCTCCTTATTTGGCCTGAGATTTAATCATACGGATCCCGGCGGCGAGTGGCCTCATTCGTATGGGACAAGAAAAAGAAGATGATAAAAAGTTTTGGGAAAAAGCTGATGCTTTGGATAAAGTATGAAATATCCGTTAGTTTCAGTGTTAGTCCCTGCCTTCAATGATTCTCAATACTTGCCCTCAGCTTTAGGTTCTCTTGAAAAACAGACCTTCAGAGATTTTGAGGTGCTCATTTCAGATGATTGCAGCACCGATTCGACTGTTAAGGTTGCGGGAAAGTGGCGCGATAAGGATGACCGGATTAAAATTATCCACAATCCAAACAACCTTGGGATGACAGCAAACTGGAACAGCGCATTAAACCATGCCAATGGAAAATATATTGTTAAATTAGATGCTGATGATGCAATGAATCCCAAATGTATTGAAATTCTAGCCGATGAAATGGGAGCAAAATCCTGACATCTATGTTACATATTGCAGAACGTTAAGCTGCAACGAAAATCTTGAGCCATTTTCTTCATACCGTGGAGACAGTGCATTTATTATCAATAAAATGGAGCCACTGCAAAGATATGTTAAATTGGGCTATGAATGGTATGCAATGAGCTTCTCGGATATACAACTATGGCATTCAAATGCGCAGATTCACCGGCGCAAGAATCTTCTTGCGCTAGGAGGTTGGGATGAAACGTGGGGGCCTGCACCCCGGCATGACTGATTCTACGTGTGTTCCAAGAGGACAGGCCGGTCTGCCATAATCCTTATGCGGGCATTCTTTACCGTCACAGAGCCAATTCTGTCAGTTTCAATTACCGAAGGGCAGGATGGCTCAGGTGGGAAAATGCTCTGATTCATCTGAGTTCTCTTGAGCGGTATTATAAAAATGGAGGCAGACTCAACACTGGGTTACGGAAGGCCTGGTGGCGCTTCTCGCAAAACCTTCACGAATTGAGAAACGACAAATCGATCGATCCTTCTGATTTTCCAGAACCACGCCGTTCGAATACTCTGGGCTCATTGGAACGGCTCAAGCCAATGCCGCTGGACCTTTACGCTGAAGGGGTGTGCCGACAGAAACTTTGGGATATAAAAAGTCATTTAATGAAATGATCACAGTAGACAATCTTCAAATTCCATGAGACATATTGTTATTGCCTGTCCAGCTTG
>CAWEYN010000022.1:0-12511 GCA_963813295.1 uncultured Nitrospira sp.
GCTGGCTCCTACACGCCTTACCTCTCCGGAGGAGAGTTTTACCTGAACATATTTTTCTTCTTTAGCGATCAGCTGGGCCGATGAGCCGGCGCTCCTCACCATCTTGGCGCCCTGACCAGGTTGCAGCTCTATATTATGTATGAATGAACCGAGAGGCATCTCACTGAGAGGAAGCGCATTGCCTATCTTGATCTCGGCCCCTTTGCCGGAAACAATCTCGTCACCTACGTTTAAACCGACAGGGAGGATGATATATCTCTTTTCACCATCTTTATAGTTCAGCAAAGCGATACGGGCCGACCTGTTTGGGTCATATTCTATGGTGGCAACAACGGCAGGGACGCCGGCTTGTTTCGTCTTGAAATCAATAATCCTGTATCTTCTGCTGTTACCGCCACCCCTTTGCCACATTGTCACACGACCGTGGTTATTTCTTCCGCCAGTCTTTTTTAACTGCCTTACCAGTGACTTTTCAGGTTCGGTTGCAGTAATCTCTGCAAAATCCATAACTGTGCGGAACCTTTTACCCGGAGATGTTGGCTTGTATTTATTAATTCCCATTATGCACCCTCAATAAAATCAAGTTTTTCGCCTTTTTTAAGGGTAATTAAGGCCTTTTTCCTGTCAGGTCTCTTACCCAAAGACTTTCCCTGTCTCTTCCATTTTCCATGAGACTTGATTGTAGCTACTTTTTCTACCTTTACCTTGAATATTTCTTCTATGGCTTTCTTTATCTCTATCTTGTTGGCATCTCTGGTGACCTCGACAAGAAGTTTATTTTCGGCCTCTTTCAGAGCGCTCCCTTTTTCCGTAAATAAAGGTTTTTTAACAATTGTAAAAAGATTTTTCATTTCTTACCTGCCTCTGTCAACATTTCCACAGCCTGCCTGTCAAACAATATCCAGCTATTGGCAGCCACCTCATACGGGTTAAGGTCAGTCACTCTCGTGACCTTTACCCCTGGGATATTCCTTGCTGAAAGGAGCACCGCATCATTTTTTTCAGGCACAACTATGAGAGTGCTTTTGCCTGCAAGCCCGAGATTCTTCAAAAGCAAAACCATATCTTTTGTGCTCGGCTTCTCAAGCCCGAAACCATCTATTACTATTAACTCACCATCTGCCATTTTGCCTGAAATCGCTGCATTCAGGGCAGCTTTCTTGGCCTTTTTCGGCAGACTATAGGAATAATCCCTTGGCTGCGGGCCAAACACAGTGCCGCCGCCTCTCCATAACGGAGAACGGGAACTTCCTGATCTTGCCCTGCCGGTAGACTTCTGCTTCCAGGGCTTCTTGCCGCCGCCGCTGACCAGTCCCTTTGTCTTCGTTGCAGCAGTCCCCTGCCTCTGGTTGGCAAGGAAATTCACCACGGCGCTATGCAAAACTCCTGCCTTCGCAGTAACACCAAAGATGCTTTCCGGGACATCCATTTTACCTACTGATGTATTGTTTTTGTCTTTTATATTAATTTCAGGCATTTTAGCTTTCCTTTCTTATCTCGAGATAAGTCCCTTTTGCTCCAGGAACAGCTCCCAAAATCAGAAGAAGATTCTGGTCAACCCTGACGTCTATTACCTTGAGATTCTTAACGCTGACCCTTTCAGAACCCATATGTCCCGGCATTCCCTTGTTCTTCCAGACCCTTGAAGGGAAAGAACTTGCTCCTATTGAGCCCAGGCGCCCTGTAAAACGTAGAGCCATGGGATGCCGGACCGCCTGCATAATTATGCCTCTTCATTACACCCTGGAAGCCTTTACCTTTTGAAATGCCGGTCACTGTAATAACATCGCCCTTCTGGAACTTCTCAACAGTAATCATTTCTCCAACCTTAAGGTCTCCCATCGGGAATTCCTTCATAATCCTGCATGGATTCAAACCAGCTTTTTTATAGATGCCCTTTGTAGGACGATCAACTCTCTTCTCTTTTTTAACCTCTTCAAAACCCATCTTTACGGATTCGTATCCGTCATTTTCTTTGGTCTTGATCTGCACTACACCGCAGGGCCCGGCCTCAACTACTGTAACAGGCCAGAGCCTTCCATTTTCGTCAAAAACCTGTGTCATCCCAAGTTTCCTGCCCAGAATCCCTGTCATAGCTTTATCTCCACATCTACCCCGGCTGCAAGCTCCAGCTTCATAAGAGCATCTACAGTCTGCGGTGTTGCATCATGTATATCAATGAGCCTTTTATGGGTCCTTATTTCAAACTGCTCTCTTGACTTCTTGTCTACATGAGGAGACCTGAGAACTGTTATCTTGTTGATATGCGTCGGCAAAGGCACCGGACCCGCAACCCTTGCGCCTGTCCTCTGCGCAGTATCCACAATCTCCTTTAAAGACTGGTCAAGAACTCTGTGATCATATGCTTTTAATTTGATTCTTATTATTTGGTTCACGATTACTCCAATACCTCTGTAACAACTCCGGCGCCAACAGTGCGGCCGCCTTCTCTGATCGCAAACCTCAGTTCCTTCTCCATCGCTATGGGCGATATCAGCTCTATTGACAGGCTTACATTATCTCCAGGCATTACCATCTCTACTCCCTCTGGTAACTGCGCCACCCCGGTCACGTCCGTAGTCCTGAAATAAAACTGCGGCCGGTACCCCTTGAAAAACGGCGTATGTCTGCCGCCTTCTTCCTTCGTCAATATATATGCCTCTGCCTTGAACTTCGTATGAGGCTTGATGCTCCCGGGTTTTGCCAACACCTGCCCGCGCTCCACTTCTTCCTTCGCTATTCCCCTAAGCAGCACTCCTACGTTGTCTCCGGCCCTGTCCTTCATCCAGCAGCTTCCGGAACATCTCTACTCCTGTGGCCACTGTCTTCCTCGTCTCGCCAAGCCCTACTATCTCTACTTCCTCGCCTACCTTCACGATCCCTCTTTCCACCCTGCCTGTTACTACCGTACCACGGCCGGATATCGAAAATACGTCTTCTATAGGCATCAAAAATGGCTTGTCTATCGGCCTCTCAGGAGTCGGTATGTAGCTGTCTACTGCTGCTATCAGCTCCTGTATGCATTTGTAGTCCTCTGAATTGGGGTCTGTGCTGGTGCTCTCGACCACCTTCAGCGCACTGCCCATTATTATCGGTATCTCGTCCCCGGGGAACTGATACTTGCTTAAAAGCTCCCTCACTTCAAGCTCTACCAGCTCCAGAAGCTCAGGGTCATCTACCATGTCTGTCTTGTTCATGAAATACTACTATGTATGGCACTCCTACCTGCCGGGCAAGCAGTATGTGCTCTCTTGTCTGAGGCATCGGTCCGTCTGCTGCCGACACCACCAGTATCGCGCCGTCCATCTGCGCTGCTCCCGTGATCATGTTCTTTACGTAGTCAGCATGACCAGGACAGTCTACGTGCGCATAATGTCTGTTATCCGACTCATACTCAACGTGCGCTGTTGCTATCGTTATTCCCCTGGCCTTCTCCTCAGGAGCGTTGTCTATGCTGTCATATGCACGGTACGTCGCCTTACCCGTCATCGCCAGCACCTTCGTGATCGCCGCTGTCAGTGTCGTCTTGCCGTGGTCTACGTGCCCGATCGTCCCCACGTTACAATGTGGTTTCGTCCTCTCAAATTTTGCCTTTGCCATTTTGTCACCTTCCTTATCATGTAGGAGGAGAGTGTCTCACCCTACGTTAATGACTTTATAAAAAAATAATGTTATTCGCCCTTAACCTTGGCTATAATCGTTTCAGAGATACCCTTCGGGACTTCGTCATAATGCGCAAACTGCATGGTATAGGTCGCTCTTCCCTGGGTTTTGGATCTTAAATCCGTAGCATACCCGAACATCTCGGAAAGAGGAACCAGGGCCTTTATTACCTGGGCCTTTCCTCTTTTGTCCATTGTCTGTATCTTGCCCCTGCGGGAATTGAGATCTCCTATAACATCTCCCATATACTCTTCAGGCGTAACCACTTCAACATTCATAATCGGCTCAAGTATGGTCGGCTTGGCCTTTTTTGCAGCTTCCTTAAACCCCATGGAACCTGCAATCTTAAAGGCCATCTCCGAAGAGTCGACCTCATGATAGGAGCCATCATACAATATTGCCTTTATATCAACAACAGGATATCCAGCGAGAATACCGTTGTCCAGTGCCTCTTTTATGCCCTTTTCTACCGCACTCCAGTATTCCCTCGGGACTGTGCCGCCGACCACCTTGCTTTCAAACACAAATCCTGCTCCCGGGCTCAAGCGGCTGGAGCTCCACATATACATGTCCGTACTGTCCGCGGCCTCCGCTCTGCCTGACGAATTTGCCTTCCGCCTTTGAAGCGGCCCGTATCGTCTCTCTGTAGGCGACCTGCGGCTTGCCGACATTCGCGCCGACTTTGAATTCACGCAAAAGCCTGTCTACAATAATCTCCAGGTGCAACTCGCCCATTCCACCAATAATAGTCTGGCCTGTTTCTTCGTTAGTCATTACCCTGAATGACGGGTCCTCCTGCATCAACTTTCCAAGGGAGTGAGACAGCTTTTCCTGGTCCGGCTTTGTCTTGGGCTCTATTGCTACATGGATAACAGGATCGGGGAATTCCATCGATTCCAGTATGATAGGGTGCTTTTCATCACAGAGAGTATCGCCGGTAAGCGTGCTTTTCAGTCCGACTGCTGCGGCTATATCTCCGGCAGTGACTTCTTTTATGTCTTCTCTCTTGTTTGCATGCATCTGAAGAAGCCTGCCGACACGCTCTTTTGTGCCCTTTGTGGAATTATATATATATGAGCCGGCGCTTAATGTCCCGGAATACACTCTCAGGAAGGTAAGCTGTCCGACAAAAGGATCTGTCATTACCTTAAAGGCAAACGCCGAGAAATGGTCCTGGGCATCCGGCTTCCTTATCATCTCGGAATTGTCATCAGGATTTATGCCGGTAATCGGGGGAACATCATAGGGCGAAGGAAGAAAGTCAATAATGGCGTCAAGGAGGTGCTGGACGCCCTTGTTTTTAAACGCACTCCCGCAGAGGACCGGGCTCAGCTTCATCTCAACAGTGCCTTTTCTGAGAGCAGCCTTAATTTCATCAGCGCTCATCTCTTCGCCGCCCAGAAATTTCTCCATGATTCCTTCATCAACATCCGCAATGGCCTCAATCATCTTCTCCCTGTATTCCTTTGCCTGCTCCATATACTCAGCCGGTATATCACCCTCTACATATTTCGCTCCGAGGGTCTCATCATCATAGAACATGGCCTTCATAGTCACAAGGTCAATAGGGCCCCTGAAATGCTCTTCTGCGCCGATCGGAATCTGGACAGCAACCGGATTTGCTCCCAGCCTGTCTACCATACTGTTGACGCTCATAAAGAAATCAGCCCCCATCCTGTCCATTTTGTTCATAAATGCGATTCTCGGCACATTGTACTTGTCCGCCTGCCTCCAGACAGTCTCTGACTGGGGCTCAACTCCTGACACTGAGTCAAAAGCAGCCACGGCACCGTCCAATACCCTTAAGGATCTTTCGACCTCAACAGTAAAATCAACATGCCCCGGCGTATCTATAATATTTATTCTATGGTTCTTCCAGTTGCACGTAGTTGCAGCAGAAGTGATCGTAATGCCTCTTTCCTGCTCCTGCACCATCCAGTCCATAACGGCCGTGCCTTCATGGACTTCACCTATCTTATAGGTAACACCCGTATAGTAGAGAATTCTCTCCGTGGTCGTGGTCTTCCCTGCATCTATATGCGCCATGATTCCAATATTGCGTGTGTTTTCTAACGGACCCCTTGACAAAATCTCTCTCCTCTGTTCTCTCTACCATCTATAATGAGCAAACGCCTTATTGGCATCTGCCATCTTATGGGTATCTTCTTTCTTTTTAATTGAAGACCCTGTGTTATTAAACGCATCGAGAAGCTCGCCTGCAAGTCTCTCCCTCATGGTCTTTTCGCCTCTGCCTCTCGAATAGGTAATCAGCCACCTGAATGCCAGCGCCATACGCCTCGACGGCCTTATTTCAATAGGCACCTGATATGTTGCTCCGCCGACCCTTCTTGGCTTGACCTCAAGGACCGGCTTGGCGTTTTCCAGCGCTGCCTTGAAAACCTTCAGGGGATCATTGCCGGTCTTTTCCTTGATAACATCGAAAGCGCCGTAACAGATACTCTCTGCCGTGGCTTTCTTCCCATGCTCCATAATTATACTGATGAATTTGCTTACAACCTTGCTGTTGTATTTCGGATCAGGCAATATTTCTCTTTTTTCTGCAACTCTTCTTCTCGGCATTATTTACTCCATTTGACCTTAAATTACTTGGGTTTCTTTGTTCCGTATTTGGATCTTCCACGCCTTCTGTCATTGACACCAGTAGAATCAAGGGTACCCCTTATAATATGATATCTGACACCAGGCAAGTCCTTTATCCTTCCGCCTCTTATCATAACAATAGAGTGCTCCTGAAGGTTATGCCCTACACCAGGGATATACGCAGTGACTTCCATCGCATTTGTAAGCCTCACCCTTGCAACCTTTCTCAAGGCCGAGTTCGGTTTTTTCGGCGTAGTCGTGTAAACCCTGATACAAACTCCCCTCTTCTGGGGGCATGACTTCAATGCAGGACTCTTGGTCTTTGTTACTAAACTTTTGCGACCATGTTTTACAAGCTGTGCTATTGTAGGCACTTTTCCTCCAAAAATTAATAAATCAAATATTTTTCAGTACTCTGGGAAAAAACCTTACAACTTTACCAGAGAAACCTCTTCTTGTCAAGTTTTTTGTAGCAGTTTTTATTTAAAAATAGCTAACTAAAAACTTTTACTCTTTAGGAAGATTATACTATACCATTTCTCTATATTCCATGTACAGAGCATTTTGAACTTTCTCAAAATAAATAAACCTTGCAACAAAAGCGACAGAAATATGCGGTTAATGATCAGTGCCTGAAGGCCCTCTGTCCTGTAAATACCATTGTTACCTTTGGATTCGCCTGATTGCAGGCCTCTATCGCTTCAAAGTCTCTTTCAGACCCGCCGGGCTGAACAATCGCGGTAACGCCCTCTTTTATCCCGGCATCCACGCCGTCTCTGAAGGGGAAAAAAGCATCCGATACCATAGTTGATCCAATAAGACCGCCCTTCTCTTTTTTAGTCAGCTCATCAATCTCCCGCAATGCGGCAATGTCCCTTTTGCCCTCTGAGGCTTCAAGCTCGAAGGTCTTATAAGGGACCCCGTATTTTCTGAAGCAGATCGCGTCAGCATATTTTGTGTAGGCCTTGAAAACAGCGATCTCTGCAACACCGACACGGTCCTGTTCACCTGTCCCGATCCCGACTGTCACACCATCTTTCACATATATGACCGAATTTGAAGTAATGCCCTGTTCAACATTCCATCCAAAGAGCATGTCATCATAATCTTTTTCAGTCGGCTGTCTTTCTATAGCGTATTCTTTACCTTTATAAACGGTCTTTGCAGGCAGAAAGTCGTCCTTTGTCCTTATCCTGTTGATCGGGGACTGCTGAACAATGATGCCGCCGTCTGTAAGAGACTTAAAGTCAACAAAACGGAAGGACCTGTATTTTTCGAGCTGATCTATCCTGCTTATCCTTACTATCCGGAGGTTCTTCCGCTTTGCAAGGATATCGAATACCCCTTCTTCA
This sequence comes from uncultured Nitrospira sp., assembly GCA_963813295.1. GTDB lineage: Bacteria > Nitrospirota > Thermodesulfovibrionia > Thermodesulfovibrionales > UBA6898 > JAOUFP01. Next base: position 7,617 of record CAWEYN010000022.1, read on the forward strand.
AAATCAGGGGCACCGACCACCTCAAGGTAATTATTATTCACCATCTCTGCGGTAGTTTTATCCATCGGCCTGTTTACAACAAGACATCCGCCAAAGGCAGCGATCCTGTCGGCCATATTTGCCCTGTCATAGGCCTCTGCAACAGTCTTCCCGTAGGCAACGCCGCATGGATTGTTATGCTTCATGATCGCGGCAGCCGGCCTGTCAGAGAGATATTTCAGTATATTCAATGCATTGTCCAGGTCAGTCAGGTTTGTCTTGCCAGGGTGTTTGCCGGCCTGGAGCATATCTTTCTCGGTAATTGCGCTTACCAGTCCATTGCCCGGTTCAATAAACCTGCAGTCTCCAAGCACCAGGTTGCCGTTTACAAGCTCAAAAAGTGCTGCCTGCTGATCAGGATTTTCGCCATAACGGAGCCCTTTTTCAATAAGCTCTCCTGTTTTTTCATCAGGTATCTTCCAGGCCCTTTTCCGGTACATCAGGGTCTGCTCCCCAAACCGTATCGTCATCTCCTCAGGGAAATTGTCATCCATTATAGTCTTATACATCTTCTTCAGATCTGCCATGGCTTTATCTCCTTATTAATTTAAGAATATATATGCAATTCAAATTAAAACCCTGGAAATTATTGTTGCCGGTTAGCAATAAATGCGTACGACAATCATAACAAAATATGCGTTTTGATGGAAGTCTTTTCCCTTATGCTAAAATAAGAGCAATTTGATATACCTTTATTGAAAAGGGGACACTAGGACATGAAACGAATCGCTAATTTCTTATTTGAGGCAGGAATGCTCAAGCGCACACCCAGGACAGGGTTCCAGTTCCTCGGGTCAGGGGCTGAATCAGTTGCTGAGCATATTTTCAGGACAGTCTATATCGGATACGCACTGGGGAACATGGCTGAAGGCGCAGATACCGACCGCATCATCAAGATGTGCCTTTTCCACGATCTTCCCGAGGCGCGTACCGGTGACCTCAATTATGTAAACAAAAAATACGTTAAAACCGATGAAAAAAAGGCCGTCGATGACCTTACTGACACTTTGCCGTTCGGGGCCGAAATGAAAAAGCTGATCACCGAGTTTTCTGAAGGCCAAACCCTTGAGGCGCAACTGGCGCACGATGCAGACCAGCTTGAGTTGATACTGGCGTTGAAGGAACATAAGGACCTCGGCAACAAGTACGCTGATGAATGGCTCGAATATGCGCTAAAGCGCTTAAAGACTGATATCGCCCGTGAGCTGGCCAAGACAATTCTCGAAACCGATTCCTCGCTTTGGTGGTTTTCAGACAAAAGCGACTGGTGGATAACGGGGAAGGAAGAATAAAACAGGTCAAGGCTGAGGTAAGAATATATCTCAGCCCTGACCTTGGTCTCAGCCTAATTTACCCTTCAGCCTCTCTGCCACAGCATCGATAAACTCTTCTGTCAAGGCATATTTTTCGACCTTAGGCTCTGCGATGAGCATAAGGTCCTTTGTCATTATCCCGCTTTCAACTGTTTCGATGACAACAGCTTCGACTGTCCGGGCGAAGTCCACGACCTCAGGGGTATTGTCCAGCTCTCCCCGTTTTGCCAGCGCGCCTGTCCAGGCAAAGATCGATGCTATGGAATTTGTTGATGTCGGGTTCCCTTTGAGATGTTCATAGTAATGCCTCACAACAGTCCCGTGTGCTGCCTCGAACTCATATTTGCCGTCAGGAGATACAAGGACAGACGTCATCAGGCCGAGGCTTCCGAAGCCTGTTGCCACCATGTCGGACATGACATCGCCGTCATAGTTCATGCAGGCCCAGAGCATACCGCCTTCTGACTTCATCACCTGTGCCACTGCATCGTCGATAAGCATGAACCGGTACTGTATGCCGGCAGTCTTAAGCGCTCCCTTCACCTTCTCGATCTCTTCAGCAAAAATGTCCCTGAAAAAACCATGGTACTGCTTCGATATCGTGTCCTTTGCGCCGAACCAGAGGTCGACCTTTTCGCCGAGCGCATAGTTTATGCAGGCCTTTGCAAAGCTCCTGATGGAAGGCTCTGTATTATGCATACCCATGACGACACCGCGGCCCTTGAAATTCATGGATCTTGAGGACCTTTTTTTCTCCTCCGTCCGCGGGAGTAAAAACAAGCTCGGCCAGTGCCCGGCGCATCAACAACATACTCTACATTTTTGTAGATATCGCCATATGCGTGACGGCCGATCATTATCGGCTTTTTCCATTTGCTGCACAGCAGGAGGAATGTTTTTTATGATGATCGGTTTTCTGAAATACCGTACCGTCCAGGATCGAGCGGATCGTGCCGTTGGGGCTCTTCCACTGCTGCTTGAGGTTATATTCCTTTACCCGGGCGGCATTGGGGGTTATCGTAGCACACTTCACTCCGACGCCGTACTCCTTGATCGCCTTTGCAGCATCGACAGTGACCTTGTCGTCGGTCTCGTCCCTGTGTTTGATCCCAAGGTCATAGTATTTCAGATCAACATCAAGAAAAGGATATATGAGTTTGTCCTTGATCAAATGCCATATGATCCTGGTCATCTCATCGCCGTCCATCTCGACAATCGGATTTTTTACCTTGATTTTATCAGACACGCTGCCCCCTATTTTTCCAATATATTTGCAAGAGCTAATTGAAGATTCCCTCCGGCGAAACCGCGGGGAACCTCAATGCAAGGAACAACTATTATATTCGATCTCTAACCCTGTAGCAAGGGCACGGGGGAACAATTATAGCAAGGGCATTAATAGCAGAAGGCCAATTTTTCTCTTGTCTATGCGCTATTCACACCTCACGGGCCACTGTCTTTATCCAGAATCTCTCTTACCTTTTTCAAAAGGTCTGTCGGCAGAACCGGTTTATACAGAAATCCCACACCCTTTTGAAAGATTCCCTTCTGGCTGATAACATCAGTTGGATATCCGCTCATAAAAAGGACCTTTACGTCCGGCCTCATCTTTAAAATCTCCTCATATGCCTCTTTCCCGCTCTTCCTTGGCATGATCAGATCAAGGACAAGAAGCCTGATTTTATCGCTATTGTCCCTGAACTTGCTAATTGCATCCTCGCCATCTGCTGCGGTTATGACCGTGTAGCCAAAGATCTCGAGCACTGATTTTGAGAGTCTTCTCAATGCTTCATCATCCTCAGCAACCAGCACAGTCTCAGTCCCGTATTCAGGGAGGGCAATCTCTTCTTTTTTAGCTTCTTCAGGTGAGGTTTCAGCAATGGGAAAATATATCTTAAATGTTGTCCCCAGCCCCGGTTCGCTGTGGACATGGACATTGCCGCCGTGCTGTCTGATTATTCCGTGTACAATAGAGAGACCAAGGCCTGTGCCTTTCCCGATTTCCTTCGTGGTGAAAAACGGCTCGAATATCTTGTCCCTTGTACTTGCGTCAATCCCAATGCCGGTATCTGATACTGAGATCAGGGCATACATGCCAGGCCTGTCAAAATCATGTTTTTCTGCGAACTCTTTGTCAAGGAACACACTGCTGGTCTCGATTGTTAAAACCCCTCCATCGGGCATCGCATCCCGCGCGTTCGTGGCCAGATTCATCAATACCTGTGAAATCTGTCCGGCATCCGCCATAACAGTCATATTGTCAGTCAAAGAAAACACTGTCCTGAGTTCTATATCCTCTCTGATAAGCACGGCAATAAGTTTTGCGATATTTCTGACAACCTCATTCAAGGCAACTGGTTTAAGGTTGATTATCTGTTTTCTGCTGAATGCAAGGAGACTCTGCGTCAGGGCAGCAGCCCTCTCTGATGCAGCAAGTATCTGCTTCACATACGATCTTAATGGATCATCCTTCTGCATCCTCCATCTCCAGCATGCTGCCGTAACCCAGGACCGCTGAAAGGACATTGTTGAAGTCATGGGCGATGCCTCCGGCGAGGATCCCGATTGCTTCCATCTTCTGCGCATGCTGAAGCTGCTCTTCAAGCTTCGTCTTCTCAGTAATGTCAATTGTGACCTCGATAGCTGAAACCACATTCCCTGAAATGTCCTTCATGGGATACGACTTGACCTCATAATAAGAGGGTTTCCCTTCTTTGTCATGGTGAATATGAACAGCCCTGGCCGGCAATCCAGTATCAAAAGTTTCTCTCACCGCGCACTTCTCTCCTGCCTCAAAACAGGGCTTATCTGTATGATGGGAACATGCATAGCAGTATTCCCCTATAATATTTTCAAGCGGCATCTTACAGCCGCGGTAAAAGGCCTTGTTCGCAGAAAGGATCCTGTAATCCCGGTCTATGACGATAAACCCCTCATCAACACTTTCAAGAATATTTCTCACAAATGCCTCAGATTCCTCCAGCCTCGCCTTGGTGTCTTCAAGCTCCCTGATCTTTTCTTCAAGTTTGGTGGCGACAACCTCGCGGTATCTCTTCAGGTATTCTTCGTCTTCCTTGATAAGCTCCGGCGTAATTATTTTCCCCTTTTCCCTGTTTTGGAGTATGATCTCCACCTCTTCCCAGAGTTCCTCCGGCTCCTTAGGCTTTATAATATACGCCTCTGCTCCCAGGGCAAGGGCAAGATCAACGTCTTTATCAGCTCTATACGTAGCAGAGTAGAAAATAAAAGGTATCGGATCTCAGCGTTTCGTCCTCTGTTTTCTGTCTCAGAAACTGGAAGCCGTCCATTACAGGCATCAGCGCATCAGAGATTATCAGGTCAGGTCTGTGGAGCTTGGCCATTCTAAGACCTTCCAGGCCGTCCCCTGCCTCTATGGCTTCATGGCCTTTTCTTTCAACAATATACTTCAGCAGCCGTCTGTCATCAGCGTTGTCATCAACAATAAGGATTTTCATTTTCTCTCACAATCCCAAGGCCTTGTGTATCTTGTCGACAATCGTCAGTGGGTCTATCGGTTTTTCG
>CAWEYN010000023.1:0-375429 GCA_963813295.1 uncultured Nitrospira sp.
ATATTGCAAAAAAGGGGTCGAAACTTTATTATTAGCATTAAGAAGATTTAATCCAGTTGGAGGAATGATGAAAAAAATACTGTTTTTGGTGCTTGCCTGCGTGATGCTTATATCTTGCGGAAAAAAAGAGGTCAAACCGGTGTCGCAGGAATCGAAGATGACCCTGGAGGCTTTTGCCCTGGCTGAGACAATAAAGAATGCGTTCATTGTCAAAGACAATATTACTTTGCAGAAGAACTCTACTGAATCAGGGTATAAGGACATCACTGCGAATACCAGATCGTTTAACAGTGTTGAGCTTACCTTTACGCCCCGCTGGGTCGATATAGAAAATAATCAGCTTCATGTCAATATCTCCTGGAAGAGCACATGGATTGTCTCAGGCAAAAGCACAGCCGAGCGTGGCATGGCAGTATTTGTTATGGAGGGCACTCCGCTGAAGGTCTCAAAGATCCTCAGGGCAAACCCGTTTGTAATGCCTCAATAGTATCCAAGGACCCGCCAAAGAACAGGCGAGGGCCCCTCGCCCCTATTTGCAGGATGTGCAGGTACTCTTACTGCAGGATGTGCAGCCTGAAGAAGAACCTGCAAAGGGCTTTTCAACACCACTCATGCCGAAGGAGGACATCTTCTTTTTAATGTCTTGCGAGCTGCATTTGGGGCAGTCGACTGTTTGGTTCCCAAAGACGAGCATTTCAAAGTCCTCCCCGCACTGATTGCATTTATATTCATAAATAGGCATATGCTATTACCTGATTTCCCGGTCTTATTTTATTTCTTTGCCTTTTTCTGGGGCACCTTTTCCCAGTCCTTAAGAAATTTTTCAAGGCCTATGTCTGTCAGAGGATGTTTGGCCAGCTGTGTTATTACTGAAAATGGGATAGTGGCTATATCAGCGCCCATCATGGCAGCATCCAGGACATGCAGCGGATTTCTGACGCTGGCAACAATTACTTCGGTCTCGAAAAGGTAGTTGTCATAGATATCGATTATCTGACCTACGATCTCCATGCCGTCATGAGAGATGTCATCAAGCCGGCCTACAAAGGGGCTCACATAACTTGCGCCTGCCTTTGCTGCAAGAAGCGCCTGTGTGGCAGAGAATATTAATGTCACATTGGTTTTGATCCCCTGTGCAGAGAGCTTCTTAACAGCCTTCAGGCCTTCCTCGATCATCGGTATTTTTATCACGATATTCTTGTGTATCTTCGATAATACTTTGGCTTCTTTTATCATGACATCAGCTGTCAGACCAACGACCTCTGCGTTTACAGGACCGTTGACAATGCTGCAGATGGTTTTCAGTACCTGGATAGGGTCTTTGCCCTCTTTAGCCATCAGTGAGGGGTTTGTCGTGACACCGTCGATTACTCCCAGTTCCCATGCCTTTTTGATCTCCTCTGCATTGGCTGTGTCAATAAAAAATTTCATGTTGTCTCCTTTAAAGTTGATTTTCTATTATAACGAAAACAGAGGAATTTTTGCCTGAACTACTAATTTAAATTATGCCGGAATTCCTTTAGGCCTTTATCCCTGATGGCCTATGGCAGTAAGCCTCTTCGATCAGCTCGACAAGGTGCAGCACAGGGCGGTCGGTAATCTGCTGGCCCAGTTGCAGCATGCACCCCGGACATGAGGTGACTACTGCTTCTGCTTTTGTGTCCAGAAGTTTTTTTGAGCTTTTTTTCAGAAGATTCTGTGATATCTCCTTATATGACGAACAGAAGACCCCGCCAAACCCGCAGCACTCTGAGGGACCTGCCTCCAGAAGCTCAAATCCTGCTTTTTTAATGATTTCCCGGGGTTCCTTCGTTATTCCCAGACCGTGGGCGAGGTGACAGGGGTCGTGGTAAACAGCGGTCTTGCCGATCTGTTCTGTAAAGTCGAGTTTATCCATAAAAAAAGCAGAGATATCCGTGGCGTTTTCAAGGCCATGACCGATCAGCTTCGGGTATTCTGTTTTCAGGTTAAAACTGCACGTGGGACAAAGACTCAGGACAGCGTCGACCTTGAGCCTGCTGAAGATCTGATAATTTTTCTTTGCAAGAGCGATAGCTTCTTCCTCAAGGCCGAGGGCCCTCAGAGGACTGCCGCAGCAGGCCTCGCCTTTGGGCAGTATGACTTCGTAGCCTATGCTCCTGAGGATATTTATTAGGGATTCACCGAGAGACGGAAAGAGATAATTAATGCTGCAGCCTGTAAAAATTGCGACCCGTCCCCGTTTTTTCCTGACCCTGTGGACCTGCTCCATATCCCGGAAAGAAGTTTCAGGGAAGTCGGGACAGAAGGGGATAATACCTTTTTTGGCCAGCAATGGAAGAAAGAGGCGTCGGGACATCTTCATGATTTTGAAGCTCATGTCAGGCCATTTGACTGAGAACCTCGCAAATGACCTGAGGAGCCGTCTTTTTCGGTCGCTTTCCCTCAGGACAGCCCTGGCGTGATATATTGCTTCAGGTATATCAATGCCAAGGGGACAGGCACTGAGGCAGGCGTTGCACAGAATGCAGCTGAATATTCGTTCGTTCAATGCCGCAGATGGCTTCAGATCGCCGGAAAGGAGGCCCCTTATCAGGACAAGGCGTCCCCGCGCACCCATGCCTTCAGAGGGTTCATTGTCGTATGTCGGACAGGGTGCCTTGCAGCTGCCGCAGCGTACGCAATGAGAAAGTGAGTCAAGGTAATCTGTTTTATCCATAATTAATTGGTAGTGCTCTATTTTTTCCGGATAATCTATTATATACAAATACGGTAAGGAGTTGGTGCTCAGGTGGGCGTTAGGATTAGTTGGAAGTTCCAGGCTTAGGGTCTTTGTCTTCTTCCAGCGCCCTGTTCATGCTGCCGCTGACATAACCTTCCAGGTCGAGGGCCACGAAACTGAACCCCATTGCCTTGAGGGCTTCTGTTATTTTTCTTCTGTTTTGAGGCTCCAGAATGGTATTCATATTTTTTTCGTTCACTTCGATCCTTGCGATCTCTCCGTGGTTTCTTACCCGTAATTCCTGCAGCCCGAGCTCTCTGAGGAACTCCTCTGCCTTCTCCACCTGCTTAAGGCCGGAAAGCGTGATCCGTCTGCCGTAGGGAAAGCGCGATGAAAGACAGGGGGATGAAGGATGGTCCCAGGTGCTCAACCCGAGCTCTCTGGACATGCTTCGGATATCTTCTTTTGAAAAACCGTTCTCAGCGAGCGGACTTTTCACACCATATAAGGCTGCTGCTTTCAGGCCAGGCCTGTAGTCGCTGAGGTCATCTGTGTTGGTGCCGTCAAAAAGGTGCTCATAGTTTTTGTCTTCAGCGATCTTGCGTAATTTCCTGAAGAGCTCTTCTTTGCAGAAGAAGCAGCGGTCCGGTGGATTGCTGACAAAGGACTCGTTGGAGAGCTCATCGGTATGAATTACGAGATGTTCAACGCCGATTTCTTTTGCAAAGGACACAGCATGGTTAAAATCTTTTTCAGGCATTGTCTCTGAAAAGGCAGTTACAGCCAGAAATCTTATCCCGGAGAGCTTCATCGCCTTCAGGAGAAATGAGCTGTCAACTCCTCCGGAATATGCGAGCACTGCGGATTGAGCTTTACAGAGGGAAGACAGCAGATCGTTAAATTTCCGGTCGTTAAGTTTTCAGGGAGGGCCAGATGCCCCGCTGTTCACAGCGAGGTGACCTCGTAATTTTCCTGGTGCATCTTGCTGTCTGCGCGTATGATCACCTTTACGCCGTACTGCCTTTCGACATCTTCGATCCCGAGCATCTCCTCGTCAGACAGCAGCTCTGCGACCAGGGGATGGGCGGTTATGACAATCTTTGTGCTGCCATGCCTTGCCATCTTTTTGATTGTTCGCAATATCTCGTAGCAGAGTGTATCAGGAGATTTCACGAAGCCCTTGCCTTCGCAGTAAGGACAGGTCGTGCAGAGTGTCCTGCCGAGATTTTCCCTGACCCGCTTTCTGGTCATTTGTATGAGGCCAAGCTCTGATATATGGAGAATGGTATTTTTCGCCCTGTCTTTTTTCATCGCCTCGGTAAAGGCATTGAAGAGCTTTTCCCTGTTTTCGAGTTTTTCCATGTCGATAAAATCAACGATTATGATGCCGCCAAGATTCCTCAGCCGTATCTGGTAGGCGATCTCCTTGACAGCCTCGAGGTTTGTCTTCAATATAGTGTCTTCGAGTCCTTCTTTTCCGACAAATTTCCCGGTGTTTACGTCAATGACAGTCATCGCCTCTGTCTGGTCTACTACTATATATCCTCCGGATTTGAGCCATACCCTCCTGCCGATAGCGCGGGCTATGTCCAGCTCTATGCCGAAGGCATCGAAGATCGGCTCTGTCTCCTCATACAGCTCGATCTTTTTGAGCAGCTTGGGGAAATAGGCCTTTACGAAATCTGTGATCCTGCTGTATTCTTCCACTGAATCTATGACAAAACGCTCCACATTCTGTGTCATCAGGTCACGGACAGATCTGAAGACAAGATCCAGGTCGCCGTACAGCATACCCCTGAGAGGCACTTTGTCCTTCTTCTTTTTCAGGTTTTCCCAGAGCAGAACAAGGAACTCCAGGTCTTTTTTTATCTCATCTTCCTGGGAGTTTTCACTTGCAGTACGGATGATGAGGCCGTATCCCTCCGGCTTGATCTCGGAGACGAGCGCCTTGAGACGTTCGCGCTCTTCCTCATTAGATATCCTTCTGGATATGCCGACATGCTCCACATCCGGCATCAGGACAAGATACCTTCCTGGAAAGGTGAGATACGATGTCACCCTTGCGCCTTTGCTGCCTATGGGGTCTTTGGAAACCTGGACAAGCAGTTCCTGGCCTTCCTGCAGGATCTCGTCGATGGACATCTCGGAACGGCCTCTTCTTTGGAGAAAATCCATGGAATCATCGTTTTCCGCATCTTCAAAGAGCGGCGCGAATTCATCTTTGCCTGTCTGTATATCGCCTACATAGAGAAATGCCGCTTTTTCGAGCCCGATATCAACAAAGGCGGACTGCATCCCGGGCAGTATTTTTACGACCTTCCCCTTATAAATGTTCCCGACAAGACTTGCGTCACGTTTGCGTTCAACATAGAATTCGACTACCTGCCCGCCTTCGAGAAGCGCGACCCGTATTTCTCCCTGCGTGACGTTGATCAGAATCTCGCTGCCCATATTTTTTCCCCTTCCATAGGTGTTTTCCACCCTGCGCTGTCCCAGCCGGACATTTCAACTCTTGTGACCTCCAGGTCATCGACGGAAACGCCGAAGATTTCGCTGAGGATTTCTGCGAGCTTCACCTTTACCTCAGCGAGGTCCCTGAGCGTGACCTGAAAAGTTGTCTGGTCCAGTTGCTTAATGTCTTCGACCATATCCTTCATATTGAACAGCCTGTTGTCCCCTCTGCATCAATATTTCCTTTTTATCCAGGAAATCCGCAGCAGAAAGACCTGTATTGTTCTTTATATCATATACATATCTGCCAATAAAACTGTCGAGGGATTTTTCTTTTCCTGAAATAAAGGAGAATTTGTTTACATGCATGCCCTCGGGCAATGTCCTGTTTAATAACTCCACTGCCTGATTCTGCATTAAAAGGCAGCAACAGTTCGGTGTCAAGATATTCTTTCAGTCCGGCTATGCCTACCCTGAGCGCAGGGCCAAATGACATTATCGGCACTGAACTGAAGCCTTTGGAATATTTGAAAGGAAATGATGCCCTTCGCATCGCGCGTATGAACGCAGTTCGTCAGCTCAAGATGTGAGAGGTGCCTGGCATTCCCTGTCTTTGAAAACTGCAGCCTTATTTTTATGGATGGGGTCTCTGTCTCCGGCTTGTTCCTGGGCTGGGAAGTCTGTTCCAGTAGGAACAGCACGGTTTTCATTCACTGATTCCGGGGCAGGAGCATTTCAGGCCGCAGGCATGACATTTTTTTCTGCAGTCTGAGGTGAATTGGCCTGAGAGTGCAGCCTGATATTCTTTAAGCAGATATTCTTTTGTTATGCCTGTATTGATGTTGTCCCATGGCAGAGGAGCCTCTGTAGGATATTCCCGCACAGCATATCCGGCAGCGTCTATGCCGGTCATATCCATGGCCTGCTTCCACTTGTCGAAATCAAAGTGGTCTGTCCAGGGATCAAGCCTGCAACCCAGGGACCAGGCAGTCTCTATCAGCGCGGAAAGGTGTTCGTCCCCACGGGCAAATACTGCCTCAAGCAAAGACATCTCCTCCCGGTGGCCTTTATACTGAATGCCGCGTTTCGAGAGGTTTTTTCTGAGATAACGGTTCTTTTCCTTCAGGAGCTCCATATCATTCTGTCCGAACCACTGAAACGGGGTGTGCGCTTTGGGGATGAATGAGGAAACACCAACAGAGATGTTTACTGATCTGCCGGTCAGCTTTCTTGATATCTTTGTTGCCTTCATGACCATTTCAGGGATGGCCTCTATGTCCTCATCAGTCTCGGTTGGAAGACCGGTCATGAAATAAAGCTTCAGATTATGCCAGCCTGCGCTAAAGAGAGTTTCAAGGGCACTGATGTAAGTTTCTTCGGTAAAGTCCTTGTTTATCACTGCCCTGAGCCTGTCCGTGCCTGCCTCGGGAGCTATTGTAAAGCCGGATTTTCTGACAACCTTTATCTCCTCGAGCATCTCCCTGTTTACGGAGCCTACACGCAGTGAGGGCAGGGAAAGGGATATCCTTCTGTTATAGAATTTCCTGTTGAATTCTTTCATGAGATAGTTCAGGCAGGAATAGTCTCCGGAACTCAGTGAGGTGAAGGAGAGCGCATCATAGCCTGTGTTGGCCAGTGATTTTTCTGCAAGCTCCATTATCTTCTCAGGAGAACGCTCGCGCACCGGCCTGTAGGTCATCCCGGCCTGGCAGAACCTGCAGCCCATGGTGCAGCCGCGTGAGATCTCGATATTTATCCTGTCATGCACTATATTCATGAAAGGCAGCACAGGGCTGTCAGGGAACGGCGCGTCTTCAAGGGAGGTGATATATCTGCGGCTTACAGGTTTTTCTTTCCCGAGTGCCGGGACGTACACACCCTCGATTTTGCTGAGAGCCTGCAGCAGGGAAGTTTTATTGTCCTGGCCCCCTTCTTTCCACTGATTGTATGCATGCAGTATCTCAGGTACAGCCTCTTCTCCGTCTCCAATGAGAAAGGCGTCTATGAAAGCTGCCATGGGAAGGGGGTTGACAGTGCACGGCCCTCCTGCAATGACCAGGGGAGTGCCGGCCAAACTCATTCTTTCCTCATGTTTTATGGGTATTCCGCCCAGGTGGAGCATATTCAGGACTGTTGTATAGGAGAGTTCATACTGAAGGCTGAACCCGATAATATCGAACTCCCTCAGCGGTTTTTTTGACTCAAGGGACGTTAGGAGCATACCCTGTGATTTCAACGCCTCTTCAAGGTCTGTCCAGGGCGCAAAGACCCGTTCAGCAGAGGCGAAGGGGAGGTTGTTTATAATTTGATAAAGGACCTTCATCCCAAGGTGCGACATGCCTATTTCATAAACATCCGGGAACGCAAGGACCACCTTTACAGGGGCTTTCTTATGGATAGAATTGATTTCGCTGTTTATGTATCTGCTTGGTTTCTGAAAATGTTTATAATTCACCGCTTTAAAGATAACACTCTCAAATATGCTTTGGCAATATTTGCACCTGAAGGCTTGACTTCAAACAGGTTTTGCAGTTTTAATAGCATATGAAATTGCTCAGGATAGTTTTTAGCATAACAGTGCTGCTTTTTGTCTTTTCCTGCTCAGGGAAGGCCACTGTGAAAGTTACTGCAGAGGAGTTCAATGCAGAGAGCTCTTTTGAGAAGGCCAATAAGCTCATAGATGATAAGGAATATGACAAGGCAAGGGCATTGCTCCTTGAAATCAAGAACAGGGACCTGACAAAAAAGTATGCCCCCCTTGCGCAGCTCAGGATCGCTGACGCTTATGTTAAGGAGGGGGAGCCTGAACTCGCTGTAGCTGAATTCAGGAGATTTCTCGAAATATACCCTGACCACAGACACGCCTCGTATGCTCAGTATCAGATCGCTATGGTATATTTCAACCAGATTGAAAGCCCTGAGCGTGGATACGGCGGCGCTGCGAAGGCGCTTGAGGAGTTCGAGAAACTCAAAAAAGATTTCCCGCGAAACCCCTATAAGGACCTGATAGAACTACGGATAGAAAAGTGCAGAAACACCATTGCAGACTATGAATTCCTGGTGGGAGAGTTCTACCTTAAGAGAGACGAATACAAGGCTGCTATCAGCAGATTTGAAACCCTGCTGATTAAATTCCCTGATTACAAAAAAGAGGAAAATGTGCTTCTGGATCTCGGCATCTCCTACAAGAAGTCCGGAGATCCTGAAAAGGCTGAATTGTATCTGAACCGGTTAATCGAAAAGTACCCCAACAGCCGGCTTAGAGCTGCCGCCCAAAAAGAGCTTTCTTCATTAAAGAAAGCCGCAAAAAAATAGATTGATTCCTTCTTTCCAGCATGAATTATTATCCTGCATTTCTTAATCTCCAGGGGAAAAAAGCGGTTGTTGTAGGCGGCGGCAAGGTTGCGGAACGTAAGGTGCTGACGCTGATCAGGGCAGGCGCGGTTGTTACGGTCATCAGTCCGATGCTGACCAAAAGGCTCCAGAAGGGAAAAAGAGGCCGGGCACATGCGCCATCTGCCCCGTACCTACAGGAAGGGAGATCTGAAAGACAGCTTCATGGTGATCGCTGCTACAGATTCACCTGAGGTGAATACAAGGGTTGCAGGAGATGCCCCGGGCCTGCTGAATGTTGTTGATGTGCCCTCGGAATGTAACTTCATAGCTCCTTCTGTTGTGGAGAGAGGACCTCTTGTTTTCGCTATATCAACAGGCGGCACAAGCCCTGCCTTTGCTAAGGCTGTCAGGAAAGAGATCGAGAAATCATACGGAAAAGTTTTTTCCGATTACCTTGGATTCGTCAAAACCCTCAGGTCCCGCGCGATGCAGGAGATAGCCGATAAAGCCTCAAGAGAAAAGTTTCTCAAGGGCCTGGCTTCCGGAGATATACTGGATGCTCTGCGGAGCAAAAGGGCTGGATACTGTTAAGAAAGTCTGTGATGGTCAGATTCAGCAAATTAGCCGCGAAAAAGCAATAACCCGGATTATTCATAGCAGATTTTTCAGCAGAAGTTTTCTGTTATGTAGGCCTTACCATCATCAGAAAAAACAACTCCGATTCCCTGTCGTTTGAAATAAGGAGTCAGGATATTTGCCTTGTGGCCTTTGCTGCTCATCCATAGTTTTACCACTGACTCTGCAATTTTGTCTTCGGTGCTCCAGTTGAAAAAAGTTTTACCGTCCTTATAAAAAGAAGAACTGTAGAGATTGGACTGCGCGATATTTTCTGCGCCGATACAGGTAGTGCCGCCTATCCGGATACTGCATTGGAACCCCTCAGCCTTGTACCTGTCATAAAAAGATCTGCCATCCGGGTCATTGTGTGAGAAGAAGTTCCGCTCAACCATGTCCTGACTGTAGTTCCTTGCTATCTTGTTCAGGCTTTTGTCCCTTAACAGAGCTGACAGACCCTTTTTAGCTCTTTCCTTATTGACCAGGTCATGGATCTTATTTTCGAGCTGCTTGATATCGATATCCGGCCCTGAAGACCTGTAAGACAGTGCATCCCTCGCCCTGCTTTCCGCAATGCCGGTTATACAGAGCATGCATAAAATAAAAACAGATATGATCTTTAGCAGGGCTTTTTCGTTCATGTTCACATTATAACACGCAAAGGAAAATCAAGGAGTTCGGGATCCTTGCCTGCTTCTTTGCTCTATGCTTTCTCATGATAGTGGATATGTGGACAGTGGGAATTATGAAGATTCCAAAAGTAATGGATATATGACATAATTTGAATGACAAACAACAGAGGTGGCACTTATGAAGGTTATGGCATTTAACGGAAGTCCAAGGAAGAAATGGAACACGGCTATATTGCTTGAAAAAGCGCTTGAAGGATCTGCCTCACAGGGAGCAAAAACGGAACTCATTCATCTGTACGATCTAAACTTTAAAGGATGCATAAGCTGTTTTGCCTGTAAGACCAAGGGCGGTAAAAGTTATGGTAAGTGTGCCGTGAAGGATGACCTGACACCAATCTTCAGGAAGATTGAAAAAACCGACGCCATCATCCTGGGCTCCCCAATATATTTTGGCAACGTTTCTGGAGAGATGAGGTCGTTTATGGAACGTCTGCTGTTTCCGTATCTGACATATACCGATCCTCCTCAGTCGCTTTTCCCCGGAAGGATTAAGACAGGGTTTATCTATACGATGAACACTACAGAAGAGCAAATGAAGGAACGTGGCTATCTTCAACTTTTCGGTCTTAATGAAATGGTTCTAAAGATGATATTCGGTGCTTCGGAGTATCTTTGTAGCTTTGACACGTATCAGTTTGAGGATTATTCAAAAGTGGTTTCAGACCGTTTTGATCCTGAGAAAAAAGCAAAGAGACGTAACGAAATATTTCCAATTGATTGCAGCAAAGTTTTTGAAATGGGAGCAAGATTTGCTATTAGTGGGAAGTGACAGGAGTTGAGAAAATTTTCAAGGCATTGGAGGAGTAGCGGGATCAGGGTTTTCTTTTCCTTGTTACCCGTTGCCTCGGCGCACTGCGGGGGGTCTTCAATAGTTTTTGTTGTATGCTTCTGTTGACGGTCTTATAAGAGCTAGCTTATTGATGAATAAAAAAAGGAATGGCGGAGGGGGTGAGATTCGAACTCACGGTAGAGTCGCCCCTACAACGATTTTCAAGACCGTCGCCTTCAACCGCTCGGCCACCCCTCCGGGTCTGTTGATTATAACAGAAACAAAAAAAATTATTCATTGGTTTAATATAATAGATAACTGTAAAATAGAGATTCTGTGATTTGACTTTTTAAAACAGATTAGCTAAATTCAAAAAAACTATTGAGAGGTAACTATGAATCATTCAGCTCTTCAGTTAATCCTTCAGGCAGGCTATGTTGTAAAAGGGGTCCTGCTTATACTTCTTTTTTTCTCAGTTGTTTCGTGGGCGATTATTTTTTATAAACAGAGATATTTTTCAAAGGCCAATAAGGAATCAGAAATATTTTTGCGTTCTTACAGGACCAGCAGAAATACGGCTGACCTGTTTAAAGCGACAAAGCATATTTACTTAAGCCCTATCGCAAATGTTTTTAAAGCTGCGTACACAGACGAGACAAGCAGGGACAAAAATGAGGTAAAACGTCTTCTTAGAAGATATGAAACGCTCGAATCAGTAAAACTTGAGAAATATCTTAATTTTCTTGCAACAACAGGCTCAACCTCGCCTTTTATCGGACTGTTTGGAACAGTCTGGGGGATCATGAATTCATTCCAGGGCATAGGGTCTGCCGGTTCAGCTTCTCTTGCTATCGTTGCCCCGGGTATTGCCGAGGCGCTGATAGCAACTGCCGTCGGCCTTGCTGCAGCCATCCCGGCTGTTATCGCGTACAATTATTATCTGAGCATGGCAAGAAAGATGATCATAGACATGGAGGATTTTTCAGAGGACCTTCTTGAGCTTTTTACCAGGGTGAGTAAATGAGGGCAGGCAGAAACAGATCTGTACTTTCAGAGATAAATGTTACTCCCCTTGTAGACGTTATGCTTGTTTTGCTGGTTATTTTTATGGTTACAGCCCCGCTCATGCAGCAGGGCGTGGATGTTAATCTGCCCCAGGCAAAAGGCAAGGACCTGCCTCCTGAGGAAAGGATATCAATTATCATAAAAAAAGACCGCTCTATTTATATGAATGATACTCTGGTGACGATGCCTCAAATGAAACAAAAACTCGGGGCGATCAGCAAGATGAATCCAAATATTTTTTTAAAGGCAGACAAAGATGTGCCCTATGGACTTGTTGTGGAAGTAATGGGAGAGATCAAGGAGGCAGGGATAGAGAAGCTCGGGATGATAACCGAACCAAAGCTCGATATGAAATGAGAGCGCCGAGCATCCAGAGGACAGTTGCGGTCTCGATGTTGCTGCATCTGCTCCTTCTGGCCCTTTCGGTTGTTCTTATAAATTATACGAAAAATGTTGTTATGCCTTCTCCGTATACGGTGAGCCTCGTGAGTTCTTCCAAGGGACGTTCTTCGGGACAGACTGTTCAAAAAGTTGAAGAACCAAAATCAACGGCAGTTGATGAAGCGAAGAGCCCTGAGAAAAGCAAAGAAGTTACAAAGACAGACAAGAAAGCTGACGAGAAAAGGATTGATGAAAGTATGTCCGCACTCAAGGCTATAGATAAACTAAAACAAAAGAAGGAGATCAGAAAGAAAATAGCGGAGATATCGGGGAGGGCAGGTGCAGCAAAATCCGCTGCCAGGCCTTCCGAAAAACAAGGGGAAGCAGCAGGAGGCCCAAAAGGGACCCCTATGGATATGTATATTGCGAAGATATCAGCTGAAATATGGAATGAATGGAAATTTCCTGGAGAGCGTAAGAAGGATCTTGAAGCAATTGTGTCAGTGACTAATCAGAAAGGATGGCAGTATAAAGGTCAATGATTTTGAAAAACGATCAGGAGATCTTTTGTTTGACAAGTCTGTTTTAAAGGCTATTAAATTGCGTCTCCAGTTACTCGTCCGGAATATGAGATGGAAATAGGAATACGGTTCACTCCATGAAGGGGAAATTACAAATGCAAAATGTAAAATGCAAAATTATTTTTTTTATTGTAATACTTTTCACTTTTCACTTTTCACTTTTCACTTTTGCTGATGCAAAGATCTATATCGATATCACATCTCCGTCATCTAAAAAGCTCCCAATCGCAATCTACGATCTGCAGGGGACATTTGGCAAAGAGATTTCCGAAATCATCCGTGATGATCTCACCTTTACAGGACTTTTTATGTATATTGATAAAATATCGTATATAGAGAATCCTGCTCAGGCATTCAATCCTCAAAACTGGACACCTCTGGGTATCGAGGCGGTCGTAAAAGGGAGTGTCCTCAGTTCAGAGAAAGGCATTGTAGTTACGATTAATCTTTATGATACCCTGGAAGTCAGACCTGTATTGAGCAAACAGTATCAGTCGGAAAAAGACCTTTTGCGTCAGCTGGCACATAATATTTCCAATGATATTTACAGGGAATTGACCGGCTCTCAGGGTATTTTCAGGACAAGAATCGCTTTTGTTGCTGATGATGGCGGAGAAAAGGGCCTTTACCTTATGGACTGGGACGGGCAGAGGGTCAGGAAGACTGGTTTGAAAGGCAGTTTGATGCTGACTCCCCATTGGTCTTCAGATGGATCAAAACTCATCTATTCCTCTGAGCGGGGTAGACAATGGGGGCTATATCTGTTAGACTTTTCGAGAATGACTGAAAAAAAAGTCTTTGTATCCAAGGGTACCAACATGGCGGGTGATTTTTTTCCACAGGGAGACAGGGTGGTATTTTCCTCCAGCAAAGAAGGGACTCCGGATCTCTTTATCCTGTCGCTCATTGATTATAAGATTAAAAAACTTACTGCAACACACGGCATTGAGGTTTCACCTGCGGTATCCCCTGACGGCAATTATATCGCATTTGTTTCAGACCGTGGCGGAAGCCCGCAGATTTATCTTATGCGCAGTGACGGCAGCGATATACGGAGGGTGACGTTTGAAGGTTCTTATAATACTTCCCCCAGCTGGGCCCCAAAGGGAGACAGAATCGTTTTCTCCTGCAGGCGCGGCAAGAACCAGATCTGCATGGTAAAGCCTGACGGTTCTGAACTGGTGCAGCTTACGGAACAGGGCAATAACGAAGATCCTTCTTTTTCTCCTGACAGCAGGTATATAACTTTTACCTCGGACAGGGACAGAATAAAAGGTATCTATATTATGAGAGCCAATGGAGAAGCCCAAAAGAGGATAAGCCCTAAAGGGCCTGAGGTCAACTGGTCCAAGATGGTCGCCAAACTAAATTCATAAGGAGGATAGCATGAAAAAAAGTACGGCAGAGGCATCAAAAAGGAACAAGGTTTTTGTATTATCAGCAGCGGTTATTCTGACAGCATTGATACTTTTAACCGGTTGTCATAAAAAAGTTACAACCAGACCTGAAGAAGCTCCTTCCCCGTCTGTTACGCAACAGCCTGAAGCAGTTCAGCAGCCAAAGGCATCTGAGAAAATATCTGAAAAAAAGGTTGAGTATGTTACGTCCAGTGATATAGCGCCGGCATATGCTGCGGGAAAAGAGGGTATGTTTGCTGACATCATGTTTGAGTATGACAAATACGATGTAAAGGAAAGCTATAAGTCTGAACTGCAGGCTGTTGCTGCATGGATGACTAAAAACAGTTCAGCCACAGTTTCTGTTGAAGGCCATTGTGACGATCGCGGGACAAATGAATACAACCTTGCACTGGGCGATCGCAGGGCGAAAGCAGTTAAAGACTATCTCGTTTCCCTCGGGGTCGTATCTTCCCGTATTGAAACAATAAGTTACGGAGAAGAGAAGCCGGTATGCACTGAGCAAAGTGAAGAGTGCTGGGCAAAAAACAGAAGGGCGCATTTTGTTATTTTAACAAAGGCGGGCAAGCAGTGAAGAGTTTTTTACCAATATTGCTGCTTTTTATGATGTCTGCGTGTGTTTCTGAGACTGATTTTTATCGTCTCAGAAGTGATGTGGATGAGCTCAAAAGAGAATCGGCCACGGCTAAAACCGAGGTAGATGATTTAAAGGAAAGAACCGCGGGAACTGTTAAGGAGGATTCTTTCACAGCGGTGAGGGAAAGTCAGGCTGAAGTGACTTCCAGGCTCAGTGATTTGTCAGGCAGTCTCAATGAACTGCGTGGCAGGTTTGAGGAAAACAGGTATTTTGTTGAGAAAACTTTGAAAGAGCATACAGCAGAAAGTGATATTCTACGTGCCCAGATCAGCGGCCTGGAAAGCAATATGAAGATGTTGAAAGACAGGATGTCTGCTATTGAAAGTACCGCAAAACATAATGAAGGAGTTAGCGGACAGCAGGGGCCTTCAACCCAGGGTGAAGAGGCCGGACCAAAGGCTGAACCCGCAACACCTGATATGTCTCAGGAAAATACGGATATACAGGACGAAAGGACAAAGGCTTACGACACAGCTTTACAGGCGTTCAGGGATAAAAAATACAAGGAATCAAGAGAAAAGTTCGAGGCTTTTATCAAGGATTATCCGAAGAGCGATCTGACTGATAATGCACAGTTCTGGATTGCTGAGACTTACTATGCTGAGAAAAACTATGAAGATGCTATTTTGGCCTATGAGGCTCTGCTGAAAAAGTACCCTGACAGCAAAAAGACAAGCGGCGCACTGTTAAAGCAGTCGTTCGCCTTTATCGAAATAGGCGATGCAAAGACAGGCAAAATAATACTGAAAAAACTGGTTGAGAAGTACCCTGATTCAAAAGATGCCGAGCTTGCCAGGAAGAAACTTGCTGAGATGGACAAAAAAAACAGCAAGAAAAAATGAATAAACTCAGAGACAGATTTTTAAGGGCCGTTGCTTACAGTTTTCAATACCCACAGTCTTTGCTGTGGGGATTCCTTCAACCCCATTTTGTAAAAGGGGATTTGGGGGATTTTTTAAAAAATAACTTTTTTACCTAAGGCCGCCCCGCTCTCCTACGGCGCGGTGGCGTTCATTATCTGAGGATCTGCATAACGGATGACCAGGTTCACACACTTTGATAAAAGCGGCAAAGCCCGGATGGTGGATGTCTCTGAAAAGCCTGTTACAGAGAGAGAAGCCGTTGCAAGGGGTCTTGTCTCTATGAAAAGTACCACACTGCAGATGATTGCTAACAGCACGATATCCAAGGGAGATGTGCTCGGTGTTGCCAGGGTTGCGGGCATTATGGCGGCCAAAAAAACTTCCGAGTTGATCCCCATGTGCCACCCTTTGAATATCGCTTCTGTTACTATAGATTTTGATATTGACACAAAGAACAGCAGAATATACATCGAATCCAGAGTGATGATCACAGGTCAGACAGGAGTCGAGATGGAGGCCCTTACAGCTGTTTCAGCCGCAGCCCTTACGATTTATGACATGTGTAAATCAGCTGACAGGGGAATGATTATTTCCGACATTATGCTGGTCGAGAAAAGGGGTGGAAAAAGCGGTATATTCAAACGGTGATGCCTGGATTATTCATAAACAACGGTAACAATATTGCGGGGTAAAGTATCCTAGCTCATTGTCGTGCCGGCACCTGGCCGGGACTCCGGCTTTTGCCTCTTGATTTCATAGATACGTGCTGTCGGAATATCAGCAATAAATCCGCTCTAATACTACACGTCTGATTCTGGTTTGGTTTGTCTGAAATTTATGAATTATATATGTTAAAACCGCGTAACGAAATCATGGGAATGTCCTGCTGTATTGTTTGACTAAGCCTTAGTCTGTTCCAGCCCTTTTTTGGCCTTATCATGCTGCGGGTCTATCTTTAAGGCCTTCTGAAAACTGCTTTGCGCTTTTTTCTTCACTCCTGCCTTGATATAGATCAGTCCGAGGTTTGCATGGAGATCAGCGTTGAAAGGCTCCAGCTTTATGGCCTTGAGAAGTACCTCCTCAGCCTCTTTCATCTTGCCGGGGACTTTTGAGTAAGCAAGGGACAGATAGCTTAGGTAACTCGTGTTATCGGGTTTTAATTTTATGGCCGATGTAAAATTATCTATAGCGCCCGGGAAGTTTCCCTTCTTAAGTTCCTTGATCCCATTTTTTAAAAGGTCTTCCGCCCTATCGCTTTCCAGGCTCCCTGTCTCTTTTTTTGGAGAGGCAAGAGACTTGTAATATTCCGCCTTGAGTTTATCATCTTTTAATGTATTGTAGGCCGTTGTGAGGGCATCGGAAATCCTGGTCAATTTCATCTTGGTATCCGGGGCGGAACGAGGTGAGGTGTCTGTCAGGATGATATTCCTTTGCAAGTTGGTAATATCTTTTCTTTATTGTTCCGCTGTCTGCTTTTTTGTCAACATCGAGCAGTTCATTAAAACTCAGGCTTTCAAGCCTGGAGTATAGTGAGTTGATCTTTGTGATCTGAGAATCTTCTTCAGAAAGAGGCTCCAGGATTTCATTCAGTGTTTCCCCTTTGGGTTTCCCCCTGGTCTTTGAGGGTTTTAAGGCTTCTTTCTGCACAGCGGCCTTCTCTATCATTCCTATAGACCAGAGGACATAGAGAATTCTTAATGCCTCGAAGGACCCCATCCATGAATTATCAATTATCTCTTTAATAGTTTTTTCCCCATCTATAAGAGACAGGATTTTTTTGTCCTGCGGGCTCAGCTCAATATCCTGGAAAAGACTGAGAGGATCTTCACTGAGCTTCAGGACAGAATCAGTATCCGGCATTTCATTGCGAATTCTCGTCCAGTTGGTAATCCTGTTTATTCCAGCGTATATCAGGTTTCCCATGCTCATTTTGAGCGAAATGACTTCCTGGACAGGTATGTCCCCCTCTCTGAATTCGTATTGTGCATCTTCCAGCAGAAACATGCCCTGAATAATCTCATTCACCTGGTACTTGAGACCCCAAAAAAGTTCCTTTGGGGTAAGATATCCGAGCTCAACTAAAATAGCCCCCTGCTTTTTTCCTGTAGCTTTTAGTATTTCTACAGATTCATCGTACTGCTCTACAGTTATTTTCCCTGCTTTAAGGAGCATTTCACCCAATCTGTCATCCTCATACGTGGAAGATGCGAAAATAACATCGCCCATTTTAAGGTATATTTTTTTGATGGCAGATGGAGTAGAAACAGTAAGCGTGCCTGTTTTTATGCTCCTGTTGAGATGTACGAGTATTTTTACAAGACTTGTGTCTTTAATACTACCTTGCAGAGGTATTTTCATTGCCAGCGTCTCCTGTTTTTTTAGCTGAAGAAAGGTTTGCTTTCAGATTTTCTCTCTCAGTCTTGAAAAACTGCAACTGGACTGAAATGTTCTTTAATTCATCGTTACGTTTCTCTATTTTATCCTGTAACAGGTAAATATAATATCCTTCAGCAAGGACTGCAGCTACCAATAAAAAAATAAGCAGCAGCCTGACCCTCCTGCCTTGAAAGAAAGCCCTTATAGCGTTTTCTGCCAAGAAAAGTTACCTGTACCTGGAAACCATAAAGCGGAAAATTTCCACTTTTTCCTCAGGATTGATCCAGGCCTTCATTTTGGCTATCCGCAGCTGTTCTTCGACCGAGTCCACTCCATCGAGATCAGGGAGCAAAAGCCCCTTCCGCGATCCATGAACAACAATTACACCGTATTTTTTCGGGTCAAGCTCGCTGATATCAGAAACCTTTTCAGGCGGAGAGAGCACATCCACAGAATATTCCAGTTCATCCAGTTCATCCTCGGTAACAGGCTCAAAGCGCGGGTCCTGGGTTGCGGCTGATATGGCATTTTTTATTATTTCATGCGCGACATTTTCAGTACAAGGCATGAAAGTCCCTATGCATCCGCGCAGGTTCCCTTTTTTTTTGAGGCTTACAAATACCCCTGACTTTACTGTCATTTCAGGGGTGAGTTCTTTTGGCGGGGATAGTTCTTTTTTGTTTCTGACAAAAGCCTCAATACTTTTTTTGGCAAGGGTCACAAGTTCGTGCATTTAATTCTCTCTGTGCAGCGAATACTCCGCAATTGCAAGCAAGGCATCCTTTGCCTGACTGTCAGGGAAAACAGAAAGCCTGGATTTTGCTTCATCAGCCAGAGATTGGGCCTTTTTCAGTGACAGTTCAATAGAACGGTGCTCCTTCAGTAGTATCATGATTCTGGAGAGTCCTTCATCTGAAAAATCCGTGATGATCTTCTTTATTTCATTCTGCTCATCTTCTCTGGCTGCGGTCAGAAGATAAAGCAAAGGCAGTGTTATCTTGCCTTCTTCCAGGTCTTTGCAGAGTTTTTTGCCAAGCTCGTTTTCATCTGCCATATAATCAAGTATATCATCAGCCATCTGAAATACCATGCCTGTTTTCATGCCGAAATCTGCAAGCGCGTTTTCCTGTTCTTCCGGTAACGTCCGCTAAAACAGCGCCTAATCTGCAGGCAGCAGAAATAAGGGCCCCTGTCTTTGCAGAGATAATTTCGAGATACTCCTGTTCAGTTATGTCAGGGTTCCCTATCCGGTTGAGCTGCAGCAGTTCGCCCTCGGTCATCCTGGTAGTGGCACTGGAGAGAATTTCCATAATTCTCTGGTTGTTTTGCATAACAGCTGTTTTCAAGGCATTGGAATATAGAAAATCACCGACCAGTACAACGATCTGATTACCCCATATTGAATTTGCTGTAGGATTACCCCTTCTTACCTCTGCCATATCCACGACATCATCGTGAAGCAGTGATGCGGTGTGTATAGACTCTATAATGCCTGCAATATCAATATGTGCGTTGCCTCTGTAGCCTGCCAGATCAGCGCTGATCAGATGAAAAAGAGGCCTCATCCTTTTCCCTCCGCTTGAGATAATATAGTTGCCTATCAACGGGATAAAAGGGATTTTGTTTCTGAAGAGTTCTTTTAAGTTGAGCTCTACATGCTGGAGCTTTTCTTCGTAGAGATTAAAAATTTCCTGTAAATTCATTTTTTGATGATAGGGCAGAGCATATTTTGATGTCAAGCCGAAGACTCTTTCATTCTGCGGCCCCTATTCTCAGTTTTGCTATATCAGCATCAGGATCTGCAAGTTTTTTGAGGTCATTTGGACTGAATGCGCCTTTTTCCGTTATGATCGCAGTGACATATTTTGCAGGGGTCACATCAAAGGCCAGATTTCTTACCTTAACACCCTCCGGGGCGATTCTGCATTTCCCAAATACATTTGTTACTTCTTCAGGGTCTCTTTCCTCTATCGGGATAAGATCCCCTGAAGGGATCGAAAAATCAATGCTGCTTAAAGGAGCAGCAACATAGAAAGGGATATTATGCTCTTTGCATAGCACGGCCACTGTATAAGTCCCGATCTTGTTTGCTACATCGCCGTTGAGCACGGTCCTGTCAGTGCCTACAATGGCAAGATTTATCTCGCCCTTTTTCATCAATGCCCCTGCAGAATTATCAGTGATGAGGGTGACGGGTATTCCGTCTTCCATAAGTTCCCAGGCAGTCAGGCGCGCGCCCTGCAGCACCGGTCTTGTCTCATCCGCAAAGACGCTGAATTTTTTCCCTTGTTCTTTTGCTACGCGCATTGGCGCTGTTGCTGTTCCATAGCCGCCTGTTGCGAGCGATCCGGCATTGCAATGAGTGAGGATGGTGTCGCCGTCATGGATGAATTGCGCGCCCCAGACCCCTATCGCCCTGTTTATTTGGATATCCTCATCAAGCACCTTTTTTGCCTCTTGTATCAACAGCTCTTTAAGGTTTTGTATGCCTGCATCCTTATGCTTCTCAATAAAGGCCCTGAATCTGTCAACCGCCCATTTTATATTGACCGCAGTTGGTCTTGTCGCAAGCAGGGTATCCATTGCAGGCTCAAGTTTTTTTGAGAAGTCTTCAATGTTGTGGGCCTCTATATCCTGGGCAGCCAGTGCTATGCCCATGGATGCTGCTATTCCAATTGCCGGAGCGCCCCTTATCCAGAGCTTCCTGATTCCTTCAGCAACAGTAAGATAGTTGTCGCATTCTATATAAGTGACGTCAATCGGAAGCCGTGACTGATCGAGCATGACTACTTTCCCTTTTGACCATTCAATTGTCTTGACCATATGTCTCTCCAGAAATATTTTGATTATTATAAACTAAATCAGGACATTATACATTAAAGAATGACCGTTGGTATCATAAGCTTCTAAGAGGGGCGATTGTTGTTACAATAAGGAAACCTGTAAGAAGCGTAATGGCAATGATCGTGCCCCATGATATGTAATTATAACTTTTGGGGTTCACATAATCTCCCATAAGTTTTTTATTATTGACCAGCAAGAAGCGCGTATATCAGTACAAACGGAAGCAGCAGTCCGTTGACAACTGCGGAGAGCACCATCAGAAAGACAAGAGGGGCTCCCGGGATCATGATCACCGCAGAGGCCAGGGCGATAGTTAACGTATAGATCCACATGAACTGCGGGGCCTCTTTAAACGATTTATTGACGCCTGCCTCCCATCCCATAGCCTCGCAGATATAATAAGCGGTTGCCAGCGGGACGATGATGGCCCCAAGCAGGGAGGCGTTGGCAAGGCAGATTGCAAATATCAGGTATGCATATTCGCCGGCAAGAGGTTTCAGGGCCAGGGCAGCCTCAGCAGCCTCGTTGATCCTGATGCCGTTAGGGAACAGGAGCGCTCCGCAGGTGACGATTATAAAAAAACTGATGACGTCTGTTATCAGGCAGCCTATAATAACGTCCAGCCTTGAGGCTGCATAATCTTCCTTCTTGATCCCTTTCTCAGCAATAGAGGACTGCAGATAGAACTGCATCCAGGGAGTAATGGTCGTCCCTATGATAGCAATGCTCAGCATGATATATTCGGAATCCCATCTCATCTGAGGGATGACCGCGCTCTTGAGTACCGGCGTCCAGTCCGGGTTTGACATCATACCTGAGATAACGTATCCAAAATACAGGAGGCAGGCCAAAAGGAGTATCTTCTCAACAAAACGGTAACTCCCTTTTGTTACCAGCATCCATATAGCTATGGCCCCGACAGGTACCATTGACATATTTGCTCAGTCCGAGTATCTCCATGCTTGCGGCCCAGCCTGCAAGGTTGGCTACTGTATTGCCGAAATTTGCGACCAGAAGGCCGAGCATCATGAAGAAGGCCGCCTTTATACCATAGTTCTCGCGAATGAGATCAGAGAGGCCCTTACCGGTTATGACACCCATTCTGGCGATCATTTCCTGAATGACAACCAGGGCCACAGTGGTTGGCAGCAGGGTCCAGAGCAGGGTGTAGCCAAACCTCGCCCCTGCTACTGAATATGTAGTAATGCCGCTGGCGTCATTGTCAATGTTTGCGGTAATAATGCCAGGCCCCATGATAGAGAGAAAGAAGAGGAACTTTTTCCAGCGGCTCAAACCTTTCTCCTTTTCCTCTTTGCAACAGGCGGCAGAAGTATGTCAATTATATCGTCTACGGTTATTATCCCGTGCATATATCCGTCTTCATCCACGACCGGAAGTGCCAGAAAGTTATACTTTGAGATGATCTCGGCAGCGTCCATCTCATCTTCGCCGGGTGATATTGTTTTGAGATTTGTTTCCATTATGTCGGCAAGCAGGCAGTCAGGCTCGGCAAGTATCATTTCCTTGAGTGAGGTGACTCCTATCAATTTCTCATCCTTATCTAGAATATATATGTAATAGACGTTTTCGACCTCTTTTGCATTCAATTTGAAACGCTCTGATGCCTCCTGTACGGTCATAAGAGGCGAATAAGCTATATAGTCGTTAGTCATGAGACCGCCTGCTGTGTCGTCCTCGTGTCCGAGAAGCTCCTGAATGTCTTCAGCCTCCTCTTTCTCGATGTTTTCGAGAAGCTCATTTACTTTTTGGGTCGGCAGGTCGCTCAGGATGTCCGCAGCCTCATCCGGAGGCATTTCTTCAATGATGTCAGCTGCCTTTTCCGTATCCATGGCATTGATGATGTCTGCCTGCATCTCGGGCTTTAACTCAGAGAGGGCCTCTGCAGCAGTTTCAATATCAAGGTCCTTAAACAGGTGGGCGCCTTCTTCGCGTGAGACCTGGCTTATTATGTCTGCAATGTCTGCCGGGTGCAAATCAGAGAGCATCTGTCTTGGCACAGTGAGCGTTATTGCATTGAGCTTTGGTCTTAGCGGCTGAATGTAGTCCCAGCTGATCAGGTTATATGGCAGGCTTGTATTGAACATATTTAAAAATTCTTCACTGCCGCGCTCGATGCCAAGCCTCCTGAGGATACCTCTGATGCCAACATCAACAGCGACCAGCATCGCGTTATCCTGATATCCTTCAAGCTTTATATCATTGACCCTGACAACCTTTGCGCCGTTGGCATCAACTATCTGTTTGTCAAATATGTCCCTGACAACGAGAAGGTCTTCCTCGTTGAACTCATAAGGCTGGAGGCTGTCTTTGAATGTTCTGGAGGATATAATCTTTTTATTGAATATATTAAGGTCGGTCCATGGGAGTCTGAAAAGCTTCTTTTTCTTTTCGATAATGAGCATTGCCACGATCGGCATAGGATCGCCTTTTATGATCACAAGGTCTTTTACCCTTCCGATCTCCTCACCCTTGGGGTCAAGCACAGGCTTTCTGATAATATCGCTCGAAAAAACTTCACCTAAAAAAGACATTTTATCTCCAGGATTAATAATGAGTTTTTGACGTTTAAGTATAGCGCAGGACAGGTATTTGAGCAACTCTAAAGTGGACCCGCTGCCGGGCTCACCTTTCGCGGTTTAACGAAGAACTTACATTTTTCAGGATGTTCTGCAGCAGCAGGGGGAAGCCGTTTTTATTAAAATAATTGCTCATTACTATGACACTGGCAGGACAGGCTTAAGCGTAGTATGTGCACCTCTTGCAGCGTTCAATGTCTATCTTTATCAGGCCTTTCATTTCTCCCTCCCAAGAAGCTCCTTTGCATGTTTAAGGGAGGTTTCTGTTGAGGTGCCGCTGAGCATCCTTGCGATCTCATCCTGTCTTTCTTTGCCATCTATTTCTCTGACATCAACAGTGACTCTTTTGTCCTTGTCTTTTTTCTCGATCTTCAGGTGAAAATCACCGAGACTTGCTATTTGCGGAAGATGGGTTATGCACAGGAGCTGATGCTTCCCTGCAATAGCGCGCAGTTTTTTCCCGACGCTCTCGGCTGTTCTGCCTCCAATACCTGCGTCAACCTCATCGAAGATCAGGACAGGCAGGCTGTCTACTTCAGCCAGTATGCTTTTGAGGGCCAGCATGACCCTGGAGAGCTCTCCGCCTGAGATTATCCTCGAAAGGGGTTTTAGCGGTTCTCCGGGATTTGCTGAAAAGAGGAATTCAACACGGTCCATGCCATGAGAATTGATTATGTATCTGTTGTCTTGGTCTTTTTCCTGGCATAGATCTATTTTAAATGACGGTGCCCCGAAGGCGAGGTCTTTGAGATTGGCTATGATGAGGGCTTCAATTTTACGTGCGTTTTTTGACCGTTTTTCTGAGAGAAGCTGTGCGGCCTTCAGTAGCGCATCCTGTTTCTGGCTCAGCAGTCGCCTGTATAGAGGAGAGCTTTTCATCAGAGGACTCGATGACATTCAGCTCTTCTGCTGCCTTGTCCCTGTAGTTTGTTATCTCAATGATGTCTTGACCGTATTTTTTTTCGAGTTTTCTGATCAATTCGAGTCTGTCATCGACTGCCTCAAGCCTGTCTGGGTCAATGTTATATTTCTCTCTGTATCCGCGCAAGGCTATTGCCGCATCCTCCACAAGGGGCATTGCTGATTCAACTATTCGTAATGTTTCCTCAACGCTGGTATCAATGGCATGCATCTCCCGCAATGCTGATAGTACCGAGGAAAGCTGTTCAGTGCATGAGTTGTCTGATGAATAGAGCAGCGAGTATGCTTTCTCTATCAGCTCATTTAACCTGGATAGATTTGAAAGTATATTTTTTTCCTCTTCGAGATCCTCTTTTTCCCCAGCCTTCAATGAAGCGGAGTCTATCTCATTGACCTGGAACCGCAGCAGATCAGACCTGTGGGCCCTTTCTTTGACTTTTGCTCCCAGGTCATCGAACTCATTTCTGAGAGCCAGCACTTCCTGATAAAGTGAAGCAACTGCATTCAGCTCAGTTTGAAGCCTGCCGTAGGAATCAAGCATTGCTCTCTGTTTTTCTGCTTTCAGAAGACTCTGATGCTCATGCTGGCTGTGAATGTCTACCAGTGATTTCCCTATCTCTGAGAGGGTATGCAGGGTCACCATAGTATCATTGATGAAGGCCCTGCTTTTGCCGGAGGCAGAAAGTGTCCTGCGAAGAACAATATCTTCCGAAATATCTATGCCTATATCAGGCAGGGACATAGCATCATCGAGTTCGAAGTAAGCCTGGACAGAGGCCTCGTTTTCCCCTGACCGTATCATATCAGTCTGGGCCCTGTCTCCCAGGGCGAGCCCGAGAGCGTCAACAATAATCGATTTTCCTGCGCCTGTTTCACCGGTAAGGACATTCAGCCCATTGCCGAAGCTGACAGACAGGTCGCCTATTATCGCGAGGTTCTTGATCCTGAGTTCTTTTAGCATGTGTTATGTAAATATAGCATAAATGATTGCAGAGACTCTTGAAAAAGTTTTGCCACAGAGGGCACAGAGTAAAGGATGAAAAACAGAAAAGAGAAATAATAATTTTTTTCAGCGGAGGATAGTATATTCAATAACAGCTGCGATAAATATTACTGCGCTGGCAGGCAGTATTTTTTTATATATACCCCATAGGTCAGCCTTGAAATATTCTTTTGTTAAGACAAGGCAGAGATGAACAGGGGACAGAAGAACGCCTATAAAACCTGCTGCAAAGGCCAGGGATATCAGGGCGAGTGAAGCCCCGCCGCTCATGCTGATAAGCAGAGGGAATGTACTGCTTACAAACCCGACTGTTATGCCTGTCATCATGCCTGTCATAAACGGCAATATACATACAATGGGAAGAAAAGGGATCTTCTGCTGAATAAAAAATCTGCTTAAATTATTGACAGCCCCTGATGTCTCCATTGTCTCTTTGAAGAGCATTACGCCGAATATCATTACTATTACCTCTAGCGCAAAGCCATGCCTTGTGACACGCAGGATATCAGCAGCCCTGTATCTGTATAGAACGAAAAGAGGAGCTATTATGGCCAGAAGCGCATAGTGAAGCTCCATGTGAAGGATGACAACAAGCGAAAGGACTGTTACTATCGGCAGGAAGCTTGCCAGATCTTCTTTTAAAATGCGGTTGCGGGTTTTTTTTTCTTCAGCCTGTTCATTTGCTGCCTTATGAGGGTCTCCCCTGATTCCTCTCATGGCAAAGAGAAAGCCGGTTGCAAGCAGCAGGACCGCATAAATCATGTTTGCTTTGATGAGGTTATAAAGAGGTATATTCGATACAGCAGAAGCCAGCAATATGCCTGGATAAAGAGGAAGTATGAATTCCCAGGGATGTCTGAACCAGTAGTTGATGAAGGCCTTCTCTTCCTGGCTCATATTTATACCTGATGTGGCCTCCTTAACCATTGGCGCTGAGAAGTAAGCGCCTCCTAGTGATGGCAGCATCCCGATCAGCATGGGCATCGAGATGATGATAGCCCTTCTTTTTTTAAACAGGATTTTTGATGCTGACATCATGGCAGAAAGAATGTTTTTTTCTCTTAATATCAACTCGAGAATTCTTATGAGTGAAAGTGCGAGGAGCAGCTTTATTGTGATACTGCTTACCAGGGTCCTTTTTATTGTAGCTGCGATGTCTGCCGCATCCATGCCATAGAGTACAAAAAGGGCGGATGAAGCTATAAGCATTACGTAGCCGATATTCAGTTTTTTTCTGAGAAGGAATAATATAAGAAACAGAACAAGGGAAATTTTTATTAATTCAGACATCTGAAATAATAACATAGCATGATTCCATATATTAATTTATGAAGACAGGCTTTATGCAGAAAAGCAGAAATATCAAAATAAAAGTAACTGCTCAGGTGTTTAGACTGAGGGCTGAAGTTTGTCAATCATTTACTGCTGCCTCTTTAGCCATCACAAATGCCCAATCCAGTTTTACCTTCATGTCTATCCATCAGAGTATTAATAAAATCGATGCTGGTCTGATTTACCCGAAATCTTCGGCTAATACAGCTTTTAATAAACAAAAAACTATAAATAACAAGTTACTCAGTTTATAAATGCCTTATTATTATTTTCACTTGGCTAACGCCTTGATTCAATTAGATTAATTATATAAGGTATTATGGAAATAATGTATAATCAAATCTTATAAATACTGATTAATTCCATGAAAAAGCAGGAAAATACTTTAAATTCAAGGTGATATGAAATAAGTAAGTGTTTCATATGACATTGCTAACCTTTTTTTGTCAGTTTAATGTAAAATTATGGGATATCTATTTGTTAAGGCAAAATTTTAATAATGCTTTCATTTAAACAAAAATATCACGAAGCAATAAAGTCTGGCAAGATAACAGTGTCTTTCAGAGATTGGAAGACGTTGAATGTGCAAAAGAATAAAATCTACAAGTCGTTCAATCTGGGACTGCTCAAGGTGCTTGATGTAAGCTTTAAGAGGCTTGCTGATATACCCCTCATCGATATACAAAAATCAGGTTTCAGGAATTTTCAGGACTTCAAGGAAAGTTTTGAAGAGAGCGCCAGAAGGGCTGTTGACTTTAAAATGGACTCTGCGGTGAAAGTTGAGTTTGAATATCTTGGCGAGGACATAGAGAATAAAAAAAGGGTCATGGGCAAGGTGACGCCTATGGAGTTGTTCGAGATCAGGCAAAAACTTATGTCATTGGACGAAAAAAGTGAGTCTCAAAGTATTGTAAAGCTATTGTTGCTTCTGGAGAAGACAGGGCCTTTAAAACTGGAAGACATAGAAAAATTAATAAAGATTGCACCTGATGCTATTAAGCTGAATATACGTAAACTCAAAGAGTTGAGCCTGATTTCTAGTAATAGCAAGAGATACTACTCCATTACCCCTTTGAGTCTGAAAATTCTCGGAAATTTAAAAAAGAAATAAAAATTGATTGTTCCACGTGGAACAATTTTTTTGTTTTCTGGCAAAAACAGATTTATTGCTGGGACTTTTGCAAAAGTCAGAAAACAGCCGATTATGTCATGATCAGGGTGACAATTGGACACTTTAGCGAGATTCTCTACTGTAATGTTCCACGTGGAACATGATAAAACAGGGGTTAGAGTCTGTTTAAGACGATGAATATTTTTCAGGCATGCTATAATACCGAAACCCATGAATAAAATAACATGAATAAAATAATTGCCATAGTAAACCAGAAGGGTGGTGTCGGAAAGACAACGACAGCGATCAATCTCGCAGCGTCACTCGCTCTTTCAGGGGAAAAGATCCTCCTGATAGATGCTGATCCCCAAGGGAATTCGACCTCCGGCATAGGGATTTCCAGAGGCGAATTACCATTGACTCTATATGACGTATTATCGGGCAGATGCTCGATTGGAGAGGTCTTACAGCCGACAGCCATTGAAAATCTCATGATCGCTCCGTCGAGCATAGACCTGTTAGGGTCTGAGGTTGAGCTTGTAGGGAGGGAAGGACGCGAAACTATCCTGTCTGATGCCTTATCTGGAATCAAAGACGAATATCGTTATATTCTTATCGACTGTCCGCCTTCACTTGGTATCCTGACCCTGAATGCCCTGGTAGCATCTGATTCTATACTTGTGCCTGTCCAATGTGAATATTATGCGCTTGAAGGTTTGAGCCTTCTCGCAAGGACTATACAGCTTGTACAGGGAGCTTTCAAGCCTGACCTTGAGATCGAAGGCATTTTATTGACCATGTTTGATACCAGAAATAATCTTGCTCATCAGGTTGTTGAAGAAGTAAAAAAACACTTTGGAGACAAGGTGTATCAGACAATTATCCCCAGAAATATTGCGCTGGGAGAGGCGCCAAGCCATGGCAAGCCTGTTTTGCTCTATGATGTCAGGTCCCGCGGAGCTCAGAGCTATCTCGCCCTGGCAAAGGAGATGTTACGTGAAAACAGCGTTAGGTAAAGGGCTTGATGCCCTTATCCCTGATAAGGGTGATAATATATTATTTCTGGACATTGAACGGATACTGCCTGGCAAGCAACAGCCACGGAGGGCCTTTCATGAGGATGCGTTAAAAGAGCTTTCGATTTCCATAAAAGAAAAAGGGGTCTTGCAGCCTATTATTGTTTCCAGGACTGGTGACGGGACATTCAGTCTTATCGCAGGCGAACGCAGATGGAGGGCATCAATACTTGCAGGCCTGAAAAAAATCCCTGCCCTTGTTAAAAACGTTGCTTCAAAAGATGCCCTTGAGATTGCCCTTATCGAAAATATCCAGAGGGAGGACCTTAATCCCATAGAAACTGCAGAGGCCTTTAACAGGCTGCAGCAGGACTTTAATATGACCCAGGAGGAGCTTGCAGATAAAGTAGGCAAAGAAAGGGCTACGGTTGCAAACTATCTCAGACTATTAAAATTGCCTGACGAAATCAAAGATATGTTATATAATGGTGGATTAAGTATGGGGCATGCACGGGCATTGCTCTCTATAGACGGCCGACTGAATCAGATCGAGGCTGCACGGAAGGTCATAAAAAAGGGCCTTAGTGTAAGAGAGGCCGAGACGCTGGCAAAGAAACCGTCAGGGCCTCTGAAAGCAGTCAGCACCAAGGATCCACAGATCCGGTCACTTGAGGAAGGCCTCAAAAAAAGTCTGGGAACAAAGGTGCGCATTATCCAAAAAAATAAAAAAAGCGGGAGAATCGAGATAGAATATTACTCCCTGGAAGAACTGGACAGGCTTCTCGATATATTAGCTCAATGAACAATATTTTAATTACAGGACTGCCGGGTGTCGGCAAAACAGAATTGATCCGGAAACTCTGCATTATCTTCAAAGAGTTTAATCCAGCTGGTTTTTTTACGTCTGCAATCCTGGAAAACGGGGAACGGGCAGGTCTTGAGATAGAGAACCTCAATGGCGACACAATGACACTTGCCCATATTAACATGAAGTCAAAACACAGCGCAGGGAAATATAAGATAGATATTAAGGGATTCGAAGATTTTCTGCAGCAGATAATGTTGAAAGAGAAAAAAACAGGATTGTACTTTGTGGATGAGATTGGCAAAGCAGAATGCGAATCAAAGAAATTCTCCAAACTCATTGTAGAGCTGCTTAACTCTGACAAGCCTCTCGTAGCTACCATCCCTGATAAAGGCACAGGTCTGATAAGCGAGATCAGGAAAAGGGATGATGTAAGGTTATTCGAACTAACACCACATAACCAGGAACAGAAGCTCAAGGAGTTAACGATGGTTATCCGCGATCTCTTATTAGAATAACCCCGGGACAGCTCTTCATATGTCACCAAAAGTAAGAACAGGCCTCGAAAGATTCGAAAAAGTCTGGCCAAAATCCCTCAAGGCTGCAAATATAGGACTCCTGGTCCACCCTGCATCGATAAACAGCAGATATATTCATTCAACAGAACTTTTTTTTAAGGCGAAAAAATGCAGGCTCAGCGTATTGTTTGGCCCACAGCACGGTATAAAAGGTGAGACACAGGACAATATGATAGAATGGGAGGGGTACCGTGACCCTGCTACAGGCTTGCCTGTGTACAGTTTATACGGCAAAAGCCGCAAGCCCCTTCCTGAGATGCTGATGAACATAGATGCAGTAGTTATTGATATGCAGGATGTCGGGGCCCGCTATTATACATTTATCTGGACAATGGCCCTTGTTATGGAGGCGTGCCAGGAACATAAAAAAGCTGTTGTTGTCCTTGACAGGCCGAATCCAATAGGTGGAAATATGATAGAAGGGCCTGTGCTTCAGCCTGAATATGCATCATTTGTTGGATTACGCAGCCTGCCTGTCAGGCACGGCATGACTATTGCGGAAGTGGCTCTTTACTTAAAGGATGTCTATTATCCTGCACTCGATCTGCATATCATAGGCATGGAAGGTTGGCAACGGCATATGTGGTTTGATGACACAGGTCTGCCATGGGCAATGCCATCCCCGAATATGCCCACGCTTGAGACAGCAACTGTTTATCCTGGCATGTGTCTGCTTGAGGCGACCAATCTCAGCGAGGGCAGGGGTACAACCAGACCGTTTGAGATATTCGGAGCACCCTTCGTAGATCCTGATGTCCTGGTAAAAAGGCTTAAGGAATGCAGGCTTACAGGAGTTATTTTCAGGCCCCTTCATTTTTTGCCAACCTTCCAGAAACATGCAGGCAAAATCTGCGGTGGCGCTCAGATACATGTCACTGAAAGAAATAGGTTTAAACCGTTTCTGACAGCGGCCGCAATACTGAAATCAATCAAAGGACTCTATCCAGAAGATTTTTCATGGAATAAACCACCCTACGAATATGAGGAAAAACTGCTTCCAATAGACATCCTTGCGGGTACTGGCAGATTCAGGAAGGATATAGAAGCCGGCACAGATCTGGATATCATGGAAGCATGGTGGAAGAAAGACACAGATGATTTTAACAGAAAAATAAGGACCAAACATCTCCTGTATTAGTGAAAAAGATAAATGCATTCATACTGGCAGCAGGCTTCGGTGAGCGACTCAGGCCGATAACAAATTACATTCCCAAACCTTTATTGCCTGTACTTGGGAAACCTGTAATAGAGATTGTCCTTGAAAGGCTTGCCGGGCTTCCCATAGACTCCATCGGGATTAATACGCATCACAAGTCTGAAGTGCTCATGCAATGGCTGGATGCCTCGCAATATGCTGATAATATTGAACTTTTTCATGAAAAAACGATACTCGGGACAGGTGGCGCGCTAAAAAACGCTGAGAAATTTCTGGGCAGTTCAGCATTTATTGTTCATAACGCAGACATACTGTCTGATATAAGCCTCGGGAGGCTCGTAGAAGAGCATTTTTCATCAGGGAATACCGCGACTTTGGCTGTCCACGACTACGAAAAGTTCAATAATATATGGGTAGACAGTGCCGGCATTTTTAAAAACACAGGAAAGTCGGCAGCAGGGCTGCCTCCCGGATTATGTAAAGTAGCATTTACAGGCATAGCTGTTTATTCCAGAGATTTTCTTGATTTTTTGCCTGAGGGGAATTCGAGTGTTGTTGATGCATGGCTGAAGGCACAGGCTTCAGGCAAAAAAATGGGCACAGTTGATTTCTCTGGCTGTGCCTGGACTGATATAGGAACTCCTGCTGCGTATGCCGCTGCTGTCTTTGAAGCACTGGAAAAGTCAGGGGAAACAATATATGTCCATTCTTCTTCGGACTGCAGCAAGGCAGAAATAGAAGGATACGCAGCCTTTGAAAGCAGATGCGTAATCAATTCAGGCACATATCTGAAAAATTGCATTTTCCTCCCTGATGCTGACCTGCCTGAGGGAAGCAGAGTTGAGGATGCTGTTGTCGGGCCTGACTATATAATCAGGCTTGAAAAAGCAAAAGGAGAATCAGCAGATTTTTCAGAAGATATGCTGGAGAGATTTTTCGAAAGACCTGTAAAAGAC
This sequence comes from uncultured Nitrospira sp., assembly GCA_963813295.1. Lineage (GTDB taxonomy): Bacteria > Nitrospirota > Thermodesulfovibrionia > Thermodesulfovibrionales > UBA6898 > JAOUFP01. Next base: position 32,205 of record CAWEYN010000023.1, read on the forward strand.
CTGGAATCCAGATTAATAGGCACTGGTGGGTCTGACAGAAAATACTACAGGCTTAATGATACCCGAAAATCTGCTGTACTTATGGTCTGTTCTCAGGATGATCCTGATTTTGAGCGGCATATAGCATATACTGAGTTTTTCAGAAGACATTCCCTGCCGGTTCCTGAGCTGTTCGGAGCAGACAGGGAGCAGAAACAGGCAATATTCGAAGATCTGGGAGATATCTCCCTCTATTCATGGCTGAAATGCAGGAGAGAGCCGGAGATTGCAGAGGCAATCTACCGCAAGGTGCTGGATATACTGGTAAAGCTTCATACATCTGTGAGCAGAAAGAGCGCAGAGTGTCAGCTGCTTTACTCCAGGGTCTTTGATTACGAACACCTAAGATGGGAAACCAGTTATTTTCTGGAAAGGTTTGTCTCAGGCCTTACAGGTATTACAATAAAAGATGAACATAAGCTGGAGGTGGAATTCAAAATGCTTGCAGAGAGGGTTGATTCATTTCCCAAGGCAATTGTGCACAGGGATTTTCAGTCACAGAATCTAATGATAACTAAAAATGGGACTCCAAGGCTCATCGATTATCAGGGCGCACGGATGGGGCCGCCGGCATATGATCTTGCCTCTGTGCTATGGGACCCATACTACAGGATTGAAGACGATATGCGGGAGCGGTTGGTTTGCTGCTATATAGAAAAAATGAGGTCTGGCTTATCAAGTGATTTTGGTAGGGATTTTGAAAGGGATTTTGATGAGGATGAATTCAGATATTCTCTATTGCTTTGCAGGCTACAGAGGCATATGCAGGCGCTCGGAGCATATGGTTTCTTGTCTAAGGTGAAAGGGAAGAAATATTTTTTAAAGCATATACCACAGGCTATGGAATATCTTGTGAAAGAGACAGCCCTGGCAAGCAAAGATTATCCTTCTATCTATGAACTTGTCAAAAAAATCAATTCAGTTTATTCTTAATAATGAATTAACACCCTGTGGTCTCTGGCACAGGTCGCAAATTTCTGTCATTCAGCGCCTGAATCCGGGATATTTCGGAAGGATTCCCGACTCCCGAAGGCTTCCGGGATTGCGGGAATGACACCAAAAAATAAACTTTCAAATAATGGACGCCTTGCGGTTTCTGCCGCAGACTGATTTTCACAGGATAATAAATGCAGATAGATTTTGACGAAGTACAGAAGGCCATGGAAGATACAGTACGAGATGCCTTTGATTATTTCCTGGACAGGGAAACCGGCGAGATAATCATACTATCCGAAGATATCATAAAAAAGGCGCAGGAGATTCTCGAGGAAAGCTATGATGATGATATAGGTGATTTCGAAGATGTTGAAGTTGAGAAAGTTCCTGTAATCCCTGAATGGATGGAGGATGAAATAGAGCTCGCCCTGGATATATTCATCTATGAAAAGGAACGGTATGCAAGGATACCTGAAAGAAATCATAAGTACGGATACAACACAATGAAGGAATTTGCCCTGACGCTCGAGGACGATACGCTCAAACAAACACTTCTGGGTCTCCTTGACGGTAAAAATGCCTTCAGGAGATTCAAAGACGCGCTTGGGCAATATCCGAAAGAGAGAAAACTATGGTATGGTTTTAATGCAAAGGCAGCCAGAAACGAGATCGCGGCCTGGCTGAAGACCATAGGCCTTGAGCATGGTAATGAGCAGGAGAACGGTCCGCAAACATGACAATACGTAAACAGACAGAGGAGCTTGAAAAAAAGCTGCTGCATGAAAAGGCATGTCTCAGCGCTCAGAGCAGGGGCCGCGCGGTTTTCGAAGATGAAGATGAGATCAGGACTTCCTTTCAGCGCGACAGGGACAGAATCATCCATTCAAAGGCCTTCAGAAGGCTGAAGCATAAGACACAGGTATTTCTCGCCCCGCAGGGCGACCACTACAGGACCCGCCTCACCCATGTGCTTGAAGTCTCCCAGATCGCAAGGACGGTCGCGAAGGCGTTGCGCCTCAATGAGGACCTTACAGAGGCTATAGCCCTGGGACATGACCTTGGCCACACGCCTTTCGGACATGCAGGAGAGATGATCCTGCGGGAGATCCATCCAGGAGGTTTTGATCATTACAAGCAGAGTCTAAGGGTAGTGGATTTTCTTGAAAGAAACGGCAAGGGACTGAATCTGACTCATGAGGTGAGAAACGGCATTGTCAAGCATTCCAAGGGCAAGGGGCTGATCATCCCTGATACAAAATCAGCACGCGCAGAGACCCTTGAAGGCCAGATTGTAAGAGTCTCTGACCTGATAGCCTATGTAAACCATGACCTCGACGATGCACTGCGGGCAGAGGTAATAAAGAAATCAGATATACCAAAGTCAATCCTGAAGGTGCTCGGCGATACCCACTCAAAAAGAATAGATGTCATGGTAAAGGATTTTATCTACAGCTCTCTGGAAACAGATCTTGAAGAACTGAAGATGAGCGAAAAGATGTCAGGGGTAGCATATAAGCTGAGGGATTTTCTTTACATGCATGTTTATGAGAGTCCTGTAATTCTGAATGAATTTAAAAAAGCCAAGAAGATACTCAGAGACCTCTATGAATATTATATGGAGCATGTAGAAGAAGTATTTACCGACATACCGGCTGAGAAAAAACTGAACAGACACAGGATGGTCTGCGATTTTATAGCAGGCATGACAGACAGCTTTGCGCTCATGACCTATGAAAGGATCTTTCTGCCACAGCAATGGACAGTGCTTTAGTCCTAAGAACAGCAGTTGAAAGAGCTGCCTTTCGCTCAGGAGGTCGTTATTCCAACAGATATTAACGCGGCGATGCAATGGCCATGCTTACCTGGTTATGCCCTCTGTAAAGAAAGTCCTGGAGGAATATATACTAAAACAGCATAATATCAGCGGGTCATAAAACTTAAGATGCGAAAACGGCTGGAGGATCTGCATAAAAGGTTTGCCGGAACACTGCCTGAAAGAATCAGGCATCTGGAGGAGTGCTGCGTTGTTTTCCTGGCGAACCAATCCGACACTGAGGCAATGGAAAACGCGGTGAGGGCAGCGCATACCCTGGCAGGTTCGGCAGCCTCCTTCGGGTTTAAAGACGTGAGCTCTGCTGCGAAAACCCTTGAGGCGACGATTAAATGGATAGCGAGCGATATTCCCCGTGGTCTAGCCACTGGGTCAGCGAGCGAATATAATGAAAAAAATATGCCTTGCATTGAGATTCCCAGCGGTCTTGCCGGAGGGGGTCTTCAATCCCGGGCAGAAAAAACGGGAAATCAGAGTGAGTACCCTGACCTCAGGATCAGCCTCTGCATAGAGTCATTAAGATCAGCCCTCAATGAGAACAATTCCTCATTCGATATACAAGACTGCTGTAAAGCACCTGAAATTCCGCATTCTTTGCGTCCTCATGAAAAGATTGTCTTTATTGTTGAGGAAGATCATGTCCTGATCAGGAACCTTTCGCTCCAATTGCGCTATTTCGGGTATTTGGTAACGCCTTTCACCAGCCTTGCTGAACTGAGGGAAGGGGCCAAGCATATTAATCCGTCTGTTATAATCATCAACATGACTTTCCACGGAGCGGATTCAGCAGAGGCCAGGGCCATAAGTGAGATCCGCAATGAGTTCATGGGGAATGTTCCTTTAATATTCATCTCCAGTTGTGCTGACTTTGATCTGCGCCTGCAGGCTGTCCGCGCCGGAGCAGAGGCCTATTTCGTAAAGCCCCTCAATACCGCCTTGCTCATTGACAAGCTGGATTCGCTTACCTCGGGCATGACAGTCGAACCTTACCGCATACTGGTTATTGATGACGATGCCGAACTTTCGGCCTACTACTCTCTCATGCTGACACAGGCGGGAATGATTACAGAAGTTGCCAATGACCTGGTTAAAATCGTCTCCCACATAAGCGAGTTTAATCCTGACCTCATACTGATGGATATGTATATGCCTGTATGCAAAGGCATAGAACTTTCAAAGGTCATCAGGCAGATGGACGCGTTTGTCAGCATTCCGATAGTTTTTCTTTCTTCTGAAATGAATATAAAGAAACAATTGACTGCCATGGGCACTGGCGGAGACGATTTTCTGACTAAGCCCATCAAGCCCGACCATCTTATATCCTCGATATCCCAGAGGGCTGAACGTATGCGGATCATACGGTCTTTCATGAACTGCGACAGCCTGACAGGACTGCTTAACCATACAAAGATAAAGGAACAGCTTGATATCGCGGTTGAGAAGGCGAGAAGGCGGACCGGGAAATTGTGTTTTGCGATGATAGACATAGACAGGTTTAAGACTGTCAATGATACATACGGACATCCTGCAGGCGACAGGGTCATCAAAAGTCTGTCGAACCTCCTGCGGCAGCGGCTTCGCAGGACTGATATTATCGGACGCTACGGAGGAGAAGAGTTTGCGGTAATTCTTGAAGATACTGAAGCTGAAAATGCCCGGATAATACTGGATGAAATCCGTGCCAATTTCTCAGGAATAAAACATCAGTCCGACGGCAGGGAGTTTTATTCGACCTTCAGCTGCGGCATAGCCTCATTTCCCCAGTGCCCTGATGAGAATTTTCTTGCCAGTACAGCTGACAAGGCCCTGTATGAGGCAAAAGACAGCGGAAGAAACAGGGTCGTCCTGAAATAAATGGATAGCGAGCGATATCCCCTGCGGTCTTGCCGGAGGGAATCTTCAATACGAACAGCCAGGTCATTACTGTCTTGGATTAAACACCTGCCCCGGCTTCATTATTACGAGGGCAGACAACAGTAAAGCACTGCAAATCATTCAGTGAGACTGATCGGGGATATATGCGCAATCAGACAATGTCCCAGATTCTTATTTCAGTATGCGGTCAATCACGGACCGCAGGTTATTGAGCGTATAGGGTTTCTGAATGAATCCAGCCGGCTTTTTATCAGGGAACCGGCCGGAAGCCTCCTGTTCATGGTATCCGCTTGAGAGTATCACCTTTGCATCAGGCTTGATCCGGATAATCTCCTCAAAAGCCGCTAAACCGTCCATCTTAGGCATTGACAGGTCAAGTATGACGCAGTCAATATCCGATGCCTGTCTCTTAAAAACCTCCACAGCCTCTAATCCGTTTTCAGCAGTAAGCGTGGAGAAGCCAAGGTTTCACGAGCATTTCCTTGCATACAACGAGAATCATCTCTTCGTCATCCACGATGAGGACTGTTCCCCTGCGCAGCGCAGCGCAGGACCCTATTTTTATGTCAGCGTCTTCAGCTTTGGCTGGAGCCAGTTATGTCTTCTGATGTAACCGTTGCTGGAAACAGCACCCTGATCGTAGTGCCCTGTCCCAAAACGCTGTCCACCAAAATTGCTCCCCTGTGGCCACGCATAATCCCCAACATCGCGGACATGCCCAGCCCCCTGCCCATGGCCTTTGTAGTAAAGAACGGGTCAAAGAGCAACTGCATGGTATTTGTATCCATTCCTGAACCTGTATCAGATACCTCCAGGCAGACGAACCTGCCAGGTAATGGCTTTTCATCCAGCCGGCTATTACGCAGATACGCTTCATCGCAGTCCTGCACATAGGTGGAGAGCGTAACGACGCCGGTACTTTCTCCTATGGCCTCGGAGGCGTTGGTTATCAGGTTCATGATGATCTGCTGTACCTGACCGGGGTCTGCGTCAATGTCCGGAATATTCCTCTGCAGGTTGAGACGCAGAGTCGCGCTCTTGGTGATTGAGGTTTTCAGGAGATGGGCAATCTCTTCGACCAGTTCGCTGAGGTTCATTTTTCTGACTATAAACATGCCTTTCCCTGAGTAGGCAAGCATCTGGCCTGTAAGGTCCGCAGAGCGTTGAGCTGCCTGCAGGGCATGCTCGATATTCTCACGAACCGGGGAAAGCGGAGAGAGCTTCAGAAGCGCCAGGTCGAGGTTTCCCATAATCGTCATAAGCAGGTTGTTGAAATCGTGGGCGATCCCGCCTGCAAGAATTCCGAGGCTTTCGAGCTTCTGAGTGTGAAGCAGTTTGCGCTCCATTTCAAGCCGCTCCTCTTCCGCCCTCTTGCGGTCAGTGATGTCCAGTACCATGCCGGATATAATGTCCCGGTCGAGGAACGCACTGATAATGACATGTCTGGTTTTTCCTTCGGCAGTGAGGACATCAATTTCAAAAGAGTCTACAGCACCTGATTTCCTGAGTGTTTCGATGAATAGCTGCCTGTCCCTGATATTTTTATAGCGCAAGGTCACCGGCTGTGACATTATCTTTTCAGCAGATTCGAACCCGAAAATATCCGCCAGCGCCTGATTTGCATAGAGAAAATCGCCCTGTATAGTGGTTGTGTAAATTCCAATGGGTGCGTGATCGACAAGGTTCCTGTATTTCCTTTCGGATTCCAGCAAAGCCACCTCCGCCTGTATGCGGTCAGTAACTATCCTGGACCAATGAGACAATACCAGAGACGCTGCCTTTGGGGTCCACCAACGGCGTGTTATACCATTCGCAGTAAATGAGCTGGTTGTCTTTTGTTATATTTTCATTTGTGATTTTCGTTGCGCCTTTATTTCTGCAGAAGAGCGCTCCAGGCGTGGCAGGCATTATCTTTCCCGCTCTCCGGAACTATAAAGGAGGCGTGACATCCGAGCGCCTCATCCCGGAGATATCCAAAGATTTTTTCAGCAGAAGGGTTCCACTGTACAACCCGGCATTCCACGTCCCATTCGATGACACCGAGGGGGGTCAGCATAAGATGAAGCTTCATCCTTTGTTCTGAGTTGTGAAGAGCTTCATAGGCTGACTCTATGGTTTCATTGAGGGCTGACCAGAAGTCCCTCTCTTTTTGCAGTTCCAGCAAGGCCGCCTTATATTTCCAGCAAATGCCTTCGAAGGTGTTTGCGTCCATTTTCAAATCTCTTGAAAAACAATCATCCCCGATAAAGTCAGAGATTGTCTTATTATGGTCTTTATGAAATCTGATGACAAAATAATCCTGGTGTTCACTATTGCTGACATGAATATAATCAAGATCGCCGGGTGCGGACATGCCGCCAAGAATAATACCCTTTTCCAAATCCCTGTTAAAAGGGGTTGTGCTATGTATCTTTGCAAGGCCCTTTATTTCATCTATTTCAATGAGATTGAAATTCCCGACAAAATCTTCAGGCCCCGCAACAACACTTCTGTAGCCGTTTGACCCGCTTTGGAAATGCAAAAAATCAGCGCCCTGTCCTGATCAATTCCTTCCCAGGCCCAAGGTGATACCAGGTGGTCATCATGGATTGACCGATTTTTTCGAATATGGGCCCTGCATGTTTGTAATTGTCAGAAACGACCTGCTGCAAATCCAGCAGGTTTTCCAGCGGATACCACTGAACAGGGTCAATATTTTCGATTGTCGCAGCTTGAGTTCTGCTATGATGTTGAGCTTTATGCTGGCCTTTAGAAAGCCCTCAAGAATGGCCCCGGATACTTGCAAGTTCTTATTATCAGGCATACAGATGCTCATTATACCTCAGAATTTTCATGCCTGCAATAAAGTTGCAGCAGGCCGTGCTTGCAGAACCGGTCCTGGCAGTCTTATCAAGACTGATAGCGAGCGATATTATGCTTCCAGATCGGGGATGTAAAACAGCAGAGTCAGGCCGCTGAAGCAGGCCATGAGTTGAGGATTTTCCATCGCAGTGTATAATAGAAGGAAGACTGCAGAAAGAAAGGCAGGGTCCGACAATAAGCGTGAACACTCTCAGACTCAAAGAACTTGTATATGACCTGCAGGAGTTCTATCTGCTGTCTGCCAGAGGGCTGCTCGGCATTGTCAGAAAACCTTTTTATTTCAACGACACCATAGAGCAGATGGATTACGCAGGCGCAGGGTCATTCTTCATAATTGTCCTGGTATCGCTCTTTGTCGGCATGGCCCTGTCCCTGCAGCTCTCGGCCGAACTTTCGGTCATGGGACTGAAGACCTATACAGGGAAGATCGTCGGCATATCGATAATAAGGGAACTGGGGCCTATGGTTGTTGCGCTGGTCTACACAGGCAGGGTCGGGGCAGGCATTGCCTCTGAGCTGGGCTCGATGGTCCTTGGCCATCAGGTCGACACGCTCCGGGTCTTTGGAGTTGACCCGATCAAAAAGCTGGTCACCCCGAGGATAATCAGCTCCCTTATAATGCTGCCTGTGCTGACGATTATCGGCGATCTGGTCGCGCTCCTGGGGAGTTATTACATAGCGGTCTTTATCAGCCACCAAAGCGGCACGTTCTTCTGGAGCTCTATCCGGCAGGTGCTGACCTTTGAAAATGTCTTCTCCGGCAGCTTCAAGCCGTTTATCTTCGGCTTTCTGATCACCTGCATCTGCTGTTTTATGGGGCTATCTACAAAAGGCGGCTCACAGGGTCTGCGGCGGGCGACGACACAGGCCGTGGTGCTGTCTATCATTATGATCATTATCTTTGATTTTGTTCTTACTAGGATACTGCTCTATGTCTTGGGGTTTTCCGTATGATCGGGTTTGATCATGTATCGTTTGCGTATAACACAAAAAATGTCCTCAGCGACGTGAGCTTCTCAGTGGATTTCAGTGAACGGGTCGCCATCCTCGGCGGAAGCGGCTTCGGCAAGACAACGATCCTGAAGCTTATCCTCGGACTGATCAGGCCTGATTCAGGGAGGATTTTCATAGACGGTGACGACATAACCGCAAAAACAGAGGAAGAACTGAGGGAGCCGAGGATGAAATTCAGCATTGTCTTTCAGGAAGGCGCGCTCTTTGATTCACTGAATGTGAAGGAGAATGTCGCCTTCTGCCTGCGGGAGTATACACGCCTGACTGAGGAGGAGATTGACCGGAAGGTCCGCGAGATACTCAGGATCGTGGACGTTGAGTCTGCTATTTACCTGAAGCCGGAGGAGCTGAGCGGCGGCATGCACCGCAGGGTCGCGATTGCACGTTCTCTTGCAGGATGTGATCCGAGGATGTTTCTCTACGATGAACCGACATCCGGCCTGGACCCGGTCAATGCAGACAATATCTGCAGACTGATAGTCAGTCTGGCAGAAGACGGGGAAGGTTTCATGATCGTGACGCACAAGGTTACGGATGCATTAAAAGTCGCTGAACGGTTCATGTTCCTCAAAGACGGCAAAATTCTGCTTGACGGCAACCGCGAGGAACTTTTGGCCACTGCTGACCCCGACATACAGCAGTTTCTCAGCGAACTGCACTCCGGGAGCAAACTGCAGGGATTATAGACTTATCAGGAGGAGGAAGAGATGTATGTATGAGATAAAAAAACAGCTGGCCTGGTCAAAGCTTAAAGTCGGGATAGTGATGAGCCTTGCGCTTGCGGCGCTCCTGTTGACTGTGCTTTTTACCGGAGACATCGCCAATATCATATCCAAGAAGGAATTGATCAAAATCGATTTCAGGGATGTCGGCGGGCTGCGGAGCGGTTCTCCTGTCTGGTTTGCCGGCATAGAGGTCGGGTCGGTGAAAAGCATTGACCTTAGTCATCAATATGGCACTGTTGTTACTATTGCGGTAAATCGTGATGTTCTGGGTTATCTGAAGAAAGACTCCCATGCGACTGTGCAGACGATGGGGCTCCTTGGCGACAAATATGTGGAACTCAGTTCCGGCTCATCGGACGCCCCGGCCCTTCGGCCCGGAGAAATGCTGGAGGGCGCTACTGAAACCGGCGCACAGGAGATGGTCGCCACCGTGGCAGTGCTGCTTAAGAAGATGGACGATGTCGTCGGTCAAATCGAGACCATGATTATGGCTATCGGAGAGGGACAGGGAACGGTTTCGCAACTGCTCAAAGATCCCGCGCTCTACAATAATCTGAAGGACGCCTCAAAACGGATTTCAGAGATGACCGCTGCAATGCAAAACGGCAAAGGCTCAGTGGGGAAGCTTATGGGTGATGATCTGCTTTACAACAGACTGCTGGCAGCCTCGGAATCCATGGAAAGGTTCGGCAGTAAATTAAACAGTCAGGGGACCTTAAACCGGCTTGTTGAAGACCCTGCGCTCTATAACCGGCTGCTTGGCGCAACTGCATCTTTGGAGGACTTCAGCACGAAACTGAGCAAAGGCCAGGGGACCCTGAACCGGCTTATCGAAGACCCTCAACTGTATGAAAATCTCGCCCAGGCATCAAGCCATCTGCAAGCGATACTGCAGAGGGTCGAAAAAGGGGAAGGGACCGCAGGCTCGCTGCTCCGGGACGAGGAAATGGCAAAGGAGCTGAAAGATACAATAAAAGAGCTGAAGGTATTGATGTCCGATATAAGGGAAAACCCGAAAAAGTATTTCAAGTTCAGCGTCTTCTGAGGAGCGCGGCCTGTCTCATGCTAATATGGAATTAGTAAGCGTTCAGCCATCAGCAATAAGCTATAAGTCAAAGGCAGAATATGCGAGGCTGATAAACAAGCCAACGTCCCGGCTATTATTTCGCGCGCCTTTTTCTTGCTGAAAGCTGACCGCTGAGTGCTGATAGCTGAACTATTACTGGAATTAATTATATGTTAAAAGGGGGGAAGATGCATATAGACGGATATGTATTTGGCAGGATAATCATTGACGGTAAGACCTATACAACTGATGTTATCGTCTATCCTGAGAGGGTTGACTCTTCATGGTGGAGGAAGGAAGGCCATTATCTCAATAAGGAGGACCTTCCCGGTATTGTCAAGGCAAAACCGGATATCCTGGTCATAGGGACAGGCAATACGGGTGTGATGCAGGTGCCGGAGGGCACAATAAAATATTTTGAAGAACAGGGAATCGAGGTCCGTGTCGCAAAGACCGGGAAGGCTGTTGAGATCTTCAATGAGCTGCTCTGCCGGCAAAAAAGTAATAGCCGCCTTTCACCTAACCTGCTGAGACACAAGAGGGCTGAATCTACTCAGTCGTTTAGGCTATTAGTCTGTAGGCTGCTAGACAAAAAAACGAACCACTGATGGTTTTTCTGTTGCTAACAGTCTAAACACCTACAGTCTATAGACCTGAGGCTTGACTTTACCGCCCGCTTCATTTAATTTATCTCCGGAGGGGGAATGCTGCTTTATCCTCCAGACTTAAAGCATGTTTGAAAATTATTTCACCACAAATACCTGTGCGGTCAGATGGTGCTATTGACAGTGGCCGGCGGTAGCCTGCGTGTTTACAAGAACTCAGCCGTCACTTTTTTCGCGCAGGAGGTCGTCAGTTCGCCCTTACAAAAAGATTATGTTTTTCTTTGTGCACTTTGCGGCTTTGCGCGATCCAGCACCGTTTGTTCCCATTTGCAAAATCCCCCTTGCTATACGAAGTTCGCTTTTGCCCGGAATTATCGATCATATACGAAACTCACGTCAAGTGGGTTTTTTATAATTCGTTGATTTTAAAGATTTTTTTATTGACTCCCTGTCAGGCAGTGTGATAGATTTCGGCATAAAAGGGAAGTTCGCATAGTAATATGTTGTGTGTCATGAAAAGATAATATGAATCATTTGAATATCCAACGTATAGGCCCAAGAAAGCATAGTATATAAACGAGACCATGGACAAAAAAACAAACAGGAACAAGGATAAAGTCGTCATCAATGCCAGTGATGGCAGCGAGCCATCCAGGGAACAAAACCATAAAAAAAACGGCAGTGATAATACAGATTCCACCAAAAAATATGAATTATAACTTCAGGAACGCTAATTTCTGGATAGCTTTGGGTACGGTCTTCCTTGTTTTTATCGGCATTGGCGCTCTTTGCATCTCCCGCGATACCGAAAAGAGACAACTTCGAGCATATGTCGCTCCTGTCGTCCGTAGTTGGCGTGGCCTTATAAATGGTAAGCCCCTCGGCGTTGAATTTGCTATGGTGAATTATGGACAAACACCAGCCAGCCATTTCACAAAACGAGGAACAATTGAGATTATGCCTTTCCCATTGCCCAAGAAATATATTTTCATAATTCCACAAGAACCAATTGAACAGGTCACTAATGTATTCCCAAAAGCTGAAAATCCTTTGACTGGCTGGATACAATATGTCCGCCCTTTTACCGAAGCTGAAATTATTGAAATCACATCTGATACGACTCATCGCCGCGCTTATGTATTTGGCACTTTGGCTTATTCCGATGTTTTTGGGGAAGCTCATGTCACCAACTACTGTTTTTTTATGGACCCATTGTCTATAAAAAGAAATGATTCTGGCGTTATTGAAACATTTGTTTGGGCCGCATGTGATCAACATACCGATTTCAATTAACAAAAAAGAAATGAGAAAAACACACAACAATCGCATCCAGCCGAGTCGCAATAAGCGCGGTTCGTTTTCACGTTTGTTGTACGCTCGCGGCTGATGCACGGCGATGTGGCAATATAATTAACGGCATAATTACGGCAACAGCCAATTGAGCAGCCGAATAGAGACAATACAAAAAGCCATGAATAATTGGAATATCCCTGATTGGTTAGAAAAAGAGGTTAAGGGCCGAGACATGAACTGTGTCTACTGTCGCACTGAATTCGGACCAGCAAAAGTTTCGAGAAAGTCTACAGCGACGTGGGAACATATTATTAACGACGCAAAAATAATTACCCGAGAAAATATCGCTCGGTGCTGCTTCTCGTGCAATTCAAGCAAAGGGACAAAGAAGCTTTCCGATTGGCTCCAATCCGATTACTGCAAGAAACGCGGAATAACAAAAGATTCAGTTGCGGAAGTGGTAAAGAAGGCGCTTGTTTCTTAACAGTAGAACAAGAATGCCAAAACATAAAGAAGCCACATAGCGTCAACCCGACTGGCGATAACGCTGGTTTGTTTTTCATCTTTCGTGGTTTCGCCAGCGGGTTACGCTTCGCGTTCTGTGCATAAATTTATAAAGGCATTCAGGAGTGGCCTTGAAAAGATTATCTTTACTTTTTTGCCTTGTTTTAATTTGCCCCGCGTTTGCCGAATCACCAATGGCATCCTCTGATATAAACGAAGGAAGGAACTTACACCTACGAATTCTTTCTCATCATTCTAAATTAGACAAATTCTATCAGTCGCCTGATTTATTCGGTGGCTTGACTGACTCTCCAAAGGTTACGATTTATGTGCCCGTTGTTGACTGGAAAAAGATGACAGCAAAAGAACAAGACCTACTATCCGCGTATGCATCGAGTCTCATTAAAACAGTACAATCTAACCCCTTAAAATACGCACGAATACCCGAAAATGCACCGGCGGCACAGCAGATCAGAAGCAATGCTATGAGAATGGACGAAAAAAGTTGGCAAATTATAGTGGGAGTGCTTTCTCCTGATGGTCGTGACATTATGGCAGACTCAACTGTGCGGGCTGGTTCAATGAGCGGTATCGGGAGTAAGGAAGCTAACAAAACTCCAGCACCAAAAGCGGCCCCAGTGAAGCCAATGGCCAAACATGATAGCGACATTCTTGCTCGAAAGTTGGCAGTTGCAACCTATTATGAGATCCGCAATCCGACGCATTCCGCGTATTTTATCGCATCAGTAGTACAGCGTGTATTTGTCACGAGCCATCCCTGGTGAACCTCAAGGCTGTGTTCAGGAGTGAGTTCAAAGGCCTTCTTAATATCATTGAATCGTGAATGGATATACAGCGCGACCTTTACATCCGTTGGCTTGCCGCCGTTACTGTGGTATTTGCACTCTATTACGAAATGATTGTTTCCGCTTTTTGCCAGGATATCCACTTCATGCTGGACGCAGTAGCCGTTGATTACGCGGCCGACCTCTGCTGAATATCCATGGCCTTTCAGCACCCTGGCAAAGTATTTTTCGAAGGGATAGCCAGTAGGCCCGAGCTCTGATATTGCTTTTTTGAGAGAATAACGCATGCCTGCGGCAATGTTGTATTGTCTCAGCAGCTTTTTGGCCAGTCTGTAGATTTCCCTGGTCCTTGTAGAGGGGACTATCTTTTTTGCGACCTCTTCTGCTATATCATTTGCGACATCAGCAGGTGTTCCCGAGCGGATGAGGGAGTCTGCAAGCTTTCGTGTATCAAAATCCTCGGACAGTCCCGAGGCCTTGAGAATCTTGATGGCCATAATTAAGAATATAACACTATTATGATTATTCTGAAAATAGTTCAGGGTTGCCTGTGGTATAATTTTTAATAGTTCAGCCATCAGCTCTCAGCGGTCAGCTTTCAGAAGAAAAGGACTTGTCTGATGCCAGACAAAAAAAGGACTATGCAGCGTCCTGCATGATCATTGATGAGCCACAAGAAGGTGCCTTTGCTGATAGCTTATTGCTGAGGGCTGAACGCTTACCTAATTTTTATAACAACTGGGAGGCCGCCATGAAATTAAACAAAGATGTTTTAGGGCTGATCGGCAACACGCCATTGGTAAAAATCAACAATTTTACTGCCCCTGAAGATGCCGCGATATGGGCAAAGCTTGAAGGATTTAATCCCGGAGGTTCTGTCAAAGACAGGATAGGACTTTCGATGATAGAGACAGCGGAGCATGAAGGGAAGCTCAAACCGGGCGGCATCATTGTCGAACCGACGAGCGGCAACACAGGGATCGGACTTGCGATGGTTGCCGCTGTCAAGGGCTACAGGCTTATCCTTACCATGCCTGATACCATGTCTATGGAACGCAGGCAGCTCCTTGAGGCATATGGCGCTGAGCTTGTTCTGACAGAGGGGAAAAAAGGCATGAAAGGCGCTGTTGAAAAGGCCGCGGAAATATATGGAAACAACCCGGGGTACTTCATGCCGCAGCAGTTTGAAAACAGCTCAAATCCTGAGGTGCACAGAAAGAAAACTGCAATGGAGATAATTGATGACCTGGGTGCCGTCCCCGACGGTTTTGTAGCAGGGGTCGGCACAGGCGGTACGATAACAGGGGTCGGTGAAGTGCTGAAAGAGCGGAACCCTGATATATGGATTGCGGCCGTAGAGCCTGCTGCCTCACCGGTTCTTTCAGGCGGCAATCCCGGGCCGCATAAAATAGCAGGCATAGGGGCGGGTTTTGTCCCTGGAGTTCTCAATACAAATATCTATAACGAGATTATTACAGTGACAGACAGCGATGCTGCTGAAACAGCAAGAGCAATGGCCAAAAAAGAAGGCATCCTGGCCGGCATATCCTCAGGCGCAGCTCTCTGGGCAGCATTGCAGGTGGCCAAAAAACTGGGGAAAGGCAGGCAGGTTGTTGTCATAGTACCTGACAGGGGAGAGCGGTATCTCAGCACAGGTCTGTTTTTATCGGAAACTCCCTGACCAGGAGAGATTATCTATGGCAATGTCTCTCAAGTGGGTGGGTGTTTTGAGCCGGATGATAATGAATTAGTTTCTGCCGGTGATGGTTGGGGCCTTAGCCGTCTTATGCTTAATGCCTCGCCAGGCCTGTTTTCCTTGCAGCCTCTGACACTGCGTGTGCTACGGCCGAGGCGACCTTCCGATCGAAAATACTTGGGATGATATAGTCCTCGTGAAGTTCGTCATCTTTAATGATATTGGCTATTGCCTCTGCTGCCGCGAATTTTATCTCTTCGTTGACCCCTTTGGCCTGTACATCCAGAAGCCCCCTGAATATCCCGGGGAAGCCCAGTACGTTGTTTATCTGGTTGGGATAATCAGATCTGCCGGTTGCAAGGATCCGGACAAGGGGAAGGGCCTCTTCAGGTGAGATCTCGGGTTCCGGGTTGGCAAGGGCAAAGACAATCGGGGCTTTGGCCATTTTCCTGATATCATCTGTTGTGATTACGTTTGGCCCTGAAAGGCCGATAAAGACATTTGCCCCTGTCATGGCCTCTGAAATACTCCCCTTTATTTTTCTCGGGTTGGTTTTCTTTGCAAGGGCCTTCTTATAGGGGTTCATGTCATCTTTTCTGCCTGAGTATATGGCGCCCTTCCGGTCGCATACAATGATGTCTTTGATGCCGTAGGAAGAGAGCATCAGGGCATTGGCCATGCCTGCGGCTCCTGCGCCTGCGATGACAACACGGAGCTTTCTGATATCTTTACGAAGAAGTCTGCCTGCATTGATGATCCCTGAGAGCACGACAACCGCTGTGCCATGCTGGTCGTCATGAAAAACAGGGATGTCCAGGATCTTTCTGAGCCTTGTTTCAATTTCAAAGCATCTCGGAGCTGAAATGTCTTCGAGGTTGATGCCGCCAAAGGCAGTGGCTATATTCACTACAGTAGATATAATCTCTTGAGGGTCTTTGGTGCTGAGAGGGATAGGGAAGGCGTCGATGCCTGCAAACTCCTTAAATAGCATTGACTTGCCTTCCATAACCGGCATGGAGGCCTCAGGCCCAATGTCACCCAGTCCGAGCACTGCAGTGCCGTCTGTTATTATAGCGACAGAGTTTCCCTTGATGGTGTAGCGGAAGGCGTGCTCCTTATGCTCGAAAATATCCATGCAGATACGGGCAACCCCAGGGGTGTAGACCTTCGAAAGGTCGTTGCTGTTTCTGACAGGGATCTTGTTGCGGATCTCGATCTTGCCTCCATGGTGAGCTGAAAAGGTCATATCCATGACCCTGAGTATTTTTATCCCGTCAATATTTTTTATCGCGTGAATAATGCTTTTTTCATGCTCTGAACCGCTGGCATTGAAAGTAACATCCCTGACTACCTTTCCTTTTTCAACGCGCACAATATCTATGGAGCCGAGATCTCCGCCTGCCTGGCTTATGACTGTGGCGATCTGCGCGAACATGCCGATCCTGTTTTCGATTTCAAGCCGCAATGTAATACTGTAACTAGGACTTGGCTTATGTGTCATTTTCACTCCCTGAGGTCATATAATTATCTCACAGAAAGCAGTCAAACAGCTAAAAATTATTTAAAGTTAAAAATACCTCTGTGAACTCTGTGGTTTTATTTAAATACATTTTTTGGGTTAAGACTATTTCCTGAAGACTACCAGGTCCGACAGTGGCTTCCTTTTTACACTCTTTGGTTTTTCATCAGGATGCCCCAGGGCAACAACTGCCATGAGATCAAGCTCCCTGGCAAGGCCGAGGATAGCCTTGATCTGCTCATTGCTCCTGATTATCTCGCCGAGCCAGACTGTCCCGAGACCTAGTGAGTGGGCCTCCAGCAGCATATTCTGAATACAGGCCCCTATAGCCTGTAAGTCCTTTTCACGATGGTAGCTTTTCTCTGTATCGAGAAACACAGCTATCAGCACCTCCGCAGCGAGCACGATCTTCGAGTAATGTGTCAGTTCCGAGATCGCCTGCCTGAGTCCTGCGTCTCTTATTACCGCAAACCTCCAGGGCTGGTTATTCAGACCGGAGGGCGCCCACCTGCCTGCCTCCAGGATCTTCTCTGTGAGCTCATCTGAAACAGCCTCTGAGGTGAACTTCCTCACGCTCCTTCTGCCTTTTATGATATCTATAATGTCCAAATCAGTCTCCTGCTGCTGCAATATAATTACTTTAATGTCTGCTATGGAGAATATAGAGAACATCAGCTGGAAAATCAAGCAAATTATCAAGTGCCATTATCAAGTGTATAAGACCTAAAACAGCGGTTCAGCGACATTGAGCAGTCCATTGACATCCAGGGCAAGAATTGCCCTGTCTGCAGATTGCCGTCATATAGTAAAATATAAACATGAAAACACAGAAGTTCAAGAAACAATGGGGTCAGTTATGAAGAAAAGGCCTGTGATAGCTGTCATCGGAGGGAAAAGAGAATCAAAGGCGGTCCTGAAAGAGGCTGAAGAAGCAGGCAGGCTAATTGCCGAAGGTGGAGCTATCCTTGTCACTGGCGGCCTAAACGGAGTAATGGAGGCTGCTTCAAAAGGAGCTCATCTTGCAGGCGGACTTACAGTAGGCATACTGCCCCAGGACCATAAACAGAATGCCAACAAATTCATAGATATTCCGATAGCAACAGGGCTCGGCATTGGCAGAAACATCATCATAGCCCGAGCAGCTGATGCACTCATAGCTATCGGTGGCGGATACGGTACCCTTTCAGAGATAGCGTTCGGCCTGCAGCTGGGCAAGCCTGTAATAGGCATCAGAAGCTGGGACATCAAAGGTGTAATCCCGGCATATGATGCAGAGGATGCTGTGGCTAAGGCCTTCGAGGTCCTTAAATAAAACAGGCTTGATCCTGCAAACTCAGAATAATAGTGAATGTCCATCCGGGCTAAAAAACCTCAGCCAGTCATTTTTCCGCAGTAAAATGGAATGCATTGAAGGTTTTCATTTTTTCTGCTGATTTGTAGTATAATATTCCCTGTTCTAAAAGCCCCCTTAGCTCAGTAGGATAGAGCACAGGTTTCCTAAACCTGGTGTCGCAAGTTCGATTCTTGCAGGGGGCACCATAATTTTCAAGGGGTTACGGACTTCTATGACCCCTTTTTTTTTTTCGGTGTCCACACAGGTGTCCATCCTTCCTTCAATCTTCTTGATTTCCTCCTTTCTATAAGATTGTGCTAAATGACCATAATGCTTTATGGTAGTCTCTATTGATGAATGCCCCAAGGGGAAGCAAATTGATAGAATCTTTAAACAAGTTTTTTCTTTCCGGTCGGTTAAGGACGCTTAGTTGATTACAACTGAACCGGAAACCTTTTTGGGTTTGTTTTATTCAAACTGACATTTAAAGTGATTTTATAAAAAGACCGATACCGATTATAAATTGCAATACACCGATGTATGACATCACTATCGAGATCCATTTAAGCATTACATACTCTTCGTCTTCTGAATTGTATCCTGGTCGTGCTTTTATTGTATGTTCTCTTATTGCTAGTGCGGCTTGAAAAAAAACGATTTCAAAGGGAGCCGATGAAATTAAGCTTAATCCAACATATCGCGCAAAAAATTGGTCAACTACCATTCCTATTTGAGTTGTATCCATGTTTTATTTTACCCTCCGGTACTTATCCGTAATTATTGATATAACTTATACTATTTTAAATCTTTTGAAAAGTGCGGAGTACAGGGTGTCAAGGCAAAATGAAAATGTCCTATTCCTGGCAAAATAGAAATGTCCTATTTTATTAAATTGCGTATATTCTTCTTTTGGGGATCAACTTTTCTTTGTCGTAATATTTCCTCCATGGGTGACTTGCTGGTTGAGGGGGGTGTTTGTATTTTGGCCTGTCGACTTTCTGAGGCTCTATTTTCTTCGGCCTCTCAGTGATTTCCTTATATTTCAGATTTCCTCCGTTACCCAGCAGTTGCATAGCTCCATCAAGATTTTCTCTTACAGTAATTCTCTTTATTCCTACGTGTTCCAGTAACTGGTAAAGTTTGCCTTTATAGCCTATTGTATTGTCGTTTTTTACTGTTCGGTAGTTCTTAATACAGATGATGCTGTCGAGATCGAAGTCTTTTGGCAGTTTGATATGGGCGTCTGTGTTGTTTGCCGGAGAGACGCTGAATTTTCTATTATGGGCTAGCAGGTACTTTGGGAGATAATTATTTGCTTCAGCACTCGTTTTTATATTCCTCAGTCTCATCTCTTTGACAAGCCTGTCCTGAAGAGTTCCAAAAAGCCGTTCAACCCTGCCCTTGGCCTGTGGCGAGTATGCATGTATCACTTCACCCCAAGTTCACCAAGCGCTCTTTCAAACTGGGTCTCCAACTCTTTTCCTTCAATGTCCTCCCATGGCGTAAACTTCTTATTGTTTTTGTATGTCGAATGTCTATCGAGGTAAACGCTGAGGGGCAGTCCATGTTTCTTTGCGTATCCTTTAAAACTGGCCATTGCAGGCCTTGTACCCTCGTGATCGTAAAACCTGCCGAACACTTCGTTTGTTGCATCATCGATATATGCCATAAGGACCAATTCAGGTCCTCTGCCCTCTAGCCAAGCGTGATGCGAACCATCGAGCTGAGCCATCTCTCCAAATCTTTCCTTTCTTGGTCGCCAATTCCTGTGCGAAGTTTTTTTGTTTTTTTTACTCCATAATCCTGCATCGACCAGCCATTTGCGTAATGTCTCTTTGCTCAGCCTTATCCCATCCATCTCATAGAGCTTCTCTGCCGCAAAGGTTGGTCCAAAATCCAGATACTTATCCCGATAAAGCTTTAAAATCCCTTCCCTCTTTCTCTCTGGGATCTTCTTCGGCGATAATTGACCACGTGCCTTATGAATTATCCCTGTCTCCCCTTGCTCTCTTACCGCCCTTACAAGCCTTCGTATTTGCCTTTCAGAAATTCCTATGACCGATGAAGCACTCCTCTGCGTAATGTGTTTGTCGATTGCCTCCTGGACTGTCTTTAGTCGTCTTAGCTCCTTTATGCTCATCTCGATAATGCCCTTTCCGGTCATAATCTTCCTCCCTTTTCAAAAGGAAAATTATAAAACCCTTTAGGTCATTTCTACTTTGCTACTTTAGGACATTATCATTTTGCTGTAACAGTGCGGAGTACAGGGGAAATAAATATAGAATATAAACAATTATTTTCTTTGCGGTGAGATATGCTTTATATAAATAAACCCGTGAAGAATTCTCCTGCAGTACACCTCTCCCCTGAAGGGGAATCGGCGCACAGCAGGGGAAATTTATTCCATAAGGGCAGCTTTCCCCTTTACCTCCCCCCTGAAAAGGACTTATTGAAGACTCCCCGCAGCAACCTACGGGGAATCTCAATGCAAGGAACTTATATTTTTATATTCGCTCTCTTGACCCTGCAGCAAGTCGGTGTGACCCTCAGCTAAGACCCGCTTCTGGCTGCAGGGAATACGTTCGCTATCCATTTATCTGGACAGCCTCCACATTCTTGCATCTACCCCATCTTTGTCCTTGCTCCGTCCCCTACGCCGTCCTTGACGGGGATTAACATTTGGTATACAAGCAATAGAATGAGGCTGTATAATAGAACATTCTAGGAGGTATTTATGTCTACTGCAGTGAAACATAAAGAAGATCAGATTAAAGTCAGACAATTTATAACCGACACTAAGGGCCATAAGATGGCCGCTGTTATCGACATAGACGAACTCAAGAGACTGGAAACCGTTTTGGAACTGATACCTTCATCTGAACAATGGCTTTATAAGAACAAAAAGGCGCTTGCGAGTGTTCATAAGGGACTAAAGCAGGCAGCCAGGGGTAAAGTCACAAAACTTAATCTCGACGAGCTTTAGGATTGCCCATTGTTAGATATTCTTCTTACAGACGAGGCCAGAGAACAAATAAACGGCCTCAAAACTGACAAGGGACTTTCGAAACGGTACAAGGCAGTAAAAAAGGCACTTCAGTTCCTCTCTCACAATCCAAGACATCCCGGCCTGCAAACCCATGAATTTACAACTCTCAAAGGCCCGAAAGGTGAAAAAGTTTTTGAGGCATATGCCGAACAAGCAACCCCAGCGGCATACAGAATCTTCTGGTATTATGGGCCGAAAGAAAACCAAATCACAATTGTTGCGATAACGCCGCACCCGTAGGCATTCTTTCTTACATTTTTTCAATTTAAAAAGGTTGGTATCGCAATCGCAGTTCGTCTAATAGTCGGGAGCCGTCATACACAATGGTTTTCTTTGCTCTCATCTTCCATTTGAATATTCCCCAAGTCTATAAGATCTACCCAAGTTCAGAGGCTGCATGTAATATCACTTACATTATCATTTTCGTCATGATAAAATTTACACAAAATAAAGGTCTACAGGAACTTGATAAGGGCTGTTATATTCGATCTCGATGATGTACTGGTGCAGACTGAGCGTCTGAAGGCGATTTCCTACGCCAGGGCGATCTCACTTCTCTGTCCTGGCGCTGCGGGTATCTCAGAAATTGAGGACGCCTACCTGGAAATCAGTGAAAGCAGCGTCAGGGACGAGGATGATCCGTATGTTTGTAATATAAGCGAACCTGAGGTCATCGAAACCTATAAGGACCTTGTCGGCAGCTCGCGAAAAGACATGGCTGAGGGCATGATTACCCGGTTTAAATTAGGACCCTATTTAAAGAAGTACATGAAAGACAACGGTATTTCCGAACCATGGAGGGCGCTCATTCATTTAAGAATGCCGATCTATGAGTCGATCGTGGCTGATCCGGCGGTAATAAGGTCCAGCATCTGGCCTCACAACGTATCCCTGATGCGGGACATGCGCGAAAGAGGTTTCCTGACAGGCCTTGCAACAATGTCCGAACGAAAGAACGTCCTTGATATCCTCGGTGCTATTGGCCTTCAGAATTGTTTCGATTGCATAATCACGGGAGAGGATGTATCCACAGGCAAACCTGATCCGATGATCTACCGCCTTGTCTCTGAACGCTTGAGCACTCCTCCGTCACAGTGTCTTGTCATCGAAGATTCCCTGAACGGTATTATGGCAGGCTTGTCCGCAGGGATGTGGGTGATTGCGGTTACCACTCCCTTCAGCAGGGACAAGGTACACGCAGCGGATGTCCTTGACAGACAATGGGTCGTCGATGACTACGCCGCTCTTCCAGCTGTTGTTGACCGGATGCTCGAAGAACGGAAAATGGATGCCGTGGATTAAATGGATAGCGAGAGATATTCCCCGTGGTCTTGCCGCGGGGTTAGCGAGCGAATATAATGAAAAAATTACCTTACATTGAGATCCCCTGCGTTTTTGCCGGAGGGAGTCTTCAATGACGCAACCTGCCGACATATGCAGGCTTGACTATCTTGTCGGCACCCTTGCCACAGCCTATAAGGGCGTAATTACATCCCTTGTCCTCAGGGACTTCTGTATTACTGAGAAAGACAGCACTGCTGTGGTCAAAGGAACTATCATCGCCATGCCTCAGGGTCAGTATTTCGCCTGTCTCATGCATGAAGGTTCGGAACTGCAGCGTGTGCCGCTAAAAAATGGTTTCTTCGAAATAGAGACGGAGTCAGGATTAGTAAATAACGCCCGCAACCTTCAGATAGATATCATCCAGGGAGGGAGGCATATCGGCACTTTTCTTCTTAAGAGAGAGAAGCCGGATGAGTTTTTCACCTCAGCGTTAGAGTTATCTGATGAACTCAGGGATTTGCAGCTGGGCCGCCTTACCCGGGGCGTTGGTGATAAACCCGGGCTTTATAAAAGAGCCGAAGACCTGATTTCCCTGATTCTTTCGTCGAAAAGAGACTGGAAGGCCCTTTCTGAAAATATAAACAGTTTTTCAAGGGACCTCTTTTGGAGCAATAGAGAAGCCTACTATCTGTGTTTTGACATCTTCGTAAGATATTCCCTTGGTGCAATTGAGTTCTCTCCTGATGATGTTCTGAATAAATACATAGCGAACTTCGTATCTCTTTTGGAACTGCCGGTTGAACAAGAGGAGGATATCCAGCGGCTCAGCCAGGCAGTCAACACGTGGCAACTGGCTGCCGGGGTCTCTCTTGCTGACCTTTCATCTGACCTGAACTCTTCAAAAAGACTTATCAGCAGCCTCCGGCAGCGTGTTCCTGAGATAGACATCACTCCGCTTTTAAGACGCCTCCTTTGGTCTCTTGGAACACGCCTGACCAAGGTGTCAGCTATCAGCACTGCGGTGCTCGACAAACTAAAGCAGTTTGTGCTGCCAGAGGATATCGACCGGCTCGTAAGGTTCAGCGATACAAAGAAAGAGGAGCTTCTTGGAACTGTATCAGAGGCAAAGGCAAGCCTTGAGCGGAATTCACAGGGAGAGGCTGCAGCGATAGTGCTGGACATGCAAGCGGAGATCTTTGATGATGTAGAATTAGTCAATGCCTTGTTCGATATAGTTACTGCAGGCCTGAACGCTGTTTCAGCAGGACCACTTCTGTCCCTTCTGCTTGAAACTGTTTCCTCCCTCAGTGGTCTTTCTTCCGAGGCGCAAAGGAGATTGCCGCTTAACATGGCAATCACAATCCGGAGACTTTCTGAACTTGGTCTGGCCGGCCCTGTCATAAGGCTGATAACCCGCATCGGGTCCGACTATCCTTCCATGCGTGACAGCGTATTGCTTGACAGTGGAGTCGGGGAGGCAATTGTCACAACAGGTGACGCAAACCTCATAAGCCTCTATGCAGATACCCTGCTGTCCCTGATTATAGCGGCGCCAACGGTCTCCAGATTTTCGTCTGAGACCTGGGCGGAAATCGTCGATCCGCTGCACCTGGACAGGCTCTCGAAACTCCTTCACATCATTGGACTCGACAGCAGGAGGTTTTCAGGAGTACTGACTCACCTGACATGTAATCTCTTCATAACAGGAGTATTCATCCCTGATGACAAAATCTTTCAGCGGGATGTCTCGGCATATCTCAATACCGGGGCGGTCCGGGACAACTTCCTGGCCAACTATGTTTTTCTGCAGAGATTGCCGGTCTATTTCAATGAAGTCGGCGCAACCGGCAGGCTTCGTGATTACTCAACGGAAATAGACTCCTGGGGAAATGATGTCATCCTGTATTTTCTGAGAAAACAGACCCACGCAAATGCGAGCAACTTCAATGTCCGGCTCATTGAACAGATCATAAAGGCCTGGGTATACAGCGATCCGGATGTATTGAGAGGCTGGGTTCCTGACGATGTACTTCAGAAGGCTGACCGGAAACTGATTGCTGCGTATTGTGAAGGTCTGCGACCGCTCCTTGAGGCCTGCGGAGCGCTTTACGAAGGGGGGCCGGTATTTAGCAGGATTCTTGACATCAGCGAAGAGGAGGTCAAAAAGTATCTCGGTGATCTTAAACTTTCAGAGGAGGTCAAAAGAAAGGTCCTGCTGATCTGCATGATTTACCGGGAGGTCAGCATAAAATATTCTTCTTTTGGATTGACACCGGAGAGGGCTGACTCGTACAGCGCGCTTGCCGGGCTCGTTGAAAGATGTAAAGGCCTGAAAGAAATTGTAGTAGCCCCTTATAGGACAGAGGCGCAGGAGTCGCTCTATTACAAGCGGCATATTGCCTTCGGTATACCTTCAGTTATGGGTTCATACCATGAGCCGAAATTCGATGCCCTGGGAGAAATGTACCGGACAGAAGAGGTCATCCGGACGCTTCTGGAAGGCATTGCCACGCAGCTCGAAGCAGGCACGCCTGATATCTCGGAAAAGGATGTGAGAAAATGGATACGCTGTCTCGGACCGGTCAATGAGCTGTTTCGTCTGCATGACTATGAGAATTTCCAGATTGATGAGATCCTGGCCATTCTTTCAACCAATGAACTGCGGAGCTCTCAGATCATCGACTTGCTCAGGATATGGCAAAAGGAGCTGCTTTCCATGGTCGAGTCCTGCTACCGCATGTTCCAGGGGCCCCTCACTGAAGTGCTGAAGGCCTTTTCTTCTGATGAACTGCCTGATCATTTAAAGAGCCTCTCAAGGGAAGCGGGTGATCTCGCAGACAAAGCGGCCAATGTTCTCTTGAGAGAGATCCTCAGCAGCATTGTCGGGTTTACTGAACTGGACAGACTGCTCAGCAGTCTCATTAAGGCACTCAGCAGCTATGTTGTAAAAGGCGACCTTACACTCAGACTGACTGACGATAGTTTGCGTGTCAGGCACTGCTATTTATCCGGGGAATTGACCGATACTCAGGTGATGCGCTTATCTCCTTTCCTGGGAAGCAAGGCAAAGAACCTTTTATATCTTGGCAATGCCGGCCTGCCTGTTCCGTCCTTTGCAGTTTTTCCGGCGCAGCATACTTTCAATGGCGATGTCTTTTCTGAAGGAGAAGGCCCGGATTTCTATTTGAGAGAAGCAGTGAGGCATATCGAACTGAAATCAGGCAGATTATTTGGGGACCCTGCCAATCCACTTTTTCTGTCAGTACGAAGCGGCTCCTATATCTCGATGCCAGGGATACTTTCCACTATCCTCTACTGCGGCATGAACGAAGACACGCTCTTTGGCCTCATCACAATGACCAATGACCCGCTCCTGGGTTGGGATTCCTACCGGAGGTTCATCGAGCACTATGCAACAATAGTTTTTGATGTGGAGGCGGAGTTTTTTGATGAAGTTACTGCGAGAGTTATCGCTTCTGAAGGGCAGGATAAACATGATGAGCAGGAGACCAGGAAAATTGTATATGCCTACATTGCAGAACTTGAAAAAAAAGGGCTGCGGATACCTTCAGATGTCTGCGAGCAGCTCAGAATGTCTGTGCAGGCAATATACCGGACGTGGCAGAAGAAACGTGCGGTCCAATTCAGGAAGGCCATGGGGGTTTCGGATTATTGGGGGACTTCAGTTTCTCTTGTTGAAATGATTTACGGCAATTCAAGAGGTTCGGGCTCCTCAGTGTTCTTCACCAGAACACCTTTTTCACTGGAAAGGGGCATATACGGAGAGACGCGGGAAGAGGCAACAGGCGACGACCTTGTGGATGGGAGAATGCGCAATCGGCCGATATCCAAGACCCAAACAGCCCCCGGCCTCAAGAGTCTTGAGGAATCAGACCCTGATCTGTTTTTCAAACACAGAGTGATGGCGGAGTTGATCGAAAAAGCGATGAGGGGTCTTCCTCAGGAGGTTGAGTCAACCTACATCCGGGACAACAGCGGCAGGCGTTCTATTTACATTTTGCAAACTAAACGGATGGAGGTGCACCATGGCCTGACAATAAGATTTGACGAAATATGCAGGATGGCACCCAGGATCATCGGAAGGGGTGTGGGAGTATACGGTGGTGCGCTCAGCGGGGTCGCATCTTTCAGTGCATCTTTGGAGAGACTGAAGAGACTTCGAGAGGAAAGCGGCAGGCCGGTCATCCTGATGCGGAGCACGGCAAGCACCGATGATGTGTCCCTCATGCCCGGGATTGACGGAATCATCACCTCTTCAGGCGGACCCACATCCCATGCTGCCATTCTCACACAGAAATTCAGCCTGACCGCTGTCGTAGGCTGCTCGGACATGATAATTGATGAAGCAGACGGCGTCTTGTGCGCCCGCTTCGGAGATCATACTGTAGGGGAGGGAGATGAAATAAGCATCGATGGCTCCTCGGGGCTTGTGTATCTGGGTTCATGCTTATTCACTGTCCAGGAAAGACTCAATGACCTACAATGATTGAAGAAGCTTAATCCAAAAAAGGGATTATATTTTATCCGCAGGGGCATAAATTGTCTCTTGCCAGGTTGAAACCGGTAGGCGCAGACTAATCCTTATCTTCTTTGTCTTATTTTTCATAAGGGATAAATGCCCGTTGATTCCGTCTGTAACATAGCTTACAATGGGAAAAGAAGAAAATTAGTACACAAAAGCCGATATGGGGTTGGAATGCTAAGCATAGTGAAACAGGAAAGAACGAACCGAGCTATAAGCAATTTATATATAAACTGAAAGAACTTGAGGTGCGGAAATGAACTTTGAAGAGCGCAGCATCAACACAATCAGGATGCTTGCAGTCGATATGGTCCAGAAGGCTGACTCCGGCCATCCAGGCCTCCCCATGGGAGCTGCCGCCATGGCATATGTGCTCTGGAGAAGGTTTCTCAAACACAATCCGGCAAACCCGGCGTGGCCCGACAGGGACAGATTCGTTTTGTCTGCCGGACATGGGTCTGCTTTGCTTTATTCCCTTCTTCATCTCACAGGATATGACCTGCCACTGGATGAACTCAAGCGGTTCAGGCAGTGGGGAAGCAAGACTCCCGGACATCCTGAATATGGCGACACTCCCGGAGTGGAATGCACAACCGGTCCACTCGGGCAGGGAATTGCAAATGCAGTAGGTTTGGCCATAGCAGAACGTCATCTTGCGGCACGATTCAACAGGCCGGACCATGAGATCGTCGATCATTTCACTTATGCGCTCGCCGGAGATGGAGATATGATGGAAGGAATCGCTTCTGAGGCAGCCTCGCTTGCAGGGCATCTCAGGCTGGGCAGGCTCATCTGCCTTTACGACAGCAACAGCATCACACTCTCAGCAGAAACGCGGTTGCTCTTTACCGAGGATGTCAACAGGCGTTTCGATGCCTATGGCTGGCATGTGCAGACTGTAGAAAACGGAAATGACACATCGGCCGTCGAGATGGCAATAACTGCGGCATTGAAAGAATCCGGCCGTCCCTCTCTAATCACCGTAAAGACCCATATCGGGTTTGGAAGCCCGCACAAACAGGACACCTTCGGCGTACACGGCTCTCCCCTCGGTCCTGAGGAAGTACGAGAGACCAAAAAGAACCTCAACTGGCCCCTGGAGCCCGACTTCTATATCCCTGATGATGTCCTGGAGAATTTCAGAAATGCTATCCCTCAAGGGAAGGAAAGGGAAGCGGCCTGGAACAGCCTCATGCAGTCATATTCGGTAAAATTTCCTGACCTTGCAAAACAATGGAGACAAATGATTAGCCGTGAACTGCCTGAAGGATGGGACAGTGATATTCCAGTATATGCTGCGGACAAAAAGGGGATTGCCACCCGTGCAGCAGGAGGGCAGGTCCTAAACGCCCTTGCAGGGCATGTCTCTTCCCTTATAGGCGGCTCAGCTGACCTTGATCCTTCCACTAATACTGCGCTTGTCGGAAAAGGGGACTTTCAATGTCCAGGCACAGGCGATGAACATGTCCAGGGAGCGGTGCATGGTCCATGGGGTTATGAAGGGAGGAATATCGCCTTTGGTGTCAGAGAGCATGCGATGGCTGGTATCCTGAGCGGACTAGCGCTTCATGGAGGCCTCCGGCCCTTTGGCAGTACTTTCTTGATCTTCTCTGATTATATGAGGCCGGCAATCCGTCTTGCAGCCCTCTCAAAACTGAGTGTTATATACGTTTTCACCCATGATTCCGTCGCACTCGGCGAGGATGGGCCCACCCATCAGCCGGTTGAACACCTCGCGAGCCTGAGGGCGATTCCAGGTCTCGTCGTGATACGGCCTGCGGATGCCAATGAAACTGCCGCGGCCTGGAGAGTTGCTCTGACCAGAAAAAATGGTCCGGTGGCCCTTGTGCTGACAAGACAGAAGCTTCCTGTTATCGACCGCAGCCTGTATGCACAGGCATCAGGCCTTCAAAGAGGAGCCTATGTCCTGGCTGATTCTAAAGAGAGGCCTGATATAATTATTATAGCTACAGGATCTGAGGTGCACCTTGCCCTTGAGGCGCATTTATTGCTTGCCGGAGAAGGCATACATTCAAGAGTTGTCAGCATGCCTTCATGGGAGCTTTTTGAAGAACAGAGCAGTGAATACAGGCAGTCTGTCCTTCCACCTGAGGTCCCGAAGATATCAGTTGAGGCAGGCCGTACCCAGGGATGGCACAAGTATACCGGGTCATTCGGTACTGTCATGGGCATCGATCATTTCGGCGCTTCGGCACCTGGAGATGTCCTGCTCAGGGAATTCGGTTTCACGTCTGATAACGTTGTACGGAAGGCAAAGGAACTGCTTGGAAAGCGGGGAAGGATATAGTGACGAACCCTGCGGCAGCCAGAAGTAGGCGCTTCTAAGCGAAATCACAGGGTGTAATAATAGGGTGTAATAATTATGAAAAAAGAAAGCAGAGGTAATGCCCATGACTAATAATCCTTTGATAGAGCTTGGAAAACTGGGTCAGAGCGTCTGGCTCGACAATCTAAGCAGAAGCATCATCACCTCAGGCAGGTTGGGCCGGTTCATTAACGAGGATGGACTCCGGGGGATAACCACAAATCCTACTATCTTCCAAAAAGCGATCTCGGGGAGCACTGACTACGACGGACTTATAAAGGAGCTTCTTGATAAGGGAATTACTGACGAAAAGGAGTTGTTTCTCCGCCTTGCCATACGTGATGTGTCTGATGCTGCAGATCTGCTGCTACCAGTCTATGAAAAGACCGGGGGACGAGATGGTTATGTAAGCATCGAAGTTTCGCCTGACCTTGCCTATAACCCCGAGGCTACCATACGGGAAGCAGAATATCTTTTTTCCACGATCGGACGAAAGAATATCCTTGTTAAGGTACCTGCCACGGGTGTTTGCATCCCGGCGGTAGAACAGCTCATCGCTGAAGGGATCAATGTGAACATAACGCTGCTGTTTTCAGTGAGGCGCTATGAGCAGGTCGCTGAAGCCTATATAAAAGGCCTTGAAAAGAGAGCTGAGGAAAACCAGCCCATCAATACGATTGCCTCAGTTGCGAGCTTCTTTGTAAGCAGGGTAGATACATTGGTTGACAGGATACTGACAGAAAGGGCTGCATCTGAGGAGCCTGATCAAGGCCGCAAATATTTCAGCAGTCTTCTTGGAAAAGCAGCAGTCGCCAATGCAAGAAGTGCTTATGCTCATTACCTCGGCATATTCTCCTCGAAGCGGTTTCTCGCATTACAGTCTAAGGGAGCAGCGACGCAGAGAGTTCTCTGGGCAAGCACTGGTGTGAAAAACCCTGCCTATAGCGATATTAAGTATGTAGAGGAATTGATAGCCCCCGATACTGTCAATACCATGCCGGAGCAGCTCATAGAGGCCTTCAGGGCCCACGGCAGACCCGTAGCAGGTATCCGGGACAATGTCTGGCATATCGATCCTTTCTTCTCTGAACTTCGGGCTGCAGGCATCGACATTGAGGAGATTGCCGGGACACTGGAAAAAGAAGGGGTAAAGCTTTTTGCTGACTCCTTCACCTCAGTGTTGAGCGGGATCGCAAAGAAAAGGGATATTCTTTTGTCAAAGTAACTTGCAACAGGAGGCATTTATGAAGATAGGAATAGTCGGACTTGGAAAGATGGGGATGAATATGGCGCGCCGCTTGCTTCAGAAGGGGCAAGAGGTCGTTGCCTTCAACAGGTCTCCTGAAAAAGTGGACGAAATAGTGAAAGAGGGAGCAAAAGGCGCATATACCTACAAAGAAATGGCAGATAAACTTCAGCACCCTCGTGTGGTGTGGCTGATGCTCCCGGCTGGAAAGCCGGTTGACGATGCAATTGAGAGCCTCATCCCGTTGTTTGAAAAAGGAGATATCATTATTGAGGGCGGCAACAGCTTTTATAAAGACGACCTCAGGCGGGAAGATTATCTCCGGGGTCATGGCATTCACTACCTTGACGCAGGGGTGAGCGGCGGGATATGGGGACTGAAAATCGGATATTGCCTGATGATAGGCGGCCAAGAGGATATCTTTAAAGGCCTTGTCCCCATCTTTGAGGCGCTTGCACCTAA
The DNA here is from genome assembly GCA_963813295.1 of uncultured Nitrospira sp. Lineage (GTDB taxonomy): Bacteria > Nitrospirota > Thermodesulfovibrionia > Thermodesulfovibrionales > UBA6898 > JAOUFP01. The sequence continues at coordinate 63,216 of CAWEYN010000023.1, forward strand.
GGACGGATATCTCTATTGCGGTCCCGCAGGAGCAGGCCACTTTGTCAAGATGATACACAACGGCATTGAATACGGCATGATGTCTGCCTACGGTGAGGGGTTTGATATACTGAACGCCTCCCCCTATGGAAGCTCAGTAGATTTCTCAGCAGTCGCCCACCTGTGGAACCAGGGGAGCGTTGTACGGTCATGGCTGCTTGAACTGGCTGAAGACGCCTTCAGGAAAGACAGCAAACTCGACAAGATCGAAGGCTTTGTTGAGGATTCAGGTGAAGGAAGATGGACAGTACAGCAGGCCATTGATTCAGGAGTGCCTGCCCCGGTTATCACAGCATCTCTTTTCCAGCGTTTCCGTTCGCGCCAGGATAATTCATTCTCTGACAGACTTCTTGCAGCCCTGAGGAATGAGTTTGGCGGTCACGCTGTACAGAAAAAGAAGGAGTAACCATGACTGAAGGACCTTTTCATTGTATAGCCAGAAATGTCCCGGACAAGGTGACTTCAGGAGAGGAACCAGGCTGCAGCATAGATATTCCGGCCCCCTGCTCAGTCGTTATATTCGGTGCTTCCGGCGATCTCACCAAGAGAAAGATTATCCCCTCGCTCTACCGGCTTTTCACGGGTAATCTCCTCCCGAAAGCCTTTTTTGTCATCGGTGCTGCACGTTCGGCTATAAGCGATAGCGACTTCAGAAACTTGATGGAAGAAGCGGTAAAGGAGGCATTCCCAGAAGACTTCTCCGGGAGTTTATGGCAGACATTTTCTGAAATGTTTTATTACACGCAAGTGGAGTATGACGTGCAGGACACCTATGTTGGATTAAGGGACAAACTGCTGACCCTTGAGACGAAACACGGCACCGGGGGAAACAGAATATATTATCTTGCTACGCCTCCGGTTGTCTATGAGCCGGTCATCCAAAATCTCGGTAAAGCGGGCCTTTCCAACGAAGATAGCGGATATCGGCATATTGTTATTGAAAAGCCGATCGGAAGTGATCTTGAATCGGCAAGACACCTCAACAGGACCCTTGAAGAATCTTTTGCAGAGTGCCAGATATACCGTATGGACCATTACCTTGCCAAAGAGACCGTCCAGAACATCCTCATGTTCAGGTTTGCAAATTCTTTGTTTGAGCCTATCTGGAACAGAAGATATATCGACCATGTCCAGATCACTGTTTCTGAAACATTAGGCGTAGAGCACAGGGCAGGATATTATGAAAAGGCCGGAGTACTACGTGATATGTTCCAAAACCATATCTTTCAGCTCCTTGCTCTGACGGCAATGGAGCCTCCAGCCATCTTTGATGCAGAGCGCGTTAGAGATGAAAAGATGAAGGTATTCAGATCCGTCCGTCCCTTTCAGCTCGAAAGCCTCGAAAGACAGGTTGTGACGGGCCAGTATGACAAGGGGACGATAGAGGGGAAAGAGGTCCCTGCATATCGAAATGAGCCCGGCGTCTCCCATGAATCAACTACTCCTACATTCGCTGCGCTTAAAGTCCATATCGACAACTGGCGATGGAACGGGGTACCCTTCTATCTCAGATCAGGCAAGAGACTGGGCAGACGAAAAGCAGAGATTGCGATTTATTTCAGGCCTGTGCCTCACCTTATGTTCTCTCACGCAATGGAGGAAGGCATTGAACCCAATGTGCTGATTCTCAGGGTCCAGCCTGATGAAGGGATCGGTCTTAATTTCCAGGCGAAAAAACCAGGCTCAAGGGTCTGCCTTAATTCAGTCCTTATGGATTTCTCATATCAAAATGTCTTTTTGCTTGACGGCTATGAACGGGTGCTGCTTGACTGCATGGAAGGCGACCAGATGCTCTTTGTTCGTTCTGACGGCGTTGAACAGACATGGGCCCTCCTGACGCCACTTATAGATAAGCTGACATCAGATGCACGACCCGGTGACTACCCAAACTACGCGGCAGGCTCTTCAGGTCCGGCAGGTGCAGATGAGCTTATGAAAAGGGACGGCAGGGCGTGGAGACCGCTGTGACTGAGAATGTTCTAAACGGAGGGAGTAGCAGAGCTATGGAGATCAAGGAGTCCTACGAAGTAATCGTTGTTGGCGGAGGGCCCGCGGGACTCACTGCCGGTCTTTACAGCAAAAGAGCTGCCCTGAGGACTGTTTTATTTGAGAGGGGATTGCTCGGCGGCCAGGTAGCCATATCAAAGGATGTTGAGAACTATCCGGGCCTGGAGGGCATAACAGGGTTTGATCTGACGGAGAAGATGGTCCATCAGGCCAGGTCCTTCGGACTGGAGATTGTTCAACAAGAAGTTGCGGAAATATCTGCCGGGCCTGGTGTTCACGCCGTCCGCCTTGCCAACGGTGATCTGCTCCATACTGTTGTCCTGATTCTTGCCGTGGGCGGGTCCGTAAGAAAGCTGGGCATCCCGGGTGAAAGGGAATATCTTGGAAGTGGTGTCTCCTACTGCGCTACATGCGACGGGTTCTTCTTCAGAGGCAAGACGGTTGTTGTTGTCGGGGGCGGCGACACTGCTGTTGAGGAGGCCCTTTATCTTTCAAAATTGACAAAAAAGGTTTATCTCCTCTACAGGGGAGATACGCTCAGGGCAAGCAAGATACTCCAGGGCCGTCTCATGGCTGAAACCGTAATAGAAGTAATCTGGAACACGAGCATTACAGAAATCAAGGGAGACGGAAGCGCCGTCAACGCGGTCTCTTTCCGGAATACTAAAACCGGACTAGAGGGAGAATTCCGGGCTGACGGAGTATTCATTTTTATCGGTTATTCCCCAAACAATCAGTTGATTCCCCCCGGCGTCAGGATGAACGAGCGTGGCTTCGTCATAACGGATGAAAAGTGTGAGACAAGCGTTCCGGGCATCTTCGCCGTCGGAGATCTGAGACAGAAGTTTGCCAACCAGATCGTGGTCGCGGCCGCTGACGGATGCATAGCCGCACTCGCCGCAGCACACTATGTGGAGGAGCATAAGACCAGGGAGCGGTAAACCCTTGAAGGCCCTTCCTATAACCTTGCTTCAGAGGATCTCCATAACGACCGTAGATTGCAATCGGAAATAAATGTTTTTCCCTTGACTCTCATTCTTATGGTAGTGTATAAAAAAGCGTCCTTTTGTGGAGTACGTTTACCCGATAAAGGAGGGGTTTCTTTATAATGCCAAATTAAAGTTGATCCCCTTGCAGAAGCTGATGTCCGGTTTTTTCACAATTTCTCCATAAATCAGCTGTATGATAATATGTGGTGAAGAATTTTTAAGGCTAATAACATGGAAGCAGCCATAGCGCAAAGAAGTATGCACATAAACAAAAGGCACAGAGGAAAGAAGGAGGCAACAAAATGAAAAAGTTACTTTTGGGATTAATCTTTTTGTCGTTGGCAATTGTCGTTCCTGTTTCAGCAATAGCAGGGGTAAATATAAGTATTGGATTTCCTCTGCCGCCCCCCATTGTATTTGAGGCCCCTCCGAGTGTGATAGTGATGCCTGATACAAGCGGTGTGTACGTTGTTCCTGATGTAGAGTTTGACTTATTTTTCTGGAATGGCTGGTGGTGGCGTCCATGGGAAGGTGGTTGGTATCGCTCACATTATTATAACCGGGGTTGGCGTTATTATAACAATGTTCCAAGTTTTTATTATGATGTAGACCCGGGTTGGAGAGGATACTACAGAGACCGTAATTGGTACGGACACCCGTGGGACTATCAAATGATTCCTCAACCACGACTTCAACGGAACTGGAAGAGCTGGGATTCTAATCGATATTGGGAAAGGCAGGGAACTTGGGGCGTCCGGGGCTATCAATCTCGACCGCCACAACAGAGACAGGAAATAAGAATGCAAAGGCAACAGCAATATCAACAGAGGCCTGAGGTCCAGCAACATCAGCAACAGAGACAACGCGGGGTCCAGCCCACACAGAGGGGTGGAACAGTTACGCCACAGGGAAGTGCTACAGGCAGGAGTGAAAGACAGCAGGTGCAGCCCACACAGAGGGGTGGAACAGTCACGCCACAGGGAGGTGCTACAGGCAGGAGTGGAAGGCAGCAGGTCCAGCCCACACAGAAGGGTGGAACAGTTACGCCACAGGGAAGTCCTACAGGCAGGAGTGGAAGGCAGGAGGTCCAGCCCACGCAGAAGGGTGGAACAGTTACGCCACAGGGCGGCCCTACAGGCAGGAGTGAAAGACAGCAGGTCCAGCCCACACAGAAGGGTGGAACAGTTACGCCACAGGGAAGTCCTACAGGCAGGAGTGGGGGGCAGCAGGTTCAGCCCACACAGAAGAGTGGAAGCACTAGACCGCAGGGCGGTCCCACAGGCAGGGGTGAACGCAAGCGGGATCAGCCAGCGGATAATACCTCCGGACCTGAAAGTGCTCCTGCATCGAGGAGCAGGTAGAAGCACGCAGCGCCTGAGCTATAAACATGTCACACAAAAGGGAAAAGGAGTGTCTCCTTTTCCCTTTTGTTTTATGTATTGACCTTCCCTGAGGCAAAACCGCATGAAAGCGAATATAAGTAGGGCGTGTGGAATACCCGCCCTTTTTATTTTAGTTGATTTTTTATATTTTCTCGTAGTCCGGCCAGGGAACACTCGGCACAGAATTCTTTCTGTACATTTAAAGAAAGTATCTTCATATAGGCAGAGAACATATTACAGAATAAATGTTAAGAGTAGCTTCTAACCCTTAGCTTTTAGTCGTACCACACGGAGCTGCGGAAATCATCTCACTTCATATCTAATAAAAGATTACATCAATTTTTAAAAAATGCAACCACGCGTTGACAAAAAAGGCAATCGTGATAAGATTTAAACGTACGGGTGCTTGTGACCTTTCACTTTCTAACCAAAATCGAAAAGAAGATGACATCGCAAAACATCACCATTGAGCACATTGGCGAAATAGTCAACCTTGATTCAACATCGCTTCTCGGCCGCAAATGAGGGCCGATGAAAAATTTCTCGGCATATCCAGCCGTTATTGAGGAGCTTCCTATGTCCTTACGACAAATTAGAGGAGAGAGACCATGAGCAAACAAAAAAGAGTGAGTAGTCCTATCTACGCTTTATTACCCACCGAACTCAAGGGATTCGATTCCCTTGCCGAATTGGCGCTGGACATGCACTGGTATTGGAACCATTCTGCCGACGAAGTATGGAAACAGCTTGATCCCGCCTTATGGGAACTCACCTATAACCCGTGGGTAGTCCTGCAGACGGTCTCGCGCGACCGGATCGAACAGCGTGCTGGCTGATCCCGCCTTCCGCAAAAAGGTGGATGACCTCCTGCAGGCCAGCCGCCGCGAGGCGGAGTCTTCCTCGTGGTTCCAGCAATATCACTCGCAGACGCCGCTTACCACCGTCGCTTATTTCACCATGGAATTCATGCTAAGCGAAGCACTCCCCATCTATTCAGGCGGGCTTGGCAATGTGGCCGGCGATCAACTCAAAACCGCAAGCGATCTGGGAGTGCCGGTTGTCGGCGTGGGGCTGCTTTATCAGCAGGGCTATTTTCGCCAGGTGATAGACAAGGATGGAGCGCAGCAGGCCCTCTTCCCCTACAATGATCCCGGCCAATTACCGATCACACCTGTGCGCACACCAAACGGCGAGTGGCTGAGACTGGAGCTCACGCTGCCCGGTTACTCAGTCTGGCTGCGCGCCTGGCAGGTCAGGTCGGCCGGGTGAAGCTGTTTCTGCTCGACAGCAATGACCCGGCAAACTTCCCGATCCGCAGAGGGATCACCAGTGAGCTGTACGGAGGCACACCGGAGCTGCGTCTAAATCAGGAGCTGGTCCTTGGGATCGGCGGATGGCGCCTTGCTCAAGGCCCTCGGCATTAAACCCGAAGTCTGCCATCTAAACGAAGGGCACGCCGCGTTCGCTGTATTAGAGCGTGCCCGGACCTTTATGGAGGAGACCGGGCAGCCCTTCGAAGTCGCGCTGACCGCCACGCGGGCAGGCAACCTCTTTACCACCCACACTGCGGTCTCCGCAGGTTTTGACCGATTTGCCCCTTCGCTCATCGAGCAATACCTTGGTTCCTATGCCCAGAACAATCTCGGCATCCCGCTGAGCGATTTGCTGGCCCTGGGCCGTCAGGACCCGGGAGATTCTTTTGAACCCTTTAATATGGCGTACCTGGCCGTACGAGGAAGCGGGGCGGTCAATGGGGTGAGCCGTTTGCACGGAAAGGTGAGCCAACATCTCTTTGGGCCTCTTTATCCACAGTGGCCGCAGATAGAAGTACCGATAGGACACGTTACCAACGGTGTCCACATGTCAAGCTGGGATTCGGAAGAGACTGATTCTCTCTGGACAGGGACATGCGGAAAGGACCGCTGGCATGGAACGCTGGAGAACCTGGAAGAGGACATGCGCAGGCTTGCCTGACTACAGGCTCTGGGAGTGCCGCGCTTCAGCCCGCGAGTCTCTGATTGAATATGTGCGCGGACGGCTTTCCCGACAGCGGGAAGCCGAGGGCGCATCCCCAGGGGAGGTTGAGGAAGCAAGACATATTTTTGACCCCAATGCACTGACGCTGGGCTTTGCACGCCGTTTTGCCTCTTACAAGAGACCAAACCTGCTGCTCCACGATCCTGAGAGGCTTCTTCGTATCCTCACTGATCCTCAGCGCCCCGTGCAACTCATCATTGCCGGCAAGGCCCATCCTGCAGACCAGCCTGGACAGGCCCTGATCCAGGAATGGACGCACTTCATCCGCCGGACCGGTGCGCGCAACCATGTGATCTTTCTGAGCGATTACGATATGCTTCTGACAGGACAACTGGTGCAGGGAGTGGATGTCTGGATCAATACCCCGCGACGACCATGGGAGGCCTGCGGGACAAGCGGCATGAAGGTGCTCGTCAATGGAGGACTCAATCTCTCGGAGCTGGACGGCTGGTGGGCTGAGGCCTACACGCCTGAAGTGGGGTGGGCGCTGGGCGACGGCAAGGAACATGGTGATGATCCGGCCTGGGATGCTGTTGATGCCGAGGCACTCTACTCGCTGCTCGAACAGCGAAGTGGTACCTGAGTTTTATGATCGTGACCAAAACGACATTCCTGTGGCATGGGTCGCTCGCATCCGTGAGAGCATGGCGCGACTGACACCCCGTTTTTCCGCCAACCGCGCTGTGCGGGAATACACCGAGCAGTACTACATTCCTGCTGCGACCGCATACAGCAAGCGTGCTTCAGATAAGGGGGCAATAAGCGTGCGGATGGTGAATTGGCAGCGGGCCATAGAGGAGAACTGGCAGAATCTGCGCTTTGGTGAAGTGAAGGTTGCCAGTGACAGTAAAAAGCACCTTTTCGAGGTCCAGGTTTATCTCAGCAATCTCGACCCTGACGCAGTGCGTGTAGAACTTTACGCAGAGGGAGTAAACGGCGGCGATCCGGTACGCCAGGAGATGACGCGCGGTCAGCAACTTGCAGGCGCAAACGGCTACATCTATAGAACACAGGTGCCTGTGATTCGTCCTGCCGCGGACTATACTGCCCGGGTGATACCACACTGTCCAGGCATAGCGATTCCCCTCGAAGCTGCGCTAATCCTGTGGCAGCGATGAGCCGGAGGTCGGCAGAAGCTTCTGCCCTGAATGGCACCTAATGCAATATCGACACCTGCAGCTTTCCCAACGGCTCCTTTGCAATTAAAACGATTGGATACGTGTTGGCGCAAACATGGAATCTGCTATATCCGGATTCAAAGAATACTTTTCGATAACTGTTTGGGCTACCTTCAATCCTCCCGCATAATTAGTTATTCTGAAAGGAAATACAGAGTTTCCGACTTTTTTAAAGTCTGAGAATTCGGCAGAAAGCTCTGTCTGCTTATTATCGGCGGCAAAATACGCAGTAACTTTTATGATATAGGCAGTACGGGTATCAACAAAAACATCCATGACAGCACCCTCTCTGTCAACCAGCCTGAAAACCTCGACATAATCGCTCACAGCAGCTTTGCCGCCTGAGCTTATCTGATATGCGCCGGTTATCAGATCGTGAAGTATATTCAGATGTTTATATTGATATACTATGGACAAATACCTCGCACCAGAGACTTCTTTAAAAGGAAGGGTGTCAGTGCCTCTATATCCCTTATCCCCATTGAGGATCCTGACTTCAGAGGAATGCCCGTATTTTGTTTCTACACGGAGTTTTCTTCCTCTCTTGAAATAATACTCATATGTTCCCTGATCCTGAAGCATGAAAGCTTCAATTTTTCCTTTTGCACTAACGGACTGAATACCCCCGATAACATCCTTGCCGCCATAGGCATCTATCACTTTATCAATTATCGAGGTGATTCTTTTGGCTTCATTTGAAGGTTCTTCTGCATTAATGCCTCCTGGGACCAGGCTAAGAAAAAGGAAAAGCAAAATGTAAAATAAACTGCTTATTTGATATCTCATCTATAAATCCTCATCATAGATAATAATACACTTTACAATCCGGGAGTTCAATTTTTATATTGAGGCCCCAGGAATGAGACTTTTACCCTACAATGCAGGCCGGACAAGTATAAGCTATCAGGTAAAGACATGAGATTCCAAGCTCAGAAGAGCTTATGATCTAAAGACTATTGTCTTTTGCTAAGAACCTCTATCGCTGATGGGATTGTGCTGATCGCTCCAATAATCAAATCCACCCAATGGTCTTTCTGTGAACCTGTTTCTTCCCCCCTTTGTTTCTGATTAAAAATACATCACGGTAATCCGGCCATATTCTGAATCACCTGCATAAGGGGTGAAGGATAAACGCCGAGCAAGATCAGAATAAGCGTCAGCATTGCCAGCATTGCGCCTCCTGCCAAAGGCACGGGAGGGAATGGATGTGTTGTTTCCTGTGCAGTTTTTTCTTGAGGCTCAAACATGACCAGAATGATCCGCAGGTAGTAAAAAAGCCCAATGGCGCTGCTGATCACAAGCAGTATAACCAGAAACCACAACGCGGATGTTACACCTGCATACATCAGATAAAACTTTCCGACAAAGCCCGCTGTCAGGGGAATGCCGGCCAGCGAAAAGATCATGGCTGCAAAGATACCTGCCAGCCATGGCCGGTCAAAGGCAAGGGACCGGAAATTGTCCAGCGTCCCGGCCTCCTCAGCTCCGTCAGAAAGAACAGTGATCGTGCCAAACGCCCCCAGAGTGGTCACAAAATATGCAGTAAGATAGAACATCACTGCGGTCACTGCAAGCTCACCTCCGGCCAGAAATGCCACAAACAGATAACCAAGATGGGAAATTGAAGAATAGGCCAGGATGCGCTTCACATTGTTTTGTAACAGGGCCAGCAGGTTTCCCGCAAGCATGGAAGCTGCGGCGCTGACCGTAAAGATCGTAAACAGGGAACTGCCCAAGTGTTGATTATGAGCGCCGAAGTAACGCAGAAGGAGTGCAAAGACCGCGCCTTTGGAAACTGTTGCAACAAAGCCGGTCACCGGCGCTGGTGCGCCTTCATACACATCAGGCGTCCACAGGTGGAAGGGGACGACCCCAAGTTTGAAGCCTATACCAGTCAGCAACATTACGCTTCCTGACAGATATAGGATGCTGCTGTTAGTGTTATTGAGCAGAAGAGAAAGTCTGCTGAACTCCATAGTGCCTGCCTCAAAATAAATGAGGGCCATACCAAAAAGAAGAAAGGATGAAGAGACCGCCGCAAGCACTAGATATTTGATTCCTGCCTCAATTCCGCGTTCGCCGGAGCGTTGATAGGCGATCAGGGCATAGAGCGATACACTCAGTGTCTCAAGACCAAGGAAGAAGGAGATAAAATGGCTGCTTGCAACCAGCACGCAGGCCCCGACAACAGCAAGAAGCATTAGTAGATAATACTCTTCGCGGATAACACTGCTCTTACCCAGATATCCATAAGAGAAGATTGCTGTAACAATGGCAGCTAAGATAATCAGGCCCATGAAAAAAAAGGCATAGGAATCCAGGACAAGCAGTTTTGTTACCTGCAACGGCAGGAGTGGGGAGACCGCAAATAGCGAGGAAAAGGCCAGCAGGAGGCCGGCTATGGTCAGCAGGAACGTCAGAAGGTGATGCACGGTATACTGAGATGACCAGCATGATAAATACCGCTGAGGCGGCCGGGATGATAAGAGGAAGCAGGGCCCTGATATCAATAAGGCTCACTTCAGTTCCTCCTTTTTCCGCAAACCGCTTTCAGGCAATCTGTGTCCATCTGCCGGACTTTTTATCACATTTCCTGTCATAATTTCATTAATAGCAGGACCTGCAGTATTGAGCACAGGCTGAGGGTAAAGGCCGAGAGCAACAAGGACAGCGATCATTACAACGAGGACAGACAATTCCCTGAAAGTAGCATCTTTGAAGGCCCTTTGTCTCTGGCCTTGTTTCTGCAATTGGCCATGAAAGACCTTCTGCATCATCCTGAGGGCATAAGCTGTTGCAGCTATGAGACCGGCTGCAGCAAAGGCGGCTGCAACAACATTTTTCTGATAAGCACCAAGGAGCACCAGGAATTCCCCGATAAAATTGCCAAGGCCCGGCAGCCCCAGTGAGGCCATTGCCAGGACCATGCCTGCTCCGCCCAAGCGCGGCAGAGATGACCACAGACCGCCCATGTCCGTCATATCGCGGGTATGAAGACGCTCCTGCAGAGCTCCTGCCATAATAAAGAGCCCTCCTGTCCCAACGCCATGACAGATCATCTGCATCACCGTTCCCTGGAGCGCAAGCTCATTCCACGTAAAAATACCGAGGAGTACAAAACCCATATGACTGATACTGGTGTATGCCACCAGCCTCTTAAGGTCGTTTTGGGAAAAGGACAGGAAAGCCCCATATAGTATGCCGGCCACAGCAAGGACCATCCCGATCGGGGCGAAATCCGCAACCGCTTCAGGAAAGAGCGGGACCATGAAGCGGAGCATGCCATAGGCCCCTGTTTTGAGCATAAGACCGGCAAGTATTACACTTCCTGCTGTCGGCGCCTCGGTGTGCGCATCAGGCAGCCAGGTATGAAATGGCAGGACCGGGAGTTTTACAGCAAAGGCCACAAAGAAGCCGAGCATGAGCCACATTGCTACGGACGGATCGACCCGCGTGCCAAGCAGTTGGATGTAATCAAACGAGTAAGTCCCTGTGGTATTTCCATGGATGAAGTAGAGCCCAAGGATTGCGATGAACATAAGCAGGCCGCTAAGCTGGGTAAATAGAAAGAACTTCACCGAGGCATACCTGCGGTTTTCATGGCCCCAAAGGGCGATGAGGAAATACATCGGCACGAGCATCAGCTCCCAGAAAAAATAAAACAGGAAGAGGTCAAGCGCAAGAAAAACACCGATGACCCCTGAGAGCGTCCATAAGAGGTTCATATGGAAAGTACCCGCGCCATCATTTATCTCTTTCCACGAACTGACGATTGACATCAGGCCAAGGAAAAGAGTAAGCAGAAGCATCAGAAGGCTGAGGCCGTCCAAGGCCAGGTGAATGCCGATCCCCAACTGAGGTATCCAGTCATGATAATACTCAACAATCCAGGGGCTGTCAGCCCTGATCCCTGTCCAGCCTGAATCAGGATGCCAGATTGCAAGGATCAGGAAAAGGTCCAGTTCCAGAACAAGCGTTATCACCGAGATCCAGCGTGCGGCCTCTGGATTGCGGCGTCCGAAAAATCCGGCGATAATGCCTCCCAGCAACGGCAGTAAAATAATCCAGACAAGTATCATAGAAACACCACCAGGGCGAGCATCAAAATTACACCGGCTGCAATGACCGCGGCATACCATCTCACGTTCCCTGACTGTGTGCGGCCCAGGAAAGCGTTTGACAATTCGCTGTACCAGGCGATGCCTGCATAGAGAAAATCAAAGACATCATCTTTGATCAGGCGGGCCACCCAGACATAGGGACGGACAATAACGCTATCGTAGAGCCAATCGAATCCCCAGCCTGAAAACCAGAAGCGGCTGAGGAACGCACCTGTGCCTGACCTGCCAAGTTCCTCTGCCAAGGCTGGGCGTTTGAGAAAAAAGAGATACGCAAAATACAGCCCTGCAAGGGATGCTGTTGCGCCGATGCCTTTGAACATGATCTCTGTTGCAGTGTCCGGAGGCGATCCGGATGAGGGTAACACGCCTCCGATAAAAGAAGAAAATAATGTAAGCCCTCCGGTTGTTGATACTATTTCCGGTAAGCCGCCTATGATCGAAAGTACTGCAAGTGTAATCAGCGGTATATATATGGTCAAAGCAGGTTTACTCTTTGCCGTCGCCCTGGTCTTGCCAAAGAAGGTGAGAAAGACCATGCGAAAGGTGTACAGGGAGGTGATAAAGGCGCCTGTCAGGCCGGCCAGCCAGAGTCCTCTGCTGCCTGAGGGGGATGACCATGCCTCCCACAGGATGAGGTCCTTGCTGTAGAATCCGGCGGTAATAAGCGGGATTGCGCTCAGTGATGCAGAACCGATCAGAAATGTCCAGAACACCACAGGAAGTTGTCTGCGGAGACCTCCCATTTTAAACATATCGCGTTCATGATCAAGACTCTCAATTACAATGCCTGCACCCAAAAAGAGGAGCGCCTTGAAAAAGGCATGCACCATAAAATGAAAGATCGCTGCTGACCATGCGCCTACTCCAAGGGCCATAAACATATATCCGATCTGGCTGATCGTGGAATATGCCAAGAACACGCTTGATGTCTCTGCTGGACAAGGGCGCTGCAGCCTGCAATCAGCAGCGTTACCGCACCAATAAGCGCAACAGCAAATTGTGCAACAGGCGCAAGAATAAACAACGCATTTGTCCGCGCAATGAGATACACGCCGGCAGTCACCATGGTTGCCGCATGGATGAGCGCGCTCACAGGAGTGGGACCTGCCATGGCGTCGGGCAGCCATGTCTGGAGGGGCACCTGCGCGGACTTTCCAACAGCCCCGCCAAGAAGCAGAAAGGCTGCCGCTGTCACCATGACTGAACCTGCCTGCCAATGGCCCCGAGGCCTGTGACGCCTGCTGCATGATTTCAGGAATACGCAATGTGCCGCTGTTTGTATAGAGCAGAAAGAGGCCAAGCGCAAAGGCCACATCTCCGACACGCGTTACAATAAAGGCCTTGCGGGCGGCATATCCGTTTGACTGGTCCTTATACCAAAACCCTATGAGAAGATAACTGCAAAGCCCTACCCCTTCCCAGCCAAGATAAAGCAGGAGCAGGTTTTCGGCAAGCACGAGTATCAGCATTGATCCAACGAAGAGGTTCATGTAGGCAAAGAACCGGCGTACCCCTCATCTTCTTTCATATACTCAGTTGCATACAGATGGATGAGAAAGCCCACAAAGGTTATTACAAAAATCATAACCATTGACAGCGGATCAAGCAGGAAGGTGATCGTGATCTTCAGTCCCGCAACCTGCATCCAAGTCCAGAGCGTCCGGACGATAACATGGCCATCAGGAGGCGAACTGATAAACGATATGCCAAGGAGAATTGTCAGGACAGCAGAGATGCCGACAGAACCTGCACCGATCAGGGCGACCCCTTTGCGCGGGAGACCTCCTCCGGAAGCAATCAGGATAAAGAAGCCTGCCAAAGGAAGGGCCGGAATGAGCCAAGCACAAGCATTTTGGATATAAGCAGTTCTGGCATTTCAGCCTCTCATCCCTGATGCAGCATCCGAATCCAGTGTCTTAAAATGCTGGAAGAACCGGAGGACCAGCGCCAGACCAACTGAGACTTCTGCGGCTGCAACAGCCAAAATAAAGATAAACATGGCCTGGCCGTCAGGCTGCTGCCAGCGTGCCCCTGCCACGACAAAGGCCAGACCGGCTGCATTGAGCATGATCTCAATCGACATCAAAATGAAGATGATGTTCCTCCTGATGAGTATCCCGGTCAACCCCAGGGCAAAGAGAACTGCCGAGAGCATCAATCCAAATCCTGAAGAGATGCCGGTCATTGAGTGCCACCTTCTTTCCTGGTCTCGTTCATATCGCGCTGTCCGAGATAGTATGCGCCGACAAGAGCGGACAGAAGCAGTATTGATGCAAGCTCTACGCCTATGACATAGGTGCCAAGAAGTGAAATCCCTACCTGTTTAGGACTTATAGTTCCTGATGTTATGGTATCCGGATGTGCGGTGACAATATACAGAAGTTCGCCAAGGAGGATAGCAGACAGGCAGGCAGGTCCGACAAATCCCGCAGGCCCGGCCTGTCTGATCCACAGTCTTTCCTGTTTTTCAGCCTCTTTGCCGAAGTTGAGCATCATAATGACAAAAATAAAGAGGACCATAATCGCTCCTGCATAAATTATTATCTCAAGCGCAGCTATAAACGGAGCACCGAGCAGGAAAAAAACCAGGGCAACTGAAAGCAGTGACACAACAAGGTACAGGAGTGCGTGCACAATATTGGCCCTTGTGATCACCATGAGCGTTGATATAATTGCGACAGTTCCTGCCAGATACAACAGACTGTTCAAGCTTCCTGCCTTTCTCTGATCATTTTTTCACGGTGTCAGTCCGCGCACATCAACCGGAGGATCTTCATTTTCAGCCTCACCCTTGTCCTTGCGGCTTATCGAAAGCCCGGCCACGCGGTAGAAATTATACCCGTCATACTTCCCCTGTCCGCTGATGAGCAGGTCTTCCTTCTCATACACCAGATTTTTGCGGCTGTATTCACCCATCTCGAAGTCCGGCGTAAGTTGGATGGCATACGTTGGACAGGCCTCCTCGCAGAACCCGCAGAAGATGCAGCGTGAGAAATTTATGCGGAAAAATTCAGGATAGCGCCTGCCGCTGTCATCCTCTGTTGCCTGCAAAGAGATGCAGTCAACCGGACATGCAGCAGCGCAGAGATAGCAGGCAACGCACCGCTCCTCCCCATCCGGGTCGCGGCTGAGGATGATCCGGCCTCTTGTTCTGGGAGGCAGGTACGGCCTCTCTTCAGGATAAAGGACTGTTTCCCGCGGCCTGAACATATGCAGGAAGACTGTCCAGACGGTTTTTATTACACTAAACATATGCCTCCTCAGAGCCTCGTCGCAAGTATTATTCCTCCTGTGATCAGAAGATTCAGAAGAGTCAGGGGGAGCATCACCTTCCATCCGAGGGCCATCAGCTGATCGAATCTCAACCGGGGAAGGGAAGCCCTAAGCAGGATGAACAGGCAGATAATAAGAAAGGTCTTAAGGAAAAACCAGACACCGGGATAGAGCACAGGCCCCTGCCAGCCCCCGAAAAAGAGTACCACCATAAGAGCTGAGATAAAGGTTATGCCGAGATATTCTCCGACAAAGAACATGCCGAACTTCAGCCCTGAATATTCGGTATGATAGCCGGCCACAAGTTCGCTTTCAGCCTCAGGCAGGTCAAAGGGCAGACGGTGAGTCTCGGCAAGTCCGGAGATCAGAAAAATGACCAGGCCAAAAAACTGCGGAATGCAGAACCAGAGATCTTTCTGGGCCTCGACAATATCCCTGAGATTAAACGAGCCGGCGAACATGACGACACCCATGAGTGAGAGCCCCATGAACACCTCGTAGCTTATCACCTGTGCCGCAGAGCGCAGACTGCCAAGCAGCGGGTATGTGCTGCCCGATGACCACCCGGCCAGAACGATACTGTAGGCGCCAAGGGATGACATACCAAGGAAAAAGAGCAGACCGATATTGAGATCCACTACACCGATACCCGGCGTAAAAGGTATAACAGCAAACGATGCCAGGGCCGTAATTATTATGACAGCCGGAGCAAGGACAAATACCGGTTTATCCGCAAAGGGCGGGACCCAGTCCTCTTTCATAAGTATCTTGATCATGTCTGCAATCACCTGGCCAAGCCCGAAGGGGCCGACACGGTTGGGACCGTACCGGTCCTGCCAGAGGCCCAGGAGCCGCCGCTCAAGCCAGATAAGAAGGCCGCTGACTGACATCGCCCCTCCCAAAACTCCTGCTACGATGGATAGTGACCGGACGATATCGTTCATGGCCCCACCACAGCTTTCGATACCCTGCACCAGGAAGGCAGAGAAATCCCCTCAAGTGTCGGCAGGCCAACAGGCAGGCCCGCGACCCCCCGGGGAAGGGTCTTGCTGATTCTTAAAGTAAGATGATATGGCCGCGATACACCCTCAATCAGGATCTTCATTTCATCCCCCGCTTCCACGCCGATATGCTCTGCATCTTCTGCATTGATGAGCAGATATGGCTTTGGAGTGAGTTCTGCAATTCCGGGTGACAGGACGCTCAATTCCTCTGACCCAAATATGTGGTAGAGCGGGACAACGAGTAGCCCATTTTCCCTGACCGAAAAGGCTGGAGGAATATCATCGAAGAATAACGGTCCGCCAGTTCCGGTTGATCCAGTCGGTCCCGCCGAGCCACTTCTAAGTTCAATAAGACGCTGTCCTGGATCGCCGCCGCAAAGAGGTCCATCCACCTCTCTTTGGTACTTTGTGAGCGACTGGACCGAATTCCAGCCAGGGGACCAATAACGTGGCAGAAGCGATGGAGGCGGTTTGCCCTCAAAGCCCTCCATGGAAAATGACAGCGGAGAGTCAGGGTCATCCTGCGGTTTTGGTTCATGTACGGTTTTGTCGGCTGACATTGCGGTACGACCGCTGTACCGGTGCGACTGGCGGGGGACCTTCATTCCTTTCTCACGGAACTCCGGCGGAGGAGCTGCATTGAGCACAGGGCTGAAGATATCCATTTCAGCGGCGAGGGCCTTTGTAATATCATTGTCCGTCTTCCAGGTCTCTCCCTCATCCCGGCCTGCTGCTTTCAACATTTTGCAGACCCATCGCCATCCCTCTTCTACCGAATTGTCCGGCGAACTGTCCGGCGCAAATACCTTGAAAAAGCGCTGGGCCCTGCCTTCATTGTTAACTATGGTGCCGCCGGTCTCAGCAAAGGTGCCTGAGGGCAGCAGGATGTCGGCCCGCTCCACAGTTCTGCTGTTTTTAAAGTCGATGACAACGACATGGGCCACCCTGCCAAGAAATGCACTGACACGCTCCTCTTCCGCCCTCCGGAAGAGGTCATTTTCTAAAATAATGACGGTCTCCACGGTCCCTGAGGCAGCCGCATCAAAGGCCTTGACGATATTGCCCGCCTGCATGAGGCCCAGAC
Source organism: uncultured Nitrospira sp. (assembly GCA_963813295.1). Taxonomy (GTDB): domain Bacteria; phylum Nitrospirota; class Thermodesulfovibrionia; order Thermodesulfovibrionales; family UBA6898; genus JAOUFP01. The sequence continues at coordinate 80,330 of CAWEYN010000023.1, forward strand.
CGAGGCTGTTGCACTCTGGCATTGCAAAGCACAGTGATGCTGCCTGGCCGGAAGAACATCCTGATGCACATAAGGCCCTGCTGACATTCGCAGCAGCATGGATAATCTGCCTGTTTCCGCATCCCGTGCCGGAAATGACAAGGGGCTGCTTTGCAGCTTTAAGTTTTTCGGCGATGGCTTCAGCCAGGGAGAGAAGCGGATCTGAAGGATCAGTCACAGGTGGGGCAGAGGGGTCCAGCGCATGTGCAACAGCAAAACCAAGACGCGCGATGTCCTCAGGAGCAGCCCTGAAAGTGCGTTCGGCAATATCATCGAGCCCGGTAGAATCAGGTGTTGCAATGAAAAGGGGGCCTCTGTTTTCCTGCATGGCTATCCGAACAAAGGAATCGTTCCAGTCCGGAATCCCGAGTTTACTCATCCATTCCATACAGCTGTTCCGGACTGTCTGCCTTAATACCATTGCAAGCAGGGGGGCGGTGTTCAACAAGTCTTCGCCAAGGATGAAGACAGCGTCCGACTGTGCAACATCAAGCAGCGAGGCTGAGCGGGCCGGCCCGGACCTGAGAATCTCTATGATTTCTGAGATAAGCCCTGACTCGGATTTTGACATGCCTGAATAAAAGTTCTCCGGGCCAACGAGGGTACGGAGTGCGTAATTGGCTTCAAGCGAGGCCCGCGGAGAACCGATCCCGATGACTCTGGCACCGAAGTGCAGCAGTCCGGATAGAGAGAGAAAAAGATCATCTTTCGAGAGCGGTTCATCGTCCCTGTCACTGAGGCGGTCGGAGGCTTTTTTCATTACAGGATTACGCAGCCTGCTTTTATGGTTAACGAATTCATAACCGAAGCGGCCCCGGTCACAGAGGAAATACCGGTTCACCTCGCTGTTATAGCGGTTTCGTATGCGCCTGAGGGTCCCGTACCGTTCGCCCGGAATCGTGTTGCAGCCAAGCCCGCAATGTATACAGATTGACGGCGCTGTCTGCAGGTCCCACATGCGGGTGAAATGCTGCTTTAACGTCTTGTCGGTAAACACGCCAGTCGGACATACCTCAACCAGATTGCCGCTAAAGACATTCTGCAGGACACCGTCCTCATGACGACCGAAATAAACGTTGTGGTGAGAGGAAAAGGCCTCCAGGTCGCGGCCTCCCGCATAGTCACGATAAAACCGCACACAGCGGTAGCAGTGTATGCAGCGGTTCATCTCGTGGTTCAGGAAAGGGCCTAGATACTGGTTGCGGTAGGTGCGTTTCCTGAACCTCGTCCTGCGGTGCACATGGCCTGTCATTAGGGTCATGTCCTGGAGATGACATTCGCCGCCTTCGTCACATACAGGGCAATCATGAGGATGGTTCAGCATCAGCAGTTCGATAATGCCGGCACGGAATTCCTTCACTTCCGGGTCATCGATAGATATGCGCATATTCTCTGCCACGGGCGTCATACAGGACATAATGATTTTCCCGCGTGTGTCGGCGTCATCCCTGAACTGCTTTACTGCGCAGAGCCTGCATGCGCCGACTGAATGCAGGGCCGGGTGCCAGCAAAAATACGGGATATCAAACCCCAAGTCCAGACAGGCTTGAAGCAGGTTCAGTCCGTCTTTGGTTTCATATGGTTTATTGTCTATGAATATCTTAGGCATTTCCTATCTCCAGGGACACCCTTTCCCTGATATATGTCTTTCAAAATCTTCCTGAAAATATGTCAAAGCGCTCTGGAGCGGCTCCATGGCACCTGGTGCAAGCACGCAGAAGGTGCGGCCCATCGCCATCATGCGGGTCATTGACCGGAGCGTGTCCATGTCCGCTGCCTCTCCCCTTCCCTCTTCAATATCTGCGAGTATGCGCTCTGTCCAGTAAAGCCCTTCCCGGCAGGGCGTGCACCAGCCGCAGGACTCACGCGAAAAAAAACGTTCGAGATTAAGGACAAAACCCACGGGACAAGTCCTGTTATCAAGAACAACCATCGTGCCTGTACCCATGCGGCTGCCGACCTTCTGGACTGAGCTGTAATCCATCTTCACATCGAGATGCTCCTGGAGAATAAATTCAGTCGAGGCTCCTCCTGGAATAAGCGCCCTGAACCTGTAGCCCTCAGACATGCCTCCGGCATAATCTTCAAGGATCTCACGGATTGTCGTACCCATTGGGAGTTCCCATGCACCCGGCTTTTTAACACGCCCTGAAACACCGAATATTTTTGTTCCACCGTCTTCGCTTTTACTTATACTCCGGTACCAGTCAGCTCCGTTTTTTATGATGTGCGATACATTGCAGAGTGTCTCTGCATTGTTGACGATCGTAGGTTTTCCCCACAGTCCCACAAGGGTCGCATGCGGCGGACGTGAACGGGGGATTGCGCGCCTGCCCTCAAGGGCATTAAGCAGCGCTGTCTCTTCTCCGCAGATGTACCTGCCTGCGCTCACATGGACATGCATATCCAGTGAATAACCGGATTTGAGAATGTTATTTCCAAGATACCCAGCAGCATATGCCTCTGCCACTGCCTGCTCCAGGTCTTGTATCGGAACATTGTAGGCCCATCTCAAAAAGATATAGGCAATGTCTGCCTGCACTGCATAGGAACTGATGATCATCCCCTCGACCAGCTGGTGGGGGTTGCCCTCGATAAGCATGCGGTCTTTGAAGGTGCCAGGTTCCATCTCGTCAGCATTAGCAATGAGATAACGGGGTCTGCGCGGGTCTTCAACCGGCGCCATGGACTCAAACTTCAGGCCGGTCGGAAATCCTGCCCCTCCGCGGCCCCGAAGGTTCGCTTTTTTTACCTCATCCGTAACCTCCCGGGGGGTCATTTCAGAAAGTGCCTTGCGCAGCCCACGGTATCCGCCTGAGGCCTCATATTCTTTGAGGCCCAAAGGCCTGCCATCAGGTCTTATGGCCCCGGTAAGCGGCCTCTCCAGCTGCGTTTTTTCGTTATTCATATTTCCTGAGGATGTCATCAATCTTCTCCGGAGTCAATAAGGTATAGAGCGTATCATCGACCAGCATAGCAGGCGCAAATTCACAAATGCCCAGGCATGCAACAGGCAAAAGAGTGAACTGTCCGTCGTGGGTAGTCTCTCCAGGCCTTATCCCAAGATGTTTCAGAAGGTGGGCCTGCAGCATGTCATACCCCATCACCCAGCAGGTGATGCTGTCGCAGATGCATATAACATGCTTTCCCAGCGGCCGCGTATATATGTGGCTGAAGAAGGTCGCAACGCCGTCGAGTTCTTCCGGTGTCATCTCAAGAAGAGGGGCGATGTCCCTGATCTCATCCGACACCCATCCGCGGTGGCGCTGCACGATCTTAAGCACAGATATGCAGGCGGCCCGCTTGTTGGGATAACGCTCAATCTCTTTTATGATCTCGCTTCTCTCTTGTTCTGTCAGCACGCCTTAATGACCTCCGAAAAAAATTTTCTTCACCGGTCAACATCCGCCAGCACAAAGTCAATGCTCCCCAGTATCGCCATGAGATCAGGGATCATCATCCCCCTGCTCATCAAAGGGACCATCTGCAGATGCGCGAATGACGGGGTGCGGATGCGGACCCGGTAGGGCATGGTGCTGCCGTCGCTGACCAGGTAATATCCGTTGCTGCCTTTGGTCGCCTCAATCCCGGAAAATGCCTCACCCGGAGGGATGACCGGCCCCCAGCTCACATTCAGGAAGTGGGCTATGAGCGTTTCGATATCATGCATCGTATGGCCTTTGAGCGGGGGTGTGGTCAAAGGGTGGCTTGACTTGTACGGGCCGGCAGGCATGTTTTGCAGGCACTGCTGCACAATGCGAAGGCTCTGCCGCATCTCTTCCACCCGCACCTTGCAGCGGTCGTAGCAGTCGCCGTGAACTGCTGTAGGGACATCAAACTCAAACATGTCGTACCCTGCGTAGGGGCGTTTTTTCCTGAGGTCCCACTCAAGTCCGCAGGCCCGCAGGCCCGGTCCGGTAACTCCCCATTCAATCGCCTCATCCAAAGAGTACCTTCCAATGCCCTGTGTCCTTGCCTTGAGGACCGCATTTTGCATGATGATAGTGTCATATTCTTTCAGCCTGCGCGGTAAGTAGTTCACAAAGTCACTGACAAGCCGTTCCCATCCTGAGGGCAGGTCCTGGGCAACCCCGCCGATACGGAACCAGCCTGGATGCATCCTCCCGCCGGTTATGGCAGAGATGATATCGAAGATCCTCTCACGGTCGTTGAAGGTATAAAAAACAGGAGACAGCGCTCCCACATCCTGCGCGAATGTCCCGTAAAAAACAAGGTGGCTTGCTATCCTGAAGAGTTCGGCCATCATGATGCGGATCACCCCGGCCCTTTCCGGGACCTCGATTCCGGCAAGTTTTTCAACTCCCAGGACATAGGCGAAATTGTTCATTACTCCGCCGAGATAATCGATCCTGTCTGTATAGGGGATAAAGGAATGCCAGGTCTGGCGTTCTCCCATCTTTTCTGCTCCCCTGTGGTGAAACCCTATATCCGGGACAGCGTCGATGATCTCCTCCCCGTCAAGCTGCAGGACTATGCGAAGCAGGCCGTGGGTCCCGGGATGATGCGGTCCGATATTGAGATACATGAAGCCGGAGTTTGCTCTTTCCTGCTTCATCCCCCATCGTGCTGGGTCAAAACAAAGCGCCTGTTCTTCTGCCTCCTCCTTTTCTTCAGGCAAACTGAATATCCCCATCTCTGTTGCGCGCGCAGGATGCTCCTTGCGAAGTGGGTGCCCTTGCCATGTGCTGGGCATAAGGATCCTCCGGAGGTCCGGATGACCCTCAAAGGTGATGCCGAACATGTCCCAGACCTCGCGTTCATACCAGGCTGCAGAAGACCAGATATCTGTAACTGTGGCAATAGACGGATAATCCTGCTCAAGGGCAACTTTTATGCGTACGTCTGCATTCCGCTCATAGGACATGAGATGGTATATTAACGTAAAAGCTGATTCGGGAAGGCCCTCCCTGTGTGTGCGCACCCGCTCATCGATCGCTGTAAGATCATAAAGAGTCCGGTAAGGCGCCGGCGCCTCAGCCCTGAGATAATTCAGAAATTTATGGACACTTCTTTCCGGCACCCAAAACGTTGGGATATTGTCTCTTGTGGACTGGACAGCATATGCAGTGTCACCAAATCTGCTGTTCAGTTCTTCTGTCAGCCCGCGGTCTTTATCCATGGAATAATTTCACACGCTGTCTGGTGAGCGCAGTCCTTTGACGTCCTGTCTTTTTATTCGTTTCATGTCCCTGAAAGAAGGCTTGTCCGTCCGACCGGTCTCCTGTGGTCCGCCGGCCCAGCTCAGGGGGCGCTTCTCTTTGCCTACTGCATCCTGAAGCAGCATCAGTCCTTCCATAAAGGCCTCAGGACGCGGGGGACAGCCGGGGATATAGACATCAACCGGCAAAAAGGTATCCACACCCTGTACAACGCTGTAGATGTCATACATTCCACCTGAGTTGGCGCATGAGCCCATGGAGATTACCCATCTTGGCTCCATCATCTGCTCATAAAGCCGCTTGATAACCGGAGCCACCTTGATAAAAACAGTGCCGGCAATAATAATCACATCCGCCTCCCGGGGCGTGCTGCGGATCACCTCTGATCCGAAACGGGCGATATCGTGTCTGCTTGTTAAACTCGCAGCCATCTCGACGTAGCAGCAGGAGAGGCCGAAGTTGAAAGGCCATAGAGAATTCTTGCGGCCCCAGGACACAAGGTCCTGAAGCGTCGAAAGAATGATGCCGCTCCGGGCAACATCCTCTGCAGCAATATCCTCTGCCCCGGCCTCAGCTCCTCCCTGAGGATTACCGGATGCATTTCCGGATACATTACCTGAGCGCAGGGCCGGATGCAGGACTGAGCGACCATTGCATTCCCTGATTCATTCCCATATTCATGGACTGACGTAGCCTCTTGTTCATATCCGCTGTTTCCTGATTTTTGATGTCCCCCAATCCAGGGCCCCAAGCCGCCACAGGTAAAAAAGTGCGGCCAGGAGGACGGTGATAAATACGAGCATCTCTACGTACCCCAGCCAGCCGAGTTCGCGAAGGGCTACAGACCAGGCAAAAACAAATATTGTTTCAATGTCAAATATTACAAACAGCACCGCAACAAGATAGAACATGACATTAAAACTACGCATGGCTGAACCGGTCGGTATGATGCCGGATTCATAGGGTTTGTTGGTTGACCTTTCCCTGTGGCGCTGGCCAAGAAAATAAGACAGTCCGAGCATTGCCGCGACAAGCAGCAGGACAGCAATCAGGTAAACAGCCATCGGCCAAAGCGGCGATGTCATTCTATGCGCCTGTATTTCTTGTTCCAGATTCCGCCAAGTACCAGCGCTGTTATCCCAAACATGCAGGCTGCCAGAACAAAGAAATTAAGGGGCTGCATTCCCGGACTTATCGGCCTTGTTCTGTCAACGCTGTTAAGGCCCAGGATGTATGCCTCGAGATTTGCGATCTCCTGTTGCGTAAGAGCATGGGAATCGCCAAAAGGCGGCATCTTTATCGCGGGCTGAGGCCCGGGAGGAACAGAGCCGTGTTGAATAAATATATCGACATTCCGGGCAAAGATCTGCGGGTCCGGATTAAACAGGTCCTCATCAGCAGGATTCAGTGCAGGGACCTTTCCTTCATCGGCACCAGGATTTGGCATCCCCCCTGCCCCCTGTTGTCCGTGGCAGCCGGTGCAGTGTTTCTTAAAGAGCAACGCCCCGTTTTCTGAGCTCCCGATTACATAGGCCGCCTGCCCCGGAAGTTTGCCTGGAGGCCCGGCGGCGGCTCTCAAAGATGATGGTGATGATGAAGACGATGATGCCGGAGGCATCAACACATCCCCGGTCTGCTGTTCAGGCCCGCTCTTGCTTGCCTGGACAGCCTGAGATGCATCCGAGATGGTTTTCTGAAAGGACCATCAGGTAATCAACTAGTTCGCTGACCTGCCGGCCCGGTAATGCTCTGAACGACGGCATTATAGAATTTGGATTGTGGGCCTTCGGGTTTAGAAGCTGATCGGTCAGCCATTTCCTGTCCCTTCCTTTAAGCGTCTGTTTTGAAAACGCTGGGCCTATTGCGCCTCCTTCACCATGGACTGAGTGGCAAGCGAGGCATCCTGAGGATTTGATCAGTTGTGCTCCCGGCAAAGCGGCTGCCGGGTCTTTTTTCCAGTCGCTGCCAAGTCTTTTTGTGCGGTGGTGGCTTCCGGTTTCGTGATATCGGGTTTTGATTGCACAGGGGCGGATTGACGCGGTATTCCCTGAGGTGACCGCTCAGCTACCGCAGGCATCACGGCATAGCCGGGGCTCAGATATCCTATTACAGTTAGAGTCAATATAATGCCTGCATAAACCGCCAGGCATATCATGGCTTTTGGCCGCAGCAACGGATTCCTTTCCGGTTTCCTGTCTATGAAAGGAAGAAGCACAAGCAGTGCGATCAGGACCGTCGGCACACCGGCTGTGCCGATTGGCTCAAAAGGTCCCTTGAAGTATTTCAGAGACTGGTAGAGGAACAGAAAATTCCATTCCGGCTTGGGAAGGTAAGTGGTATTCGAGGGATCAGCCGGCCCGGTGAACTCCGGAGGAGAAAAAACGCAGAGGGTAATCACAACAAATATCAGCACAGTGGCAACGATTATGTCCCTGAATGCCTGGTCAGGCCAAAAAGGCCCTGAGGTCTTCCTTTGCTGCGCGTCCCAAGGCCCCACAACTCCGGTTGTGCGGAACGCGGCGACATGCATTCCGATGAGCAGCAGCAGAAACGGGATGAGCAGACCGACATGTATGATGAAGAATCGCGAGAGGGCCATCTGCCCCATACTCTCGCCGCCCCTTAAAATCGTCTTCATGATCCCCCCGGCCAGAGGGACCGTACCTGTGATACTGGAACCCACCGCGCCTGCCCAGTATCCTCTCTGGTCCCAGACAAGCGGGGCGCCGGTAAAGCTGAGCGCCATAGTCATTATGAGCAGGCCAACACCAATGAGCCAGGCAAGCTGAGTTTTATATCCACCCCATAGATATACGCGGACCATATGCAGGGCCACAAGGACTACCATGAGGTTCGCCCCCCAGTAGTGCATGTTGTGAAACAGCCAGCCAAAAGGCACCTCTGTCCTAAGATAGCTGACACTGTCATAGGCATGGTCCACAGTCGGCACATAGTAAAACAACTGGATGATCCCCGAGACAATCTGGAGGCTGATTATTGTCAATATCCCGGTTCCCAGGGTATATGCAAAACGTGCACCGCCAGGAATTTCTTCATCCAGCAGAAGTTTCTTCAGGGGATAAAAGGGCCACCGCAGGGTAAACCAGTTCCATATGCCGGAGATGATCTGGTTCATCGCTATACCTTTATCTTTTCCGGAGTTCCGGACCTGAAATCTTCCCATTGGACGTACAATCTTCCGTTTTCAACCTTATGGGGAAGCAGATCAAGAGGCCGGGGAGCAGGACCGCCCAACACCTCGCCGGTCCTCGAAAAAACACTGGCATGACAGGGGCATTCAAAATGTCCGGATTGATCGTTCCAGGTGAAATAACATCCCAGATGCGTACAAACCGGCGAAAAAACAGTTAACAACCCCTGAGGTCCTTTAATGACCCAGAGGGATCTGACAGCTGTACCGCGAAGATAGGCGTCCTCAGCCTGTGTCGCAAAATTCATTTTCACCGGTGTATTTTCAGTCAGCGCTGTTACATCGCCCACCTCGCTCCAGTCGATTTTTTGAGGAGGCGACGAACGTATGATCGCCCTGAGGGAAGGTATGCCGATGATGAGGCCGTTTAATAAGGCAAGGACTCCCATCGCCAGTTTCAGGAACCCTCTCCTTGATTCCGAGAAGTCCTCAGGTCCCTTTTCTTTGTCCTCACCGATATTGTTCAAGATTTCCCTCTATCATTTTGTTAAATATGATTTTTTGTCTCTGTTGTCAAATTCTTTTTGCTAAACATTTTTGCTGAGAACGGCAACAAAAGAAGGGCTCCGCCGGCTCTTTGAACTGCTGTTTTTAGGTTAATCAAAGTATATCGCACTTTATTTAGATTGCCAATAATTATTGTACTGGTAAAAATATCTTATCAACTACCAGAAACAGCATCACCATAAGCAGGTAGATATTTATCTTCCTGAAGCTCGACAGCGCGACGGGTTCAGCACTCTGTAAGAGCATTGGCTTTACCCCAATCCAGATGAGCCAGGAGGAAAGCAGCAGCAGGGTGATATTGATATATAGACAGCGGACAACGCCGGATGCGGAGAGAAAAAAACAACTCACCGCTGTTGCCGACATCCAGACAAAGATGATCCTCCTGAGCTGCATTTCTGAAAAGATGCCTGTCAGGGATGGAAACCCGGCCTTCTCATATTCAGGTCCATAGTTCATGATGAGGAGCCAAAAGTGCGGGACCTGCCAGATGAAAAAGAAAAAGCAGATTACAAGCAGCCTCGGGTCGCCCATTCCTCCGCCTGCGGCAATCCATCCGATTGCCGGAGGTATGGCGCCGACCAAAGCCCCGGGGATTACGGCAAAGGCAGTTTTTTTCTTGAGATGCGTATACACTCCGTTATACCAGAGCACTGCTGATAAACCCAGTAAAGCCGCTGGCAGACTACCGGTGAGCAGAAGGACCAGGAAGCCTGAAAAGACCAGCAAAAGTGAAAAATACAGGGCATCGGCAGGCCGCATTCTGCAAGACGGCAGGGGCCTGCCGCAGGTCCTCGGCATAACTGCATCGCTTATCCTCTCCTGGTACTGATTGAGCGCTGAAGAGCCGCAGGCCAGCAGAAAGACTCCAGGCACTAAAATAATTATCTGCGACCGCAGCTCAGTGGGCGAGAGCATAAATCCCGTGGCTGCGGAAAAAGCAGACAGAAACGCAATCCTGATCTTGCAGAGCTCTATACATGATCTGCACAATGTTTTCATTTTAATGTTTCCATGTATTCTACAACTGCATTTAGTTCCTCCGGAGTGGCCGGGATGGCAGGCATGATATCCGGGTATCCCTTTACAAGGTCCGCTTTCGGGTCTGTGACGGACCTGCGCAGGTAGTCTTCATCAGCCGTAATGGTCTGCTCCTTCCCGTTTGTCACAACCGTCACCAGTGAATTATACAGGCCCTTGAACGTCGGTCCGATCTTCGCTGTCCCGTCTGTTGTGTGACATCCGAGGCATCCTTTATCTCCCAGGACCTTAAGTCCGCTGATATGTCCTGTTTCAGAAACTCCGGTGTACCACTGTTGAAAATCCTTTTCAGGCATGACAATCACTTTTGAGAGCATGCCTGAGTGTCCCAGTCCGCAGTATTCTGTGCAGAAGATGTCGTATGTCCCCGGCTCCTTGGCAGTAAACCAGAGGTAGGTCTCCATGTTCGGCACACAATCCTCTTTTATCCTGAAGGCCGGGATATACAGACAGTGGATGACATCCCGGGACGTCAGCAGCAGCTTCATAGGTTTTCCTGCCGGTACCCTGAGTGTGTCGCCCTGCTTTCCGTTTCCGTAAGAAAAAAGCCAGGAGAACTGGCGGCCGATAACCTTGATGACCATGACCTCTTTGGGGGTTGTTCTTATATTGATGAAACCCCGCCATCCTATGTAAAACATAACCAGCACAAGGATGGTCGGGATTATGGTCCATACGATCTCAAGGAGCATGCTGCCTTCAATATTTTGAGATGCCCTGCCTTTTTTCCTGCGGTACTTTATTACAAAAAAAATCATGGCAGCGGTCACAATCGTCAGCAAAACGACCTCTATTTGAAGTATGTAAGAGAGGGTGGCGTCAATTTTATCAGCTGAGTTTGAGGCCTTCGCTATGAACACTTCATGCACTCCTGTACCAGACATCGCTGAACGTAAGCAGTACGATAAGAGTCAGCGCAAAGAGCGCAACAAAAAGCATTATCTTCAATATCCACGGCTCGTCCTTCAGATGCATAAAAAAAATGACAACAAGGCCGGACTTGATCGTTGCGATAGAGATTGCAGCAACAACCGCATAGTGCTTGACATGAAACCTTGAGACAGCTACTGTCGCAGCAGTAAGCGCCAGAAGGCAAAGCCAGACCATGATATATCTTCCGTATATCGCATTTTGCCGTATTTCTTTTCCGTTCATACCACTTTCCTATGTAATCAGATAAAACAACGGGAAGAGATAGATCCATATGATATCCACAAGGTGCCAGTAGAGCCCTGTGTTTTCGAGTTTAACGAAATCCCCCCTGTTAATTGATCCCTTTAGAGTTAAGACAAGCATGCCGGCAATAACGCAGATCCCGATAAGCACGTGCAGACCGTGCAGGCCGGTCATCACATAATAAAGACTGAAGAATACAATCTTGCCCCTGCTCATGCCAAGCAGCAAAGGAGAATCCGGGTACATGCCGTGCTGTATGTGCGCACTCCATTCCATATATTTATTTATGAGAAAAACTGTGCCGAGCAATATCGTAATACCCTGGCAAAGCAGGGACAGGCCTTTCCTGTCATGCCGCATAAGTGCGATAGAAAGGGCCATGGTCATACTGCTTGAAAGCAGTATAACGGTGTTTGCAACCCCGAAATAGAGGTTGAGTTCAGAAGCGGAATTGTGAAATTCCAGGGTGTATTTCGAGCGGAAGACTGAATAGAGCAGGAAAAGCCCGCCAAAGAAGAGTACTTCTGTAAAGAGAAAGATCCACATCCCCATTTTCGCGCCTGTGTAATCAATCCGGTGTCTGACGTCGATACGTCCGGAGATATTTACAGGTTCAGTCATATTTGTATGGTCCATGTTCAATTACCGGAATATGGTCAAAATTTTCTTTTGGCGGAGGGGAAGGTATCTGCCACTCAAGGGTCCTGCCGCCCCAGGGGTTCATCGGCGCCTTCTCTCCCCTGAAGAGCGACCGGATAAAATTCCCAAACATAAGGATAAGGCCCGCAGCCAGTATCCATGAACCGATTGTCGAGATGATGTGGTTCGTGCGGAATTGCGGCAGATACTGGAAATACCTTCTCGGCATCCCCTGCAGCCCTAAAATAAACATCGTAAAATAGAGGACGTTAAATCCGATAAACATGATAAACCATGCGGTCTTTGCCAGCCTCTCATCGAACATTTTTCCGGTCATCTTCGGATACCAGTAGTGGAGTCCTGCAAAAAAACCGAAGGCCGCCCCGCCGAACATAGTGTAATGGAAATGGCCGACAATAAAGTAAGTCCCGTGGAGGTATATATTGAGTGGCAGAGTGCCGATAAGCAGGCCTGTCAGTCCTGCTATGGAAAACAGGAAGATAAATGCAAGGCTGAACAGAAGCGGTGAGTCAAGAGAGATCGAACCCTTGTAAAGCGTAGCGATCCAGTTAAACACCTTTACCCCTGTCGGTACTGCCACAAGGAACGTTATAAGCGAAAAGATTACCCGCGATATGTCGCTCATGCCGCTTGTAAACATATGATGACCCCAGACGAGATAGCCGAAAAAGGCGATCCCGAGACTTGAGAAGGCTATGGCCTTATACCCAAATATCGTCTTTTTGGCAAAAACCGGGAATATCTCCGTGACAATGCCCATTGCAGGCAGAATCATGATGTACACCGCAGGGTGGGAATAAATCCAGAACATGTGTTCATACAAAATAGGGTCTCCCCCCTTTGAGGGATCAAAAAATCCTATGCCGAAAAATCTTTCAAGTATGATCAGCATGAGGGTAAGTGCCAGGACAGGGGTTGCAAGTACCTGGGTCCATGCCGTTGCATAAAGCGACCAGCAAAACAGGGGCATGCGAAAAAATCCCATTCCCGGCGCCCTCAGGCGGTGGATCGTCGTTATAAAATTCAGGCCGGTAAAGATCGAGGAAAAGCCCAGCAGAATAACACCGAAGGCAGCCAGAGAGACGTTTGCCGTTGTCCTTATGCTGTAGGGCGCATAGAATGTCCAGCCTGTGTCGGGCGCGCCGCCTGCAGTGAAGAGCGAAAGGACAATCAATATCCCGCCCACCATATAGAGCCACCAGGACATGAGGTTTATCTTCGGAAAGGCCACGTCTCTGGCGCCTATGAGTATGGGGAGAAAAAAATTGCCAAGCGAAGCCGGTATGCCGGGAATGATAAAAAGAAATATCTGGATTACTCCGTGGACCGTAAAGAGTGAATTGTACGCCCTTTCCGATATGAACTTCCCGGGTGATATAAGATTGATACGCATCATTATCCCGAGGCTGACGCCGACCATGAAAAAAGAAAGGATAGCGACAAGATACATTATGCCGATACGCTTGTGGTCGGTTGAGAAGATCCATGAGAGGATCCCATGGTATTTCCCCTGTGTATGATAAAAGCTCCGGGGTGCGCCGGTCGCTGTCTCCGGCCTTGTCATTGGTATTGGCTCCGGCATTGGTCATTTTCTTCCTCCACTTCTCCGCAGCATCACAATGAGGGAGATGGAAAACTACCAGGCCAAGGACGATCGCAGCAGCCAATGACCTTGCGAGATTAAAGACATATTTGTTTTCTTCAGGGTCGAAACTGAAGCAAAAGAGAGTCAGCCTGTCTCTGCTGAAAAGACTTTTTTTCCCCGAAGCTTCCAGCAGGGACATCTTAATATCAAAGGGGGAAAACGACATTCCGTAGAGGTATCGTACAACAGTCCCGCCAGGAGAAAGGAAGACCAGCGCCCTTGGGTGGGAAAACCCGCCTTTTTCCTCCCTGAAATTAAATCCCAATGCCCCGGTGAACTCCTTTATGTTCTTATTGTCGCCTGTCAGGAACCTCCATGAGGCTTCTGGAAAGGGCCTGCCTATGGCCTTTATGTAATTGTGCTTCATTCTTGCCGCGGCTTCAGGAGTGTCCCTGTCGTCAAAGCTTAATGTTATGACACGGAAGTTTTTCGGGTCTGTATCCAGATCCCCGAGCGCAGCAGCCAGGTTTCCAAGCAAGAGAGGGCACCTGCTGTTGCAACCGAAATAAACCAAAGAAACGATTGCAGGCCTGTCAGTAAACTTATCTGCAGAGAACTCAGCGCCTGTTTCATCAAAAAAGATGAGATGTCCGGGAATAGAGTTCCCGGTCCTCTCGTTTATCCCCGGAGTAATTGTGTCTTCCCCTGATGCCGCACCGGAAATAAACATCCAGGCGGCAATGACAGCGACAAGTCTTCTCATCAGGGCCTTTCCTGGACTTTTCCGGTCTGGAATAAACTCACCTGTAGTGTTTATTGAAGACCCACCGCAGCAAGCTACGGAGAATCTCAATGTAATGAATTATCACTTTTATATTCGCTCGCTAAACCCTGCAGAAGCTGTAGAGAATACACTCGCTGCTCATTTAAACGTCTTAAGTATATATTTGGCTATCTTCCCGGCGTCTTCGTCTGATATGGTTGCTTTGTCAAACTTTGTCATGCCGAGTCCGGGGTTTCTCATCTTCCCGACTATATCTCCGGCTTTTTTAATGTTGTTTGCCTCTCTGTCTTTTTTATGCAGGGTCTTTGCGGGATTTATTATATTCCCTCCATCAGCATGGCAGACCGCGCAGTGCTGTTTGAAAAGTTCTTCGCCTGACTTTGCCTTGTCCATTTCCTTTTCAGCCCCTGCTGCTGCAAAGGAACAAAAAGTAGCTGCAGCAACCGTCATCACAATAATTCTTTTCATTGATACCTCCCTGAAATGCCCTGGAACTGGTCATGGCCACCCGATAAATCCTGTGTCATACGCCGATTCCAGGACTAAAAATTACTTTCGTATAAATTATATATAACACACAAAGCACTAACTTACAACTTCAAATGAACACTTCAAATGTTTATGTCACTGTTTCTCTTTTTCTCATCTCATAACATTTTATTTCAGGTGGCGTACTCCCTTGGCCCCTGCTACAATGACACGCGATGTGAGGCCCACAAAAAGACCGTGCTCAACAATGCCTGCGCGCCGGTCCAGCAGAGACGCGAGATTTTCCGGAGACTTGATCGGCCCGAAGTTGCAGTCGAGGATGTAGTTTCCCTCGTCTGTTATAAAAGGTTTTCCGTCAGCCCCGGTCCTGTGAGAGACAATCGCGCCAAGAGAAGTGAGATAATCTGTTTCAGGCCGCAGGGCAAAGGTCAGCACCTCGACCGGCAGAGGCATATGTGTCCCCAGTGCAGTAGAGAGCTTGCCCTCCTCTACAACGATGATCGTCTGTTGGCTAGCCTGTGCCAGGACCTTCTCCCTGAGCAAGGCCCCGCCCCGGCCCTTAATAAGGTTTAACACAGGGTCGACTTCATCAGCGCCGTCTATGTTCAGGTCCGGGGCAGGGAGAAAGGTCTAATGTGGTAAGAGGGATACCGAGCCTCCTGGCCTCTTCTTCTGTTTTCCCTGAGCTTGGCACACCTGCAACGTTCCTCAGCAGCCCATCCTTTATACGCTGAGACAGCAGCAGCAATACAAAAGACACAGTGCTTCCTGTGCCAAGGCCGATCACCATACCTGTCCTTATGTAATCAACGGCCTGTTGGGCCGCCGTACGCTTCAGCACATCACTGTCAGTCATTTTTATCTTCCTTTTTTTGTATTTCAGAGTGTTTAGGCGGCGCTTGACGTCATTTTTTTCCTGCTTCGCCCACTTTGCTTTACCCTTAGATTGATCATCTGAGGACTTTTGCAAGAAGAGAGGTCGCGATATTCATATGCTTCTCAGGGCTGAGCGATGGCCCGAGCAACTGGACCTGGCCTGCACGATTCAGCAAACGATCGTCATAAATCGCTTCAGGGCTGCGCCTTCGCAGTTCCTCAATGATATAAGTAAAATTCGCCTGCTTCGTCGGCTGCATAACTATGCCGAGCGAATCATAGGCCAGACCGCCTTCCCTGAAGATGAGCGTCTGCTGATCGCCTGCATAAAGGTAAAAGAACCCCTCCCTTGTTTGTAGAGTGCTCTCCAGGGTTTTCTCTGTTGTTTTGGTCATCTTCAGTCCGCTTGTAAGAAGAGCCATGCCAGGGTCAAACTTTTTTTCTTTCACGGTCTCTGTTACAGTGGACTGCACTATCGAGGTCCCGCGGATGATCAGATCTATGCTGCTGTAATCGATAGCAAGACTCTCTTCTTTCCTTGATTCTACTATCAGGGCATCACCGCTGAATCTGAACTGCCGCACAACGAACCCCGCAGCCTCTGTCTCTATCTCATCCTCTTTAAGCAGTGCTGCCTCAAAGCCGCCTGCCCTGAGCCTTTTCGATAATTCTTCCGCTGGTCCTATAGCAGCAAAGACACCGACCACAAAGGGGCCTGTGCCCGGGGATCTCAGACGCGAGAGGGCCTCGTAGACAGTCGCCCCCAAGGCAGCAGCAAGCGTTTCTGCGAACGCCTCCTTTTTCTCAGGCAGGTTATGGACCGCTACTATATGCATCAGCTCTCTTGCTTCTGTTTAGTCTTCTTAGTATTGATATTCATCGGTCTATAGAGCGGACACCAGCCGATTGCGCTCGTCCCTAAAAATGCGATCGCAAAGACGCCGAGGATCAGGGCGAATGTGCCTGCTACACTACCGTTTAATAAGAGTATCACGATGATGACCGCAAGGATGATCCTTATCAAACGATCGATTGCCCCCATGTTCTTTGTCATATAGGACTTCCCCCTTTGCCTTCATTGTACCATCCGCAATAGTTTTTGATAAGAGCAGCTGGAATTGGGAAATATTAAGTGCAGAAGGGTTGCTTAAGCATAAACACAGCAATTACCACAGAGGGCACGGAGAAAATATTTTGAAAATTTAAACAAAATAAAGATCACGGAGTGATCACCCAAAAGGTGACCAGGGGAGACTATGTATCGTCTTGTTTTAGCGTAAGTTCTCTGTGCGCTCTGTGGTTTAACTGCCGTTTATAGGTTAAAGCCTTTAGGGAAAATCGGGCAGGAGGCTCATCAGCCTCCAGAGGCCTTTGCCTTCTTTTTC
The DNA here is from genome assembly GCA_963813295.1 of uncultured Nitrospira sp. Taxonomy (GTDB): domain Bacteria; phylum Nitrospirota; class Thermodesulfovibrionia; order Thermodesulfovibrionales; family UBA6898; genus JAOUFP01. The sequence continues at coordinate 97,263 of CAWEYN010000023.1, forward strand.
CTGATATGCCCACTTCTGGTTGTCTATGACAGTTTTCAAACTTAAAATATTGCGTTTGTAGTAATCGATCTCGACCTTTACTTCAGCCTCTTTTTTCTTTTCGTCGTATTTTATGTTCATGACCCGGTAGTCAACCACTGCAACATTCTCCGCATCTTTCAGCCGCTCCCTGTATCCAGCGGCGATCGAGTCAGCAGGGAAGAGACTGGCTTCATCGAGCTGATGCCAGCGCACCAACTCGTTATAGTTCCTGAAATTCTTTTCGAAGTCCGCCTGTATGCTCCTTTGGGTATTGCAGGAGACCAAAACAGCGGTAAGGAGTAATGAAAAAAAGAGGGTCTTCATAGGGTCCTTTCTTCAGGCCAGGAAATGCGAGAGCTATCGTTTATTATTTTGTAGATAATCCCGCAGGGAATCTCAATGTAAGTTATATTTTTTTCCATTATATTCGCTCGCTGACCCAGTGGCAAGACCACGGGGAATATCGCTCGCTATCTATTTATAACCAGGCTGCAATTATACCATTATTGATTGCTCATATTGTAAATATTTGCCTGCATCAGTTATCGCCGGCATTTCAAAGAGTTTATTGGATCCAGATGCACACCGCATCTTTAAGCTTAATGACAGGAGGCCCTTTCTGCTTGTCTTGGGCCTTCTTCACAATTTCTCCATAAACCAACAGTATGATTTATATCATGGCAAAGCTTTATTGAGGGAAATAAAATGAAAAGCAGCTATAGTGCAAAAGCAAGTATGTACATAAACAACAAAAGACACACAGGAGGTGTCTGAATGAAACAACAGGATATGATGGATTCATTGTTGTCTCTGGGGATGCAGCGTGGAAAGCTCACCTGCCAGGAATTAAATGACACTTTTCCCGCAGAGTTCCTGCCGCTTGAGGAACTGGAACGGTTTCTCCGCCTGCTCGAAGGGCTGGGAGTCAAGGTTATTGATTCAGAAGAAGACCGGAAGAAGAAAATGCGGCGTAGTCATTCATAGACTAATGCGGAACGTTTGCCGCCAGGCCCATTGCTGTTTTTGCAATAAACCATGACCTGGGACTATTTGAAAATATAAAAAAGAGCAGACTGAAAAACAGTCTGCTCTTTTTTCTGAAGGTCAACGCTATTAACTCACGCAACAGATGCGTCTCATTTTTTTCTTGCCGTCCGGTGTAACGGACAGGACAACTTCTACCTTGTTTCCGCAATTGCTGCAACACTGTGCCTTGCTCTTGTTGCCAGCACGTGCTGAAACGTCGGTCTTAGACTTTCCCTTTTCTGCCATTTTATTTCCTCCTTTCCATATTTAAAACTCTTGTCAATCAATGGATGTTCCCTGCCCCTGTCTGCCAGGCGCATAACTATCCTGTTAACGGTATTCTTCTGGATGGTAAATCTCGTGCAGGCACGGATGATACGACCGAAGAAAATCACTAAAACTGTTTACTATAGTTCAATATGTAAAATCTTGTCAAGCACAATGAACTTAGAACTGCAGAGACTGCCCAATACAGGATTAAGTTATAGCCCCTTTTCATCCAGTATCTTCTTCTTTCCGGCTTCGAAATCCTTCTCTGTCCATAACATACCCGCCGATAAATATCTGGCTTCCCCCTGGGGTTCCAGGAAGGGTATAGTCCGGGACTGCTGTGATCTACGGGAAGGGATATGCCTCCCCTGTCAAACACTTCAAGATATCCTTCGGCATCTGTTTTTATACTGTGGTCCTCACATGATTATTTAGCACCTGTGTATAAAGTAGTTGCGGCTTTGCGCGCAGAACTGTTATTTTTAGGTTTCATGGATAATACTGGCCTGTTGCCCAACAAGCTCCCAATGCGTACAATAATGTGATGAATGTCAATGACCTGCGGACCATAGGCAGGAGCCTCTTTAGGGAGATTCAGGCGGAAAGATATGCTCCAGGCAGAAAAACTGCGGTAGGTGTCGGCGCTGCAGGCGACAGGACATTTCCTGTGGACAGTCTGGCTGAAGAGATCATTTTAGCCGGGCTGAAGGCGCTGAAAGAGCCCCTGACAATTATTTCAGAAGAGATGGGTGTAATGGAACTGAACAATGGCGGACCAAGGGTCCTGATAGACCCTGTAGACGGCAGCAGGAACGCTGTAGCAGGGATCCCTTTTTACTGTACCTCCATTGCTTTTTCCAATGGCGAGACCCTCGGAGACGTCAGTCTCTCCTATATCATCAACCTCGTAAATGGCGACGAGTTCTGGGCTGAGAAAGGTTCAGGAGCCTGGCTCAACGGAAAACAGATATATACGCAGGAAGACGATATCTTTTCCCTTGTCTCTTATGAGACTCCTGTGCCCGGAAAAGATATCCCGGCTATCATCCCGCTTCTGTCTCAGTCAAGAAAAACAAGGTGTATGGGTGCAACAGCCCTGGACCTTGCCTGTCTGGCAAGCGGTGCTGCAAGCGTCTTCGTAACCCCCTCGCTCTCCAGAAGCTTTGACTTTGCAGGAGGATGGTTGCTGGTAAAAGAAGCAGGGGGCGTAATCACCGATACCTCCGGTGCTCAGATAGAAACCACAACCCTGGGTCTTGGAAAAAGCTCCAGCCTGCTTGCAGCAGGCAACCTTCAACTGCACAAAAAGGCGCTGGCACTGCTCTCATGCGGAAAAGAACATGTATAGATTTGTCGTATTCCAGGCTCTGGTCGGCATCCTTGGCAGCATCATCGCCTCAAAAAAAGGCCGCAATCCGCTTTTATGGGGGTTGGTCTGCTTTATCTTCCCTCTGCTGATACTGGTCGTCGGCATGTTGCCTCCCCTGGTGAAAACAGGAAAGACAAAACAATGTCCCTACTGCAGGAAAGTACTTCAGGAATCAGACATGGAGTGCAGGTACTGCGGTAAAGAAATGCCGATCAATCTGGTAGAGTGCAGGGAATGCGGCAGCTTTGTGCCTGAGAAAGAATACTGCATGAAGTGCAACCGGAAACTGAAGGATTAAGCCTTGCTGTTGCCGGATAGTCCGGCGGGCTGACAATCTCCTGCTGATGACTTCTTATTAATAATGTGGGCTAACGTATATAGGCCTCGGTCACGTAACGCCGCATCATGCGGTGGCAGTTGAAGTAATATGCGTTTTTCCCTATCGTATTTTGCATCATCCTGATCCACATGTGCCTGTCGTCATAGTACAGAGGAATAATGATATTTTCGAGTTTGTTATAGAGGTCTTCAGCGTCGCGGCTGTCAGCGCTCTTTATGTCAGTAAGGTCAGATGTCTGGCCCTTCTCTGTTGGGGCAGGGCCTATGGACCAGCCTGTATAGCCCTCGATGTGCCCCTCTATCCACCAGCCGTCGAGCACGCTGAAATTCACTACGCCGTTATGCGCTGCCTTCATGCCGCTCGTTCCAGAGGCCTCAAGTGGCCTCAAAGGCGTGTTCAGCCATACATCAACGCCTGAGACTATTTTAAGCGCGGTATCCATGTTATAGTTTTTAAGATAAACGATCTTTATGCTGTCTTTGAACTCTTCCCTGTATTTAAAGATGTTCTGTATAAGCTGCTTTCCAGGTTCGTCCTTGGGGTGCGCCTTTCCTGCGTACACCAGTTGTATCTTTCCTGTGCCTATTCTCCTGAAACGTTCGATGTCCCTGAAAAGCAGGTCCGCCCTTTTATAGGCTGTCGCCCTTCTTGCAAAGCCTATAGTCAGAACATCCGGTGAGAACACAACGCCGGTCTGCTCCTGGATGTAATCAAAGAGAAGCTGTTTTGCCTCCATATGGGCCTTCCAGAGCTTATCATCAGGGATGCGGCCTACCCGCACAAAGAGCTCGGGCTCATTGGCCCAGCCAGGCAAATATTCGTCATAGACCTTCTTGAAGCTGCTGCAGGTCCATGTAAAGGAGTGCACGCCGTTAGTTATCGCAGAGATCTCATAGCCGGGGAACATGTTTTTTGATACCTCGCCGTGCTTCTTGGCTACGCCGTTGATGTAGCGGCTGAGGTTCAGCGCAAGCGTTGTCATGTTCAGATATTCCCAGCCAGCCAGTTCCTTTAACACGTGGATCGGGATGATCTCCCCCATGACTCCTGAGACAAGGTCGTAGGGGAACTTGTCATGTCCGGCCTCCACAGGCGTATGTGTCGTGAAAACACAGAGGTACTTCACTCTCTTTTTGTCCCATACAAGCTTTTCGTCCCATACATCTTCAATCGGTCTTTTGAAGCGGTTCAGCAGCTCAAGGGTCAGAAAACTCGCATGGCCTTCGTTCATATGATACTTCTTTATATCAAAGCCGATCTCGTGGAGTATCCTCACGCCGCCCAGGCCCAGCACGATCTCCTGCTTAAGTCTGTATGTAAGGTCTCCGCCATAGAGTTGCGCGGTGATCTCGCGGTCCTGCGGTGAATTGTTTACCACATCAGTGTCAAGAAAAAATACAGGGATGCTCCCGCTAGTCAGACTCTTCACGTTATACTGCCATGCCTGAATATGCACTTCCCTGCCCTCTATCTGGACAGTTGCCTTATATGGAAGAAGCTGCATGTATTTGGAGGGCTCCCATTCATAGGGCTGCTCGGTCTGTCTGCCGCTGTCGTCGATCTCCTGCCTGAAGTACCCTTTTCTGCAAAGGAGCGTGACAGCGATCATCGGGAGTTTCAGGTCAGCCCCTGACCGTATGGTATCGCCGGCAAGCACTCCAAGGCCGCCGCTGTAGGTAGGGATATCATTATGCACGCCTATCTCCATCGAAAAATAGGCGATCTTGGGTTCTTTTGTCAGCTCCAGCAGCTCATTAATTACATTATCCATGGTTTCATTTTAAGCTATATCACTAAAGAGAAACAACTCTTTCAGCCTTGCCCTATGCCTGAAAATTATCCAGGAACATCAGCTCCCTGAAATCCTCGATAGCAGGAAAATCCTCAGGCACCCCCTTTTCCCCTTTTGAACTTGCGTAAGTCTTGTGGAGGATGTATTTGATGCCGTATTGCGCAGCTGTCCTGAGCACTGCAACTGTGTCGTCTATGAAAAGGGTCTTCTCCTTTTCAAAGCCGAGCTGCTTCTCTGCCTTTGCCCAGAACTCGGGCATCTCTTTTGGATAGCCGATCTCACAGGAAGTGATTGCTGCGTGGAAATATCCTCCAAGTTCAGTCTTTTTCAGCTTCAGGTCAAGGACTTTATAGTGCGCATTGGTCACAAGAAAGACCTTCTTTCTGTGGTGCCTTAGCATTTTCAGGAAATCCTCGACATGGGGATGGACCTCGATGAGGTGGCGTATCTGCTCCTTCAGGGCTGGGATGTCAATATCCACCTCTTTTGACCAGAAATCTATGTCCGTCCAGTTCAGGGTGCCTTCATGGGACTTGTATTTTGCAAGCAGCTCTTCCTTTGCCCTGCCGAAGGTGATGTGCCTCTTCTCAGCATATTTTTCAGGGACCAGATGTTCCCAGAAATAATCATCGAAATACTTATCCAGCAGCGTGCCGTCCATGTCAAGCAGGACATAGCGGATATCCTTCAGGGGTATTTGTGACTGCAGGGATTTCGGTTTCATGTCCAGGAGCAGAAGACCTCTTAGAGTTTGCCCTTTGTCGAGGGCACGCCCTTGACCCTCGGGTCTATTGTCACGGCCTGCCTGAGCGCCCTGCCGAGGGCCTTGAATATCCCCTCGATTATATGGTGCGTGTTTCTGCCATAGGGCGAACCAGCATGGAGGGTTATTCCTGCATTTCCCACAAAGGCCTGGAAAAAGTCTTCGATTAAGTCAGGGTCAAAGTCCTTCAGCTTGCTCTTTTTTTGAAACTCCACTTTATATACCAGATATGCCCTTCCGCTGATATCAAGGCAGACAGAGGCGAGTGCTTCGTCCATTGGCACAGAGGCCTGTCCGTAGCGGTTGATACCTTTCATGTCCCCGAGCGCCTGCTTCAAGACCTTGCCAAGGACGATCCCTGTGTCTTCTACTGTATGGTGGTCGTCTATCTCAACATCACCCCTGGCCTTTATCTTCAGATCAAAGAGCCCGTGTTTGCACATCAGCGAGAGCATATGGTCGAGGAAAGGGATCGAGGTGTCTACCGAATACTTCCCAGTGCCGTCAAGTTCCAGCTCTATTTTAATGTCTGTTTCCTTTGTCTTTCTCTCGATCTTCGCCTTTCTCATCTGTTCCTCCTGAGTGTATTGAAGACCCCCCGCCGCAAGCTACGGGGAATCTCAATGCAATGTACTTTTATTTTTATATTCGCTCACTTGACCCTGCAGTCCCGATACATCGGGACACGGAATACGCTCGCTATCCATTTAAGCAGCTCGAAATTCTCTGGTAATTATAATGATTTAACGAGGTTTTATAAAGCAAAACCTGCTGGTCTCAATGAATGCGAGTCAAAAGACCTTAAGACCCTGAAAATTTTAAAATACCTTTTACCTCAGAGTGCGCAGAGGTCGCAGAGAAAACTCTTTATTTCTGGATTCACTTACGCGTTCTCAGCGTGCTCTGTGGTTAATTGCATTATTCGGGATCAGATGATTAAGAGAGGGGTCAGACTTCGGTATGCAACACAGGCTGCAGCAGGTATTTACTGCCCTGATAAGTGTCCCTTGCTTCAAGCCTTTTTTCGATATCGCTGAGCATTCGGTGTCTGCTTTTGCCCCAATCAGGGGCAATAAGAATGCTCTCAGGGGCTGTTGCAAAGAGCCGTTGGAAAACGATGTCAGGAGATGTCCTTTCAATGAAATCAACGATGAAATCAACGTATTCCGCATACCCGAAGGTGTAGAAAGGGTTTACTTTGTACATTTCAGCAAGCGGTGTGTCCTTGATGACCTGGAGCTGGTGGACCTTTAAGAACCCTATTGGCAACGAAGATATCTCCTCAGCCATGGCGAGCATATCATCGCGAGTTTCAGTCGGAAACCCGGCAATGAGATGGGCGCCTATGTGTATGCCCCTGTCCCTGGTCATATGTACAGCCTTCAGGAATGCAGCGTAGTCGTGTCCCCGGTTTATGAAGCTGAGGCTCTTGTCGTAGATTGACTGGAGACCATATTCGATCAGGATAAAGTGCTTTTGAGCAAGCTCCTCTAGCATGCTGATCTTTTGTTCGTCGACTGCGTCAGGCCTTGTTCCGATCGCAAGGCCGATTATATCAGGCTGCTTCAACGCCTCCGTATAAAGTTCCCTGAGGGTTTCGAGCGGCGCATACGTGTTTGTGTAGGGCTGGAAGTAGACTATGAACTTGTTGGCCTTGTATCTTTTTTTGATATGGCTTATGCCGTTGCCGATCTGATCGGCCAGTGAAAGCGTTGGCTTACAGGAGTTCGGGCGGAAGCTGTCGTTGTTGCAGTAGATGCAGCCGGAAAGCCCGAGGGTGCCGTCCCTGTTAGGGCAGGTGAAACCAGCATCCACATTCACCTTGTAGACTGTGAAGCCGAATTTGGTCCTCATGAATGCGCCGAATGATCTGTATCTCTGCATATTTCATTATCAGATTTTGCGGATTGCTATGTCAAATGTAACTACTCAGGTATATAGCTTGAAGGTGGAAGGCTTTTAGGTTATCACAAAAACACTTCGGGTATTTGAGATGGCCTGGGAGGCTCAGGCAACTGATTGATATACTTTAGTCTTCAGTCTTTAGCCTAAACACCCAAGCAGTTACTGTCAAATATGCTGCTTGGATAAACCTTTTTTTACAGGCATTCCTGTACGTTGCCTGCAGGTATCCATAAGCTATTTTTATCTATGCTATAATATTGAATCTGCAACTTTAGACATTATGATGCAAAGGAGGAAGAAATGGGCAAAGCTGAAGATAAAGACATAGAGCAGCTTGATGAATCTTTAGGGGGGTACAAGGAAAAGATTATTCCTGTAAATAAAGGCTCGGTCACCTGGGACAAGGAACTCATCTTCAAGGGCAGGACACAGCGCGGAGAGGAAATAGACTTTGATGCGCATGTACAGTGGGGCTGCACGCCGACTGAAAGCCTGCTCCTGAGCTTGGCCGGCTGCATGGCGATCGACTGCGTCTCCTTTTTGCAGAAGATGAAGGCGGTCATATCGAAATTCAGGGTTGACATCATCGGGGAGAGAAACCCTACCCCTCCACAGTACTACACGAAGATAGAGATGGCCATCCATATCTCGGGTGAAAACATCACGCCGAAGAAGATGGACAGGGTGATCTCCCTCTCGCAGGAGAAGTACTGCTCTGTGTACCATTCACTCAGGAAGGACCTGGAGGTGAAGGTCAGCTACGTTATTGAATAATAATGGGGTTAGCGGCTGGAGTTTGGAGGTTTATTCCCAATCTCTAATCCCCAACGACTAAACCCTTACGTAAGGTCTTCAGTAGACAAAGGTTGCAGGGTCTTTCAGCTTGTGGCATCTATTGCATAGGTGCAGGGCCTCTTTCTTGCCGATGGACCAGACATGTGCCCTGTGGCAGTCCTGACAGTTCATCCCTGCCTTGGTCATATGAAGGTTGTGCTGCCCCACCCTGGCTTCATTGCCGTGACAGTTCTTCAGACAGTCCTGGTTCGAAGGCTTTATCTTGCCGTGCGGATGGTGGCAGTCAAAACAGTTCAGTGACGACATAGTCCCCTTTGTCGGCAGGCCCTTGTGGCATTGCATGCATCTTTCCTTGGTTATCATCTTGGGGGCCTTTTCGCTGTAGCTATGACACTTGAGGCATGACAGTCCCTCCATCCCCATGCCGTGGATCAGCTTGTCTGCATGACATTCAGAGCATGCCTGCTCGTCAGGCAGAAAGTTGTGGAGGCTTCCGGTGTGGCATTTACTGCAACTTATCTTCTGCATGAAGACGTGCTTTGCATGACCGTATGAGTTACTGAGGGTGATCGAGCCCTGCTCAACATCTGCAAGATGACATCCCCTGCAGGTGTTCCAGGGAGAGACACGGCCATGTTTCTGCCTGACCGAATTGGCACCCTTGACTACATAGGCTATCAGCATCCTGTTTTGCTCTAATATACTCATGGTATGGCATGTCTGGCAAGTGTAGTCCCTGTGCTTGCTCATCTGCCATGACCTGAACGCCTCCTTCATCATATGACAGGACACGCAGAATTCCGGGTCTTCCCGCGTATGCTTGTAATAGCGAAAGCCCACAACTGCGCCGATTATTGATACAAGGAGCAGAAGGATGACGATCGCCTTCTGGTTCTCTTCAATGAACCTTATGAAGAAAGCTTTTCCGGATGATTTATCGGACATGTTTTAGTCCCATCATTTGCTTGACAGAAAACTGAAAAATTTATAGAGAAAAAACGAGAAAATAAAGCCGAGGGAAGCACCGAATGCTGACAATATGCCGAGGACAAAAACAAACATAATATTTACCAGGATGCTGGTTTTTGAAACTCCGAGAGAAAAGAACGTGTTGAGATCTGTTGCGATCGCATCACGCCATGTCCCCTGAAAGGAATCTCCATACATAGTATCCATCAGCAATGATATTGCCAGGCTGATAATCCCGCCTATGACTGCGCCGCTGAGGAGAAATTTTTTGGCCTTTCCGGGGTTGTTCATGCAATTTTTATTTGTTCATCATATCCAGAAAATCTTTATTGGTTTTCGTGCCTGAAAGCTTGCCGAGCAGGAATTCCATGCTCTCCACTGTACTGAGAGGGTTGAGCACCTTCCTAAGGATCCACATCCTGGCAAGCACATCCTTGTCTACCAGCAGTTCTTCCTTTCTGGTGCCTGAGGCGTTTATGTCGATTGTCGGGAATATCCTTTTTTCTACAAGCTTTCTGTCGAGGTGCAGTTCCATGTTGCCGGTCCCCTTGAACTCTTCGAAGATAACATCATCCATCCTGCTGCCTGTGTCAACGAGGGCTGTTGCAAGGATCGACAGGCTTCCGCCGTTTTCGATATTACGCGCTGCGCCGAAGAACCTTTTGGGTTTCTGCAGCGCGTTTGAATCCAGACCGCCTGAGAGGACCTTTCCGCTTGATGGCATGATTGCATTGTATGCCCTGGCAAGCCTTGTTATGCTGTCAAGAAGTATGACCACATTTTTTTTGGACTCAACAAGGCGCTTCGCCCTGTCTATGACCATCTCTGATACCTGGCAGTGTCTCTGCGGAGGCTCGTCGAATGTCGAGGCGATGATCTCTGCCTGAGATACCTGACGTTTCCAGTCTGTAACTTCTTCAGGGCGTTCGTCTATCAGCAGTATTATAAGATGGATGTCCTTGTGGTTCTTTTTGATGGCCTTTGCAATAGACTGAAGCAGCATGGTTTTGCCGGTTCTCGGAGCAGCAACTATCATGCCCCTCTGTCCCATGCCGATAGGAGTGATGAACTCCATGACCCTGGTTGAATAGTCAGTAGGATCGTGTTCGAGCTTTATTCTTTCGGTCGGGTAATAGGGGATGAGGTTATCAAAGAGGGGCCTCTTGACGTTTTCTTCAGGTGATTCGTGGTTTATCGCCTCAACCTTCAATAGGGCAAAATATCTCTCAGATTCCTTCGGCGGCCTTATCTGGCCTGACACAAGGTCGCCTGTCCTGAGGTTGAACCTCCGTATCTGCGAGGGCGAAACGTATATGTCATCAGGGCCGGGAAGATAACTGTAATCCGGCGACCTCAGAAAACCAAAGCCGTCAGGAAGGATCTCCAGCACCCCCGCCGAGAAAGCGTTCCCGGTCTTTTCTGTCTGTGCCTGGAGGATCGCGAAGATCAGGTCCTGTTTTCTCAGGCCTGAGGCGCCTTCAACCTTAAGCTCTTTGGCAACAGTGGTGAGTTCTTCGATAGTTTTTTCTTTTAATTCGGATATTGAGATATTTCCCATTATTTTACTCCTCATTTGGGTGTTATACTGTTTGGGCATTTGATTCCCGGGAGGTTATTGTCCTGTCCATGCGGGATTTATTTTTTAAAAAGAAGAATTGAACTAGTTTCTAAAATACTAGAAGAAAAATATTTTGTCAAGAATGGCTTTACAAAAAATTCTGTCAAATGGTAGATTCTCAAAATGAAGTATGGCGAGAAAGCGATAAAAAGTGTGCGGCTTGAGATATGGGAGAACCCGCATCCGGAGAGGGACTATGAGATAAATATCAGTTTTCCTGAGTTCACCTGCCTCTGTCCGAGGTCAGGGTACCCTGATTATGCCAACATTATAATAAAATACGTTCCCGATGAAAAAATCGTGGAATTGAAGTCGTTGAAGCTCTATCTGAACTCTTACCGGAATCTGTACATTTCCCATGAAGAAAGCACGAACAAAATTTTTGACGAGCTCAAGAAGAAGCTGAAGCCGAGGTTTCTTGAGGTGGTGGGCGATTTTAACCCCAGAGGGAACGTCAAGACGGTCATCAGGGTCTCGACCGGGGCAGGACCTGCTGTAAAATAATCCTAAGTCTTGGTTGCTGACCTCGCCCTTTCAATAAAAAGCCTCATTTTCTGATGGTCTTTTTTCCCTTTTACGAGTTCAACCCCGCTGCTGACATCTACTGCGTAGGGGTTTACCCGTCTGATCGCCTCTGAGATATTCTCAGGTGTGAGCCCTCCTGCGAGGATGATTCTGCCGAATTTTTTTGCCTCTATCGCTATCTCCCAGTTGAACGACTGACCTGTTCCTCCGGGCATATCCGGCGCGTACGTATCCAGTAAAAATGCGGAAACAATGTTCTGATATGCACTGAGCGGTTCGAGACTTTCGAGGGATTTCACCCTTATGCCTTTTATTACCCTCCTGGGCAGAAGGCATGATTCCGGCGGCTCGTTTCCATGCAGTTGTACGACATCGATCCCGGTCTCTTCTATAATCTTCAGAATTTCTTCCGCGCGTTCATCGACAAATACTCCTACAGTAGTGACAAAGACAGGCAGTTTTGATGTAATTGCTGCGGCCTTCTCAGGCGTTATGTAGCGCGGACTTTCCCTGAAAAATACAAACCCGAGTGCATCTGCGCCGAAGTCTATAGCTGCTCTTGCATCATCATAGTTGGTTATGCCGCATATTTTAATTTTTGTCATAAAGTCAGGCCCGGCAGCAGAATACACTGCCGGGCATATTTCCTTTTATATTACAGGAAGGTTTTTGAGGGCTTCCTTTATCTTCTCTTCCGGATATTCATAGTCCTGGAGTTTGCCGTCGTGATAATCTGCATAGGCCTGGAGGTCGAGATACCCGTGGCCGCTCAGGTTGAAGAGGATCGTCCTTTGCTTGCCTTCCTGCTTGGCCTGGAGCGCTTCATCGATGGCCCCGCGGATCGCATGCGCGCTCTCAGGGGCCGGGATGATCCCCTCGGTGTTGGCGAACTGCAATGCGGCCTCGAATACCGGTATCTGGTTGTATGCCCTGGCCTCGATAAGCTTGTCGTGATAGAGCTGTGAGATAAGCGGCGAGTCGCCGTGGTAACGCAACCCTCCTGCATGGATGCCGGGTGGCATGAAGTCATGGCCGAGAGTATACATCGTCATCAGGGGAGTCAGTCCGGCGGTATCTCCAAAGTCATATCTGAACTCGCCTTTGGTAAGTGTCGGGCAGGACGCGGGCTCGACCGCCATGATGCGCACCTTCTTGCCCCCGATCTTGTCGTGCACGAATGGAAAGCCGATGCCGGACAGGTTGCTTCCGCCGCCGCAGCAGCCGATCACGACGTCGGGATAGTCGCCCGCGATCTCCATTTGTTTCTTGGCCTCAAGCCCGATCACGGTCTGATGCAGGCACACGTGGTTCAGCACCGAGCCGAGGGCATAGTTCGTATCATCGTGAGTGGCCGCGTCTTCAACAGCCTCGGAAATGGCGAGGCCGAGGCTGCCCTGGTTGTTAGGGTCAATTTCGAGGGCCTTCCTTCCCGAGTTCGTGACCTTTGAGGGACTCGCGTGAACCGTGGCGCCCCACGTTTCCATCATCATTCTGCGATAAGGTTTCTGGCCATAGCTCACCTTCACCATGTAGACCGTGACATCGAGCCCGAAAAGCTTGCCCGCCAGTGCCATGGACGAACCCCACTGGCCTGCGCCGGTCTCTGTGGCGATACGTTTGATACCCGCCTTTTTATTATAGTAAGCCTGGGGGATGGAGGTGTTCGGCTTGTGGCTGCCCGCAGGGCTCACGCCCTCGTATTTATAATAAATCTTTGCCGGGGTGCCAAGAGCCTTCTCAAGCCGGTGCGCGCGAAAGAGCGGCGAGGGCCTCCAGAGTGTGTAAATGTTGAGGACCTCCTCGGGAATATCTATCCAGCGTTCTGTAGTCATTTCCTGCTCAATGAGAGCCATAGGGAAGATAGCACTGAGGTCGTCCGGGCCTACAGGCTGTTTTGTGCCTGGATGAAGGGGAGGCTTAGGAAGGTTTGGCATATCTGCCATGATGTTGTACCACTGTTTGGGTATTTCCCTGTCAGGCAGAACTATTTTTGTCTCTTGCATCTTTTTCCTCCAAATGTAATTATTTTGCTAATAAAAAACTTTCTCGCGAGATTTATTTTAGCACACTCCCGAACTCAGGGGAACGCTTATACAATTCCTCGTAACACATCTATTTTTTTTGCGATTTCCCCAGATTCCATCAGGGACGTTCCGATGAGCATTGCATCGACGCCTGCTTCTTCCAGCCGCAGAACATCATCGCGTGTTTTTATCCCGCTTTCGCTTACAACAATCCGGTCTCCAGGAATCTCTTTTTTCAGTTCGAAAGTTGTGCTTGAGATCGATTGCGAGTGTTTTAAGATTTCTGTTGTTGATGCCGATGACAGATGCCTTAATCCTGAGAGCTGCTTCAAGTTCTGCAAAGTCATGGACCTCAAAGAGGACAGAAAGACCCAGTTCCTGTGCGAGGTGGAGATACTCTTCTGCCTGTTTCAGTTCAAGTATGGCTGCTATCAGCAGGATTGCGTCGGCTGTTTTTGCCCGCGCTTCGAATATCTGATATTCGTCGAAGATAAAATCCTTTCTTAAAACGGGACAGGAGACGATTTTTTTTACATCTTCCAGAAACTCCAGTTTGCCCTGGAAAAAATCTTCTTCTGTCAGTACGGATATCGCATCGACCTTCTTCGCCTCATAGACTGAAGCGATGGCTGTATGGCTGAAGTCAGCCCTGATCAGGCCTTTGGAGGGAGATGCCTTTTTGATCTCGGCTATGAGTCGTATAGGGCTGTTATCTCTTTTTAAAGCCTTTGAAAATCTTAATGGTTCCGGGAATATTTTTGATCGCATTTTTCAGCGTCTGCAAGTGGGAGTTACGGACTTTGCGTATGAAACCCGCTCCTTTTTCTGTTCAACAATTTTTCTTAATATGGACATACCGAATTTTAAAGTTAATCTGAAAGTTTTTCAATATAAATAAACTGAAAAATTATTGTATTTGATATAATGAGCGCTGATATGGACCGAAAAGGGTAAGATAGCAAAAGCAGCAGGCATAATGTCTGCCGCAACATTTATCAGCCGAATACTCGGCTTTATAAGGGACATGATCTTTGCGTTTTACTTTGGCGCAACAGGGATTTCCGATACCTTTTTCCAGGCCTTCAAGATTCCCAATCTCCTGAGGGAACTCCTTGCAGAGGGTTCGATGTCTTCCGCATTTGTTCCGGTACTTACTGAATACCGTCAGAAGCATGGCGAGGAGGAAGCGGTCAGGCTTGTCAAAATATCATTCACCTTCATCCTGGTTGTCGTTGGGCTTCTCTGTCATCCTGGGCATTATTTTTTCTCCTGCTATTGTGACGGTTGTTTCCCCTGGCTTTGTTAAATCTCCTGAGAAGTTTTCCATGACCGTGCTTTTAACGAGAATCATGTTTCCCTTTCTTCTCTGCGTAAGCCTTGCCGCTCTTCTTATGGGTGCGCTGAATACTAAAAAGGTTTTTTTTGTGCCTGCCCTTGCGCCGGCAATGCTCAATATCACACTGATACTGAGCATTGTTTTTTTTGAATCAAGGACCAGTCAGCCGATCATCGCAGCTGCGATAGGTGTTTTGGCTGGTGGCTTTGTGCAGTTCGCGTGTCAGTTGCCGTCTTTTTTCAAAAATGGTTACCGGCTTGGCTTGAACCCTTCCTTCCGCCATCCGGGGATCAGGAAAATGACACTTCTCCTGGTGCCTGCGACCTTGGCGTTGTCGGTCAGTCAGATTAATATTATTGTGAGCAGCATCTTTGCATCGTTTCTTCCTCAGGGGAGCATAACTTATCTGTTTTATTCGATGAGGCTGGTACAGTTTCCTATCGGCATTTTTGGTGTTGCCATGGGCATGGCAGTTTTGCCGACGTTATCTGAGCATGCGGTAAAGGGGGACATGGAAAAATTGAGAGAAGACTTCTCCTTTGCGCTTCGGCTTCTGTTTTTTATTGCCGTACCCTCTATGGCCGGACTGATCGCACTGAGAGAGCCGATTGTTAATCTTCTGTTTCAGCATGGTCAGTTCGCATATGCGGCGACGCAGGGAACTGCTGAGGCGCTTCTGTTTTATTCGCTCGGTATCTGGTCTGTTGTCGGCGTTCGGGTTGTTACAGCTGCCTTTTATTCAATGCAGGATACGAAGATGCCCGTTAAAATTGCGACAGTGGGAATGATATCAAACATAGTCTGCAGTTTTGTCCTGATGGGACCCATGAAGCATTCCGGTTTGGCGCTTGCCTATGCGCTTGCCTCGTGGGTCAACTTTTCTCTTCTTTTCTTTTTTCTGCGAAAGAAACTTGGACATGTCGATGCGCGGAAGATACTCGGTTCTTTTTTCAAAGCTTTGTTCTCTTCTTTTGCGATGGGCATGGTCGGATGGGGTCTGCTGCGGGGAGAAATCTGGAAGCAGAGCGGCAATAGCGCAGAAAAGGCAGCATATCTGACAGTCACGATTTGCTTGTGTGCTGGTATTTACATAGTATGCAGTTACTTTTTGAAAAATGAGGAAATGGGGTTTGTTTACGAGACGATGAAGAGAAAGTTCAGCAGGAAAAGAGAGGGAGCATGAAGATCGAGAATATTGTAGTCGGACCGCTTCAGGTCAACTGTTTTATAG
Source organism: uncultured Nitrospira sp. (assembly GCA_963813295.1). GTDB lineage: Bacteria > Nitrospirota > Thermodesulfovibrionia > Thermodesulfovibrionales > UBA6898 > JAOUFP01. Next base: position 113,247 of record CAWEYN010000023.1, read on the forward strand.
CATACGACGAGGACAGCCTTGAGGCGATGGTGGTTGACCCAGGAGATGAGGCAGAAAAAATCATCAGGCTCATTGAAGCCAGAAGACTTAAGGTTTCCAGTATTGTGTGCACCCACGCGCATTTTGATCATATAGGTGCGGTCAGGAGACTGAAAGAGAAAACAGGCGCGCCGGTGATAATACAAAAAGAAGATTTTGAGATTTATATGCGGGCTGGTGAACAGGCTGTTTTATGGGGATTTCAGATTGAGCAGCCGCCTGAACCCGATGTGTATGTGGTTGACGGGGATGAAATAGCTGTCGGGAGATTATGTTTCAAGGTATTGCATACACCAGGTCACAGCCCAGGTGGAATATGTCTGTATGGGGAAGGCGTAATATTCACAGGGGACACTATTTTTGCCGGCTCTGTAGGGAGAACTGATTTTTTCGGCGGCAGTATGGCGGAGTTGAAAAAATCTTTTTCCAGAATAATTTCCCTGCCCCCTGAGACAAGAATATTTCCAGGTCATGGTCCTTTGACAACAGTGAAAAAGGAGAAAGAATATAATTTTTTTGTCCAGGAACTTTAGCTCTCATGAGCATAAAACAAGTAAATATTAAGAAAATCGGCTAATTTTAGCAATATTGAAAGCAAAATTAAATTATTTGCGGTTATTTAGGCTTTTCTGCCTTAAATTTGCCATTTGAATATATTTTTTAAAATGTTATCCTAAATATGTGAAAATATGGTTGCAAAGTTTTTCTGTAGTGTCTATAATAACCAGTTACCTGAAGCAAGCTAAGTTGCTAAGGTAGCTTACTTTTTCCTTGTACCTTTTAAATCATAAGGAGCGAAGGTATAAAGGGAATTTTGTTCTTTGAAAACTAAAGAGCAGGCCATGTTATTAATTTTTGAGTAAATCAGTATCAAATGAGAGTTTGATCCTGGCTCAGAACGAACGCTGGCGGCGTGCTTAACACATGCAAGTCGAACGGAGTTATTATGGAAGTAGCAATACGGAATGTGATAACTTAGTGGCGGACGGGTGAGTAACACGTAGGTAACCAACCCTAAAGCGGGGGACAACCCAGGGAAACTTGGGCTAATACCGCATAAGACCACGGACTGGGAGGTCTGTGGTAAAAGTAGCAATACACTTTAGGATGGGCCTGCGGCCTATCAGGTAGTTGGCGGGGTAAAGGCCCACCAAGCCTAAGACGGGTAGCCGGACTGAGAGGTTGAACGGCCACACTGGAACTGAGATACGGTCCAGACTCCTACGGGAGGCAGCAGTGGGGAATTTTGCGCAATGGGCGAAAGCCTGACGCAGCGACGCCGCGTGGAGGATGAAGGTTTTCGGATTGTAAACTCCTTTTGTAGGGGAAAATAATGATGGTACCCTATGAATAAGCCACGGCTAACTCTGTGCCAGCAGCCGCGGTAAGACAGAGGTGGCAAGCGTTGTTCGGAATTACTGGGCTTAAAGGGCGCGTAGGTGGTGGCATAAGTCCGAGGTGGAAGACTAAGGCTTAACCTTAGAATTGCCTTGGAAACTGTATCACTTGAGTCAGCGAGGGGATGGCGGAATTCCAGGTGTAGCGGTGAAATGCGTAGATATCTGGAGGAAGGCCGGTGGCGAAGGCGGCCATCTGGCGCTGAACTGACACTGAGGCGCGAAAGCGTGGGGAGCAAACAGGATTAGATACCCTGGTAGTCCACGCCCTAAACGGTGGGTACTAGGTGTAGGGCTCGCAAGGGTTCTGTGCCGTAGGGAAACCATTAAGTACCCCGCCTGGGGAGTACGGCCGCAAGGTTGAAACTCAAAGGAATTGACGGGGGCCCGCACAAGCGGTGGAGCATGTGGTTTAATTCGACGCAACGCGAAGAACCTTACCTGGGCTTGACATGTTAGTGGTAAGAACCTGAAAGGGGGATGACCTGTAGCAATACAGGAGCTAATACAGGTGCTGCATGGCTGTCGTCAGCTCGTGCCGTGAGGTGTTGGGTTAAGTCCCGCAACGAGCGCAACCCTTATCCTATGTTACCTCGCAAGAGGGTCTCTTAGGAAACTGCCGGCGATGAGCTGGAGGAAGGTGGGGACGACGTCAAGTCATCATGGCCCTTATGTCCAGGGCTACACACGTGCTACAATGGCTACTACAGAGGGATGCAAGACCGCGAGGTGGAGCCAATCCCTAAAAGTAGTCGTAGTTGGGATCGGAGTCTGCAACTCGACTCCGTGAACCTGGAATCGCTAGTAATCGCGGATCAGAACGCCGCGGTGAATACGTTCCCGGGCCTTGTACACACCGCCCGTCACACCACGAAAGCCTGTTGTACCCAAAGTAGGTGAGCTAACCCGCAAGGGATGCAGCCTCCTAAGGTATGGCCGGTAATTGGGGTGAAGTCGTAACAAGGTAGCCGTAGGGGAACCTGCGGCTGGATCACCTCCTTTCTAAGGAAAGATTGTAAGATGACATGGACCTGCTCTTAGTTTTATAAATGGTTGATTAGCTTGTAAGCCGGAAAGCTTGCAAGCTAATCAGCTGAATGTTCTTTGACAACAGAAGGAAAGAAGTAAGGGTCAAGATAGTAAGGGCGTACGGCGGATGCCTTGGCATCAGGGAGCGACGAAGGACGCAGCAGGCTGCGAAAAGCCACGGGGATTTGCGAGCGAGAGTTGATCCGTGGATATCCGAATGGGGGAACCCTCCTGGAGTAAGATCCAGGAATCATACAGTAAATACATAGCTGTATGAAGCGAACCCGGGGAAGTGAAACATCTCAGTACCCGGAGGAAGAGAAATCAAATGAGATTCCCTAAGTAGCGGCGAGCGAACGGGGAATAGCCCAAACCGACCCTAACACAAAGTGCAGATGAACTAGTGAATGTTAGATGTTGAATGTTGGATTAAAGAAAATTCTTTCATTCAACATTCTATCATTCACTCAGTTCTGACGTTTTGTGTTAGGGTTGGGGTTGTAGGACCCAGATATAGGACCGAGTGCTATAGCAGAAAGCTCTGGAAAGGGCTACCATAGGGGGTGACAGTCCCGTATGCGAAATGGCATGAGGCCTTATGGGTATCCTGAGTACCACAGGGCACGTGAAACCCTGTGGGAAGCTGGGGGGACCATCCTCCAAGGCTAAATATCACCTGATGACCGATAGTGAACTAGTACCGCGAGGGAAAGGCGAAAAGAACCCCGGTGAGGGGAGTGAAATAGAACCTGAAACCGTATGCTTACAAGCAGTCAGAGCACCGCAAGGTGTGATGGCGTGCCTTTTGATTAATGAGCCGGCGAGTTACTGGCTGTAGCGAGGTTAAGTCCTTAAGGGACGGAGCCGCAGGGAAACCGAGTCTTAACAGGGCGAATTAGTTACAGTTAGTAGACCCGAAGCCAGGTGATCTACCCATGGTCAGGGTGAAGCGAAGGTAAGACTTCGTGGAGGCCCGAACCGGTGTTTGTTGCAAAAAGCTCGGATGAACTGTGGGTAGGAGTGAAAGGCCAATCAAACCTGGTGATAGCTGGTTCTCCCCGAAATGTATTTAGGTACAGCCTCAGAGTAGTTTTACGGGGGTAGGGCACTGGATGGGCTAGGGCCTCTTATGAGGTACCAAACCCAACCAAACCTCGAATACCGTCAAAATGTTCTCTGGGAGTGAGACTACGGGTGCTAAGATTCGTGGTCGAGAGGGAAAAAGCCCAGACCGTCAGCTAAGGTCCCTAATATGTGCTAAGTGGTAAAGGATGTGGTGTTGCACAGACAGCCAGGATGTTGGCTTAGAAGCAGCCATCATTAAAAGAAAGCGTAACAGCTCACTGGTCAAGCGACACTGCGCCGAAAATTTAACGGGGCTCAAGCACATTACCGAAGCTACGGACTTCTCGCAAGAGGAGTGGTAGGGGAGCATTCTGTGGACCTGTGAAGGTGTGGTGTGAACCATGCTGGAGGGGACAGAAGAGATTATGTCGGCATAAGTAGCGCAAATTCTGATGAGAAGTCAGGACGCCGTAAACCTAAGGTTTCCTGGGGAAGGGACATCCGCCCAGGGTTAGTCGGGCCTAAGGCGAGGCCGAAAGGCGTAGTCGATGGACAACTGGTTAATATTCCAGTACTGTCTGAGTGGCGTTTGACCGAAGGGGGGACGCAGGAGGATACTTCAAGCCTGGTGATGGTTCAGGTCTAAGCGTGTAGGCTGTAAAGTAGGCAAATCCGCTTTACATTAAGGCTGAAGCGTGACGGGGAAGCCTGTAAGAAGGTGAACTTGAGGGATTCCACGCTGACGAGAAAATCCTCGTAGGGAGTCATTTGGACAACCGTACCGCAAACCGACACTGGTAGGTGGGTAGAAGATACCAAGGCGTTCGAGAGAACCCTCGCTAAGGAACTCGGCAAAATAACCCCGTAACTTCGGGAGAAGGGGTCCCACCGCAAGGTGGGCGCAGTGAAGAGGCCCAGGCGACTGTTTACCAAAAACACAGGACTCTGCAAACTCGCAAGAGGAAGTATAGGGTCTGACGCCTGCCCGGTGCCGGAAGGTTAACAGGAGGGGTTAGCTCGCAAGGGCGAAGCTCTGAATCGAAGCCCCGGTAAACGGCGGCCGTAACTATAACGGTCCTAAGGTAGCGAAATTCCTTGTCGGGTAAGTTCCGACCTGCACGAATGGCGTAACGATCTGGGCGCTGTCTCGGCGAGGGGCTCGGCGAACTTGAGATACCGGTGAAGACGCCGGTTACCTGCAACTAGACGGAAAGACCCTGTGCACCTTTACTATAGCTTGACAGTGAGTTTTGGTGATACATGTGTAGGATAGGTGGGAGGCTATGAGACGTGGACGCTAGTTTGCGTGGAGCCGACCTTGAAATACCACCCTTGTCTTACTGGGACTCTAACCTATTCCCGTAATCCGGGAAGGGGACACTGTCTGGTGGGTAGTTTGACTGGGGCGGTCGCCTCCCAAAGAGTAACGGAGGCGTCCAAAGGTTCCCTCAGGCTGGACGGAAACCAGCCATCGAGTGCAAAGGCATAAGGGAGCTTGACTGTGAGACAAACGAGTCGAGCAGGTACGAAAGTAGGGCTTAGTGATCCGGTGGCGCTGTATGGAAAGGCCATCGCTCAACGGATAAAAGGTACGCCGGGGATAACAGGCTTATCGCGTCCAAGAGTTCACATCGACGACGCGGTTTGGCACCTCGATGTCGACTCATCGCATCCTGGGGCTGAAGTAGGTCCCAAGGGTTCGGCTGTTCGCCGATTAAAGCGGTACGAGAGTTGGGTTCAGAACGTCGTGAGACAGTTCGGTCCCTATCTGTTGCAGGCGCAGGAGATTTGAGGGGATCTGTCCTTAGTACGAGAGGACCGGGATGGACGGACCTCTAGTGTTCCGGTTGTCATGCCAATGGCAATGCCGGGTAGCTATGTCCGGAAGGGATAACCGCTGAAGGCATCTAAGCGGGAAGCCTACCCCAAGATTAGATCTCACGGGGAGCAATCCCCCTAAAGGCCCGTGGTAGACTACCACGTTGATAGGCTGGAGGTGTAAGTGCAGTAATGTATTCAGCTGACCAGTACTAATAGGCCGTGTGGCTTGACCCTTACTTTTTTTTCCTCCTGTTGTCAAAAATAGTTGTTGCTAAAAAAATAAATAGTAGTAAAATGTAGGGTGGATAAGAAAGGAGGGGCTTTTTTAAGCCCCTCCTTTGTTGTATCTAAAAATTATAAGAGGTCTAGATTGAAAGAACGAGATATTTTTGAAGAGATTATAGATATAGGGAAAAGAAGAGGCGTATTAACCTACGATGAGATAAACGATGCGCTTCCATCTGAATTTTTCTCTCCTGATGAATTGGAAGACCTTATGGATCTCCTTCAGGATATGGGAGTTAAGGTTACAGATTCTGAGGAAGGTGCTGTTTCCGAAGAAGAGGTGGCTGAAGAAGAGGAAGTTGGGGAATACGAAAAAACAGAAGATCTCGTTCAGGCATATTTTCATTCTATGGGTGATATCTCGATCCTTACTAAGGATGAAGAGACGGAACTGGCCAAAAGGCTGGAAGAAGGCAAAGAGATCATAAAAGATATAGTTCTGGCATTGCCTTTATATAAAAAAGTGGAGGCCACTTTAGCAATACCGGAAGAGGATGTTTCTGAAGCAGTAGATGAAGAAATTGAGGAAGAAAATACTGAAGAAGATGAAAAACCTGATGAGGCACTCACTACATCATTAAAGATACTCGATAATTTGATGAAAAAGATTGAGATTGCTGACAGGAAAATTGGAAGGCACGGGAGTCTGAAGGACCTGAAGAAACTTATTGCCGAGAAGAAAAAGAAGGATGTAAATCCGACAAAGCTTGCAGCGCTTGCAAAAGAGGTGCAGAGCGAATACAAGCGTGTTGAAACTGAAGTTGAGGTCAAAATAGATGAATTAAAGCTTAAGTGGGACAGAATAACGAGGGCGAGGGCGCTTGTCACTGAAGCAAAAAATGAATTGATAACCCGCAATCTTAGACTGGTGGTCAATATAGCAAAAAATTATGTAGGAAGAGGGCTTCCTCTGCTTGACCTGATCCAGGAAGGCAACATAGGGCTTATGAAGGCCGTTGATAAGTTTAAGTACGAGAAGGGCTTCAAGTTCTCTACATATGCTACCTGGTGGATCCGGCAGGCTATAACCAGGGCCTTGATTGATCAGACAAAGACCATAAGAGTTCCTGTACATATGATGGAATTTTATAACAGGGTCACGAAGGCCACAAGAGAATTGACTCAAACACTCGGGAGAGAGCCAAGCAATGAAGAAATTGGCAAAAAACTGGGGGTGCCGACCAGAAAGGTAGAAGAGGTGTTCAGGGCGATACAGGACCCTATAGCCCTTCAGACCCCTGTGGGAGACGAAGATACAGAACTGGAAGATTTTATCGGTGACAAAAACAGTCCTTCACCATACTCTGATGCGGAAAGAAATGAAATATCAGACCAGATTCTCATGATCCTTAAGACACTGACCCCAAAAGAGGAAAAGGTCATCAGGATGAGATTCGGCATAGGTGTAGATAGAGACCATACCCTTGAAGAAGTAGGGAGACACTTATCCATCACCCGTGAAAGAGTCAGGCAGATTGAGGCCAAAGCCCTGAGAAAGCTGAAACATCCCAGCCGGCTAAGGGCATTGAAAGTTCTTACAACAGCTTAATCAGCAACCCTGCATTTTATTCAGCCTTGATCAGCATGTTCCCCGGGACGATGAGACGGTCAGGAGTTTTCTCATTGATCTTCACCACAAGCGCGGTAGCGGTTTTTTCCTCGGTGCTGATTACCTGGAGCAAACCGTTCGGTACATTATATGGCCTGTCATATAGCCCGCTGGGTGACATAGTGCCGATGAGGTCTCCAGGTCGGAGCCCGTCTCTGCTTCCCCGGTCAAGATAAACGATGTCAGAGATTACGCTCCATGCCTGAATTTTCCTTGCTGCCACAACATATCCGTCGATATCAGGCCTTCTGAAAGGCTGCTCAATAACCGGAGGCTTCATTTCAAAATAGGGGTTCAATAAGTAGCCGGCATAAATTTCGGTGAAAGACTGCACGATCTTCCCAAGAACCTGCCCATGTTCGATTTTGGTTATTTCAAGGATCCCGACCGGCTCGATGATGGAGCCCATCTTTTCGCCTGTTACCGGGTGTCTGACTTCCCTAAACGGATGATAGATATAGAAACGGTCGCCTGGATTAGCCTCACGAGCAAGCTTTACGTAGACAATATCGTTGTTTCCGTATAGAATCCGGTCGGAAAAGTGTCCGTCAATTGTTCCCGAAAAGGTATAAATGTTGCCAAGAAAGCCACTTGTCATGTAGATACTCCGATTTACAAGCGGAGGAGTAATCTTTACAGGCGCAGGCTCCGCTTTAACCTCTTCTTTTTCAGGCTCTTCAGCCTTTTTTGCCACCGGCTCCTGTATCGGCTCTTCTTTCATCTCCTTCTGGAGCAGATAAAGAGGAATCTTGATTGATTGGTCAGGATATATCCTGTCAGGGTTTGATATCTCAGGATTTTCCTTCCATATTTTAGGCCATAAGAAAGGATCCTGAAGTTCTTTGCTTGATATGTCCCAGAGCGTGTCGCCTTTTATAACTTTATACTCTTTGATTTCTGCAGTCTGCGAAAAAGCAAATGCCGGTAGTATCAATCCAACTGCTATAAAATAAGGTATAAGTCTTTTAATCAGCATAGTAACGCTCCTTTTTTAAAGTTTTCCTTCAACTAAAAAATAACTGAGATTAGCAAAAGAGTCAAGTATATTATATTTTTGTAAGTTAAAAATAAAAAGCAAACACCATAAAATAGCTGATTTGCAGTATGACGACTGAGTGACCAGAAACACATTCTGCTTTAATGGGATTTTCCGGCATTATGTCAAACATATCAGAAAAAAATGCTCAGACTGTTTCATTCAAGCCATTTGTAAGGGAATCGCAAGTGAGAGGCTTCTTGTAATGAACATTAAAGAACAGGTAAAATTTATCTGCTGCGAGGTGGATAACAAGACAGAGTAAGAGCCTGAAGAAAAGAGGGGGAAAATGATTAAAGAGGCTATCAATATTTTGGTGAGCGGCATCAACCTGTCCGAAGCCGAGATGGCAGAATGCATGAATGAGATCATGGAAGGCAGGTCAACTGATGCCCAGATCGGCGCGTTTCTTGCTGCCCTGAGGATGAAGGGCGAGACTGTCGATGAGATAACCGGCGCAGCACGGGTAATGAGAGAAAAAGCTGCAAAGATAAAATCGCCTGAAGGTGTGCTTGATACCTGCGGAACAGGCGGTGATATGTCCCATACGTTCAATATATCCACAACTGTTGCCATTGTGGTTGCTGCCGCAGGCATCCCGGTCGCAAAGCACGGCAACAGATCCGTATCCAGCAAGTCAGGGAGCGCAGATGTGCTTGAAGCACTTGGCATAAAAATAGATCTTCAGCCTGAAAAGGTCGAGCAATGCCTTTTTGAGACCGGTTTCGGTTTTTTATTTGCGCCTTTGTTTCATCCTGCGATGAAATATGCGATCGGCCCGAGGCGTGAGATGGGCATACGAACAATTTTTAATATACTTGGCCCCATAACAAACCCTGCGGGTGCGAAAAGGCAGATATTGGGGGTATTCTCGAGTCACCTCACCGAAACACTGGCAAAAGTTCTCGGCAACCTCGGGGCAGAGGATGCTATGGTGGTCCACGGTGAAGACGGCCTCGATGAGATAACAATCACAGACAGCACAAAGATATCGCGTTTTTCGAAGAATAAAGCAGAGAACTTTTACCTTTCACCCGAAGACTTCGGCCTTGAACGCGGCAAACGAGACGATCTGATAGGCGGAGACAAGGAGGAGAACGCAAAGATATCCTTGCAGATCCTTAAGGGAGAAAAGGGTTCGAAACGCGATATCGTCCTGATAAACTCGGCTGCTGCGCTTTCTGTTGCAGGCAAGACAGATAACCTTCGTATAGCCCTTGAAATGGCGAAAGATACGATTGACTCAGGTAAGGCGCTCAAGAAACTTGAAGATATTAGAAGGGCCTCAAATTCTTTGTAAACAGACAGGGGCAGACTGAACTGCCCCTGTCTGACTTGTTCCCTCCTTCTGCATCAATACTCAGTGAACGTGTTCTTCAACCTCCTCGTATCCGGTAAACATCGCCTTTATATGTGCGGTTACTGTATGACCCAGCGTTGCCAGGTATACATGTACGAACAGAAACGATGTGAAGAAGAGAAACAAAAATACATGTATCGAATCCACAATCTTTATGCCTCCCAGGACATTGATCCAGCCTTGGAAGGCCTTCACGTCCCACAACAGCAAACCCGTCCACAGTTGCAGAGGGATCAGGAGCATCATGATCGCAAGATATGCCATCTGCTGCATAGGATTGAACTTGTTGTCGGGAGTGCTGTGGTGGGGATTCTGCTCTCCTAGGAACAGGCCGTATCCATAGTATCTGGCCTGCTGCACACAGCTGGTGATGAATTTCCTGATCTGAAGCGGCGGCAGATAGATCCGTATTTTTCCCGTGACGATATAGAAGACAAGCCAGATGAAAAAGTTGAAGATGAGAATAAAGCCGAACACGTTGTGGACATCAACTGCTGTCCGGAACTTCATCATACCAAGAAGCTCACGATACCGGATTTGGAGGCCGGTAACGATCAAAACCAGAAAACTGACGGCATTGACCCAGTGCCATATCCTTACCGGCAGTGGATGCAGATATATCTTTTTCATCTTCTGTCCCCCTTTCTCATTCCGTTCAATCTCTTTGCCTCCCGTATGGGCGACGTAAGTATCCTAAAGAAAATATGCAGCACAGGAACAGACATGCCTCCGAAGATCATCATTACGCCGATCCAGTCGAGGATCTTCAACCTTGTGCTGCCAAGGACATAGAACTGTTTTAACGAAGCCAGTGACATCATTGAGCCGAGCACCTCAGGCTGGACCTTGTACTCTTTCAATCTCCCGTCAGCCTTGACAATAGCCACGGTCACTGTTCTGAAGAATTTCGAGTCAGAGGTATGGCAGCTCTCGCATTCCCTCACAGCGTTTTTCTTCAGCGTCAGCATATGTGACTCAGATCCATCGTTGACCTGCATCCTGCCTAGAAACGTCACCTTCGCCTCCGCGCCTTTTTCATTCAACTGTCTGACGATACTCCAGAGATCGTCGGAATCAATGCCTTCACCGTGAGCGTTCATCTTTTCAGAAAGACCCTGGTATCTTGTGCCCAGAAGCTTTATTATTTGTTCTTCGGTAAAAGGCTTTCCTGTATTCTGGTCGTAAAGCCTGAGGGAAATCCCTCTTCCAGAGTTCGGAGAGTGACATGCAGCACATGCTACAACACTCAGATGAAGCCCGGAGTTAGGAAGCCATTTCTCATGAACAGCTTCAACACCTTTATGGCATCCGAGGCAGGCGTTTTTGATCTTGTCCGTCATGTTTGCAACTGTCACATCATGTGCAAAATGGCACGAAGAGCAGATAGGCGCCTTATGTTCTCCATTCGCCTTGGCCATGCCATGGACGCTCTTTGAATATATCTTGAATATCTTGTCGTGACATTTTTTGCACGGCACACCGCTCATGGTTTCATAGGTGGCCTTTGGCCCCACGGTGTGGAACCCGTGGCAGTCAGTACATACCGGGGCGTTCTGATTCCCTTCACTCATCAGCTTGAAGTGTATGCTCTCACTGACGGCTTTTTGCTTGTCCGCATGGCATTTTCTGCAGGCCTCTGATATAGCAATTGAATGCTCCCTGTTGCTGCCAAAGGATTTCACAGGATGTGACGTCCTTGAATATTCAGCATGGCAGTCATTGCAGGCATGTTTGCTGTGGACTGATGAACCTAACAGTGAAGGGTCAATATGGAGGGAAAGTTTATCTCCGTTCCGTTCTGTCTTACTGAAATTCTTGCTGTGACATGTGAGGCAGTACTGATTTCCTGCCAGGGTGGGTTTCCATGCAGAGGCCCTCTTTACAGTGTGGGCGCCATGACATTCAGTACACGGTGGAGCATTTGGTCTGTTTGTCATGGAAGCATGATGCGGTTTTGCCTTGAGCTGTTCGTCTGAGTGGCACATTCTGCATGCTTTTGCGGCATCAAGCGCAAATGAGCTTCTGCTTTCAAACACGTTCGCAGTTCCCGGATGTGTCTCAAGGGAGATTTTCGTATGACAGCTGTCACAGCTCAGAAAGCCGTGGACAGTGTCCTTAAAGTCTTCAGCATTTACGAAGACCGAAACCTTCTCCTTGTTCCGGAATACTTTATCAACTCCCTTCATAGAGTGGCAGCCCATGCACATTTCTGCATTTTCAATGACAGGGGCTTTTTTTGCGCTTGCATACTCAGGGAGTGCCAGCAGAAGAGTCGTAATGCCTATGATAGGCAACAGGAATATGTAGAGCAAGCCAAATATCGGGCCTAACAGAACAAATCCGGACGCATCTTTTTCAAGTCTTTTCTCAAGATTATTTTCAAACATTGTTCTACCTCCTTTCAGATTTTTTGCTTCTGCAACAACAAAGTCCCTCCTTTCCATGGTATTTGCTGGGCTGACCCATTAAATGGGCATTATTATCACCAATTTCCTGGTCCAACCATATAACTTTGAGCCAGGAAATGAGCAAAGACTCATACAGAGTTCAATCAGTTTCCTCCTTCAAATATGCAAAAGCACACTTTACAGTCTGCAGGCATATTCGCTGTTCATTTTAAATCAAGAATATCACGATGTGTCTGTCAATACAATCGGGAAAATGTCCTATAGGTAGCAGGGAAAATGTCCTATGCGGAAACTTTAAAGACTTGAGGGCGACTCTGCAAAACAATGAAAAAGCCGCACTTATACAATAGGGATATTAAAAAAGGGATATGCTTTATGGCCTGAAGGCCAACACCTTCCGTATAGACTCGCTCAGCTGATTTATCTTATAAGGTTTTATCAGGACTCCTGCAAACCCGTACCTACGGTAATCAGACATCACCTGATCATCCGAATAACCACTGGAGACAATGGCCTTAATTCCAGGATTTAACTCAATAAGCCGCTGAATTGCCTCTATGCCGCCCATTCCCCCGGCTATAGTCAGGTCCATGATGACAACGTCAAAGGGCTGATTCGATTCCTTCGCACTTTTATACATTTTAATTGCTTCGGCACCATCCCGGGCAAAACCAACAGCATAGCCGAGTTTATTGAGCATCTCGCCGGCGACACGCCGGACCATCTCCTCGTCATCCATGATTAAAACCCTGCCTGTGCCGGCTACCGCAACATCTTCAGCCGACTTTTCCTTAGCTAACTCCTTCCCTGAGGCAGGGAGATACACAGTGAACGTGGTCCCAACCCCCTCCTCAGAATTTACAGTAATATAGCCGTCATGATTCTTTATTATCGAATATGTGGCTGCAAGTCCGAGGCCGCTTCCATCAGCCTTTGTTGTGAAATAAGGATCGAAGATTTTTTTTATATTTTCCTTTGGAATGCCGATACCCTGATCTGCAAAGGTGATCTTCACATATTTCCCTTCTTTCATCGGCAAAACGCTTTCAGCTCCGATAGTGATATTTTCAGCTCTGATGTCGATAATGCCGCCTGAGGGCATAGCCTGCTCAGCGTTCAGGGCCAGATTATGGATAACCTGGCTGATCTGCCCTTCGTCAATCTCTGCAGGCCAGAGACCTTCAGGGACAAGGCATTCACACCTGACATTGGAACCACGCAGGGCGAAGACTGCGGACTCCTGGATTATGTTCAGCAGAGAGGCTGTTTTCCTGACCGGGGCTCCGCCTTTGGAAAAGGTGATCAGCTGTTGTGTCAGACCCTGTGCCCGTAAAGATGCATTTTCGATCTCCTTGCATCTCACATACAATTCATCCTCTGGATTGACCTGCATCGATATGATGCTGATATTGCCGATAATCGCGGTAAGAATATTATTAAAATCATGGGCGATGCCTCCTGCAAGCACGCCGAGCGATTCCAGTTTCTGCGCATTCAGAAGTTCAGTCTCCATTTTTCTGCGCTCGGTTATATCGACAAAAGTAACAACCGCACCAATGAGAGAACCGCTTTTGAGAATCGGATATGACCAGTATTCGACCTCGAATTTGCTGCCGTCAGGGAAATTGTTCGTATTTCTTCAGGTTAAGTACGCACACCCAGCTCATCTCTATCTTGCCATCTTGCGTCATCCGCTCAAGAATATCTGTCCGCACAGTACCGGCATCAACAACACCATCTCTCACTGCATATACGACATCATCATGTGTATTGCCGAACTTTAAAACAGCAAAATCATGGTATGGGTCAACTCCCCTTTCCTTAAACTCCCTCCAGGCAACCCTCCAGCCTCCGAGCGAAGTCTCGTCAACTCCCATGAAGGATTTCCCTTTAAGATCTTCAAGACTGTTGATGTCATTGCGGTCAGCCCTGGTGAATATCACTCCGCCAAATAAGGTGGTATAACCCCCTGCAGAGGACAAGTTTTTCATAGTGGCTATTCTGGTCACTCCGTAATAGTTTTCAAGTTCTACATAGATGGAGGAGTTGGCCAGAATAAAATCAACTTCACCCTTCTGGACCGCGGGGTTTATCTCTTCAAATTTAAGTGGAACAATAATGAAGCAATAAGATGGCAATTGAGCTGACAGATAATTTGCTGTTGGCGTCCACATTGAAAGGGCATGGTCGGCGCCCCTGTATGCAAGGACACCGATTTTTACGGGAGTACCCCTCTCCTGCGCATCTGCATATGTCAGGGGATAGTAGAGAATAACGGAAAAAAGGAAAGCTGCCAACAACCCTGCAATAGCTTTTTTCAGGTTTATTGCTGTCGGCATAAGCCATAAGTTATTGATTATCATAGAGCTTTCTTCCGGTATCCGTGCCTTTTTTTTGCAAAAATGCAGACTTGCATAAGACCCAATATTCTATCTCAGTCCAAGGCATTGTCAAAAGTGACCTTATGTCTGCAAGCCAGATTATATTGAAGACTTCCTCCGGCGAGACCGCAGGGAATCTCAATGCAAGGTATATTTTTCATTATATTCGCTCGCTGACCCTGTGGCACCAACAGTAGGGGCCTTAGGCCAGACCACGTGGAATATCGCTTGCTATCCATTTTAAACCTTACTTCATATACTAGAAAAAGGATACCATTTCTCAAAGGATAAACCAGAAAATTCGTATATTCAGGGGAATGGCAGCCCTGATTAAAACTGTGTACTGCTTAATAGTTATGGTCCCTTGAAGCAGGCAGGGAAAATCCTTACGCCGACACCGGATTATTTAGAAAGTTTTGCGAGGATTACAGCAGAAAGCTGAAAGCGAGGAAATTCCTCATTCTTGACCAGTTTGTAGAAATCACATGTCACACAATTTGTTAATTTCTGGGCAAAGGTGCCCTGCTTCTCTCCCTTGCAGAGCGTTCCGGCAATAACCCAGCAGGCCCGGCCGCCATTGCTGCCGTCATGTACTCCATCGAGCTTTTCTTCGACAGCTGCAGGACATAATCCCATGTCATTAACATGTTCGCCTCCTGGCTGTCTTCCGCATTTCTTGAATTCCCAGCAATTCAGTTTCTTCATATGACTCTCCTTATTCAGTTATTTATATAAAATAACAAAAAAAACTATTTTTGTAACCTTGGTAATTACAATTTATAAATTATCTTATGTTTCTGAGGATTCAGATACTCGATTGCAAGCAAGTCATTTCCTCTCACATAAAGAGTAATATTTTCTTATGCCTGTCTCAGTTTCAGAAAATTCCGCAAAAGGTCTTTTCCTGCAATAGTCAAAATAGATTCAGGATGGAACTGCACCCCTTCAATGACAAATTTCCTGTGTCTGGCACCCATAATCTCACCGCTGTCTGTCCATGCAGTGATTTCAAGGCAATCTGGTATGCTCTCCTTCCTGATGAGGAGGGAATGGTATCTTGTTGCCTCAAAAGGGTTCGGCAGGCCCTGGAATATTGTTTTGCCGTCATGGTGAATCTGAGAAGTTTTTCCGTGCATGAGCCTTGGCGCGCGGATGATCTCGCCGCCAAAGGCAGCTCCTATTGACTGATGGCCGAGACAGACCCCGAGTATCGGGAGCTTGCCTGCAAAGTGTTTGATCACCTCAACGGATATGCCTGCTTCTTTAGGGGTGCATGGGCCTGGGGATATGACAATCCTGTCAGGTCTCATATCCTCAATTTCCTTTATCGAAATTTTGTCGTTTCTAAAGACCATTATGTCTTCCCCGAGTTCCCCGAAATACTGTACAAGGTTGTAGGTAAAAGAATCATAATTATCTATCATCAATAACATCTTTTTATCCCCTTGCTGTTTTCAGACTGTTAACTGCCAATTTTTTACTCTTCATTGATCAAGCCCTTCCTCTGCCATATCCACTGCCTTCATCATGCCCTTTGCCTTGTTGATTGTCTCCATATATTCTTTCTCAGGCTCGGAGTCCGCAACAATGCCGGCACCGGCCTGGACATATACCTTGCCGTCCTTTATGATCAGCGTCCGTATAGTGATGCAGGTATCCATATTGCCTGAATAACTCAGATAACCGACAGAGCCTGCATAGGGACCCCTCCTGTCAGGCTCTATTTCTTCTATAATCTCCATCGCCCTCACCTTGGGGGCCCCGCTCACTGTGCCAGCCGGGAAACAGGATGCAAGCACATCAAAGGCATCAAGACCCTGCTTCAGATCGCCTTCCACGTTGGAAACAAGGTGCATCACATGGCTGTACCGCTCCACCTTCATCAATTCAGTGACCTTCACAGAACCTGTTTGCGCTACCCTTCCGACATCATTTCTCCCCAGGTCCACGAGCATGACATGCTCGGCTATCTCTTTCGGGTCATTCTTTAATTCCTTTTCGAGGGCCTTATCAAGGGTTTCTGTGGCCCCCCTTTTCCTTGTCCCGGCTATGGGACGGAGGACTATCTTTCCGTTTTCAACACGCACAAGGATTTCAGGAGAGGAACCGACTATCTTCGCCTCACCGATATCGAGATAATACATATAAGGGGAAGGGTTGATAACACGCAGTGCCCTGTAGATATTGAAAGGGTCAACAGCTGTATTTCGCTCAAACCTCTGAGACAGCACAACCTGGACAATATCCCCTGACATGACATATTCCTTGGACTTTTCCACGCCCTTCAGGAACTCTTCCTTCGGCATGTTGGATACAACCTCACTGGAAGAATCCAGATGTCCTGATTCAGCTGTTACAAGCGGTGTCCTTAGCCTTGATATGATTTCATTTATCTTCTCTTGAGCCTCCCGGTATGTCTCATCGACATCTTTTGTATTGATATGCGCATTGGATACAACCTTTATCTTCTGTTCGAAGCTGTCGAAGATGAGCATGGTATCAGTAAGCATAAAGAAAAAATCCGGAAGACCAAGCCCCTTTTTCTCCCTCTGCTTTACCGGCTCGAAAAATTTCACCATGTCGTATCCGATATACCCTACCAGACCACCGAAAAATCTCGGCAGACCTTTCACCTCAACCGGCCTGTAGGCCGATATCTCCTTTTTGATCAATGCCATGGGGTTGTCTGTCTCAAATACCTGCGTGCGATCGGTTGCCTTCTATGACTTCCACCGTGTTGCCCCTGCCTTTTATTATCTTTGCAGGCCTGGCCCCGAGGAATGAATACCTTGCCCACTTCTCACCGCCTTCAACACTCTCAAGAAGAAAAGAAGGGGTGCCGCCCAGCTTCAGAAAGGCAGTAACAGGAGTATAAGTATCTGCGAGGATCTCTTTATAGACAGGTATGAGGTTCCCTTTTTCCGATAACCGCCTGAATTCCTCTATTTCCGGGTAAATCATATTGACAAAAATTTCCTTTTTACATTAAAATTTATATCTTATTAAGTGTTGTAATTATAGCTTATTGAGCAATGATAAGTTAAGAGTCAATCCGAGAAAACTGAAACTCTTACTTTTTATTGAAAAATGCGGGAATAGCTCAGTGGTAGAGCACAACCTTGCCAAGGTTGGGGTCGCGGGTTCGAACCCCGTTTCCCGCTCCATTAAAAACCGTAAAGAGTAATGAGTAATGAGTTAAGAATAAAGATTCATGACTTATCGCTCACTCACTTTTCACTGATCACTAATTACTGTCTTTATCGGCGGCGTACCCAAGTGGCTAAGGGGGAGGTCTGCAAAACCTTTATGCAGCGGTTCAAATCCGCTCGCCGCCTCCAAAATCAGAAAGCGTCTTATTCTCCCGTATTGAATCCAGGATGCAGATGTCGAGATTTTTTTCCTCGAAAGTATTCATGCTCCAGTGATTCAAGGTAAAAAAGGTCAAGCCCGCTGTTGTCGAGAAAATCTTCCCTGAGCGCGCAGTCCCCTTTCTGGATAACTTCAGGCAGTATCTGATTCAGGTATACCGATTCTTTCCTCAGATCAATAAATACCTTCTCAAACAGTTTCAGCGGGATCTTGTCAGTTATTCCCCTTTCAGCAAGTTCACTGGCGATGTCTTCCCTGATCTGGTTTCTGACAGTCTTCAGCTCAAGACCAGGGAAAAAGCTTCTCATCCTCTCCTTTAATGCAGCATGGATTTCAGTATACAGCCTTTCTTCGTCTGTAAGCGCCTTTAATTCAACAATAACATCTTTATACGAGGCTTCTCCATTTTGGACATTATCTATCCCCTTGAGAATCAATTTCAGCTTTCGCTTGCCATAGCTCGTTATATACTTGTTTTCCAGCAGGTCCTTGCTGAACACTGTTTTGAAAAGGCTGCTGTCGAGTTCATCAAAGGCCTTTTTGTTGCCTACAAGACTTCTGAGAGAGTCTTCTGTGAATTCTATGTTTTTCATGAACGAGATCTGGCTGAACAGGGCCTGAACATTGTCATATCTGTCAAAATAGGTGACTATAGAGCTGAATTCCTCAAATACAGAGAAATCGTCCGTCTCCCTGGAAAGTTCGTCGCAGGCCTTCCCGATGTCCAGCAGAATCTGCTCAAACCCTCTGTCGTTTTGGGAATAGGCCATATGCTTGGACCTTATGAGCCTGACTATGTCTTCATTAATAATATGCTGTTTAAAAGAAGGGTCCCTGAAGAAAAGGTTCTCTAAAATAGCCCTTGATTCCTTGAGATATTCGGCCTCCTCAATCTCCTGGAGTTCCTTGCCTTTCAGGAGCAGCTCGTCAAGCTTGTCAAACAGGACTACCGGAATATTGTTCCTTATACTCAGGGTCCTGAGCCGGTTCAGTCGTGCACGCCCTGAGGCATGGGGAGTGTCCTTCGTAAAACCATGTGCAAGAACATCTCTATATTCATCGACGACCAGCTTGTTTTCGGCATGCCGGTACATAACATCGATCTTCATCCTCTCCTGCTGGTAACGGTCAATGCCGCACCTTGAAATGATCTCCTCAAGGTAAGTTTCTTCCTGAGGCGTCAAGCCCCTGTTCTTTGCATAAAAACGACTGAAGGCATCATAATATTCCTTATTCCCCCGGTGTATCAGCTTAAAAACAAAGATGATGGACTTTGCTTCACCCAGCTCCCGGGCAAAACTCCTGAGCAGCTGAGTGTCCCTTTCCCCGGATAAAAGCTCGGTCCTTTTCAGAAACTTTCCTACTGCCTTGAGCAGTTGCTTCTGGCGTTTTTTGTAATCTCCCTGAAATTCTGAAGCAACGAGAAAGTAGTAGTTGGCTACAGCATGACCCTGCAGAAAAAGGCGGTAAAAGGTTTCTGACCCCTCTGTAGCGTTTGTGAAGACAACCTGTTCGTTGCTGTCCATAAAGGCGCCGAACATAATCAGCCTGTTGAGGACCTCCTCCTTTACCATGTCCTTGACAGGCTTCTCCACGCCGAACATATACTCGCAGAAGCTTCCGCCCGTACCCTTGTAATAGAGGCTGTCTTCAGTGATCTTGAATTCATTGCCCCGTGCAAAAAACCTGATACTGCCCGGTTCTTCCTCGTAGAAATAGGTGTTGTACATGCCGGCACCTGAGATAAACGCAAAAAAATCCACAGGGCCCAGGCTTCCGTGCAGTCTGAGATCGGTAATCATAAGAAAATATAACACAGTACCAGCAATTTATTCTAATTCAGGCAGGGGCAAACCTATGATATATTGATGAAAGAGCCGGTTTCGTCTATTATAAATAGAGGCGGATAAAACCATGAAAAACCACAAGAAAAACACTTTCCAGATCTTCGGCCTCAGGACTGTTCTGTTGGCCTGCGTCTTGTTTTTTTTACTGCTCTCCAATCCCGGCGAAGGCGATACTGACTGCAAGGAACATTTCAGGCAGGGCAGGAAAAACCTTGAAGCTTTACGCTACAGCGAGGCGGTCAGCAATCTCTCTCTTGCGCAGAGAGAGTTCCCATTGCTTGAAGACTACACGCTATATTACCTTGCGGAAGCATACCATGGACTGGGAGATCATCAGAAATCTCTTGAGACGATACACTCCCTCCTTGAAAAGTACCCTGCAACGCCATTGAGGAAAAGGGTGCGTATGGCCGAGATCCGTGAGGCAAAAGACAGCAGCGGCGATGTGATAAAACTGTATGAAGCATATATAAAAGATTATCAGGAGGATGAGGCGGCACTCTTTCTCTACGGGAAGGTGCTCCGGGAAGCAGGAAATACTGAAAAGGCGTCAGCGGTCTTCAAAAAGATATACATCGGAGCCGGCGAATTTTCCAGACGCCGCGCTTTCAGAATTCAAGTCTGAAGACCTTACCTCAAAAGATATTGTTGAAAGGGCTTCCAACCAGTTCAGGCGGTACGATTTCGCAGAGGCGGAACAGAATTTGCGGCAGGCCCTCAGTAAGGATGAGGGGAGCTTTCGCACAGAGATACTTAAAAACCTCGGCTACAGCCTCTTCAGACAGAAGAAATACGTCGAGGCAGCAGAGGTCTTCGGCAGGGTGGATGATCTCTATTACAAGGCCCGTTCCCTGTACAGGGCTGGCGACAAAAAGGGGTTCGACACCGCACTTGAAAACCTGATTAAAAGTAAAGACAAGCAGGCCGGATACCTGCTCAACGCCGTTGCAGCAGACAAGAGAAGGGAAAAGGACTTTGAAGGTGCGATAAAAATATACAGTGATGTACTAAAAAATTATCCTTCTGACGCTGAGGATGCGCTGTGGGGCATTGGATGGACCCAGTATCTTTCAGGTGATTATGCAAAATCCGCAGTAACCTTCTCACAGCTCTATGGAAAATATGACGACCTCAAATACCTTTACTGGCAGGCAAGGAGCCTTGAGGCAGACGGCAAAAACGCAGCTGAACTCTACAGCAAACTGATGCAGGCAGACAACAGTTTCTATGCCCTCATGGCCTATGCTACCAATAAGAAACCGCTCAGCAAGCCCGCGTCCCTGAAGCCGCCGATGATTGATATTTCACGTGACAGGATAAAAAAATCCGAACGCATAGAAGCGATGATATCGCTGGATATGCAGAAAGAAGCGGTCATTGAACTCTCATTCGCCTCCAGAAAAATCGATACGCCTGAAGAACTGGTTTATATCATCACTAAATTACAGGAACTCGGTGAATATAAACGGGCGATCAGTCTTGCATCACAAATTCCCTATTCTGAAAAAATGCATAAATTCTGGTACCCCCTGGCTTACTGGGACAGCGTGGAGCCAATAGCGAAAAAATATAACATCGACCCGCTGGTCGCGCTTTCGGTCATGAGGGAGGAAAGCCGTTTTGACGCCAGTGCCAAATCCGCAGCAGGCGCATACGGACTAATGCAACTCATGCCACAGACAGCGTACCGCCTTGACCGGAGTCTGAAGCTCGGCATAAACAGGCCTTCCCAGCTGACGGTCATCGGGAACAATATACATCTGGGCAGCTTTTATCTGAGGTCCCTCTTCAATGATTTTCATTCACTGCCGCATGTTCTCGCTGCGTACAATGCAGGTGAGCTGGCGGTAAAGATGTGGCAGGCCCGGGGCAACTACAGGTCTGTTGACGAATTCATCGAAGACATTCCCTATGCCGAGACAAGGAACTATGTCAAAAAGGTGCTCACCAGTTATTTCCAGTACAAAAAACTCTCCTCTGTTGACAGAGATGGAGTTGCTTTGGATATTATACTCGGGGAGCTTTGATGATATAGACATCACAGGTTTATATCTGGTATGTTTAAAGAAAATGATGCCCGGAAAAACTCTTTTTGATGATGATAGTCCTGACAAAGGAAACCCTGAAAGACCGGAAGATATATTTCACGACAGAAAAAAGGAGACCATACCATTGGAACGGCTTAAAAATCTTGAAGAAAAAATAGCTGCTGTTGTAGAAAGAGTAAAGGCTTTAAAGGAAGAAAAAAACTCCCTGGAAAGAAAGATACAGGAACTCGAAGTCGTCCTGAACGAAAAGAACCGGACTATAGAGTCTTTGACAGCAGAGAAAACATCCATAAAAATACAGGTTGAAGAACTCCTTACAGAACTGGAAACCATTGAACTCTGAAAAAAAGATGGGAAGCATTGAAGTCAACATACTGGGACAGAACTATACGATAAAAGGCGACGCTCCCGAGGAGTACATGAAAAAGCTGGCCGCCTTTGTTGACCTGAAACTCAAGGAAGTGCACAATTCCTCACCCAACATAGCGCCCCTGAAGGCAGCAATCCTCGTGTCGCTGAATATCGCTGATGAACTGCACAGGCTCAGGGAAGAACACGAAAAGGCGGCAATGGTGATAGAGGAAAAGGCCAACGTCCTCAGCGGTCTCTTTGACTGAACCGGGGAGAGCCCTGCCTTACTGAAACAGCGCACGGATATCGAAGCGGTTTTTCTTTGTTCTCGCATCATCTGAAACGTACAGGAAAGATCATCGGCGTTTTTTTCTGATACCCTGTGTATGCCAGGCCGAAATGCTTAACAAAAAGCTCTTCCTCTTTCCTTGCCCTGAGGAATTGTACCGGCGCCAGCACAAAGAGGGTGAATCCAATGAGCATGAGATTCAGGGTCGATAGTCCTGCTCCCAATCCTAGCAGGATAAGTGAAAGGTACATCGGATGTCTAACTATCGCGTAAGCGCCTTCTGTCCTGAGAACATGTCCTTTATTCACCGCTATGTCTGTCTGCATGTCCTTTCCTATGGACCTGATGGCCCATGCAGCAAGGGCAACGCCTGCGGCTATCATAAGCGCGCCGGCCACCCTTAGGATAAAGCCTGCTAAAGCCTGGAGACCGGGCCTGAAATGGTCCGTCAATATGCCTGCATAGACCAGCGCGATCATAATAAATATGAGGGGCGGCTGGGAATACTGCAGCCATGTTGCCGGCCTCTCCATGAACCGTTCATGCCTCTCCCTCTTCAGTTCCTTAAGGCCTATGAGCATAAGCTTCAGCAGAAAAAAGAAGAAGAATATTCCTGTGGCAAGGTCAAAAAAATTCAGAGGTTTTTCCATAATACAGCAATGCTATCACAGAACCAGATCCTGGAACAATACCAGGGGAAACGGCCAGGATGAAATATGGACTGTGCAATTTCCCTTCTCTCAAAGCAGACATACTCCTTTCTCCTGTATTCTGCAGGAGATTATCGAAATTTTATCGTTACAGTGATTAAGGCTTGTTTATTCTTGGTTGAGTTTATTGATGAATTCTGGCAATCCGTCGTTTCCAGTCACTTCAATTCGGGGCAGCGCCAGCAGGGGGTCCCGAAAAATGCTCAAGCCCGGTCGACACGATAGGCCGAACCTGTAACCGCAAGCTCCGATTAGGTGCTGCACGACACGGTCCTCGGCTCCATATGGATAAGCGAAAGCCGTAACGGACCTCTTAAGCCCCTGTTCCAGAATCATCCGCGAGCGGACTCCTTCCCGCACCACGTCCGCAGGAGAGAGTCCCGTGAGATAGGGGTGCGTCGCGCTGTGGGAACCGAACTCGACCCCTTCGTCCTGGAGTTGAAGAATTTCCTTCCATCCCAGAAGGGGCACCTGCTCTCCATAAATTTGATCCCAGGTATTAAAGTTTCCGATCTTATCCGCGACGAGGAAAACCGTGCCGAAAACTGGAAACGTTTCAGCAAGGGCCATGCATAATTCAGAAAATCGAGGTAGCCATCATCAAAGGTGAGCAGGATGGCACGTCCCGGAAGCGGTCTCCTGTCTTTCATTGCACTATGCCACTCCTCTAGGCGAACAGTATAAAAGCCCGAGTCACGCAAATAACAGAGTTGTTCCTCTAAGGCCTCAGGCATAATCCTCCAGCGCGCCATCGCCGGTGAGATAGAGGGAGTGACGCGGTGATACATTAGGATGGGGAGGCAAGCAGTAGTAATCTTCAGTTGCAAATCCCTGGTCGCAACTACACCGCCCTGCCATCGGACGTGGGCTGCAACCTCGGGCGGGAGGGGTAAGACAAGATCAGCCTCGATAACCTCAGGAGATGAGTCCGGCGGGTTGCGCTGAAAGAGCTGTACGCGATAGAGAGGGGTTCGTATTTCCTTGACCAATCCCAAGTCCGGCACACTCGCAAAGGTCTCGCCAATCGCCTTCGCGCCATATGAAATATTATTCCAGTCGAAACCGGGCTGATCGGGCTCATCCATCAAGCTGTTCGCATGGGCTGTCAGAAGGTACCCCCCTGGCTCAAGAGCATCGAAAATCTTTTTCGCGACAGATTCCAGTTCTGCCCTTCCATCAGTATAGTAAAGGACTTCGCTACAGACAATGAGATCGAAACGGCCGGGAAGTGAATCTCTGAGCATATCGAGTTGAGTAAATTCGATATTTTTGAGGCTGGCGCAGCGCAGGGCAGCCCGTGCAAGCGCGATCTTGGATATGTCGGCAGCCATCAGATGGTCAACCCGCGGCGCGAGCTGCACCGTGAAATGGCCTTCTGCGCAGGCAAGTTCGAGCGCTCGCTTGATTGGAGAAGGTAGCAGCGCAAGGGTTTGCTCATATTTCCTCTGCTCATAGGCATTGGTATAGCGCCATGGATCGGCCTGAGAGGCAAACAGACTCTCGAAGTAATGCCGACCATGGGCCGTTGCCTCGGAAGGGGTGGGGGTATTCCTCTCCGCGACTTTGCCTCGTCGAACCTGAGAGGCGTGTGAAATTAGCTCGGGCACATAGACGACCCGCGCCGGTTTGCCGCTTGATCCGAGCACCTGGCCAACCGGATCGCCAGTCTCTGCAGCGGCGTCAATGACGTCGCGCGTAACAGCGGCCGGGAGCATCGCGCGTCGCATATCGCTCGTTCCAAACAGCTCGGGATTACGGCGACCAAGCAAAATAAAGTGCTCGCCGGAGGGCAAGGCATGACGGAAAATGGGGGATATGGCATTATATCCCCGCTCGACAGCCACCCTGACCAGCCGCTCGCGGAGTGATAGCGGCTCGGTCAGCGGTCGACCCAGTAGGCCTTCCCGGACGACGGCGCGACATAGCTCAAAGCCACTCGAGGCAGTAAGAGTCGCCCGCAACATTTGTGCTGTGACCCTACCCCGCTCAGGTGATATGGTCGCAACGCCAAGCGCCGTCCCGCCTACGGTAAATACCACATCGATCTCCCGCTCACCGACTATCAGGTTGGGGAGTTCGCTGACCACATCAACCGTGATCCACCCATTTTGATGATGAAGTTCTCGCCATGCCTCCTGGCTATTATTATGCTCCTGTCCGGCTCCTGCCGCCGGGTCATAGAAATGTGCATCTGGCCATTCTGGGCGCCCCCATATCTCCTGCAAGAAGATTGTCCAGCCGATCTGATCGTGGGCAGAAGCCCGGTCTGTTTCCGCATTGGCTGGTAACCCATCTGCGAGGCACACATTGCTCCGCCAGAGCGCCACCCCGCCCGGTCCCCGCACAGCGCGGAGGTTAGGATAGATACTCCGCTCGAAAAAGCGGCCTATGAGAGGCCATGCAAAATCAGCGGCAATGGAGTCGGCGAGGACATAGCCCAGAAGGAACCCATCGCACACGGGGAGCTCGACCGAACCGATACTTTCCCCATCGATATGGACTTTGCAATAGAGACGTTCTGCCGATAGGGGGGTAACGATATCTTCGATCGGCTCTGTGACCTCGACCCGGACTGCGTGGGTGATCCCGATCGTGACGGGGCTTAGCTCCGTCGAATGCTCCAGAATCATGCGCTCCAAAGCCGTGCTGACGCTCCGGGCCAATCCTGGAATTAGTAACTGAGCCTGAAGGTCGAGCAGAAACATGCGTATGTGTGTTGCGAGGCTTGGCCAGAGTCCAACCCACTGGTTAGGCGGGCAGCTTGTAGAAACGAGGACAGACTCGAAAATCGAGTGGGCAATGTAAGTAGGTTCCGGCGCCAGCGCAGGACCCTCTTTCAAGAGCCCGAGCAAAGGCCCGGTGTCCCCGCCTCGACCAATCACGAGGCCGGCGCACCAGCAGGCAAAATAAAACTTCACATTTTGGAGTCCCTCAGTTGGGATACCAGCGGCATATGAAGGATGGGGTTCCAGCACACGCGGGTCGGAGGAGTGCCCCATCGTAATTACACGCAGGCCTGCGCAGAGCATCTGAAGGCCATCGGAGGAGGCTGAATTCAGGCGAACGCGGTAGTGGGCAAGCACCTCGCGAATCGCACCGAAACGAGCTCCTGTGCGCGCAATTCGTTGCCATAAATCCCAGTCTTCACATGCAGAAAACGACGCATCGAAACCACCGACTGCCTCGACCAGGGAGCGACGCACAATGCAGGCGTGTATTACAAAGGCAGGGAAGCAAGCGAACGCCGTAAATAGATCGGACGATGGGGGTCCGTAACTTTCGCCGTATAGCATACCATTACGGGTGACCCGGCCCCATCCACAGTGAACTGCGTCGAGGTCAGGATCGGAGCTAAGGGTAGACGTCAACCGCTCGAGATGTCGGGGCAAGATCCAATCGTCGGCGTCGAGGAAAAGCAACCAGTCGGATCGTGCGAGACGAATGCCGGCATTTCGCGCAGCGCTCACTCCCAATGCTGGCTGGCTCACAGTTCTGAACCTGGCATCACGCTTCGCAAAACTAACAGCGATCGACGCCGTTCCATCGGTCGAGCCGTCGTCGACGATGATGGCCTCCCAGTTAGGGGAGGTCTGAGCGAGAACGGAATCAAGCGTATCCGCAATCGTCTCTGCTGCGTTGTAGGCAGGGATGATAATAGATACATTCATGGGTGAAAGCCTACGGCTTCAAAAAGCTTGAAGAACTTAGCGTAGTTGTTGCCCTGCGTGAAGGGAGTCAACAGGCAAACTATCGCCTTCACGATTTCATCCGGGCGATTGCCTCGCTGGGTCAGATTCAGGTCAGACGCCCTCACTTCATAGCAGGAGTCCTTGTAAAATCGCATTCCAGAACTTCCTGCCTTATCGAGTCGTGAACTCCGAATAAATGGATTCAAAGATCGGGGCTATATTACGCCAATCGAGCTCCTCCGCTTTCTTCCGTGCTTCGGCGGCCATTGTTTTTCGCGCCAGAGGGTTCTCGACCAAATACAAAAGCGCCTCGGCAAACTGGCTGGCGTTGTTCTTCTGCACCAGGATCGCACATCCTTCGGAGGTATAAGAGTGAATCGAGGGGAGGAACGTCGAGAGGACCGGCAGCCCACAGGCCATCCCCTCCAGCAGGGAATTATTGGCAGTGGCTTTCGTAAGCGGAAGGAACAGAATGTCTGCCTCCTGGTAGAGATGAAGCAGTTGGTCATCCGTGAGCCCACGATAGCATCTGACATTGGAGAGGTCTTCAACGCCGGTCGTTCGCGGGGATACGACGTGAAACTCAACCTGCGAGATGGATCGTAGCCGTTCCGCTACGCCCCTTACAACCCGGTAGTCTCTGTAGTTGTGGCCGACGGTGACGCACTTCACGGTTGCGTTGTGGCTTTTGTTCGAAGCCGGACGGTAAAACTCAGTATCGATCCCGTGAAGGATCAGCCGTACCTTTGCGGGCTCTACCAATGTTCGAAGAAACTCGGCCTGTTCCGGGGCGACGACCGTGATGCAGTCAAATTGCCGTGCCACATCTCTTCGAATGACCCTTTCCAGCACGTCAGGGGGCTGATGATACGTAACGATGGTGGCCGGGCGAGAGCGAAATCTCAAAAGCCTGGGGAGGAACTGAGCCGAATGTTCTCCGTCTAAATAGTGAAGAAGTAGTGCTCGTCGGGGCCTCATGTAGAACGGCAGCGTGCGCAGCTCGGCGGCAAAGTCGCTCAAGTTGTACCACGGCATGCCGTTCCTCTGAACTCGGTGACGGAGCCACTCTCGCATCGTGGTGTTTCGTATCGGAAAGTCGTTGTCGTTTTCTTGAACCAGGTACTCACACACATCAAACTTCTGCCGATCGAGAAACCTGAGATATTGGTTTATGCCGGCATAGCGACCCCAGTGCGGGTACCAGGTGCGGAGCAAACGTATTGGAATCGCCCCTGGTTGGCGGTTGCCTACAGCTACCGTGCGGTCGGAAAGCTGGCGGGGAGGTGGCGCTGGCGCTGATTGATTCTCGGTCGGATTGGGTCTCTGGGGCGGCAGGCCCCCCACCTGCCCCGCAAGCGCGAGTCCCCTCAGATAAGTAAGAGGGGAGGAGAGGGTTCCAAGCAGTTGCCGGAAGAGCAAGCTGCGCACCACACCATGGGGTTTGAACAGTCGCCGGAGGAGATGTTTGTACAGCCACCTATGCAAGAAGAACTTGAGAATGGTTGACCTGTTAAAGGTACGGTTTCGTGAGCAGGTCAATAGATAGGCGCCGTAATACCGGCCATAATCGTAAAGCCGCCGCCGAAGAGAAGAATCGCCTCGCTGATGGGTAAGCCACACGATCGCCTCAGGTTGATATTGCAACGTATGCCCGCGGGAGACGAGGCGGTGGAGCATCTCTAGATCACCGGTTCCGTCTCCCGCGGTATCAGCGCTCAGCCCGGGATCGAAGCCGCCGAGTTGTGAAAAAACGATTCGTCTGAAGGCCATATTGGTCCCGGAACCTAAATGACGAGCCCATAACAATTCTGAAGTGCTCAAATCATGACGTCTCAAGGTGCGTCCATGGAGCTTGAGCCCAAGTCCAAAATCAAACTCAAATCGGTACTGGGCCGTGGTTTCTAATTCCGTAGGAGCAACCAGCCCCGTGACCGCTTCAACTTCCTGGTCCATGAACGTCAGACCTAACTGATGCAACCACCGGCGGTCGGGACGCGCACGGTCGATGGTGAACGCGATGATGTCGTGCCGTGCGATCGCAATGCCGCGATTCCGTGCGAGATCAATACCAGGCCGTTCCTGCCGAACGTGCCTCACCGGAAAGCGGGCGGCTGTCTGAGCGACGGCGTCGTCTGGTGCACTGGTTAGGACAATGACTTCAAAGTCCGGATATTGGGTGGCCAGGAGAGATGTGAGACACAGGCCCAGTTGTTCGGGGCTTCCCTGACTGCACACCACGACGCTTATCGGAGGCAACTGCGCTGGGCTTCGGTCCGAGGCTAGTCGCTCTTTCAACAACGCCTGGGCGAGGGGCCAGTGTAACTCCTTCAGGATGGTTTCTCGCACCCGGTCCACCGTCAAGACAGGCTGAGCGTCGGGGTTCTTCACAGAGGCCCATCCCAGGAACTGCCCCCGATAGCGGACCAAGGCGTAGAGTCCCTTGTAGCGTTCCATGCCCCACACAGGCTGCAGGGTTTCTGAGAGGTCGATATCGAGGATCTTGGTCGCCATGATTCTACCTAGGTCTCACTTTGCAGGGCCACAAGTGATGGCCTGTCCGTCGGAGGAAGGGGCATGTGATCGAACACCGTTCGCTGCAAGCTGGCCATGAAAAGTGGCCAGATTAGATCGGTTGCCAGAATGGCCCTGAGATGGATTCCACGAAGTCGCTCGCAGCCAGGCTGCGGGGCTATGCGTCCGATGAATTGATTGCCGAATAAAATGCGCACACCCATCGGGCGCACATGATCCACTTGCTGGACTGCCTGTTCGACCCCGAAGCTCAGATCGATTGGCATCTCCAATTCTTCGTCCTGTTGAGTCACGAAGGTAATGCTGTCCTGCACGAATGCAACCAAAGCCTCTTGTGTTCCCAGGGCGTCTGCAAGACCTCGCAAATACCAATATTGTCTAAGGCCCTTACAGACCCATCGCCACCGTCTCCTCAGCTGCATCCATTGGAGTGATCGAAGGAGCTGACCCAGCAGGGATGCCACGGCATCCCCCACTCCAGGTCTGGAGAATGCTAGATAATGCATGCATCGCCTGAGACAGGTGCGAGGCTCCCCGTACGAAACGAAAGGCAGTATCGGGCGTAGCTCTGGATGGCGAGAGCCGATGAGGACATCCGCCTGTCCCTCGCACCGCGCCCGAAGCAGCATGCGGGCGACCGTGCACGTGTCCATCATATAATGAGAGGCGTCTGCCTCGACGCTGAAAATGAATGACACGCCGGCTTTGAGAAGGCGCACGCCAAGTTCATAATCCTCGTGTGCACAGGGGAACGCGGGGTCGAAGCCACCCACGCGAGCGAACAGGTCACTTCTCATGGAGCAATTCCCGCTCAAGAAGTCTTGGTAGGTGAAGCGATAAGCGGAGTGGCGCATCGCGCGGAACTTATCATTCCACCATGCACGGGCGGCCATCCCGGCATAATCAAGTTCCGGGTGAGGAGCCGGCAGGTACGAGCCGATGAGCACCTGGTTCGTCTTCTCGCGATGGGCGCTGACATGAGCAGCTATCCATCGAGGCGTCGGCACGACATCATCATCCAGGAATATCAGAAGCCATCCGGTAGCCTTAGCGGCACCGTGGTTGCGGGCTCCCGCAGGGCCCTGCTGCTCTTGTTCAATGGGGACCAAGCGAAACGGTGCTTGGTAGTTCATCAGCATCGTGTGTGTGCCATCCTGACAGCCGTCCAGAACAACGATCACCTCAAGCTGCTGCTGGGGGAAATCCTGGTTGATGAGCGCATCGAGCGTTCGCCGGAGCGCATCGCATCGGTTGTGTGTTGGGATCACGACGCTGATGGTATGAGGATCCTGCCTCATGACCGGCTCACTTCGGTCCGTTGGCGTCTTCGTGATGCGAAGTACAGCCAGGGGCCTGCCATGCATCCACAGAGCTCGGCGATGGCCAAATCCAGAGGAGCGTTTCGATGCCACCACCGCGCAGAACGAAGAAGCTTCGGCAACTGACAACCGAATAGCCAAGACATGGCTGGTTTCAGCATGTGGATCTGGCGCTGAGAGATGATGAGGCTGGTCCAGGAGGCATAAACCCCAACTCCATACCCGAAGATCATCTTCCGCAACTCCTTCCATGTCCGTCGATGCCGATGCCAACAGAGGGCATGGGGCTCATAGACGATCCGAAAGCCACGGTTCAGAATCCGGGCGAACATCTCCGTGTCGCCCCCTGACCGAGTGACGGTCCCAGCGTCGAGGGCGTCATCGAACGGACCCAATTCCTCGAAGATAGACCGGCGGAGCGCCATATTCACGCCGGCGCCCACCTGACCGGCGGCCATCGGGTTGAAAAAGGCGCTGTCGAACATCCTCCGTTCATAGCCCCGCCCAAACGGGCTCCATCGTTCGTGCATTTCCTGCGCGTCTGTTTCGAGTTCGAGGGGCATCGTGAGCCCGGTCACGCAGGACACGAGTGGGTCGTCGAAGTTGCGGAGCAACGCGCGAAGCCAGCCGTTATCAGGAATGGCGTCATCATCGATAAACGCAACGACATCACGCCTCGCCTCGCGCATCGCTCGATTTCTGGCTCGGTTGAGGCCGGCCCGATCCTCTCGGACATATCGAACCTGAGGGAAGCCCTCCACGATTCGGTGCGTGGCGTCAGTCGAAGGGCAATTGTCAATGACCAGGATTTCCTGACCGTCATCCGGCATAGCCGTTAGTGCGGCAAGGCAGCGGAGGATATCGTCCGGGCGGTCTCGCGTGCAGGTCGCGATGGTCGCGGCCGGTCGAGAAGCAGTTGTCGTCTGGCCCTCATCCCAGTCCAGCCAGTCCTGGAGCCATTGCTTCCAGATGTGCCAGCCGAACTGACGGACCAATGCTTCCTGGAACTGAGATCCGTGGATGCGTCCGTGAAGCACCGGGAGGCGAATGTGGCCGACCGGGCGTCCGCGGAGACGCATCAGTACCAATGCCTGTCCATAGGCCGAGAGTCCCGTGATTTCTTGCGGAATGCGTTCTAGATCGACATCAAGGACGGTTGTTGCCATCTTTTCTCACCCCCTACTCCCAAAGGACTAAAACCTGCGATGAATAATCTAAAATGCTATTTCGTCTTTGACCCTTCGCCTCACGAAGTCTACTCGCCCAAAGATTCCTCAAGTTCAATCCTTTAATCGAACCGACCAATTCGGGCGAATCGAAATAACACCCGAGATATTGGCTGGCATCGCTTCTTCATTCGCCACGGTCAAAGGATGCATCTGCCAGTGGTAGTCGTAAACATAACTCCAATCAGTAGGATACAAACCTACCGTGATGTAGTAACGTCCTGGAAGCAAGGGTACCTCAGGCAAATGGCAGCGAAGGATGCCTGTTTCGGCTAATCGGCCGAAAGCCTCGTTAGTCGAGGGAATAATGGTTTCAAAACATTTCGTGTTGGTCTCATTATAAATACCCAAAGTTAGAGCCGTGTCGGATAAAGGTTTTTGGAGGAGGTATTCAATTTCAATGGCAAGACTGGAGCCGTCGGTAAGGCGGTCCGTAATTCTATTCTCCCCGTCGAATAAGGTAACGCTGCTTATGATCGCCTCCTGGGTCCCCATGCGGTGTCCCTGTTCAACCGGCAAAAAGGGCTGAACCACGACCTCAAGCTGGGCCGCCCTATTCTCTGTACGCTGGCGCATCAGATCCTGGTAGCAATTGATGGCACTATCCGGCTCCCCCTGCATCACAACCTGCCCTTCCTCTAGCACCAGCACTTCATCGCACAAGCTTCGCACCTGTTCGAGATCATGAGACACTAAAATCAAAGATTTGCCGCCTACTCGAAAGGCATTCAGCCATTTTTGACACTTTTCCTGGAAACGGGAGTCCCCGACGGCCAGCACTTCATCGATAACCAAAAAATCCGGATCAAAATGAATAGCTGTAGCAAAGGCCAGTCGCATATACATACCCGTGGAATAAGTGCGTACGGGCTGGTCGATGAATTCCTCCAGTTCAGCAAAAGAGATGATCTCTCCTTCGATATCTTTCACCTCTCTCTTTGTAAGGCCGCTCAAGATTCCTCCTGTCATGAGATTTTCACGGCCGGTCAAGTCATGATGAAACCCGCCTCCCAGTTCGAGTAAGCTGCCAATGTTGCCCGCCACATGAATACGACCTGATGACGGTCGCCCTAAACCACTAAGCAGACGCAAGAGGGTACTCTTGCCGGCGCCGTTATGGCCAATAATGCCCACAACGCGGCCCTTCTCCACTGAAAAACTGACATCACGCAGCGCCCAAAGGTTGAAACCCGATTTGTAACTGCCGGTCAACCGCTGGCTCAGGGCCTCCCTGATAGTTCGGGGGCGGTTCTGCTGAATCAGGAACCGTTTTGATACGTTTTCTGCCGTTAAAACTATTGACATAAATTCGGTGTATGCATCTTTATTTATATCACTCAAACTGTATCAAAAATGTTGTGCAACTTCCTTTGATAAATGACGTAGCCGGCGATACATACAGCAATACTTGACATGCCTGCAATCAGCAACGAACCCCAATCCGGAGCTTTGCCGTGAAATAAAACCGCCTGATATCCCTGGATCAGGGCTGCGACCGGATTAAGCTTAAACAGAATCTTGTACTTTTCACCAATCGCCTGGGTTTGAAAAAAAATGGGAGTAACGTAAAAGAGGAGCATGACCGCCAGGCCTGCCACATGCTGCACGTCCCGGTAAAAGACATTCAATGTTGCGATGAATAGACTAAGGCCTATTATTAAAATGCACTGAATAAGTATCAGCAGGGGAAAGAACATCAGATACCACGTTATTTCCCTTTGGTATATGATAAGAATGACTATCAGTATCGGTAACAAAATGAGATAGTTCAGCAAATTTAACAGGGTTTCAACTATGATCAGTATCGCAGGAGCAAAGTTAGGCCTTCTCAGCAGGTCCCGGTTGCCAGTGAAGATGCCTCCTGCCCCGCCCACAGATGTGCTGAACCATGTCCAGGGCAATATTGACGTAAACACATACGCCGGGTAAGCCTCTATCCGGAGAGGGATAACTTTCCCAAAAACAAATACAAGTATCAGAAGGTGCGCCAGGGGGGGGAGGACTGACCAGAGGACGCCAAGCATTGACCCTTTGTACCGCAGGATAAAATTGCGTTTTACAAAATGTACAATTAAGTCGAAATAGTAAGCCAATGTCCTTGTCAAAGTTTTATCAGATACTCTTCTATTATCAAAATGCGGTTCTGTGTCTCTGAAGGATCATGGACGACTTTTCCTTGCCTTATATTCCTTTCTGCCCGGAAAGTTGCCAGAAACATATCTTTTCTTTAAACTTTTTTATTTTAGTGAAATTGCGTGTCCCCAGCAGAGAAATCCCCAGGTAAAAATAGGCCCTCGGTTCAAAAGGATAAAGCCGGATGGATTTCCTAAGAGCATTAATCCCCTTGGTCATATCCCCTTTGATGCAAAATAGCACCCCTATAGAAAGATAGCTTCGGCTACAGGATTTGCGACGCCTTTTTTTATATTTGTGCGACATGGCTTCTAATCCTTTTGCCCTGATCTCCGGATTATTGGAAAGCCTGTTTTCGTGAATATTGTACTGAACAAGGGGTTCTTTAATATATTCAAAATGAAAGTGTCTTGCGACAACGCAGATAAAAATCATGATCAACCCCGTAAAATATGTTTTCGTCAAAGACACCGGCAACTGCAATGCATGCTCTCCTGATAAGGACCGTTGAGGGGGTTCCTATCACATTCCTTAAAAGCAGATCCTGATAAATATCTCCCCTTTTTGTCGGAATCTTTGTATTCATGATGCGCTGGCTTCCGCAATCTACCGCGATATAGCCTGAATATACCCCCCCCACTTTGGAGGCACTATTATCTAATGCACGTACCTGCAACCCGAGTTTTTCCGGGAACCATACATCGTCGTCATCGAGGAATGCGATATATTCTCCCTGCGCATGTATGAGTCCTGTATTTCTGGCTCCGGCTTCTCCCTTATTTATTTCATGGCGTATGCATCTTACCCTTCGGTCATGAAACCCCTTTACCATCCCCTGAACATCCTCGCTGGAAGCGTCATCCACAACTATGATCTCAAAGGCCTGAAAGGTCTGGTTTAATACGCTTTCAATAGCGGATCGAAGAAATCCATTGCGATTATGTGTTGGAATGATAACGCTTACTGTTGGCATTATAATTTAACCGGCAAAGAACATTGAAGACTCCCTCAGGCAAGGCCGCAGGGAATCTCAATGCAAGGTATATTTTTCGCTCGTTAACCCCGTGGCACCAACAGTAGGGGCCTTAGGCCGGACCACACGGAATATCGCTCGCTATCCATTTAAATCTATTGCAGAATAAAAGAAGCATTGTGCACACATAGTACGGGACAGCAAAAGGATTTCATAATGGCGCACTTTTACGGATGCTTTAATGGAGATGCTTCTGATTGAGTTCTTTTGCGAGATACCGAGCAATGCTCCGCCTGCTCAGCTACATTGCCAGTAACGGGCAGGTTCTCATTGGGAAATGTTTGAGCATAAAAAATGCTCATAAACTTTAAAAGCAATTGCTATGCCAATAACTATTACGAAAGGTTGCAGCAGTTCGACCAGGGCAGCTTTGCCTCTGAAGAGACTGGAAATAAAAACTAAATTGTAACAGACTGAATTGTAAGCTATTTTTTCGTGGAATGTTCTGATCTGCAGAACCACTCTCCCGATGGAGGTGTAAATACTGGAGAGCTTCCGTGTGCCCTATAGCTACATTATATAAACCAGATGTGTTTCCAATAGAAACAGGCTGTGTTTTCCCCGGAAACCCTTTCCCGGACCTTAAACGACCAGATATCCTGGTCGGGAAAACCATACGTCTTTATGAATATCTTCAGGCGGTTTTCGACATTCGTACAGGGAAAATATGAAAAGGTATTATCCAGTAGACCTCCTGAAGAATGACGAGTTTAACAAGATAATATAATTCCAACAAAAATGTCATTTGAGTATTACTGGATTGCTAAAATTATAATTATGTGTAGTTTGTTTTTAAGTAAATATATGTATAAATTAAACCACCTTAACAGGGATTTTTGGGTTTTTACTTATCAACAAAAAGTAAACAGACTAATTCACTGGAAAAATAATTAAGAATCAAGGCCTTAATAAAATCTCTTTTTTTGTCTTGACATATACAATATGTTGTGTTTTAATCTTTGCAATACACAATTTGTAGCAATAGTAGAGGTTTGTATTTTAGGGGACAAAGAAAGCTTTAAGGGGATTTAATGATATGTCAGTTTTAAAAAAATATAGTAATAAAGTTAACAGGAGGATATGGTTATGAAGGGCTCTGCATCATCAATAGGTCTTACGCCGAATTCAGTAAAAGTTCTTGAAAAGAGGTACCTGCAAAAGGATGAAGAAGGCAGACCGGTTGAGACACCTGAAGAGCTTTTCAGAAGGGTCGCCAAGACAGTAGCAGCAGCAGACCTCATGTACGGAAAATCAGAGGCAGAGGTAATGCTGACAGAGGAAGATTTTTATGCGATGACCACATCCCTTGATTTCCTCCCAAACAGTCCGACACTAATGAACGCAGGCAGGAGACTGGGACAGCTCTCAGCCTGTTTCGTCCTGCCTATCGAAGACTCCATGGAATCGATCTTCGAGGCTGTAAAACATACAGCTATTATACACAAATCAGGCGGCGGCACAGGATTCAGCTTTTCGAACCTCAGACCAGGCGGCGACATCGTCGGATCAACAAAGGGGGTATCCTCCGGCCCTGTTTCTTTCATGACAGTCTTTGATACAGCAACAGAGGCTGTAAAACAGGGAGGCACCAGACGCGGGGCGAATATGGGCATCCTGCGCGTCGACCATCCTGATGTCCTGAATTTCATAACAGCAAAAGACCACAATTCCCGTTTCAACAACTTCAATATCTCTGTGGCTATCACAGACCGTTTCATGGAGGCTGTGAAGGAAAACAGCGACTATGACCTCATCAACCCCAGGACAAAGAAGGTTGTAAAGAGTCTTAATGCACGGGAGGTCTTTGCCCTTATAGTCAACCATGCATGGAAAAACGGCGAGCCGGGCATCGTGTTTATAGACAGAATAAACAGCACGAACCCGACACCGAAAATAGGGGCGATAGAATCAACTAACCCCTGCGGGGAGCAGCCTCTCCTGCCTTATGAGTCCTGCAATCTTGGCTCGATCAACCTTGCCAGGATAGTCAAGGACAGTGAGATAGACTACACGAAACTGAAGAAGCTTGTATGGAAATCAGTCCATTTTCTGGACAATGTCATTGATGTGAACAAATACCCTATACAGAAGATAGCTGACACAACAAGGTCCAACAGGAAAATAGGTCTGGGTGTCATGGGATGGGCCGACATGCTCATCCAGATGTCTGTACCTTACAACTCAGAGAAGGCTATCCAGCTGGCTGAAGAGGTCATGGGCTTTATACAAAGTGAGGGGAAAAATGCCTCTGCAGCCCTTGCAGAGGAAAGGGGCGTATTCCCCAATTATCCTGAGAGCATCTACGACGGCAAGATCAAGCAGAGAAACGCTACTGTCACAACGATCGCTCCAACAGGCACTCTCTCGATCCTTGCAGGATGCTCATCAGGGGTCGAGCCTCTCTTTGCGGTCTCCTTTGTGAGGACAGTCATGGAGGGCACTAAACTCCTTGAGGTGAACCCCTATTTCGAGAAGGTCGCTAAGGAGCGCGGCTTCTGGTCAAGGGAACTCATGGAAAAGATCGCAGAACAAGGCTCTTTGCACGGCTTCCAGGAGATACCAGAGGATGTCAGGGCGGTCTTCCTTACAGCCCATGACATATCGCCGATGGAACATATAGCGATGCAGGCGGCGTTCCAGAGATATGTTGACAATGCTGTTTCAAAGACCGTTAACTTCTCCCATAGCGCAACTACAAAGGATGTAGAGGATGTATACCTCTTTGCCTACGACCTCGGCTGCAAGGGCGTTACTGTCTATCGCGACGGCTCAAGGGAAGAGCAGGTCCTCTCTACAGGCTCTACAGGCAAGACAGCGGCGAAAGAGGCAGAGCCTAACGTCCAGGCAAAGATCGTACCGAGGAAGAGGCCTGAGGCGATCATCGGAGAAACAAGGACGATGAAGACAGGCTGCGGCACCATATATATTACAGTCAATGAAGATGAGCACGGACAGCTCTTCGAGCTCTTCACCCACATGGGCAAGGCAGGAGGATGCGCCTCAAGCCAGGCAGAGGCCATAGGAAGGCTTGTCAGTCTGGCGCTCCGGTCGAATATAGAACCAGAGGCTATCATTAACCAGCTAAAGGGCATTACCTGCCACCAGCAGACATGGTCCAGCGGAGGCAAGATAACCTCCTGTTCAGACGCAATAGCAAAGGCGCTCGAGAAATACACTAATAAGGGCGACAAAGCCAATGGTGGCGGAAACGGTCACGGCGAGACAATGCTCATAGGAGCCTGTCCCGAATGCGGAGGTGCGGTGGAACACGAAGGGGGCTGCGCTGTCTGCCATAGCTGCGGATTCACGAAGTGCGGATAAGAAGAAAGAGATAGTGAAAATATACAACCGGACACGCATAGCATATATAGCCGGACGTCTTATCACAGGGAAGCGCATCGCTTCCCTGTATGATTTCAACAACCTTTCACACATAGAAATAGCAAGTCTGCCTGACGCGGACTGTCTCACTGAATTCGACTGCAAACACAAAGATTACGCTGCCGCAAATCCCGGCAGATACATATACTGGTTTTGTTGTAAAAAGGACCATGCGATAGACCTCAGCATAAAAGGCAATACATTCATGGGAAAGATCACTGGAAGCACCGCTTATTTCATAGGCAATGTCCGGGGCGATCTGATCTATATCTACGACCACGAAGACTCGCTCCACCTGAATTACAGGATATCAGGATTCATGTTTGAAAAGGAAAACGGCGATAGCTGCAAAAGCTGCTGGATGACAAACCAGGAGAGTGCATCAGGTGCAGTATCCTGATAGCCGGCTGTTGCGTCAGGACAGAGAACCCGGTCAGGCAAAAACAGTTATTGTTTAAAATGTGTCGGGGATAAAAAATAATATCCAGGAGGCCAGAAACATGATAGGTCAGATAGTAAATATCAGAAAAATATTTGCCTTTATATGCGCAATCACCTTAATTTACAGCAGTTCCTCAGAATCCGCTGAAAAGACAAAAGAAAAAACTCCCCAGGCAACCCAGTACTGGATGAGCATTGCCACGCAGAATCAGTCCATTCCCGGCATGTCAGATGAAATGTCAGGCATGGGTGCCTTTATGGGAAAGATGATGAGAGGTCCAGGGTTTGGCCCTAATAGGAGTCTCCTCCTTCAATTAAATTCTCCGCAGCCCCTGCCAAAGGAACCTTCTGCCAGCCATGATATCCCTCCTGGCCAGAAGATGGGCGAGGCCCTCCCCCTGCTCATCCCACAGCAGGAAAAGAAGAAGGAAGAGCATGAAAAAGCCCCTGAGGAGCGCGTGGAAAAACCAAAGGCGCGGATGCTTATCTACTGGGGATGCAGTGAAGCAGTAGGCAAAGGCCAGCCCAGGGTCATTGATACTGAAAAGATGAGTCCTGCTGAGTTTGGCAAGTCGCTGACAGGTCATATGGCCTCACCCCAATATCCCCCGTCTCCCAGAGCAGGGCTGATCTATGCTGAATGGCCGAACAAGAAAAGTTCGATAGAAATCCCCAAAGACAGCTCTCTGCAGGGCAGCCAGTTTGTGCACGGCAACTATCTGCCTGACATAAAATTTTCGATAGATCAGATGCACGACTTCATGGCGCCTGTTGAATTTACATCTGTCAAAGGGGAACTCTCAGAGAGCATAAGATTCGCCTGGAAGGACATCCCATCAGCCATAGGCTATTTCGCAACAGCGATGGGCCACAATGAAAAAACAGGCGAGACGATCATCTGGTCGTCGAGCGAACTGCCTGATCCGGGATTCGGCCTCATGGATTACCTCCCGAGCAGTGATGTCAGAAAGTTCATAAAGGAAAAAGTTGTGATGAACCCTGACATCACGAGCTGCAGCATACCAAAAGGCATATTCAACGACGCGCAGGGAGGGATGATCCAGTTCATCGCCTATGGCGAGGACCTGTATGCATCCTACCCTCCAAAACCAAAAGACCCTAAAGCCCCATGGAACCTTATATGGTCTGTAAAGCTTAGGCTGAAATCAACAGGCATGACCCCCCTGGCCGGGACACAGACAGCAGAGCCCAGGAGATCCAGAAAAGAGGCTGCCGAGCCTTCTTCAGAATCTCAGAAATCCGGGGAGGAACAGGAAGGTAGCAAGGACCCGATCAAGAAGCTGAAGGGGTTATTCGGATTTTAAGGAAAGAGAGGCCCGAAGCGTATGGATTATCGCATACAGCATGCATGCATCACCTATATCGCCTGCCGTCTGATCACAGGGAAGAGCCCGGCCTTTCTCTGTGACCTTGAAACTTCAGAGGAGATGGAAGTAGCCGGGGTCCTGGACATCGACTTCTTACAGGAGTTCGATGAAAAGCACCGGGACTACATTCCGGGCTTTGCCAGCAACTGCGCCTGCCAGTACACAGCAGACGATGACTTTGCACTGAATATCTTCATCAATGAAAAGACCTTCATCGTCCACCTAAGCGGCAGCGCCGCATACTTTATAGGCAACCTCCGCAACGACACGATCTACCTCTACGACCACGACAGATCCACCCACTTCAGATACCGCATCACCGCATATATCGAAGACCATAAGAAAGAAGAGAAACCGAAGGTCAATGTAATGTATGAGGAGGATGAGGACTGAGAGGGGATCGGCGTATTTTGGAGATATCTGCAAGATGTATTCCGATAATTTTGAAAGCATAGTTGTAAAGAACCTAAGGAACAGCGGATGAATTATAAACACTTCATAAATCTCAAATGCGAATTTTTGCCTTGCCACAAACTCGAAGACTGGCATTCATGCCTCTTCTGCTACTGTCCCCTCTTCCTCCTCGACTGCCCGGGCAATCATTCCATTCTTCCCTCGGGCATGAAGGACTGCTCCGCCTGCGTAATGCCGCATACAGAAAAAGGCTGGGACCTCATCCAGAAAGAGATCATGAAACAACTGTATCGTGTGGGAACGACACAAAGCTCTTAGTTCTGAGTTTCTAGTATTTGTTCTGTGAATTTAATAAGTTATGAACTATCCTGTTGTCAATTGAGCAGGGTGCCGGTACTTGTGAGCCTCTTTTTTTCACATTGCAAATCACCTCTGAAATGCGAATAATAAGAAATAGGAGATATGCAATGAAATGCCCCAGGTGCGATACTGATGTAACCGGGAAGAGGAAATGCAGCAAATGCGGTTTGGATGTTGCCGGCTCTCAGGAGGAGATAGAAGTCGAATATAAAGACTTTAAAACCTCGGAACTTCTCGAGATAAGGCATAAAAAGCTGGCTGACCATGCAGCATGCAGAGATAAAAACTGTCGGGGAACACAATGGGGAAAAAGCTCTAAAGAGAGAGTTGTCCGGAGAAACCTTTTGCAAAGAGGAGAAAAAGCCTTTTCCTTTTCTTGCTGCCATGGCCCTGATCCTGCTGCTTATTGCAGGAGTATTCTTCATCTTTCGCTATTTTATCATGCGGTAAGCAATAGCTGTTTCCGTCCGGTCAGAAGTCCATGAACAACACAGGTGAAGGGTCCTATCTTATTAATGCAGCGCTAATACTGCCCTGGACTTTAAAGTCAGCCAGGCTATGCCTTTCGTATGGAGAGGCTTTCGATCTCGACTTTGCTGTGCAGCGCCTCAAGCAGGATCATGGCACGTTCTCTGCCCGGGATATCTCTTTCAAATATGCCATAGAAGCTTACGAACGGCCCTTCTTTTATTATCACCCTGTCGCCTTTTTCGAGCTTTTCCGGAGCAGGAGTGACAATATCGCCCTGCATTCTTTCCTGTATCGCTTCGATGATCTCCTGCGGAACTGCCAGGGGGTTCTGTTTGCCGACTATGAACTTGACCCCCCGGGTGTATTTTATCATGTGCCCCTGTTTTTCTGAATCAAAACAGGCGAATATGTAACTCGGGAAAAGGGGCTCTACGACAGGTATGTATTTCCCCCGGATGTACTTCTTAGTCCTTATCTTGGGGTTGAGGGTCTCTAGCCCGGCATTCCTGAGTTGAAGCGCTGTGGAGTCCTCACATTTCGGTTTTATGTATATCGCATACCAGTTCATATTTCTATCTCCCTGTTTTCGATCACTGCTTTAGGATTGTCAATAAATATCCTGTCAGCCCCGGTTTTGTCCAGAATACCCTCAGTCTCCCTGTATGCTTTTGAAAGGAGGGGTGGCCTCCGTTTAGTGCTGTGGGCATCGGTTGCTATAAAATCAACATATCCCTTTTTCAAAAGCTGCACTGTGAATTTCTTTATCTGCCTGCCGAGCTGTCCTGTTACACTCATTGCAGTGAGCTGAAAGAGAGCGCCTGCATTTCTGAGCGCCGAGATTTTTTCCAGGGAGGATATCAGGCTGTGGTTACGTTCCGGGTGTGTTATAACAGGGACAAAGCCCTTGATCCTTGCCTCAAAGAGAAAGCCATCCAGGTGAGGGGGTATGAGGTCCGGCAGTTCAAGCAGGAAATACCCGGAATTGTTGATCGTGGGTATCTCGTTTTTTTCTATACCTTCCATCAGCTCATATGTAAGCCTTATGTCAGCTCCTCCC
This sequence comes from uncultured Nitrospira sp., assembly GCA_963813295.1. Classification (GTDB taxonomy): domain Bacteria; phylum Nitrospirota; class Thermodesulfovibrionia; order Thermodesulfovibrionales; family UBA6898; genus JAOUFP01. The sequence goes on from CAWEYN010000023.1 coordinate 155,735, forward strand.
ATCAGCTCTACATTTATGCTGCTTTTGGCCATCGCTTCCCGGACCAGCGCAATTTTCTCCCTTATGTCCTGCGCAGTAGGGGGTTCTCCATGCCTGTAATGAGGCGTGGCTACAATGTGTGTTATCCCGTCTCCGGCTGCAATCCTGAGCATCTCCAGAGTCTCCTGTAAATCAGCAGGCCCGTCGTCGATATCCGGCAATATATGGCAGTGAATGTCGATCATGAATTTATTCCAAGGGTAAGGCTGGGAGCGCCTCTGTCTCTGTCTTCTCCTGTTTTATTTCTTTGCAAACACAAGTATGTCTCCTGTTTTGATGCCCAACACATCAGCCATGCCTGCATTAATCTCGAGGGCATAGGCTGTATTTGCCGGTGTTTTGTATTTTGTGCATTCTTCGCAGGGCAGGAGATTGGGCAGGATTTCTATCAGCCTTCTGTCTTTGTCAAAAAAGAGGATGTCAAGTCCGAATTCCATACCTTTCATCCAGAAGAACTGTTCGCTGGTCTTGTCGAGGATAAAGAGCATGCCGTAGTCATCAGGGATTGGGGCACTTTTTGCAAGCCCTTTCTGTATAGCCTTTTCGCCTGTGGCTGTTTCTACGGTAAAGACAGAGATCTGTGTCTGGCCTCTCTGGATGTATATTTTGCTTATGGTTTCAGGGACTGGATTTATATCCATTGCCTGAGCAGATGAAAGGACTGAAAACAGGAAAATTAAGCAAACAGCAGGCAGACAGTTCAGTAGTGCGGCCATATATCTGCGAATCAGGAGATGCATGATCATCTTTTGTTTTCCGCCGGTCCTCTGTTTTGCCTTCAGATATGCTGTCACTATCTGTTGATGTATTTTCGCCGACGTCTATGCCGAGACCTTCAAAAAAGGGTTCCTGCCTTTTTTTGCCTGCCGTGGAAAGTCTGAACATTGATGCCATAATTTTCCAGGTCTCTTTTCTCATTTGCTTTCAGTTTGCTGTCTTTTGCTGTATTGTCTTCAATGCCAGAGAGTCCTGCTATCATGCCGAGGACGTATGCAAAGATGAGCATGTTGGAGAGGATGTGGAGGTTAAAGTCGAAAATGCTGTGCACCATCATTGTAAAAGCGGCTGAGAGGGCTGCTGCCCTGAGCACGCTGTTGCTGCCCTGAAGCCTGTTTCTGGTGACTGTATATATCATGAGCGATAAAAATGCCAGAAGGAAGAATGCTCCGGGCAGTCCGGTCTCGAGGAAGAACTCCAGATAGTCGTTATGTGCATGGTCATATATGCCGCCGCGGATGGGCGGAGAATAGAGCGGGAAAATGTTGATGAACGAACCGAGGCCCGAGCCTGTCAGCCAGAAGTCCTTGACAGCATTCCAGGTTGCTGACCATACGACAAGGCGTTCTTCGCCGGATATATCGGTTTCATAGAACCTTTTTATGACAGGGTCGATGCCGAGGTATATGACATAGCAAAGCACGACACTGACAAAGAAGCCTATCAGCCAGACCTTTTTTGATTGTTGTCCCTGGATCATCAGGAGCGAGAAGACGACCATGCCGCAGAAGAAACTGATGATGCCGCCACGGGAAAAGGAGAAGAAGAGAGAGACAGCCATTATGACTGTCATGAAGCCGAAGAAGATTTTCTTTTCTTTTGTTTGTTGTGTCAGCGCAAGGCCGAGGCCAAGCGGTATGAGCATGCCCATGAGCCCCGCAAAGTGGTTCCTGTTTACGAAAGGACCGAAGGGCACCCCGCCCAGGTTGAGTTCCCAGAACCAGTAGATGCCTTTCTGCCAGGTCGCTTTCTGGACTATCGCGAAGATCGCAAGGCTGAAACCGAAGATGCTGAGCGTCTTGAGAGCGCCACTGAGATTTTTTCTGTCCGTAAAGATTGCTGCTGAGATGGCAAAGACTGTGAGAAAAGCCGCCCACCTTACTGTCTCAGATACTGTCTGGTAAGTATTAAAGCTGATCGGCATGGCACTGTTGTTATTGAGGCTGTAGAATGACTGAAGCTCAAAGGTGACCGGTGAGATCAATCTTAAGACAGAAGCAGGAAGAGGAACTGTCTGAAATGCTCCGTAGAGTATAAAGGTAAAAGTTGCAATGAGGAGGAGCTTGACCGAACCCTTGATTTCATATTTGCTGTATTCCCTCATTAATATCCAGATGAGGCCGAGGGTGAAGATCATGAAGCAGACTACAGCCGACGACCAGATCTCGACACTGCCAAACAGGAGCACGGAAATTATCAGCGTTATAAGCATCAGTTTATTAATCATAGTTCATGCGTATTATTTTCAGTGTATTGTTTTCTCTTGCAATTTTCCATTGTATCTTTCCTGAGTACCGCATCCAGCGGTCCAGTGCTGATATATACCTGCTCAGGTCATAGACCCCGCTTACGGATGCGGTCTGACCGTTTATGGCTATTGTCAGGTTGTTTATTTTGTAATAGTTTGTCTTCTCTGAGAATGTCTCAAGGTAGGCCGCCCTTATCTCGTTATAATGCAGTCTGTTGTTTTCGACTGCTGATTCAGAAAATAGGGACATGAAAGCGTTGATGTCATTTTTTAAATAGACGCTGGAATAAAGCCTCATGAAACCCTCGACCTCTTCCTTTGTCAGCTCAATTGAATTTTGGTTCTGCACTGTCTTGGCAGGATCAGCTTTCATCTGATTAGCCTGTGCCGGCAGTTCAGATTTTTTTGTGCCTTGTTCGGGTTTCGGATTTTCCTTAAATGCAGATACAGATGGCTTGGGTTCTGCTTCCTGATTCCCGTCCGGTTTTCTCAACGTACTATTTGATGCAGGCAGAGGCATTGTTTTTTGGGGAGTTCTCCCTCCTGCTGCAATGTCCTTATCCTGCTGGTTCTCTTGTCTTGCATGTGTTCCCCTTAGCTTATTGCGGGTTTGAGAGGCAACCGGGTCTCCGGCAATCTCCGGCAAGGAGTTGATCTCTGAGCGAGGCTGCTGCTTTCCGGTTGCTTCCCCTGTATGCGTATGGATAATGGGCTGTACCGGCATGGTCTTGCCTGAGTCCTTTTTTTCTGCAGATCCTGATATCTGCTCGGCAGGCTGTGCCTTATCCGGTTTTGCTGTCAATGCGCTCTCGAGCAGTTCGGAGTTGTTCTGGACATATATGTAGCCAAAGAATGTCAGGGCTGCTAAAACATACAATCCTAAAAGGACCCTGGGAATATATTTTTTTTTCCTGTCCCATTCCAGGTTGTCAGATGTCCTCAGCTTGTGATTTCGGGTTGTCACTGGTACTGTCTTAATCTTTGGCTGCAAGACAGAATGCTGGTGTGCAGACTTTTCGATCAGTTTCAAATCGTAAGACTGTCTTTTGTCTTCGTCTTTCAGTGTGCTGTATGCCTCATTGACTTTTTTTGCCCTTTCAGACACCCATTCCTCTTCGCCAAGCTGTTTGTCCGGGTGATAAAGGAGCATCAGCCTTTTCCAGCGCTCCCTTATCTCATCCTGCGTGGCATTTTTCGGCAGGCCAAGTGTGATGTAAAAATTGCCCTCAGAATTGAAATGCATCTTTGATATGACGAAGTTTGCCCCATCGACAAGATACTTGTTGTCCATCTCATTTCTGCGTGCAAAGTCTTTTATGTCTTCAGTGTTATGGGATATCTCGATAAGACTGTCAAAGCAATATATGGCATCCCGGTAAAGCCTGTCTGCAGGGGCGCCGTTATAGGAGTCTATGATGACGTCTAATGCCTTGCTGAGCCTGCTGTCTGCACGATCTGCTGCTTCATGGTTACCTTGTCTAGCCATGCTGTCCCTTGAATCCTGTTGTCAAACTTGACCGACCTTTCTCGCTTGAAATTTACTGTCACTGCACTGCATTCAGCAGGCACGTCAAAATCAATGCTGAGTTCCTTCCAGAAGTTCGTCCCGATAACTGTTTCGGAGCTCTTGTTTAAGCCGCTGCACTTATGTCCCTGAACGGACATGAATATGCCGTTGGTTGTTGTAATGCCGTCTGTCTTGATATTTGCCATAAGTACATATCGAGAAGCAGGAGTCACCCTGACCACCTGACGGGCAAATACAATACCAGGATTTGTTCTCCCGTCGAATGTTACAGCAAGAGAACGTTTGCCTTCCATATGCACTGTTTCGTCTATGAATACATTTACCCCATCGGTCTCGCTGATTATCCAGTCAAAACCACCTTCTAACATATCATTTTCAAAGCTGTAATTGCTGATCAGGAACAACGGGCTGTCTTTTACATACCCGTCTATCTTGCCTGTTATTTCTTTCCAGAGCGTTTCAGCCTTTTCGTACTGGCTATTGTTTATCAGGAAGTTGACATAGGCGATAAATAATTTTTTATCGAGTCTTTTCAGCCCAATCGTCTTCCAGGTCTCTTCTGCTTCTTCGAGCCTGTTGGTATTCATGAGGTATGTGAGGTAACTGGCGCGAAAATTATATGAGTCAGGAACAAGGTTTGCAAGGAGATAGTCGTTGTCAAGCTGGAGCCTGTAGCAGAGGTCGTAGGCAATGTTCTGATTTTCAGGCATGAGCTGAATATATCTTTTTAATGAACCCATTGCCTTGTCAGTCATATTACTGATGAGCCAGAAGGTGCCTGCTTCCCACATCAGATCAGGATTGTTGGGGTTCAGCCTTACGGCCCTTTCAAGTGAGCGTTCTGATTCTGAGGGCTGCCCGTCAAGCTGGTAGGCCTTTGCAAGATCTGTCCATACAGCGGCCTGGAGGGGAATTAAACTCAAAGACTCCCTGTAGTGGCTAATGGCCTTTTTCATGTCATGGCTGCTGAGGCTGAAGTGATAGTGTCTCCCGAGAATATAATGATATGCGGCATTGTTACGGTTGAAATCGATTGCAGAGAAAAGACCCTTTTCATCAGGGCCGCTGAACATGAACTGCCCTGCGAGCGGCTTAAACAGAGACCAGAGAAGGATTATGTATACAAGAACTGCAAAAAAGGACAGGATAAGGCTGGAGATGGAAGTTCTCTGTTTCCCGGCCTCACTTTTTTTCATCACTGGTATAGTTCTGATAGTAGTATTGGTAGTATGAATAGTTACCGTATTTCATGTTTGAATGACTGATTCCGTTGAGCACGACACCAAGTACCTTTGCGTCAACGCCCTCGAGTATTTTCTTGGCCTGCTGTGCTGCTTCTTTGGGCGTATGTCCGGACTTGACGACCAGTATCACCCCATCTGTCTGTGTGCTTGTTATGGCGGCATCCGCCAGTCCGAGTATGGGTGGGGTATCGAATATGATGAAATTATAGAGCGGATAGAGGCCGTCTATGAGGTCCCTGAGCCTGTAAGAGCTGAGGAGTTCAGCCGGGTTCGGGGGGATGGGGCCTGAGGTCAAAATATCAAGGCCGGCTATTTTGGTGGCTTTTATCAGGTCGCTGTCGAATTCACAGTTGCCGGAAAGGAACGACGAGAGTCCTGTAGTGTTGCTTAACTTAAATACCTTGTGAATTCTGGGTTTGCGCATGTCAGCATCTATGAGGATCGCCCTTGCATTGGATTTTGTAAGGCTTATCGCGGTGTTTATCGCGGTGGTTGTTTTCCCTTCCTCCCTCTGGGCGCTCGTTACCATCATGACCTTTGGAGGTTTTCCAGCAGAAGAAAAGAGCAGGAAGGTCCGTATGGATGAATAGGCCTCGCTAAGAACGCTCTTGCTGTTTGAATGGGATATGTATTCAACCGGCATGTTTTTGTTGTCGGTTGTTTCAGTGTGAATGGGTACAAGGCCGAGTGAAGGCATAAACATCTTTTTTTCAACGTCCTCAGGTGTTTTGATCGTGCTGTCGAGATATTCTGTAAAAAAGGCCAGCCCCATCCCACCGAACAAGCCGAATATCATGGAAAGAATAATATTCCTGGCCCTTTGCGGTTTAAACGGTGACTTGGGTTTTTCAGCTGTATCGAGCACCACAACATTGCTTGTGGGCAGGCTTGCGGATATCCCCGTCTCCTTTAACTTCTGAAGCAGGCCGTTGTAAAGCTCCTTATTGGTGTCAGCCTCTCTCCTGAGGATTTGATACTGTACGGAACGGCTGTTGAGGTCCAGGGCCTCCTGCTTTTGATTATCGAATGCTTTTCTGAGAGAGTTTTCGCGCTTCAGAGCAGCCTCATAGTCTTTTTTGACGCTTAGCATTATCCTTTTTGTTTCAGAAGAGATCTTGTTTTTGTACTGATCAACAAGTTCCTTCTGCTTTATCATCTTGGGATAATCGGGCTTGTATGTTTTGAGGTTCTGGCTGTACTCGGCTTCAATCCCTGCGAAATTCTTCTTTAAGTCCTGTATCAGCGTGTTGTTCATGAGGTACGAGCTTGATTCAGGGTCTCCGGAATATATCTCCCTGTACAAAGCCTCTTTATGGATCCTGTCAGATGTTGCGGTAGTCAACTCAGTAGAGATCTCTGTAAGCCTCTGAGTTGTTATGTTCATGTTTGCACTTTTGTCTTCCTGGTTGAGGAAGATAATCTGGTTCTGCGCTGCGTACTGGTTCAGCTTTTCCTCCGCCTGCTCCACCTTGGCCTTCATGATCTCGAGTTGCTGTTCCAGCCACTCTCTTGCCTGTTGTGTTGAAGCGTATTTTGATTCCATATTCAGCTCTATGAAGGATTTTGCTATTGTGTTTGAAACCTTTTCAGCAAGTGCAGCTTCGTAGGATATGAAGCTGACGTTTACCAGCCTTGATTTTGGTTGAGGCTTGACCTCCAGCCTGCTGATGAAGTCACTGACGATTGCGGGGTCGATCTCATTATCTTTGGCAAAAGTATCTTGCTTGAGAAAAGAAACGGTTTTTGCCTCCGGTCCCTCGGCATTCTTTGCCTGCTTGGCAAATTCAGGATTGGAGTCGAGCCTCATCTTCCGTATCACCCTTATTGCAAGGTTTTTTGATTTCAGTATCCTGAACTGGGTCTCATAGTAGTCCTGCTCAGGCATCTGAATTGCGAGTGTATCTTTGAACATCATCATGCCCTGGTTTTCCTGGTCGATCTTGAGAGTGACAGTGGCCTTGTAGAGGGGCTTTGTCATGAATGTGGCGATGGTGACAGTTGTGATGACAGCCATGAAGACAGTGATTACAATCCACTTTCTGCGGAGCAGGATGTGGAGATAATCCTTTAGGTGAACTTCCTCTTCCTGCTGGTAGCCGTAGTAGGAACTCGCTGCAAGGGGGTACTCCCTTGGCTTGTCAAGCGCCCTGTTCTGGTTTTCTTCCTGAGAGTTAAATTCTTCCATCATATTTATTGTAAGACATTATAATTGACCGGTAATCCCGAAGCTTACAAATCTGCCCAGTGTGCCGACGAACTGTTTGAAAAATACTTTTGTCCCGTTTACTGGCACGATAACTATATCATTTTCCAGCAGGGCAATATCGGGATTTTTGCCGTCCCTGATCGCCTCATAGTCTGCGGTGATGATGTCTTTTTCACCTTTTTCGTTGTCGCGGAATATCCTTACCTCATTCTGGGACGCGTCAGGACTTGATGCCGTGAGCAAGGGCTATGGCCTTTGTCAGGAATATTTTCCCCTGATCGGATAGACCCCTGGATCTTTCACTTCACCGTCGACAAAGATGACCCCTCCTCTGGGGATGTTTATCACGTCGCCGGAAAATACAGGTATATTCAGCGACAGATTGCCGTTTATAAGAAGGTCGTCTATGTCTATGATAATGGTCTCCGCATGGTCTTTCTTCGCCCGTTTTTTCAGAGCTGTTCCCTGGACTGCTTTTTTCTGCAGGTCTTAGAATGTAACAGGTATTGCCTGAGTCGTTGGCAAGGCCCCCGGACATCATCAGCATGTCGATAAGGGTCTGCTGGCCGGTCACGTTAAAGATACCTGGGTTCTTTACGGCGCCGACTACGGTTATCTTCTGGCTTTTATATTCCTTAATGAAGACCGTGACCACCGTCTCTTCAATGTATTTATCAAGTTTTTCTGCAATAAGTTTTTCGGTCTCTGATGTGGTCAGTCCTATGACATTCAGGACGCCGACGAGCGGAAGATTTATCTCCCCGATCGAATTTACCCTGACAGTCTTTTTGAGTTCATCAATATTATAGGCATCGATTTCAAGAAGGTCTTCAGGGCCCATGGCGTAACTTTCCTTTAGGACGCTTTTTTGCGTGACAGCGCTGAGCATCAACGTCTCGTTTAATTTGTCGGTCTTTCTCTGGCCTAAAAGGTCGGAAATGGATGCGGAAGGCTTTGTGCTGGTTCCACTGACACAACCGGTGAAAGAGAGCCCAAGGAGTACTACAATGAACATACGTGTCAGAAGCTGTTGTTGTATCAACATAGTGTAACTCAATAAATATTTTATTTTGTATCCCGTGGGCAATGCAACAAAATCATCTTACCCTGAATTACAAAGCCGCGATTTATATCGCCATGGCCACTGCTGTTTAAGATGTATGGGCTTTTCAGTAATGAATCAACGACTAATAAGCCCATTCCCGAAAGGATAATATACTTAGCGGTTATTTCCGCTGATGAGTATGCAGGCACAGCCGCCGGATTGCAATCGCCGAATAAGGCATTTTCCCCGGATGTCAGAAGCTTTGGTCCTGTTGCAGAGGAGGTTACCTGAACGTTTCCTGTAAGGCTTTTTACCTCTATGCATGTCCCTCTAACGGTGATATTGCCGAGAACAGGTTCCTTGCCGCCAATTGCCAGGATGTCCGCGGATGCTGCAGATACTGACAGGGAAGATGAGGGGGTGATATTGAAAGAGATGACTCCCTGCGTAAGTTTTATTGTATGACCAGGCGGAGCGCTGGCAACAGAAACTACGGAATCCCTGGAAAGGTCCACCTTCGAACCGTCCTTGAAAAAGATAGATGCGACCCCGTCTTCTGTCTTTATGCCTGTATCGTTAAGAAGCGGGTATGTCGGCATGGCGGGTGACCACTGTCCGGTCGAGGAACTGATAAAGACCCTGCCACTGGATTTTATTTCTCCGAGTACCGGGACTGTCTGAGCCGACAGGTTTGTGATGTTTATCAGTGAAAATATGCCTATGATAAAAAACGAAATCAGTCTGAAAAAATTATTCGTATCAACCTGCTTTTTTATGAATTTCTCACAGTAACGTAAGCTTGCCATATATAAAGAGATTTTAGGCATTATTAAAGGTTTTTGTCAAGTCAACAGGGATAATTACTTGATATAATTGTGACTATTTGTTTTTGCAATGATCATTGTGCAGCAATATCCTTAATTTCAGGCAGTGAAAAAAATATGGTAATTAGGTGTATATTAACCGATGCGGATAAAATACTGGATGACTGGTGCTGATTACTGAAAACCTGGACTGCGCGCATTTACAGCAATATTTGAAATTTTATTAATTAAAAGATACAAGGATTATGGCGCAGTGATTAGAATATAGACAGCCTGTTGGCATTATGCAGGCTTATGTGGCAGGACGATACTGGGAGCTTTGAAGGTAAGGGTGCTGCCTGCAAAAGAATTTTTCTGAAGGTCCCTTCCCTGTGGCTAAGGATATTGACAGGAGGATAGCTGTGAAAAAAGTTATTCTGAGAAGGGCTGAGTATGATTATGATAAGCTCAGACCGCTGATCTTTGAACTCCTTGAGGACCTTGTTGGAGACAAGATAGGGAATAAGAGCCGGGTTTTGATAAAGCCTAACCTGCTTGCTCCTGCCCAGCCTGAAAAGGCCATGCTGACACACCCAATGATCGTGAGGGCCGCTGTTGAATATGTGTTAAAGAAGGGTGGCGCGCCCCTGATATCAGACAGCCCTGCGATGGGTAGTTTCGACAGGGTCCTGAAGGAAAGCGGGATAAGAGAGGCACTCAAAGGCCTTGATGTGGAATGCAGGGAGTTTAAACGCTCAGTAGCAGTTGACGTTGGACCACCCTTTAACAAAATAGAGATTGCTGAAGATGCCGTGAATGCTGATATTGTGCTGAACCTGCCGAAATTGAAGACCCATACCCAAATGCTTCTGACCCTCGGAGTCAAGAACTTCTTCGGCTGCATAGTGGGACTTAGGAAACCGGAATGGCATTTCAGGACAGGCGTTGACAGGGAGATGTTCGCGCGCCTGCTTCTCAGGATATATGCGGCGGTAGGGCAGTCCGTAACCCTGCTCGACGGCGTTCTGGCGATGGAGGGGCAGGGTCCGGGGAAAAGCGGTCTTGCGAGACATCTGGGGGTTCTCATGGCGAGTATTGACGCAGTGGCGCTGGATATGACCGTATGCAGGATGCTCGGGATAGACCCGGAAAGTCTGCTTACAAACAGGCTGGCTGCTGAAACGGGACTTCTCAGCACTGACATTACGGTTGATGGCGAGGTCCCTGTTATAAAGGACTTCAGGATGCCTGAGATTACTCCTCTTGTGTTCGGGCCGAAGAGCCTGCATGGCTTTATGAGAAGGCATCTGGTGCAGAAACCGGTCTGCGATGATGCCATCTGCAGGTTATGCGGTGAATGCTGGAAGTACTGTCCGGCCAGGGCTATAACAGTTGAAAAGAAAAAGCTGAGGTTTGATTATGATAAGTGCATCAGGTGTTACTGCTGCATAGAGGTCTGTCCCTATGGAGCACTGAGCGCTGTCGAGACAGCATATGGCAGGATTGCAAGGAAAATATTGAAGCGCAGTGATGACTGACGACTATTCCTGAGAGCAGAGGTTATGAATAGAGAGGAACTCTTTTTACGGCGTTATCCCTGACGAGATCAATGACAGTGACCTCGGGAGGAGAGAGGAAACGTATAGGCGGGCCCCATGTGCCCGCGCCTCTGCTGACATAAAGGCGAGAGCCGTACGGCAGATCCTTTAGCCCGGCCTGAACAGGGTAATACAGTCCGGTTATCAGACTGAAGGGGAATATCTGGCCTTTGTGGGTGTGCCCTGAAAGCTGGAGATCAAAAAGCCCGAGGCTTTCTTTGCTGACTTCAGGCCTGTGCTTAAGCAGTAATGTGAAAATGGCAGGGGGCAGGGGGGAGAGAAGGGCCTTTTCAGATACAGAAGCTGACTGGCCAAAGAGCCGGGCAGCAGGATCATCCACTCCTGCAATATTGATGAGGCCTTCGACAGTCAGGGCCTTTCCCCTGAGTATTATAATCCCTGCCTTTTCTGCACATCCGAGAAATTGAGCAAGCCCGGCATAAAACTCGTGGTTCCCTGTGACGCCGAATTTGCCGTACTTTGGTTTGACATTTGACAAGAGGTCCTCAAAGCCCTTTACCCCACATATCTCGGCATCGACAAGGTCACCTGTTGAAACAAGTATGTCGGGTCTGGCTTTTTCTACTTCCTCTAATATGCTCCTTAGCTTCTCTTCCCTTACTATCAACCCGAGATGGACATCAGATATCTGTACAATTCTGAGCTGTTCCAGGCCCTCAGGAAGTTTGGATGTCCTGATCAGGAGATGCTCTGTATGTATCTGCCTTGCCTCGAAGAAACCGTAGACCGCTATTGATGCCGCAAGGCACAGCGGGATAAAGAAGGCATGCTGCGCAGTCATAGAAATTGCGGAGAGGTCTTTACTGATCAGCAAACCGGCTGCATAGAGGACAAAGCGATACGCATCGAACGCAAGCGAAGCTGATACGAACAGAAAAACAAGCCCGAGCCAGCTATACCCTATATAAGCCGTGATAGTGGCCAGCACTTCATGCCCTGATTTTTCAAACCACCTCACGATGAAAGGGGATATGATCATAGCAATAATGAAAAATATCAGAAAAACAGCTGCTTCTTTGCCGGGGTGCAGGGCTGTTTTTGCCTTCATGAAGACATATAAATTGCATGTGCTGTAGACGAGGAAGAAGAGGATTAAAAAAAGAGTCATATCAGGCCTCTGCCCTGTAATTGTATAGCGGGCTAAATTTACTGTGAGCCTGCCGGAGGTAATCTTCAATGAACCCAGCGCAGAAATAGGTGCCCGTGCTTTTTTGTTTACCATGAGAATAAAACATATTTCCCATAATACCATATGACGCTGTATGTGCAATGACTAGTTTATCGACCTGTTTCTGGAGATGCCTCAGAAGTATCTGACAAAAAGCAGCAGAAACTTAAGGAAGAAAGTCCCAGGTGGTTTTATTGCTGCAGGTGTTTGCTATAATGATAGTGATCTGTATTGTATAACCATACCCAGGGAAAGGGAGTTGCGATCATGAAAAACTGTAAGGCCTTCTTTATTATGTTTATATTTATTTTCTTCGCCGGCAAAACCGCGTTTGCAGGAGAGTTGGATATCCAGCACTATTTTGATGAAGGAAACACCTATTTCAATGAGGGACAGTATAAAAAGGCAATAGAGTCTTACAGCCGTCTTATCGCCATTTATCCTGACTTTATTCAGGGCTATTATAACCGGGGCCTCGCTTACTATAAGGCAGGTAAATACGATGAGGCTGTCGCTGACTACAGCAGGGTCATATCATCACCAGCAGAGGCAAATGCCGAATTATACAGCAATCGTGCTATCGCGTATCTGAAAAAAGGGGACTATGAAAATGCTGTCAAGGACTACTCAACCGTAATCTCAATTAATCCAAGGCTGCCTGAAGCATACCATAATCGCGGCATAGCCTATGCAAATTCAGGAAAATACGACGAGGCCATAGAAGATTACAACCGTGTTATCAGTATGAAACCCAAGGACCCGAACGTCTATCTCTCCAGGGGTGTTGCCTATACAAAAAAGGCTATGGCTGACTTCAGGAGGGCCTGCGATGAGGGCAGTCAGCTCGCCTGCGATAATCTCAAGCAGCTTTCAAAGTGATGCAGTAGCGCTGGAATGTATATGAGAGTGCAGGTCTGGTTATATATGAGGCGGGTATTTCAGCAGATATTGTCAGCTGTTCTCAGTTATGAGGTTGTGGAGTTCAGTTTTCAGTTGATTTAACGAATAGGGTTTTGACAGAATGCCTTTAAATCCAAAGTCCTTGTAATTACGCATCGCAGGGCGGTCATATTCAGCGCTGCTGACTATGGCTTTGACTTCAGGATTGATTTTAAGCAGCCTGCTGATAGCCTCCTCCCCGCACATGCCATTTTTTATCTTTAAATCCAAAATAAGGGCATCGAAGGGGTTGCCTGATTTCACAGCTTCAAAATAAAGTTCTATTGCCTCACCGCCGTCTCTGCTTAAAAATGGAGTATAGCCGAAAGCAGAAAGCGCATGGTGGAGTATGTTGAGTATGCACTCCTCGTCATCCATGACAAGGATACGTCCTTTTGATTGTACCGTTTGCATTATGGGCCCGTTAGAATGAGCCTGGTTTTTTCGTTTGGAAGAATTCATTCCTGTCTGTCAATTTATATTCTGCGGAATAATCATTCATTGTATCTCCATGTCCAAAATAATGTATATGTTAGAAGCAAGTAATATGCCATTAAGACAGATAAGGTTTGCTCAGAAAAATATCATTTGTTTCCCGTGAGATGATGCAGATTAGGTAAACTTTACCTAGTGTTAGGTAAAGTTTACCTAATGTTAGGCAGGTTAGTTAATTTTGTATTCTTTGAGTTTCTCGCAGAAGCTTTTGTAGCTGACCTGGAGCAACTCTGCTGCCTTGGTCTTATTTCCCCCAGTCTTTAGCACAGCCTCGGAAATTCTCTTTTTTTCGAGCTCCCGTATCTCACTCTTGAGTGACATGCAAATAGAATCAGAGGGGCTGTATTTTTCTTTGATGAGCGATTTAAGAGTTTCCTGTTCGATGTTATCAGAGCCGGAGAAAAGAACAGCCCTTCTAATGACATTTTTCAGCTCTCTTAAGTTGCCGGGCCAGGAGTAATCTGCCAGAAAACTCAAGGCATCTTCGCTTATCCCTCTGGTCTGTTTTTTAAGTTCTGAACAGGCTTCTAACAGAAACTTCTGAGCGAAGAAAGGGATGTCCTCATTCCTTTCCCTGAGGGGCGGGATGGTGATAATGAATTCGCCGAGACGGTAAAACAGGTCTTCCCTGAAATCTTTTTCTGTTATGCTTCGCCTGATATCCTTGTTGGTGGCAGCAATAATCCGTATATCTATATAAGTCGGGGAAGTACTCCCTATTGGATATACCTCTTTTCTCTCAATTACGTTGAGAAGCTTGCTCTGTGTGGCATGAGACATGTTTTCAATTTCGTCAATGAAGATTGTTCCGCTGTTTGCTGCTTCAAAAAATCCTATTTTGCTGCCGGAGGCATTGGTAAAGGCGCCTTTCCTGTAACCGAAAAGTTCGCTCTCAATCAGCGAGTCCGGTATCAGGCCGATATCTACCCGCACAAAGGGTTTATTGTTCCTTTTGCTTAAATTGTGCAGGGCTTCAGCGACAAAGGTTTTCCCTGTGCCTGTCTCTCCCTGGATAATCACTGAAAAGTCGGTCTGTGCTGCGTAGCCGATCAATTCTATGACTTTTTTCATTGCACTGCTTTTGCCCAGCAGGCTTTCAAGGGACAATTCCAGTGTGTTGTTGGCGGATTCTACATTGAGCTCAAGCTGGTAATGTTCGACAGCCCTTTTGATCAACAGTAAGAGTCTGTCGAAATCAGGCGGTTTTGTTGTAAAGTCATATGCCCCGAGTCTCATGACTTCAACAGCAGTAGGGATGTCACCGTGTGCTGTCAGAATAATAATCGGGACCATGGGGTTTATCAGTTTGATTGCGGTCAATGTGTCGATGCCGTTCATCTGAGGCATGTTCAGGTCGAGTAGTACTGCATGAGGGGGGTCATTTCTATAAGATTCCAGGCCGGCGGCTCCATTGCTGGCCTCTGATACGGAAAAGCCTTCTCCTGAGAGCACGTCATTCAGGATAGAACGCAAATCATCTTCATCATCTATAATAAGAACCTTGCCTGTTGCCGCCATAATTGTTAATGATACAAAATACAGGGAGTATTATAAAAGGGAAAACATGTTGATGTGTGTTTTGCCCCCTGCATAGTATTCAAGACAGTTCCCGTTTTTTTTCTGCTTCATGCCTTGGAAGATATACTGTAAAGATAGTCCCGGCCCCTGTCTGTGTGGCGACATCTATCAGCCCATGGTACTGGTTTATGATGCCGTATGCAATCGAAAGCCCGAGGCCTGTTCCCTTGCCTATTTCCTTTGTTGTAAAAAATGGCTCAAATATTCTGTCTAAAAGTTCTTCTCTGATGCCTGTCCCGGTATCAGCCACACTGATTGCAACGTATTCTCCGGGCATGAGCGAAGGATAGTCCTTTTCATTATGAGGACCTATGAACACTGTGTCGGTTGCTATTGTCAGAAGCCCTCCCTGAAGCATCGCTTGACGGGCATTTGTGATAAGGTTCAGCAATATCTGTTCCATCTGTGTCTGGTCGGCCATGACTATAAGATCTTTATCAGAGAGAGAGAAGGTGCATTGTATATGGGAATCTGAACAGTTTACACAAAAGGGGACCCATTTTTTTATGAGAGTGTTGATATTTACAGGCTGAGGGTCTATCCCCTGCCCCTTGCTGAAGGCAAGAAGGCTTTGGATGAGGTTGTCTGCCCTCTCAAGCGAGGTATTAACTTTCTGTATGTACTGTTGCATAGGGCTGTTTTCGCCAAGCTTTTTCTTTAGAATAAATGATGCCCCCTTAATAGTAGCAAGAATATTGTTAAAATCATGCGCAATGCCTCTTGACAGTGTCCCTACTGCCTCCATTTTTTTCGCATTAATGAGCTGATCTTCGAGCGCTTTTTTTTCGTCTTCGCGCTTGCCCAGATCCTCGGCCATTTTGTTGAAGGCCCTTGCAAGTTTTCCGAATTCGTCATCTGATTCAAACTCTATTTTTTTAACAGCGCCTTCTATCCCAAACATTCTGACGCTTTCAGTGAGTTTTATGAGAGGCATCGAGACTCTTTTGGCAGCAACATAAATAATTACGGTCCCTGAGAGAGAAATAATCAATGCCAACATCAAAACACGCAGAAAGATGGCTTTTATCTCCCGTGTCAGGATTGTTTTGTCCAGACCAACACGTACATAGCCTATTACTCTCTCTTTTGGGGACCTGTTGCTTATTTCGAAATACATGGATTCAAGCGGATTTGGGAGTGCATCTATCACTATGGGAGTCAGGCACTCGATAACTTCGGGCTTTTCAATTGTTTTGAAGGTCTTGGAATTAGGCAATTCAGCAGATATCTCTAAGTAAGAATCCGCGATGTTGTCCCTGGATGGCTTTTTCTGTATCTCATAGAGGACATTCCAGTCCAGGGAGTAAATAGAGAGCGATAATATTTCTTCTTCATTTATGACGCCTTCGGCGATGTTTGCCAGTGCCTCCCTGTTTTCAGCAAATACGGCTGTCTTTGAACTGTTTGCCAGAAAACCTGCGACAATTTTCCCTTTTTTGATAAGATTTTCTTTGGCGGTCCTGCTTTCCTGGTATATGTGAAAGATAGAAAATACAGACAAAGACATAAAAACAACAGTGATAAAAGCAATAAAAATCCTGAAGCCGAAACTTTTTTTGAAGTCATTAAGTTCGATGTGAGTATTGAGAAAGTTTCACAATCAATAAACCTCTTCAGCCTGCCTGACTATCTCATCACCAAGAGGCAACCCGAATTTTGCTGCGATTTTTCTGTTTACAGACAGAAGAAATTTTTGCGGACGCATATGCACATGATTATCAACAACGCCTTTATCAAGTTTGTTAGCGACGAGCGCCCCTGTCTGTGCCCCAAGAGCAACAGGGTCAACGCTGAGTGATGCCAGGGCCCCCATTTTTACATACTTATTTGAAAAGGAAAAAACAGGTACATTGTTCTGAAATGAAAAAAGAAGTATGGAATCTACTGTCTCAGATGTTATCACGTCGGTGTCAGGCAGCATCCAGAATATATCGATCTTTCCCTTCATGCTTTCAATGACCGCAGGCACCCTGGCAGGGGTGGAGACTTCCCTGGCAATTATTTCAAACCCGATTGAATTTGAAATGGCTAGCGCTTCATTTACGAATTGGCCTGTATTACGCCTGCTGTATATAATACCGACCCTTCTTGCCTTTGGGAAAAGTCTTGCCATATAGCTCAGATGTGTTTCAGGCAGTATGTCCATGCTGGTGCCTGAATATTTTTTTCTTTTCTCTGAAAACTCAGGCATAAGCTCTGTCAGCATGCTGTAGAATATAGGCAGATTGTCGATTTTGCCAACACTATTTAATGCATCCATACCTATGGCGAGCACAGCATGCAGGCCTGATTTCCAGAATTTTCTTCTGGATATTATTTTGTCCTGTTTCAGGAAGATTCAGTTCCCTGACTGTGCACCTGCAGGTACTTTTAAAACCCTCGAGAGCATCATTGTAAGGTTTTATGTCGGAACTCTTTACAACGACAATCTCTTGTGCAGATAACAGAGATGCATTGCATAGCAGAAAAATGACAGCAAGTACAGCAAAAGTATTTATTCTTTTAAAAAGCAATATAGTTATTTCCCCCTGATTTTTAAGCAATAACAATGCCAGTTATAGCCCGGGATAATAAGGATATTATAATGGAGAACAGTAATCAGGTGTGTAATATATATAAAAAATAGCTTAAATAGTGTTTCTCCGCAACTCGTTATGTTTGATGGGCCCCGGAGAGCAAATTGCCTTTGACGTTCATTTGTCCTCAAAGGGGATGAACCTTTCAATAAGATAAGCGCGGGAAGAAGGATTTTTTTGTTTGCAGAATATTCCAAGGCAAAAAAAAGGGTTAGAGTGACCCCCTAAGCCCTTGATTGTATTTGGTGGCGGGGAGAGGATTTGAACCTCTGACCTTCGGGTTATGAGCCCGACGAGCTACCAGACTGCTCCACCCCGCGATTGAATTTATATAATATACTATTATGTTTTCTGATGTCAAATTGCGGACATTCTATTTGTATGGATTCTGCTGCCAGAATTTGCTGGCGGTTGCTTGTTTTCTGATATTTTCCAGTAAATGTCGGATATCAGGCACTGCGACATGAAACAACTTATGAAATTTCGAAGGGCTTGATATATAATAAAGCAAATCCGGCTTTAAAGCAGGCTATTTTGAAATGATTGAAATATTAAAAGAGCATAGATGGGTCCTTGATATCCTAGACATCACCCTGATGTCACTCATCCTGTATCGTCTTTTGCTGATTGTCAAGGGGACAAAGGCGGCACAGATGATGATAGGGCTTGCCATCCTGCTCCTTGCTTCACTGGCCTCGAGGTACCTTGAACTTTTTACCATAGACTGGCTTGTGCAGAGTTTCTGGGCGCAGATCGTGATAGCCATGATCGTACTGTTTCAGCCCGAGATACGAAGGGCGCTTGCCCATATAGGAGAAGCCCGCTTTCTGAATTTCGCCTCAGCAGAGGAGCTGAAGTCGCTCGAGGAGATCGTCAGGGCTTCTGTATCGCTGGCAAACCGGAAAATCGGGGCTCTCATCGTGATCGAAAGGGAAACGAGCCTGAAGGATTTTGTTGAGATCGGGACAAATCTTGATGCGCGGGTCTCGAAAGAACTGCTGCTGAGCATTTTTCATCCCACATCACCGATACACGACGGGGCAGTGATAATTAACGGAAACAGGGTTGCTGCTGCAGGCTGTTTTCTCCCGATAACACTCAGTTCTGACCTGAACAAGGCATTGGGCACAAGACACAGGGCAGGCATAGGGCTTACGGAAGAGACTGATGCTGTTGCCATTATTGTTTCAGAGGAGACCGGCGTAATATCGGTTGGGCTGGGAGGCAAGATCGAGGAGAAGATAGATATGGGTACGCTGAGAGATATGCTGACAGATATCTTTACGGTTAAAAAGAGCAAAAAATGAAGAAACTGCTGACTGAAAATCTCGGGCTGAAAGTATCCGCTGTGCTGCTCTCTGTGTTTTTATGGTTTTTCGTAACATCCAGGGGACAGTCGGAGATCACCCTTGATGTCCCGTTGGAGTTCAAGGGTATCCCCGCTGATATCGGGATAGTAAATACCAGCGTCAAAACTGTCAGTGTGACTGTCAGGGGACATGAGAGACCTATGAAGAACCTGAAGGTCTCTGACGTGAGAGTATATGTCGACCTCGGCAAAGCTACGAAAGGAGTGGATGTGTTCTATCTAAACAAGGACAATATCAAACTTCCCTATGCGTTGTCGGTGTTGAATATAACTCCTTCAACAGTCAAAATAAAGCTGGATGAGACAGCTTCAAAAACAGTCTCTGTCAAGCTGGAATTGACCGGAGAGCCCAGAAATGGTTTTTTTGTCAGTGCTGTGAAGGTTGAACCAAAGAGTCTGGTCATAAACGGGCTGAAGTCTGATATCAGGAAGTTCCGTTTTCTTAAAACAGAGCCCCTGGATATTACTGATTCGGACAAGACGATAACTCAGGAATTAAATATCGATACTGGTGGGGTAAAAGTAACACCGGATATGGAGACAGTGAAAGCTACGATTTATATATCGGAGAGATCAAGATGAGACTGTTTGGCACAGACGGTATTCGCGGAAGAGTAAACACATACCCGATGACACCTGAAAACGCTCTCAGGGTTGGGATGGCTGCGGCGAGCGTGTTGCGGAAGGAACATCAGGGCAGGAATATGGTCCTTATCGGAAAGGACACACGTCTTTCGGGGTATATGATAGAAAGTGCGTTGACATCAGGCATCTGTTCGATGGGCATGAACGTGACGCTTGTCGGTCCGCTGCCGACGCCGGGTATCGCATTTCTGACGAGGACCCTGAGGATCGATGCAGGAGTTGTGATATCAGCATCGCATAACCCTTTTTATGACAACGGAATAAAGTTTTTTTCCCATAACGGGTTCAAACTCCCTGATAACATCGAAAAGAAAATAGAGGAACTTGTCAGGGACGATTCCCTTGGGCGGTTCAGGGCCAAAGGTGAGGAAGTGGGAAAGGCGTTTCGGCTTGATGATGCAGCAGGCCGTTACATAGAATACATAAAATCAACACTTAAAAAAGGCGTGACCTTCGAGGGCATAAAGGTTGTCGTGGACTGTGCAAACGGAGCTGCATACAAGATTACGCCATGGCTTCTTAGAGAGCTCGGAGCTGAGGTGATTTCAATAAACGACAAGCCTGACGGCATCAACATCAACGACAGATGCGGGTCAATGCATATGGATGAGCTTCAGAAGTCTGTTGTCCGGCATAACGCAGATATCGGCATTGCCCATGACGGAGATGCAGACAGGGTCCTGCTCTGTGATGAAAAGGGCAGGATCATAGACGGCGACCAGATCATGGGGATGTGCGCTGCTGATATGGATGCAAGGGGGGGACTGAAGAAAAGCACGGTTGTATCTACGGTCATGAGCAACCTCGGCCTTGAAAAGTACTTTGAAAAAAACAACATAAAACTCATAAGGGCAAAGGTAGGTGATCGTTATGTTGTTGAAAAGATGCTCTCAGGTGATTACAATTTCGGAGGGGAGCAATCAGGCCATATAATATTCCTTGATTACAATACTACAGGCGACGGCCAAATTACGGCTGTGCAGGTGCTTAACCTGATGAAGAACAAAAACGTATCTCTTTCAAAACTGGCATCCAGGATTAAACTTTTCCCGCAGGTGCTGATGAATGTTGAGGTTGGCAAGATTCAGGATATAAGATCAATCCCTGCAATCATGGATGCGATACGGGCTGCGGAAAAAAAGCTGGACGGCAGGGGAAGGATACTGGTCAGACCATCAGGTACAGAACCGAAAATCCGGGTTATGCTCGAAGGTGATGACATAAAGCTGATAAACAGGCTTGGCAGGGAAGTCTCGAAAGCCATACGGCAGTCCATGCAGTAATATAAAATATACAGGTCTATAGACTGTAGGTATTTAGGGGGATAGGGGGAAAGCCTTGCTTCGTTCTTTGCGCAGTTCTAACAGACTTCAGCCTAAACACCTAAGCAGTTACGAACTTTGTGTGATCTGATGCAGCTGCCCCTTTCCTTTCTGGCAGGAGTTTTGTTTTCTTCTCTTTTTCATTACTTTCCATTTTGCAGTTTCATCCTTTTTATTTCGGCTGCGGTCTTTCTGATGTTTAAAAGAAGATTTCTGCTTATTCTTTTCCTTGCCATCGGTGTTTTTTATGCGTTCTTCAGATACTATCCTGTCGAAGCTATGCCCGATATCTGGAACAAAGAACTGAAAGTGACAGGACGGTTTACTCAGGGAGGCAACGCGAAAGGTCCTGACAGGAATATTCAGACCTTTCTGGTAGATACGGCACAGGATGAAGAATCAGGGGAAGAGCTCGATTGGCTGCATGACAAAGAGATCTGGCTGCCGGCTGATTTTGCTGTTGACTATGATGACGGGTACTCACTGCTTATGGAGACCGGAAAAGACAGGAGACGGCTCAATCCTGGACAGCCGGGGAAGGGCCGTTTGTATGGTGAAATCCTCTCTGCTGAGGATAAAGGAGAATCTCCAGCCCCTTTTATTGCTGTTTTTGAAAGACAGAGAAATTCCCTCAACAGGTACATATCAGGGAGGTTTAGCGAAGATTCAGGGGCCTTGATTGCGGCAATGACCACCGGAGAGACATCGTATCTCAGCGATGAACTAAGAGATGCGTTTAATTCTACAGGGCTTGTGCATATACTCAGTATCTCAGGGACGCATTTCGGGATGTTTTCGATCATACTCTTTGGTCTGTTTGGTTTTTTAATTAATAGGGTCCCTTACCAATATCTGCAGAGGCTGACAATCTGGCTTTCCCCTTCTCAGGCTGCTGCCCTGCTCAGTCTTCCGTTTATGATAATGTACCTGGGAATCTCCGGCAGCAGTATCCCTGCAGTGAGATCTTTCATCATGATAAGCCTTTTTCTCTTTGGACTTTTGATTGCCAGGAAGGGATTCTGGCTGAATTCACTGCTCTTTGCGGCTGTTATCCTTGTGGTATGGGACCCTGCTGTGATAGAGGACCTGTCTTTTCAGCTTTCTTTTATCGCAGTGTTTTTCCTGGGCTTTTCCCTTGAAAAAAAGGACAAGGTCGGTGAGGTCCCCGGGCCTGAAGAAAAGCCTGAAGATAAGATAGAACGGATTGTCCGATATATCAAAGAGGCGGTTTTGCTTTCAGCTGCTGCAACTCTGGGAACAGCTCCCCTTGCAGCCTATTATTTCCATTATGTTTCTCTTGTCTCTCCCCTGTCCAATCTCGTAGTTGTGCCTCTTGTGGGGTTTGTGCTGATTCCGTTGTCGTTGATATCGTCATTTGCATACATTTTTTCAGGCCATTATATCTTTGCGCCACTTGTTTCTGCTTCATCAGATCTGACAATCGTCCTTGTTAAGTTTTTTGCCGGCATACCTTTTGCGGACTTGAGAGTGCCGGCGTTTCCGCCTGTTTTATGTATTTTATTTTATGCAGGATTTATCCTGTACCTTGCTTCAAAGAGGAATAAAAAATTGCTCGCGCTGCCCTTTATCCCTTTCTGTGTCTACGCCATTTTGGTCATGTCGGAGAAAAAGGACCTCCGTGTCACATTTGTTGATGTTGGGCAGGGTGATTCAGCTGTCATGGAATTGCCTGACAAAAAGACGATTGTTGTAGATACAGGAAGAACAGGCAGGGAAGTAGCGGCATATCTGAGGTATCTGGGCAAAAGTGATATCGATGCGCTGGTGCTGACCCATAGTCACCCTGACCATACCGGCGGACTGGAATATATTATGAAGAAATTCAGGGTAAGGGAGTTATGGGACAGCGGCAGAATTATCTATCCAATGGAGCTCCCTGTCAATACAGTCCACCGTAGGCTTGAACGGGGCGATATTTTGGAAGCAGCCGGCTACAGGATAACAGTACTTCATCCCTATAAAGAATTTTATACCCTTTCAGAGGACAGTTACTCAGAAGAAAACAGCTCTTCGCTTGTCCTGAAGATAGCGGGAAAAAAGAAGTCTTTTTTGCTTGCCGGAGACATAGAAGAAGAGGCTGAAGAAGACATTGCTCATCTTAAAAAATGGCTTCCAAGTGATGTCATAAAAGTTCCCCATCATGGGAGCAGGACATCGGCCCAGGATGATTTTCTCGGAGAAGTCTCTCCCTCGATCGCAGTGATTTCGGTGGGAAGGGACAATTCCTTTGGGCATCCGAGCCAGGAGGTCCTGGATAAGCTTGAGGGCAAAAGTATATTTAGGACAGACCAGGACGGCGCTGTAAAGATCGCTGAAAACGGAGAAGAGCTCTATGTTAAGACCTGCCGCGAATTCATGTTCCAAAAAGCGGACAACCTTGAAACGGAAACAGGAAATATCAGGAAGCTCTTTACTGTGTGGTGATTGTCCTGAGTCTTGATTTTTGATGCGCTACCCAAACTGAAGTGTCAACAAGGACCATGTTATTTGCTTGTCACCCTCCTGCGCGGAGGAACCTGCAGCCCCTTTCAGACCCTCCAAGCATGACAAGTCTCTTGGCGCTTTCCCTTGCTATCAACGATTCAAGCCCTAGCCTGACAAGGGCTGTCTTTCCTTAACGCCCGTCAGTTGCGCCGCCTTATCAAGCAGTTCGTCCTCAATGTTCAATGTCGTTCTCATGACTGCTCCTCTGTACGCTCAGCTATATGCATTAAGGTGTATCATTATATGCATCACTGTCAAGAGGGCTTTGTCTTGCCTCTGACCACTTTTCTGATCAGGGTCTCTGAGCCGCTTGCATGAAGTCTATTTATTTTGTTGATTTTGTCTGGGCTGCGAGGTAATCATAATTTCAGAGGGGGTAAGAAGCATTCACCCCCTCTGAATTTTAGCAGGAACCAATAATTGGTCTTACTTGATCTGCGCTCTTATCTCTCCGTTTGGATACTTGTCTGTGTGAACATTAAGGTAGGCATTCCCCTTCTTGATCTGCTTGACGAGATCTTCTACGGATTTGCCCATCATTGGCCCCATCAGTTCCTTTTTAGTAATAGTGCCTTCAGCAAGCGTGCCGCTGAATTTGCCGGCTCTTTTCTCATTGGTAATAAGAGCTACAGGAGGGCCGTTTTCCCCTTTTTTCCCCAGATGGATATGTGCAGCGGTAACATCCTCAATGTCAGAGACCGTTACATAGTAACTCAGCGCCTTTTCGTCTTTGATGAGTGTGAAAGTGGCGTCGCCTTTTGCCATTGTCTCTACTACAGGCACACTTTCGCTCCCTGATAGCATTGCCTTGAAGCTCTTTTGAGCTGCAAAGGCCGTAGCTGCAAGGCCAACTACTAACAAAAAAATAACCAGATGCATCCTTCTCATGCTTTTTTCTCCTTTGTGTATTCAGGGTCTGTTTAATGCTTACAACAGCAAAATGCAGTTGTCTCACCTGCCCTTATTGCCTGGAATATCAGTTCCAACTTATATGTAAATAATACCTCGTTATTTTCATTTGTCAACAAGAGGTCGACAATATAGACTGTCGAAGTAAATGTGAAACAGTTCCAAAAGACGTTCCAAGAAGGATGAGCGACTCCCACTTGTAGAAGGCGGCCGAGGGCTTTCGGATGACGTTTGGGAGAATATCTTGCATGCTCGTGAACGAATTCTCGATTGGTGGGGTACCGCTTATGACAACGACTCTTACAAGCAACGATTCTTTCTTGAAGCGGATGCGGCATTGCCAACAATTTTTAAGGAAAATTTAGAAGGACAAATACAATCGCATATTTTTAGGTATGCAAAGCCAGTGTGTGCGTTTAAAAATCGATCAACAACTTCAAGAGTGGGATGGCAAATAAAGAGATTGTTAATTCTTCACTATATCTTTAAACGCCATGCAAATCTGGATTTTTTTCAGCAATGAATCACTACGCGGTCTCTGCCGCCTCGTCTGAACCCAATCGGCTTTTTCTTCAGCTCATCCGGTTTCATCAACTGCCTTATCGCATCGAAGACAACCTTAAACTGGGCGTCATATTTCTTTTCCATATCTGCGAGTTTCCTGGCAAGGTCTTTATGGGTCAAAAGTATTTCTCTGAGCCTTGTAAAAGTGCGCATTATTTGAATATTGACATGAATCGCCAGTTTGCTGTTGAGAACACTTGAGAGCATAGCAACACCGTTTTCAGTAAAGGCATACCTTCGGGACCCTGAAGACGACAGGTGAAGATGAGGAAAAGTTTATGCAGAATTTTCTTTTATTTCAGTTAGTTGCAGTGTTGCTAAACTAGCTATGCATCTGCGGGAATGCCTGCACAAGAACGGTCGGTCAATTGATTATAAAGAGGACTCTTTTAGTCCTGATAAGCAAAATCCTGCTGAAATCAGTCTGAAAACCGCCAAATCGCGGCGTTGCAATCACCTGATGAGGAGAATAGACTGTAATCAAGAAAAGCAATCGTATGTATCTAGCGCATGTATCCAGGTACATACGAGGAAAGGAGAACTAAGATGAAAACCACTGAATATAGAGAATTTTGTGACAACCTGACCTATGAACTGGCAGGCTGGAAAGAGAAGCTGGATCGTATTGTAGAGAGGTTCGATCACATGTCAACAGGAGAAAAGGAGAGGTTTGTAGGCGAAGTCAACGGTCTGCATATAATCTCGGATGAACTCTCCGACAGGATGCAGGGACTTAGCACCGCATGTGAGTTGAACTGGATGC
This sequence comes from uncultured Nitrospira sp., assembly GCA_963813295.1. Taxonomy (GTDB): domain Bacteria; phylum Nitrospirota; class Thermodesulfovibrionia; order Thermodesulfovibrionales; family UBA6898; genus JAOUFP01. The sequence goes on from CAWEYN010000023.1 coordinate 181,297, forward strand.
CTAAGAGAGAAGACCACGACGTGGCATGGCCTGAACAGTCCGAGAAGAGCTATGCCAGGGTGTCTGAGAGCGATTTCGGAGGATAAGGTACGAATTAAAAACAAGGCTGTTTAAGAGGTCAACCTCAGGCGGTGGTTGGCCTCTTCTTTTTATGCAGAGGGGGTTTGGCAAAAGACTGGACATAATGAATTAAACCTGCACTACCCTCTTTGTTTGTAAAATTCTCAACGGGGAATGTCAGTTAGTCCCGGTAAGTCAGTTTATCTGTTAAGTACTTTGGCAGCGTCTTTGGCAAAATAGGTGAGGATTATGTCCGCCCCTGCGCGCTTTATCGAGGTCAGCACTTCCATCATCGCGCGTTCTTCGTCAATCCAACCGAGTTTCCCGGCAGCCTTGATAGCAGAATACTCGCCGCTTACATTATAAGCAGCAACAGGCAGGTCAAAGTTCTCTCTGATATCGGAAATAATATCAAGATACGTCATGGCGGGTTTTACCATCACAATGTCCGCACCCTCTTCAATGTCCAGGGCAACTTCCTTTAAGGCCTCTCTCCTGTTTGCAGGGTCCATCTGATAGGATCGCCTGTCGCCAAACTGGGGCACTGATTCTGCAGCCTCCCTGAAAGGGCCGTAAAAGGCTGATGCGTATTTTGCGGCATAACTCATGATAGGTATTTCAGGGTATCCTTCTTCATCGAGGGCGATCCTGATCGACTCGACCCTGCCGTCCATCATGTCAGAGGGCGCAACCATATCAGCGCCAGCATTAGCATGGGAGACTGCTTCTTTTGCGAGCAAGTCGAGTGTGGGATCGTTTTTGACGTCCCCGTTTTCAATTATCCCGCAGTGACCGTGGCTTGTGTATTCGCACATGCAGACATCAGTGATCACATAGAGTTCAGGTATTTTGTTTTTGATGGCGCTTATGGCTTTTTGCACAACGCCGTGGGGATCATAGGCCCCTGAACCGATCTCGTCTTTGTGCTCAGGAATGCCAAAGAGTATTACAGCAGGGATGCCGAGAGACTAGACCTCTTTTGCATGTTTGACTGCCATGTCGACTGATTCCTGAAAGCATCCGGGCATTGATTTTATCTCTTTGCGGACGTTTTTCCCGTAAGTGACAAACAGGGGGTATATAAAATTATCAGGGGAAAGTGAGGTTTCCCTCACCATCCTCCTGATAGTTTCGTTTTTTCTCAGTCGCCTTGGTCTTTGATAAGGAAACATGATCAGATTATTCTTATCCGCAGGAACTGCAGCCTGAACCGCAGGATGAGCCTGAAGGCTGCTCGCCGCCATTGATCACAAAGCCTTCGCCCTGTTCAGTCTTGATAAAATCGATCTCCTTGCTGCTGAGGCTTTCAGAAGCCTCTTTGTCGACAAAGACCTTGAGCCCGTTTTTCTCAATTGTCTCGTCACCTTCGGATGCATTTTCATCCAGGTCCATGCCGTAGCTTGGGCCGCAACAGCCTGATCCGTGAATGAATACCCTGAGGCCCCAGCCTTCCTTGCCTTCGGCCTTGAGTATCTCTTTCGCCTTTTCCGCGGCGATATCAGATATTTTTAACATGATAAACCTCCAAAAATTGAAGACTCTCCGCAGCAAGCTACGGGGAATCTCAATGCTATGAATTATTTTTATATTCGCTCGCTATGCCCCTGCAGCAAGCTAAAGGGACAACGCTCGCTATCCATTCCACTTACTTTTAGAATAAGAAAAAACCTGCTGAAAAAGCAACTTTTTGGGAAAAAGATTAAATGAACCTGGGAAATTCCGAAGTATCTTTCACGCGGAGAAAAGATGCTCTACATAGACGCTTCCAAGCGAGAAAACTCGTTTTTGCCGGATCTCCTCTGCGTGTCTCAGCGTACTTTGCGATGAATTTGTCCTGTTCCAGGAATGCCGGCCCTATGGCAAAGACTTCAAAATCATGTTAAAGTATTTTACTCTGTTAAGCCTGATTTGAGGGTCAGGCATAGATAATATAATCACAGGAGGATTAATTGCCAAAGGTAAATCTAAAGACTTGAAAAGTTACTGCAGGGCATTGATAAAAGGACCGCGTCTGTCGGTGTTATCGGCTTGGGCTATGTCGGCCTTCCGCTTGTGCTTGAATTTATAAGGGCCGGCTTCCGGGTCAGGGGCTTTGATCTTGACTCAAATAAAATCAGACTCCTGAAGCAGGGGAAGAGTTATATCAAGCATATTTCGGCTGAAAAGATTTGTTCCATGAACAAGACCGGCCGTTTTTCTCCTACGCTGATTTTTCAAGGATCAAAGACGACCGATTGCATCATCATCTGCGTCCCTACGCCATTAAATGAATACCGGGAGCCCGACATATCCTATGTGATAAATACTACCGAGACAATCGCCAGATACCTGAGGCCCGGACATCTTATTTCACTTGAAAGCACTACCTATCCCGGCACAACCGATGAGGACATGAGACCTATCCTGGAGAAGAAAGGCCTCAAGGCAGGTCATGACTTTTTCCTTGCGTATTCTCCTGAACGGGAAGACCCCAATAACCAGGACTTTTCTACCTCCACCATACCTAAGGTTGTCGGCGGCCATACCGCAGGCTGTCTTAAGGCTGCTGAGGCATTGTATTGTACTGTAGTGGCAAAGACCGTTCCGGTGTCTTCCACAAGGGTCGCCGAGGCGAGCAAGCTGCTTGAAAATATCTACCGTGCCGTCAATATTGCCCTCGTCAATGAACTGAAGATGTGTTTTGACAGTATGGGACATAAATATCTGGGAGGTTATCCATGCTGCCAGGACAAAACCGTTTGGTTTCCATGCCTTTTATCCCGGCCCCGGACTCGGTGGCCACTGCATTCCGATAGACCCCTTTTACCTTACCTGGAAGGCCAGGGAATATGACTTTCATACAAAGTTCATAGAGCTTGCCGGCGACGTCAATACCGGCATGCCCTATTATGTTGTCGGAAAAGTCGTTGACGCGCTCAATGCGCATGACAAGAGCATCAAGGGTGCACGGATTCTTGTGCTGGGTCTTTCCTACAAAAAGGATATAGACGATGTGCGTGAGTCTCCGTCGCTGAAACTCATTACCCTCCTGCAAGGGAAAAGGTGCAAAGGTCGACTATAACGATCCTTATGTATTGAAGACACATAAGATGAGGGACTATGACCTTGGGATGTCCTCTGTCCCGTTAACAGATAAAAACCTGAAGAAATACGATTGTGTGCTCATCTCAACAGATCATTCAGCATACGACTATGCCTTTATAGTGAAAAACAGCAAACTGGTTGTAGATACGAGAAACGCAGCAGGAAAGATCCGGTCGGGCAAGATAGTGAGGGCATAAACAGCAGTGAAAGGCGAAAGGTTAAACGTGAAATGGGAATAATACTTTGAAGATATTGGTCACAGGCGGTGCAGGTTATATAGGAAGCCATATGGTAAAGGACCCTCGGTGAAAATGGGGAATACGATATCGTTGTGTATGACAACCTCTCAACAGGGCACAAGGATTCCCTCCTGTCAGGCAGACTTGTTGTTGGCGATCTTGCGGATGTGCAGGCACTCGATGGACTGTTTTCGGCAGAGAGGTTTGATGCTGTAATGCATTTTGCCGCACATATTGTCGTGGATGAATCAGTGAGAAATCCGATCAAGTATTACCGCAATAATTTTGCTCAACGCCCTGAACCTGATAGAAGCGTGTACCAGACACAATGTCACTAGATTCATCTTTTCCTCTACTGCTGCAGTATATGGAATACCGGCCAAGGTCCCTGTGACTGAGGATGCAGTACTGCTTCCTATAAACCCCTATGGGGCCTCCAAGCTTATGGTTGAGCAGGCGCTCAGGGACGTAAGTCTTTCGTCGGATCTGAGGTATGTTGCATTGAGGTATTTTAATGTCGCAGGAGCTGACCCTTGTCCAGGATCGGGCAGAGATATAAAGAGGCAACGCACCTGATTACCTTGTCCCTCAGAACAGCTCTTGGCCTGAGAGAAGAACTGAATATATTCGGCACTGACTATGACACCCCTGATGGCACTTGCATACGTGACTATATCCATGTGGATGATCTTGATAGAGGCCCATATGCTGGCCCTTGATTATCTTTTCGACAGGAAATAAAAGCAGGGTCTTTAATTGCGGCTATGGTCACGGCTATTCTGTGAGGGAAGTTGTCGAAAAGGTCAGGCAGGTGACAGGTGTTGATTTCAGGGTCAATGAGACTGGCCAGGAGGGCAGGCGACCCCCCTTCGCTGATTGCTGATTCATCGAGGATAAGAAACGAACTGGGCTGGAGCACCAGCCCATGATGATCTTGAGTATATTATCAGGACAGCATGGCAATGGGAGAAGCGGTTGCATATTTAAAAGTAATAAAGTGAAGTGTAAGTAATTGGTCAGGACAGGGATCAGTAATTGTTTATGAAGTCTATGAGCGCCCTGAGTTTCCCGAAGTCCTTGCGGTTGAAATCGATGATAAGCCGGGGAAGGTCTGCGAACTCCGGCTCATCTTCTTCACAAGGCAGAGGCCCGGAGAGGTAAATACTGCTCCCTGGCGCAAGTATTTCATGGAAGAGTTCATTGCATTTCCTCAACAGCCTGCTGGCTTATGGGTGATGTGAGCCTGATAACCAGTTTCTTGTCAACGTATCTCTGGCTGTGGAAACGGCGATAAAAACGCGTGATGCACTCAACTGCGGAATCTGCTGAATGAACACATTCTATGAAATTAAAATCAGAGGCTGAGATATACCCCTGCGCCAGGAGGTCTTCCTGCAGGAATTGCATCCAGCTTGCCCAATAGGTGCCGTCTGGCTCGTCTATGAGTACAAGTGGCATGAGATCATGCTTGCCGGTCTGGAGCAGGGTGAGTGTCTCCATCGCCTCATCGAGCGTGCCGAACCCTCCGGGGAAAAGGGCTATGGCGCTTGCCTCCTTGAGGAACGCCACCTTGCGGTTGAAGAAGTATTTATAGGTGATGAGCCGCGGCGAGCCCTCAAGCGTTGAATTGGGATTCTGTTCAAAGGGGAGTCGGATGTTTACGCCGAAGGAATGTTCTGCGCCGGCGCCTTCGTTGACCGCCTGCATGATGCCTCCCCCGCCGCCGGTGATGACCATGAATCCTGCCTCAGCGAGTTTTTTGCCGAAGAGCCTTGCCATCTGGTAAACAGACTCATCAGGGGCTGTCCTGGCAGACCCGAAGACTGTGACCTTCCGCTTGTTCCTGTATGGGCTGAATATCTTTGTGGTAAAGCGCATCTCCTTCATGGTGGAGTTCATGAGCTTGAGGTCCCCCCGCAGCTCGTCCTCCTGGCCCGCCTTAAGCGCGGCAGAGGATCATCTCCCGGACAAGGTCGGGGTTATGGATATTACCAACCAGTCCAATCAGGCTGTCGATCGCCTCATCAGCAGGTCCGTTTGTTCTGGTAAAGTGCAGATCCATGGTATCCTTTTTCTTCAAGGGAAATATACTATACGGTTGTTGTCACCGTGCGTTTTCTGTTAATGTTGATTGACGAACTCGTAAAAAGTCAAGAATTACCGCAGAGGACGCGGAGAGTACGGAATTCAGGTCTTGATATTAAAAGATTTTCTCGCTTAGATGTGCTAAGCCATCCATTCGCATCATAGATGCTAATGGATGGCTTAGGCTATTTTTGCTGTAGTGAAAAAAAAGTATTATTGCGAAGCCGTCTTGATCAGGCGACTAAAACAGCCCCTGTTTCAGGGTCCCGTCTTCCATTACATAGGTCGGAACTCCACCTATCCCTGCTTTCTGGGCCTCGGCAATGTCTTCTTCAACCATTCTTTTGGCTTCCTTTAGGATGTCTGCCCCTTTAAGGTCGGTCCTTGTTTTTTTCAGCCACTCTGCCTGCTCGCCAATGGCTTTCTTGGTTGCCCCTGGATGAATCTGCTCCAGCGGGAAATACTTCACGACCACCCTGTATTCTCCAGTGTAGTTCTGGAGTTTCTCCTTGGCCTTTAAGCAATATGGGCAGTCCGGATCAGTAAACATGACGACTGTTTTCTTCCCTGATGGATTGTAAACGATCCTGTCATTTTCCGTTGAGTTTAAAATCTATTTTGCCGAGTTCCGGCTCAAGGCTTTTTGTGAAAATCGGCTTGTTGTTAACAAAGACCATTGAATTTGGCACTATAGATTTGCCGTCGCTTGATACAAAGAATAGGACCGGCATATTTGCCCTGTCCTGCTTTACGTAAACAATGACGGCTTTCCAGTTGGAAGAACTCGTTTCTGCAACTTCCCTGATTGTATAGTCCTTAAGAGGGGTTGAGGCTTTTATGAAGTCATCCGTAATCTTTTTGTAATCCGGTTTGGTGCATGACACATTGATCAGTACTATTATTAATACAGACAGCAACAAGACAATTCTTTTCACTTTTTTCTCCTTAAGTTGAAGAGGCTCACTTTTTTTGCAAGTTTTAAGAATAACACAAGGAATGCCTATTTTCAAGGTGAGGCTGACCGGGTTTCCCAACTGAGGAAATATTCAGCAGGGAATGATCCAGGGGACTGAAGACCATCCCTCACGGGGAGGCAAAGAATCTGAAATTGGATAAGATTGGAGAGGTGAAAACAGCGGTTTAAAAGCCCCAACGCCTTTTTACTAAAGGGTTTTTAGAATTTTTCGCGCATATGAATCCTGGAGTTGTTTTCCCGATTATCTTTGTCATGGCCCTGATGAGACGGGGATGAATAAAATATATTCGTAGTCATTGATAAAATTTCATCTAAAGGGTATACTTAATTTTATCCCTCGATGCTGCCCGCAGTCCCCTCCAAAAAATGCGGGCAGCATCCCCCACTTACTAAGGAGTATGTCTTTATTTCCGCAAAATATGAATAACATCGGGTAACTTTCTTGATATTTCACTGTTCTTTTGTTACCGTCTATACAGAATGAACTCGTTCGATGGGGAAGACATGCTTATTGATTTAGGCAAATGGACAGAGGCTGAACTGGATAAGATCGTGCGTGAAGCTTACCTGATAGAGGATGCTGGTTCACGCATAGAATTTCTTTCCGGTTTTTTTATCGGCCTTGAGTATAAGGAATCCACATTGCCCGGGAACATCAGCACTGCCGAGGTCTTTGTGATAAATTTCTCAGGGGTTGATTGCTTTACCTTTATCGACTACATTGAGGCGATGCGGCTGTCAGACTCCTTTGAAAGCTTCCTGAGGAATCTTAAACAGGTGAGGTACCTCAATGGCATAGTGAGCTTCAAAAACAGAAAACACTTTTTTACAGACTGGGCGGAATATGCGCCGTCATCTGTCGACGATCTCACAGAACAGATAGGAGGCGGAAAGGTCAAGAGCATTGCAAAGGCGATGAATCTTAAAGAAAACGGGACGCCTCTTCTGCCCGGGGTCGGGTCTTTTCAGCGTACCATCAACTACATCCCATCTGAAGATGCAAACAGCTCAGTGCTTCGAAAGCTGAAGACAGGGGACTATGCAGGCATTTATTCATCCATGCAGGGACTTGATGTTTCGCATGTAGGGATTATCATCAGAGACAGAGACACATTCTTTTTTAGACATGCCTCTTCAGACAGGAGATCCAGGAAGGTTGTTGATCAGGAACTTCAGGCGTATATCTCAGAAAAGCCCGGGCTGATCATATTAAGGCCCAGGGACAATCAGGGATAACCTTCTTTAGCAGGGCCGCTATTTCAGAAAATCTTTTCAGGTTATCTTTGAAGTTTCAATACATGCCCTTTTCTGAATCTTGTACTGCATAAGTTCAAAGGCAAAATGTTATAGTGTACAGTTACCATGATTTCAGAAAAAATAACTCTATTATTGGCTGCAGTCAACCGGGACAAGCTCCATGTTTAAGGTGATTTTCAGCAGGCGTATGTTTGTTTCTTTTCTTATGGGGTTTTCCTGCGGATTGCCGTTGCTTCTGACCTCGACTGTCCTGCAGGCCTGGATGAAAAAAACGGGAATAGACCTTACCATGATCGGTCTGATGGCGCTGGTCGGACTGCCCTATACCCTGAAGTTTATCTGGGCGCCCTTTTCTTGACAGATTTACGCTTTCTTTCCTGGGACGAAGGAGAGGATGGCTGCTGATAGCTCAGATATCACTTGTTTTTTCAATAGCAGGGCTCGGCTTTACTAATCCTGCTCAAAATCCGGTCATAATGGTCCTTGCAGCAGTCTTTGTCACTTTCTTCAGCGCTTCCCAGGATATTGTTGTTGATGCCTACAGGAGGGAAGACCTTGCAGATGAAGAACTTGGGCTTGGTTCTTCTTTTTATATTAACGGATACAGGGTGGGGATGCTGCTGGCCTCAGGGGGTGGTCTGATCCTTGCTGATCATCTGTCCTTCAAAATGGTCTATCTGATCATGGCAGCCTGTATGTTGCCAGCTATCATAACCACGCTTCTGACACCTGAACCCGCAATTTCAGCAGGGACTCCAAAGACTTTGAGGGAGGCTATTGTTGAGCCGTTGGTTGAATATTTCAGCAGGGAGAATGCTGTTTTGATCCTTGCGTTTATCCTTTTCTATAAGATCGGCGACACAATGGCAAGCGCGATTACGACACCTTTTTATCTTGATATCGGATTTTCAATGACTGAAATCGGCACTATTGTGAAGATCTTCGGATTCTGGGCAACTATCGCAGGGAGCCTTATAGGCGGTCTGCTGATGCTGCGCATTGGGATAAACCGGTCGCTCTGGGTATTCGGTTTCCTCCAGGCGATTTCAACTGCGGGCTTTGCTATTCTTGCACGGATTGGCCATAGTCTGCCGGCCCTTTCCGGGGTCATCGCTTTTGAAAACCTGACAGGCGGCATGGGGACAGCAGCCTATGCAGCGTTTATGGGGAGCATTACAAACAAAAAATTTACAGCCACTCAGTACGCGCTTCTAAGCAGTCTCATGGGTGTTCCCAGGGTGCTGGCCTCTGCGCCTACAGGTTTTATGGCAAAGCATATGGGTTGGGAGAACTTCTTTATCTTCTGTGTTTTTATCGCCATACCCGGGATGCTGCTCCTTCTGAAATTCGCGCCCTGGAATCCCAAAGGTGCGAAAAGAGCCTGAGGTGGTCCCGTGTTTTTGCAGTTTGATTTAATAGTAGAAAAGAACCAGGTCTCCTTTTCTCATTTCCTTTACATTTTGTAGTGCATTCTTGTATCTTTTTATAATGATAGATTTGCATACCCATACTGTTTTCAGTGATGGTGAACTTATACCTTTTGAGCTTATCAGAAGGGCTGAAGCGATCGGATATAGTGCGATTGCCATCACTGATCATATTGACTCTTCAAATATGGACCTGATCATCCCGCGCATAGTAAAGGCCGTACATAAGATCAGGCCATTGGTCTCTTTAGAGGTCTTGCCGGGTGCTGAGATAACCCATGCCCCTCCTGAATTGATTGCGGAACTGGTAAAGGAGGCACGGCATCTCGGCGCAAAGATAGTGGTCGTGCATGGAGAGACCATCGTGGAGCCGGTATTAAAGGGTACAAACCGGGCAGCCATAGAGGCAGGGGCTGACATCCTTTCGCATCCCGGACTGATTTCAATAGAGGACCTGCTGCTGGCAAAGGAAAAAAACGTATTGCTGGAGATCACAGCAAGAAAGGGGCATTCACTGGCCAACGGATATGTTGCCAAGGAGTCGATTCGTTTTGGAGCGCCCCTTTGCATCAATACAGACAGCCACAGCCCTACAGACCTAATCACTAAAGAAACAGCCAGACAGATCCTTCTTGCCGCAGGCATCGAGGAAAACAGGATCAACAGTATATTTGAAAACTCAAAAATTCTGATAGATAAAGTTTTAAGGAGGAATTAATGCCAAGGGCGATAAAGAAAAAAGTCATCAAAAAAGATAGGTCAGAGGTCGAAATAACAAGTGTGCTTGAAAATATGAAGGACACCCTGAAGAAAAAGCAGAAGATGGTCCTCACATACAGCCTGATTGCAATGAGCGCTGTTTTGGTGCTTGCTGTAATTATTTATTACCAGCATACTGCAGATCAGAAATCCCGCGAGCTCGAAAACAGGGCCTATAATGTCTACTATAATCTCTACCAGAAAAAGAGCATGTCAAAGCAGGAACAGTACCAGCAGGCGCTTGATCTGTTCCAGCAGGCCTACAACAAGCAAAAATCTCCAAGGGTGCTTTTATATATCGCAAGCTCCTACTTTGAACTCGAAAAATATGATGACGCACTGAAAACACTCAATACCTTCACAAAAAAGCACGCAAACGCAAAGGACCTGCTCCCCATCGTTTACCAGAAAATAGCGGCCATACAGCTCATAAAAGGGGACAAGGAGGCAGCCCTGAAGACACTTGATACCATTTATAAATCAGGGGGGATTTATCAGGACTATGCCCTGATCGAGTCAGGCAGAATACTGGAAAAAGACGGCAAGAAAGAAGAGGCGACTGCAAAGTACAAGGAGCTGACCCTTAAATTTCCAGGATCGCCATTTGCTGAGGAAGCAAAAACAAAACTCGGAGAGAAAAAAGAGGGATAAAATCGCCTTATAAACATGTAGAGAAAGACGGGTGAATATCACTTTCGCTCATTCCTGTCCCCACACCTGATCGGGACTCCGGCTTCTAAGCAGACAACGGTGTACGCTTCTAAGCGACAACGCAAAGGAAATCAATTGTAGCATCGACCGGATTGGGGTTTCATTGTTTTGGTGAGTCTTCAATATGAATTTCTTGCAACTTACTGAAAAGTACGATTTTGTCTGCGCAAGTCTGCGGTTAACTGCTATTTTCAGGATGAATAATGCAGGTCAGGTTTTCTTGTTTTTTCTGCTGCGGCTTTTCTTTGCAGATACTTTTCTGCTCTTTTGTATTTTACTTGAGGCCTTGTGGTACGAGGCCTTCTTAATCAGGGACCTGTCCGCCTGATCCAGGCTGTAGAGGGCTTTCGGTGGAAGATAAAGCACACTGCCGGGCTTCAGAGGCATAATCTTTTCCATGGAATTCAGCGAAAGGACAACAGCTACCGGGATCCCTGTCCTCTGTGCAATCCTCTGGAATGTATCTCCCTTCTTGACCGTGTATCTCTCAATCGTAAAGCGTTCAGTTTCAGGGATTGAAGCAAGCGCTGTTGTGAACCGCTCTTTTGTGCCAATGGGTATTTTCAAGGTATAGTCGGAAACATCAGGAGGCGTACACCATCTCCTCAGCTCAGGGTTCAGCTTTTTAATCTCATCAAGACTCACGCCTGCACACTCGGCTGCAACAGAGAGATCGATGGGCGAATTCAACCTGACTTCATCAAAAATCAATGGTTCATGATACTCGATCTCATCAAAGCCGAAGTCCTGGGGATTATTGGCTATAAGACTTGCAGCTATAAACCTCGGCACATATTCCTTTGTCTCCGGCCTGATATGTTTTGTCCCTAGAAGCTCCCAGTAACTATCGGCATTGCTCCTCTTCATCGCCTTTTGAATTCTTCCTTCGCCTGCATTATATGCTGCCATTGCCAGGTTCCAGGAGCCGAACATACCATAAAGGTCTTTCAGGTAATCCGCTGCTGCAAATGTGGATTTGACCGGGTCACGTCTTTCATCCTTCCACCAGTTAATCTCAAGGCCGTATCTTTTGGCTGTAGATGCTATGAACTGCCAGGGGCCTGCTGCATGGGCGACAGAATATGCGTAAGGACTAAATCCGCTTTCAATAAGGGACAAAAATACAATATTCTCAGGGACATCTTTCTCTCTTAGAATCTCTTTCATCAATTCAAGATATTGCCCTGACCTGCTGAGCCACATTGTAAACCTTTCCTTTATATTGTTGCTGAAGAGTCCGATATTCCTTTTAACAGCCTTTGATGCAACCTCATTTGAATTATAGGCCTGTAAATTATATCCGGTGGTATCAGCAGGAGAAGAGGTTTCCTGGGCAGCTTCCTGCTCCAGCTGAACAAGTGTCGTTGGAGCTTCATCTGGTGAAACAGCGGCCAGCAGAGTTACGTCCTGGGCGTTCTTCTGCTCCTGAGGAGCGCGCTTCCAGTCCTTGTCAGCGGGATTTTCACTTGTTAATGCGGCAGCCGGCAGACTGTAAAGAAGAAAAAGACTTAAGAGGAGGAGAAACCCATACTTTTTCATACAGCACAATTTTTTCGACATGAAATGATGCTGTATGATGTCCAATTGCACCTCCGTAATACTGAATACCTAAGCTTGAAGAGTATATCAGCACTTTTCATGCCAATAGTCTGAAACAAAAATTCTTATAAATACAAAATAGTTACCCTAAAAGGATAAGTAAAAAATGATCATATGTCAAGACAAACTGACAAAACTTGACATTGGGATGTCATATTCTCGTCATAAGGGATCAGAGGATTCAGGAAGCCTCACATCAGTAAACATTGTGATATACTGTATAGAAATAACGTTTTTTTCAGATGAAAGGCCGGCTTGTAATAAATGGATAGCAAGCGTTATTCCCCGTGGTCCAGAAGCGAGTCTCCGCTGAGGGGCGCTCCGACTTGCCACGGGGTCAGCGAGCGAATATTATGAACAAAATATGCCTTGCATTGAGATTCCCTCCGGTCTTGCCAGAAGGGGTCTTCAATTGAAAAATATCCGCATCTTGGGTCTATAATTTCTCCTGTATGCATAACCGATCGATCTATACGCTGGGCACAGACCTGAGAAACCCTGAGGATTTCATCGAGATACTCCTTTCCTCTGAGGTCAGGGCGGTCATCGATGTCAGGAGCTTTCCAAGGAGCAAGATGTACTACTTCACACAAGGTCCCCTTTCTGAGCTATTGCTGTCAAACGGCATCGCTTACCATTTTCTCGGAAAAGAACTCGGCGGTTTCAGAAAAGGCGGGTATGCCGCATATATCACCACCGAAGAATTTTCAAATGGGGTCAGCATAATCGAGTCTTTAGCAGAAGATGCTGTCTCTGTTATTATCTGCTCTGAAAAATTTCCCTGGAAGTGCCACAGGAAGTGGATATCCAGGGAGCTCCAGCACAGGGGATGGCTTGTCGAGCATATCATTGACAAAGGCAAAGTCTGGAAACCAAAATAGACAATGCAGCTATCAGGTATTCATGTTATGTATCTATTAGAGAAAAAATGACCGGGGAAACATTGAAAGTCATAAGAGACGTGCATCAGCTTTTCACGGATAAGGGGTTGAGGCTTTCTGTTGCCGAGTCATGCACAGGCGGACTCATAAGCCATTATCTGACCTGGTTTCCCGGCTCAAGCATATTTTTTGAGGCAGGAGTCGTTACCTATTCCGTATCGTCAAAGGAGAATATTCTGGGGGTATCTTCAGAGACTATAGCATCTTACGGCGCTGTAAGCAGTGAGACAGCAAAGGAGATGGCCGAAAAGATGCGATTGCTCTCCGGGACTGATTACGCACTGGCTACAACAGGCAATCTCGGGCCTGACGTACTTGAAGGCAAAGAGAGGGGCCTTATCTATGCTGGAATAAGTAAAGAAGGGAAGACGATTATTAAGGAGCTGAGATTAAACGGGGACAGGACACAAAACAAGGAAGAGGCGGCCCTTTCATCGTTGCGGTTCCTGATAGACGAGCTATCCGAACAAAAACAATGACTAAGTCCGGAGAGGTCCCTGAGCATATACAAAAGGAGATAGAGCAGCTCGTAAAAGACCTGAACTATCATTGTTACCGTTATTATGTCCTTGATGCGCCTGTGATTTCTGATGCCGAATATGACCGTGAGTACCGCCGCCTAAAGGGACTTGAAGAAATATACCATTACGTTCTGCCGGATTCCCCTACAGTGCGGGTCGGAGCGCCACCGCTTGAAAAATTCGAAAAAATAAAACATGCAGAACCGATGTTGTCGCTTGGGAACGCCTTTTCATACGATGAGGTCAGGGAATTCGATAAAAGGATAAAGAGGCTTCTGGATAGCGACAGGGAGATTGAATATACTGTAGAGCCCAAATACGACGGACTTGCTATAGAGCTGAGCTACAGAAGCGGACTTCTCTATAAGGCATCGACGAGGGGTGACGGCTATGTGGGGGAAGACGTTACCCTGAATATCAGGACGATCAAGGCTGTTCCCCTTAAGATAGAAGGTCCAGGAAGGGTCCCACAGGATATCGATATCCGCGGAGAGATCTATATGGAACTTGAGGAGTTCGATAAATTGAACAAACAGAGGGAAGAGAAAGGCGATCCTCTGTTTGCCAATCCAAGGAATGCTGCTGCCGGCTCAATCAGACAACTGGATCCTGCTGTAACTATGTCACGCAAGCTCTATCTTGCGTGTTACGGCATCGGAGTAGTCAGGGGACTTCAACTGAAAAGTCAGGCTGAGCTTATAAGCTGGTTGTCAGAGGCGAGATTCCCTATACCCGCCAGGATGAAGATAACAAAAGGCATAGATGCTGTTATCGAAGCTATCAGGGAAATCGAAGAAACCCGCGGTGACTTTACATTCGAGGCAGACGGCGCAGTGATAAAAGTGAATGACTTCGGGCTTCAGCAGAAATTAGGGGTAAAGACAAGAGAGCCCCGATGGGCAATAGCCTATAAGTTCGAGGCCCATCAGGGGACAACAAAAATCAGGGAGATCCATGGAAGTGTCGGTAGGACAGGAGTGATAACGCCTTTTGCTGTCTTTGAACCTGTAAAGATCGGTGGCGTCACAGTCTCCCGCTCAACTCTGCATAACTGGGACGAGATCCAAAGGAAAGATATTAAGATAGGCGACACTGTTGTCGTAGAGCGCGCAGGTGACGTAATCCCACATGTAGTCATGGTTGTGCAAGAAAAGAGGACAGGCAGGGAAAAGTCTTTTCCTCTCCCTGTGAAATGTCCTGCCTGCGGCTCACAGGTTATAAGAGAAGAAGGCGAGGTCGCTGTCAGGTGCGTGTCCCTGCACTGCCCTGCACAGGTACAGGAGAAGATCATACATTTTGCCTCACGGGGAGGGATGGATATCGAGGGACTCGGTGAAAAGAATGTGGAACTCCTTTATGCGAGGGGTCTGATACAACATTTCGAGGACATCTATAAGCTGAAAAAGGAGGACCTCCTTGGACTCCCCAGGTTTGCGGAAAAATCAGCGCAAAACCTTATTGACGCGATCGAACTATCAAAACATACCACCCTTGCTAAATTCCTCTTTGCCATCGGTATCCTTCATGTCGGAGAATATGCTGCAAAGCTCCTTGCAAAGAATTTCAGGAATCTGGAGCATCTCTACCATATATCTCCTGAGAAGATCATTCAGATAAGACAGATGGGTGAGAAGATCGCCTCTTCGGTTTCTACATTCTTTAATGATAAGAAAAATCTGCAGACCCTCGATTCCATGATAGAACTCGGACTGGATATTAAAAACCCTGACTTTGCTGCCGGGACAGATCAGGAACTCCCTCTGACCGGACTTTCCTTCGTGATCACTGGAACACTGCCAAAGCCGAGAAAAGAAGTAGAGGATATGATTGAAAAAAACGGTGGACATCCGTCTTCAGCCCTTTCTGCAAAGACGGATTTCCTAATTGTCGGCGAGGAGCCCGGCTCAAAACTCCGTAAGGCAGTGGCCCTGAGAGTCAGAACAATCCCCTACCCTGAACTGTTAAAGCTGATAAAAGAGAGGACAAGTCATCCCAGATTATTCTGACTGAGGCGTTTCAAATACTTTTTTCTATTTCAATGCCCTGAGCTGTTCAAAAAATTCTTCCAGGTGCTCTTCTTCCTCGTGGAGTATATGGGTGAGCTTCTTTTTTATTTTATCATCAGGGATAGCTGCGATATGTTCTTTGTACATGGCGATGGCCCCTTTTTCAAGGGAAATGAGTTTCTTCAGAAAGCCCTTTGGCCCCCCCTTCCCGAAGTCAAGCTCTTTATGGAGCATTGACGGAGTTCCTCCCAGGTCAACGATCATTTCAGCCAGGATCTCAGAATGTCTCATCTCATCCTTGGCGATCTCCTCCATCTTTCTGCTTGGGTCGCATTGGGAAGTCATATAACTGTCCCTCATGTATATAAGAATAGCCTCGATCTCACCTGTCAGGTCCTGATTCAATAAATTTATGATCTCAGACTTTTTCATATCCGCTTTCTCCATGCCTCTTAAGGCCGAACAGCAAGGCTGTTAATACTTCAGGGCTGCCTTTTCCAGGTCCCCGACCACGACGAGCACATAATTTTTTGTATTGAGGTATTTCCTGGCTACCCTCAGTATATCATCTTTTGTAACAGCTTCAATAAATTTTCTGTAGTTATCAACATAGTCCAGTCCGAGTCCGTAGAATTCAACCGAGGTCAGAAAGCCGGCTATCTTTCTGTTTGAATCAATGCGCAGAGGGAAGCTGCCGGTCAGATATGATTTGGCATCGCTAAGCTCCTTGTCAGTTACCTGTTCTGTCCTTATCCGCTCCATCTCTTTGAGGGTCTCCTCTATTGCTGTATTAGCAGATTCATTTTTTGTCTGGAGGCCTGCCTGAAAACTCCCTGAATACTTGCTTGCTGAGAAGGCACTATGGACATCATACGCAAGCCCCTTGTTGTCACGGATATTATCCATCAGACGTGATGCAAAGCCTCCTCCGCCGAGTATGTAGTTCATGACAGAGACCGCGTAATAATCAGGGTTGTCGCGTTTTATCCCGAGATGGCCCAAGATAATATTTGCCTGTGTAAGGGTTTTTTGTATCTTTATGACCTTTGGCCTGTCTTCAAAGACAGGGGCCGGCAGCAGTATCTCCCTGCTGTCTTTTTTCCGCCAGTTCATCAAATACCTTTCAAGCAGGGACCTTAGCTCACTCTTGCTGATGTCGCCGACAACAGTAATTATCGTGTTATTGGGAAGATAATGTTCCTTATGGAACGCAGAGATATCCTCACGGGTGATCCTCTCGAGAGTCTCCTCTGTGCCCTCAACCGGCCTGCCGTAAGGATGTTTGCCGAAAACTGCTTCATAAAAGGCCTTTGACGCGATCACGTCGGGCTCTTCCTTTTGCTGAATAATCGAACTTTTTATCGAGGTTATACGTCTCTTTATCTCATCATCGCTGAATGCAGGGTTCAGGATAACATCGCTTAGGAGGTCAAACCCCAGCTCAATATCTTTTTTAAGAACAGAAAGCGAGACAGTGATATAGTCGGCCCCACCTGAAGTATTCAGAGAACCTCCGACAAATTCTATCGCATCGCTGATCTCCTTTGATGACCTGGTCTTTGTTCCCTCGTTGAGGAGGTCTGCTGTCAGGTTTGCAAGGCCGGCTTTTTCAGGGGTCTCGACAACGCTGCCGGCCTTTATGGCAACGACAACAGTGACAATGGGAAGTACTGTTTTTTCGGAATGCAGGAGTGTGATTCCGTTGTCCAGGATCTCACGTTCAGCAATGCTGCCTGCATAAGATGAATGTATGAAATGGGAAAAGCAGACACAGGGAAAGCAGGATACAATAATTGTATTTTCTTCATTATTTTTTATCACCTTTGAGAGGTATCAAGATCCCGGTTGTCCTTTTATCAGGGACAAGATATTTCTCTGCAACGCGTCTTACATCCTCAGGAGAAACCTTTCGTATTCCCTCGAGGTATCTGTCCCAGAGCCTCCAGCCGCCTATCATCTCGAAGGTCCCGATCATCCTGGCCTGCATGTAAATAGAGTCCTGTCCCATAATAAACGAGGCCTCTATCTGGTTCTTTGCCTTCTGTACCTCCTGCTCTGAAGGGGGCTCCTTCTTTATCTTTTCTATCTCATCGTTTATCGCTTTTTCAACATCTTCGATATTCTTTCCTGAAGCGGCTGTTGCGCCAGTGAGAAAGAGGAAGGGGTCTTTATACAATCCTTCATAGCCTGCCCATGCAGAAAGAGCGATCTGCTGTTCATAAACAAGCCTGTGATACAGTCTGGAGCTTTTGCCGTCGGAGAGTATACTCCCGAGCACATCAAGGGCAAAACCGTCTTCATGTTTTATGTCAGGCACTTTATAGGCAGAAACAATAAAGGGAAGTTCCGCTTCTTTTTTCACATAAAACCTTCTTTCCCCCATTTGTTCTTCGTCCTCAATTTTCACTGTCTTTATCTCGGGGCCGGCAGGGATATTGCCAAAAGCAGCCTCAACTTTGGACACTATATCTTCCTTCTTTACATCACCGACTACGATTACCACCGCGTTATTCGGCGCATAATAGGTCTGGTAATGATTTATCAAGTCATCGGGGTTCAGGGTCTTCAGGTCGGACATCCAGCCGATCACAGGCCACCGGTAAGGATGGTTATTGAAGGCCATGGCCATTACCTGCTCATAGACAAGGCTTTGCGGGTCATCATCATAACGGAGCCTCCTCTCCTCTGTCACCACATCCCGCTCAGAGAGGACCGCATCCTTTGTCAGAACGAGATTCCGCATCCTGTCTGCCTCAAGCTCAATCGGCAGCCCGATCCTGTCTGAGGCGAGCAGCTCGAAATAGCCGGTATATTCCTTTGATGTAAAGGCATTGTCTGTGCCGCCTGCCCTCTGGATAGTCTGGGAAAATGTCTTGGGACCGTATTTTTTTGTCCCTTTAAACATCATGTGCTCAAGCAGATGGCTCAGGCCTGTCTTGCCGATATTCTCGTCCCGGGAGCCTACCCTGTACCATATCTGAAAGGTCGCTGTCGGCGCCTTATGGTCTTCAAGAATCAGGACCTTCAGGCCGTTTTTCAGGGTATATTCTGCAATATCCAGAGCATGGGCATTAACATGAAACAAAACAAAAAACAATTAAAAGTATCCTTGATATTTTCATATATTCAATATAGCAGAATCTTTCAATACTTATAAAGTAATCAGTTGATGTTTTGCTTATTTATGAGTATAGTTGACAGGCCCACTATGACAGAAGAGATTTTCAGACTTTTTCAAGGTCTCATGTAATATAAATTATTGACAATGCTGTAATCGTATAGTATATTTTTTCAAGTAAAAACTATCGATAAGAACAGGCTGGTTTAAAGGGCAGGCAAGTCCCACAAATTAGATTGCGTTTTTTTCAGCAACAGTTCAAGAGGAAAAAATGAGCAACAATGATATAAATCAGAAGAGCGGAAGCATACAAGAGAGGCGTGCAGTATTCCATTGGAATTTACAATCTTATTTACACAGTCCTCAGAGTTTAAGCGGGTTTGCGCCAAGGGAAAACCATTGATAAGAGTCCTGCCGGTATCGGCCTGATTACTGATTTTCCCCTTGAGCCAGGACATGTTTTGGAATGGGATGACCAGCACAATAAAGGCAACCTCCATATCGCCATGGTAAAATGGGCCCGGAAGTTTGACAGTTATTACAGGGCAGGTCTTATTTTTATCTAGCTGCAAGGTCCTTTCTTGTCAGTTTTCTGATGCTTATCTCAGCTTTTTCTCTATATTCTGCCATGTCTTGAGATTTTTTGAGCTGTCATCTTCATCAAAGCCAAAAGATTCCGGTTTATATGCATTTGCCGAGTCAATAACCGCCTGGCTCCCGATTACAGCCTTTATTTTGATGCCTTTTTTATTCAGAGCTGCAAATATGTCGCCCATCTGCCAGGACATAACAGCAGAGGCAGGGAACTTGTTATGCCTGAGCCATTCCCTGACCGCGTTTATCCCTATATTTCCGGTATGGAGGTAAACCACAGGGTATGAATTCATTATTTTTCTGATTACTTCCCTGCTGCTTTTGATCGGTTTTTTTGCAAAAGGCGCTGCCAGCAGGCTGCCTTCAATATCAATGAACACAAGCGCACTGCCTTTTTTCAGGACCAGGATAACACCGCTGCCGGTATCCTTACCGCTCCTGCGCAGAAACCGTATACATCCCCGGCCTGCCTGTTTTGAATATTTTGTATGCAATGCTGTCTCCACCGGAAAGAACACTGCCTATGGATTTCCCGTTTACAGAGAATTCCACGATCTTCCCGCCTTTTGCAAAATAGCCGCTCTTTGTTTCAGCCTTTATCAGGATCTCTTCCCTGCTCAAGGCAACAGTGTCATTGACAATGATTTCAGCATAGGCAGCGGCAGGCACAGCAAGAACCAGCAGCAGAAAAAACAGATATCTCAGACCCGGGAAGTTGTCCATTATGCTTTGAGGATCAGTTTCCGCACATCACCTGTCCTGAGGGTTATTCTGTTTGAATCGAGATATTCGAGGAAGGAAAGCGCGAATTTTCTGGATGTCTTGAGAATATCCCTGAACTCCGCAACTGTTATTTCGGATTTATTTGAAAAAAATGTCCTTCAATGAAGATATCATGCTTTCATACGATGCAGCGGAAAGGTAGAGAGAGTCGCTGATCCTTACAATGCTCTTTTCTTTTGACAGGATATTCAGAATATCCGAGACCTGCTTTTGATCGATTTTGAGAATCTCTGTTATCTCGGCCTTTGAAGGTGGCTGGAATCCGCCTTTTTCAAGCAGATCGATGATCTTTGATCTGTTTGCCTCCTCGTTTGTCGAAAGCGCTATCTTGAACTCTTTCAAGCGGACCAGGTCTTTATCAACAGTGATATTTTTAAAGCCTGTCAATACAAAATTGAACAACTTCACATCGATCTTGAGGTGTGTCCTGACTTCTTCCTTCGGCATCCCGGGCTTCAGAGGGTGCATTTTATGAAATGCGCTCAGCAGTCCGGCAATCTTTGCCTGTATGAGGTTGAACGCCTTCCTGTGCAGCAGTATATCTTCATGCTGAACAATCTCGTCAGCCTTTTTCAGCCTCTCGACAGCAGCTGCGATAGCCTGTGTATCCGCATTGATCCAGCCGTTTATTGCGTTAACAGAGATACCGGTTATCCCTGCTTTTTCTATCTTCAGCGATATCTTCTGTTGAAGGCCGCCCTTATGCATCGCCTCCAAATCCTGAATGCCGTCCTTTTTTCTCCTTCTCAGGGGTGAGGGATCCAGGACTTCACCTCCTCCGAGAGTTTCAAGAGGCGAGAATCTCCTGATTATATATCTGTCTCCTGACATTGATACAACAGGGTCCTGAAGCCTGAACTGGCAGTAACAGCTATCTCCTGCCTTTAACTCGTCTTTTCCATAGAGTATAACGCGGGCTATGGTTTCAGCAGTTCCTATGTAAAAGTGGACCAGGCTCTTGCTCTTTAAAAGCGGAGCATCGCTTAAAAGTTCAAGGAATGCGTCTATTGTCTTTGTCGGGAAAAAGCTCGAAGGTGCAACAGCGACATCCCCTCTGCTTAAATCTTCTTTTTCGACAGACTGAAGGTTGACAGCAACCCTTTGTCCTGCATAGGCTGTAGTGATAGCTTTCCCGTGGCTGTGCAGGCCCCTGACCTTTGTTAATATATTCCGGGGCAGTATTTCCAGCATATTGTCGACAGAGATGCTTCCTGATATTGCTGTGCCGGTGACTACTGTCCCGAAGCCCTTGAGGGAAAAAACCCTGTCTATCGGCAGCCTGAATAATCCTCCTGAGGTCTTCGGGGTGACCCTGAGGGCAAGGTCCCTTATCTCTTTTTTGAGCAACTCAAGATTCATCGCCGGTCCTGGAAGATACTGAAACAACAGGAGAACCCTCAAGAAAGGTGCCTTTGACAAAGCCTCTGATCTCATCTGAAACAAGCTCGAGCCACTCTTTTTCAACAAGGTCTGTCTTGGTAAGCGCAATCAGTCCGGACTTTATTTTAAGGAGGTTGCATATCGCGAGATGTTCCCGGCTCTGTGGCATAATCCCCTCGTCTGCAGCGATGACCATGAGAACGATATCAATGCCTCCTGCGCCTGCAAGCATATTGCTGATAAGCTTTTCATGGCCGGGCACATCGACTATGCCGACAGTGAGATTATCTTCAGGATAGCTGATGTCCGCAAACCCGATGTCAATGGTAATGCCCCGCTCCTTCTCCTCTTTAAGTCTGTCCGGATCAATGCCTGTAAGGGCCTTTACCAGTGAACTCTTCCCGTGATCTATATGTCCTGCTGTGCCAAGTATGATGTGTCGCATTTTCATTCCTTACAATTTATTCATTTCATCAATTATACTCTTTTTTGTCTTTATAGCCAGTGTGAAAAAGGGGCGTGTATGATATAATTTCAGCAAATGAGAGCATTCATTAAAACAGTTTTCATTATGGCCGGACTGTTGCTTTTTATGCTGTCAAATGCAAAGGAGGGCTACGCTATGACCAATAACATCCACTGGCTGGGACACGATACATTCAGGATCGAGGGGGAACAGCTTATCTATACTGACCCCTTTAATATAAAAAAGAAAGATAAAGCCGATATTATTTTGATTACCCACGAACATCGTGACCATTGCTCGCCCAGAGGATGTAAAAAAGATCCAGGGGCCGGATACTGTTATAGTTGACTCCTGCTGATTGTGCCGCTAAGCTCCAGGGCAACATAAAGATTGTCAAGCCAGGGGACAAAATAGAAATAAAGGGTGTTACGATTGAGGTGGTTCCGGCATACAATACCAATAAGCAGTTTCATACAAAGGACCGCGGCTGGGTGGGGTATGTTTTTACTGTAAAGGGCCAGAGGATTTATCTCGCCGGTGATACAGACTATATTCCTGAGATGAAAAACATCAGGGCTGACATTGCGCTTTTGCCTGTCTCAGGCACATATGTCATGACAGCTGATGAGGCAGTCCAGGCAGCGCTTGATATAAAGCCGAAAGTGGCTATCCCCATGCATTACGGCTCAATTGTCGGCACAAAGGAAGATGCGCTTAAGTTTGCAGAAAAGCTTAAGGGGAAGATCGATGTTGTTATCTTGCCGGAAGAATAGCACTGTCTGGGATACTGCTTAAGGAACAAAATAAACGAAAGCTGAGCTGCCCAAATGGCTAACGCAAAAAAAATTGTCAACATACTTCTGAAAAAATACCCTTCTCCTAAGGTTGCATTGAATTTCAAAAATCCTCTGGAACTCCTTGTTGCTACAATACTTTCTGCCCAATGTACAGACGTCCGCGTCAATATGGTTACCCCGGGCTTATTTAAGAAATATAAGACAGCGGCTGAATTTGCAAAAGCAGATCTGAAGGAATTGGAAGAGGAGATCAAATCAACAGGTTTCTACAGGAACAAGGCAAAATCAATCAAAAACTGCTGCAAAATGCTTTCTGAAGAATACGGTTCAGTTGTGCCTTCGACGCTTGAGGAACTGGTAAAACTTCCGGGAGTGGGCAGAAAGACCGCCAATGTAATTTTGGGAGCTGCATTTGGCAAACAGGCTATTGCTGTTGACACCCATGTTCTGCGTGTCAGCAACAGGCTCGGTCTTGCGCATTCAAAGAATCCCGATAAAGTTGAGGCAGAGCTCAATCAGCAGATAGAACAGAGCAAATGGACGAAGTTTAACCATGCCCTTATCCTTCATGGAAGAGAGACCTGCGGAGCAAGGAGCCCAAGGTGCGGCAATTGTGTGCTTTACGAAGAATGTGAATGGCCGTCTAAAAGAGAGTACGTTAAATAGTGTCAGCCCGGTTCTTCAACGAACATCGTCTGATTGAGACATGAGAACAATCTTCACGCCCATTGAGGCGGCTGTCCGTCTCAATGGGCTTACCTGGAGTGGTTGGTTATTTTTGCGGCTTGCACCTGATAACTGTTACCTCGGACATTTCGCCATGTATGTTGGTTCCCGGATGTAACATCGATTTTTTATGTATTTAGCAGCCACCGTCCTCTATCCTCTCACAAAGACCCGTATACGTTGCTATAATTTGAGTAGACAACTGGGAATGAACTTCTAATGACTGAAAGGAGGAGTGTCATGGCAGAAAACGTTTTTTTCAATTGCATCCATAATATGGGCTATTTCAATGATGTACGTAACTGTCAGTTATGTCCGACGAGCGCTCTTGATATAAAATAGGAAGCGGCAATTCCGCTAAAATATATGTTCGTGGTATAGTACTCCGTGGGTAAAGCCTCAAGAAAAAAAAGGTCATTATCAGAAGCCGGCAAGCAGGTTAGCAGACAAGCTGAAGCTCTATGGGCTCACGCAGTCTACATGCCTCATACGTTAAAGCCCCGCTTATCGACGAGTGTTCATGCGAATTTTGAATGCAAGGTCGTTGATATGAAGATGGTAACCAAGTACAACCTCTTTATCCTCGAGGTGCTCAAAGCGTGGATGGATCCTGACAGGACGTCAGATGAGATTCATCTTGCCTTTTATGTTGCTGGCTCACATGCCATTGATAGCTCATGGATGCCCAGGTTCTGCTTTCCTAATACGGCTACTGGACGTTTACTTTTTTTTACCTTCTCTCTTTTTATTTTTACATCTCGTTTCGGGACGGCTCCAAAAGAAGCTATCTATTTTCCATTCTTTCATTCTCGGCAGCAATTCTTTTCAAAGAGCCAGCCCTTACTCTTCCGATAATGTTGATCTACTATGACTACCAGTTAAAACAATTTGATAAGACAATACTTCCAGGCATTAAGACATATATCCCATATGTAGTCATTATAGGTATTTATCTTTTAGCGAGATACTATGCTCTCAGAAGCTTTGCACCAATAAATGCTTATCCTGATCTGAGCACTTATCAATTCATCATAAATATCTTTCCGCTTTTTAGAGAATATCTTACAAGCCTGCTTTGGCCGTTTGATTTGAATTTATGGCACACATTCCATCCTACCAGCTCTTTATTTGATGCTGAGGGAATACTTTCCATAGTTGTGACGTGTCATTTTTTTTAGTATTGCGATGGTAGCATACAGAAAGAACAGATTAATTTTTTTCGGTCTACTGTCTATTGCTCACTCCTCTATTGCCGGTATTCTACATAAAGGGAATCACCGGGAAACCTTTTGCCGAGAGATACCTTTACCTGCCCTCTGTTGGTTACGTGCTTCTCCTCGCGATCTTTTTATCATGGGCCAAGGAGAAGCTGCCGGGCACAACCAAGAGCATTATGATAGTCTTTATATTAATAATGGGGTTATATACCGTCGGAACTATAAACAGGAATAACGTCTGGCAGGATAGTTTTATTCTGTGGTCAGACACCGTCAAGAAGTCACCTGATAGTACAGTGGCTCATTATAATCTTGGCGTTGCATACTCAAAAAAAGGCCTATGGGACAGGGCAATGGCAGAATACCAAACAGCAGTACGACTGAAGCCTGATTACGCAGAGGCTCATAATAATCTTGGCGATTACATACTTAAATCAAGGCCTATCGGATAGGGCAACGGCAGAATATCAACCAGCATTACGACTGAAGCCTGATTACGCAGAGGCTGCATCTATATCAGGAGCAACGTACACATCGTTTGTATCAGGCAATACTATCACCTCCGGGGGGCCCCCAAATGTGATGGGCGGTGGCAGGGAAATGCCAATGCCTATACTTACCCCTGCAAATGCTGGAATTGGAACGACAATTACCAGTACCCAATAAGATTGCACCCGACAAGAAACGTTTTTCATATTTGCTGCCTCCTTTTTAAACTTGTAAATAAAGCATCATCAGATTTTCAGGGGAAAAGTCAATTGACAATCGCCTGAGGACTTAAAGCCCAGAGCTGTTTCAGGAATTATTTTTTCACTGTGATAATGCAAAGCTTTTTGCGAAGGGTAAAAGGACTTGTCTTGCATGCCGGAAACGTATTCTATCTCTTCTTGTCTTTCTTTTTATGGTATTTTAAATAGTTGCTGTCTAAAATTGCGGTAAGATAAGCGACAAGGGGAGGCGAATGCCTGAAAATATCATAGACCTGCTTAAGAAAAATAATGACTACTATTCCGGCGCCAAAATAAGCGCTGAGCTGGGGATCTCACGGGCTGCGGTATGGAAAAGGATCGTCAGCCTGAGGAAGAAGGGGTTTATCATTGAAGCAGTGCCTTCAAAGGGATATCTGCTGGTCAAATCTCCTGATCTTTCAGCAGAGTATATAAAATCAGCGCTTAAAGGGGGGCTCTGGAAGGATATTTTTGTTTATGATCTGGTTTCCTCTACAAACGAGCTTGCGATGTCTTTGGCAGCAAAAGAAGACCTGAGGGCAAATACTGTAATAATTGCAGACTCGCAGAAAAAAGGAAAAGGCAGGCTGGGAAGGATCTGGATTTCGCCGCCAGGCAGGAATATCTATATGAGTATTGCCTTTAAACCAAGGCTGGACACAAGGGACGCAACAATGCTTACGCTGCTTGCAGCTGTTGCCTGCGCACATGCTATAAAGAAAATCAGCGGACTGCCGGTCAGTATAAAATGGCCCAATGATCTTATCCTCTCAGGGAAAAAACTCGGGGGGATTTTGACGGAGATTCGCGCTGATATTGATAAGGTCAACCTTGCTGTGATCGGGATCGGAATAAATGTGAATATGGGGAAAGAGGATTTTACAGAGGAAATACGCTCCATTGCTACATCTATTAAAGAAGAGTCAGGAAAATATTGTTCCAGAAATGAACTGGTCATTGAGGTATTGAGGCAAATAGAGCACTTCTACAGCATGCTGATAAATCTGGGAAAGTATCCTTTGCTTAATGAATGGAAAATACTTTCTTCAACACTCGGAAAAAGTGTTAAAGTGGTTATAGGAGATGAAATACTGATCGGCCTTGCAGAAGATATAGACGATAACGGAATGCTTATCCTGAAACTGGATTCAGGCCTCAGAAGGCAGATCAGCGCAGGAGATATCACTCTTTTAAGATAGCTCCTAATAAATAAACATGGCGCTGTAATAAAATGGCGAACACTTTTCAGGGCTGAAAATGCTGATAACGATTGATATTGGTAACTCTACGATAAATATAGGTTATTTCCTGGATTCAGGGCTTCTGGTCCAGAAAATAACAACTCATCCCCTGCGCTCTGCTGATGAATACAGCAGGCTTATGCTTGATTTCTTCGAACAAAATCATATAGAAAAAACTTTTTTTAGCTGTATAATATCATCTGTGGTCACAAGCCATACACTGGTTTTAAGGGACGCTGTTGCAAAACTGTCAGAGAATAAAGATAACGATATTTTGGTCCTGAGCCATCATATGGATACAGGGCTGAATCTGAAGGTCAAGGCCCCTGAGGAGTTGGGAACAGACAGGCTTGCTGATGCAGCAGGGGCATATGCTATTTACCGGGAGCCTGTTGCAGTAATAGATTTCGGGACAGCGACAACGATAACAATTGTCGGTAAAAATGCTGATTTCATTGGGGGCTCAATTATGCCGGGGATCGGATTGATGAACGATGTGCTGGCTGCAGAGGACGTCAAAGCTGACAAAGGTCCCACTGGAACAGCCTGGTGCCTGCCCTTGGAACAGATACCGCCGGATGTATTCGTTCAGGGCTGTTGATAGGGACAGCAGGGGCTGTTGAAAGGGTCCTTGCTGAGATTGAAAAAGAGGCTGGTTATATGTTCAGGGTTGTCATAACAGGCGGCTATGCTCATCTTGTCGATGCGTTAATAAGAAGGCCCCATGATGTGAATGTTTTTTTGACACATGAAGGGTTGAGGGAAATATATGGAAAAAACAGACCTGCATGAACTGAGAAAAGACCCGCTTCTGGGCAGATGGGTGGCGGTCCTTAACCAGTCCAAAACCCCTTCTGAATATGTGATGTTCCCTGAGGATAATAGTGAAAAAGACTGTTTTTTCTGTGCCGGCAGGGAGAAAGAACTTCCTCGGGGAAATAATGTCGCTTCCGGACCCTGATGGACCTTCAGGCAAATGGTGGACCAGGGTGATTCCCAACTTATCGCCGGTCTTCCGCGTGGAAGGTGAAATGGGAAGGAAGGGCGAAGGGATGTATGACAAGATGAACAGTATCGGGGCAAACGAGATTATAATAGAATCGCCCTATCATTCTGTCAGGCCTGAAGATATTGGCATTGATCAAATGGCAAGAGTGCTTAGCACATACAGAGACCGGATGGCAGATCTGGAGAAAGACCCACGCTTAAGATATACGCTAATATATAAAAATTCAGGCGTCTCTGCCGGCGCGGCGTACTCACACCCGATATCACATCTTGCGTCTACCCCTGTTATTCCCAAAAGGGTAAAGGAAGAACTTGATGGCGCCAAACAGTATTTTGCTTATAAGGAAAGATGTATTTTTTGTGATCTTATGAGAGAGGAGCTGAGGTTCGGAAGCAGAGTTATTATAGAAACGAGAAACTTTATTGCATTTTGCCCATATGCATCAAAATTTCCTTTCGAGGCCTGGATAATGCCCAAGAGACATAACTGTGCATTCCAGGACATCATAACAGATGAAGTTGAGGATATGGCCCTTATTCTTTCTTCTGTATTAAAGAAGCTGCGGGCCATCTTTGACGGCGTGTCGTTTAACTATTTTATACATTCGGCGCCCAACAGGATACCGAGAAAGAACCATTGGCATACGCTGGGTGAGGATTTTCACTGGCATTTGGAGATAATGCCGAGGCTTTTAAGGACAAGCGGTTTTGAATGGGGGTCTGGTTTTTATATATTACCTACGTCCCCTGAAAATGCAGCAAAATACCTAAGGGAGGTTTAAAATGGAGATCAAAAAAATTCTTTTTGCAGCTGACTTTTCAGAAGGTTCTTCCAGTTCATTGCCTTATGCAGTTGATTTTGCAAAGCGTTATGGCGCGAAGCTGTATTTAGTCCATGTTATTTATGATATCGCGAAAACATCAGGCTCGTACGTGCCGCATGTTACGCTGGACGAACTGTACAAGGAGATGGAAAAAAACGCAAAGGCTGAACTTAAAAAATGTTTATCGAGGAGATGAAGGCATGCAAGGATGTGGAGCATGTTGTTTTGAAGGGGACCCCTTATGAAGAGATATCCAGGTTTGCTGAAGAGAACAAAATCGATCTTATTGTTATCGGGACACACGGAAGAAAAGGACTGGACAGGATGCTCTTTGGCAGTACTGCAGAACAGGTCGTGCGTCATGCGCCCTGTCCGGTGCTGACTGTGCGTTTGCCAAAGCATGCATGAATGGATAACGAGCGATATTCCCCGTGGTCTTGCCCACGGGGTTAGAGAGCGAATATAATGAAAAAAAACATACCTTGCATTGAGATTCCCTGCGGTCTTGCCGGAGGGAGTCTTCAATGAGAGTTTACTTGTCCGAGAATGCATTTATTGATTTACTTTTAAGTTCTGCTGAAGTTTACAAGAGTGAATGCCTCGGCTTTCTGCTGGGCTATAAACTGGAAGACAGGTTTATTGTAGAGCATGCCTTCAGTTTACAGACAGCCAGCAGAAAGCCCAAAGGTGTAAAATCACCTGACAGAAGCCATAAACAGATCGAGCCGATACTTGCCCGGCTTGGCCGTCTGCAGATAATCGGAGATTTCCATTCCCATACACAGTTTGGGGAGAATAAGGGTCTTCCGAATCCAAGTCAGGAGGATATTAACGGGATGACTACAGGCGATGTATACGTGATTGTCGCAATAAATAACAACATGAAGACAAGGCCCTGGGCAGAAAACAGGGATAGTACGATCTCAGGGTCAGTGGATAATTTCTTCTTTAAAATATCTGCTTATTTTATCAATGGCAGCGCTTCTGTAAGAAAAGCAAAGATACACTGCCCCTTTCCCCCGGGTTTCTGATTTTTCTAAACCAACGTGTTTCCCTCAGGAGTTGCTATTACCCTAAAAAGAGCCGTTAACCACAGAGATGCTGTTTTAACGGATACAGGTCTTGGCCGCTGTTTTGAGGAAGCTTGAAAGAAGCGAGAAAAGATTCGGAATAGTATAATAATTAAAGGGGCTGTATGACTCAATAAGGCCGGGTATGCCTTGTTTTGGCAGCACCTTAATTTCTTTTAAGGAACTGTACCATTTGACTATAAAGAAGTTTATTGTCTTTTCAGTTTTAATCCACATCGGCATTTTTATCGGGATGTATTTTGTTCCTGAGGAAGCAAAAAATAAACCTAAGGAATTTATTACCAGGCTTATTTCTCCTGAGGAGTTATCAAAACCCGCGATAAAGCCATCATTGCCCATGCCACCAGTAATGAAAAAAAACGTGCCGTCACGTATGTCCCCGAGACCTCCTGTTTCACCGGCAAGGCCGCGATATATACCTTCCCCTGATAAGCCTGTTGTTCCTGGCATGGGAAAAGAAACCGGGAAGCAGTTGCCTGAAGGTGTACAGCCAGGTCCCGGTAAGTCGGAAAAGCCTGGGGAAGGGCTTGACGCAAGAACACGTCCTGGAACTGAGAGTGACAACAGTTCACGCAAGTCAGGTGTTCCTAAAAATGGTATATTGAACGATAAGCCTGGATACCTGGACAGGGCAAAACTTTTTGACCCAGGAGTTATTGGCGACAGTGCCAGAAAGGAGGAGTCCGGCTCACAAAAGAAAAAGGATGATTCGATCACCTTTGATACTTCTGACTACAGATATGCTGGTTATATGAGGAAGCTCAAGGAAAAGATAGAGAGTATATGGGTTTATCCACCTGAGGCACAGGCAAGAGGTCTGTACGGTGACCTGAAAATACGTTTTACCATTAAGAAGGACGGGAAGCTCGGGGCAGTAGAGCTTGAGCGCACATCAGGATACAAAATGCTTGATGATGCTGCGATAAAGGCATTGAAAGACGGTGAGCCATACTGGCCGATTCCGGAAAAATGGGGTATGGATTCTTATACAATTTTGGGCCATTTTGTATACACCATCTACGGCTATCAGCTCAGATAAAGGAATCCATTTTACTATGCAACAGCGGGTCATGGTGTATAATAAAACAAATGAAACCAAGGTTATACCTTAAGACAGGCGACAGAGTTGAGCACCTAAGTTTCTCTTATTGGGGCAAAGGTGAGGTGGTGGAGGAACAGCATTCAAGGCTCCCAGGCGGATTTTGTCTTGTCAGGATACTTTTTGATGACGGAGTTGAAAGGTCATTCATAAACGATCTTAATAACCAGTCCTGCTGTTATTATGCGGGCATAAAAATTATATAGTGTTTCGTGTATAGCACAACCCTGGCATTTAAGTATCAGATTAGATCTTCATTACAACAGCCCATTCTTAAAGAAAAAACTTGACTTTTTAATATGCTGATGCTTTAATCTTTCATGAGTCTTCCTTTCAGTCTTATGAAAGAAGAGAAGAGGCCGTCGGTTCTGGTGGTTGATGATGTATCAGCCAACCTGGAATTGATGGAAGCTGTTTTTCAAAGAGCAGGGTATAGCGTTCATATGGCATCGGGTGCTGAGTCCTGCAATCGATATCTTCAACAGCTATTCTATAGACATTGCAATTGTGGATGTTATGATGCCGGGGATAAACGGATTTGAACTCTGCAAAAAACTGAAGAGTCTGACAGATAAGTTTTTTTTCCCTGTCATTCTTCTGACCGCCCTGAACGATAAAAAAAACAGAATAACAGGAATAGAATGCGGAGCTGATGATTTTATAAGCAAGCCTTTTGATGTGCTGGAATTGCTTACAAAGGTGAAATCTCTTTTGAAGTTGAAAGAACTGCATGAGGAGCTTGATCATTCCGAAAATATAATCTTCAGCCTTATCGTTGCTATGGAAGCCAATGATTATTATACAAAAGGGCATTCCACACGGGTTGGGGACCTTGCAAAAGAATTTGGTTCATTCCTCGGATTTCCTGAAAAAGAGCTTGAGATCTTAAAAAAAGCAGGCATATTGCATGATATAGGAAAGATAGGTTTCAGCGAAAAGATTTTGAGGAAACCAGCAGAGCTAACAGAAGAGGAGAAAATAATTGTCCGGAAACATCCACTGATCGGAGAAAGTATCTGCCGGCCGTTGTTGTCGATGCAGAGTGTTCTTCCTGCTATAAGATCTCACCACGAGCGCTGGGATGGCAATGGATATCCTGACATGCTCAGAGGTGACGATATCCCTTTAATGGCCAGAATTCTCGCCATTCTTGATTCATATGATGCTATGGCCTCAATCCGGCCATACCGCGACAAAAGGACGATGGACTATGTCTTGTCAGTTATGGAAAAAGAACAGTACGACGGACAATGGGACCCTGAGCTGACCGGGCTGTTTCTGCAGATGGTATCCTCAACTTCTATTGCGGGGGAAAGTGTTTGCTTAGACTTGCCATAGCAGGAGGGGGCATTGGCGGCAGTGCGCTTATATCCCTGCTGAGGGGAGATCCTAATACGTGTCTTGCAGGGATCTACGAAAATAAACTTGATGCTCCAGGCGTGGTGCTTGCCAGAAAATGGGACATACCTGTTTTTACTGATTTAGAATCCTTTGCTACATCAACCCCTGATGTTGTTGTAAATGTCACTGGCGATACTGAGATCAGCAATAAGATAAGGTCGATCTTCACATACAGTGTTGAGGTGATTGAAGGGACAGGCGCAAGGTTTCTCTGGGAAATTATCGAAAAGCAGAAGAGGGCCAAGATAGAGGTGATTAAGACAATGGCAGACCAGAAGATACTTTATGGTCTGGCTGCACAACTTTGCTCCTCCTCAACATTGAGCGAATTTCTCGAAATCGTGCTTGCGAAGACTCTCGATATCGTAGATGCCCCGGCCGGGAGCATTGCGGTCTATGAGGGGAGGCAGATGAAACTGGCTGCTTCCAGGGGATTGAGCAAGAGATTTCTGGAAAACAATTCCTGGGAGATATTGCCGGGAGGAATTACAGAGCAGGTGTTTCATACAAAAGAGTTTGTTGAAATAACCGATGTTCAAAAAAGTAATTACACAAATAACCCGGCATTGATGGCTGAAAAAATAAGGTCTGTTCTGGCATACCCTATTTTACTGAGGGGCGACTTTGCAGGGATACTGTATATCGATGATTTCAAATCGAGGCAGTTTTCTGAGAGGCAAAAGTCTTCATTAGCACTGGTTACAGGCATTATTGCCTTAACGCTTGACCGTTTTAACCTGGTAAAAGGGTTGGATGAATACAGGCTGAAATTTTTGAGCCTTGTAGAGTCAAGCACCGACATTCTTCTTATGACAGACTCCAACGGGCTGATAGTCACTTGTAATGAATCCTCGACTCTGCAGCTTGGATACTCCCAGGATGAACTTATCGGCAAGACGATAACATCGTTGATAAAAAACGGTGATCCAGCAGGTTCTGTAAAAAAACTGCTTGAAAAGAAGACATCTCTGAAAGGGTTTGAAGTCACTGTTGTTGATGCAAAGAACGGAGAGCTTGAAGTCAAGCTTAATGCAGCCAGGCTGAATGACAGGGAAAATAATTTTTTAGGTATGATCTATGTGCTGCACAGCCTGGAAAAAGAACTTGACCTTAAAAACGCGCTCGAAAAAAAGACAAGAGAGCTTGAAGAATTAAACAGCAATTTAGAAAGAAAGGTCTTGGAGAGGACAGAAGAGCTCGCGAAGTCCAACAAAGAGCTGGAGAGGATGAATCAGCTCAAGGGCAGGTTTATAGCAAATACAAGTCATGAGCTGAGGACCCCGCTGAATTCAATACTCGGTTTTTCGGATGTTCTGATGGAGAAGACATTTGGCCCGCTGACTGAAAATCAGGAGCGGTATATAAGAAACATATATTCAGCCGGGAAACATCTGCTTGAACTCATTAATAATGTGCTTGATATTGCGAAGATTGAGGCCGGTAAACACGAGATGATTTATGAGACATTCAGGGTCAAAGAATTGATCGGGGATGTGCTGAATATTATGCGTCCGTTTGCTGATACCAAATTTATCAACATGCAGGTGCAGACAGAAGAGGAGATTGACCTCATAACCGGCGACAGGGTCAAAATAAAACAGGTCCTTTATAATCTGCTTTCCAACGCGATAAAATTCACCCCTGAAGGCGGCAAGGTGGGCCTCAGCGTCGAATATGCTGACAGCACGAATGGGCATTACACCTCCGGACCTGATGTGAAAGTCGCTTATCTTAGATTTTCTGTTTATGATACAGGCGTAGGCATAGGGCCCGAAGACAAGGACCGGATATTTGATGAGTTTGAGCAGGTTGATACAAGGCTTTCAAGGGAATGGGGCGGTGCCGGCCTGGGCCTTGCCCTGAGCAAGAAGCTTGTTGAGCTGCATGGCGGGAATATCTCGGTTGAAAGCAATCTCGGAGAGGGAAGCACTTTTACTTTTACTATACCGGTAACATCTCCTGTAGAACCGGCATTGCCCGAAGAGCCGCAGGCGATCAGTCTTAATTTCCCATGGATGAAAGAAGAGGCGCCCCTGATACTGGTAGTGGAGGACGATCCCTCTACTGCTGAGCTGCTTACCCTTCATCTTACGCAGGCAGGCTACAAGGTCGCTCATGCCTATAACGGCGAGGAGGCCATTCAGAAGGCCAAAAGCATGAAACCCTTTGCTATTACCCTTGATGTAATGCTCCCTAAAAAGGATGGATGGGAAGTGCTCCAGACCCTCAAGAGTGAATCTTCTACGACTGAGATACCCGTGATAATACATTCCATTGTAGACAATAAAGAGCTCGCCTTTGCGCTGGGGGCAGCTGACTATCTCATGAAGCCTCTGGACAAGAGAGCTCTTCTGCACAAACTCGATGAGTTGAATCTCGCTAAAGGGAAGATCACAAGTCCGACTTCGATACTCGTGATAGAATCTGAAGAGAGTGTTGTGGAGTATTTGAAAGAGATTCTCGAGCCGCAGGGGTTTTTTATCCATACTGCCTTCACAGGCAAAAGGGGGATAGAGCTTACCCATGCGCTCCGTCCGAGCATTATCCTCATGGATTTTGTACTTCCGGACATGCTCAGTTTTGATGTAATCAAAGAACTGAAGGAAAACCCTTATACTAAAAATATACCCATCTTTATTTTGACAGAGCGTGATATTTCTGTAGAAGACAGGATGACTCTGATGGGCAATATAGAACGCATCGTGAGGAGGCATGCCTTTGACGCAAAGGAGCTGATAAACCATATAGAGGAACTCGAGGTGCTTTACGCAAAACGCGCAGGCCTTATCGATGATCTTACAGGGGTTTTCAGTCACCGGTATTTTCAGATAAGACTTGCACAGGAAGTCAACAGGGCGACCAGGTACAAACTGCCTCTAAACCTCGTTTTGCTCGACATTGATTTCTTCGGGAAGTATGTTGAGGCCCACGGGGAAGACTACGGCAACATTGTCTTGAAAAAGGTCTCGGAGCTCCTGAGGAAAAATATCCGCGGCGCTGATGTTGTAGTTCGTTACGGAGGCGATGCCTTTGCGGTCATCCTCCCCAATACGGTCCTTTCCGCAGGGCTTTCCTTGAGCAACAGGTTTAATGCGATTATAAAAAACTATCCTTTCCTGCATGAGGAATCTCAGCCCAGAGGCAGAATAACTGCAAGTCTCGGAATTGTATATCTTGACGGGCAGTCAGCAGAAGAGCTTATATTGTGTACAGAAAAGGCCCTGGCATCAGCCATACTTAAGGGCGGCGACAGGGTAGAGATTTATTCAGGTCAACAGGATGAAACAGCAAAGGCCATCCCTTAATGACTTTTATGATATTCTGGAAAGCCCTTTAGGTCCTCTATACCTGATTTTTACCTCCAATGTATTGACCTGTATATCATTTTCCAGGCCATCAAACATCCTCTTGAAACGTAAAGAGGGAATGACTCAGGCCAAAAAAGAGCTCTCCGGGTATTTTGAAAAAGCCTTGCAGGAGTTTACCTGTAAGACAGCGTTCATGGAGGGCACTGAATTTGAAAGACAGGTCTGGGAAACTCTGAAGGAAATACCCTACGGAGAAACAAGGACGTATAAATGGCTTGCGGAGAAGATAGGCAAACCCCACGCCTTCAGGGCCGTCGGCAATGCACTAGGCAAAAATCCGATACCTGTAATATTTCCCTGCCACAGGGTCATTGAAACTGACGGTTCAATCGGCGGATATTCAGCCGGGTCAGATATCAAAAGAAGGCTCCTTGAGATTGAATATTATACAAAACTGTCGAAAGACTGACTCGCAATATATCACTTCTGCATCTTCCTGATGATCTCTCCCAGCTTTTTTATCTCTTCCCCGTACAAGGCCCAGTTCCCTTGTCTCTGGGCATTCATGGCAGCGTCAAAATGCCTGTTGGCCGCTGAAGCAAGGCCTGTTTCCTCCTTGGCCGCGGGAAGCAGGACAGTTTTTGACGGGGTTGCCTCTTCTGAAACCCTGACATCTCCGAATATCTTCGAAAGCGCTGCATCAAGTGTCTCTTCCATAGAGATGCGGTTCTCATACGCTACAATGACCCTTTTGAGTTCAGGTATCTTGCCTGTCTCTGCCCGTAAGTAAAGCGGCTGGACATATATGAGGGAATTTTCAATCGGTATGACCAGCAGATTCCCCTGGATCACCTGTGAACCCCGCTGGTCCCAAAGTGATATCTGTCTTGATATCTCAGTGTCCTGATTTATCCTGGCAACGATCTGCTTTGGTCCGTAGACGAGCCTGTCTTTTGGAAAGCGATATACCAGAAGCCTCCCGTAGTATTCCCCGTCACTGCGTGCGACCATCCAGGCTGAGAGGTTGTCCTTCTTCTTTGGATTAAAGGGGAGCATGAGGATGAACTCCTCCTTTTTCTCTTCCGGCAGTTTCATGATCGTGTAATAGGATTCCATAACCTCTGCCTTGGCGCTTGTTCCCAGGGCCGGTATCTCCCACTGGTCTTCCTTGTTGTAAAACATCTGCGGCTCTTCCATGTGATACGTTGAATAAACCTGGGTCTGGATGCCGAAGATATCCAGAGGATAACGTATATGCCTTTTAAGATCAGCCGGCATCTCCGATAAAGGCAGAAGCGTACCCGGGAATATTTTGCTTATTGTCCTGGCAATAGGGTCTTCCCTGTCTGCTATATAAAACTTCATGCTTCCGTCAAAGGCATTGATCGTGACCTTGACTGAATTCCGGATGTAATTAATTCCGTTTCCAATAGGTTGTGAATAGGGAAACTTACTGCTCACCGTATATGCATCGTATATCCAGAAAAGCTGTCCGTCATCAGACAGGACCATATACGGATCTCCGTCATACATCAAAAAAGGCATCACCTTATTTGCCCGTTCGAGGATATTTCTATGGAAAAGCACCCTGCTTTTATCTGTTATATCATTTGACAGAAACAGCTTCAAAGAGCCGAAATATGTGGAAAAAGCGAGTTTTTTGAAAAATGAATCTATAGCTATCCCGGTTTTCCCTGAATACTCGACAAAGACATTCAGCTCCCCTGAGGGATAATCGAACTCTTTTGATTTTGTATTTACAACCACATACTTGCTGGACAACTGGCCGTAATAAATTTCCGGCCTGCTGACCTTCAGGCTGCTCTCGGTCGAAACAGGCGGTATATCCTTAATAAGCAGTACAGGGAGGCCTTCAGGCGTCACCTGGTTCACGGGTCCGAGCGTTAAACCGTACCCATGGGTAAAGGTCAGTGTCTCGTTTATCCAGTTTTTTGTAGGGATACTTTCCGTAGAGAGTTCTCTGGGCGAAAGCATTGTCTGGCGGTATTCACCGTTGACCATGTAACGGTCATTTCCTACTGAGGCGAAATCATAATAGGTGCGTATCTCCTGGATCTGGCTGAAGGTATCTAGCAGCGGTCTATGGTCCCACAGGCGTATATTCTTTATGGTCGCGCTGTTCTTCTTTATATCCTCCCTGTCAATCGCTGTGCTGCCGGATATATTCCTCTCTTCAACCTTGTCAAGCCCGAAGCCCTTTCGAGTTAAAGCTATATTATGTTTGATATAAGGGGTTTCCTTTACGAGTTCATTCGGCGCAACCACGAATTTATGCAAAATTGCCGGATATACCGAGTTGCCGATAAAAGATACCACGAGAAATACCACGACACTCCCGATCAAAATCAGGCTGCGCCTCAGAAAGATATTAGCCATTAGAAGGACTGCCGATGCGAGCGCCACAAATATCTTTGCCTTCATAAACGGGATGACTGCATGAACGTCGGTATAGGTCGCTCCTGCCACATGTCCGTGTGACGAGTATAAGATGGCGTGCATCCCTATATAGGCCTTTCCAGCCAGTACAAGAAAAATAAGGGAGCAGATAACAGAGAGATGTGCTGATGCGGCCTTCTCAGAGACAATGCCTTTCTGGGTGAGGAGCAGAGCGCCCTTCAATATGTAGTTTAAGGCAGAGACAACAAGGGACACCCCCAGAATCAAAAGCAGGGTCGCAGAAATGATTTCGTAGGCAGGGAGTGCAAACAAATAAAAAGAAACGTCTTTGCCGAAGATCGGGTCCGAAAAGCCGGAAGCAACACCGTTAAAATAACAGAGAAACGTCAGCCAGTTGTTATTCAGCAGCAAACCCACTAACAAGCCTATTACTATCGGCAGAATGATTTTCAGGCGGTCAAAGTGTCTCAGGATATCAAGCTGCGGGAGCGTCTGGCTATACGCAGTCGTAACAATAGCCCTGCCCCTTGTGGCGTGCATCGAAAATAAAATATTCGCATAGGTGATGAGAAAACCTGCCAGTATTCCTGCCAGTGCTGTAATTGCCTGGGCATTTATCTTTGTAATGAATATTTTTTCAAACCTGACATCCTTAAACCAGAGCCAGTCAACATAGAATGAGATGAACTGCGGCAGGAAAAACAGAGTAAGAAACAATCCGAGTATAACGAACAGTATTATCCTTGATGATTTTCCAGGCATATAATCCCCCTCATTCAGTATTCTCAATGTAAGCTACATCTTACCATTAATAAACTTAATTTGTTTCGGAATGGATTTAAAGAGGCTTTTAAAACAGGATAAGCAAAGTGCTGCTGGTCTGAGAGGTTATCTCGAGTTGAGAATTGACAAAGAAAAAAACGCTCTTTACGCGGGCGTCTGAAGGGTAATAGATTTGAGAATTAAGGTAAAAAATGGTGGCGGTGCAGGGATTCGAACCCCGGACACTGCGAATATGAGTCGCATGCTCTACCACCTGAGCTACACCGCCATGCTAAATACAGTGAAAAAGAACAGTAACTAGTTTAAAGCTTAAGACAATAAATATTCAATAAAATCCAAGATAGCAATTATAACAAAAAGCAGCGGCTTAATAAAAGAGGCTGAACCTGTGCGTACGTATATTTATCAGGACTCCTATTGAAATATAGTTTGAAAGCAGCGCTGTCCCGCCGTAGCTCATAAACGGCAGTGGTATCCCTACAACCGGCATGATGCCCAGGGTCATGCCGATGTTTATAAAAAAGTATATACAGAACATGAAGGTAATGCCAAGGGCGAGCAGCCTGCCGAAGTCGTCTTTTGCCTTGCTCGCGGTGTCCAGCCCGCGTAAGATCAGCAATAAATAAAGTGACAATAAAAATACTGAACCGAGAAAGCCCCATTCTTCAGCAAACACAGCAAAGATAAAGTCCGTATGTTTTTCAGGCAGGAACCTGAAGGGCCCCTGCGTGCCTTCTAAATACCCTTTACCGAGGAACTCGCCGGAGCCGATGGCAATTTTTGACTGGTTGATATGATAGCCTATCCCTGAAGGATCGACTTCAGGATCTATAAACGCAATAATCCGGTTTTTCTGGTAATCTTTCAGGCCTGTCCACATGATATTTCCTATAAAAGGCAGAGATATTATTCCAATGACGACTATCATGAGGATGACTTTTTTGAGCAGGCCTTTTGCGAGGGAAACAGACATGAAGATGAGAAGTACAACAATCGCAGTCCCGAGATCGGGCTGTTTAAAGAGGAGCACAAAGGGGATAAAAACAACGAAAAAGAATACCCGCAGCAAGCCGCCTCCCCCCAGAGCTTCCCGTGAGAAGCTGTAGTAGTTTGAAAGCATGATGATGAACATCAGTTTAAAGAATTCTGATGGCTGAAATGATAACGGCCCCAGGCTGATCCATCTCTGTGCACCCATACCTGTTCGTCCGGCAATCAGGACAATGATCAGGAGTATCAGGCCTGCTACGTAAACAGGGAGAGCTATTCTGGCAAGCCAGATGTAGTCGAAGCTGATAAAAATAATCAGGGCCAGGATGCTGATGACAAGCCAGACCATTTGCCTGATATAAAAGGTCGCCTGAACCGAATCTCCTGCAGACGGCTGACGCGTTGCGCTGAATATGGTCAGTATGCCTATTATGGATATAAGGACCACGATCGAAAGCGTTATCCAGTCAAAATTCTGTATTAGCCTTCTGTCAATCCTGAACATTTATCAGCTCCTTTTTTTTCTCCAGAGGGAGCATATACGCCTCTATCGCTTTTTTTGCTATGGGCGCGGCAGCGCTGCCGCCGTGTCCGCCATGCTCTATCATTACAGAGAGGGCGACTTTCGGCTTATCGACAGGAGCGAAGGCAACGAACCAGGCATGGTCCCGCTGAGCTTCCTTAAGGTTTTTCGAATCTTTTCTTATCCCCACGACCTGCGCAGTTCCCGTCTTGCCGCCGATCATCACGGTAGCCGACTTCGCGGCTTGTCCTGTTCCTCCGGGTTCGTTGACAACTCCCGATAAGGCATCCTTTACGAATTCGAGGGTCTCGGGTTTCACAGCGGCTTTTCTTACGAGAACCGGCTCGGAGACTTTTACTATGGAGGGTTTGTAAACGTTGCCGCCGTTTGAAACGGCGTTTATCATGACCGCCATCTGAATAGGTGTTGTGGCCACATAGCCCTGCCCTATGGAATTTATTAAAGTCTCACCGGGCCACCAGGGCTCTTTTTTAATCTTCCGTTTCCAGTCGGTATTTGGGATAAGACCTTTTCTTTCCTTGCCGAACCCTATGCCTGTTTCTGCTCCAAGACCGAACATGAGGGCGTAATCGTGTACTTTATCGAACCCTACTTGCCTGCCCGCGTTATAAAAATAGACGTCGCAGGATTCCACAAGCGCGCGGTGCAGGGAAATTGTATTATGACCCTCTTTTTTCCAGCAGCCGAACCTATGGCTCCCCAGGCTCATTCCTCCGTTGCAAGTTATACTCGCGGAAGCACTTACGCCTTCTTCGAGAGCAGCAATAGCGGTTATTATTTTGAAGGTAGATCCCGGGGGGTATTGGCTCTGGATCGCCCTGTTGAGCATCGGCACTTTTTTGTCATTCATGATTTCGTTCCAGTAAGCCGGACTGACGCCCTTCGCGAACTTGTTGGGATCAAAAGCAGGGGAACTGACAATGCCGAGAATTTCTCCTGTATCAGATTTCAGTGCAACCAGCGCACCTGTTTTTCCCTCAAATGCATCTTCTGCTGC
This sequence comes from uncultured Nitrospira sp., assembly GCA_963813295.1. GTDB lineage: Bacteria > Nitrospirota > Thermodesulfovibrionia > Thermodesulfovibrionales > UBA6898 > JAOUFP01. Next base: position 222,475 of record CAWEYN010000023.1, read on the forward strand.
TTTTTGGAGGGCCATATCTATGCTTAGGGAAAGATCAGAGCCTTTAATAGAAGGCTTTTCTTTCAATAATCTGATTTCTCTGCCTATCGCGTCAACCTCGATTATCCTCTGTCCTGGGGTTCCCCTTAAAGATTTGTCATAGAGCTTTTCTACCCCCCATTGGCCGATGAAGGCTTCTTGTGGCACGTCTCTGAATGCAGGATCTTTGGACTGACCCGGAGTCAATTTGCCGAGATATCCGATTACGTGTGCGCCGATTCCGCCGTAGAGATATTCCCTGCTGACTTCAATCTCAATAAAGAGACCGGGGAAGTCAGAACGTCTGGCCTCAATGTAGCCTACATCATTGTAAGACAGACCTTCCTTCAGCCTTACAGGTGTGAAAGGACTCTGGGCTTTTCTTTTTATCTTTTCTCTTAATTCGTCTTCAGACAAGTGTAACACCATGGCAAGGGATGGGATACTGTTTGTGTTGAACTCCTCAGGCATTATTGAGGCGCAGAAATAGGGGGTGTTTTTCACCAGGGGAATTCCGTTCCTGTCGAATATAATGCCGCGCGGCGCTGAGACCCTGATTATCCTCAGCCTGTTTGATTCTGAAGTTTTTCTTAGTTCATCCCCCTGCAGTAGCTGCAACTGCCACAACCTGAGAAAAATGATCAGAAATCCTAAAAGCACAAGATAACCTGCTATTGCTATTTTCTGTGTTTCCGGCTTTTCAGTCTGCATTTTCAGGCCTTATGAAGATTCCTGCCGAGGCGTTCATTAGGGATTGCATGATTGCTATAAACAGGGCTGTCGAAATATGTGTAGGGAATTTGTCAAAGAGAGTCAAAGATAAAAAAACAATGGCATTGTCGGTGAATGTAAGAAGCGCGGCAGCGATAGTCCCTAATAGTGGTGTCCAGATTAAAAAGTTCCCTGATATAAAGGACGCTGATAAGAGGCCGACCATGCCTTTGGCAAGCATGTTCGGTCCGAGCATTGCTGTGGACAAGCTGTCTTCAAGGGCTCCGATGAGAACCCCGGTCAGCAGCCCTCTTGTTCCGCCATAGCGTATCCCGATAAAATAAACTACCAGTACTGTGAGGTTTGGGGGAACTGCGAGGATGGATACGCTGCTTTGCAATAAGAAAGCCAAAAATATAATGAGGGCCAACCAGAGGTAGTTCACTTGATTATTAATACTTCTTCTATCTTTGAGTCGTCTACATACGGAGTCACCTCTATATACTGGAAGTGGCCGGTACCCTGTTTGTTGATCCTTGATATGAATCCTACTGGAATGCCCGGCGGGAACAGTTGGTCGAGCCCTGAGGTTATAATTATGTCTCCTATCTTTACCTCTTCTTCATAGGGAATGTACTTGAGCATGAGTTTTCTGGTGCCTGTCCCTGATGCTATTCCCTCTTTCCTGCTTTCTTGCAGTCTTATTGCAGCGGAAAAATTGATATCTGTCAGTAAAAGGAGTTTTGAATATGATTCTGTAACATTGAATATCTTGCCTGCGAATCCCTTTGGAGTTATAGCGCTCATATCTTTGGAAACACCATTTTTTTCTCCCTTGTTAAGCACAAGGGTGTGCGACCACTGATCTACCCCTCTTGAGAGCACTCTGGCTGCTGATATGTATTGCTGCTGGTTTTCACGAAGCTTCAGTAGCTCGTTCAGGCGCTTGTTTTCAAAAACAGCCTCCTGGTATTTCGCCCTTTCCAGGAGAAGTTCATCAATGCGTTTCCTGAGTAGTTTATTGTCTTCATCCCTGAGGGCGATCTTCTTGAAGGGCGATGTAACCGAGTCAGCAAGTGACCTTGTGAAGGAATGCGCGGTATTGAGCGTACTATTGATAAAAGTACTGGTAAAGAGATGACCTCTTTTGCTTTGGTAAGTCATCAGGATAAAGGAGATGCTTAATACAAAAAGAAAAAGAAGAATTTTCTTTTTAGACATTACTAATTCAGGGCGATTCTTCGAAGCAACTCAAGTTCATCCAGCATCTTGCCGACCCCATGGACAACCGCTGTGAGCGGGTTTTCAGCTACAATAACCGGAAGGCCGGTTTCCTGCTTGATCAGCGAATCGAGCCCGCGGAGAAGGGCGCCCCCCCCTGCAAGCACAATACCTCTGTCAACGATATCTGACGCGAGTTCAGGAGGCGTATTTTCGAGAGCCACTTTTATGGTATCCATAATAATATTTATCGGTTCAGATAAGGCATCGCGTATTTCATCTTCATTAATGGTTATAGTCTTGGGTATTCCCGATATGAGGTCCCTTCCCTTAATGTCCATTACCTGTTTTTCAGGGCTGCCTGAACTGAAGGCCGATCCTATTTCTATTTTTATCCGTTCGGTTGTTGTCTCGCCGATCATAAGATTATACCTTCTCTTAATATAGGCCATAATAGCCTCATCCATCTTATCACCGCCGACCCTTACTGCCTTGCTGTATACAACACCATCAAGAGATATAACTGCAACGTCTGTTGTGCCGCCGCCTATATCAACGATCATATTCCCTGAGGGTTCTCCGACAGGCAGTCCAACGCCGATAGCAGCGGCCATAGGCTCTTCAATCAGATAGACTTCCCTTGCCCCCGAAGCCTCCGCTGCATCTTTGACCGCACGCTGTTCCACCTGGGTAATGCCCGATGGTACGCCGATAATGACCCTTGGCGAAACAAAGCTCCGCCTGTTGTGGACTTTTTTGATGAAGTATTTGAGCATTTCTCCGGTTGCATCGAAATCAGCGATGACGCCGTCTTTCATAGGCCTTATCGCAGTTATGTTAGCTGGGGTTTTGCCCAGCATCTTTTTTGCATCAATACCGACTGCAACGGTTTTTTTATTGTCTTTCCTTATAACAACTACAGAAGGTTCGTCGCAGACAATACCTTTTCCTTTTACATAAACTAGGGTGTTGGCGGTGCCCAGGTCTATAGCGAGATCGTTTGAAAATAATCCGAGTATTTTATGGAAAAACATTCTACCCCCATATGGTTATTGCATTTCTATTACAACAGTTCTGGCGATTTCGTCACCCAACCGCATGCCATCTTTGCTTCCGAGTATAAGAGTAAATTCTAAAACCGAAACAAGAAAGAGTACTATCCACCCTACCCATGGTATAAGCCAAAAAATATATCCTATAGCTAAAGAGCTGTTCCTTAAAATAGAATCCCTGAAGGTGCAGGGGGCATTGGTCCTGGCAGAAACAACTTTAATCCTGATTAATTTCTTCCCGAGGCTCCTGCCGTCAAAAAAACCGTCTCCCAAAAGTATATAGGCAAGTCCTGCATAAAAACCAGCTCTCGGAATTATCTCTATGACTGCAGCTATGAGGATGAAGTCAAGAATTTTGGCTGCAGTTCTGAGAAGAAGCCCTGCACTTCTTTGTTCCTCGGACATTTAGAATACTAACAAAAGCCTTTAATATTTTTCAAATATAACATAAAATAACCAGCGTTGCGTAATAGCAACTTCGTCAGTATGTCTTTAATAGTGTCTGTCCATAAACTCAGTATTTTGCCATTTGTCTGTCATTCCGGCTTGTCCGGAATCTTTCCGATGGCTTTACAGAAGGATTCCCGACGCGCTTCACTTGCGGGAATGACAGTCCTTTGAGTTTCTTGGGCAGTTTATGGACATACAATAAAAATTTATAAGAATTGAGAGGTTGTGATGTTTATGACCATTGTGCTTGCAACTACGAATAAGAAAAAAGTTGAGGAAATGAAGCGGATGTTTGACGGTTTTGGTATTAGCTTTTTAACGCTCAATTCCTTTCCCGACTGTCCTGAAGTGGTAGAAGACGGAAAGACCTTCAGGGCAAATGCCATTAAAAAGGCCCTTGCTGTATCAAAATTCACCGGCTATCCTGCAGTGGCTGATGATTCAGGGCTGGAAGTCGAAGCTCTGGGTGGTGCCCCGGGAGTTTTTTCCGCGCGGTATGCAGGAGATAAGGCAAAGGATAGCTGATAATGTAAAGAAACTCCTTCGGGAAATGAGATCTTTAGTCGGCGGCATGGCCAGAGAGGCACGATTTGTATGCTGCATCGCATTTGCCACCCCTGAAGGTAAGTATAAGACGTTTACGGGGTATGTACGGGGAATAATAGGTGAAAAACAGAAAGGCTTTAATGGTTTTGGTTATGACCCTGTTTTCTATCCTGAAGGCCATGACAGGACTTTTGCGGAAATGACAGATCAGGAAAAGGACCGATTGAGTCATAGGGGCCGGGCGATAAAAAAATTCTATAGATATCTCAAAGGCTTGCAATAATAACAGGTAATAAAAAGGACGCATACGTTTTCTTTTCAAAATTAAATAGCTATATAATTTAAAAATCAGATTAATAAGGAATCCTTATCCATTTATCAGAAATATGAATTTGACTTCAAATTATACGATGCTTATAGTTATATGGTTTTAAAAGCTGAGCTCTGCCCTAATCTGTTTTTTTAATACAGGCTTGGTTGTTATTCCAGATACTTAAGAATTGATTTAAAACCAAATAGTTAGGAGGCTTTATGAGATTAGTATTACTTGGTGCGCCTGGTGCAGGCAAGGGAACTCAGGCAAAGAAACTTATTGAGAAATATAATGTTCCCCAGATTTCAACCGGTGATTTACTGAGAGCAGCTGTTGCAGCAGGGACCGCCCTCGGCAAAGAAGCAAAATCAGTATATGGATAAAGGCGAACTCGTACCTGACAGAGTTGTTTTGGGTATGGTTGAGAGAGAGACTTAAGCAGGATGATTGCAAAAAAGGGTACATTCTTGACGGCTTTCCGAGAAACACAAAGCAGGCGGAAGAGCTCGACAAGATGCTCGTCAGCCCTCGATATGTCTTTGACTGCGGCGCTCAGCGTTGATGTCCCCTTAGAGGATCTTATGAAGAGTCTTACCGGAAGAAGGACCTGCAAGGCCTGCGGCCAGATGTTCAATGTCTATTTTAATGCCCCGAAAAAAGAAGGCGTATGTGATAAGTGCGGCAAGGAACTTTTCCAGAGGGATGATGACAAGGAAGAGACTATAAAGAAGAGGCTTGAGGTATACACATGCCCAGACAGCCCCGCTTATGGACTACTACGGCAAAAAAGGCCTTGTGAAGTCAGTGCAGGGTACTGGCAGACATAGACGATATATTCAAGAAAGTTTGCGAAGTGCTTGGTCTTGAAATAAATTAAATAATAACTTAAGGAGGAAAAATGTCGATGATTCAACCACATGGTTCAGACAAACTGAATCCGCTATTTGTTTATGACACGGCTGAAAATGAAGCCCTGCAAAAAGAAGCTAAAGGTCTGAAGTCTATTCTTGTGAGTTCAGCCACTGCAGCTAATGCAGTTATGCTGGGTGGCGGTTACTTCAACCCGCTGACAGGCTACATGAATAAGGCCGATGCTCTGTCTGTTGCTAAAATATGAAAACAACATCCGGCTTGTTCTGGCCTGTTCCGATTTTAAACCTGGTTAAGGACGCAGCGGAATCAAGGCCGGCGATCGTATTGCACTGAAAGATCCAAACGTCGAAGGCAATCCTGTACTGGCTGTTATGGATGTAAAGGCGGTTGAAGAATTCAGCGATGCAGATATGGCGATGATGTCTGAAAAAATTTATCGTCCCAAGCCCCCTGAAGCACATCCAGGGGTTGATGCCTTCAATGCTCAGGGTAAAGTTTGTCTGTCAGGTCCGATTCAAAGTATTAAATTTCTCTTACTTCCAGGAAGAATTCCCGGACACTTTCCGTACTGCAGTTGAAATTCGTAACGAAATCGCTGAGCGCGGCTGGAAGAAGGTTGTTGCCTTCCAGACCCGTAACCCGATGCATCTGGCCCACGAAGAACTTTGCCACATGGCAATGGACCGTTTAGGTTGTGATGGTCTGGTTATTCACATGTTGCTTGGTAAATTGAAAAAAGGAGATATCCCGGCGCCTGTTCGTGATGCTGCGATCCGTAAAATGGTCGAGCTGTACTTCCCCAAAAACAGTGCAATGGTTACTGGTTACGGTTTCGATATGCTTTATGCCGGTCCACGCGAAGGTGTATTGCACGCTATATTCCGTCAGAACATGGGCGCAACTCACTTCATCGTTGGTCGTGACCATGCAGGTGTTGGTGATCACTACGGTCCATTCGATGCGCAAACTATCTTTGATAATGAAGTGCCTGCCGGTGCGCTGAAAATTGAGATCTTCAAGGCTGACCACACTGCATACTCGAAGAAACTGAACAAGGTTATGATGATGTGTGAAGCACCTGATCATACAAAAGAAGACTTTGTTCTGCTTTCAGGCACAAAAGTTCGTGAAATGTTAGGTAAGGGTATTGCACCACCTAAAGAATTCTCACGTCCTGAAGTGGCTGAAATTCTGATTAAGTATTATCAGAGTCTTGAAAAATAAATTTCGATAAGTCATAAATATTCAGAAGGCGCATAAGAATTAACGGTTATGGGCATGGGTGACAGACTGGTGACTGATCCTGTCACCCGATGCTGAAATTGAGAGGGGGTGAAGTAAGGGCAGTAAAAGGCAGTTTTGCAGTAAGGTTAACATTTAACAAAAAATGAAACAGGAGGTTTAAATATGCCAAGTTTTGTAGATCCCGCAAAATGCGACGGCTGTAAGGGCGGCGAGAAGACCGCTTGCATGTACATTTGCCCGAGCGATTTAATGGTTTTAAACGTTGAAGCAATGAAGGCTTACAACCAGGAGCCTGACCAGTGCTGGGAATGCTTTTCCTGCGTAAAGATATGCCCACAGGGTGCAATAGCAGTAAGGGCTTACTCTGATTTTGTTCCTCTCGGAGGCAGTGTTGCGCCGATGATGAGCTCTGACTCGATCATGTGGACGATCCAGTTCAGGAACGGCAATCTGATGAGGTTCAAATTCCCGATCAGGACAACGCCTGAGGGTTCCATCGATCCGAAGAATGCTGCTCATAAGGGAAAGAACCTTGATGATGAGATGCTGACCGACGAAGAAGTCGATGGTTATGTGCTCCCAAGGCCGATTGCGATACACGGCAAATAATTTACTATAAAAATTAAAACAGGAGGAAAATAAACATGGCATTACCAAACAAGCCAGCTGGAGAATTAGCGGCAACAATAGATCCTGCTATAGTCGAACTCGATACAGACATACTTATCGTCGGCGGCGGTATGGCAGCATGCGGGACCGCATACGAAATAAAGAAATGGGCCCCTGAAGGCACAAAGATCCTTCTTTGTGACAAGGCTGCCCTTGAGAGAAGCGGCGCTGTTGCACAGGGCCTTTCCGCAATCAACACCTACCTCGGCGAGAACAAACCTGATGATTATGTAAGAATGATCAGGAATGACCTTATGGGCATCGTCAGGGAAGACCTTATCTTCGACTGTGGAAGACACGTTGACAGGTCAGTCTATCTCTTTGAAGAGTGGGGCCTCCCGATATGGAAAACCCTCGAAGACGGCAAGACTGTTGACGGCGCACAGAGCGCCCCGACCCTCAAGGTCGGAACAAAGCCGGTCCGTTCAGGCCGCTGGCAGATCATGATCAACGGTGAGTCTTACAAGAGGATCGTGGCAGAAGCAGCAAAGGCAGCACTGGGATCAGATAATATCATCGAAAGATGCTTTATCGTAAAGCTCGTTCTGGACAAGAATGAGCCTAACAGGATTGCAGGCGCAGTCGGCTTCAGCGTCAGAGAAAATAAAGTATATGTAATCAAGACCAACGCAATGATGGTTGCATGCGGCGGAGCGGTCAACGTATTCAGGCCAAGGTCTACCGGTGAAGGTATGGGCAGATGCTGGTATCCAGTATGGAATGCAGGCTCTACATACACTATGTGCCAGGAAGTCGGCGCTGAGATGACCATGATGGAAAACAGGTTCGTGCCTGCAAGATTTAAAGACGGTTACGGCCCTGTCGGCGCATGGTTCCTCCTCTTTAAGGCAAAGGCAACCAACACCCTCGGCGAAAACTACATGGCAACAAATGCTGAGATGCTTAAATCTTATCCGCCATACGGTCTTGCAAAAGTACCTGCTTCCTGCCTGAGAAACCATCTCATGCTGAAAGAGATGAGAGAAGGCAGAGGCCCGATCTACATGGATACACCAACTGCATTGGCAGCACTTTCTGCAACCATGACACCTAAGGAAGTAAAACACCTCCTCGCAGAGGCATGGGAAGACTTCCTCGATATGTCAGTCGGTCAGGCAGGTCTCTGGGCCGGCACGAACACCGAGCCTGAAAAAGTCGGTTCCGAGATCATGCCTACAGAGCCTTATCTCCTTGGCTCGCATTCAGGCTGCTGCGGCATATGGGCTGCTGGTCCGAATGAAGACTGGGTGCCTGAATCATACAAGATTATGTACAAGGGCAAAAATTACAGCAAAATGACGACTGTCAACGGCCTCTTCACAGCAGGCGACGGCACAGGCGCTTCAGGCCACAAGTTCTCCTCAGGCTCACACGCTGAAGGCAGGCAGGTAGCAAAGTCAATGGTGAGGTTCGTCAGGGACAACAAGGACTTCAAGCCTACTCTTAAAGAGTCACCGAAAGAGCTTGCAGACATCGTCTACAAGCCGGTAGTGACCTTCATGGAGCACTATCAGAAATCAACGGCTGTTGATGTCAACCCGAACTACATCAAGCCTGCCGGCTTCCAGAGAAGACTGATGAAGATCACGGACGAGTATGGCGCAGGTATCGCAACATCATACGTTACAAGCGGCGCAATGCTTAAAAAGGCATTCGAACTCCTCGGCATGCTCAGGGAAGACTCTGAGAAAATGGCTGCAGGAGACCTCCACGAGCTGCTCAGGGCCTGGGAGAACTATCACAGGCTCGGCACTGTTGAGTCTCATCTCAGGCACATCCTGTTCAGGGAAGAGTCCAGGTATCCTGGCTTCTATTACAGGGCAGACTTCGACCTCGTCGATGAGAAGAACTGGAAGTGCTTTGTGAACTCAAAGTATGATCCTGACAAGAAGGAATGGTCAGTATTCAAGAAGGATTATATCCAGATAATACCTGACTAATTTCAGGCAAACGAAGTTTTGTTTTATATATTGTGCCCGGGCGTTTTAAAGACCCCGGGCACAATATGAATTGAGCAGGATGTGTTGATTCAGCAAAAGGCATGTTTTCCGATGTCAGGCTTATGTGTAATTCTTCTAAGATATGTCACCTGTTCAGTTCTGCCCTTTCAGGCAGAAGCCTTCTGCTGAGTCAACAGATTTATGGGTAAACAACACAACAGACAGTAAAAAACGTGGCTGTCCAGAGCTTGTTAATTTGAAGTAACAATGGAGGAATAACATGGCGGATGAAAAGAGCGGAGCTCCTGTTTCAGGGACCATTTTGGTTGTTGGTGGAGGTATAAGCGGCATTACCACAGCACTCGAGGCGGCTGAGGTGGGTCACGAGGTGTTTATTGTTGAAAAGAACCCATATTTAGGCGGACGGGTGACCCGGATGTATAAGTATTTCCCCAAATTGTGTCCTCCTACCTGTGGACTTGAGATCAACTTCCAGAGGATAAAGAAAAACAGCAATGTAAAATACTTTACCTCTACCGAAGTAGAGAAGATAACAGGCGGACCAGGCAACTATGATGTGACTCTGAAGGAAACCCCCGGTATGTAAACAGCAATTGCACCTGCTGCGGAAAATGCGCAGAGGCGTGTGATGTCGAGATACCGAATGAATTTAATCTCGGAATGGACAAGACCAAGGCAGCCTACCTGCCGCATGAGATGGCTTTCCCCCAGAGATATGTTCTTCATCCATCCATTATAGGGACGGCTACTGCGCAGAAGTGCAAGGACGCCTGTACCTACAATGCCATAGACCTCGATATGAAACCGAATACCTACACGATAAAGGTCGGTTCTATAGTCTGGGCAACCGGCTGGAACCCCTATGATGCCAAAAAGATAGACAACCTGTCCTTCGGGAAGGTGAAAAATGTGATTACGAATGTCATGATGGAGAGGCTGTCCGCTCCGAACGGTCCTACGAAAGGCAAGATCGTAAGGCCTTCTGACGGCAAGGCGGTCCAGAATATCGCTTTTGTGCAGTGTGCAGGATCGAGGGATGAAAATCATCTCGCCTTCTGCTCATACGTTTGCTGCCTCGCATCTCTGAAGCAGACAACATATATAAGGGAAGCCAATCCCAAAATCCAAGGCAACTATCTTCTATATAGACCTGAGAACTCCTGGGAGATACGAAAAATTCTATAACAAAGTAAAGGCAGATACGAATGTATCTTTTGTCAAAGGCAAAGTTGCAAAGATAGAGGAAGACACAGCTACAGGGGATGTTATCCTTACTGTCGAAGATACGCTTTCAGGCAAGAAAATCCATGAAAAATTTGACATGGTTGTCCTTGCGACAGGCATGGAACCTTCAACAGCTACTGTTAAGGTCCCAGGCAATGCAAAATATGATGAAAATAATTTTGTGATCTCAGGTGAAATACTGGCAACAGGGTGCGTTAAGAAACCGTGTGATGTAATGTCCTCCGGACAGACAGCAACGGGCACTGCACTGAAGGCCATTCAAATGCTGGGGAGGAGATAAGATACATGGAAAAGAAACTTGGTGTATATATATGCGGCGGATGCTCGATCGGGGAAGGCCTTGACCTTGAAAAGCTTTCTCTGGTAGCAACGAAGGAATATAAGGTCCCGGTATGCAAGACCCATCCTGCAATGTGTGGTGAGGAAGGCGTCAGCCTGATAAAACAGGATATGTCAGCAGAGGGAGTTAATACTATCGTCATCGCTGCATGTTCAGGCAGGGTGAAATTTGATGTGTTTGACTTTGGCCCTGCGAATATCGTAGAAAGGGTCAATGTGCGGGAGCAGGTCGTCTGGACCCATGACTGGACAAAACAGGTCCAGGTAAAGACAAAGGATGCCGAGGGCAAGGAAGAGGTAAAGACAGAGACAAAGCCCAATGAAGATACCCAGATGCTTGCAGAGGACTATCTCAGGATGGGGATTGTCAAGGCCAATAAGACCAGCCTTCCTGAACCGTTTCTTGAGACATTTACCAAAAACATTCTTGTTATCGGCGGCGGAATTACAGGGCTGACTTCTGCGCTTGAAGCCGCAAATACAGGATATGATGTCACGATTGTCGAAAAGAACTCGCAGCTTGGCGGATATGCAGCAAGGCAGCGCAAACAGGTCCCTACAAAGGCACCATATAGCGAGCTTGAACCAACGAATATCCAGGAAAAGATCAAGGAGATTACCAATCATCCGCGGATAACCGTAAAGACCGGCATGGAGATTGCCAGAATAAGCGGGGCCCCCGGCATGTTTGACGTTTCTTTCAAGCAGGCAGGCACAAAAACAAAATGGGACGTGCCGCCCCCAAAGAAGAAAGAAGGGGAAGAGACGGCAGAGGAACCCGTGGAAGTTGCGGCTGACCTGATCAAATGCGAGGATATCCTTACCAAGTGACCCTGATGCTGAAAGATTTGGAGTAGTAGTTGTTGCAGCTGGCGGCAGGCCTGCTGACCCGTCTGAATTCGAACATCTCGGGTATGGTAAATATGCAAATGTTATTACGAATGTGATGATGGAGGATGCAGCCTGTCAAGGGTAAGATAATCAGGCCTTCGGACGGTAAAGAGGCCAAGACAGTGGCATTTATTCAGAGCCCTGGTCTCAACGGAGACGACAGCGATTTCCCGTACTGTTCCTCAGTAACAAGCATGATATCGCTGAAACAGGCCAAATATGTGCGTGAGGATTACAGCGACGGCAAGGCCTTCATTTTCTATAAACATATGCGCACCCCGGGAGTCTTGAGAATTTTTACAAAAGCATGCAAAATGACGAAGGGATATTCCTTACAAGAGGTGAAGTCCAGAGCGTTACCGAGAATGCTGACAAGAGTCTTACTGTTGAAGTGGATAATACCATGATCGGGGAGAAGATCGCGGTAAACGTGGATATGGTTGTGCTTGCGACCGGCATGGCCCCTGAAACCAAGTTTGAGCCTGTAATTAATCTGGCCTACAGGCAGGGCCCGGCGTTCAAGGACCTCGAGCTTTTTGACGGATATTCTGATTCTAATTATATCTGCTTCCCGTATGAGACAAGAAGGACCGGCATCTATACCGCAGGCAACGTGAGGCAGACGATGACAAACGGGGAATGTATCGAAGACGCAACCGGTGCCGCCCTGAAGGCCATACAGTGCCTTGAATCAACGAACAGGGGCATGGCTGTGCATCCGAGGTCAGGGGACACGTCCTTCCCGGAATTCTTCTTCCAGAGATGCACCCAGTGCAAGAGGTGTACTGAAGAGTGTCCTTTCGGAGCGCTTGATGATGATGAAAAAGGGACTCCAAAGCCGAATCCGACGCGCTGCAGAAGATGCGGTACCTGTATGGGAGCATGTCCTGAGAGGATCATCTCCTTTAAAAACTACCACGTCGACATGATCGGCTCCATGGTCAAGGCGATAAACGTGCCTGATGAAGACGAAGAAAAATACAGGATAGTCGCATTTGTATGCGAAAACGATGCCTTGCCTGCGCTGGACATGGCAGGTCTTAATAAACTTAAATTCTCTGCTGATATCAGGTTTATCCCGGTGCGTTGTCTTGGATCGGTAAACACGATCTGGATTGCGGATGCGATGTCAAAGGGCAATGACGGCGTATTGCTTATCGGCTGCAAATACGGCGATGACTACCAGTGCCACTTTGTCAAAGGCAGCGAGCTTTGTAACAAGAGGATGGACAATGTGGCGGAGACACTTGGCAAACTCAGGCTTGAACCTGTCAGGGTCCAGCAGGTACAGTTCTCGATAGATGAATACAATAAGATCCCTGAAGTTATTGAGAAATTTGTGAAAGTCATAGAAGGTGTAGGCTTTAACCCAATGAAGGGATTTTAGGAGGCAATAATGGCAGAAGCTAAGATGATCAAACCAGATTTGGAATTTGTCAAAAAGGTAATAAACTCAGGTGGAGAGTCATTAAAGAAGTGTTATCAGTGCGCAACATGTTCAGTTGTCTGTAATGTAACGCCAGAGGACAAACCATTCCCGAGGAAAGAGATGATACAGGCACAGTGGGGACTGAAAGACAAGCTCTTCAGCAACCCCGATATTTGGCTCTGCCATCAGTGCAGCGACTGTACAGCCTACTGTCCAAGAGGTGCAAAACCAGGAGAAGTCCTCGGTGCGATCAGAAAGCTGAGCATTGAGCATTACGCTTTCCCGTCGTTTATGGGGAAGGCCCTGGGAAACCCGAAGAACCTCTGGATGCTGCTGGCAGTTCCTGTAGTACTCTTCGCAACAATACTTGCCTATCTCGGCAAACTCTCTATACCTGCACACGATATTGTTTATGCAAGAGATATGGTACCGGTTCCAATAATCGATACAGTCTTTATAGCCACCGCCCTGTTCGCGCTTCTCGGCTTCTTTGCGGGAGTCGTAAGGTACTGGAAGGACCTGAAATCAGGCACGGAGATAAGTACGAATCCGTGGCAGAGGAAGGTAAAAGGGCCGATTCCAATTATCATCATGAATACTATCCTGGAGTTCATGACGCACAATCGTTTCAAAAAATGCGAGGTGACGAAGGACAGATCGACTGCGCATATGTTCGTATTCTTCGGATTTGTCGGACTCGCTATAACGACGACATGGGCTATCATTTATCTCTATGGGTTTGAGCTTTTCAATATACAGCCATTCTCGATTTTCCATTTCGGTGAATCTCCGTATCCCTGGTACGACCCTATGAAGATTCTGGGGGCGATAAGTGGACTGGTTCTCTTCACCGGAATTCTCCAGGTACTCTCAAACAGGAGAAAGAATGCTGAGAAGGCCGGTGCCGGTAGTTACTACGACTGGCTCTTCATCGGCATAATATTGGTTTTAGTAACGACCGGGATACTTTCTTATGTTCTGAGGCTTATGGATATCACTTTGCTTGCGTATCCGGTTTATTTCATTCACCTGGTGGCGATATTTTTCCTCTTTGCCTATGCGCCCTTTTCGAAGATGGCGCATATGGTATACAGGACCACTGCCCTTGTATTTGCGAAGTATTCGGGCAGGGAGGACAAGAAATACTAGATGACCGGGCGTCCCGGCCATAAGAAAGAAATGGGGTAAGGTGTTATGGCAACAGTTAAAGAAATTTTAGGTCCGTTGAGTAAAGATATCCTATCGATATCCAGGGATCAATCCGTTGCGGATGCGATCAGCCAGATGGTCGAACATGAGGTAGGCGCGCTTATCGTTGTTGAAGACGACAAGCCGGTTGGAATGTTTACTGAAAGAGATGTATTGAAGTGCTGGACAAGAAAGGGAGAGAAGCCTTTCAAGGATATAAAGGTAGCAGAGGTGATGAGCGTGAACATGATAATCGCAGAACAGGATGACGATCTTTGTTATGTTACAACGATTATGATAAAAAACAGAATAAGACACCTTCCTGTGCTTGAAAAAAACAAGATTATCGCCATGTTATCGATCAGAGACGTAGTAAAGGCCCAGGTAACTGACCTCAGGGCAGAGAACCATTACCTGAAAGATTATATTTCTGATAAATATCCTGGATAAAAAAATACTGGAATTGTTGAATCAGCATGCACAGAATGTAACGAAGGAGGTGAAGGGGCAGGCGTTTTCCCAGGTAGCAAGGTCGCTTTAGGAGAGGTTATAACAAGGTCTTAATAAATAAAAGGAGGAATTTAATGAGTAATACAATACTTTTTGCCTTAGGTTGCGGTCTGTTAGGCGTGATATACGCTGCGATGACCGCAATGTGGGTATCAAAGCAGGACGCAGGAAATGCCAAGATGCAGGAGATCTCAAATGCGGTAAAAGAGGGCGCAATGGCGTTTCTCGCACGTGAGTACAAAACAGTCGCTATTGTTGCGGTACCTTTGGCGGTTCTTCTGTCTTTCCTCGGGATCTGGACAGCAATAGGGTTCGTCATCGGCACGGTCGGTTCGGCGGTCGCCGGATACATCGGCATGATGGTATCGGTGCGGGCCAATGTGCGCACAGCCCAGGCAGCCCACAAGGGCATCCAGGCTGCACTCGGCCTTGCTTTTAAGGGCGGCTCAGTGACCGGCGTTATGGTCGTTGGTCTCGGAATTATCGGTCTTGCAGGTTTTTATTTTACAGCACAAACAGGCAGCCCCTGAGCAGGCATTCCATGCACTCGTAGGACTCGGATTCGGATGCTCACTCATGAGTGTGTTTGCCCGTATCGCAGGCGGTATCTACACAAAGGCTGCTGACGTAGGAGCTGACCTTGTTGGAAAAGTTGAAGCAGGTATTCCTGAGGATGATCCCAGAAACCCTGCAGTTATCGCAGATAACGTTGGTGACAACGTAGGCGACTGCGCAGGTATGGCAGCTGACCTTTATGAAACATATACAGTCACGCTCGTTGCAGCAATGCTTCTTGCAAAGACTGTTTTTGGCGCTGAGAGTCCATGGGTCGAGTTCCCCCTCATGCTCGGCGGAATATCGATCATTGCTTCCATTATCGGAACATTTGCAGTAAGGACTCGGCAAAGGCGGATATATCATGGGCGCCCTCTATAAGGGACTTGCTGTAGCCGGAGTTCTTGCAGCAATAACATTTTATATCGTGACAGGCAAATTTCTTGAAAGCGTAGATCCGGCTTCAATGGTCTCTCACCCTTCATTTACACAGATGAACGTTTTCCTTATGGCGCTTATCGGCCTTGCATTGACCGGAGTGATCGTGGTTATAACTGAGTACTTCACTTCTGCGCAGCGTCCCCCGGTGAAACACATTGCACAAGCCAGCTTGACTGGTCATGGAACAAACGTTATAGCAGGCCTTGCGGTCAGCATGAAGTCAACCGCAGCACCTGTTATCGTTATTGTTGCTTCGATCCTTGGCGCTTATCATTTAGGCGGTGGATTTGCACGGCGATGCTTCAGGCGGTCTTTTTGCTATCGCATTATCAGCAGTTTCGATGCTTTCAATGACAGGCATCGTGGTGGCCATTGACACCTACGGCCCGATCACGGACAACGCAGGCGGTATAGCAGAAATGGCAGGAATGCCTGAAGAGATCCGTAATATTACAGACCCATTGGATGCAGTCGGCAACACCACAAAGGCTGTTACAAAGGGTTATGCAATCGGTTCAGCAGCTCTTGCAGCTCTGGTTCTTTTTGCAGAGTATTCAAGATCGTTCGAGACGAGTACCCTCTTTATTAATTGACCTTTCAAACCCAATGGTTCTGGCAGGTCTCTTTATCGGCGGTCTGCTTCCTTATTATTACGGCTCACTCCTTATGGAGGCTGTTGCTAAGGCAGCCGGCGGCATCGTTATTGAAGTGCGCAGGCAGTTTCGTGAGATCCCTGGCATCATGGAAGGCACGGGAAAGCCGGAGTACGGCAAGTGCGTTGACATCGTGACCAAGGGCGCCATCCAGCAGATGATGGTTCCTGCGCTTATCCCGGTTGTTGTTCCTGTTGTTGTAGGTTTTCTGCTTGGCAGAGAGGCACTCGGAGGCGTCCTTATGGGAAGTATCCTGACCGGACTCTTCCAGGCTATTGCCATGACAAGTGGCGGCGGCGCATGGGACAACGCCAAAAAATCCTTTGAAGATGGAGTTACTGATTCCACAGGGAAGGTTCATAAGAAGGGCAGCGATGGACACAAAGCCTCTGTAACAGGCGACACAGTCGGCGATCCTTACAAGGACACCGCTGGACCTGCGATCAACCCGATGATCAAGGTTATCAACATTGTCGCGCTTCTGATTGTTCCTTTGATTTAATAGTTTGAAGTAGTTAATAACAGGAAAAAGCCGGTTCCTGGGTATCGGGACCGGCTTTTTTGTTATAATACATAAATTGATTTTCCTGACAATACTGATCCGCAAAGCTTTACATCAGGTGTATATACTGAAATGCCCTTACCATACAAAACTGGAAAGAGTTGGAAGTTTGAGCATTATTGCTGAAAAAGCTCTTTAACGGTGAAGTTTTTTCAGTGTAAAACACAACACAGTAGCAGCAGGCGTTCATGGGAAATACACAGACATGAACAGTTTGTAAATATATATAACAGAAAAAAGAGGATGATACCATGCCGCTAGATGAAAAAGAATTCAAAAAGAAAATGGATGAAGTGAAAGAAAAGCTCCAAAAGAGCGTTATAGTGCCGGAACAGCTTACCCGCAAAAGCAGGATAAAATTCAGGTGCTATCCTGGCATCGGCTGTTTTACAAAATGCTGCAGCGGCATCAGGATAAACCTGACACCATATGATATTTTCCGCCTGAAAAACAGGCTTGGCATCTCATCCCATGATTTTCTTCTTAAGCATACTGTGCCGGGTTCTGTAGACGGAACTCCGTTGCCTATTGTTGTCCTCAAGTTAAAAGACGATGCAGAGAAATCCTGCCCCTTTGTCACGCCTGAGGGTTGTACAGTGTATACTGACCGCCCTGTGACTTGCCGTTACTACCCGATAGGCATGGCGATCATGAAGAAATACGATAGAAAGGCCGGTGAGGATTTTTTCATCAGGATAAAGGAAGACCACTGCCTCGGGCATAATGAGGATAAGGAATGGACGATAGAGGAGTGGCGGGCTGATCAGGAATCAGACCTCTATGACGAGATGAACAAGGACTGGATGGAAGTTGTCTTAAAGACAAAGACCTTGGGCATTGTTGAATTGGGCCAGAAATCTCTCGACCTGTTCTTCATGTTCAGCTCAAATCTTGATATGGTCAGGGATTTTATATTTAACAGCAATTTCCTTAATGCATATGATATTGAGCCTGATGTTGTCACGAAAATAAAAGAAGACGAGCTTGAACTCCTCAAATTCTCACTTAGGTGGCTTCGCTTTACTATGTACGGAGAGGGTGATTTCAAGGTAAAAGAAGAGGCCCGGATACTTTCAAAGGAAAGACAGGCAGCGAAGGCAAAGGAAAAACTGGAACTGAAGAAGAAAACCGAGGAAAAGGCCCTAGCAAAGACGCCTGAAGAGATTATGAAAGAGGCGGACCAGGGAGGATAGCCACTTTATCTGTAAGTTTCTGTAAAACTTAAGATTTGAACGTTCGGACTTTGTCCGAGAGACTTGCATCTTCTTCCCGAAACATGGTGGAGTTTTGTTTCTCTATTGGTTGCTTCCTGAATAAGTCAACTCATGACCAACTTAAAATAGCGCAGACTGTCAATAGAAATAACAAAGATAGTCGGGGGTAGTAGTCCTTCACTTTTCAGGAAGGCTGCTGTAATATAGTTATGTGAAAACAGTTATTTTACTACTAGTTCTTCTGCTCTTCATTGCATCGTTTTCCTATGCCCAGCCCGCGATAAGTTTTAATCATCTTAACTACGATTTCGCTACAATCGGACAGGAAGATCAGGTAGAACATGTATTCGAATTTGCCAATCTAGGGGATCAGGAACTTGTGATAGACAAACTCCATGCTTCCTGAGGCTGTACTTCGGTGGTGGCTAGTTCAAGCCGTCTAAAACCAGGAGAAAGGGGAAGGATTAATGTGTCTGTTGATATCAGGGGTAGGACAGGTTACATATCCAAGACGATTCAGGTCTATGCTAACGACCCGAAAAACCCAGTCACGAAATTAGCCCTCCAGATGTATATCAAAGATCGTCTGCATTTGAATCAGTATAAAGCAATGGAGATATTCAGCGAAAAATGCAGGGACTGCCATATTGACCAGGGTAAGGGTAAAATGGGGTGGGATCTATTCAGAGCGGACTGTTTCATGTGTCATAATGCGGGCAAATACTCCTCGCTCACGGAAATGAGTAAAAAGCAAAGGGAGTATTTGCTCAGGGCTATTAGAGAAGGAGTTGAGAATACCGTTATGCCGGGCTGGGCAACTAAGGCAGACGGCCCCTTAGACGATGCTGAAATCAAATCCTTGATTGATTTGATTAAGAATTGAAAATCTCTTTTGCGCTGTACCGGGGAAAGCTGATGTTTCTGCCGGCAATTGTTAAAGATCCGACAACCTACAAAATTCCTTTTTTTCTGGTAATAAAAATAAAAAGCGACAATTTGCCCCTTTTTTCGAAAAAAAAAGATCAAGTCCACTTCAATATATTTTTTGTCTTTATATTAACCAGTTACGTTCCTTGATTGCCTATTTATAGGGAGTTCCTGCTTAACTAAAGAGGGACTTAAAAAAAAGTGAATTTATATTCCGAAACTGCTATAATGTTCAAATGAAGAGAATTTTTTTTGTAGTCATGTTTATTTTTCTCACTCAATCCCCTTCCCATGCCCAGCCCGTGACTCGATTCACCAACGTTGACCACGATCTTGGCAATGTCTCTGAGGGGGACAAGACCGAACATGTCTTCGAATTATCGAATACAGGGGACACAGACCTCCTGATAGAAAAGGTTGTCGCGACCTCAGGCAGCACCAAAGCAGTAGCTAGTTCGAAAGTGTTGAAACCAGGAGAAAAGGGAAGCATCAGTGTAGTGATCGATATGCGGGGGAAGAAGGGGTTTTTCTTTAAAACAGTAGATGTATACACGAATGACCCGATAACTCCGGTCACAACATTATCCGTGAAAATCCATCTTAAGGACCGGATCCATATGGGCCAGTACAATGCAACCGAGATATTCACTGAAAAATGCGTGGAATGCCATGTAGACCAGGGAAAAGGGAAAAATGGGTGGGACCTGTTCAAGGCAGATTGTTTTATGTGTCACAATGCAGGCAAGAATACCTCCCTTTCAACAATGAGCAAGAAACCTCGTGCTGATATGCTCAAGGCGATCAGGGAGGGCGTGGATAATACCCTTATGCCGGGGTTCGATCTGAAAAACGGAGGTCCGCTCAATGATACCGAAATCACGTCCCTGATCGACCTGATTAAACCCTGAAGAAGGTGCGGTATTTTTTGAGCTACAGGGTCTGAAGACAATTTTTCCCCATCCGTTGCTGTTTCCAGGGTCAGTTTCCATTTACTACTAAGAAGAAGGAAAATACTGGTTAATTATCCGACATTATTCATAAACCATGGCAAGAATAAGGCGGAGAGTACTCTTGCTCATTCTCGCCCCCTTATCTAGGCAAGACGCCGGGGCTTTTGCCTCATGATTTCAGAGAAACATGCTGTCGGAATATCGGCAAAAAAATCCGCTCCGATACTATACCCCGCCTTATTCCGGTCTGATTTGTCTGAAATTTATGAATTATGTGGGTCAAGACTGTTTGGAGTTCGAAAGGGCGAGATATTACATCTCGCCCTTTCTCTTTTTCATGCCTGTTTATGCTGCAAATAGTTAATATCCTGAATCGTCACTTCGCAATTGTAGGTGAAGAGCTAGTAGTCGCAGAATGCGCGGACACTTTCTGTAGGTTCAAGCAGTAGAAAACGCCGTTTATCCGGATAGCTGGATGCCAGTAAAGGGGAGGGGAAAATAAGGTGGTGTTTGCTGCTCTTCCTAACCGGTACTTCTTAAGGTTGTACATCCTGAGACGTTACATCTAAAGACTTGCGTCTTGCTACATTACATCCAAAGACCTTACATCCTGAGGCTCCGGTTAGAGAGCAGCAAAACCACCACCTGCAAAACCGAGTTCCTTAGCTTCAACTTACTACGTTTACTGCAGCCTGTCAAGCGTTATTTCGTCTCTCCTTTATCTGTCTCTGCAGGTTCCTCTATTTCAGAGAGCACTTTTTTAACCTCTTCTTCTGTATTTCTCAATCTGTCTTTGCAGAATTTAATAAGATATGCCGCCTTCTTGATCTTTTCTGCAAGAACATCTACGTTAATTTCTTCTGACTCGATTTCACTGATTATCTGTTCAAGCTCTGTCAATGCCAGAGAATAGGTCATTTGCCTGCTCTTGCTCACGCTCTTCCGCCTCCTTTGCAGTTTCTACAATGCTTTTAATAACTCCTTCGAATAATGTTGTATCGATGAAATCACCTTTTCTGATGAGTGATACATCTTTTAGTATCCTTCCCTTATGGTATGTAATGCTGTAACCTCTCCTAAGGACATTTGACGGATCCAGAAGCCTGATGACTTTTTCCAGGTTGTCGAGCCTGCTGACGTTTTTCTGCATGAACTGTCTGGCATGAATCCTGAGGTCTTTTTCTATCCCCTCTATTTTGTTGTGGAGAGACGTAGTCAACTGTATTGAGATAAAATTTAATCTTTGAGTAAGTGAGCTCAGGGCGAAATTCTCGGCCTTGATAAATATTCCAGTATGTTTTACTAAAAGGTTTTGTATCTCAATGATATTTTCCTCAAAACTGCGGAGTCCTGATATAAGGAACTCTGCAACAGCAGTGGGAGTTTTCATTTTGGTGTGTGCAGTAATATCGACTACGGTATCGTCCTTTTCGTGGCCTATGCCGGTTATTACAGGGAGAGGCGATCTTGCCACCTCTGAGGCAAGGTTGTAGCTGTCAAAACAATTCAGGTCGATCACGGAACCGCCTCCCCGGATAATGACTAATACGTCAAAGAGTTCCCACTTCTGACTGACTTTCCTGAGCGCCGATATAATCGACTGTTCGGCCTCTGCCCCCTGCATCAAGGCCGGGAAGAGGACATGGATGAACCTGTATCCATAGGGGTTGTTGTCGAGATGATCGAAGAAATCACCGTAGCCTGCGGCTGTAGGCGACGAAATAACGGCGACTCTCTGCGGAACAGGAGGTAAAGACAGGCCCTTGTTGAGCGCAATGATGCCTTCCTTTGTGAGCCTCTCGATCACCTCTCTTTTCTTTAGTGCCATCTCGCCCATGGTATATGCCGGGTCGATGTCTTTAATATTAAGGCTTAAACCATAGACTTCGTGGAAGGTCACAGCTACGAGGAGAAGGACCTTCATCCCGGGCTTCAGGGATTCATTGGTGGCTGCCTGGAACTTGAGGCTGAGTTTCCGGTATTCATACGCCCAAATGTTGGCCTTTACCTGAGCTATGACCTTGTTGTCGTCTTTTTCGACAAGCTCAAGATAACAATGCCCCTTCTGGTTGAGCTTGGTATCGGCGATTTCAGCCACAACCCAGTATGTATCAGGCAATGCAGAACTGATCGCGTCCTTTATGACATTGTTCAGCTCAAACAGACTGAAGGCGTTTTTATTTTGAGAAAAAAGATCATGCATAGCTTTCGTGTAATTATACTATATAACCGATAGACAAGAGGAATGATCCTGAGATCTGTTATTTATAGATAGCCCCGTATCATAAAAGTCATAGCAATGATAGAGAATCCCTCTCGGCACCTCTACCGCGCCCACTCCGATGCTGCTTTACGGCGTTACTAGCTGTTTCGGCTCTACCCATGCTGAATCAAGCAGTTCGTCAATTAGGACAAGGTATTCATTGACCACACAAAGGGAAGGAACAAGGGACGTCGGCTTATCTCAACAGTGATTCCAGTGACCAGCTATATTGACACAGAGGGACAACTTATGCTATTTCATAGAATTGATAATGCTAAAGGAGGATGCCTATTAAGGGAATATTCTCAGGTTTTCTGGTGGTGATTAGGTAAAATTAATAGGTCTAATAATAGTTATTAACAATTAACGAATGGAGAAAAACAAATGAAGCTAAGAAATAAGTGGCTTTACGTGATAGCTTTCATGCTACTGGTGACCCCTTTTGCCTTTAGGGTCAGCACTGCCTGGGCAGTTTACTTGAGTGACGGGGCCAGTCAGAACGGAAATACCGGCGGTTGGAATCTGCCTGCAGACAAGGGGCAATGCGTAACAGGAATAGCAGCAGACGGTACCATGACGATCGATGAAACCATAAAATCCCGACCTGATTGTATCGCGCGCACGTGGCCGGCCTATTCAACGCAGGCAGCTTGCGGAAGCACGTCAGGTCATGACAGCGCATTTCTGGGCCAACACCTGTGTTGCCAACGATGGCACACCCATCTCATTGAACGGTTTGGACAGGACTGCCGCGATGTGCAATCAGGCAGCAATAGCAGCAGGAAAAATATCCGGCACATGGGCGCCTGCCTGTACATCTTCCTGGCAGTATATGGGAAGAGATTTAAAGGCTGATAACGGCTTTTGTTACGGAGCCATGCGGCTGACCGGTTATACAGTTGACACTTGCCCGATCACTACGCCCGGCTATTCGTGGGACAGCATAAATGGCAGGTGCCTCTATGCCTATGGTATTAAGGGTGTGATTAATGGCGACATAAAGAACCTCTCCGGCGCCATTATTTTCTCTGCCGGCGATACTGTTGACTTGAGCGTATACGACACTATGGGGAAGTGCATGCTAAATACAGGTGGTTCTTCCCGGGTGTTGCCGGATGGAACAACTACACTACAAAGACAGGAACGAAGACTGATCACGGTGTCACTATGCCGACAGGGTTTGGTGGCAGGCAACTGGGATTGTCTCAGGTGCCACAACTCTACTTCCCAGAATAACGGTTACGCAGAGAGATGGAAAGAGACCTACCTTAAGACAGGCCACAGGAACATGCTGAGGAAGGTGACAGCGGGCAAGAATTGGGCAGGCCCTTGCCCGGAAGGCCAGACCCCAAACAGGGCAGGTCTGTGTGTATACGCCAGCGATGGCACGAATCCAATAGACTGGGCGACCGGGACAATTCAAGGTAGACGGCACCGACAGGCAGCTTTTCTATATCTTTGGTGACTGGATGGCGCCTAATCCAGACCACGGTATATGCTAATCCGGCCGGGGGTATGGTCACTAACGGCTATACCTGTGCATCATGCCATGCAACAGGATGGAGCAACTCATCAGCCGGTCTTTGCAGCAAATCCTCAAAGCTCACATCAGCAGACTGTACCGCTGCTGAAGGCACATGGTATCCTTCCACAGGAGTACAGGGAGTTGCCGGAAAGGAGCCTCAGAAATCATTCCCGGGAATCGCGGCATAACCGGCACATGGGACCAGGACGGCATTGTCTGTTCAAGGTGCCATGCCGCGACGTGGCCGGCAGTATATTCAGGTACCACAGCAATCACTGCCACCCATGATCTCAGCACTGCTATAGGCGGGGCCGCGACCACCAATCTCTGCTTCGGCTGTCATCAGAGCCTGGCAACCGACTACACAACCGGTGATAAAATTCTTGATCCGGTCCAAATACCAACAGGGGGAAGCCACGGGGCCGTCTGGGCCAGGGAGTTCAACGGACACGTTCTGGGCAACCAGTTCCTGAACAGCCCTCACGGAGCGTTCAAGGGAGCAGTTGTGCCGAATTCGCTCGGCAAATATGACCTTGTCAGTGGAGGCACATTTGGCACCACCTTCGGTGACATTTTCTGCAGAAACAATAGTGATGATGGGACTCCTAACGCTGCCGGGGCCATACTTACCACCAACGTGGACGGCACAAAAATCAAGACCAGCGTTCAGTGCACAACAGCCGGCGGCACATGGTGGATTGGTCAGTCTCAGGGCAGCTGTTCCACTTGCCATGATGTTCACCAGAGCATAGTTCCTGAAGTCGGCGCGGACTGAGCCTATCAGAAGGGAATGTATCGACTGTCATGCCGACAAGGCAGACCTCAGCAAGGTTAATCACATAAGCGGTACCGGCACACCCCTCGAGCACGGAACTCGCAGCTGCGAAGTCTGCCATATGCCGAAACCAACTTCAGAGGGCTACCCGATGCACTTATGGAGGATCAACACTGATTCAGCTTACGACACTTTCCCGTCGCAGGCTGAATTCTATGGCGGCATCTGCAGCAAGAACCCGATGGCCTCTGATACAGGCTATCCTGTCAATACTACACCAGAGTTATGTGCAGCAGACTTAAGCGGTAACAGCCAACCAGGCGTATGGACTGCTGCTGTGAAGGACAGAAGAGCCAAGGCAGTCTCTGACATCACTTATGCCAGTGCAGTATGGGTTGATATCGACCTCGCCTGCGGCCAGTGCCACGGCGGCAGCAAAGGGCCGTCTGCTGTTACGAACGAAGCGCCTTATATGGACAAGGCCACCCTTGCAGATGTAGCAGTAAATATACATCTGAACGAAGGGTATAATGTAGCACCGAAAGCATCTATGGAGCTGACTGCAAGAGACAGAAGTCCGGAGGTCAGTGGGATACAGCTATACACCGGCGATACTGTAACAGTGACAGATACGTCCATGGATCTCAACGGGGACATCTCTTCGATAAAGGTGGACTGGGGAGACACAACATCAGTCACTATTGCACCTGGCGGCACCGCAACTCATACCTACAGCTCACCAGGAGACAAAACTATAACTCTTACTGCAACCGATTCTGAAGGCCTTAAGTCAATTGCCAGCAGGTCAGTTAGCACCATGCTCCCTCCAAGCGGAGGACGGAGTATGATAATAATAAAACGCTTATAACTGGCAAAAAATCTTGACTTAAGAGAATCAGGAAAATAACTTATAACAAGAAGGGCAGGCCTATGAGTGGCCTGCCCTTTTCATTTAAAAATAACTGCTTAATTCGTATAGGTCGGAAAACCAGAATGAGTTAAGCTGTCAGCTCTTTCCCGCAGTGCTTGCAGATCTTTGCCCGTATCTTGATGATCTCAGCGCAGTAAGGGCATTCCATGGTGAAGTTCTTCTTGTGAATCTTCTTGATCGATTCATCGACTTTTTTCTGTATCACCTCATGGCTGAATTTGTAATTTGCCATCGGCTCGACCGCCCGCAGCTCACCGATCTCCCCGAGGTGTTCCGCAGCCTTAAGCCTTACACTGCCGAAACCATTTTCGTCCATAAGCATACCAAGGATAGAATCAACATCTTTGCTGATGAAATAATCGGTCAGCAACTGGAAGGCCTTTTTCCTTGCTTCCAGTGCTTCTTTTTCCTGGGCTTCCTGTATTTCATCAATAATATCACCCTTCATGGCTTGTCTGTTGCCTACAGGCACACTTGAGGATTCCCCTGAATCAGGGTGAAGCATGTAACGGTAACCCATTTCCTGCCCGTACACCTCGCTCATCTGTTTCCAGCTGTTCTGAAAGAACTTGCAGTCATCGTTAAAGCATACATAGAGGAATGGAGTGCACCAGCCCAACCCGTCAGAGAAATTAAAGCTCGGGGTGCTCCATTTATTGAGATTCTGTCCGCAATGAGGGCAGACTAGTTTTTTTTCTTCCATGACCTTTTCCATTTTTCCTTCTCCTTTAGAAAAAAGGGGTTTTGAATTTGACTCCAGAATGTATTTTTCAAATTGCAGCCCCTTTAATGGTTATTAATAAACTAAATACTTTATTTATTATAGCAGATCAGACAAGTAAATCTATATATAATTAAAACAAAGCTATTATCTTCTTTTTAAAGTGCTTTCACCAAAGAGTACCTGTCTGAGCCATCTGAAGGCAAACCTCAGCAGGTCGGTCTCGTCAGAACGGATCTTTTTGAGCATTTTTTTCCCGATATCGAAATGGTCCAGAAAACTGCCCTGAAAGACCATATTCCTGAACTCATCTATATTATAGCTGCCCAGAAAAAACATATCCCGCGCTTCTCCCTGAAGCAGGTTTAGTGCCCCGAAGTTTTCATGGTGGGTTATAATTTTCCATTCATTGTTCATCTCTTCATAGAAGCCGATATTCTGGGTGTCACGCCATTTTTTTATAGTATGATTTTTGTTGCTGCTGAAGCCGAGGCAAAAATCTCTTTTAACAAGTTCGAATTCCGGATCAGGGGTTTCAGAAACAGGCTCAAGAGGAAAGCTTCTGCATGACCAGGGCCTGTCGTCGTATATCATACATCCCTCGCTGCCAACGAATGGACAGTTTTTTGTTTCATCAGGGACCATCTTCATAAGTATTACAGGATGCCCGACTTCTTCAGGAAACAGAGGGAAAGTATATGTCCTGAGGAATTCGTACGAAGGGTATCTTGAGCCTTCTCTTTATCCTGAGAATATCATATGGTGTGAGAAACAGATTTATGTCCCTGCAGCAACGGTTAAAACATTCAAGCTCTTTGCGGCAGCTGAATGAAAAAGAATCGTTACTGTGTAATCTTTCTGTCAGGTATGATGCTATTATTATTGACTATTTCCATGCTCTTTGATGCGTGAAGTAGTTATTCAGACAGTATTATAACGCTACTGGCCGTCTATTTACAAATGCTGAATGAATTAAAGTATTGACATATTTTTGAATTACCCATATTATTTTTTAATTGTAAAATTGCCGTATTAATAGAGAATAAACTTATCATAGAGGGTCAAAAAGAGTCATATACAGCAGAAAATAATAAAAATTTATCAATCTGGACCAGGAGGTAAGTATGGATTTGTTTAAGAAAGTCCTCTATGTTTTTGCCATCACAACAATAGTTCTGTCAGGTTGTGAGTCGCTCAAAGCTTCTAAGGCGATCATTGCCTGTCAAGGAATATGAACGCATGATTGTCGGACGTCTTGATGCCAATTACATCGGGACCCGAAATTGCCTTTCTGCCTGCCATTACCACGACAAGATAAAGCAGGATTTTGACGCCAGCACCATGGGCGCGCAGCTATCAAAGAAATCCGGGATGCCGCTTGTAGACTGTGAATCCTGTCATGGTCCGGGAAGCCTTGCTGTAGAGGGACTTACCCCTGAGAAGGTTGAAGAGGATGCGAAGCAGGGAAAACAGACAACCTGCGATTACAAAACACTGATTGACCTGAAAGAACTCCCTGCCCCTGCGCAGTCCCTGATATGTCTCAAATGTCATACGTCATCAGTGAATTTTAATCTTCACAACTGGAATGCCGGGACTCATGCTATTTCTGATGTGTCCTGCTTCGAGTGCCACAATGTCCACATGGGACCTGATCTGACGGTAAGGCGGGCGGACATGGAAAATATGTGCGAACGCTGCCATCAGGAAGTCAAGGCGGAATTCGCCATGCCGAGCCACCACCCCATGCACGAAAAAAAGATCTTCTGCACCAACTGTCATGAGCCTCACGGGACCCCGAATGACTATCTGCTCAGAAAGACAACGGTTAAGGAAGTCTGCACCCAGTGCCATGCTGACAAGGAAGGTCCTTTCCTTTACGAGCATGCTGAAAATACACGAGGACTGCACCAGCTGCCATAGTCCGCATGGTTCCGTGAACAATAATATGCTGAAGGTGGCAGTGCCTTTCCTGTGCCTGCAGTGCCATATCCCTCCCGCATCGCATACTCCTACGACTGTAGCCGACAGAGGGACATTCTATACCAGATGCACTGACTGCCATACGACAGATACATGGGACAGATATCCCTTCAAGAAGCGGCCGTGGCAGATTCACTTATTAAGAGGAGGGTGTGATGAATAAGATAACTATACTGCTTTTATTGATAGTAGGATTGTGGATTACGGAAGCATACGCCCAGGAGGCTGATCAGGCGCCTTCTCCTGATGCTGAACAGGTTGAATCTGGACAGTCAGAAGCACTATGTTTTCCCTGACATTAAGCCGGAATTCTCTCTGACCGGAGGTTACCGCTTTGTTCATCTAAATGGATCAGGCCAGGGCAGAAGAATTCGAATATCTTCACGATTCCCTTGTCCTGGGAGGAGAATTGCGGACGGTTTCATTGAACCACCGGTTGCATCTCGATCTCGATGAAAGAAACGAGAAGGATTATTATGGCGATATATCATACGCCTATAAGGACCTGGTACTTTTCAGGGGGGTGAATTCAACGCTCTTCCATAACTTCGACAATATCACGACTCTTTACGTTTTCCCCTCCTCCTGCTTTAGTAGATAACAAAGATCCCAGATGAAAAATACGGGATTAAGGTCGGGATGAGCAACCTTCTTCTGCGTTTCAAGGCACCTGATTTTCCTGCGCATCTCTATTTTGAGGGAAATTTTGTTGACAAGGACGGTACGGAACAGCAGATGTTTTATCAGAGTTTCTGGACCGCACTAAAAGTACAAGGACATCTGACAGCAGAGATATTGATTTGCTTACAAGCGTATATACTGTCGGGGCAAACAGCCATCTCGGCCCTGTAGAGGCTGATCTTCTCACAGTCCGAAAAGAGGTTTGATGTTGAGCGGCGACAAGGTTTTAGTCGATAGGTTTGATCCGACTGCAAGCGATCCCTCAAGGACCGCAGGTGATTATTATCCATAATCTTATCCCTGAACTGAAAAGTTCGACCAATACCCTTAAGCTTCACACATCATATACAGGAGGGCTTGTTGCCAGCGCAACATTGTCACAGACAGACAAGGAGAACAGGGACAGCGGCGCAAAGGCCGATTACCTGTTTGCTGCCGGTGACGTAACATGGATGCCCATGACCGCAGCTGACCTTTTTCCTGAAATACAGGCACCAGGAAAGAGATGTTGATAACCCTGATACTGTCACGGTTCAGAATCTGACGGATCTACAGCAAATATTCTATACGCGGTAAGAGATTCTATTTCCTCAATCAGTGATTCTGTCTCCGGAATAGTGCGTTACAGGCCTCTCAAGGGTGTTATGCTCAAGGCAGACTATACTTATGAGGACATCCGCAGGAATGACGTAGAAGACTGGCTTACTATTCCGGATTCAACCCAGAGGCAGAAGCTTTCTTTGTCAGGTGATGTAAGGATCATGTCTAGACCTGAAGCTCAAGGCAAAATATATCCATAAGGACATCAACAATCCTGCAACCAATATAGAGCCTGATCATTCGGATGAAGGGCAGCTGACGCTTTCATGGATGCCACTTACCAGGTCTGAATACCTTTCATAAGCTATGCCATAAAAGAGGAGAAGCGGGGACTCTGTGGATTTTGTCAATTATGATACAGGAGAGGTTGATAACCGCTGATAACAGGAAGGTCAATAATGACAGGATAATCGGGACAGTGTCCTATGCCCTGCTCAGGAACCTTTCGGTAACAGCAAGCTATGCGTATATGCATGACAAGGTCCGGCAGGACATCAGACTCTCCCCCGATGACCCTGCATTACTGGAATGATCCTGTCACCATATAAAACAACTTCCCGTAATTATTCTTTTGATGTGCATTACAGCCCGAAAAGCTTCATCAGCCTGAACGCGCGGGATAAGTCATACAATAAGCCAGGGCACGTTCTATACTTCAGCTTCGAACTTGCAGCATAGCTTCTTATTCTCGAACTTAAGATAAGAGAAACAACCTATTCTGCATCAGGAGAGTATCAGTTCAAGGGCGGCTTTTCAGCAGGCCTCCAGTATCGGTACAGCTACGTTTAAGGATGTGCTTGACAATATTTATGATGATGATCAGATGACGGCAGGGTGAGCATTATATTGCTGACGATTTCAAAGAAATGGTAAAGTAGGATGAAGATGAAGATGAATAGACTGAAGAACATATTCAGTATGTTGCTTCTGTGTCGGATGCATTTTAACCAGCATCCCTGCCTTTGCTGCGGAAAAAACAATAGGCGTGATTTTGACAGGGAGCATCCCCTATTACAAGGAGGTCCACAAGGCTTTTATGGAAAGTCTGGCTTCCGAGGGGTTCGGACCGGCACGCGTTGAGATTGTGCTGCAGACTCCTACCCCTGAGGCAATGTCATGGACAAATTCGGCCAGAAAGCTTGTTGCGATAGGTTCGGACGTTATTGTTTGTTATGGGGCCCCTGCTACACTTGCGGTAATGAGTGAGACATCGGATATCCCTATTGTCTTTGCGGGTGTATATGATCCACAGTCTACAGGCATAACCGGGAAAAATACTACAGGGGTAAGTTCAAAGGTTTCTGTTGCAACATTGATCAAGAATTTAAAGAGCATAGCCAAATTTTCGACCCTGGGGGTTGTATACAGTGACGCTGAAAAGGACACGGTCTTGCAGGCCAATGAGGTCAAGCAGCTCGAGGGCAATTTCGGATTCACGTTCTTCAAAGATTAATTTCAAGAAGACAGAGGATGTCTCCAAGATCAAGAATGTCGACGCGCTCTTTTTAACTACCGGCTGCGCAGCCATGCACTGCGTCAATAATATAATCGGCACGGCACGCAAGGCAAAGATACCGACAG
This sequence comes from uncultured Nitrospira sp., assembly GCA_963813295.1. Lineage (GTDB taxonomy): Bacteria > Nitrospirota > Thermodesulfovibrionia > Thermodesulfovibrionales > UBA6898 > JAOUFP01. The sequence goes on from CAWEYN010000023.1 coordinate 253,498, forward strand.
CCACAACAATAGGCGGCGGTGAAAACAACGGTATAATACTTACAATAGCAGCAAATCCCGCTGAACAGGGCAGAGAGGCTGCAGAACGGGTGGCGAAGATTCTGAAAGGGGCCAGGCCCTCCTCTTTGCCTGTAGAACAGCCCAAAGAAGATAGATATGATAATAAATATAAAAGAGGCTACTGATATGGGCCTGAAAATACCTTTTGACCTTTTGAGCGCTGCAACAAAGGTCATAAAGTGAAAGACGGAATGAATTTACAGAAAAAATCCACTGTTATCGTTGCGGTCATTCTCTTTTTTATCATTGCTATCAATACCGGAGTCCTTACGTTTGTGGCTTCTACGAAATACAGAAATGCGATACTTTCCAAGACTACAGCTGTCGGAGAAAGCATGCAGAAGGAGCTTGCGAAGGTCCTGGATCTCGGTGTCTCCATAGAATCTCTGGAGGGTGTGAACGAAAAAATGTCCGACCTTGTATCAAGGGACAAGGCGATCGGGTACGCCATGGTTGTTAATAAAGACGGAAAGATATTGTTTCATAATGATGCCGCCAAAGTGGGTCAGGAACTGAAAGACAATGCATCTATGAAGGCTGTTTCTTCAGCGGTCCCCCTTACGCAAACTGTTGATTCATATTATGATCTTTCTTTTCCGCTTTTGAATGCGGTGGGCAATATTCAGGGTGTCGTGCGTATAGGGGTCAGAGCTAAAGGCCATCAATTCCCAGGTTTACGCCCTGCTCTTATGGGCACTGGGTATATCTTCCCTTTGCTTTATTCTGTCTGTTGCGCTTATATATGCATCCATATCCAAGTTTATAGTGCGGCCGATAATGGCCATGGAGAAGGCAGCTGACAGGATAGCCTCGGGAGACCTTACGTATACCATCGATATTGCAGGCAAAGACGAGGTGGCAGCGCTTGGAGAAACTATCAACAGGATGGCTTTTAATTTAAAGGACATGATTTCGAAAATCAGAAATATTACTAACAGTGTCACTAAAGTGACTGAGAATATCGTTGTGTCGTCGCAGGGAGTGCTGACAGCAACTGATGTGCAGAAGCAGGCTATAGAAAATACAGCATCAGCGATAGGGGAGATGGATGGTTCCATATCAAAGGTGGCTACGAGTTCAGAGAGTCTTTCCGACTCTGCCGGCAACGCCGCTTCCGCAATATCAGAGATGACCACGTCTATCGAGATGATTGCGGAAAACGCAAATATATTCAGTGAAACTGCCCATGAAACCGCTTCTTCGATAGAGGAAATGGTAGCGATCATCAAAGAGATATCAGACAGCCTCGAGACCTTGGTAGAGTCTTCCGAGGCGATAGCCGCTTCCATTGAAGAGGTCAACGCAACCACCCAGGATATAGAGCGGAGTGCGGATGATTCTGTCAAGCTTGCTGAAGCTGTTACAACTGACGCCTCTGAGAAGGGCATTAAGGCTGCCAACGCAGCCGTGACTGGAATGGAGAATATTAAGAGCAGTGTGTCTTCACTTTCGGAAATTATTAATATGCTCGGCAAGAGGGCAAATGATATCGGGAAAATAGTGAATGTTATAGATGATGTTGCCGACCAGACCAATCTGCTCGCAATCAATGCTGCTATCCTTGCTTCAAAGGCTGGTGAGCACGGCAAAGGATTTGCTGTGGTTGCTGATGAAATAAAAAGTCTTGCCGAACGGACTTCATTTTCTACAAGTGAGATAGCAGGGCTGATAAAATCTGTGCAGGATGATACAAAGTCAAGTATCAAAATGGCGGGAGAAGGCATTCAGACAGTAGACAAGGGGCTGACACTGGTAAGGGATGTCAATAACGCCCTGCAGGATATTGTTGGAAGTTCCAGGGAATCATCTGATATGGCAAAAGCGATCCAGAGGGCGACTACTGAACAAACTCATGTAATAAAACAGATAACCAAAGATATGGAGAACACTAAATTACAGACAGAAAACATTTCACGTGCGATAAAAGAGCAGAACAAGGGGAGCCAGCTGATTATTGAATCAACCGAGAGGATAAAAGATATATCATATCAGGTAAAAACATCAACAGCTGAGCAAAGGACCGGAAGCAGGCAAATCGCCGGAGTTATTGAGAATGTAACCCAGCAGGCATCCCAGATAGCAAATGCCACAGCAAAACAGAAAGAAAAGAGTGTAGATATCGTCCAGTCCGTGGAGATGATCCGCAATGCAACCAATAACCTGACAGGTTCAGCGCACAGTATGAATTCCGTAATCACTTCCTTGAAAGAAGAGGCCATGAGTCTTCTGGCTGAACTGGAAAAATTCAAGGTTTAGTGGTCAGGCCTCCAGGCGCATCCTTGCGAAAACAGCTGATTTGTTCTCTATACCCTGAGAAAAATTTACTGCAATAAACCGGTTGAGGGACTTCACGAACTTTAATGGCTGATATACCGCATAAGAAGAAAATGAAGATCCTGACTGTATGCACCGGGAATATATGCCGCAGCCCCATGGCTGAGGGAATACTCCGCGCGATTTTTCAAGCCGATCCATTCATGACAGTTTCATCAGCAGGGACACATGCTGTTGCCGGAAATCCTGCCACAGAGTTCGCGATTCTTGCATCTCAGGAAAAAGGGATAGATATAACCGGTCACAGTGCCCGGCCCCTTGATAGCGTGCTCATAAGCAGCAGCGATATGATCTTATGCATGGAGCCGTCCCATGCAGAGTGGGTGCTTTCACTTGATAGTTCAATATATGAAAAGGTATATAATCTGGCTGATTTTTCCGGCAGCGATAAAAGACTGAAGAAGCATTTCCGATCCTTATGGCTGCAGTCTTAGGGAATACAGAGAATGTTTTGATGAAATAAAAACATGCATTCATAATTTGATTCTCTCCGGCAAGGGACTGTCTATCTCTTCAAAATAGTGCTGCAGACGTCTCCGCAGTTTGAAGGTACTGCAATCTCTGATTTCAGGAGTTCATTCCAGGAGATTTCGCTTTCATAGAAGGAATGGATGGCATTGATAATCATAGTGATGTGAGAGCCTTCTTTGATCTGTTCTGAAATCTTCTTCATGCCAGAGGAGTCTGCGCCAAAGTTGTTTTCAACCACTGAACAAAATAGCATCATGTTCTTCACAGCGCGTTTAGCTTCAGGCTCTCTGTTCCACCAAAACTTTTCTTGAGATATATACCTTGCGATTTCTGCTTTTTTCTCTGCTATTTCAGTCTGGCATTCTTTGTAGAGATTCCAGAGTTTCGCCTGAATATCATAGGCAATTCCGGTTATCACGGAAAGCCCTAATCTTTTGTCAGGGTAGCCAAGCTCAGCCAGTTTCTCAATGGAAAACAGCATGACATCCCCCCAGAATTGTCTGTTGAATTCCAGTGACAGATCTATTGAATTCATTTTTTCGGAAATGCCGCTTCTGAATTCATTGCTGTAGCCGGACTCGATAGTGCGCTTATGCAGCAGCGGCAGATTGGCTGAGACGAATTTATGATTCAGTCTTTTTCTAAGGATACGTCCCAGGGCAGGTCCGGCCATCCGCAATTTCAGGCTGGCAAAGGGTATGAAGTGCCGGAGCCCTGCTGTCCTGAAGACATAATTGCCTGTATAAACAGTCCGTGCATTTTCTGTTTCTGTAAAGGCACTCCTGTGGATATAAAGCTGTGTCCTTGTGGGATGGAGCCCGTAAAAGAAACCCAAGGCCTTTTTCGAGAAATCATCAAGGCAGTCTCCGACAGTATGGTCTCCTGAGAGGCTGCAGAGATATTTCCTGGGTTGCGCTGAGCTACTGTATCCGAATAATTTAACCATGTCATGATATTCCGCAGAGGAGGTCCGGACTGCCTGATCATCATGGAAGATGCATTTTTCATCCGGTGCAGCACTGGAAAGGGTTTCAAAAAAAAGTACTATATCATCCAGAAACGTATTTATCATGACAGAGGGAGAAACAGGCGGGTCTCCCACAACCTTGCCTGTGACAACCTCCACATCGCTTGTGCTGAATATTTTATCCAGCCAGTAAAAATAGTTAATAAACTGTATGTCCTCAGTACTGGTTTTGCGTTTAATTTTTATCCTGAATTCTTCATCGCTGTCGAGAAAATAAATCAGGGACTTCTGCCTGAATTCAGCCAAAAATGCGTGCAGCCAGAGATATGCTATGTTCCTGGAGATCGAAGCGCCTTTGTGAGGCAGTAGCGGGTTGCTGGATTCGCCGATCAGACCCTGGAGCTTTTCCTTGTATTGGGAAGGGAGATTGCTGAGCAATTCAGTCTGCTCATCAAGGCCGATATAATATGTCCTGATGCCTGCAGCCGTTGTCGCGGAGCATAGTTCCCTTATCTTTCGGATGTTGTCTTCATCTTTGCTGTCATCGATGATAAAAGCGCTGATTTTATTATAAACAGGTGTTCCATGCGCATTTATCGTGAACCCTCCGTACTGGAAAATACGGCATTGCTCGACAAGGCTTTCAAGGCAGTTTCTCAGCATTACAGGCCTGTCTGCTACAGGAATGACCACCAGAAAATGGTGTCGGTTGTCCCCATGTTCAAAAGAAAGAATATACTCAAGTTCTATGTACAGATCACGCTGGAGAGACAGCAGGTCTTCGTCGAACCCTTTATCAGCTGCATCTTTCTCTAAAAACCTGAGGGCCGTCTCATAGACGGATTTAATAGAGTCCGGTTTATCGAAAATGTCCCTCCGGATGTTTATGTCCCTTAGGACAGGAAAGAAATTGTTTTTTGATGTCGCCTGCGGTTGTATTGTCCTTAAAAAGGCTGAAAAAAATATTTAAATTAGTGAAGAGTTCGCTCTCCCTCAATTGCGCACCTTATCTCCCTGATGAATATTTAGGAAACTCGTCCTTGTCCAGAATCAATTCAACAAGATTTATCCTGTTTCGGAAATCTGCTGTTCTAAATACGTTTTCAGCCTCTGGCAGAGTGGCCACTCTGAAATACTCTATGCCGAAAGACTCCGCGAGTTTCCTGTAGTCAGGGTTTATGAATTCGCTGGAGATAAATCTGCCGGCATAGTTATAAAACTGGTTTTTCCTTACAAGGCCCAAAGATGCATTATTTAGGAGCACGACCAAGACAGGGATATTATAGTTCACTGCTGTCATGATCTCCATACAGCACATCTGAAACCCGCCGTCACCCAGTACTGCGATAACCGGCTTATCTGTGGCGAGTTTTGCTCCGATGGCAGCAGGGATGGCATGGCCGAGGGCTGAGATGCCTGAATTGGGAAAATAGCTTCTGCTTTTTAACACATGGCATAAACGCTGCATGTAAATGATGTTGTCATCAAAGACAGAGACATTGCCGTTAAAATGATCGTTGAGCATGTTCAGGAAATGACTGACAAGCATAAAACCATTGTCCCTGGTATCCTGGTTCAGGTATTTTGACTTATAGAGCAGGACTTCTTTTGAATTTTTCGGGCTGATCATATTGGCATCGGCTTTTTCATTGAGAAGGGCAAAGACCTTTTTTACATCTGCCTCAAGTGCAATATCAGCAGTGAATACCTTGTTGAGGTGTTCTTCATTGTTGTCTATCTGGATGATCTTTTTGCCCTTTAGCAGTTCATTGTTCCAGTTGTAACTTGTTCTTTCTCCAAAGCTAGCACCGGATATAATAAGCAGATCAGCTTTTTCGGTTATATATCTGAAGGCAAGTTCATTGGAGGTTATTCCCAGAACACCCAGGGAAAGACCGGATGTCTCCGGCAGTATCCCCCGCGCCTTCAGGGTTGTAGCCACCGGGATATTGGATTGGATGCAAAAGGCTGATATGTGCCTCTTCAGCACCTGCTGCAATGCTCCCGTAACCTGCTATTACCACCGGATTTGCAGAGTTGTTTATCAGACTGACAAGGTCGTCAGTCGGTATAAGGGTATTTGAAAGCGAATGGCCTGCGTTGAAATTAATATGGTCCAGCAGGCTGCTGTCAACTGTTTCTTTCAGCAAATTGTAAGGAAAACTCAGCAGGACAGGTCCGGGGTTTTTAGACAGTAGTATTCCTGTTGTCTTTCTTAGTACAGTCAGAAGGTAATCCGTTCTCTGGATAAGGATGTTATATTTCGTAATCCCCCTGAAAATATCCTGCTGGTTTATGCAGGAGCCTTCCCCTGAGCTTTCCTGTAAAGCACCCTTTCCAAAGGAGTACGTTGGAGTTTCTCCTGTCAGTGCAAGGACAGGCAGACCCGTCGGTGTAGGCATTTGCCAGGCCTGTCACAAGATTGGTGGCCCCTGGGCCTGCGGTTGCAATACATACCCCTGTTTTGCCGGATACCCTTGCATATCCGCCTGCCATAAAAGCAGCACCCTGCTCGTGCTTTGTAAGGACAGATTTGATCCTGGAATTAAAGAGTGCATCATATACAGGGAGGATATGAGCGCCTGGTATGCCGAAAACATATTCAATGCCAAGCCTCTCGAGGTACTTTATAATCAATTCGCTGACTTTGATGTCCATTAACAAGACCCTTTTGTGTAAACCATGGTTGTAAATGCCCCTGAATCCCAGGGGCAAGCTATTATAGCAATAACAGCACTGATTTTCTGAATAAAATTATTCAGGTTGCAGGACCGTTCCTGGAAGCTATATTGCAGCTTATTTCATCGTATGTATGAAGTATCCTCTGTTCATATACAAGCTTTTTCTTTTTCGCGGATTTCAGGGTGAGGTTTTTTGAATTTTCAAGCAGCTCCTGGCGGGTGGGGATTAACTGCATACTGTCGCCAATGACTTTTTCGGACATGGTATCGAGCAGCTCGATATTTACTCCGTTGGTGACAACCGCAAAAGGGATTACATAATCCTCCAGCAGCCTGGCTGTTGCTATGATCTGACGTTCTCTTGAGACGACCGAACCTGAGGCACACTTAAATACCATGAGAGTGTTACTGTCCAATCCAATCGAGATGTCGACAAGAGAGCATACCTTTTGACCTTCTATTTCAAACCTGATTTCCCTGTCCAGAGAAATGTCCTCTATAAATAACCTTTTTCCTCAACAAGCGTTTTGACTAATTTCTGCCTTATATTGTCCCTGTTGGTGAAGGGTATCTCTCTTCCGCTTAGATAATCGACAAGTGTATCAGGAAAAACAGGGCGTTTTTCCTGAAGTCTCGCTTTTTGGATCCGGAGTGATGGAAATAAATTCCCGATTATGGCATTTCATGGTTCAATTAGGAATACCTGAGGGATTACTATATAAAACGTTCATTGAGCTTGCGCACGGCACGGACAAAGATTTTTCTGCCTTCTCCTGAGTCGATATCAATGCCCTGGCCTGTCAGTTCTTCCCTCAGTTTTTCGAGGGCCTGCAGGTAAATACTGTCAACCTCGAAAGAGGTCTTGATCTGATGGGCCTTTTCTTCTTCACTTATATTTGACATCATAACCTCCGGGGATCAAAGGGCAAAGACGCTGTTATTCGTCATCTGCCATGTCATGCATTGCGCTGCACTTATAACATATTCTCTTCCCCTCGCTGTTTATTCCGATAGGGTCCAGTTTGACCAGAATGGCACTGCATTCGGCGCATACTCCGACGACAGCATTGAGGCAATAACTGCAGAGCATGTATTCGCTTCCGTCTTCAGGATGCTTCCACGAAGAAACATCTTCTGTGTCATTACAGATATGACATGATTTCATATGTACCTTCCTGTAAAATAATAATTACGACTGCAATTATTATAACATGTCAGCCAGTTGCAAGGGGAAAAGGCTTTTGCGGCAAGAGGATGATTTAGATCATAGCAGGCCATCGGGGAATCTTCTATACTTTAACTATAGATTGTGACTATAAATATTCAAATCTTTTGGAGGTTAATCATGGCAGTCAGAAATATCATACAAATCGACGAAGAAAAGTGTAATGGATGCGGACAGTGCATTGTCGACTGTGCAGAGGCAGCTCTGCAGATTGTGGACGGGAAGGCAAAGCTCATAAAGGAGATATACTGTGACGGCCTTGGCGCGTGTCTGGGGAGTTGCCCTACAGGCGCCCTTACTGTCGTGCAAAGGGAGTCAGACCCGTTTGATGAAGAGGCTACTGAAAAGCATATGCATGAGACGAAGAAGAAAAAAGAAGCGTTCCGCGGATGTCCCAGCACAAGGCCGGTGGATTTTGCTGAAAAGTCTGCAACACACCAGACTGCGGCTGAGACAAAGCCTGAACTCACAAACTGGCCTGTGCAGCTCAAACTTATTGCTGCAAACGCACCGTATCTCAATGACGCAGATCTTCTGCTGGCAGCTGACTGCACGGCTTTTTCAGCAGTGAACTTCCACAGCAGATTTATCAAAGGCAAGAAGCTTGTGATAGCATGCCCGAAACTGGATGATGCCCAGCTTTACTACGATAAACTCACTGAGATGTTCAGGTCCAACAGCATAAAGAGCATGACTGTTGTGAGGATGGAGGTCCCCTGCTGCGGTGGGTTGATATATCTGACAAAAGAGGCGGTAAAGGCCTCTGGCAAGGATCATACCGATCGAAGAGATCGTTATCGGGATTAAAGGCGATATTGTCGGCGAAGGAAAGACCCCGCTGATACCGAAGATCCGGGAAGTCGCCAATATCTGAGCAGAGGCATTAACCACAGAGTGTTTGCAACCGGTCTGCAAAAAGGGTGATATACAGGGGGCGTTTAAACGTCCCCTGATTAGTTTCTGTCCATAAACTCAGTATTATGCCGTTTGTTTATCATTCCAGACTGACTGGGGTTCAGAGGCTTTTGCCTCTTGATTCCATAGATACGCGCTGTCGGAATATCAGTAAAAAAATCCGCTTAAACACTATGCCTGAAGATTTCCGATCTTGATACCTGTCTTTCATAGACATAACATACATGATTCCTGCCGGACTTGATACGGGTCAAGCGGGGATGTGACGCATCAGTTGGACAGTAAGAGAACGCATCAGTGCCAAACATATCCTCTGCCCTTCATACAGAAGGACTCGCATGCTGCCACAATTCAAGCTGATAAACATCGGGCCTTGCATTCTTTCAGGTCCTGAGTAAGCTGCAGGTCTGTCTTTTGAGGATTAGACCACCCTTGTGGTGTCGACTCAGCGGTCTGTCCGCCGGATAATACAGGGGCACATCCAGCCAAGACGATAAAAATTCCTATACATATAATCTCTTTCATACATTAACTCCCATTCCTAACTAATAGATCTTAGCTGTATTCTCAGTAGTCACCAAAAGCGCATTTCTCAGGGAGAAATCTTTTTGTTGCGCTGAATGGTTCTTATTTACAAGCAATAACCTTTTGGAGTATACCACAACTGTCTATTCCGCAGCACACCAGTCATCATCGCATTCAAGGGAGTGTTCCAGCCAGTCATAGGCCGAGAGGATTCTTCTTTCAGCATCTGACTGTTCAGGAGAAAGATGCTGCAGTTTGATTTTACTGAGGTGTTCGCGCGCTGCAGTTTTGTCGGGAATTGAATCAAGCCCTGTTCCGACCACTTCTCCGGTCAGTGTATCTAGTACCTCGGCGTCCTCACCGTTGGTCACGACCGTGCAAGGGACCTGATATTGAGCCAGGATTCTTGCAGCTGCGAGGGCGGGACGTTCCCGTGTGACAATAGAGCCCGGGCCATATCTGATTACCATAAAGGCAGTTTCATCTACTGTAACGAAAAAATCGACCATTGACAGGATCTTCTTGTCGTCAATAGTCATCTCAATCCTGCGTTTTACTTCAATGTCTCCTTTTGTGTATCCTTTTTCCTCTACAAGAAAGTGCGCCAGTTTCTGGCGGTATCTTTCGTCGTCAGTGTCCGTGATTTCACGGCCTGTGATGAAGTCTGTGGTCTTCCCCAATATCCTTTTGTGTCCCACTTCAGCCTCTATTGGACCCTGGCGATGATATTTTCCGGAATTCTTCGAATGAGCTTATCCATGGACCTGCTCACTGCATCTTCTGATTTGGACTCTGCGGTGACTATGATCTTGTATTCAGGGTTTCCCAAAACCGGGTAGGAACCAAACGACACATCCCTGCTCTCAGCTACTATGGTGTTGAGGATTTCCGCGATATCAGACTCGTTTGCATTAAGGAAGAGTCGCCTGAGATAAAAGGCTGAGGAACGGAACCTTTCCTTTATCAGGGAAAATTTATTTCTCAGATATTCAGGGATCCCAGGGAATATGAAGATGTTCCTGTACATAACCAGAGGGAAACTCATATCGCTGAAATCAATAATTTCTGCGCCTTCAGGCACTTCCGCCATTTTCATCACCGCCTGATTCAGCCGGTCTCCGTATTTCAAACGGAAATATTCTTCGAGCTGCGGGTGGCTGATCAGCCTTGCAGCAAAGCCCCTTGCTATGCCTTCCATGGTAACATCGTCGTGCGTGGGGCCCACGCCTCCTGAAGTGAATACAAAGTCATACTGCCCTGAAAATTTCACGGTCTCATCCCCGATTACTTCCGTGTCGTCAGGTATGACCGAGATGCGCAAAAGGCTTACCCCCAGCTTTCTCAGCTCAGATGCAAGGTAGAAGGAATTGGAGTCATGGACTTTGCCGGAGAGTATTTCATCTCCTATTATTATAATACCTGCGGTCCTGGTTGAGGTATTCATAAGAATAATTTACCAGAAATCGTGCTTATATGCCTTATAATTTCACTGCAGCAGGCTGCATACGAATATTGCGACGAGATCTCACGGCCTTTTTCAGCAAGCCTTCCCCGTGCAGCGTCATCACTGAGATAGGTATTTAATAACGCGCGCAATTCTCCTGCGGAATGATAGGTCGGCACACTGTAATCCAGGAAATCGTTCATTCCAAAGACATCATCGGAAACAACAAACCCGCCGCTGGCCAGCACGTCAAGGATTCGCGGGTTGATAAAACCCTCTCTCTTCATGTCATCGTGGTGGTCGTTGAGGACAATCTTCGATGCTGCATAGAGTTCATTCAGTCTTGCATTTTCATAATACTCCCCGCCGTACCATTTATCAGGAATCAGACCTTTCCAACCCCATCCCCAGATCTTTAACTGATAAGGGGAATCTCCCAGATCGCTTATGACTTTCCGGATTCTGTTTTGCCGTGTATTGCCGACGAAAACGATGTCATATTTTTTTTCACAGCGTACTGGCGTCATATTTGTAGGAATCATGAGAAAATCAGCATCAAAACCCATATCGATTATTTTTCGTGTAAAGGGCCTTGATATGCAGTATATCTTCTGGTATTTTTCAAGGATCGCAGGACTGATCCTGTCAGGGTGGCTGTGGATCCAAAGGATATTGTATGTATCTGAAGGCAGGTCTGCCAGCGGTTCTCCGAAGAGGTGGAGCAGAATTTTTGGGGAATTATTGTCAACCGGGTAGCCTGATCCGGCGAATGCCTTTACCAGATTTTTCTTGAACCAGTAATCCCCCCAGACCCTTTGTTCCGGCTGGTCGTAAAAGTCTGAATAGGCTATTACGCCTATGGGAGCTGATGACGGGAAATCTTTACCCATGGACTCTGCATCCTGATTTTATCCGGTTTTCTTGGGAGGGTTCATGATCAGGTTCATCCATATGACATTCAGGACATCTCCGTAGTCTTTCAGAAAATCCCTCATTGTCCCTTCAGGTTTTACATTCTTCGTGTAACGCCTGAACTGTTTATCCACATAAACGAGAACGGTTTTTTTGTGACCAGCGGAATAAGGATACACGCATCCGCTCATGCAGGTCTTTTTGTCCAGGTTGAGGAGTCTTGTCGCAAATATGTCGCCTTTGTTCAGACCCCTTGTCAAGGACTTGTCCCTTAAAGTGTGTTCGCTGTCCATAAACAGGTCTTTTAGAATGATCCTCTTGTCTTTGGCAACAGATGAAACTTCGTACAGACTGATTACAGAGTCCTTTAAGCTGTTTAAGAGGGCGGTCTCGTCGTCTTTTAATTTATTGTTTTTGATATATATGTCGATAAAGGTCTCTTTTTCACTATTGACCTTGTAATCGAAGATCAGCCAGTCTTCAAAATTCATAAACCCCAGGGAAAGGGCGGTCCCGCTCATAAATTCCTCCGGAGTCTGGTCATCCCAGAAATATTTGTATGCCTTGTCTATTGTTTCAGCATGATTTTCCCTGACGAACTGAATAATAGAACAGACAAGGCCTGCCTTGAGACTTTCTTGTTTGCCCATACTTTATTTCTCCTCTATCATAGTGAAGATATTTTTTTTGACCCCTGTCAGCCTGGCTTAAATGCGAAACCGCGGTTGCGCTCTACCAGTATCTTACAGGGCCGGTATCAATATGCACAAATTCCGGATACGACCCTACGCCTCCTGCAAGGAATGATCTTGCTGTGCTGGAAAGGGAACTCATATTGAATCCTTTGATCGAAAAATCTATTGCAATCCCCTTCATGTGAAAACTGTTTTTTGCTACATTCCTGCCGAGGCTTCTCAGATAATCATTATATTGCGGTGAACGATACCCTGAGATTATCTGTATCTCCTTGTCGGTACCAAGCCTGTTTTTTATATCGCAGAGCAGATCCAGGACACCTATGTCTATTGGTTTGACCTGGTTGTTGTAGTGGCATCTCAAAAGGTGGTTGATCCTGCCGAGTGCCTCAAAATCGTATCTGCCCTCTGAAAAATAGGTGATGTCAAGACTCTCGTCAGTATGGATGTTGTAGAGGCTGAGTCTGCGTTCGGCGTTATCCGATGCAAGTAGCTTTCTGAATGGATAAAAGACTGTTGCTGCGGCTATTGCCTGCAGAAAATTCCTTCTGGTTATCATAAGGTGATGTCCTCAGCAATCCCTGACTTTTCCCTGAGCACTCTGTCCACTTCCTCCCAGTTACAAAACCCCGAGTTAAGCGATAACATTGAGTATTTCGCCTCTAAGGTCTTTGATTTTACCGTATATGTCCTTATGCACTTCGAGAAACATCCTCTCCTGGGCTGAACCTGCAGCTTTGACTGGTTTATATATTAACTCTCCCTGGGTATTTATCTCAACTTTTTCGAAAAGCTTTGACAAAGAGGCAGGTATCTAGTTTCTGTTGAGGAAAGATTAGCAAGCCCTATCTGGGTCTTACTTGTCATCGAGGCTTCTGATGCAAAAAGCATTTGACCGCAGAAAGCAGACAAATGCGGACAAAACAACTACTTCGATGGGCAGATTTGGTTCAAGTTGACTGATGCGCAGACCCTGAATCGAATCCGGAGCCTTAGTACGTACGTAAAAAAGGTGAAGCGGGAGAAGATTAAAACCTTCTTTAAGCAACACTCAAAGCAATTTACCCGTGACTTAAGAAGCGCTCTCGATCACTATTATTATTCCCGCCGGCTGCACCCTTATAATTTACCCAAAAAGCCACTCCTGTCTGTCCAGGCACGGACTTCTTTTACACCGGCGGCCAATTCGCCACTCCGAACAGCCTTTTATGCTAAAATACCTCCTTATGAAAGAAAAAAGAGGCATTGTTTATCTTGTCGGCGCAGGCCCTGGAGACATCGGACTGCTTACAGTCAAGGGCATGCGCTGCCTTCAGAAGGCAGAGGTTGTTATCTATGATTTTCACTTAAACGCTCAGATACTCAACTACATTGACCATAACGCGGAATTCATCTATGCAGGGAAGCGGGGCGGTCATCACACAATGACACAGGATGAGATAAATGCGGCTATCCTGGAAAAAGCCAGGGAAGGCAAGATCGTATGCCGCCTTAAAGGCGGAGACCCTTTTGTCTTTGGAAGGGGTGGCGAAGAGGCCCAGATACTCGCCAATGAGGGGATAGCCTTCGAGGTCGTTCCTGGCGTAAGTTCTTCTGTTGCTGCGCCTGCGTATGCCGGCATCCCGCTGACTCACAGGCTGTATTCTTCATCCTTCGCTGTTATTCCAGGATACGAAGACACTACAAAGGAAGAGTCATCGATTGACTGGGCAAAACTCTCTACAGGCGTCGGCACGCTGGTGTTCCTTATGGCTGTCAAAAATATAGAACTGCTTACAGAAAAACTTATTGAAAACGGCAGGAGCCCTGAAACTCCTGTTGCGGTCATACGCTGGGGCACGCGGCCTGACCAGAAAACACTCGTCAGCACATTGAAGGATATAGCAAAGCTTGTCAGGGAAAAAGATATCAGGCCCCCTGCTGTTACAATCGTCGGTGATGTCGTAAATCTCCGCAAGGAACTGAACTGGTATGAAAAGAAACCGATGTTCGGACACAGGGTTTTGGTTACAAGGGAGCACTCAGGGGGGTTTGAGTCGCTTGAGGAACTCGGGGCAGAAGTCATCCAGTTCCCGACCATAGAGATAGTGCCTCCTGAAAACTGGGATGAACTCGACAGGGCCATAGACACGATAGAAAGCTATGACTGGATAATATTTACCAGTTCCAATGGTGTCAAATATTTCTTCAGCAGGCTTTTTGAAAAGGGCAGGGACATCCGTGAACTAAAAGGCTTGAAGATATGCGCCATAGGCGAAAAGACTGCGGCTGCAATTGGGAAGTTCGGCATCAAGGTGGACCTGGTACCTGAAAGCTTTAATGCAGAGGGCCTGATTGAAGAGTTTCTCAATAAATGTTCAACGATCAACGTTCAAAGCTCTGGAAAAGACATTGAACCTGGAACATCGAACTTTGAACCTTTTAAAGGTCTGAAATTTCTTCTGCCCCGCGCAGAGGTTGCCAGAGAGATATTCCCTGATAAAGTCAGGGAGCTGGGAGGGACAATCGATGTGCCTGTTGCTTACAGGGCTGTAAAACCTGACATGCACGGCAAGAGGCTCAGGCGTTTTTTAAAAGAAGGCCGGATCACCATTGCGACATTCACCAGCGCTGCCACATTCAATAACTTCAGGGAAATACTCAGGGAAGAAGCTGACGAGCTCCTCAAGGGTGTTGCGATTGCAGTAATCGGACCTGTTACAGCGAGGGCAATAGAAAAAGCAGGTCTGAAGGTGCAGATCATGCCTAAGGAGTCTACTGTCGAGGCCATGGCTGATGAGATAATAAAATGGGCGGCAAAAGAGCTTTAGCTTGCCTTTTGACGCAGGGGTATTTTCTTGACAATCAATGCTGGTAACACTTACATAACTGATCCAAAGATGCCGCGCTCCCTGCTTTCAAGGATCTTCCTGTGCCCAACCTTCACCTTCTATCTGCAGGCCTTCCGGATAGTCTGGAAAAACGGCAGAAAGGCTCTGAAGGGCGTGTATGGGGGGGCTGAATGGGCCGGGAGCAGTCTTGATATATTGCGGGCACTGGAGGATGCGGGTGTCAGGATAGAGATAACCGGGATGGACAATCTCAGAAGATATGAAGGGCCTGTTGTTTTTATTGCCAATCATATGAGCACGCTCGAGACCTTTATACTGCCCTGTATTATACAGCCTGTAAAGGAAACCACTTTTATCGTGAAACAGAGCCTGGTGAGCATGCCTGTTTTCGGCCCTGTTATGCGTTCAAGAGATCCTGTTGTTGTCGGCAGGGTGAATCCAAGGGAAGACCTCAGGACTGTTCTGGAAGAAGGGTCAAAAAAACTTGCTGCAGGCAGGTCCATAGTAGTTTTTCCTCAGAGCACACGCTCTTTGGATTTTAATCCTGCCGAATTCAATACGCTCGGGATAAAGCTTGCCTTAAAGGCAGGTGTCCCGGTTGTTCCTGTAGCACTGAAGACCGACGCATGGGGTGTCGGGAAAATCATAAAAGACTTCGGCCCTTTGGACAATAACAAGAAAGTCCACTTTGCCTTCGGAAAACCGATGGAGATCAAAGGGAGGGGCAGCTGAGGAGCACCGCGAAATTATTGCTTTTATACAGGACAACCTTGCAAGATGGGCGATAGAAGATGAACATAAGAAATGAAGATATCAAAGAGATTCTGGTCGAGATACCGGAAGGGCATAAGCATATAAGGACGAAAATAATCCTGCAGGACGATACTGAGCTGGTGCTTCAGGAAGCAGCCATCGCAAATATTACCAGGGCTTATATAACTGTTAAGACCCATCCGCAAAAAGAATCTGTGAAATTAAAGGGCAGACAATTAACTGACAAAAAAGATGGTTATGCCGACTGGCAGTTGGTGGAGGAGTAATTCCATTTCATACGGTGAGAAACTTTTCCTGGCTTTCTGAAACATGTTAGAGTATACGCATGCCAGAAAAAATCCTTGTGATCTATGATGAACCGGGCATGATGAGCGGGTCAGCTAAGAAGTATGACTATCAGGAATTTTCAGGGAAACCCTTCAGACCAACTGATCTGAGGGCAGAAACAAGGGACGTTTTTAGTGAGCCTTCCTGAGATAGACAGCGCATTATTTTTTCTTGTCAATAAAAACCTGCAGAACAGTTTTTTCGATGTTGTAATGCCCTTTATCACAAACAACGTGAAACTGGTTTTTCTCTTCATGGCACTCTGGGCTGCTGTAAAGGAGAAAAAAGCGATATGGCCATTCCTGTTTATTTCATTTATTGCTGTTGCATTGGCAGACGGCTCCGGACATATGTTAAAGGATATTATCGCGAGACAGAGGCCCTGCAATACATTCACAGACATAAACCTCCTGGTCGGATGCGGACGTTCCTATTCCATGCCCTCCAACCATGCATCCAATGCCTTTGCCTTTGCGATGACCTTCTTTTTTCTCCGCAAAAACATCATAGGCTATTTTTCACTGGCAGCAGCAGCGCTTATAGGATTTTCAAGGATATACGTCGGCGTACACTATCCCTTTGATGTGCTTGCAGGCATGCTCCTTGGAGCAGGCTCAGCTTACGCAGCTATTGTTGATATACCGATGGGGGAGCAGGATATACGAAAAAAGGGCCTACGGAGAGGCGCTGGGATTGTCCCTGCTCCTCATAAGTCTTTTCAGGGTCTACTTTATCCTGACAGGCCCCTTTGACCTGAGTCCTGATGAGGCGCATTACTGGGAATGGTCGAGACATCTCGACTGGAGCTATTACTCAAAGGGCCCCATGATAGCCTATCTCATTTATCTGGGAACATCTGTCTTCGGAGATACTGTATTGGGGGTCAGGATATTCGCGGTCGTCCTCTCTGCAGCGAGCAGCTTTCTGCTATACCTGATGGGAAAAGAGCTCTATGATGAAAAGACAGGACTTGTATCCGCGCTGCTGGTACAGATAGTCCCCCTGTATTCCGTATTTGGGATACTGTTTACCATAGATTCTCCTTTTATTTTTTTCTGGGTCCTTTCGCTTTACCTCTTCCACAAGCTGCTCCAGCGGCAGCTATATGCAGAGCGAAAAACAACATTCGATTATTACTGGCTGCTTCTCGGTGTCTCAGTTGGTCTTGGGTCTGCTGACGAAATATACCATGGCGTTTTTCTATATCTCCGGATTCCTCTTCATGCTCTCATCAAAAGACACACGGGAGCTTCTAAGGACCTCTGGCCCTTACATAGCAGTAATTATAAGTCTGGCTGTTTTTAGCCCTGTGATACTCTGGAACGCTGCAAATGGATGGGTCACACTGAAGCATACCGCGGGGCAGGCACACCTTGCTGAAGGCCTTAAGATATCTGCAAGGAGTTTCTTTGAGTTCACAGGTTCGCAGTTCGGTGTTATTACGCCTGTTCTCTTTATATTAATCGTTATCGCCCTGTGGAGATTAAGGAAAGACCGGAAAGGTGCATTCCTCTTCTGGTTCTCGGTGCCGACAATTGCATTCTTCATCCTCAAGAGCCTGCAGGGCAAGGTCCAGGCAAACTGGGCGCTGCCTGGATATGCAACAGGCTTTATAGCCTTCTCTGCATATTATATAAAAGATATTTTACTTTCGAAAAAAGGGAGAAAAATGCTGGTAATCTCAGGCATATTGCTGTCTTTTATTGTCACAATCTTTGCGCATTTCCCGGCAATACTCCACCTCCCCCAGGAAAATGACCCGACAACAAGACTTGTCGGCTGGAAAGAACTGGGGGCAGAAGCATCCATGATATACAGGGAAATGTCGCGGTCAGCTCCTGTCTTCATCTTTTCAGACAAATATCAGGTGTCAAGCGAACTCGCTTTTTATATGGACAGCCATCCGGCAACCTACTGTATTAATCTGGGACGAAGAATGAACCAGTACGACCTCTGGCCCGGCTTCGAGGGGTTTACCGGGTACAATGCTGTTTTTGTCAGAACAAACCAGAATGAACTGCCTGAAGAAGTGGCAGAAGTCTTTGAGCGCTGTGAAAAGCAGTTTATTGCAATACAGACAAAGCAGAAGAAAAGCATGAAATTTACGATATTTAAGTGTTATGATTTCAAAGGCATGAAAATAAGACAGACAGAGAGCTTTTGATGACAATTTCCATTGTAATACCACTCTATAATGAAGAAGAAAACGTCCGGGAACTTCACAGCAGGCTGAAGCCGGTAATGGACTCAATCGGGGATGAATATGAAATCATCTTCATTGACGACGGCAGCACCGACAATACACTCCCATTGCTGCAGGAAATCCAGGCTGCCGACAATACTGTGATAGTATTAAGCCTCAGGAGAAACTTCGGACAGACAGCAGCGTTTGCAGCCGGCTTTGATTATTCCAGAGGCGACATTATCGTAACCATGGACGGAGACCTGCAGAACGATCCCCACGACATTCCGAAACTGCTTGAGCTGATGAAAGACAATGATCTTGTGAGCGGATGGAGAAAAAAAAGGAAAGACCCCTTCCTCTCAAGAAGGCTTCCCTCTATTATCGCCAATTCACTGATCAGCAAGGTCACAGGTGTAAATCTCCACGATTACGGCTGTTCCCTGAAGGCATACAGGAGAGACGTCATCAAAAACCTGAAGCTCTACGGTGAAATGCACAGGTTCATACCTGCTGTTGCGAGCTGGTATGGCGTCAGAATAGCAGAGGTTGAGACAACACATCACCCGAGACTCCGGGGAAAATCAAAATACGGCATCTCAAGGACTATGAAGGTCGTACTTGACCTGATCACAGTGAAGTTCCTGCAGAGCTTCTCTACTAAACCCCTGCAGTTCTTCGGGCCAATAGGGCTTTTAAGCGGCGCCCTGGGATTTCTTATATCCCTTTATCTGAGCATTGACAAGATGTTTTCCGGCAAAGATATCGGCGGACGGCCATTGCTGCTTCTTGGCGCACTGCTGATCATAGTAGGCATTCAGTTTATCGGCATGGGGCTCCTGGGAGAGATGATGGTACGCGTATACCACGAAACACAGAAAAAACCTATTTACGTTATAAAGAAAGTCATTGGCCCTGTCAACAAATAAAGCATTCATAGTATTGCTGAAATTAGCGGTAAGTTCTCTGGCCCTTTATATCGTCTTTTCCAAAGCGGACTCAGGACACACTTTCTCTATAATTAAAAGCATCGGCCCTTTTTACTTTTTCTCGGCAGTTTTTCTCTATATTTTTTCCCAACTGATATCTTCCATCAGGTGGAAACTCCTGCTGCCTGAAAATTTCACAATAAAAAAGCTGTTTTCGATATACATGATTGGGGCCTTTTTCGGGAGTTTCATGCCGGGGATCATCGGCGGCGATGCTGTGCGGGCGTACTATCTGAACAAAAAGGCAAAGAAGATGAGCCTCACCCTTGCATCTATCTTCATGGACAGATATCTCGGTTATGCCAGCCTGATGCTAATCGGTATTTCAGCTGCCCCCTTCGCCTTCAGCTATTTTGGGGATTCACCGTATAAATGGGTCATGCCCTTTATTTTCGCGGCCTTTGTTGTCGGCAGCATTCTATTTTTCATACTCCAGCTCGGCAAGAGATTCAGGGGCATGTCAGAGTTCTATGAATACTTCACAACCCTGAAAACAAAGAAGGGCACGATAATTAACGCTGTGATCATATCAGTTCTCGTCCAGTTCCTGAATTTTTTCATAGTCGTCATCCTTGCTGCAGGGATGGGAGAAAAAATACCACTCCTCGTGCTCTTTGTTTTTCTGCCTATCATAATAACGATCACCATGATACCGATCTCGATATCAGGACTCGGTGTCAGGGAAGGGTCTTTTGTAATTCTCCTTGGACTCATCGGAGTAAAGTCTGAAATTGCAACATCCCTGTCCCTCGCATGGTTCTTCTCCGTATTTGTCGGAAGCCTCCCCGGGCTTGCTGTATATTTTGCACTTACAAAAAAACAGAAAAAAATACAAGTTTAATTGCCATGGGAATTATGGACGATAACAGACACCTGGAGGAGGCAGATAAAAAATATGTCTGGCACCCCTTTACCCAGATGCAGGAATGGGAAGCAGAGCCCCCGATAATTATCACAGAAGGGCAGGACTGTTTCATCAAAGACATCTACGGCAGATGGTATCTGGACGGCGTGTCATCTTTATGGGTGAATATCTTTGGCCACAGAAAAAAAGAGATAGATGACGCCATCAGGGACCAGCTCGACAAAATAGCCCACAGCACCATGCTCGGATTAAGCAATGTGCCGGCCATAGAGCTGGCTGAGAAACTGGTCAATATTGTCAGTCAATCCCTCGGTGGCAGGAGTGACCCCCAGCGGTTGTCTTCTTTTGGGCAGTCACAGGGGCCTGCCCCTACAAAGGTTTTCTATTCAGATAACGGCTCTACCGCTGTTGAGGTTGCCCTCAAAATGGCCTTCCAGTACTGGAAGCATAGGGGATTTACAGGGAAAAACAGTTTTCTCTCCCTTAATAACGCATATCACGGTGATACTCTCGGTGCAGTAAGCGTTGGCGGGGTCGATATATTCCACAATACCTTCGGGCCTCTCTTGTTTAAGACCTTCAAGTCGCCTTCGCCCTATTGCTATAGATGCGAACTCGGGGAAGATCGCACAACCTGCGGCCTTGCCTGCATCAAAAAAATGGAAGATACTCTCATAGCATCACCATGACGAAATTGCTGCGGTAATCATAGAACCCCTTGTTCAGGCTGCAGGGGGTATGATCATCGCCCCTCAAGGCTATCTCAGAGAAGTCCGCAGGCTCTGCAGCAAATACCATATTCTCCTGATTGCCGACGAAGTTGCGACAGGATTCGGGCGTACCGGCAAAATGTTCGCGTGCGAACATGAAGATGTTGCGCCTGACATAATGTGTCTCTCAAAGGGAATAACAGGCGGATATATGCCTCTTGCCGTTACCCTGGCTACAGAAGAAATTTATTCGGCTTTTCTCGGGGAGTTCAGAGAACTCAAGACATTCTTTCATGGCCACTCCTATACCGGCAATCCCCTGGCCTGCGCAGCAGCCCTTGCATGCATGGACATATTTGAAAAGGAAGAGACCCTGAAAAAACTCCTGCCCAAGACAGATATCCTTCAAGAGAGGCTTAAAGACATAAGCGGCCTGGCCCATGTCGGCGATGTCAGGAACAAGGGGTTTATGGCAGGCATAGAGATGGTCAAAAACAAAGAGACCAGAGAGCCTTATGCATGGGAAGACAAAATGGGATGGAAGGTCGCCCTTCATGCCAGGGACAATGGGGTATTCATCCGGCCCCTGGGCAATGTTATTGTCATCATGCCGCCTTTGAGCATCAGCAATGAAAATCTCGCGCGGATGCTTGTTGTGGTTAAAGATGCTATAATTTCTGCAACATCATGAGCAAAAAAACTGTCGTATCCCTTGCGGTCCTGATCCTCTCTCCCCTTATCATCTATTTCCTCTGGCCGTCTGATGAAAGCAGGATAAAAAAACTCTTCAGGGAAGGCGCAAAGGCTATCGAACAGAAAAAGACAGACGATGTGATGTCCCTGGTGTCTTTCAATTATACGGACGACCAGGGGCTCGCCTATATCACTATAAAAGAAGGTATGGGACGGGTCTTCCAGCAGATGTCCGGCATAAATATCGACTATGAGATAAAAAACATAACTGTTAAAGACAGAACTGCTACTGCTGATCTGGATATACGGGTCATAGCCAGTTACGGGCAGGATACCGGATACGCTGTTGGAGATGCTGCAAAACCTGCGCATATGAAATTTTTTCTTGAGAAGGAAAGGGCCAAATGGCTCGTGATCAAAACCGAAGGCCTCCCGCTTGTTTTTTGAACAAATGGTTTTATTTTTAGTATATATTTCTGAAAAGGGATTGTGTTATAATTTTATCATGCGTAAAATTACATTACTTGTTTATCCTTGGTGCCTTTCTGGTCCTTTCAGGACATGGGATTGCATATGCATTTCCCCAAGGGGACAAGGACTGCTCCAAATGTCACACGTTAACTAATGAGCAGGCAAAGACTGTCATGGAGAATCTTATCCCAGACGTAAAGATCATCGATGTCCAGCCCGGCCCGATAACGGTCTCTGGGAGATTGGCATGGAGTGTAAGCGGAAACAAGGCGATCATCTACCTTGATTATTCAAAGAAAATATTATCTCTCGGCTCAGGTCGAACCAAAGGCAAATTTGTCGACATCAAAACCAGGACAAACCTTACAGAGGATGAGTCTTTCAACACCTCAGCAAAGATCGACTATTCCGCAATTCCTCTTGAAAGATTCATTGGTCATGGGTGACAAAAAGGCCAAATACAAGGTTATTGTTTTGACGACCCTGATTGACCATACTGCGGAAAACTTCATCAGGAGATGAAGAAGGTCATTGAAAAGAGAAAGGACATAGCTTTTTATTTGAAGCTTTATCCCTCTGCCGATGCATAAGGATTCAGCACGAAAATCAAAGGCGATTATGTGCGAAAACTCTCTGTCGATGCTTGATGATGCCTTTGCGAGAAAGACGATACCAGATCCGAAATGCGATACCACAACAATTGATGACAACATAAAGCCTTGCGCAGAAAACTGGGGATTCACGGAACGCCGAACCTAATTTTGCCTGACGGCACGCTGGTACCAGGAATCTTGAGGCAGACAAAATCATAGAAGCTGTTGACAAGAAATAAGTTTCAGCAGAGTCAGATTCAATAAAAAAATCCTGTTTGTTGACAGGATTTTTTTATTGAAGTTATCATAGTAAGGATTGCCGAAGTGGCGGAATTGGCAGACGCGCTAGATTCAGGTTCTAGTGGTGGAAACGCTGTAGGGGTTCGAGTCCCCTCTTCGGCACCAATTTTATTTTACTGCTCTACAAGGATTTGCACCAAATCCTTCAGAAAATACAATAGTGCGTAAAGCCCTAATGCAGGGGATGAAAAATCGTTGTAACGAACGGGTTATTCGCAACAGATAGCCTCCCTAATACCTTCAGGAAATAACAGACACAGCCCAAACAACTTTCCATTCCAGCCGCGCTCCAGGCAAACTGTCCAGCATTGCTAATACTTTACGGTTAATATAAGGTCTCTCACAATTAAAAGTATAATTTCCGCCAATAGCCTTGAGTGCCTTAAAGGCATCCCGCCATGAACTGTAATCCTGCTGATACCGGAGGCTTTCAACAACATACGGCAACTGCTTTGCATCCGGGAAACTGAGAATATGCTCCCTGTAAGGAAGTCCGGCCAACTTATAAGCACGGAGAAAAGCCTGACGCAAAGATTCCAGCGACGGTGCTGTAAAAACCGCATATGCCATCATACCGCATAAAGAATGGTACTTCTCCAGAATTTGATTGATGTCATCTGTCCAATGCAGTGCTGAGGCAGATACGATAAGATCATACCTTTTTCCAGAAACTTCCATCTTTGTAAAATCCGCACAAATATAATTGCCTTCAGGATCTTCTGCCATCGCCTGCCGGAGCATTTCTGAAGCAATATCAACTCCTGTGACCTGTGCTGCAGGAAACCGTTTCTTCAGCTGTCTGCACATATATCCTGTGCCGCATCCGATATCAAGTATCGTCAGGTAATTTTTGTCTGGTATCAACTTCAATAAGCGGTCGGCTATGTCCTTCTGCATGACCGCCAGATTATCATAGTCATGTGCGTGGCTGGAGAAATGCCGGGCGATCTGTTTAATGTCCATCTGCAAAACCTCTTATCAGGCTGTTGACTTCTTCAGCCCTGGTAAAAAAAGGCATATGCCCTGCCCCATCTATAATATGGAGCGATGAACCTGAAACCTGCTCTGCCATGTATCTGGAGGCCTCAGGAAAACAGATTCTGTCTTTCGAGCCGGATATAATCATCAAAGGCACCCTTATGTCTTTTAATGTGCTGCGATAATCACCCTGATATAACCAGTTCAGGTCAGCCAGCGCCTGTTTGGGTTCAATGCCTTCTTCCATCCCGGCAAACAAGCGGCCCAGTTGTGTCAAAGTGCCCTCATCCATAGCCTCAGCATGGGTCAGTAATCCAGTAAAATTTTTCCATGCCAGGGGGAAGTCCTTTTGTAAATCACGATACAGTCTCTGAGCAATAGCAGGTCTCATACCCTGTGGGAAAATCCTCCCGGGCCACAAAACACGGAGTCCCGGAAATAAAAATAAGGCCTGAGACCCGCGGCTGTATGGAATCCAATTCCGACAATATCATTGAAACTCCCATTGACCAGCCGACCAACAAAGGTTTGTCATTCTCCCTGAGCGACAAGAGACATGCAATCTGTCCGGCATGTGTTCCCCTCAGATCAGGCGCAATAATCTGATACCCGGCAAATGAATGTCTCTGCCGGACAAATACATCTCCGTTCATAGACCAGCCATGCAAAAAAAATATCTCGGACATATGCCTGGATTTTAACACAAACAAGCTCGTGACTTTTATCAATAATAATATGCTATTTGGTGTCTGTCCATGAAGTAAGAAGTTGTCATCCTCGGGCTGACCCGGGGATCCAGCTTATGAAAGACTGATTGCAGGATGCAATACGCTGAGAAGAGAGATTTAGCACCTATAAGATGCAGTATTCTATTCATTTTGCAATCTCTTATTCAAAACCTGCCTTTATGTGGTAAAATCTATCCCATGAAAAAATACAGGCCTATTTCCCTGAAATCCGTCAAAACCTATTCCTTATGCGATAGACATAGCAAGGTGTCGCTAAAAACATTTGCAGGTATCCCTGCAAAAGGAGATTCTCTGTCATCCTTCCTTGATAAACTCCCTGAAGCCTTTGCAGTGAATGATTTCAGGGCTGTGGTCAGCGCGGTTGTTCAGGCAAGAAAGCAGGACAGGCCGGTTGTTCTGGGCATGGGGGCCCATCCGGTCAAGCTTGGTCTTTCACCTCTTATCATAGAACTGATCAGAAAGAAGATAGTGACTGCCATAGCAACTAACGGCGCCTGTGCCATACATGACTTTGAGGTGGCCCTTGCAGGACATACCTCTGAGGATGTCGGGCCTGAGTTGTGTTCGGGCACTTTCGGGATGTCAAAAGACACAGGCAAAGGAGTGAACCAGGCAATTAACAGGGGCGTAAAAAAAGGCCTTGGTATAGGCAGGGCCCTCGGTGAATGTATCAGCAGGGGGAAATTCAGATATAAAGACAACAGCATCTTTGCCGGAGCATACAACATGGCTATTCCCCTGACAGTCCATGTTGCGATAGGCACTGATATCGTACATATGCACCCTGAGGCAGACGGTGCAGCGATAGGAAAAGGCAGCATGAATGACTTCAGGTTGTTTGCTTCAGTTGTTGCAGATCTTGATGAAGGTGTATATATAAATCTGGGTTCTGCCGTCATATTGCCCGAGGTCTTTTTGAAGGCACTGAATGTTGCGAGGAACCTCGGCAACAAGGTTGAGAATATTACTACCGTTAACATGGATTTTATCCAGCAGTACAGGCCGAGGGAGAATGTGCTTAAGAGGCCCACTTTGAAATCCGGCCGGAACTATGCGCTGACCGGTCATCACGAGATAATGCTTCCTCTCCTGGCTGCTGCAATTATCGAGGAGATGCCATGAATGTATTGTTGACCAGGATGCCTGCATAAGTTGCGGAGCATGTGAGGAGATATGTCCTGCTGTTTTTCATCTGAGTGAAGTAACCGGGAAATCAGAGGTAATAGATGCCGAGGCATGCGAATATGCCGGTTGCTGTGAGGCTGCTGAAGAGAACTGTCCTGTAGATGCGATCAGGTTGGAAGAATGATTTTCTGCTGCAAAAGATTATCCGGTTTTTATGTGCTGCGGTTCTGTAAAAATTGGTATTGTTATACCCAAGTCAGGACATAAAAAGGCCCTCTGAGAGGGCCTGAATAGTCCTGAGGGCAGGGGATCGGGGATATGCCCTCAGGGTCCTGTGCAGGATGGAGGGAGGGGTAAGTACCCGCACAGGAGGCTTTAAATAAACGATTTATCTTCATGTTAAAGGATATTTTATTCCGCGCTGATGCTGTAATAATTCCTGGTTTTTGTCCCTGATTTCATTATGCTAAAGGTCAGGATAATTGTCAAGAAAACCCTATGATTAAGGTATTATATAAATTATGATAACGGTTTCAGCAATAAACCTGACAAAGGACTACAAATCCCTGAGGGCGGTTGATCATATTGATTTCGAGATATCAGCAGGAGAATGCTTTGGCTTTCTGGGGCCAAACGGTGCAGGCAAGACAACGGTCATGCGGATGATCTACTGCTTTTTGCCTGTGACATCAGGGGAGCTGAAGGTGCTCGGCCTCAATGTGGCAGAGCACCCGAGCGAGATAAAGGCCAGGACAGGCGTGATGCCGCAGGACAATAATCTCGATCCTGACCTCTCTGTATTTGAAAACCTGATCGTTTATGCCCGCTACTTCGATATCCCGAAAAAGGTCTCTTCAGGATTGGCCTGGGACCTCCTTGATTTTGTAGAGCTGAGGGAGAAGGCTAACGTCAATATCAAGGACCTCTCAGGCGGCATGAGGCAGAGGCTTATCCTTGCCAGGTCGCTTATAAACAACCCGGATATACTGATACTCGATGAGCCGACAACAGGTCTGGACCCGCATTCGAGACACGCGGTATGGGAGAAGATGGACTATCTGAAATCAAAGGGCACAACCCTCATCCTCACGACCCATTATATGGAAGAGGCGGAAAAACTCTGCGACAGGGTTGCTATCATGGATCTGGGGAAGATAGTGGCGATAGATTCTCCCATGAATCTCATGGAGATACACGGAGGCAATCTCGAAGACGTTTATCTGAAGCTGACAGGGAGGCATCTTGCAGCTTAGGAGGGCCTTCAGGGTCTGGCAGAGGAACTTTACGGTCTATACAAAGCTCTACAAATCGAGCCTGGCGCTGAATTTTGTCGAGCCTGTCCTTTATCTCGCTGCGCTGGGGCTCGGTCTCGGTGCATTTGTAAAGGAGATCAAAGGCATGCCCTATATCAACTTCATAGCCCCTGGGATCATCGCCTCTTCCGCGATGTTTGCCGCTGCCTATGAGTGCACCTACGGGACCTATGTCAGGATGTTCTACCAGAAGACCTTTGACGCTATCCTCGCGACCCCTGTTAATGTAGATGACCTTATAGCAGGAGAATTGATGTGGGGCGCCTCAAAGAGCATGCTCTACGGCACGATCATCATGGTTGTGATCTCTGCCTTCGGGCTGGTGAGCTCTCCTATGATTTTGGCAGTCATCCCTGTGCTCTTCTTCAGCGGTCTGATATTTGCGGAGATATCGATGATATTCGTGGCGATTGTGCCGGGCATAGACTCATTCAATTATTTCTATACACTCTTTATGACCCCCATGTTCCTTTTCTCGGGCATCTTCTTCCCTATCGATACCCTGCCGCCGCTTGCTTCGAAGATCGCATTTTTCACCCCCCTCTATCATCTTGTGAATATCTGCCGTTCAGCTGCATTAGGCAGATTGCAGGACAATATCTGGGATATCGCATGGCTTGTTTTTGTCTCGATAATACTAGCGCCATATCCCTTCAGGCTGATGAGAAAACGGCTCATTCAGTAGAAATCAGCAATCAACTTGAAAACGGCAGTTGACAGCCATAGAGTTCGCGCCAGAGACTTTTGCTGATCTAAGATCATTCCACTTTCTCTGTGAACTCACCCTTCGAAGCTCAGACTACTTACGGCTATGACGTGAATTTCCTAAGAACGGCATCGTTAAGAGTGCCAATCACTTTACCCAGCCCGTCACTGTGTTTTCAAGGTAGATTGTCTCACTTACGCGCTTTCAAAACATTTTTACCTACTACACTCCTCATTTTTCGCAAACCTGCAAAGCAATTCGCTGAAATGCACGGGAGATGCAAAGGGACAAAGCAATAAAAACAATGAGTTACAGTTGGCATGGCAAATGCACTATATATAGCAGATACATAAAGCAGAAAGTACAATGAAGAAGGAGGACACGAAGATGAAAGACACAACCTATACAAAGAAACTGGCATACATGGGAGCAGGATGCGGAGTGGTACTCTTTGCAGTGTTTGGATTGCTTCCAGGCTCATTCCTTGGCGGAGTCATGGGATTAAATATAGCAGGTATACTGTTTGGCACACCGGTAGGGGCGGGATTGGTCCCGCGGATGATCGTGGCAGCCTCGATGGTGGTAGGGGTGATGGTCTCAGGGACGATGTTCATCATGGCATCTACGACCCTGGGCTGGCTGATCGGCACAGTAGTGGATGCGATAAAGGCAGGGAATAAGGAACTGGCAACAATAGAGCATAAATAAGCAGAAGCCAGTAAATAGTGAAGTAAGAGCACAAATAAAACATAAAACAATTAAAAGGAGGAAGTGTCATGACAGCAGGAAGAACAAACACAATGAAGGTAGGGACAAAGATCGGAGCAGGGATTGGGGTGTTAGCATTTCTGGTATTTGGAATAGTGCCTGGATTTTATTTTGGCAGCTACGGGACATTGGTACTGTTAAGCCATCTGGCAGGCGGCCCGGTGGGGCCTACAACGATTGTAAGGATGCTGACAGTAGTTGGGATCATGCTGGGCATATTCTGTGTAGGAGCAGTGAGCATAGTGCTTGGTTCAGTATTCGGGACAGCCATGGGTTATGTGGTTGACGTAGTTGGCAGCCTCGGCAGGGCAAAAGAGACAGAGGAAGTCAAGGCCCATAACTGATTAAGTATTATCTCCTTGTTACCTCCCCTGGGCCCCTGCATCTCGCAGGGGCTCTTTTTTTTGGTAACTGGCGGGCTCAGAAATTTTTGACAGGTATTTGCTCATAGACCAGAGGATAACAAACGGCAAGTTGTTGCCCTGGTTGACTTGATGAGTCAGAGCATTTAAGGATACGTATTAAAATCAGTCCAATACATTTTAACTTTACTGATATGTTTTAAAGAAAAATCAGCAGTCCTTTTATTCCGGTTTTATGTATAATAATCAGTAATTATGGGCTTCTGGAGGGATATAAGGCGCGATTACAAGGCTGTTTTCGAAAGAGACCCTGCGGTAAGGAACGGCCTTGAAGTTAGTTCTTGCCTATCCTGGCTTCCATGCGATATTCATTCACAGGATAAACCATATCCTCTGGAATTGGCATATCCCGGTTTTGCCGAGGCTGATATCCCATATTGGAAGATTTCTTACAGGCATAGAGATCCACCCTGCTGCTAGGATAGGCCCGGGATTTTTTATTGACCACGGCATGGGCGTTGTCATAGGAGAGACCTCGGAGGTCGGGGAGAACTGCCTGCTCTACCAGGGCGTTACTCTGGGCGGGACAGGCAAAGAGAAGGGCAAGCGGCACCCTACAGTCGGCAATAATGTGGTTGTCGGCGCCGGGTCAAAGATCCTTGGTGCGATAACTATAGGCAATAATGTTATTATAGGCGCCAATTCAGTAATCTTAAAGCCTGTGCCTGACAACGCCATATGCGTGGGTGTGCCGGGAAGGGTCACGAAAAAGAAGATCATACGGATGACCACAGAGAATGGACTGGTCGAAGTTATGGACTATTTCCCTGATCCAACGCTCGAAAAACTTAAGGAACTGGAGTCAAGGCTGGCTGAGATAACAAAAAGGCTTGATGCTGCAGAACAGCTCAATAAAAGAGGAGGACATATGAGGATACATAATACCATGACCGGCAAGAAGGAAGAATTTATACCAATAACGCCTGGTCAGGTACAGATGTACGTATGCGGGATAACAGTCTATGACCACTGCCATATAGGGCATGCACGGAGCGCGATAGTCTTTGATGTCATGAGGAGCTACCTTAAATATAAGGGCTTTAATGTCACATATATAAAGAATTTTACTGATATTGATGACAAGATCATAAACAGGGCAAAGCAGGAAGGCATAACGTGGGATGCTGTCGCGCAAAAGTACATAGAGGAATATTATAAAGACATGGAGAGCCTCGGTGTTGCCAGGGCAGATGTGGAGCCTAAGGCAACCGAGCATATCCAGGAGATCATCGATATAGTAAAAGGCCTTATTGATAAAGGGTATGCCTATGAAGTACAGGGTGATGTATATTTCGAGGTGGAGAAGTTTCGAGACTACGGTAAGCTTTCAAAGAGGGACCTCGAAGATATGATGGCAGGTGCGCGGGTTGATGTAAACGAAAAGAAGAAGAATCCCATGGATTTTGCACTCTGGAAGGCTTCCAAAGAGGGTGAGCCTGCATGGGAAAGTCCCTGGGGGCAGGGTAGACCCGGATGGCATATTGAATGTTCTGCGATGTCACGGAAACATCTCGGCGATATGCTGGATATCCACGGTGGAGGCGCTGACCTGATATTCCCGCACCATGAAAATGAGATAGCACAGTCAGAGGCCTATACAGGCAGGCCTTTTGTCAAATACTGGGTCCATAATGGTTTTATTACTGTAGACAAGGAAAAGATGTCCAAATCGCTCGGCAACTTCTTTACGATAAAGGAGATCCTCAATAAATTCGAAGCAGAGGTGATACGTTTTTTTCTTCTCTCGGCGCATTACAGAAGTCCGATCGAATTTTCTGATGAGCAGTTGAGGGAATCCGAGGTTTCCATAGACAGGTATTACACAACATCTTCGAGGATCAGCGACTTTCTCAAACAGGACCACTCCCTGGAGAAGGCGACACCTGATACAAAACTGCTGACGGAGCTTGTCGCGAAATTCCGTGATAAGTTCGGCGAGGCGATGGACGATGATTTTAATACAGCGCTTGCAATCGGGCATATTTTCGAATTGATCCGCGTCGCAAACAAGTACCTTGATGGAAAACCAACTGGCCCGAAGGCTGTTGAGCTGGTATTAAAGACAGCAGATCTACTGAAAGAAGCCGGCGGGGTACTGAATATCTTCAGGCGTACGCCTGAGGAGTGGAGCAGGTCTTTGATGTCTATCAAATGCCCTGACCTTACTGAGGAATTTATTATGGACAGGATAAAGGCAAGGCATGCCGCAAGAGAGAAAAAAGATTGGGCTGCTTCTGATGCTATAAGAAAAGAACTTGAAGAAAGAGGGATTATCCTTGAAGACAAGAAAGAAGAGACCGGCTGGAAGGTCAAGATCATCTGAAGAATGGATCTATGGCCTGAACCCGGTCCTTGAAGCTGTCCGCTCGGGCCGGGAAGTGAAGGTGGTTGTCCTCTCTTCTGCAAGAAGGGACAAGGTCTCAGAGATCGAGGAGGAGATATCCTCGCGCGGGATAAAGATCAACAGGGAAGACAACCTTTTTTTTGACAGCAGGTTTGCCAAGGGGCACCAGGGCATTGCAGCCCTTGTGGCCCCACGTGGATATGCGGATTTTGATGAACTGCTGGAGTTTCCATCCCGCAATAATGAAATGCCCCTTTTCCTGCTGCTCGATGGTGTCGAGGACCCGAGGAATTTCGGCGCGGTCCTCAGGGTTGCGGACGCAGGAGGGGTCCATGGAGTTGTAATACAAGCATACCGGTCCGCATCGCTCAGCCCTGAAGCTGTCAAGGCCTCAGCAGGCGCCTCGGAACACATTCCGATTGCCATGGTGCCGAATATTAAAAACGCTATCAGGGACATGAAGGAAGCGGGCATTACAGTTGTCGGCGCGGAGGCTGACGCTGACCTGTCTCCTTGGGAAACTGATCTTGCGGTGCCGCTCGCCCTGGTCATGGGTTCGGAGGGCGGGGGAATGAGAAAGACAGTGCGGGAGCAATGTGACCTGCTGGTGAGGCTCCCTATGAGGGGCAAGGTGAATTCGCTTAATGTCTCCGTCGCTACGGGTATCATAATTTTTGAGATAATGCGCCAGAGGATGAGCAAATGCTGATATTTCAAAGATATTTCCAGTAATACCCGATTCCAGCTTGTTTTTTGTTGTTGACTATATTATAATCTAGTCTTTATATTAATTAGTTTAGAAAACCCATTGGATAACTGTTGCCTTTTCCGGTAAGGCGAAAATATAGCTCTGGCACAGAATACATTTAGAAGACAGTGGTAATAAGCCTTTTAATTAATTCTTTCTTCTGAATTTTTTATTATTGAAAAGCGCCACCGTAGCTCAGCTGGCAGAGCATCTGATTTGTAATCAGAGGGTCGGGGGTTCGATTCCCTTCGGTGGCTCCAGTAAAGAGTGAATAGTAATTAGTGAATAGTTGACAGTAAAAACCAAGACAGTTTTATTATACTAATCACTATTTACTGGTAACTGTAGTTATACGGAGAGGTACCCGAGTGGCCAAAGGGGACGGGCTGTAAACCCGTTGGCGTAGCCTACGGAGGTTCAAATCCTCCCCTCTCCACCAGCAAAATTTGCAAGCAAATTTTGCGGTGAATAGTAAATAGTGATTAGTGAATAGATCGGGTCTTTGGGTTTTACGCTTTTTGTATTAACCAGTTACTGATCACTTTTTTACTAGTCACTGTATTTAGGCGGGAGTAGCTCAGTGGTAGAGCGTTAGCCTTCCAAGCTGAGGGTCGCGGGTTCGAATCCCGTCTCCCGCTCCATAAGAAGCAGTAAGCAGTATTGAGTAATGAGCAACGCGATAAGACGGGAAGACAGCTTGGTACTCATTGCTCATGGCTGGGTACTGTGGATAAATGCCCATGTAGCTCAGTTGGCAGAGCACATCCTTGGTAAGGATGAGGTCACCGGTCCGATTCCGGTCATGGGCTCCATATTAGCGATATAAGTGAAGATATGCAGTAGCCAGTCATAAAGTGATGAAGAGGCTGGTGACTAAGAACAGCAGGAGGCAAAATGGCAAAGGCAAAATTTGAGAGGACTAAACCACATTGCAACGTGGGGACGATCGGGCACGTAGACCACGGCAAGACGACATTAACGGCGGGTATCACGAAGGTGCTGGCTATGACGGGTCAGGCGACGTACCGTGCATATGACAGCATAGACAACGCGCCTGAGGAGAAGGCCAGGGGGATAACGATAGCAACGGCGCACGTTGAGTATGAGTCTGCAAACAGGCATTATGCGCACGTAGACTGTCCTGGGCATGCTGACTACGTAAAGAACATGATCACGGGAGCAGCGCAGATGGACGGCGCGATACTGGTGGTGTCGGCAGCTGACGGACCGATGCCTCAGACGAGAGAGCACATATTGCTTGCGCGGCAGGTAGGAGTGCCATACATAGTAGTTTTCATGAACAAGACAGACATGGTAGATGACCCCGAGCTTCTGGAGCTGGTAGAGCTTGAAGTGAGGGAGCTTTTAAGCAAGTATCAGTTCCCCGGAGACGATATACCTATAGTAAAGGGCAGTGCGCTGAAGGTGGTGGAGAGCACCAGCACAGACCCCAACTCAGAGGACTACAAATGCATACAGGAGCTCATAGCAGCAGTAGACAGCTACATACCGACTCCTGAGAGGCCTATAGACAAGCCGTTTTTGATGCCTATAGAAGACGTATTTTCGATCTCCGGCCGTGGTACTGTAGTAACGGGCAGGGTGGAAAGAGGTATCGTGAAGGTAGGGGAGGAAGTAGAGATAGTAGGGCTTGGCGAGACACGGAAGACAGTGGCCACAGGGGTAGAGATGTTCCGGAAGCTGCTGGATGAAGGAAGGGCGGGGGACAACGTAGGAGTGCTGCTTAGGGGAATAGCGAAGGAAGAAGTGGAGCGCGGGCAGGTGTTGGCGAAACCCGGGAGCATCAAGCCACATACGAAGTTCAAGGCAGAGGCGTATATATTGACGAAGGAAGAAGGCGGCAGACATACGCCGTTTTTCAAGGGGTACCGTCCGCAGTTTTATTTCAGGACTACGGACGTGACCGGGGTGGCGCAGTTACCTGAGGGAGTAGAGATGGTAATGCCTGGAGATAATGTAAGCCTGTCAATAGAGCTGATATCGCCGATAGCGATGGAGAAGGAACTGAGGTTTGCGATCAGAGAAGGCGGCCGCACTGTTGGCGCCGGAGTTGTTACAGAGGTATTGGAATGAGAGACATAATACTTTTTCAGTGTACAGAGTGTAAGGACAAAAACTATTCAAGCATGAAGAACAAGAAGAATACGACCGAAAAGCTTCAGCTGAAGAAATACTGCAGGCATTGCAGAAAACATACAGCACACAAGGAGACAAAGGCATAAAAAACAGTGAAAAGTGAAAGGTTGCCAGTGAAAAGTAAGAAAAAAATAAAGGCAGGGAATCTTTTCACTATTTACATTTCACATTTCACTTTTAATTCGGCACATAGGCCAGTAGCTCTAACGGCTAGAGCATCGGACTCCAAATCCGAGGGTTGGGGGTTCGAATCCCTCCTGGCCTGCCATTGAATGGAGTTAAAATAATGATAGAGAAAATCAAACAGTTTTTCAGGGAAGTAAAGGTTGAGGTGCATAAAGTTGTATATCCCAGCCGGGAAGAGCTTATAGGCTCTACATGGGTGGTGATAGTCACAGTGATGGTAATATCTCTGTTCCTTGGAGTTGTTGACTTAAGTCTTACAAAATTGGTTGGGATGGTGATAAGGTAAAAATAATGGGGAAAAATTGGTATGTAGTGCATACATATTCCGGCTTTGAAGAAAAGGTCAAGATATCTCTTGAGGAAAAGATAGAAAACAGGGGATTACATGATAAAATAACGAAGATCCTGATTCCTACAGAGAGGATTGTTGAGCTGAAGGCCGGAAAGAAGAAGGAAAGCGACAGGAAATTTTATCCTGGCTATATACTCGTTGAGATGGAACTGGATGACGAGACATGGCATATGGTTAAGAGCGTCCCGAGGGTGACAGGCTTTGTGGGAGGGAAAAATCCTGTTCCGATTCCCGAGGAGGAAGTTGAAATCATCATACAGCAGGTCGAGAAAGGACCGGCACCTCAGATCAAGACGCAGTTCCAGAAGGGTGAAAGTGTAAGGATAATAGACGGGCCGTTCAGTAATTTTAACGGGTATGTTGAAGATTTGGATATGGACCATGGCAGGCTTCGTGTCATGGTGAGTATATTTGGCAGGCAGACGCCTGTTGAACTTAATTTTTTACAGGTTGAAAAGAATACCTGAAATTGTCAGTATAGAAACAGGGCAGGAGGACAGTAATGGCGAAAAAACAGATTACAGGCCAGGTAAAACTTCAGATAGCGGCAGGCAAGGCAACTCCTGCACCGCCTGTGGGTCCGGCACTCGGTCCGCACGGGGTCAATATTATGGAGTTTTGCAAGGCATTCAATGCACAGACCCAGGCACTTGGGGATACGATTATCCCTATAGTCATGACCATATACGCAGACAGGTCATTTACATTTATTACCAAGACGCCGCCGGCCTCTGAGCTGGTCAAGAAAGCAGCCGGCGTGATAAAAGGTTCAAGCGTTCCAAACAAGGACAAAGTGGGTAAGATTACAACAGCACAAGTCAGGGAAATCGCTCAAACAAAGCTACCTGACCTTAATGCCTATTCAATAGATGCTGCTATGAAGATCATAGCCGGCACTGCGAGAAGCATGGGCATTGACGTGATTGAATAGATCGGAGGCAACAATGGGAAAAAAGTTTGAAGCTGCGAGTGAAAAGATAGAAAAAGGCAGGGAGTACCTCCTTGAAGAGGCGATAAACAAGGTAAAAGAGCTCTCACATACCAAATTCGACGAAACAGTTGATCTGGCGTTTAATCTCGGGGTTGATCCGAGAAAATCGGACCAGATGGTAAGGGGTACTGTCGTTCTTCCTCACGGCACCGGCAAAACCCTCAGGGTGCTTGTTTTCGCAAAAGGTGAAAAAGAGAAGGAAGCCAGAGACGCCGGCGCTGACTTTGTCGGTGCAGATGACATGGTGGAGAAGATAACAAAGGGATGGCTTGATTTCGATAAGGTTGTGGCAACCCCTGATATTATGGGTGTTGTTGGAAAGCTCGGTAAAGTCCTTGGACCCAGGGGCCTGATGCCTAACCCCAAACTTGGGACCGTAACGTTTGATGTTGCTAAGGCGGTAAAGGATATTAAGGCTGGAAAGGTCGAATATAAGACCGAAAAGGCCGGCGTTGTCCATGTGCCGATCGGCAAGGTCTCCTTTGATGCGCAGAAACTCCAGGAAAACGCAAAGGCTATAGTGGAATCCGTCAGCAAGGCAAAGCCCTCGACCAGCAAGGGAAAATATTTAAAGGGGCTTTATATATCATCTACCATGGGACCTAGCATCAGGGTAGATATTAATTCAGTAACAGCAAAATAGAGCAGTAAGGACATATGTCCATTTTATATTAGTCAGAGACAGTAGGCACAACTTAGTTCGATGTTTATTGAGTTTGTAGTGTTTTCAGGGTTGTATTCCTGACTCAAGAAACTCCTGCACACAACGAACTAAGAAATTGTTTAAACGGCAAGTCCGGCCTGCCGAGGCTAACTAAGGAGAAATTGTAAGGGTGCAATATCAGGAGGGGATTCTGATTCCGGCTGTTTTGCATTTTTTGTTTAATCCTGTTCGCCTCCCAGAGTCTCTGGGAAAGGAGGTCAAAGCTGAATAAGGAACAGAAAAATCAGGTTGTAACAAACCTGAAAGACAAGTTTTCCCGTGCAAGTGCCGTTGTCCTGACGGATTATAAGGGCATGACAGTGGCTGAAATTACGAATCTCAGGAGATTACTCAAGAGTTCTTCCCTGGAGTACAGTGTCGTGAAAAACACGCTTGCAAGGATTGCATCCCAGGATACCGGCATGGCTGTGGCAGCAGATTCTCTTAAAGGGCCTGTTGGCATTGCTATTGGCTACGATGACCCTGTATTGGTCTTGAAAAAAGTTCTTGAATTCAAGAAAACGAATGAAAAACTTCAGATCAAGGGTGCAGTGGTTGAAGGGAAGTTCTGCGGTCCGGATGATGGTAAAAGATATAGCAGCCCTGCCGTCAAGAGAAATCCTGCTCTCTATGCTTGCAGGTGCATTCCAGGCTCCACTGAGCAAATTGGCAGGGGCGCTCAATGCTACGGTCACCTCGTTTGCATACGCTATGGAATCGCTTAAGAACACAAAAAACAACTAATATTTAATAGAGGAGGTTTTACTAATGTCTGTAACAAAGGATCAGGTGTTTGAGTTTATTGATAATATGACAATCCTCGAGATGTCAAAGTTTGTAAAAGAGTTTGAAGAAAGGTATGGAGTGACTGCAGCAGCCCCTGTTGCAGTTGCAGCAGCAGCCCCTGGCGCGGCAGCCCCTGCAGCTGAGGAGCAGACCAGCTTCGACGTTATTCTCGCTTCTGCCGGTGACAAGAAGATACAGGTGATCAAGGTTGTGAGAGAGCTGACAGGACTCGGGCTGAAAGAGGCGAAAGATCTTGTCGATGGTGCTCCGAAGCCTGTCAAAACAGGTATTGCCAAAGAAGAAGCAGATACTATAAAGGCGAAACTGGAGGAGCAGGGCGCAAAAGTAGAAATAAAGTAGAAAATCTGATACAAGGCATGAAATAACAGGTAGAGGCATTAGAAAATACTGCCTCTACCTTTGCCTTTATTAATTGGAGAAGGAGATATATGGCAAGGCTGCTTAGAAAAAGATTGGATTTTGGTAAGGTCCCTCAGTTCCTCGAAGTCCCGAATCTTATTGAAATACAGAAAAGATCTTTTGAAAAATTTCTGCAGAAAGATGTCCCTATGGACAAGAGAGAGGCAACAGCCCTTCAGGCTGCTTTTCTCAGCGTGTTCCCGATAACAGACTACAATGAAACTGCCGAGATTGAATTTATAGGGTATGATGTTGTCGAGCCGAAATATACTGTAAGGGAATGTTTGCAGAAGGGCATAACGCATGCGGCGCCGCTGAAGATAAGCGTGAGGCTTAATCTTTTCGAGGTCGATGCCTCCGGCAAGAAAAAACTGAAAGAGTCCAGGGAGCAGGAAGTATATATCGGTGAGATGCCGATAATGACCGAGACAGGCACTTTTGTTGTCAACGGCACTGAAAGGGTGATTGTAAGCCAGCTGCATCGTTCCCCGGGCGTGTTTTTCAGCCACGACAAGGGCAAGACACACGCAAGCGGAAGACTTTTGTATTCTGCAAGGGTCATCCCCTCCCGCGGCTCCTGGCTTGACTTTGAATTTGACGCCAAAGATATCCTCTATGTGAGGATAGACAGGAGGAAAAAGCTTCCCGCGACTATTGTGCTGAAGGCTCTGGGGTATTCCAACGAAGATCTTTTGAAAATCTTTTATCCTGTGGAGTCCATTACTATTAAAGGCGATACATTTTCAAGAGGGGTCAGTGAGGTGCTGGTGGGGACAAAATCCGCCAGGAATATCACCGTCCCTGATACGAAAGAAGTTATTATAAAAGAAGGCGGCAAGATTACCAAAAGCGCTATTAAAAAGATGGAAGCATCGGGAATTAAGACCATTCCCATAACCAAAGAAGAGATTATAGGAAGAATTACGCTTAAGGATATAGTGGACCCTACAACAGGCGAAGTTATACTTGAAGGCAATGAAGTCCTCTCTGAAGAGGTCTTCAATAAAATCATTTCCTTGAAAATAGATACGCTCAGCCTCCTCTTTATCGACAACGTGCATTATCTCTCTTCCCTCAGAGACACGCTGCTGACTGATAAGGTGCATACGCAGGAGGAGGCCCTTATTGAGATTTACAAGAAACTCAGACCAGGCGAACCGCCAACTTCGCAGGCCTCAAGGGACCTGTTCAGCGGTTTGTTCTTTGATCCCAAGAGGTATGACCTTTCCCCTGTAGGCAGGCTGAAACTTAATACGCGTCTGGCCCTTGATATACCGCTTGAGACAAAGGTGCTTACTGATAAGGACGTCATAGAAATAGTCAGATATATCCTGAGTCTGCGAACAGGCAAGGGTGAGGTTGATGATATTGATCACCTTGGAAACAGAAGGATCAGGGGTGTCGGTGAACTCCTTGAAAACCAGTTCAGGATAGGACTGGTCAGAATGGAGCGCGCTATCAAGGAGAAGATGACACTTACAGAACTCGAAACAGCCATGCCGCATGACCTGATTAATGCCAAGCCTGTAATGGCGGCTGTGAAGGAGTTCTTCGGTTCCAGCCAGTTAAGCCAGTTTATGGACCAGACGAACCCTCTTTCCGAGATAACGCATAAGAGAAGACTTTCGGCCCTCGGTCCCGGCGGCTTGACCAGGGAACGGGCAGGCTTTGAGGTCAGGGACGTGCATCCCACGCATTACGGAAGAATATGTCCTATTGAGACCCCGGAAGGTCCCAATATCGGCCTTATAACATCACTTGCATCATATGCCAGGGTCAATGACTACGGCTTTATAGAAGTGCCGTACAGGAAGATCACAAATGGCAAGGTCACTCCGGATGTCAAGTTTTTTTCAGCAATTGAAGGTGAAAAATTCATTATTGCAGAGGCAACGTCACCTGTAGACAAGCACGGCAATCTTATCGGAGATTCCATTTCAGCCAGAGAAGGCGGCGACTTCAGGATGGTGACACCGCAGGAAGTCCAGTATATGGACGTTTCCCCGAAGCAGATCGTCGGTCTTTCAGCGGCGCTTATTCCGTTTCTTGAAAATGATGATGCCAACAGGGCACTCATGGGTTCTAACATGCAGAGACAGGCAGTGCCTTTGCTGAAACCAAACGCACCGGTTGTCGGGACAGGGATGGAATTTGTTGCTGC
The DNA here is from genome assembly GCA_963813295.1 of uncultured Nitrospira sp. Taxonomy (GTDB): domain Bacteria; phylum Nitrospirota; class Thermodesulfovibrionia; order Thermodesulfovibrionales; family UBA6898; genus JAOUFP01. The sequence continues at coordinate 293,371 of CAWEYN010000023.1, forward strand.
CAGGGATTCCGGCGCACTTGTTCGCTCAAAGAGGCCGGGAGCAGTCGTGAGCGTTGATGCCTCAAGGATTGTTGTAAGAACAGAAGATGGCGGAGTTGATATCTATAACCTGATTAAATTCCAGAGATCGAACCAGGCCACCTGTATAACCCAGAGGCCGATAGTAAATGTGGGTGATAAAGTAGAGAAAGACGATGTCCTGGCAGACGGACATTCGACTGATCTGGGAGAACTTGCGCTTGGTCAGAATGTGCTCGTGGCCTTTATGCCGTGGGGCGGATATAACTTTGAGGATGCGATCCTCCTGAGCGAGAAACTGGTAAAAGAGGATGTATATACCTCCATACATATCGAGGAGTTTGAAGTTGAAGCCCGGGAGACAAAGCTTGGACCTGAAGAGATTACCAGAGATATCCCGAATGTTGGAGAAGAGACATTAAAGGACCTGGATGAACACGGAATCATAAGGATAGGCGCCGAGGTCAAGCCTGGCGATATCATTGTCGGCAAGGTGACGCCGAAAGGCGAAACACAGCTTACTCCGGAGGAAAAACTGCTCAGGGCAATATTTGGTGAAAAGGCTGAAGAGGTCAAGGAAAGCTGTCTTTATGTCCCCCCTGGTATCGAGGGCACTGTCATCGATGTCAGGATATTTTCCCGCAAGGGCATTGTGAAGGACGGAAGGGCCAAGAGTATTGAAGAAGAAGTTATCGAGAGACTCCAGCGCGACCTTGAGGAAGAAGTAATAATCATAAAGGAAGAGAAATACAACAAGCTCAGACAGCTTCTGACAGGCCAGCATGCGGCTGAGGATGTGAAAAATTCAAAGACAAGGGAAGTCATATGCACCCATGGCAAAACAATAACCGAAAAACACCTTGAGAGTGTCAAGGATGAGCATCTTGCCAAGATCAAGATAAAAAATGCAGATGTACAGGCCAAAATAGAATCAGTCAACTCCGAGGCCAACCAGTATATACGCTATCTGGAGGCAAAATACGATGAGAAAGTGGACAGGGCCAGAAAAGGAGATGAACTGCCGCCAGGCGTTAATAAACTGGTGAAAGTCTTTATAGCCATGAAGCGCAAGGTCCAGGTAGGCGACAAGATGGCCGGCCGGCACGGCAACAAGGGTGTCGTAGCTGTAGTAATGCCTGAAGAGGATATGCCTTATCTCCCTGACGGTACTCCGGTGCAAGTTGTGCTGAATCCTCTGGGAGTTCCTTCCCGTATGAACGTCGGACAGATTCTGGAGACCCATCTGGGATGGGCTGCCAGGGCGCTTGGTCTGCATGTTGCTACCCCTGTGTTTGAAGGTGCGAAAGAAGCCGAGATAAAGGACCTGATGAAGAAGGCTGAGATGAAGGAGAAACTCGGTATGCAGCCTACAGGCCAGATACAGCTTTTTGACGGCAGGACCGGAGAGAAGTTCAAGCGGCCGGTCACAGTCGGATATTCCTATATGCTGAAGCTGCATCATCTCGTTGATGACAAGATCCATGCGCGTTCCATAGGGCCATATTCACTCGTTACGCAGCAGCCCCTGGGCGGAAAGGCCCAGTTTGGCGGTCAGAGGCTGGGGGAGATGGAAGTATGGGCTCTTGAGGCTTACGGCGCTGCCTATACGCTTCAGGAATTTTTAACTGTGAAGAGTGATGATGTTACAGGAAGGGCAAGGATGTATGAGGCGATAGTTAAAGGCGATGCCACGCTTGAGCCAGGCGTTCCAGAGTCTTTCCATGTATTAATAAAAGAACTCCAGAGTCTCGGTCTTGATGTAGAGCTTCTGGAGAAAAAGAAAAAGGGGGAATAGAGTGGCAGAAGACATTTACGCCATTTTTCAGAAACCTAAAAATCCTACAGACTTTGAGGCGCTCAGAATAAAACTCGCCTCGCCTGAACGGATAAGGGAATGGTCTTTTGGAGAGGTCAAGAAACCTGAAACAATCAACTACCGTACCTTTAAGCCTGAACGGGATGGTCTCTTCTGTGCGAAGATATTCGGTCCGATAAAAGACTGGGAATGTATATGCGGTAAGTACAAGAGGATGAAGCACAGGGGCATAGTCTGCGATAAATGCGGCGTTGAGGTTATCCAGTCAAAAGTAAGGCGTGAGAGGCTCGGGCATATCGAGCTTGCGAGCCCTGTGGCCCATATCTGGTTCCTCAAGGGCGTGCCGAGTCGTATCGGCACATTGCTTGACATGACGATGAGGAACCTCGAAAAAGTGCTCTACTTCGAAAGTTATATTATTACAGACCCCGGAGACACACCTCTTAAATTCAAGGAACTCCTCAGCGAGGATGATTACAAGAAGAGGAATGCTGAATACGGTTCACGGTTTAAATGCGGCATGGGCGCAGAAGCGATCAGGGAGCTTTTAAGGGGCGTTGATCTGGAGACTCTCAGCGTTGAACTAAAGCTGAAAATCAAAGAGGCTGCTTCCATAGGAGTCAAGAAAAAACTCACCAAGAGACTGAAGGTTGTGGAGGCGTTCAGGAAATCCGACAACAAGCCCGGCTGGATGATCATGGATGTGATCCCGGTCCTGCCTCCTGATCTCAGGCCTCTCGTTCCGCTTGAAGGCGGACGCTTTGCAACTTCGGACCTGAACGATCTTTACAGAAGGGTGATAAACAGGAACAACAGGCTTAAAAGGCTTGTTGAACTAAAGGCGCCAAGCGTCATCATCAAGAACGAAAAAAGGATGCTGCAGGAGGCTGTTGACGCTTTATTTGATAACGGCCGCAGATCCAAGGTCCTTAAGACAGCTACGAAAAGGCCGCTGAAATCCCTCAGTGATATGATAAAGGGCAAACAGGGCCGTTTCAGGCAGAATCTGCTCGGCAAGAGAGTGGACTATTCCGGCAGATCGGTTATTGTCGTCGGACCTGAACTCAAACTTCATCAGTGCGGACTTCCCAAGAGGATGGCACTTGAGCTCTTCAAGCCTTTCATTTTCAACAAGCTTGAAGAGAGGGGATATGCTACAACAATAAAGTCCGCAAAAAAGATCGTGGAGAAGGAATCGCCGGAAGTATGGGATGCTCTGGAAGAGGTCATCAGGGAAACACCGGTACTCCTCAACAGGGCACCTACTTTGCACAGGCTTGGTATCCAGGCCTTTGATCCAGTACTGGTCGAGGGAAAGGCAATCAAACTGCATCCTCTGGTATGTACAGCATTCAACGCAGACTTTGACGGTGACCAGATGGCTGTTCATGTCCCGTTGTCGATAGAGGCGCAGATAGAGGCAAGGGTCTTGATGATGTCGGTGAATAATATCCTTTCCCCGGCAAACGGCAAGCCTATCCTTGTGCCGACTCAGGATATGGTCCTTGGCATATACTATCTCACAAAAGAGAGAAATGGGGCCCTCGGAGAAGGCAAAACCTTTGCTGATACACAGGATGTCAGCATGGCATATGACGCCGGACTTTTAAGCGAGCATGCCAGGATCAAGGTAAGGATGGACGGAGGTTTTGTCGAAACGACTGCAGGGAGGGTTCTCTTCAGTGAAATTGCACCTTCTGAGGTCACCTTCGAAATGATCAACAAGGACATGACGAAAAAAGAGCTGTCCAAGATCATAGAGTATGCCTTCAAGAAATCAGGAAAGCGCAAAACTGTTGTCTTCCTTGACAATCTTGAGAAGCTCGGATTTCATTATGCAACCAACTCCGGCATTTCGATATGCATGGCTGATATGCATATACCTTCCAAGAAGGCGCCGATGATACACCAGGCTGAACAGGAAGTCATGGAAGTCCAGAGACAGTATGCAGAAGGACTTATAACCCAGGGTGAACGTTATAACAAGGTAATTGACATCTGGGCGAATGTCACAGAGCGTATTGCCGATGAGATGATGAAGGAACTCGGTGCTGAAGATGACAGGATCGCCCCTGAAGCGGAATTGCAGGAGAAGAGGTCCTTCAACAGCATATACATGATGGCTGATTCCGGAGCACGAGGCAGCGCTGCACAGATCAGGCAGCTTGCGGGTATGAGGGGACTTATGGCAAAACCCTCAGGCGAGATCATAGAGACGCCGATTACGGCCAACTTCCGGGAAGGTCTTACCCCTCTGCAGTATTTTATATCGACACACGGTGCGAGAAAAGGACTTGCCGACACCGCTCTTAAGACAGCCAACTCAGGATATCTTACCAGGAGACTTGTTGATGTTGCCCAGGATGTGCTTATCACAGAAGATGACTGCGGCACGACAGACAGCATAACGGTTGTCTCTTTGATTGAAGGCGGCGAGATCATACAGCAGCTGGAGGAGAGAATTTTCGGGAGGTATGTTGCAGAAGACATAAAAGATCCGATAACAAAAGAGCTGGTCATCAAGAGGAACCAGGAGATAGACGAGGTATATACACAGAAGATTGTGGATGCCGGCATAGACAGGGTGAAGATCAGGTCAGTTCTGACCTGCGTCTCCAAGTTCGGCGTATGCGCAAAATGTTATGGCAGAGATCTTGGCAGAGGCCAATATGTTGAGATAGGCGAGTCAGTCGGAATCATCGCTGCCCAGTCTATCGGAGAGCCTGGCACACAGCTCACCATGAGAACGTTCCATATCGGCGGTACAGCGTCAAAGGTTGTTGAACAGACGGTGCTGGAGGCAAAGAACTCAGGAATCGTTAAATTCCACAATATTAATACGGTCAGAAACAGGGAAGGGTTCCTTGTTGTTATGAACAGAAACGGAAGCATTGCGATAGCAGACTCCAAGGGAAGGGAAAGGGAGAAGTATACTATCGTGTATGGCGCCAAACTGCTCGTAGAAGAAGGCAAAAAGGTCGATATCGGCCAGAGGATCGTTGAATGGGACCCGTACTCAACACCTATTCTCACAGAAGTCGGGGGCAAGATCGCCTTTGGAGATATTGTTGAAGGCCAGACAGTCAAGGAAGAAGTGGATGAAACAACAGGGCTTTCGCATAAGGTCATTATAGATTATCCTGGCAATATGAGGCCGAGACTTTCCATTAAGGATGAACATGGAAAGGCAACGCTGAAAATACCAGGGACCGGAAACCTTGCGCGTTACCTGCTGCCTTCCGGTGTCCATATCCTTGTTAATAAAGATGATATTGTTTCTCCCGGCGACATACTCGCAAAGATCCCGAGAGAGACGACCAAGACTAAAGATATCACCGGAGGTCTGCCCAGGGTCGCTGAACTGTTTGAGGCGAGAAAACCCAAGGAGCAGGCGATTGTTTCCGAGATCGACGGTATAGTCGAGTTCAGAAGCGCCCAGAAGGGCAAGCGTGTTGTGATGGTCAAGGGCGGAGAGGTTACTAAGGAATATGACATCCCAAAAGGCAAGCATGTGAGCGTTCATGAGGGAGACTGGGTCAAGGCTGGTGAACCTCTTATGGACGGTGCTGTAAACCCGCATAGCGTACTTGACATCCTCGGTCCTCAGGAACTCCAAAGCTATCTTGTAGATGAAGTGCAGAAGGTCTACAGGCTTCAGGGTGTTTCCATAAATGACAAGCATATAGAGGTTATCGTAAGGCAGATGATGAGAAAGGTGCGGATAGAAGACTCCGGAGATACCTCTTACCTCATCGGAGAGCAGGTGGACAGGATGCTCTTCCAGGCAGAGAATGCCAAAATTAAGGAAGAGAGGGTAAGACTGAAGTCCGAGAACCCCAAGATCAAGGACGACGAATTGCCGAGACCTGCACAGGGTAAGCCATTACTCCTGGGCATAACCAAGGCATCTCTGACAACAGACAGCTTTGTGTCTGCCGCATCATTCCAGGAGACTACACGCGTGCTGACAGAGGCAGCGATCAATGGGTCTGTTGATGAGCTGCGCGGCCTGAAAGAAAATGTGATTATGGGACGTGTAATCCCTGCAGGCACCGGGCTGCAGAAATATAAGAATACCTTTGTGAAAAGTGAATTTCAGCCGGTTTTGGAAGAAGAGACAGAAGCAGAACAATAACAACATATTTTACACAGGTCCCTTAGCCTCTCTTGCAGAAAGAGGGGCTAAGGGATTTTTTATTTTCAGTGTAAGGGCAGGTCTCCGTGCCTGCCCTCCTAATACCGGGCAACCAAGGGGGATTGCCCCTACTGCATCAACCGGGCCAAATACATTAATTTATCACCCCTCCCCACATTCTCTCCGGGGGTTCATTTTCATGCGATATGTTATTATAGGAATATTATTCTTGCAACATTCCCGGTTTTGCAGAATTTAACTGATAATGGAATTCGATGAAATTCATAGCTGATGCCATGCTCGGCAGGCTCGCAAAGTGGCTTAGACTTTTGGGGTTTGATGTCCTCTATTATCCTGACATTGAGGACAGAGAGGTGATAAGAATCAGCCGGGAACAGGACCGGACTATACTTACCAGGGATACCCGCATGTTACAGTGCAGTGGTGCAAGGGATGCTGTTTTTATAAGATCAGATCACTTATCTGAGCAGCTCCTGGATATGAAAAATATGCTGGACCTGCGTGATTCAGACCGGGCAGAACGGTGTATTGTCTGTAACGGAAACCTGCATGAGGTCTCTGACAGGGGTGAGGTACAAGACCTTGTCCCTGATTATGTATATCACAATTTTCGAAGTTTTATGCGATGTAATGGCTGCGGTAAAGTATACTGGGAAGGCAGCCATTATAAAAAAATTCGTAAAAGGACCAGTGAAATCCTGAGAAAAAGCAATGAAGACTAACATAGTTCTGTTTGCTCTTGCGGTATTTATTATTTCGCTTATTATAACGCTGAATATTTTCTTCCAGGAGAGCTATCAGAGTGAAATGGCAGAACAGTTTAACCGGCAGCAGTTGATCATCGCAAAATCAATCGCAAAAAGCATAGAGGGTGATATACGTCATATCGAAGCAGAGACCCTCGCACTTGCCAGGCTGATAGCGGAAAACAGACTGGACAAAAAGAGCGTCGAGGAGTTTGTAAGTAATACCTATTCAGGAGAAAAGGAAGATATCAGCTCCAATATAAAGGTCCTGGACAGCAGAGGGAAAGTGGTATACAGCTCACTTGGTGAATCCCTGAAGCCAAGGGACTCTGAACTGTTTCAAATGATAAAAGGGGCTCCCGACACTAAGGTGCAGTATAAAGACCTTCTTGCAACCGACAGAAAAATCATAATGATAGCACCGATAACAGGCGCTGAGGGATTTAAAGGGGCCCTGATTATGGAGATCATGATCGATTCCATAAGCAGGAAATTTCTGACTGAAGTAAGGGCCGGTATCAGGGGCCATGCATGGATGATGGATGGCAACGGCATATTGTTGTATCATCCCACTCAGCCGAAAATGGTGGGGAAGGACGTCAGCAAGGCTGACGAGTCGTGCTATAGATGCCATACCTCATTTGATGTCGAAAAAAAGATACTTGGAAGCGGTGACATAGGTTTCAGTTCATATATAGCCCCTTATGGAGAAGACAAGCTCATTGCGTTTTCCAAGGCCAGGATAGGGGAGATGTCATGGATTGTATGCGTATCCATACCATATTCTGAAGTGACCTTAAGCATCAGGAGAAGTATGAAGCTCCACTCGCTCCTTGTTATCTCGATCTTTATCGCAACAGTGGCGGGGGCATTTGCGATTGTCAGGATAAACCGTCAGAGGGTCAAGGCAGTAGAAAAATCCAGACACCTTGAAAGGCAGAGACATCTTGAGAAAGAGATAATCCAGACCAAGGATTACCTCGAAAATATCCTCGAGAGCACGGAATCCAAGATAATGGTACTTGATAGCGAGTTGAATGTAAGGACAGTGAACTCGGCCCATGAACGTCTTTGCAACCAGAAGAAGGATGAGGTTGTAGGCAGGAGTTTCTTTGACGTATTCCCGATAGCAACTGACAAGGACAGGGACATTATCAGGGAGACCCTGGAGAAGTGCCTTGAGGGCAGCAATCAGAGGATAAGCAATTACTCTTATATGAGGGGAAGCAATCCAGTATTTCTTAACATAAGTATTAATCCTCTGATACTCCACGGTGAGGTATCGGGAGTCATAATATCAAGCAGTGACGTGACTGAAGAGGTGAACCTTAAAGAGGTCCTCAGAGACTATGCCGCAAGGCTGGAAGAGCTTGTGAAGGAGAGGACCGATGAATTTCTCAGAGAGAAGGAAAAACTCAATGCAATCGTCGAGACGCTTGAGGCAGGACTTTTCCTTGTCGATGACAACAAAAAGATCACCTGGGTGAACAGGACCCTCAGGGAATGGATCGGGCAAGACAAGGTAGAGGACATCAGTTTTGACAATATCTACAGAGGTAATAATCTGCAGAGTGCCATTGTCGGCAACAGGATGGTCCAGGAGGTCATCTATCATGACTTCGGCAGGAGGAAGGGATATTTTCAGGTGACATCGACCCCTCTTGTCGGCCCTGACAGACATATGCAGAGCCTCGTTTTGATACAGGATATTACGGATATGAAGCGGATGGAGGAGCAGTTGATGCATTCTGAAAAGCTGTCTGCTCTGGCCAGGATATCGGCTGGTGTTGCACATGAAATAGGAAATCCGCTGACATCCATATCGTCCTATGTGCAGATACTCAGGGAAATGGAGCATGACGAGTTTACAAATGAGAGCCTTGACACCATCGCAAAGCATATAAACAGGATCACGGATATTGTGAGGCAGATGTCGAGCTTCTCCAGAACAGCGACCTCTGACCTGAAGCCGCTTGATGTCAGGGAACTCGTTGTGCTGACTCTTGACCTCGTCAAGTATGACAAGAGGCTGAAAAATATATTGATCAATCTTGATATCCCTGATGAACTGCCCAGGGTCATAGTCAATGAAACCCAGTCCATACAGGTGTTCATGAATATTATCCTCAACGCGGCTGATGCTATGTCAGGCAGCGGGGCCCTCGAAATAAAAGCGGAAAGGCTTGAAAGGTATGTGGAGATATCCTTTTCCGACACAGGGCCTGGTATTCCGGTGGAGCATATGGAGAAGATCTTCGACCCCTTCTTTACTACCAAGGAAAAAGGCACCGGCCTGGGGCTTGCGGTAAGTTATAATATTATCAAAAGTTATCAGGGTGATATTGAAGTAGGCAATAAACCCGGAGGCGGAACTATTTTCAAAGTGAGGTTGCCATATTATGAAAGCTAACGAATACCGGATACTGGTTGTCGATGACGAACGGGACATTTGCAGGGCCCTTGAATTTCTTCTTTCACGTGAAGGGTATAAGGTGGCAACAGCATACAGCGGACAGGATGCGCTTAAAAAGATCGAGGCAGAGGAGTTCGATCTTGTCATAACAGACCTTAAGATGGAAGGTATTACCGGGATGGAGGTGCTGGAGAGGTCTGTCGCCTTAAGGCCGAACATGATCGTGATCATAATGACAGCCTTTGGCTCTGTAGAGTCGGCTGTCGAGGCGATGAAAAAAGGCGCGGGTGATTATATTGGAAAGCCTTTTATCAATGAAGATGTGAAGATGACTGTAAAGCGGCTGCTTGAGCACAAAAAGGTCTTGATGGAGAACCTGGTGCTGAGACAGCAGCTCAGTCAGCGATTTGCCGGCAAGGGATTTGTAGGCGTTTCCCCCCAGATCCTGAGTGTTTTTGACCTGCTTGAAAAGGTCATACCTACGAGAAGCAATATACTGATCCTGGGCGAAAGCGGTACAGGAAAAGGTCTGGTTGCAGAGGTCGTTCACAGCAACAGCCAGAGGAAGGACAAGCCCTTTATTTCGATAAACTGTTCGGCTATCCCTGAAAACCTCCTTGAAAGTGAGCTCTTTGGATACAGGAAAGGGGCCTTTACCGGAGCAGCCTCAGACAAGAAGGGGCTCATAACCATGGCTGATCAGGGCACCCTTTTTCTTGATGAGATAGGCGATATGCCGCTGAGCCTTCAGGCAAAGATTCTGAAGGTCATTGAAACAGGAGAGGTCAGCCCCATAGGGGAGACAAAAACAATACATGCTGATATCAGATTAGTAGCAGCAACCAATAAAAACCTTGAGGAACAGATACAAAAGGGGCTCTTCAGGGAGGACCTCTACTACAGGCTGAATGTCATAGAGGTGAAGATACCCTCTTTGAGGGAGAGAAAAGAGGACATCGATGTGCTTGCCAGGCACTTTGTCGAAACTTACAGCGAGGAAAATAACAAGAAAGTTGTTGGCATAACAGATGAAGCAATGGAGGTCCTGCTTAACTATCCCTGGCCGGGCAATATCAGGGAGTTACGCAACGTGATAGAGAGGGCTGTTGTTTTGTCAGGCAGCGACAAGATAGATGTTGCTGAGTTGCCTGAGAGGCTGAAAACAGCCCGGAGCGGGAAAAGCGTGCAGACTCTGAAGGCCAGGCTGGATTATTATGAAGAGAAGATCATAAAAGATGCCCTGCAGGCCCATTCCTGGAATAAGGATGAGGTGGCCAGGGAGCTTGATGTTGACCTGGCTACACTCTACCGGAAGATAAAGAAACTTGGTATTGAGAAGTAACCTGCATCTATCACTTCCTTTTTCAATTGTTTATTTGTCGCTATCCAGTCTTGTCAGGGTCAGCAATCTCAATCAGTTCATGCTTTAATGCCTTTAGCGTCCGCGTCTCCAGAAATTCTCCGAAATTATCTTATTTTGTTAAAAAGTAACAGAAATTATACCTCAGAACCCTCTTGAATCAAAATATCATAAATTCAAGGTGTTAGAATCAGAATTCTTAAGCTAAATTTATTGGATTAATTTACAGAACTTATACTTCTTGACTGCCTGCTAAAAGGGAGATAAAATATAATTAGGAAAAGGCCTTGCGATACCTTGGGCCGAGTTAAACCAAAGGATCAAGCAACTGGGTTAGGGAGCGGGAGTTGGATGTGGTGAGCAAGCCTTCTTTGATGAAGGACGCCTGAAACATCCATCGATGCACCCACTTAGGTAAAGAGCTTATTGGTTTCCCGGTTCTGGGGTACCGCATCAATATATTCTGGAGCCATATTAGGGTAAGTGGTCATCCTGATTACGTTGTGGCAGAAGATGCAAGTTTGCCGACGTTGGGTTGTCCAAAGAAGTTTGATCCCTTTTATGGCTCTATTAATTTCTAATAGCCGGGTCAGGAGCAAATTCATCATCAAAAATCCTGCATTTTATCTTTATTATATTGTGCTTGCACTCTGGGTTGGCGGGATAGCCCTATTTACCTTTATCATAACACCGACCATATTCAATTCCTACAGCAGGGATATGGCAGGAGAGATAGTGGGCCGGCTGTTTCCAGGTTATTTTCTCTACAACCTTATCCTTTCACTCCTTGCCCTTATATTTTTTTTCATCCCCTGGAGAGATATCTCTGATATTGCCCGAAAAGGGTCCAGATTGTCTTTTTTTTGCATAGTAATCGCTGTTCTGGTAAATATTTTTGTCTGCTTCAAACTCCATCCTGAGATCAGGGCTATAAAAAAAGAGATCCATTCCTTCGAGACTGTCTCCAGCAATGACCCTCTGAGAATAAAATTCAGGAGATTGCACGGAATTAGCGCTGTTTTGAACCTCCTGCTGCTTGCCGACGGTGTTACTCTCCTGCTTGTTGGTACTGTGATAAAAAAATAAATCCAGGAATCTCCGTCAGCATAAAAGAGAAGACCTCAGCTTTTTGCCGAAAGTTCACGAAGATATCTAAAGAGGGCACGAGAGTGCTTAGGGGATTGGTTCTCTTTTTTCTCCTTCCGGGCATTCCGGACAAACTGGCGGAGTTTCTGGATATCCGCGTCAGGGAATCTGCTGCTGATCTCATCAATAACAGTATCATCTCCCTCAACCAGACTGTCCCGCATCTGCTCCAGTTGCTGGAATGCGCGGGCCTTGTGCTTTTGCCCTCTGTCCATATCGGCAATCGCTCCCCTGATAGGTTCTGTGTCAATTCTGCGCATGAGAACCCCGATATATTGCATCTGCCTGCGCAGGGCAGGATGGCTATTAATGGTCCTGGCAAGGACAAGGGCATCATGAAGTTCCTGTGGTATGCCGAGTCTCTGCACCTGCTCCTCTGAAAGCTCCATAATACGTTTCCCGAGGTCCTGGAGTGCTGACATCTCTCTCTTCTTTTCTGATTTGCTTTTGTCTTCCATTTTTAGTTTGACCGATCAACCTTTCAATTACCCTATTAAAAATAGTTCACTCAAAGGCGCAACCAACAGTAGACGCAACCTTTGCGTCTATGCGCGAGCAACTGCCATCTTAGGGTTATTTGTCTGTTACCTCTATAAAAAAAAGAATGTATGATTATATCATGCATACAAGGAATACTTGAAGCAGGTGAGGGGATTGATCATAATAGAGTACTGATGAAAATAAAACTCTTCTGCAAGTCCATACTCTTCCTTTTCGGCACATTTCTTCATGAATTCAGTCATTTTACTGCTGCTATGTTGCTAGGAAAACCCGAGGGGTTTTCCATCCTGCCAAAGATAGATGGTGATTCTTTTGTCTTTGGGGAAGTCAGGGCAAGGGTAAAATACAAGGTGCTTGGTGCCTTTATCGCAACTGCTCCACTTGCATGGTGGGTTGTCCTGTTTTTTATGGTAAAACATATTCTGCCTGCTTCTTTGGGCCCTGATATGCAGGGCCCCAATATTGCATTCTTTCTGGAAAAGCTGAAATCCCTTTCTCTCAGTGATGTTTTTCCCTTGTGGTTTGCTTGTCAGTTGCTATGGGCTGGAAGACTCTCGATGCAGGATATGAAGACATGCTTCAGAGGGATTGTCTCTCCTTCAGGGCTTTTTCTGATATCCGCGTCTGTGCTGCTGGTCAAATTCTTCAGATATATACGTTGATCCGAAGATCTATGGTTTATGGCATTTTAAGCATTCAAATTTTGGAGGATGTCCAGGTTTTAACTGATGGCGCTGGCCTTGGCCGTGGCAATCGAAACAGGTTGAATCGCTGGATAAGTCTGTATGGACTTTATCTTTAGGCAGAGGAGGATATTTTTTTGAGGATAGAAAGAAGAGAAGCCCGAGTAACACAAATGCAAACATGATAAATCCCAGAGTGTTTTTCACTGCTCTATATTAACATATCCCTGGCATAATCTTGAGATGTGAAAGGTAAACGGAATTGATTGTCTGAATATCAGGACAGGGTGGGTTCCAGGAAGAGGAAGAGGGGAAATCAGGTAATTTGCGATGCTTCTGCATTTACTACCTGTTTCCCCCAGACCCTTCTTCAGAATAATATAGTCATGCCTCAGTTCTGCCTGCAGCAATCAGGGCCTGCAGGCATATTGTGTCTTTAGCTGAGATGCTTGTTGACGAGCTTGGTCATCTCAAACATCGAGACCTTGCTCTTTCCGTCAAAAACCGCTTTTAAGTTTTCATCAGCATTAATATCTCTTTTATTTAAGCTATCCTGAAGTTTGTTCTTCTTGATGTATTCCCACAATTTTTTGGTCACCTCTGTCCTGGGCAAAGGCTTGCTCCCTACGATCTTCGCCAGGGCATCGCTGATCTGCATAGGCTTCATAAACGCAGGGTTAGGTGCCCTTTTTACCTTTTTGATAACTGTCTTTTTTACTGCAGCCACTTTTTTAACGACTTTCTTTTCAGCAGCCTTTGCCTTAGCGACTACTTTTTTGACTACCTTTTTTTCAGCAGCCTTTGCCTTAGCCACTACCTTTTTGACGACCGTCTTTTTTGCCATCTGTTTCCTCCTTGATATAGTTAGCATCTTTATGATGCCGCAGAGCAAATGGTGAACCATAAAAATCCTATCAAAGAGAGCGCAGGTTGTCAATAAACTTTTATCAATTGTTTCCCGGGTAGGCATAGACATACTTACCAGATAGAGGGAGGGGAAGAGTAGAGTCGCAGGTGCAGTATAAAATTTATGCTTATATAAATTTTTTATAAAAGCCCCGGATGATCGCTCAACCGGGGCTTTTAAAACTTAAAGCTATGCAGCTTACTTGTTATTTACTATATCTTTGAAGGTCTTTCCTGCTGAAAACTTCGGCAGTTTAGCTGCTGCAATCTTGATAGTCTCTCCTGTTCTGGGGTTTCTGCCCTTCCTTGCCTTCCTCTTTGACTGGGAGAAAGTGCCGAATCCAACAAGGGAAACCTTATCGCCCTTCTTTACCGCCTTTGTGATTGCTTCGATGGCGCCGTCAAGCGCCTTCCCTGCAGCGGCTTTTGAAATTTCTGCTGCGCCGGCCATTTTGTCGATCAGTTCTGCTTTTGTCATTTGATACCTCCTATGAAATTATTGCCCTGAAAATCAGAGCCCGTGTCCTCTGCCAGATTCAACCAGACCGCTTTTGCTTTGTCTCAAAACTCAGTGTGCCTTCGAATCAGCGGCCTGAGCACCTTATACACCGAGCACTTGAATACTTTACACTATTTTTTGCGTTGTAAACAACAATTTTTGCAAGGTGTGCATTCTGTGCCGGGCCTTTCTATCCTTTCTGATTCGACTATGCAACTCCATTGCCGCTTTTTTTATAATTTCAGCAGTACCATATTCGAGACAGGGTCCAGTTCCCTCTTTGCTGTAATGCCTTCCAGTTCTGTAATCACAGCCTCCAGGACGAGAAACGTCTCAGAGTTCTCCCTGAGGCATCCGACCTTGACCATGTCCCTCTTGCCGAAGGCCCCGTGAAAATGTATCTTAGGCTCGTCGGCCTGCCAGAAGATTGTGCCGAACCCGACAACTTCATGACTTTCGCCAAGATTCTTCCATACAGGCGTTGGAGGGAACTCGTCTTTTTCAGGACCTACCACTATGCTGCCTTCTCTCATGCCGCCGACAATCTGAAATACAGCGGCCTTTATGCCTTCTTTTTTTACGATTTCAGCAAGGTTGCCGAGCACGTCCTCCCTGTCTTCAAATTTTGCTACAATAATCCTCCCTGGTCTGCCTACCTGATATTTCATAGTATCTCCTTCAACGTATTAATCTTTTTATGCCGTCTTTTAACCTTTATACAAGGATAACATGTATTGCTTTGGCAGACCCAGCTAATTTTGAGGGACTATGTGCACCTTCAGTGAAGCGGGGAAGAATCATAACTCCTCCTCACTGCCCCTTATCTTAAGGGGAGGAATAAGAACCCCCTCTTAAGTTAAAAGGGCTGGGGGAGTTATGTTCCACAGTCCACTGAAAGGTTACGACTTTCTATAGAGGACAACACTTGAGTTTATAAACAGACTCTAACTATAGGTCACTACAGGAGTTTTTCAACAGAGAATGTATCGCTTGAAAGGACACTGTCTGCAAACAGGAAGATCTTCTCCCGCGCCTCAGGAGTCAGCTCAGGATAAAATATCGGGTTGGCAACAACCGCTGCCCTGAAGGCAAAAAATGGAGCGACCACCCCTGTTATCTCTTCATCACCTGATGCCCTTATATACTCCTTAAAGAAAAGCTCCAGTCCCTGCCGGTAGGCGCCCCTTATGTCTCCATGGTTCATAAGCGAAAAGAATATATAATTTATCGCCAATGCAGTAATGTCATCAGCAGGCTCCCCCCAGGGGCCCCTGCTTCGGTCAAGGAGAATAAAATCATTGTTGTCCTTAAACCATATGTTCCCTGGATGGAAATCTCCATGTACCTGCGAAAGCCTTTTATAGCGGGGTTTGAGCCTGTATATCCAGTCTACTGATTTTTTAATAATGGACGTCATTATTTCATAGGGGACAACGCCCTCAGGATAAATATCAAAGACACCCATAAGGCATTCTCCATGCCCCACAGTATCTCTGAGCTTTCGCCAGTACAGTGTTCTGGAGTCCTTTTTTATTGCATGGATTTTGGCCAGATAAAGGGCCATAGCAGTTATTTTTTGGGCATCCTGAGGTTCTAGCTTGTCTTTATGCGCAAAAGCCTTAAGATTATTGAAATAATCCCTGCCTTCAACCTTCTCCATTATAAGATAATATTCGATGCCTCCCCCTATGGACTTTGCAGTGCCGTCCTTCATCTCTGCCAGCACATCAACAGCCCTCACATGCTTCGGCAGATTGTTATACGTCTCAAGATCAAGGAGAAATACCGCTGCCCGGTCAGAAGGATAATCATGGCCGAAATTATCTTTTAAAAGGGTCTTTACAACATAGGATTTCTCTCCTTGGCGTGTCTTCATTTCTATGAGGAAGCCTGAGCCCTGGACACCGGCCCCAAGCTTCTTGATATCAACACTGACAATGTCTTTGAACCGCTGAAAAATGTATGCCTTTATAGCATCCTCATTGATCATAATCAAATCGTAGCAGTTTCCGGGAGGTATGTATATCCTAATGTTGCATAAAACGATAGCCGCGTGAGTGCACCATCTATTGTCAACAAGCTATCTCTCTTAAATGCCTGGCATCAATACATCCGCTTGACTTAAAAATAATACCTAAAAAGCAATCGTGCGGTTAATCAAAATATTTTCGAATAGATGGGACGAACCTGCCACGACTGGCAGTCGCTGAAATCGGGCGGAACGATACAGGACTGTTGGAAGAAAAGCTAATGGCCGGGTCACCCATTAACGACTTGGCAGTGTGAATTGAGGTGATTGAGGTATGGCACGGAAACCAAGACTGCATTATATAGGCGTTTACATCACGATTTCGAAAAAGCTTTACTGTAAATACCGTAATACCAAGCCTGCCTGCGCTATTGAAATTTCCCCCCATTTCCCATATGATACAGCTGTAATTAATGGTTGCTTTGCAGAAGAGGGGATCTTATGCAAGGCTGATAGCTCTTTTGTTTATTTAATTTAATGCATAGGGACAATCATGGAGAATGTATCCTACAAAACCTTTAGCGAGCTGTCACGGGCCTACTACGAACTCGAAGACCTTTTTATGGGTTTCGTCAAGGCGATGGTAAACGCCCTCGAGGCCAAGAGTCCGTGGACCAGAGGCCACTCCGAGCGGGTGACCGCTTTTGCTCAGGAGATCGCCTACGAATTGAAACTGAGCGAAGGGCTGAAGAAGGAAATAACCATCGCCTCTCTTTTGCATGATATCGGAAAGATCGGCACCTATGGCAGCATCCTGGAAAAGGCGAGTGGGCTCTCTGAGGATGAGTACAATAGCGTAAAAAAACATCCCGTACAGGGAGCGGATATTCTGAGGGGCATAAAGCATTTCGAAAATGTGGCCTTGATGGTAAAGCACCATCACGAAAGAATGGACGGCACCGGATACCCCGACAGACTCAAGGGCGATAAAATCCCCATCGGGTCAAGGATCATTCACGTTGCAGACGCCTTCGACGCTATGACCGAGGAGAGGCCTTACTGTCCCTCGATAAGCATTGAAGAGGCCCTATCGGAGCTCCTAAGAAATACGGGCACTCAGTTCGACCCCTCAGTGGTGGATGCATGGATAAGGGTGCTGGATTCGCAAAAAGACTGGCTGTTGTCATCCAAGCGGATGAACTCAGAGGGATAGGACAATGGAATACGGAAGGAAAAAGATTCTTCTTGCTGATGACAACCAGTCTTTTTTGATGTACATGGGCATCCTCCTGAGGAGGATGGGTTTTAAGGTCATTATCGCGGAAAACGGGATTGAGGTCTTAAAGCTGATCAAGCTGATGCAGCCGGATCTCGTCCTGCTGGATTGCGTGATGCCAATGCTTGACGGGGTTTCTGTTCTCAGATATGTGCACTCAGAGCAGCTGGCCCCCTTCAATATAGTTATGATGTCCTCGGATCCGGAGTCGCTGCTCGCCTCCAGGAAATTCGACTGCTGCGGCACCCTGCGCAAGCCCGTTCAGATAGAGGAACTGCACGAAGTCCTGCAAAATTGCATATTCAAGCCTATGGGCTTCACAAGAAAGCATCTGAGAATTCCCTTTAATGAAAAGGTGTCTGTTTCATGCAACGGCACGACTCAGGAGTTTTTTGCCGAATCTTTGTCAGAAGGTGGTGTTTATATAAGGAAAAAAGAACCCTACGCAGTGTCTACAGAGCTTGAAGTATCCATCCCTCTGAAGGGCGTAGCGCCTATGACATTCAGCGGCAGAGTAATTTATGTGAAAGGGCTTTTTTCCGATTTGTTCAGGGTTCCGCCTGGCATGGCCATTGAGTTTAGAAATGTATCCCCGAGTTCTGCTGCTGCCTTGAAATCCTTTATCAAGGAATACCTTGCCCGGGACATATGGGAAGAACAGGAAGAGACGTACATATCGCAAAAGGCTTAATTCATAGCCTTTTAGTTGTCAATAAAATCAAAGGGCTTAAACTCGGCCAGGTTTGGCATTGTGGGATTTGGGATGGTTTTGTGTTATAGGTGCCTTTACAGCTCACCAAAATTCACTCTGTATCTTTCAGTGAAATTCTCATACGTAAAATGATGCTCCTGAGTTCCGTATTTCTCTATCGCATATGTTGCAGCAACTGCCCCCATCCGTGCCGCTGTTTCGATGCTCTTGCCCATGGCCAGGCCTTTCAGCAGCCCTGACCGGTATGCGTCACCTGCCCCTGTAGGATCAAGGACATCCGAGACCTTTGCCGCAGGCACCTGCAGGTCCTTTCCGTTTTCTGAGATCAATGACCCATGTTCCCCGAGGGTCGTTATGATCAGTCCGGTAAGGCTGAGTATATCCGCCTTCTTAAGTCCTGTCACCTTCATGATCACCTCAAGCTCATAGTCATTGGTAATGAGCATCATTGAACCTTTAATCCAGTCCCTGAGCTGTTCTCCGGTCCAGAGGGTGAGCGACTGTCCGGGGTCGCATATAAAGCGTATGCCTTTTTCTCTGCAAGCCGCAGCGTAGCCAAGCATGTCCTCGAGATTCCCGGGAGCGATAAGGACGATTGAATCCTTCGGATCGGCATTGCCGAGGTCAAAGCTGGTGGCCTTCTTCATTGCGCCGGGGTTAAAGCCTGTTATCTGGTTGTCGGCCTTGTCCGTGGTGATGTAAGCGCCTGCTGTAAACTCCTCCGGGACAATTTCGATCCCTTCCACAGAGAGGCTGTTCTGCTGGAGCCAGGAGAAATACGGGCCATGGTCCTTGCCGATCGTAGCGATGATGACCGGCTGCTCGCCCAGTAGACCCGAGGGAATAAGCAATATTGCCCGCAGTGCCGCCGAACTTCTCCTGCAGGCTCGTGACGTTAAAGCAGACATTCAGGACATGGATCTTCTCCGGCAGTATATAATCCGCAAATGACCCTGGAAAGTCCATTATCCTGTCATAGGCCATTGAGCCTGAAATATAAATATTCATTGTATCTCCATATCTTTTTATTTTTTTAATGCTGTCAGAATATCCTCAGCCATTTTGATGTTGAACCCTTTGAGACCCAGCTATTTCTTCGATTGACGCCCGCCGTATAGCCTCTATACTACCAAAATGTCTCAGCAATTCAAAACGCCTTTTTCTGCCCACCCCGTAAATCCTTTCAAGAGGAGAATCCATGGCTTTTTTTAAACGGAGTTTCTTGTGATAGCTGATTGCAAAGCGGTGGACCTCATCCCTGATTTTTTTCAGAAGAAGAGATGACGGCTTTGCCGTCTTCAAGATCGACCGGGAATTTCCCTCCGCTCAAAAAAATCCTGTCAGGGTCTTTGGCGAGCCCGACTATGTCTTTGTCTTTGATATGTTTTTCACGGAAAACAGTCAGGGCAGCTTCGAGATGCTCCCTGCCCCCGTCGATTATTATCAGGTCAGGCAAATCGCCTTCCAGGCTGCTGATCGTCCGTTTCACCATCTCTTTCATCATCGCGTAGTCATCCGGTCCTCTGACCGCATCCATTTTTATATGGCGGTAGCGCTGCTTTTTAAACTCTCCGTTTTCCCAGTAGACAAAAGCTCCTACTGCCTCTTTCCCTGCAATATTTGAGATATCGAAGGCCCCGACAGACTGAGGTATTCTCCGGAAATGAAATCTTGCTGCAAGCTCCTTCAGCGCCAGACTCTTTCCAGTATCTTTTGCGCTCAGGGAGTGGACCTTCGCATTTTCCTCAGCCATTTCCAGAAGCTTTTTCTTTATGCCCCGCCTCGGCACATTAATGCTTACCCTCCCGCCCCTTTTTTCTGACAGCCACTGAGATAACAGCAGGGCATCCTCAGGCATCTGCTGGCATATCACCTCAGGCGGCGGGATGATCTCCTTTCCATAAAACTGCTCTATGAAATTCTTCAGCAGGTAGCTATCTGATTCACCGGTTATGTCCCTGAAATAAAAGTCTCTGGAGCCTATCATTATACCGCTGCGCGAAAAAAGTATTTTAAAGGTGAGCATGTCCCTGGTTTTGAAAAAACCTATAATATCAACATCGCCAAGCCCCTGAGCAATCACTTTCTGGGTTTCGGATATTTTCCGGATGGCCTTTATGCGGTCTCTTTCAAGGGCCGCCTCTTCATACTTCATCTCTCCGGAAAGCTTCAGCATCTTTTTTTCAAGCGACGCCAGAAGACCTTTGTTTTTGCCTTCGAGCAGAAGGCTGATGTCATGAATCATGTTGAGGTATTCTCTGTGGTCAACTTCTCCTGCGCAGGGTCCCAAGCACCTCTTGATCTGATACTGGATGCAGGGTCTCATCCGTTTTTCGAGTGAATATTTGCAGGTCCTGACAGGGAAATTATTCCTGATAAAAAAAAGGGTGTTCCACATCGGTCCTGATGGCACATAGGGGCCAAAATAACGTGCACCATCCCTCTGTATCCTTCTTACAACCAGAAGGCGGGGCCACTTTTCATTCACTGTAAGCTTTAGATAGGGGTAGCTCTTATCATCCCGCAATAGTATGTTATAGCGGGGTCTGTGCTGTTTTATGAGGTTGGCCTCAAGAACAAGGGCCTCAAGTTCATTCCCTGTTACAGTATACTCAAAGTCGACTGACACTGCCCATCATCGCTGATTTTCTCGGATCAAGGACAGTGGATTTCTGAAAATAACTCCTGAGGCGGTTCCGTAATACCCTGGCCTTCCCCACATAAAGGACTTTATGAAACTTATCCTGAAAAAGGTATACGCCTGGTTTTTCAGGAACAGACGCAAGTTTTTCCTGTATTTCCGGAAGATTCATATTTCAAGTCACTCCTGACATTAGGCGGCAACTATCGTTGGAAAATCCTTATTACCGGGCATATAGCAGATGTCCGGCAATAAGGATATTTCACTTATCAGGATTTATTTAGCTGCCTTTAGTTTCTGTATCTCCTGCTTCAGCCGCTCTGCATCAGGGTCATTCGGAGCTACTGCAAGAGCCTTTTCGAACGCTTTTACCGCCTCATCACTGTCCTTAAGATCATAAGCTAGACAATACCCATATTCTTAAGCGCATGCAGATGCTGTGGATTCATTTCCAGTGCCTTGCGATATTCTTTAACAGCCATATCAGGTTTTCCCGTGTTTCTGTAGCAGGTGCCCATATCAACCCTGACGTCAATATTTTTGGGATCTATAGCCAATGCCTTTTCATAGGCATCAGTAGCCTCGCTGAACCGTGATGAGTCCATCAGCATATTGCCGAGACTTATCCATGCATTCACATTCTTCGGGTCTTTTGCAAGGGCTTCCTTCAGCAGTTTCGCCTGATCCATTGACTGGACTGGCCCAGCAGATCCTGAAGGGAACTCATACTGTTGTTTCGGCTCTTCCTTTTTCTGACAACCGGCAACTGCAAAAATGAGTAAAACACTTGCTATAAGAAGTTTTTTCATTTTCTCACCTCTATGTTTTTTAGGTATTGTAACAAAATATTCCAGACCTGAAAAGCAAATAAATGGATAGCGACTGAATATATCCGACTGTCTGTCGGGACAACAATTAGAAAGAGCTATATCCCGTCTTTCTCCTGCCATGTTCATTAAAAATATGGTCAGGCTGATAATGCTGCGGCTACTACCCTGACAAGGTCTTTTATCTCCTGGACCCTGACAGTCCTGGCGTCAATCAGCAGTGCGTTTCCCCTGATTCTTGCGATAACAGGAGGAGAGGCTTGCCTGAGTTTTTTCTCCAGTTCGTTTACGGATATTACCGCAGGCCTGATCTGTACCGCAAAGGTCTGAAATTCCTTATCAGGCAAAGAACCTCCGCCGGCCTTTGACATATCCTGCACAACGCTGATATCTGTTGTTTTGGATGCTTTTTTAAGCGCTGAAGCTATCTTCCTGGCGCGCTGCTTTATCTCATCAGAAGACTGGAAGAGCATATTCAGCACAGGTATAGTATGCATTGCGCCTTCAGGGTCCATGTATGCCATGAGGGTCGCTTCAAAGGCAGCTATAGTCAATTTATCAACCCGCAAGGCACGCGCAAGCGGGTTCTTCTGTATCCTCTCTATATATTTCTTCTTGCCAACGATAATGCCTCCCTGAGGTCCCCCCAGGAGCTTATCACCGCTGAAGGAAACTAAATCGACCCCTGCCTTTATTATCTCCTGAACAGTTGGTTCTGAATGTATGCCGTAAGGCTTGAGGTCAACAAGACATCCGCTTCCGAGGTCGAACATCACAGGGACCTTATGTTTCCTTCCCAGCATGACAAGTTCATCGATCCTGACATCAGCGGTAAAACCTATTATCTGATAGTTTGACTGGTGGACCTTGAGGATCAACGCAGTGTTGTCATTCAAGGCATTAGAGTAATCATGCAGATGGGTCTTGTTCGTTGTCCCAACCTCTCGTAATACTGCATTGCTGGCAGTCATTACATCAGGGACCCTGAATGAACCGCCGATTTCAACGAGTTCGCTCCTTGAGACAATAACCTCCCTGTTTTTTGCCATTGTATTAAGGCAGAGCAGGACAGCAGCAGCATTGTTATTTACGATCAGGGCATCTTCAGCACCGGTAATCTGCCTGAGGAGTCTCCTGGTATGGGCATGCCTCTTTCCCCTCTTTCCTGTCTCAAGGTCATATTCTACGTTGGAATATCCCCTGCCTGTCATAGAAATATTTTCGAGGGCCTTTTCAGAGAGCACCGCGCGCCCCAGGTTAGTATGCAAAACAATGCCCGTGGCATTAATGAGCGGCAAAAGGCTGTATGAAGAAAGTTTTTTTATCTCTGCTTCAATGCAGGCCGGGATTGTATCCAGGGCGATGTCCGCGGTTCGCCCTGCAAGTATTTTCGACCTTACTGATTCTAAAACAGTCCTTATTGACTGGATGACTATCTTTCTTGGAAAAGCGCAGAGCCACTGGGCGCCTTGAGGACTCTTGAGCAGTTCATCAACAGATGGTATCTCCGAAAGGGATTTCTGTTTTTCATCAGGATTTTTTTTCAAGACAGGCCCATCTTCTTCAGTGTTTCTTCTGCAGTGCTTGCCCCAGGCGCTTCTTCAGGCAGATAAAGCATGACGCCCCCTTTAACAGGCCTTATAGCTATTTTCCCTTCCTTTGCAAGATTATTTGTTACTTCAACCGGGTTATCTCCGGCAAAATACTTTTTGAAGGCCTCATTAAATCCGGAATATACTGTATGAATCCCCTTGTAGCCGTCCTTTCTCAAACTGACTATCGCTTTCTTCACAAACTCTTCATGGGAAAGCCTTTCTTCCATAATATCCCTCCTTCAAAGATTAAAGATTTTATATGCGCTTATAAAGTAAGCGGGTCCCTGATGCCCGCCTCCCTGAACCCTTTTTCTCTGAATCTGCAGCTATCACACAAACCGCAGGGGACCAAATCGTGATGGGTAATGGGTGATGGGTGATGTGATTTCTCAGCACGCATTACGGATGACCCATCACGTTTTTTTTGAGGGTCATAGCAGCTCCAGGTCAGAGAATAGTCAAGTCCGTGACGAAGACCGGTCTTTACTATCTCGGCCTTACTCATGAAAAGAAGCGGTGCAGCAATCGAAAACTTCATCTTCCCTTCTACCGAAGCCCTGGTCGCGAGGTTTGCCATTCGCTCAAATGATTGCAGGTACTCGGGTCTGCAGTCAGGGTAGCCGCTGTAGTCAACCGCATTAGCACCTATATATATATGCTCAGCCCCTATAACCTCTGCCCAGGCAAGCGCAAAGGAGAGGAATATGGTGTTGCGGGCAGGCACGTAGGTAACAGGGATTGGAGATGGTGAGGGTGATGCGAGAGTTTTGTGCGACTGAACTTCATCATTCGCTCGACTCCCTGTCTTTCGGCACCTCAGTTTCCGACGTCAATGCCGAGCCGCCTATATCCCTGAGGTTAAAGTTTACAATAAGATGCTTTTTAACTCCAAAGAAATCAGCAACCATTTTTGCGGATTCCAGCTCTCTTTGGTGCCTCTGGCCATAGTCAAAGCTGAGGGCATAAAGTTCTTTGCCCTCTGCGTGGACAATAGCCAGAGTGGTAGCGGAATCCACACCTCCGCTCAGGAGCACTACCGCCTTGCCAGAACCCTCAGGCTCCATCATCAATAAATATCGTCTTTTGTGCCTTCTACTCCATCAGCTCCGGCACTGGCGATATAGAATGAATCATCTTTGGTCCTGTAAATATACGGACGGCCCCATGCATCTTTTGATTGTGTTATCTGATCAAGAGTCGACGGGTATGCGGAATGCTCAAGCTGGAAAGCTTCTATCTTTACCCTAAGTTCATCGATCTGTTTGGATGCGCTGAAGTTTTTAAAATCGTCGCTTTTATGGATAAGAAGACCTGCCAGCGAGCAAAAAAGCGAGAGAATGACCGCAAGGTAAGGCAGATATGTTAGAAAATCCAGCGCAGGTTTTTTAGCAGCTGCGTGCTCTTCAGTTATAACTGGAGCAGCTTCTGCTGTTTTGATAAAACCCTTATCCAGCAGGGACAGGAGAGTTTTAGAGACCTCAAAGTTGTCCTGTCCGCTGAGATCTATTATGGTGCTTACATCATTTTCACCGTCAACATAGTTAAAGATTTCCCTCTCTTCTTCTGTGAGGCCTTCAGGGGAATCAATCCTCTTGCAAAACAGGCTGTCGAGGGTGATCTTGCCCTGAATGACAGACCACTCATCAACGATCCTGAGGCCCTCCATAAGCAGATGCTGGGTATCCAGTGACAAAGGGGAAATCCTTGTCGAGGGCAACACCTTGTGCAGCAAATTCATAGGTCCCCTGTTTCCAGCCAAAAAGCTGTATTATCATCTCTGTTATTTGACCTTGCAGCACATCCTTTATTACTTCTTTTTCAGCAAGATCTCTTCTTAGCAATATATGCCCAAGCCTGGCGCCTGTTTTGCGCTGTTCCTGAAGGGCTGCGTCCAGGTCTTCTTCTTTTAAATGCCCTTTCTTGAGCAGAATTTTCCCCAGGCGGTTGTCTTCATTCCGCCTTTTCGACTCTGCACCTCCGATATTTCCATCGATAAACAGGAGACTTACCTTGTCCATTTTCCCCTCAAGCTTCAAAACACCTGTTTTGCGCTGGAAATATATAAGCTGGAGGATATCTGCAAGTCCGAAATCTGTTAAAGACCCTTCTAAAGCCATCCCTTTTTTATCCTCTGTATAGTTATAATATTGGAAATAATATATATTACAGCCGCAAAAAAGATTGCGGCCCACGTAAAAAAACTGTGCGCGAAGAGTAAACCTGCCCCTGCGAATATCGTGTTTGTCACAGGAATAAACAGGAAAAACAGAAAAGGCCACAGGAACAAAACCCCTGCCAATATCTTCCCTGCATAAATCTGAGAAACGCCCGGCATAAGAAAAGAAAAGATTTTCATTATATTCCTGCGTTTCTTCTGGTGCTCATAGATAGAGAGGAGTTTAGAGACCCTTTCTTTTGCTTCGAGTTCATCCATCTTCACTATAGACGCATAACACGTCTGACACATTCTGCCCCAGGTGAGCTGTTTTTCGCACCGGGGACAAAGTATGGTGCTGCATCGCTTGCATCGATAAGCCTTGCTCCTTATTACGTTGTTCAGGAGAAAGTAAAGGAAGATCAGTATGATTGCAGCGCCGGAGATAAAGGATGGGGGCAGGACAGCAGTGCCAAAGGCAGATGTTTTTCCCTTATTCCCCATGGCAAGTCCCCATAGTTCAGCGGAAGAAAGTGTTTCATCCACAACAAACCTGTTTGGGTTTCTGCTGTAAATCGATCTGTAATCAGAAACCGCATCCCTGTTTGTTTCAAGAGCGAGCTTGAAATATTCGTTACCCTTCGTAAAATCAAGAATCTCCCTCGATATCTGTGAGAGATTATAATAGGCAGAAGCAAGAGGTTTAATCTCTACGGCTTTCAGATAATAGGTGATCGCCTTCTCCGTATCCTTCAATCCTACATAACAGTTGCCGAGATTCACATAAACCCTCGGATCAGGTCTTCTCTGGAGCAGTCTTTGATATACTGAAACAGCCTCATCGTAGCGCCCTTCACGCTTCAATGCAAGTCCATATGAAAAAAGCGAGGCATAATCATCGCCGTTCTTTAATGCTGCGAGAGCATACTTGTTGTCTTTTGACTCATTGACCTCGACAACCGCCTTGATCTCAGAGGAAGATAGTGCGTGCACGAACAGGGATGCTGCCTTGAAGAGCAGAGGAGAAAAAACAAGGAATGCCAAAAAAAGATACACGACTATGCGGTCGAGCTTTTTCATATACATACCGAACAATACCAGCATTCCTGCAAGAAATAAAAACGGGCTTATGATCGAGATGACTATGAGCAGAACAAGGATAAAAAGAAGATATTTTGCCTCTGCGATGTCGTGGACAAACAGCTGGATATCACCGGGGAATCTTATGGCGACTATTATCGCTGCCAGAATCACAAAAGAAATTATCAGACTAAACAATAAACTGCCGGCCAGAGTGAATGCAGACCAGAAATTCCTTGAGTAGGCAGAAATGCCTTCAATTATATATTTAATGCTTTCGAATATCCCGGAAGATGAGGGTGAAAAACTTGTTTTTGCCAGCTCAAAATAAACAGCCGGAAGATCAGGGGAGTTTTTTGCCGCCTCATTGAGCAGCTGAACTGATTCTGCCTTGTTTTTATGTGCTTTCTCAATTAACAGGTATGAATAGGCCTCTGTGCTCCTGAGGCCGCTGTTCAGCCTGGTTTCGTGAAGGTCCTCGCCAAAACTGATAACCGGCAGAGTTGCCAGATAGAGCAATATGACTATAATAAAGCGTCTCATACTTTATTTCCGACCTTCGGTTCTGTTCCCTTCGCAAGACGGGATATGTTTTCTCTGTGCATTATAAACATCATAAGAGTTATGGTCAATGCTATCGGGAACTTTTCCTCTGTATCAAACAATATCATACTTACCGGCAAAAAACCAAAGGAAACCAGTGCCCCCAGGGATGAGTATTTTGTTATTAAAACAGTCAACAGCCATAAAATAACAGTAAAAAGAGCTGTTTGAGGAGAATAGATGCTCAGTACGCCAAGACTTGTGGCGACACCCTTGCCGCCTTTAAACTTCAGGAATATGGAAAAATTGTGTCCAAGTATCGAAAATATCCCGATTACCCCTTCAAATAAAACACCAGCCCCGAAATGCCTTGCAAGCAGTACAGCTGCTGCACCCTTCAGGATATCCCCGAAAAGGGTAAAAACAGCAGGCCATTTGCCGGCAGTCCGCAGGACATTTGTTGCTCCGATATTGCCGCTGCCTCTTTGTTTCAGGTCTATCCCCCTGCTTTTGGCTATAAGAATCCCGGTCGGCACTGACCCGATAATGAATGCTGCGATTGACAGGAGTATGACCTTCAAATCTTCTTCCAGAAAGAGATGGTGTACTGAACCCCCGAGGTGACTGAAAGCACCAGCGCTATCCAGATAAAAACAAGTCCGATATCATAAAGGTCTACCGGGAGATTGTCAAAAATACTGCCGACCAGTATCAGGCAGAGTATGGAGGTTATCTGTGCTGTTGTCTTGAGTTTTCCTCCCATCTCTGCAGGTATAACGATATTCTTTGAAAGGGCCACGACCCTTAGCCCGGTCACGAGAAATTCCCGCACTATTAATATTATGGCGATAAAGGCTGACAGCCTTTCCATATCAACAAGGACTATCAGGGCTGATATGACCAGAAACTTGTCTGCCAGGGGGTCCATGATAATCCCGAACGTTGTTATCTGACCCGAGCGTCTCGCGAGATACCCGTCAAGGAAATCCGTAATAGAGGCGATGCTGAATATCAGCGCCCCGAGGACCGGATGCTGATAAACGGAAAGCACAAAAAAGGGGATCAGGACAATTCTGCTTAATGTCAGAATAGTGGGGAGATTAAACCTTAAAGTAGTCATCAAACATCTCCTGCCATATACCTTTTGACTTGAGAATAAAATCAGTAACCTCCCTGACAGCGCCTCTTCCGCCCCTGCTTTTGGTTACTAACAGCGCATATTCTTTTGTATCATCAGTCGCGTCAGCTACGGCAACCGGCAGGCCTGCCATGGCCATGATCGGAGCATCAACGATATCATCCCCTATATAGGCGACTTCACTGTCTTTCAGCGAATATTGTTCAATAAGTTTCTTGTAGGCGATCCTTTTATCATGACACTTCTGAAAGACCTCGGTGATGCCGAGTTCATGGGCCCGCCGCTCAACCACCTTTGAATGACGTCCCGTGATGATCGCAACATGTATCCCCGCATGGATCAGCATTTTAATGCCGTGTCCGTCACGGACGTGAAAGGACTTGTATTCATTGCCTTCATTGTCAAGAATAATCGCGCCGTCGGTCAGGACCCCGTCCACATCGAGGATCAGGAGCTTGATGCCCTTTGCAATGTCCTCTATATTTTTTTTTGATTCCGTTTTCTGACTTCTGACTTCTGAGTCCTGACTTTTTTTCATGCAATCCCCTTCTTCAATATATCATGGAGATGGATGATCCCTTCCGCCCTTCCACTGTCATCAGGCACTACCAGCACTGTGATCGAATGCTTCTCCATAACAGAAAGGGCTTTTGCCGCAAGGTCCTCTGCTGTTATGGTCTTGGGGTTTTTAGACATGACCTCGTGCGCCTTCATATCAAACAGCGCCTTGCCCCATTTTTCTATGCCCCTTCTTACATCGCCGTCCGTGATAATCCCTGCGATCTTTTTATCTTTATCAGCCACAATCGCAATGCCAAGCCTTTTGGATGAAATCTCCATAACAGCTCCTGTCATGGATTCCTCCGGTGATATAAGAGGAAGAGCCTCGCCTGTATGCATGAGGTCCCTGACCTTAATGAAGAGCTTTTTGCCGAGACTGCCGCTGGGATGGAAAGAGGCAAAGTCCTCTTCCCTGAAGCCTCTTTTTGTCAGGAGGGCCACTGCAATGGCATCGCCCATTGCCAGAGAAGCTGTCGTTGAAGCTGTCGGTACGATCCCCAGGGGACAGGCCTCTTCCTCCACCGTTACATCGAGGTTCACATCAGCAGCCCTTGCGAGAGTTGAATTTGTCTCGCCGGTCATGGCGATAAGTTGAACATTGAACCTTTTGAGGAAAGGGATCAGGTCAAGAAGTTCGTCTGTTTCACCGCTGTTGGAGATGGCGATGACCACGTCCTCAGAGGACACCATGCCGAGGTCTCCGTGACTCGCCTCAGCAGGATGCATAAAAAAGGCCGGGGTACCTGTAGAGGCAAGGGTGGAGGCGATCTTTTTACCGATAAGACCGGATTTGCCCATGCCTGTGACGATAACCTTGCCCTTGCTCTCATAGATGATATCAACGGCATCCTGGAAACCGCTGTTCGAGTCTTTCTATAAGCCCCGTGATCGCGTTGGCCTCGGTCCTTAAGACTTTTCTGGCGATTTCGAGCATATTTATTTCTGACATCTCAGCCATCCAGGTGGAACTCCTTTTCTGTGTGCTTCATCCTCAAGCTCACCAAGGTCTGCTTCTGCATACTCAACCTTTTTCCTGGCCTTCTCAAGCTTTTTCTGCAACTGTGCGGTCTTTTTGCCGCCATTACGGCTTTTACTGCTCTCTCTCAGAAATTTCCCTCTCAGTTTCTTTTACATCGTCATCTGCTTTTTTTATCTTCTTTTTATAGGCAGAAGCCTTCTTGCACCAGTATTCTTTTTCCTGCTCTTCCGCTGATACTTTGCTTTTTATCATTCCGCGCTCTTTTCCATGTCTTCCCTTGAACCTGTTTTCGTGTCCGTTGTTTTGGCTTCAGAAGGGCCTTTATATTTTTCTATGTCCTGGTTGGTAAAAACGCTGAGGCTGTTCCTGCACAGAACTTTCAGCCCCATTGACAGCAGCGCAGCACATTGAGTTTACAAGAAAAATAGAAAACAAAAAACAAAGTCTTTTGAGCATAGCTACTTTCCCCCTGTCTTATGAGTATTGGCTGAGACAAATTCATGGATACCCTTTACCACTTGCAGAAGCTGTTTCATATCATCCAGCTGTATCATATTAGGACCGTCACAGAGGGCTTTGCCGGGTTCAGGATGGACCTCCATGAACAACCCGTCGACTCCTGCAGCAACAGCTGCGCGTGCCAGCGGTTCTGCGAATTCCCTCTGGCCTCCTGAGCAGCTCCCCTGTCCCCCTGGCAGCTGCAGGCTGTGCGTGACATCGAATAGGACAGGATAACCTAATGACCGCAAAATGGGGAACGATCTGATATCAACCACCAGATTATTGTATCCGAATGATGTCCCCCTTTCGGTTATAAAAACATTCCTGTTACCTGTTGAAGTGAATTTGTCTATGATGTTCTGCATATCCCATGGCGCAAGGAATTGGCCTTTTTTGATATTGACTGCCTTGCCTGTCCTTGAAGCAGCGAGGACCAGATCGGTCTGTCTGCACAGGAAGGCAGGTATCTGGAGAGCGTCAAGCACTTCTGCGGCAGGTGCTACTTCATCAACAGAATGGATATCAGAGAGCACAGGCAGCTGAAATCTGCTTTTTATATCGGAAAGTATTCTCAGGCCCCTGTCTATGCCGGGTCCGCGGAAAGAACTCAGCGAAGTCCTGTTTGCCTTGTCATAGGAGCTTTTAAAAATGAAGGAGATCTCCAACTCTTTACAAATCTCTTTCAGCCTTTGCGCAGTATGAAAGGTTATATCCTCATTCTCAATGACGCACGGTCCGGCTATCAGGCAAAGGGGATTGCCTGTGCCAAGGGTTGTGTTGCCAATAATTATTTTGTGCGTCAATCCCTGTTTCTCTCCCGCAGATCAGCTTCAACAGAGGGGAATAAAGAGCTTTTTCCCTTCAAAGAGGCTTCGATGAAAGCCCTGAAGAGGGGGTGCGGCTCAGTAGGCCTGGACTTGAACTCAGGATGAAACTGGCACCCCAAAAACCAGGGGTGGTTTTCGATCTCAATAATCTCGACAAGTTCACCGTCCGGGCTTGCCCCGCTGATCTTCATGCCGAGTCTGGCCACTATGCCCCTATAGGCGTTGTTGAACTCATATCTGTGTCTGTGGCGTTCGGAGATCTCTTTTTGGCGGTAGGCTGCATAGGCCAGGGTATTTTCTTCTATAACACAGGGATATGCGCCGAGACGCATGGTCCCTCCCTTCTGCGTACTCTCTGTCCGTTCCTCTATCTTCCCTTTTCTGAAGTCATACCATTTTTCCATAAGATATATGACCGGCGCCTGGGCATTGAGGTCAAACTCTGAGCTGTTTGCCTTAAGGCCGCAGACATTACGCGCAAACTCTATGACAGCACACTGCATGCCCAGACAGATCCCGAAGTAAGGGATCTTTTTTTCCCTTGCATACCTGACTGATTCGATCTTGCCTTCTATTCCCCTGTAGCCAAACCCGCCAGGGACCAAAATACCGTCCACATCAGAGAGGTATCTTTCAGGCCCATGCACTTCAACCTCTTCAGAATCTATCCACTCGAGGTTCACCCTGCAGTCGTTGGCTATGCCGCCATGAATCAGGGCTTCTGTAAGGCTTTTGTATGCGTCCTTCAGTCCGACATATTTCCCTGAGATCGCTATTGTGACCTCGTTCTTCGGTTCCTTTATTTTTCTTACTATGTCTTTCCATAGCCCCAGTTCTCCTTCTCTGGCGTTCAACTGGAGCTTGCTGATTATCTGATGGTCAAGGCCTTCAGCATGGAATGCAAGGGGGACCTCATAAATCGTCTCTACGTCTATCGCATTAATGACCGCATCACCGTCAAGGTTGCAGTGAATGGCTATTTTTTTCTTTGCCTCGGGAGTAAGGTTCCTGTCTGTCCTGCACAAAAGCAGGTCCGGCTGAATACCTATCGCCCGTATCTCCCTGACGCTGTGCTGGGTGGGCTTTGTCTTGAGCTCTCCGGAGGTCTTTATATAGGGAAGCAGGGTGAGATGGATATACAGTACATTTTCCCTGCCGACATCATACCGCATCTGCCTGATGGCCTCAAGAAACGGCAGGCTTTCGATGTCGCCGATCGTACCGCCTATCTCAACGATCACAACATCATTGTTGTCACCTACGGACTTGATCGCTTTTTTAATTTCGTCGGTGATGTGAGGGATGACCTGTACAGTGTCCCCGAGGTAGTCACCCCTTCGCTCCTTTGAAATAACGTTATAGTAGATTTTCCCGGTCGTGAAATTGTTTGACTGACCTGTGCGGATATGGGTGAATCTCTCGTAATGCCCAAGGTCGAGGTCTGTCTCAGCCCCGTCGTCAGTGACAAAAACCTCTCCGTGCTGAAACGGACTGAGTGTCCCGGGGTCGACATTTATATAGGGGTCAAGCTTTTGAATCGTTACCTTTAGTCCGCTGGCCTCAAGGAGGGCGCCGATTGAAGCGGCTGCGATCCCCTTGCCGAGAGATGATAAAACACCGCCTGTTATAAAGATGAATTTAGGCATTTTTCTATCCTTTCCAGATCTTCAGGTGTATCTACCCCTAAAGTATCATGAGCTGTTTCTTTTATTTTTATGGCAAAGCCGTGCTCAAGCGCCCTAAGCTGTTCCAGCTTCTCAATAACTTCCAGACGTGACGGGGGCAGTTTAGACAGCTGTGTCAGCACATCTTTTCTGTAACTGTATATCCCTATATGCTTGTAGCAGTGATTGGGGGTTGGGGATTGGGATTTTCCCTGAACCCTAAGCCCAATTCCCTAGACCCCTCAATATCCTTCCATTCGTCTCTATGATATGGGATAGGCGCGCGCGAAAAATAAAACGCAAAGCCATTCCGGTCAAAAACAACCTTGACTACATTAGGGGCGAATATCTCTCTTTGGTCCTTTATCCTGATAGCCAGAGTTCCTATGGATACGCGCGGATCATCCAAAACAGAAATAACATCGTCTATCATTTCATGCTGAATAAGCGGTTCATCACCCTGGACATTGACAATTATATCATAATTCATCGAACTGGCAACCTCTGCTATCCTGTCAGTGCCGGATGCGTGATCGTCTCTGGTCATCACAGCTTTGCCGCCGAAAGACAGAACCTTCTCAAATATTGTCTGGCTGTCGGTTGCTACCACCACTTCGTCAGCCAGTCGGGAATGCACAGCACGCTGATAAACGTGCTGTATAACAGGCATTCCTTTCAGGAGTGCAAGGGGCTTTCCCGGGAACCGGGTGGAGGCGTATCGAGCTGGTATGATTACAATGGCGGACATTAACTACCAATTATATAACATATATTATATGGTATGGCAAATATGTTTTAAAAAATTCTGTCCTCAGGACAGCCCCTGCGTTTCCCTGAAAAAATCCGTTGCATATAAAGGTAAAGATTTTTTGACGAAGAAATACATAATATTCTAAAATAAAAACCAATTGATTCCACGGTTTAATCCAGTACGAATCTTTGTTGGCTGTTTACTGAATTATTTTTATAAGACTGTCTTAGAGATAATAGGGAAAATAATTTTTCGGGGAGAAGATTTCATGAACATTACTGTGAAAAATGCAAAACTGAACACGTGGATCAAGGAAGTAGCAGATATGTGCCAGCCTGATAACATTTATGTGTGCAACGGCACAAAAGAAGAATATGACCAGATGATGTCATTGATGATTAAAAGCGGCAGTGCAACTGTACTTAAGAAACGCACCAACAGTTTTCTTTTCAGGTCTGATCCGAGTGATGTTGCGCGTGTCGAGGACCGCACATACATCTCCACTTCATCAAAAGATGAAGCCGGGCCGACAAACAACTGGATGGCCCCTGATGAACTTAAAAAGACGATGAGGGGTCTTTATAAAGGTTGCATGAAAGGCCGCACGATGTATGTGATACCTTTTTCAATGGGACCTATCGGCTCTGCCTATTTCAAAGATAGGTGTAGAGATAAGCGACAGCCCGTACGTGGTCTGCAACATGCATATAATGACCCGTGTAAGTTCCAGGGTACTGGAACTCCTTAATTCAGGGGAAGACTTTATCCCCTGTCTTCATTCAATCGGCGCCCCGCTTGCTGAAGGCCAGAAAGATGTTCAGTGGCCGTGTGCGCCAATAGAAAGCAAATACATCAGTCATTTCCCTGAGGAAAACCTGATATGGTCTTATGGTTCCGGATACGGAGGAAACGCTCTGTTAGGGAAAAAATGTCTGGCCCTGCGCATAGCTTCTGCCGTGGCAAGACGGGAAGGCTGGATGGCCGAACATATGCTTATACTGCGCCTGACAAATCCCGAAGGGAAACAATACCACATTGCCGCAGCCTTTCCCTCAGCCTGCGGAAAGACCAACCTTGCGATGATGCGGCCAACAATCCCGGGCTGGAAATGTGAATGCATAGGAGACGATATCGCCTGGATGAAGATCGGGCCTGACGGCCGTCTTTATGCCATCAATCCCGAGAACGGTTTCTTCGGCGTGGCCCCGGGGACATCGTATGATACCAATCCTATGGCGATGGATACAGTGAAAGAAAACGTTATTTTTACCAACTGCGCCCTGACTGATGATGGAGATGTCTGGTGGGAAGGGATGACTGAAAAAGTGCCTTCTCATCTGATCGACTGGAAAGGCCGCGACTGGACACCTGAGAGCCGTGATGACGCTGCTCATGCAAACGCAAGATTTACAGCTCCTGCATCCCAGTGCCCTGTTATCTGCAAAGACTGGGAAAAGCCTGAAGGTGTCCCAATCGATATTTTTATTTTCGGCGGCCGCCGCAGCAGTGTTGTGCCGCTGGTTTACGAGGCCCTCAACTGGGACCATGGTGTATTTCTCGGCGCAACCGCAGCCTCAGAGACCACCTCAGCCAATATAGGAGCTGTAGGCAATCTGCGGCGGGACCCCTTTGCCATGACGCCCTTTTGCGGCTACAACATGGGAGATTATTTCAGGCATTGGCTGGATATGGGCGACAGGCTCGGCAACAAGGCCCCGAGAATATTTTATGTAAACTGGTTCCGGAAGAGTCCTGAGGGTATGTTTTTATGGCCTGGTTTCAGTGACAACAGCCGGGTGCTGAAGTGGATGTGTGAGCGGATTGAAGGCAGGGTTTCAGCCCGGAAAACACCGATAGGTTTAATGCCCAATGAAGGCGATCTGGACTTAGCCGGTCTTGATATATCAACGGAGAACATGAAAGAGCTGATGAGAGTTGACCCTGCGGCCTGGTCGGCTGAAGTGCCTGACATCGAGAGGCATTTCGCAAAATTCGGGGACCGTTTGCCGGAAAGACTGACAAGACAGCTTCAGGAATTAAGATCCCGTCTTGGATAAACCCGCTTTGTGTTACTAAGGGGATCATGCTGAACACTACAGGGAAGTGTAACTGCAGATTCACTTTGCGTTCATATTGTTAATGGAAAAATTAACTTCGACAAGATCGTTAGTCAATGTTTTGCAAGTAGTGTATTCCCACACCAAAACCAGCGACGGGGGAGATCTCTATCTGACCCGGTTTGCAGAACCTTTTCGCGAACATTTTGAGATCAACAACTGGTATGAGCGCGACTGGTTTAACGAACACAGGATAAGGTTATTAGGCACAAGCTCTGTGTACAAGGTCCCTACCAGGGAGGTAAACGGAAAAAGCCTGGATCTGGTGGTAAAGAACTGCCGGGTGGGAGAGGATGTCCCTTTAGACACTCATACATTACAGGAGTTTTATGACGCTGAATTCAACAGCCCCTGGGAAGAGTTTTCCCTGGTTATGGAAATGAGGGAAGGCGCGTATGGCCCCAGGGAAATAAAAGTAAAAACGCAGCGGCCTCTGGCTATATATGTTCCGCCTGACAGGATGCAGCCCTGGCAGAGCGGCAGGTCACGCTCGAAAATCAACCGGATACATGCAAAACATCCTGGCATTGATCTGGATATACTTAAGCAATACAAGCTGATTTACGAGTGGATCAAGGGGAAAAACCTCCCTGAAGTCTTCGAGCACATAGACATCAATGATGAAGAAATCGTCCGCCATCTTAAAAGTATTAATTACATAGTTCTTGCGGACCTTGACAGAAAAGGATATCTGGTGGCTGACATGAAACCCGAGCATATTATATTCAGTGATGCTGACTCCATACGCATTGAAGAACTCGGCCGTTCGGGCAATAGCGGTGGTGCATATAAAAGACAGGTGGAACTCCTGTATCAACTGATTAAAGAGGGCAGCTATTCGGTTATAGATTATGAACTTCTTCTGCGGACTGCCAGACACGAGGAACAGGTCAAACATTCCAGAAGACATCACTATCTGGATGATCAGCGGGACCGTTTCAAGCCAACTTCCCTGCCGGCCCATCTGAAGAGAACAGAAATCTTTGGAGTGCCTTATATTTATGGTCATGCGGAAAGCACAGGGGGGCATCTGTGGGTAGTCGGAAGAAACGCCCGCCTGTTCGATTATTTTCTCCCTGAAAGATGGAGGAAGACCCCGTCCCTGAAATTGTCCGACAAAAAGGAAGTGTTTTATACAATTACAAAGGACAATATTCACCTGGTCTGGGAAACGTCCCGTGTCGGGGAATTGCCTGGTGAGGAAGATGGAGGAAGCGATGATCCCAGGATCCGGCAGTATGGCATAAAAAGTCCATTTGAGGAATTTGCCATAGCTCAGAAATTGAAAGAACTCGGAATTCCGACTGTCTACGTGAGGGCCATATACATGACCGGCACTACAAAGATAGAGCCCTCAGTCGATTTCAGAAAATACGATTCACATAAGGACATTCTGGACCCGGAGGGCAATCCTGTTTTGCGGGAAAACCATAACTATATTACCATTCGGGGTTATTATAACGGTCCTGATTATTCGGTTGCGAAGCAGGGTCCGTTATATACGCCGATCGACCTTTCGAGGGCCGTTTATCAAGGCAACATTGATGAACCAACATGCCGGATGCTTTTGCATAAGGTAAAGGAGAATCTGAAGAATGCCGGATATGACGGGTCTTTATTAAAGGCAAACGACCTCCTGCTGGCCATTGACAGCAACGGGAAGATTATGAATAATAGTTACGGCGAACCACAGGTCATCATATGCAATTTCGAACTTATATGGAAGATTTCAGATGCCGGTCTATGAATCAATGCGCCTGCAACCGGGGCGTCAAGGAAATTTTCCATTTAGATAAGCACAAGAGATAATTTCACAGGCAAGATTTCAACCAGATTTCAAAAATCCCGGAGAAAGGTCTAATTAAAGGCGAACTGCATTGGATGCTGCAACAGTAGATGTCATAAGAAATATTCTCATTTCAGCGCTTCCCATACTGATAGCGATCACCTTTCATGAGGTTTCTCATGGTTATGTCGCGTACAAACTCGGCGATCCAACAGCAAAGATGCTCGGCAGGCTTACGCTTAATCCGATAGCGCATATAGATATATTCGGGACAATCCTGCTGCCACTGCTTCTCGTGGTAGCAACGAACGGACAGTTTGTATTTGGCTATGCAAAGCCTGTCCCGATAAACCCGATGAACTTCAAAAACCCCAGACAGGGCATGGCCCTTTCTGCTGCAGCGGGCCCTGTGACAAATATAGTTCTGGCTTTTTTAAGCATACTGATACTGAAGTTCGTAATAATCCCTCTGGCAGCGGTATTGCCTGCTTCAGTTACAGAGACTGTCCTGAGCCCTCTTGCGATGATCTTTAAGTCCAGCGTTGTTATGAATGTCGTGCTCGCGTCATTTAACATGATCCCGATTCCTCCACTTGACGGCGGAAGAGTGCTCACAGGTCTGCTGCCTTCAAGGCAGGCCATGACATTCAGCAAAATCGAGCCGTTCGGCTTTATAATTGTTATTGTTTTAATATACACCGGCATTGCCGGTAAAATAATTATGCCTATTATCAATTTATTCCTGAATATCTTTCAGGTATATCTATATTAGAGGAGTGCAATGACAAAAGACAGGGTATTAAGCGGAATGCAGTCAAGCGGCAAGGTCCACATAGGGAACCTGGTCGGAGCGCTCCAAAACTGGGTGAAGCTCCAGGACAAATATGACTGTTATTATTTTGTTGCTGACTGGCACGCCCTTACAACAGGATATGCAAATCCTGCAGCGCTGCATGATTCTGTAAATGATCTTTTGATAAATTTTCTGGCAGCAGGACTTGATCCTGACAAATGCACCATATTCCTCCAGTCGAGGATACTGGAGCATGCGGAGCTGCATCTGCTTCTTTCGATGATAACGCCACTTGGCTGGCTCGAACGTGTGCCGACTTATAAAGAGAAACAGCAGGAGTTGAAGGACAGGGACCTTGCTAATTACGGTTTCCTGGGGTATCCGCTCCTCCAGACTGCTGACATAATCATCTACCGCGCGAAATATGTACCTGTGGGTGTAGACCAGGTCCCTCACCTAGAGATATCAAGGGAAATAGCGAGGAGGTTCAACAACCTCTACACAGAAGTGTTCCCTGAGCCTGACGCGCTTTTAACAGAGTTTCCGAAAGTGCCTGGTGTTGACGGACGGAAGATGTCAAAGAGCTACAATAACGCGATCTATCTTTCCGACACCCCGAAAGAAGTCGAGAGCAAGATAAAGACAATGACCACTGACCCTGCGAGGATCAAACGTACTGATGTCGGGGACCCCGAGCTTTCACCTGTATTTCAGCTGCACAAGGTCTTCTCTTCAAAAGAAGAGCAGGATGAGGTTGCTGTTGGATGCAGGACAGCCGGGATAGGGTGTATTGACTGCAAAAAGATCCTGATTCGGAATGTCTTCAAGGTCCTTGAGCCTATCTGGGCAAAGAGGGAAGAACTGCTCAGCAATCCCGATCAATTGCATGCGATAGTTGAAAAGGGAAATGAGAAGGCGAGAAAAGTGGCGCAGGAAACCATGGAGATTGTCCGCAAGGCAATGGGATTGTATTAACTCACTCGTTGCATGATCGCAAGTAGGAAGTGCAGAAAAAGGCCTTGCAATGACGACGGGAAGAAATATATGATGCGGCCATATGCAAATTTCACACACAGTGAATTCAATGGGGCGCGCTTGGCTACCAGGGCAGAGTGCTTGAAGGTGTCCCATATTGACAGATGGGCAAGCCCTTTTTCTGCACTTCCTCCTCGCGGCCCTTATATCTTTTTGCAACTGTCAGGTTAATATCGAATTCTTCAGAATTTTCTATTTACTGCTGCTTATTGCCTTAAACGTATCTCCTTAGTGAATTATTATATAATAGAATTCTAATGACCACGACCAAAGCATATGATGTGATAGTTATCGGCGCAGGGCATGCAGGCTGTGAGGCCGCACTTGCGTCCGCGCGTATGGGCATGTCCACCTGCATATTTACCATGAACCTCGACACCATCGGTCAGATGTCCTGTAACCCTGCTATCGGAGGACTTGCAAAAGGGCATCTCGTAAGGGAGATTGACGCCCTCGGAGGTGAGATGGCAAGGATTACCGATAAAGCAGGGATTCAGTTTCGGATGCTGAATAAGTCAAAAGGTCCGGCTGTCTGGTCCCTGAGAGTACAGGCTGACAGGGTCTTATACCGGCTGAGGATGAGGCAGGCCCTTGAAGCGCAGGAGGATCTCGATATCAAGCAGGCCACAGCAGATGAGATTGTGGTCGAAGACGGACATGTAAAAGGCGTCAGGACAGCGCTCGGCACATTCTATAACACAAAATGTGTCATTGTAACTACCGGGACATTTTTAAAAGGACTGATGCATGTCGGGCATGAAAGTTTCGCAGCCGGCAGGGCAGGTGAATTTCCATCTGTCGGACTGTCGGACTGCCTTGCAGGGATAGGCCTGAAACTCGGCCGCCTCAAGACAGGCACTCCGCCAAGGCTTGATGCAAAGACAATAGATTTCTCAAAGACAGAGGCGCAGTTCGGGGATGAGCCGCCGATCCCGTTCTCCCACAGTACAATAATGATAGAGAACCCCCAGCTGCCCTGTTATATAACTTATACCAACGAGGAAACCCATAAAATCATCCGGGACAATCTTGAGCGTTCAGCGATGTACAGCGGCAAAATCACCGGCATAGGACCAAGATACTGTCCGTCCATAGAGGATAAGGTCGTGCGCTTTGCAGAGCGTGAAAGGCATCAGGTCTTTCTGGAGCCTGAAGGTCTTGAGACATCTGAATATTATGCAAACGGCATATCAACAAGTCTTCCCTTTGATGTCCAGACAGAACTTGTCCGGACGATCCCGGGGCTTGAAAATGCCGAAATCATGAGGCCAGCCTATGCGATTGAGTACGACTTTGTCTTTCCAACGCAGCTGAAACATTCCCTTGAGACAAAAAATACAGAGGGCCTTTTCCTGGCCGGCCAGATCAACGGGACATCCGGATATGAAGAAGCTGCTGCACAGGGCTTAATGGCTGGAATAAATGCAGCGCTGAAGCTTCAGGGCAGAGAACCACTGGTTCTCGGCAGGCATGAGGCATATATCGGTGTCCTGCTGGATGATCTTGTAACAAAAGGAACAAGGGAGCCATACAGAATGTTTACCTCACGGGCCGAGTACCGTCTGCTCCTAAGGCATGATAATGCGGACATGCGTCTCATGGGAAAAGGCCATGAAATCGGCCTCCTGAACAATGAGGTTTATGGATGTTTTTTAGATAAAAAGAAAAAAATAGAAGATGAAATAATCAGGATTCAAAAAACGCGCATAAAACCAGACAGTATCAATGAGAAACTGAAAGAACTCGGCACATCTCTGATAGAGCAGGACATTACACTCGAGCAGCTTCTCAAAAGGCCTGAGGTTACATACCCTGTTATCAGGCAATACGCGCCCTCTGAAATCAAGCTCGGGGATGATGTTGAAAAACAGGTTGAAATACAGGTCAAATACGCGGGATATATCATAAGGCAGATCGAGACATCAGAGAAATTAAAGAAGCTTGACGAGAAAAAGATCCCTTCTGATATTGACTATAAGATCCTGCCGGGAATTTCAAAAGAGATACTCTGCAAGCTTGAGGAAGTGCGGCCTGACAATCTCGGTCAGGCAAGCAGAATACAGGGCATGACACCTGCTGCTTTATCTCTTATTATGATCGCCATAGAAAAAATCAGGCGCTCAAAGGCCGGTCATTAACCATCACCAATATTGTAAAATGAAAAGATAAGGAATTTTCTGGAAGAATTAGCCGGCTGTTCAGAAAATGTTATTATAATGCTCTTCAACCATGACAATTGTAACAGAAAGGTTTTAAAAGGTGGCAATCCTGTATGAGTATTAATGACATGACACTGGAAACGTTCAAAAAAGAGCTGGAGGCGGCTGAAAATTCAGGGGACATTACCGAAATCTCTAAATGTTACAACCAGATTGCTATTGTCTACCAAAAGCGTGGTGACTATGATAAGGCGCTTGATTTTTCTTCCAGGGCCCTTGAGATGTCAGAGAAGGTCGGGGACACTTCCGAGATACTAAAGAGCTATCACCAGATAGCTATAGTTCACCAAAAACGTGGTGATTATGATAAGGCGCTTGATTTTTCTTATAAGACCCTCGGCATCGCGGAAAAGATCGGTTCCATCTCCGGCATATCGAAGAGCTATAACCAGATAGGCATCGTCCATCAGAAAAGGGGCGACTATGACTGGGCCCTCGATTTTTACCAGAAGGCCCTCGATCTGGCTGAGAAGGCGGGAGATACGGCCGGCGCATCTGTTGGATATCAGAATATCGGGATTGTCCATCAGAAAAGAGGCGACTATGACAAAGCGCTTGAACTGTCCTACAAGGCGCTAGAGATCAAGGAAAAGACAGACGATTACTATACCATATTAAGGATCTACGGCCAGATAGGGCTTCTTCATAAATTACGGGGAGATTATGACAGGGCTCTTGATTTTACCCTCAAGGCCCTTGAGATTGCTCAAAAGATCGGCGATATCGCAGGGGTATCCAA
Organism: uncultured Nitrospira sp.; assembly: GCA_963813295.1. Taxonomy (GTDB): domain Bacteria; phylum Nitrospirota; class Thermodesulfovibrionia; order Thermodesulfovibrionales; family UBA6898; genus JAOUFP01. The sequence continues at coordinate 335,523 of CAWEYN010000023.1, forward strand.
GTGTTATGACCAGATAGGCATTGTTAATCATGAAAGAGGGGAATACAAAAAAGCGCTTGAGTTTTTCCAGAAAGCCTTTGAGATTGCCGAGAAGATCGGCGATGTTGCCGAGGTATCTAAAAACTATAACCAGATAGCAACAGTCTACCAAAAGAGGGGAGATTATGACAGGGCGCTTGAGTTTTCATGCAAGGCACTTGAAATTTCGGAGAGGATCGGGGACGTAGCCGGCGTTTCAATGAGCTACAAGCAGATAGGTATAGTCCATCAGGAAAAAGGCGACTTTGACAAGGCCCTTGAGTTTTACCAGAAGGCCCTTGAGATAGCCAAAAAGGTTGGAGATATCGTAGGCATCTCAAAGAGCTACCATCAGATGGGGATAGTCTATCAAAACAAGGGCAACTATGACAGTGCCCTTGAGTTTTACCAGAAGGCCCTTGAGATAGCCAAAAAGGTCGGAGATATTGTCGGAGTCGCCAGCACAGTGGGCATGATAGGAAAGGTCATGCATATGAAAAAAAATTATAAGGACGCCTTCATAGATTACCTTATTTCCCTCGATATCTTTGAAAGGATCGGCTCGCCCAATCTCAATATCATTAATGAGTTAATATCTGAGTTGACAAAGGAAATGGGTGAAGAAGACTTTAACCAGTTGCTGAAAGAATTTAAGAACCAACCATAGGCAGGAGTTCAAATACACGAACTTTTTCGCTATACTCCTGATATAATTATCCGGATCAAAATGACATACAGGATAGAGAAAAATGATTCTTAATGACAAGATCCAGATAGACCGCTCTCCTGAAGAGGTCTGGCAATATATTCAAAGTCCCGCGCTTATGAAGAAATGGAATCCTGGAATCAAGGCTTTTGTTCCTGTTTCATGGGGTGAGCCTGCAGAGGGTTACAGGTACAGGGTCCGATACAAAATGATTGGCAGGGAGAGTAATTTCCTGGCAGAGTTCATGGAATACCAGAAGCCGGTAAAACTCCTCATCCATCTTTCAGGAGGCAACCTCCCGGTCAAAGGATATATTCAGGAGGTCTATGAGTTAGCTGAAAATACGAGAGGGACTTTGTTGAAACAGCGAATTGAGGTTTACAATTCCGGCATGAATATTTTTTCACGATGCATGACAATATTCATTCATTTTTTCAGCGGATTCTTGAGGAAAAAACATCTGAGGTTATTAAAAGACTTCATTGAAAGTACGTAAATAGAATAAAAAATCATTATTTCCACTGTTTTTTCCCTCAGGCAAGTATATCAACCACAATCATAATATTAATGTGCTTGACATGGTCTGCTCTCTGTGACAATAATGAAAAATCACAATTATTGAAACAGGCATGGGGATAAGACAAAAAGCATTCGATATTACTCTCAGGAGGAAGAACAGTGAAAATGCAGGCCATTAGGGAAATCGCGAAGCAAAAGGGTGTAGCTCCGGCAAAACTGAATAAGGCAGGGCTTATTAACGCGATCCAGAAAGCAGAAGGCAATTTTGACTGCTATGCAACACCGTATGTAAAAGAATGCAATCAACTGCGCTGCATCTGGCGGCAGGACTGTATTGCCGAAATTTAACCTTAATAAAACATCAACCACAGAGTTCACATAGGTGTTTTTAACTCCCAAAAGACTTTTAATATAAATCAATCCTCTGTGTTCTCGTTTTGGTAATAATTAAGTTTGACGGGTTTGTAAAAAGTCCCATAACGTCTTGAATCTGTCATTCCGTCTTGCCCGGAATCTTTCTTTTTCAACGCGTTACATAAACAGCCGATTCCGGACAAGCCGGAATGACGACTTTTTACGAGGTCGTCAAAGTTTAACCTTACATGAAAGAGTGCACAGAGGAAATCATAAAAACTGATAGTTTCTTTTCTATCAATATGTTTCTCTGTGTGCTCTGTGGTTAATTGCTTTGTTCGGGTTAAGCAGCCACACATGTGCAGATGCGATAATGGAGTTTTGCCCAGAAGCCGCCGGGCACCAGTCCAAAGACGTTTTGTTGCCCGCCAAACTCTTGTGCCATAACATTGCGTATTCGCATAACATCATCTGTCTCCAGCGCATATCTTTTGGCCAGATCAACTGATGTCAGCAAGAGTGCCGGTGCCGCTGACATGTCAGTCAAACGCCAGCCGGTCTTTGTCATGCTGCTTTCGAGTTCGCTGACTGTGGGATACCATTTCTCCGAGTGCATATGTCTATACAGTGCATTGAGGCAGTCCGCATCTCTCTTGTCCTCAAAAGAGGCGGTCTGATGCACGAAGATCTCGCCTTCCTTTGCCTGGCTATGAAGATGGAGAAGAACAGGCATTAGCCCCGCCTTTCCGAAGTAGTGGAGGACTGAACGCATCATGAAGAAAAACCGCTTGTCTTTTGGTCCAACATCACTGCGGCGGAAATCTGTAACCAGGGCCCGAACACACGTAATGCCTGTCTCGCGTGCTGAGGCGAGTTGAACATCAGAGCCATCAAGATTCACCAGAGCCAGGCCCCCGCAGAGTCCCTGGGCAGCCAGTTGAGAAAGCAGAAAACCAGTACCACCCCCTAAGTCAACCACAACATCCGTGTGCGATTTCATTAAAAGTTTATTTACCCTCTCGACAAAAGGTTGCGCGATCGCAGGATCTGAAAAATACCCCCCGTGCAACTCACCCCATTGCTCCCCATGAACTGACTCTTCTCTGTCAATATGCTCGTTCATTCCAGTCCTTTGATGCTTAAGGATATCTCTATCACATAAATAAAAACATTATTATAGACTTACCTGAAGCAAAATTGAAATTTTACTTCTAAGCAAACCACCCCTGCCCCTGCTTAACCAGGGACGGATGGCCGAAGGCAGGGGGGGAAGAGGTTTTAAATGGATAGAGAGCTATATTCCCCGTGTTCTTGCCACGGGGTTAACGAGGAAGGCCGTTGCCTCCTAAATAAAGCAGTGCCTTTGTTTTTCTTGGCGAAGAAAGCTATGCTTTGGCGAAGGATGGATAAGATGGTACAATGAAGCCATGGCTGCGGAAGAAAAGCTGACAGATAAATTAAAAAACCCCCAGTGGCGAGCAATTATAGCCTCTCTTCTTATCTTTATTTTCCTGATCGTATGGACCCAATATTTTGCTGATAACAAACAGGTGCTATATAACATAAGCTACAGCAAGTTTGTCGAGCAGCTGGACGCAGGCAATATCAAGTCTGTTTCGATAAAAAAACTGGTAGTCACCGGTGTTTTTAATAAGGATACAGAGATCACTATACCGGGTGAGGCGAAGGCTGTAACGGTAAAAAACTTCAGGACTTTCCTGCCTTTATTTCAGGGGGAAGCGCTCCTGAGCAAGCTTGAAGAAAAGCATGTGATTATTACAATAGAACCTGAAGAAGAGAAATCTGTTTTCTGGCAGTTTGTATTGGGAATTCTCCCCTGGGCGCTGATAATCGGAGTATGGATCTTTCTGATGAGGCGTACACAGCAGCAGATGCAGGGAGGCCCGGGCGGTGTTTTCAGTTTCGGTGCGAGCAAGGCCAGACTCTTTGATGCCAAAAAGCCGGGGATAACATTCAAGGATGTTGCCGGCATGGACAAGGTGAAAAATGAACTCATGGAGACAGTCGAATTTCTGAAGGACCCTTCCCGTTTTGCAAGCATCGGGGCGAAGGTCCCTAAAGGAGTGCTTCTGGTGGGGCCTCCCGGCACAGGGAAAACCCTTCTTGCACGCGCAACAGCAGGCGAGGCAGGCGTGCCGTTTTTCAGCATCAGCGCGTCTGAGTTCATAGAGATGTTTGTAGGCGTCGGGGCTTCCCGCGTCAGGGACATGTTTAAAAAGGCCAAGGAGGCACATCCGAGCATTATTTTCATAGACGAAATTGATGCTGTGGGCCGCACGCGGGGCACTGGATTAGGAGGGGGACATGATGAGAGGGAGCAGACCCTAAACCAGCTTTTGAGCGAGATGGACGGGTTTGATCCTCACACTGAAGTGATTGTCATGGCTGCAACGAACAGGCCTGATGTGCTTGACCCTGCTCTTTTAAGGCCGGGCCGGTTCGACAGACATATTGTTATCGACAGGCCTGGATGGAAGGAACGCAAGGCGATCCTTGAGATCCATGTTAGGGGCAAGATCCTGGCTGATGATGTTGACCTCGAAATCATCGCAAGAGGGACGCCCGGAATGACAGGGGCGGACCTCGAGAACCTTGCCAATGAGGCGGCTCTTGTTGCCCTGAGGAACAAAAAAGACCGCGTTTACATGCGTGACTTTGAAGAGGCGAGGGACATTTTATTGATGGGGGCGGTCAGGGAAGAGACAATCAATGATATGGAAAAAAAGATAACCGCTTATCATGAGGCAGGACATGCCCTTGTTGCCTGGGAACTGCCCGGCACAGACCCTCTTTATAAAGTGAGCATTATCCCCCGTGGAATGGCAATGGGCGTTACGCAGCTGCTGCCTGAGGAAGACAGGCATTATTATCCGATGACATACCTTATGAACAAGTTGAGCGTGGCGCTCGGAGGCAGAAACGCTGAAAAAATCGTCTTTGATGATGTCAGCAGCGGTGCACAGAATGACCTGAAGGAAGCTACCAAGCTTGCGGAAAAGATGGTGGCGCAGTGGGGCATGAGTGAAAAAATAGGGCCGGTGAATCTTGGAAGGGGAGAGGAACATCCCTTCCTCGGCATGGAGCTTGCCCAGCCGAAACGCTACAGCGAAGAGATGGCATGGCTTATAGACCAGGAGATACAGAAGCTTCTTAATGTGGCGGAATCACGCTCAAAGGAGATATTGCTCAAAAACAGAAAGGTGCTCGATGCTCTGGCAGAGGCGCTTATCAAAGAGGAGATCCTTGATAAGGCTGATATCGAGAAGATAATAAGTGAGTCCAGGGAGAGGACCAGACAGGAAGGGACTCACGGAATGATCCGACTATTTCTTTTGCATAAAAGTCTGAAGTGTTTCTCAGGTATTGGATACAGATGACGGAGCAGACAGTATGATCTATCTCATTTCCCCCGGAGATTATCTTCTGTAAAAATAAAATAGGCAATACTCAGTAATATGATCTTTTAAGGAGAAAGGTTTGAAGCAATATATTCTCAGGGAATATGGTTCATGGGGAGTGATGACGCTCTCCTATCTTGACCGGTCTTGTTGTCAGCGGCAGGGTGACTCCGGGGGGGCTGGCTGTTTTCATGGCGATTGCGTTGTATATCAATTCAAAGCAGGCCTTTGTTCTCTGGATGCGGCGTCGCGAAGGAAATCCTTCCAGATCACTTGCAGCTTTTGTGTTGCAGGTTTTGGCCGCCACCACTGCTGCTCCTGCCTGTTTTGGGGAAAGAGTCTGGCCTTATTGATGCCTTATGCGCTTGTGCCTTTTGCCTATCTGCTTTGCCTGAAATTTCTGGGGGAACATTCGATTATTACCGAGATATCAGGATTTGTCCTTCTTTCGCTGTCAGCACTGGTTGCAAAACTGACAGCAACAGGAGTGATTGATCCGGTGCTGTTTACAGCCGTAGCGGTTTTCTTTACAGCCGGTGTCTTCAAGGTGAGGGTGCAGTTTACAAAGGGCATGCAGCAAAGAATTGTAATGGTTATCTATGTCGGATTCGCCATCGCAGCCTATTGGCTGATGCATACGCCTGTACTCGTCCTTCTGCCTTTGATTGATAATCTGGTTTTTTCTATAACCCTTTACAAGCTGAAATTAAGGCTGACCGGATGGCTGGAAGTGCTCAAAGGGGTCGCATTTTTATTGTTGATGGCCCTGAACTATAATTGACTGGCACTGACTGGATTTCAGAGTACAGCAAATACATCTTCTATCGATACAGCACCTGCCCTTAAAAACCGTATCTTTTCCCCTGAGGCATCTACGATGGTAGAAGGTTTTCCTCCTGGTGTCTTCCCGCAGTCTATGATAAGGTCCAGGGCATCCCCGAAATACCTGATCACATCGTCTGCATTATCAGCAGGAGGCATGCCGGAGATGTTTGCGCTTGTGGCAGTGATCGGAAACCCCAGCGACCGTGCAAGGTCCAGCGCGAATGATTCGCCTGGGATCCTTACCGCGATTTTTCCTGTTTTTGCTGTAATGAACTCCGAAATATCAGGCTTTGCAGGGAGTAAGAGAGTAAGCGGGCCCGGCCAGAATTTTTCGGCCAGTTTTTCTGCTGAGACTGTTATGCATGAGGCGATGAGGTCAAGCATCTCCCTTTTCCCCTATAATGAGCGGCAGCGCCTTATTCCAGGAGCGGTGTTTGATCCCGTAAAGTTTTTTGAGTGCTGAGATGTCGTCATATTTGACCCCGAGGCCATAAAAGGTCTCTGTGGGGTAGGCGATGACGCCCCCTTTTTTAATTATCCACCGAGGCCATTTCAAGGGCCTCAGAGATCCCTGTTTCAGCAGGCCGGATGATTGTCATTTTGAGATGGTAGCATAATAATCTTTTCTTTAGAAAGTCTATATATTTAGTTCTTGACAAAAATATCAGGATTAGTCATATTTAGGCTATCCTGTGTAGTTGTATTCAGGAGATTTAATTATCTTTTAGGAGGACGCATGAGTGCAATGAGACTGTATGTAGGGAACATCTCTTTTAAGGCAACAGAGGACGATCTTCGCGAGTTATTTTCACAGGCAGGAGAGGTTGTAAACGTGAAGCTGATTGAGGACGCTGCAACCGGCCGGCTCAGGGGGTTCGGCTTTGTGGAGATGGCTTCCGAGGAAGCCGGGAAAAAGGCCATTGAGATGTTTAACGGGAAACAGGTCATGGACAGGTCCATCGTCGTCAATGAAGCAAAACCGCAGGAAAAGAGAGGCCCGGGCGGCGGCGGTTTCAAGAGCCGGGGCGGCTATGGTGACAGCAGAAGAGGGGACAGAAGATAGCTGTCTGCTTGCACGCTTGCTATTTAACCAGCTAACCATATCAGGACTTCTTAAGAAGCATCGAGCCAGATGAAAGTCCTAAATCTTTAGAGACCACTTCACATTTGGATTGAAAGAGGAAGTACGTCCTTTTTCCATGTCCGTGAGGGTCTCGAAGTTGCCCTGGCCTTTGCTGATAATGAGGTCAGCGGACTGGAAGTGCGCCTGAAATTCCGGGGATGTCCATTCAAGTATGGTGCCTATCGCATCCGAGCCGTTATCGACGACTTCGCACAGCTCAGTGAGGCGGCGTCTGGCGTGCATCGTCCATGGTCACGTCGTTTAGGACAGGCGAGCCTTTTACGACAGCCTTGACCTTCTTTCCCTTCCGGAGAAGTTCTTCTATCAGGAGTTTGTCAAATACGATCTCTCCTGAGTTATCAAGCAGGTAGAGGATGGTATCTGTTTCATTGACCGCATTTTTGAAAGGAATCATAATCATCGACCGCGATGGTCTCCTTCAGGGCGTCTCGCAACAGACTTGTCTGATATCGATTGATGTGAATATCCCAAAATCAATGATATTGCCTGCGATGGCCAGCCTGGCAGCTGTCCATAAGGGATCATGGCTGCTGCCGACCTTTTCCTTTAATTCAGGATACAGCCCCATGGCGATCGTGTTGTAGTCGTACTTTATTTTTTTGAAGGGGTCCTGCCCGATTCTGTCCCTTATTGTTCTGTGTATGAATGTTGTTGAGTAGGCAGGCGGTTTGTCCATGTCCGCTTTCTGCATGATGGAAAGCACTTCATGTAATATCTCCTGCTGGAGATCATCCTGCAAGCCATCGAGCTGTTTCAGTGCGATTACGGTCTGCCTGAGAAAGCACGGGAAACACTCAATTTCTGTCTTCATCACTTCTTTTTTGCTATCCTGCCTGCCTTTTCCTCGACTTCTTTTGCCATCTTCTGCCTGTGGTCAAGAAGTTTTTTGGTCAATTCAGGGTCTTTTCTTGCCATTATCTGAACAGCAAGAATAGCTGCATTTCTGGCGCCTGCCTTGCCGACTGATACAGTAGCTACGGGAATGCCCGGAGGCATCTGGACTATGCTGAGCAGCGCATCCATGCCATTGAGGGGAGAGGCGTCCAGGGGGACTCCGATAACCGGAAGTACAGTATGGGAAGCTATGACGCCCGGCAGATGGGCTGCCATGCCTGCAGCTCCGATGATAACATCAACGCCGTTTTTTTCAGCATCCTTGACCAGCTTCAGGGTCCTGGCCGGCGTCCTGTGGGCTGATGCCACAGTCATGGTGTAAGGGACAGTGAATTCATCCAGGATGCGGGCGGTTTCTTCCATTACAGGAAGGTCAGAGTCACTGCCCATGATGATCAGTACTTTCGGTTTCATATTTCCTCCTCTTAAAAACAGTGATTAGTGGCTGGTAGTGATCAGTAATCAGTGAACAGCAAGATTTATTACTGTTCACTAGCCACTAATCCCTAGATCACTAATCACTGTCTTTTCAACGCCCTGTCAGCGATGTCTTTTCTGTAATGCATGCCGTTGAAGTGTATTTTCCCGGCTGCAGCATATGCCCTTGATTTTGCTGTTGCAATATCTTTCCCTATGGCTGTAACTCCGAGGACTCTCCCGCCTGCAGTAACGACCTGATCGTCCTTAAAGGCTGTTCCTGCATGGAATACCTGGACGCCTTCCATCTTGTTGGCCTCATCAATGCCTGTGATCACATCGCCCTTTCTGTACTGGCCCGGATATCCGTGATGACGACAGCACTACGCATACTGACGGATCGTTATTCCATTCTATGTTTATTTCTGAAAGTCTTTCTTCTGTGACCGCCATTGCGATATCCATCAGGTCTGTTTTGAGTCTGGAAAGCACCGGCTGTGTTTCAGGGTCACCCAGGCGGCAGTTAAACTCGAGCACAGAGGGGATACCCTTGTCTATCATCAGACCCGCATAGAGTATGCCCTTGTAGTTTATTCCCTCTGATTTGAGGGCCCGGATGGTCGGTTTCATGATCTTTTCTATGACGACCTTCTCAAGTCTCCTCTGTCATTACAGGCGCAGGACTGTATGCACCCATGCCGCCGGTATTGGGGCCTTTATCATCGTCAAAGATGCGCTTATGGTCCTGGGAGCTTACCATAGGAACTATAGCTCTTGCCGTCTGTGAAGACCATGTATGAGGCCTCCTCGCCCTTGAGGCAATCCTCTATGATCACTTTGTTCCCTGCGTCGCCAAAGGCCCTGTCTTTCATGATTATCTTCAGGGCGTCCATTGCCTCATCCATTGTGTTGGCAATGAAAACCCCTTTGCCTGCAGCCAGTCCATCAGCCTTTATTACTATCGGTGTGCCTTTGAACCTCAAATATTCTTCAGCATGCAAATAAGAGGTGAATACACGGTATTCTGCAGTCGGTATGCCATAGGATTTCATGAGGTCCTTGGAAAAGACCTTGCTTGATTCCAGCTGTGCTGCTGCCTTTGTCGGTCCCAGAATCTTTCTTCCTTCTTTTTCGAAGAGATCTACAATGCCCTTTGACAGAGGGTCTTCAGGTCCTACGATGGTGAGGTCTATCCATTCGTATTTTACTAAATCCAGCAGTGCGCTGAAGTCGTTCTGATTAACATTTATGCATTCCGCGAGCCCTGCGATCCCTGCATTGCCCGGACAGCAGTAGATCTTATCGACCGACCTGCTCTGCGAGAGCTTCCATACAATCGCGTGCTCCCTTCCTCCGCCTCCGATAACAAGTACTTTCATGATTCTACCTCGTATCTTTTCATGATTTAAGAAACAGGATATTATACTTCATTTGCCGGCCATATAACCTTTCCCGCGGCCGTTCATTTTCAGGCCATTCTTTTATGCTTTTATGTGCCATTGCAATGAAAGATTGTATCATCTCCCCTGATTCCAGGTAAAGGCGGATTTTTATGACCTTCAGCCAGATTCCACAGCCTTGCCGTGATCAGCAGGCTGTTTGCCGTAATTCTGAATGAGACAGCAGTCCGGCAGTCCTTAATTGACCCTGCTGGAAGCGTAATGATAATATAAGCATATGCCACTGTATAATTATGAAGCTATCGATCCCTCAGGCAGGAAGATAAAGGATTCTCTTACTTCTTCGAATGAAGAGGAACTGAAGTCTAGTGTTGCGGGGGAAAGGCCTAATCCCCCTGAGCATCAAGGCAGGCGAAGCGAGGGAGAGCAGTTTTTTCGAGCGGATTTCCCTTAAAGACCTTCTGACGTTCACACAGGAACTTGGCAATCTTCTGGACTCAGGGCTTGCCTATTGACAGGGCCCTGTATGTGCTTTCCGAACATTCCGAGAAAAAAGCAATGAAGTCTGTTGTCCGGGAGGTATATATTGATATCCAGAAAGGCAATACGCTCTCTTATGCAATGGGGAGGCATAAGATATTCCCGCGTGTTTATATCAACATGATAAAGGCAGGAGAGTCAGGCGGCATCCTTGAGGTCGTCATAAAGAGACTGGTGTCTTTTCTTGAAACTTCCATGTCTTTCAAAGAGGAGATTATCTCTGCGCTGATATATCCCATCTTGCTTTCAGGCGTCGGCGGCCTGGCTGTAGCTGTGTTGATGCTCTATGTTGTGCCGAATTTTTCGAAGATATTCTCGGACATGGGACAGACACTGCCCCTGCCGACCCTTATGCTGATAAAGGTCAGCGGCCTCTTTTCCTCATACTGGTGGGCGATTCTCGCGGCAATTGCTGCCGTGATATTCATGGTCCGCAGTTACGGGAAAACAGCCGAAGGGAAGAGTTATATAGACAATCTGAAATTGAAGATCCCGGTCCTCAATAAGCTGACTATGAAAATGATCATTTCAAGGTTCTCACGGACCTTGGGGACCTTACTTCAAAGCGGGGTGCCGATACTTGAAGCGATCAGGATATCCAGAGATGTTATTGATAACGATGCTATTTCAAAGAAACTCTTTCTTTTGGAAGAGGGCGTGAGCAAGGGCAGGGGGATATCGCAGCCCATGAAGGAAAGCGGAGTTTTCCCTCCGATATTCAATCAGATGGTAATTGTAGGCGAGGAGGCAGGCAAGCTGGAGGAGACATTTCTTCTGATCGCAGAGAGGTTTGAGGTAGAAACCAGGAACCTCATAAAAAGGTTTGTAAGCCTCTTTGAGCCTGCGCTTATACTGATAATGGGCGTGATCGTAGGTCTGATCGTGATTTCGATGCTGCTGGGCATATTCAGTATCAATGACATCCCGATATAACAGACAGAGGAAAAATATTCAGGTCAGGATCAAATACAGGAGGAAGCTATGAAAAACAGAGAAGAAAGAAGATATCGCATCAACAGTAAGGGATTTACCCTGATCGAACTTCTGGTCGTTATGGTAATACTCGCGATGCTTGCTGCGATTGTAGGGCCAAAACTCTTTACCAAGGTAGGCAAGGGCAAACAGTCTGCTGCAAAGACACAGATAGAAATGCTGGGACAGGCGCTTGACAGTTACCGGCTTGACATAGGTCATTACCCTAATACATCAGAGGGACTCAACGCGCTTGTAACTAATCCGGGTGTCGAGGGATGGGACGGCCCGTATCTCAAAAAGGCGCTGCCAAACGATCCATGGGGGAAGCCGTACCAGTATCAGTGCTCCTGGCACCCACGGTGATTATGATCTTTTTTCCTATGGCGCTGACGGCGCCCCTGGCGGTGAAGGTGAAAACAAAGACGTTAACAGCTGGGAATAGAGGGTTTACCCTGTTAGAGAATGCCGAACCAGTGATTACAAAAGCTGACTGTGGTATAAAGCCACTGTCAAAGCATACTGTTAAAGTACGCAGCTCTCAAACGGGGTTTACCCTTTTTGAACTCCTTTTAGTGCTTTTCATCATTGGCCTGGCTGCCGCTGTTGTGATGTCTTCCGGCAGCAGGATGCAGGAAAAGTCAATGTTCAATGCAGAGGCAAGGAAACTCTACCTGACTGTAAAACATGCACGTGAGATATCAATTATTGAAAGGATGGATATCGTCTTTAAGGTCGATCAGGAGGCCAAAAAGTACTGGATAGCTTATGGGGATGATAAAACTTCAGAAACGCATTCTGTCCCTCAGAAGTACACTATTGCAGGCGAGGATGTCATCTTTTTTCCCAAGGGAAACAGCTCCGGTGGAAGGATAGAAATAGGCAATGAAAAAGGGCAGAAATATGAGGTCACAGTTGACCAGGTGTTCGGCACTTCTTCGATCAAGAGGCTTTAGCCTGCTTGAAGTGATGGTTGCGCTTGCCATCCTTGGCATAGCGTTGGTCGCCATTTTTCAGCTTTTTTCCTTAAACCTGCGTTCTACCCAAAAGGCAGAGGACTATTCAAAGGCGATCTTCTATGCAAGGTCAATGCTGGATGAGGCTTACATCTTTGTTGATCCTGCAGATGCATCTGACTCAAAAGAATACGAAAATAAGTATGAGGTGACGAGGAAAGTGAGTCTGAAGTCAGAGTCCGAAGATGGCAAGATAAAGTTGTATGAAATTACTGTAGCCGTTGCCTGGCCGCCATCAGGAAATTTCAGAATTAGCGGGCTGAGAACTGTATATGCACCAAAAGAATAAAGGTTTTACCCTCATCGAGCTTGTCATCGCTCTTTCGCTTTCAGTCGTCATTGTTGTTATCCTGCTGGCAGCGATGAGGCTTGCATATAAGTCCCAGGCAAAAGGGGCTGAAAAGGTTGATATGGCCCAGAAGATCAGGTTACTGGAAGACAGGATAACATGGCTGCTCAGGGGGGCCTATCCATTTTTTGTCAAAAAAACTGATGAGGAAAAGATTTTTTTTAAAGGGGAATCCGACCAGATAGGTTTTGTTACAAGCAGTGTGGACAGTTATGGAAAGGGGCCTGAGGATTTGGCCGGTCTCAAATGGATTTCTATTTTTACGGACAGGGAAGGCCTGAAGATGAGGGAAAAGGTCTTTTTTCTCGAAGATGTATTTGAAGACGAAGGTGGAAAGGTATATCTGCTTGACCCTGAAGTTAAAACACTGGATTTAGAATATTACGATATCCCTGAGGATGAAAAGGAGGGGGATTGGGTCTCGTATTGGGACCCTGAAGATAAAACCTATCTCCCGGAAGCGGTGAAATTCAAGATTACCCTTGAGCATGAAGGAAAGACCGTTGTTTTGCCGGAGATTATTGTAAGAATAAACGCGCAGAGAACTAAGACCCCCCAGAAAACCTGACAGCCCTTATCGTAAAGGGCATACGTTCGGAGCGTTTTCCGTAATCATTTTGCTGTTACACTGATTTTCATCCTGTAATTCTTTTCAGGGTGTGAATTGACAATGCAACGCCGGCAGTGTAATGTAAATTTGACAAAATAAGACCATTTTGTTGACATGTAAAAATATTTGTATTGAAGCTTTTTCAATAAAACGGGTATTAAAGCAGCAGCCATTAAACTTTTTTTCTCAAGGAGGAGAAATAGAATGAAAGCAAAACATATCCTGTACTTTGTTGTGTCTCTACTTGTCTGTCTTTTCTTTTCGCTTGTGTATGCAGATACTTTTGGAACCAAGAAGAAAAGACTGAAACCCCATGAATTCGGGACCATTGTTTTGAACAATTTTTCAGAGAAAAAGTTTATCGCACCAGTGGTCTTCGAGCATTGGCTTCACAGATCCAAATATACTTGCAGGTTGTGCCATGTGGACATCGGATTTGCCATGAAAACAGGTGCAACAGGGATCACTGAAAATGACAATAAAAACGGCCTCTATTGTGGTTCCTGCCATAATGGGAAAGAGGCTTTCAGCGCAGAAGAGAAGCAAGCTAACGGCGTCACAAAAAAGAACTGTGACAGGTGCCATTCATTCGCAGAAAAAGGTTGAGTTTAAGTATGATTTTTATACATTCAGAAAGAGCCTTCCCCAGGAAAGATTCGGCAATGGAATTGACTGGATCAAAGCAGAGGACCAGAAACTAATGACACTTAAGGACCAGATTGAAGGCGTATCTATCAAAAGGAAAAAGCTCACTAACCCTAAAGAACTGGAACTGGCTGCCAAAGCTCTCGGCATGCCGAATATTATTTTTTCACATAAAAAGCACGCTATATGGAATGGCTGTGAACTCTGCCACCCTGAGATCTTTGGAGTCAAGAAAGGCGAAACAGTTTATACAATGCAGGACCTGTTCAACGGCAAGTACTGCGGCGCCTGCCATGGCTCAGTGGCATTCCCGAATGACGACTGTCAAAGATGTCATACTGATGAGGTCTAATATACCTTGAAATACAGACGCGTCTTATCTCTTGCGATCCTGACAGCTTTCATACTCTTATCGGAGAATGTATTTGGCGGAAATAAATTCGATTTATGGCCTCTTCCTTCTCCTGAGGAGTATGGAAACATAATCATCGACCGCACTTCGAGAAAAAACAATGTAAAGCCTGTGACTTTCTCTCACTGGCTTCACCGTACAAAGCATACTTGCAGGGTATGTCACTTTGAGCTTGGATTTGAGTTCAACACAAATTCAACAGAGATTACCGAAGAAGACAACAAAAACGGGCTCTTCTGTGGCGCTTGCCATAACGGGAAAACTGCCTTTGGTCATACCGCGGAAAACTGCGAAAAATGTCATAACGACGATATTTCCTATGGCACGGAAAAATTCCCTGAACTGAAAAACAAGCTCCCAAAGGCGAAGTATGGAAACGAGGTCGACTGGTCAAAAGCTCTTAAGGAAGGGGCCATAAAGCCGAAATACAGTATTTATAAGGATGAAAAACCTCTGGACTTTGACAAACTACTTGAACTCAGGGCAGAATGGAGCGGGATATCCCCGGCTATATTTCCCCATGCAGCGCATGTGCAGTGGCTTGATTGTGCAAATTGTCATCCCGATATATTCAATATCAAAAAGAAGACAACCAAACATTTTGAAATGAAATACATACTTGACAAAAAATTCTGCGGTGTATGTCATCTTTCTGTAGCTTTGCCGATAGACAACTGCAAAGGATGTCATCCCAAGATGAGGTGAGAGGTGAGTGAAATGAAAAAGAGAAATGCCGGCATTGTCTTGTTTTTGTTTCTGTTAATGTCTTATTTTTCTCCCCTGGCATCAGCCCAGTCCTGGATCGAGGATTTCGATAGGATCTGCAGCCAGGCGGAAGACGCTGATTCGCTGCCAACGGCAAAACTCAAAGGACTTGTTGTGGAAAGTGATAAACTTCTTGAAGTCATTGAGGCGGGTAACGACCCGAGGAAGAAGGTCTATATCTTCAGGCTCAGGAAATGCCGTAATTTATTCGTATACATAATGGACCTGAGAGAGACTGGAGGAAGTGCCGGCCCCACACAGTAACCGACCCCTGAATTGTGCCAGTTGCCGGTTTTATGGTATTCGAGCTGATATAACTAAAAATAATTTGTCACTCTTCACAGTGTCAGGGATTATTTTATCTTCGCGCCTTCTTCTACGTCTTTTTCCGGCATCAGTATTACAGGCACTCCGTCTGAGCCTGTTGCAGCGAGGACCATGCCATGGGACTCAACACCCATGAGCTTTGCGGGCTGAAGGTTAGTTACCACAACGATCTTTTTCCCTACAAGGTCTTCAGGTGTGTAGGCCTTTCCTATCCCTGCCACGATCTGCCTCTCTTCTCCGGTATTCACCTGGAGTTTTATAAGCTTGTCGGATTTCTTTACCCGCTCAGCGCTCAGCACCTTGCCGATCTTCAGCTCGACCCTGGCAAAGTCGCCAATGGCTATGAGATTTTGTCCTTCGGTTTTTTCTTCTTCCGGTTTTTCTTCCGGTTTTTTTTCTTCAATTTTTTCCTTCTTGTCTTTATCGATCCTCGGGAAGAGTTGCTCACCCTTGGAGACCTTGATTTCATAGCCTGGGTTCCAGTCCCAGTTAAACGTGCCGGGAGCGGGGGCATCGCCGGATGAAATGCTCTGTTCGGTTTCCCCTGTGAGCGACTTGAGCCCTAACTGTATCCAGATCTTTTCTGCCGTCTCAGGCATGAATGGATAGAGATTGACTGCGCTGAGGCGCAAAATGTTCCAGATTTGGAACATTACATTTTTGAGCTGTTCAGGATCGGATTTTGCCAGTTTCCATGGTTCTGTCTGTGCGATGTGGTTGTTTGCTGCTCTTACTATGTCCCAGATGTAATCGAGAATTACATTGAAGCGCAGGTGCGACCAGTTCCGGTCGTCATGCGCCCCTGCCTGGGCATTGACGATTTGTCGAGAAAATACCATTGCCTCGTTGGTTTTCTGTTCAGGATGAATTTCCCCGCCGAAATATTTCTCTGCCATCGTAAGGAACCTGCTGAGGAGATTGCCAAGGTCATTGGCAAGGTCTGTGTTTATACGGTTTATCAGTGCCTGTTCCGAGAAGTCTCCGTCAAGGCCGAAAGGCACCTCCCTGAAGAGGAAGTATCTGAAGGCATCTACGCCGTATCGGTCCACCATGGCATGCGGGTCTACTACATTGCCGACTGACTTCGACATCTTCTTGCCCTCAACAGTCCACCAGCCGTGAGCAAATATATTTCCCGGCAGCGGTAAATTCAGCGCCATCAGCATAGTTGACCAATATACGGCGTGAGTGGTTAGTATGTCTTTGCCGACGAGATGATGGTTGGCAGGCCACCAGAAATCACCAAGGCTTGTCTGTTCAGGATGCGGGACAAGGTAACGTGTTGCTGAAAAATAATTGACGAGTGCGTCGAACCATACATACGTCACGAAGTTCTCATCAAAAGGGAGGGGAATCCCCCATGCAAGACGCTGTTTGGGTCTGGAAATGCAGAGGTCCCCGAGCGTGTTATGCTTCAGGAACCCGAGGACTTCATTTCTGCGGGTCTCGGGCAGGATATAATCCGGGTTGTCATCGATATGTTTTATCAGCCTTTCCTGATATTTTGACATCAGAAAAAAATAGTTCTCTTCATGTATCTGCTCAACAGGCCGTCCGCAGTCAGGGCATTTGCCCTCGACAAGGTCTTTTTCTGTCCAGAACCGCTCATCAGGAGTGCAGTACCATCCTGCATATGACCTTTTTTCTATCTCCCCTCTGTCCAGAAGCATCTGCAGGAGACCTTGTACAGTCTTTTTATGCTCTGTATCCGTAGTGCGTATGAAGGCGTTGTTTGATATGTTGAGCTTCTTCCAGAGCGCCTTGAAGTTTTCGACCATCAGGTCTGCCTGCTCTTTCGGTGAGCGTCCCTTTTCCTGTGCAGCCTTTTCGACCTTCTGACCGTGCTCGTCTGTGCCGGTGAGGAAGAAAACTTCCCTGCCTGTGAGCCTGTTGTAACGCGCCAGGATGTCTGCTGCCACTGTTGTGTAGGCATGTCCTATATGCGGGATATCATTTACATAGTATATGGGAGTTGTTACATAGAATCTCTTATTCATCTTTCTTGGGGCCCCTTCTCCTGTGTCTTCTTCTCCTTCTTCTCTTATGAGTGCCGGTCCCTTCAGGTTTCTGCTCGCCCTTATTCTCAGATGCTGCCGGAATATTTTCCGCCTTCTGGACTGTCTGAATTGTGGTGCAGCATAAGATTTCCGGGGACAACACATCCGATGCTTCTTCGGGGGCCTCTGTCACTTCATTGTTTACGGTGGCTGTTACTGTTTCTTCTGGCTCTTCTTTGGCCTGTGTTTGACTCGCCTTCATTATATTCATAACCCAGGCAGCACATCAGTCTGCCGCAGGTGCCTGAAAGCTTGCCTGTATTAAGGCTGAGGTCCTGCTGTTTCGCCATCTTTATCGAGATCGGTTCAAAGGAGGTCAAAAAAAGCCTGCAGCATAATTCCTTTCCGCATATGCCCAGACCTCCGACCAGTTTTGCCTTGTCACGCACCCCTATCTGTCTCATCTCTATCCTGGTTTTGAATCTGGCCGCAAGGTCCTTGACCAGTTCCCTGAAATCTATCCTGCCGTCTGCGGTGAAGTAAAATACGATCCTTTTTCTGTCAAGCGCTACCTCTGAGCAGACGAGTTTCATCGGCAGCCCTCTGGCCATGATCCTTTCGTAGCAGAAGCTCCTGGCCTCTTTCTCGAAATTTTCATTCTCCTGTTTCTGGTGAAGGTCCTTCTCATTAGCAATGCGCAGAATCTTCTTCAGTTCCTTTGCAGGATTTTCCACAAAATGAGAGTCTACAGCCACGTTGCCTATGCTGAGGCCGAACTCTGAATCTATAATGACCCGGTCGCCTTTACGGACTTCGAGTCCGTTTACTTCGAAATCATATATTTTCCCGCAGTTTTTGAATCTGATCCCTACGATATTCGGCATCTCAGATCACCAGTCCTTTTCTCAATAATGATGCAGTGTAATTCCATGTAATTGATTTATTCAGATTGAACATGAGCAGTCCTTTTACAAAGGACAATTCTTTATACAGGTCTATTATAACCTTTAAGTCAGTAGATTTTCCCAGTTTACAGGCATATTCCTTAAGATCTGCGTTGATAAGCTGTGATGACTCTCCTGTTATCCTGTATACCGCGGCATCCCTCATTATCGTCAACACGTATTCAAACCATTTGTCCATCTCCTCCCGTGAGGCCCAGCTGTCTTTTTCAGCATTCAGCATGCCCTGGAGGAGACTGCTGAACCAGGAGATTTCTTCCTTAAGGTCTGATGAAAGTGCAAGCCCTGGTTTTCCCATCGAAAGCCTTGCCAGTGCTTCAGACTCTTTGTCCGGAACTTTCCCATGGAGGACCTGTCTGCAGGATTCCAGGGAAAGGGTAACAAAATTCACCCGTGAGCACCGCGACCGTATCGTGGCAGGAAGACGGTCAGACCTTGAAGAGATCAGGATGATGACACTGTCCTTCGGAGGCTCCTCCAGTGTCTTGAGAAATGCATTTGCCGCAGCAATGTTCATGGTATCTGCATCGTCTATGATCACGATTTTTTTTCTGCCCTCGAAGGGTCTGAAGGAGAGAGCTTCATCGATGAGCCGTATTTCGTCAATTTTTATCTGCCTGTCTTCCGGTGAGATCAGCAGCAGATCAGGATGGCTGCCTGAGTCGATTTTCAGACATGATTCGCACAGGTCGCAGGCATCGACAGGGATCGGCGGTTCAGAGTTCGGAGCTCTGAGTCCTCAGGTTGCTCCTGCACTTCAGACAGTTAATGGCCTTTGCAAAATTCAGGGCAGTCAGTTTCTTGCCTATTCCGGACTCACCGCTGAAGATATAGGAGTTGGCAAGCCTCTGACGCTCCAGAATGCCTGTGAGCATCCCGATAGCCTTTTCCTGCCCTATGATCTCTGCAAGTGACATGCTCTTTTAATGACCCTGTTTTTCTAAAAACTCTGAGATTATTTCAACCACTTTTTGGTGCACCCTATCCAGGCTTTCAGAGCAGTCGACAACCTTTAATCCGTCCGGGTTCCCTGGCTGCAATCTGGAGAAACCCCTTCCTGACCTTTTCATGGAAAGATATATCTTCAAGCTCGAGGCGGTCGTTTTTGCCAAGTTTTTTGTTGCGTGCAAGGCCTGTCCTGACATCAATATCAAATAGAATGGTGATATCAGGCCGCAGCTTTCTGGTTGCTATCATATCAAGGGAGTCAATGAGCTGCAGGTCTATGCCCCTTGCATAGCCCTGGTATGCAACAGTAGAATCGCTGAAGCGGTCTGTAATAACAATGTCGCCTCTTTCGAGGGCAGGCCCTGATAACCTCTTTAATATGCTGGACCCGTGCTGCGTTGTAGAGGAGAAGCTCGGCCACATGGTCCATTTCCCTGCTCTCCAGCGACAGGAGCAGTTCCCGGATCTTCAGGCTTATCCGTGGTCCCGCCGGGTTCCATAGTCTGTATCACCCTGTATCCCTTTTCTTTCAGGTGATCTGCAAGAAGTCTTGCCTGTGTTGACTTTCCTGTGCCTTCTATGCCCTCGAATGAGATAAACATGCCTTTCATGCGTATTCCTCTTTCAGTCTCATCAGAAGCTGGAAGACCTTCAGGGTCTCCTCTACAGTCCTTGACCCTGTCCCGCAGGAAGGGGTAAGAAGAATATTCGAAAAAATAAGGTCTCTGGGGATATGAACGGACAGCTTTTCTACGCCTTCTTGAAAACGCAGGCTGATTGATTCAGGATTTTCACCTGTTATCGCCTCTGAGGTCGGCACAATCCCCCAGGCAAGGTAACCGCCTTTTTCAAGGAAAGCTCCTGAATTCTTCAGGGTAAAGCGCCAGGGTATCGGTATAATCATAGGCATCGAAATTGATTATGTCAGGCCCGCAGTTGATCACCATAGGCCAGTCTGCATTTCCGCAGCAGTGTATGCCTGAAATGCCGCCTTCGCTTCTTATCACATCAATAAGCTCCTTTAAGAGCCTCGAAGCCTCGGCGCTGTTTACCCCGAGATAACCGGAACTCCCCAGTGCAGAGAGTATCGGTTCATCAATGAATATTATCACTTTTTCAGCATGCTGCTTTAACTGGTCGAGCTGCCATCTGGTTTTTGCCTTCAGGAGCATCAGCGATATTTCCCGGAATTCTTCATCAAAATATACAGGCCTGCCTGTATGGTCTTTCAACCCGAGTGTGAATGTCAGCGGTCCTGTGACATGGCCTTTCAGGTGTTCGAATTTCTTTGTTTTGACAGTCGTGAGAAAGGCGTGCAGTCCCTGTGCATAATCCTCTGATATGGAGATCCTGCTTTCCTCTGTCCAGCTTTCATAGAACCGTTCGAGTTCATCGGAACTGTTTCTTTCGATCCATATGGTCTCTTTCTGAACATCTGTTTTCAGGAAGGGCAGTCCTTCCGAATACTGGGGGATCATCAGTTCCTTGAAGGAGAGTCCTGGAAGTTGCGGCCAGAAAGGGATATCAAAGGTATTGAAGATAAGCTCGCATGCCTCCTGGGCATTAAGGTGGGGCAGACTTCCTATTCCGGTTGTAAGAAAGGATTTAAGCATCTATGAATGATAACTCATTTGGGGGGGGGATTCAAAGTCATAAGGAGGCGTATTGACCGAAAGAAAGATGAATCCGGAGAAATCAGCTCTTCTTGTCGGTTTTTATGTTTAACTGCTGAGTCACTGCTGATGGATGAGCCAATTCCTGTGCTAATTGACTGACCTGATCTGTCAGCCGTGAAATTTTGATCGACTGATGCAGGGCGATCAGCAGGAGAAAAACCAGTGCGAACAGGAAAAGTACGGCTGAAGGCAATATCCCTCCCAGTAACTCACCGATATAAACCAAAAGACCGTACCAAAACGAAAGGACAACGATGACAAGTCCTGTCAGGAGCCAGAGCCAGGCATATTCTTCCCGCAGTTTTCTTCGGCGGACAAGTTCAATAATGTAGATAAACAGAGATACTCCGATAAGCCCGGCCAGAATCTTCAATCTGATCATAATTTCCTCATTTCATTTTATAAATTAATCTTTTCTCAGCAAGGTAACAAAAATAGAGAGCATCATCTTAAACAGGTAATAAACCGGTATAAAACCGCTGTGCATGGTTTTTCCCTTGGTGGAATGGTTCATGCGTCACGGGTATCTCCTTGAACCTCAGGCCTCTTTTGTGCAGCATGATCAGCACATCGGCATCCGGAAAATCGATCGGATATGATTTGCTTGCATAAAAAAACATCGCCTTCCGGTTCAGTGCCTGGAATCCGGAGGTGGGGTCGGTAATTCGCCTCCTCATAATTAAAGAAGCGAGGATCCGGAAATAAGCGATCCCAATTTTCTTCAGTCTGGAAGGCCTGTAATCGCCTTCTCCCATAAACCTCGACCCAATTGCAACATCTACTGAATCGTTCTGCACTTCTTTTAATAATTTCAAAACAAATGAGGGGTCATGCTGGCCGTCGGCATCCATCTGGATTGTGTAATTATATCCTTTCCTGAGCGCATACTTATACCCTGTCTGCAGTGCCGCAGCCGTATCCCAGATTAAAAGGAAGCACAAGAACCGTTGCCCCCGCTTCCCGAGCTTCCCGGACCGTCCTGTCGACTGACCCATCGCTGACGATAATAATCTCACAATCGGAATACCGCCGGATACCATTTATCGTGGTTGAAATCCTGCCCTCTTCGTTATAGGCAGGGATTATGACTGCAAATAGGTTCATAACCTTACAGTTGCATGCACATGAACGTTTACGTAAGTGATATCAATCGATTCAAAGTAGATGGACAATATTATATAACGCGAGTGACAATATTTCTACAAGCGTCTGCAATGGTGATCTACACGCCCGCGTACGCGGCCTCGTTCCAGGTGACGATAATGACCGAAACTTCGGGTATTCCGGGGTGTGCATAAATTCAGATGCTCCTCAGGAAAGAGCGGAACCCCTTCCAGAGGGCGCCGGCGATGGCCGGGTTGCGAACAGCGCGCCGAGCGTAATTGCGAATCACTCGGGGGCGAAGATAGAAGCTTCGCAGCATTTCCTTCCGGGCTTGGTGCAGGTCATGTTCTGTGAGGCCATACGGCACGAAGACAGTATTAATCATGTTCATCCTGGACCAGTCCGGATCAAAGGTGCCGAATTCCGCAGCACGGGCGTAGATCTCTGATCCTGGAAAGGGAGTGAGCATCATAACGCTGATGTCGTCCAGGGGGAGCTCCAGTGCAAAATTAATTGTTTGCCGAAGAGATTCGGCAGTTTCGCCGGGGTGTCCGACGATAAAGAAGCCCTTATTCAAAAGTCCTGCCTCGCGGCTCAGTGATAGGGCTTTTCTAATCTGATCGATTTTAACGTTTTTATTTATGAGACTGAGAATTTCCTGCGAGCCGCTTTCAATGCCATAGCTTATCTGCCAGCAACCGGCCTTCCTCATCAGGGCCAGATTCTCGGCGGAGACGTGGTTGACCCGCCCAAGGCAGGACCAGGAGATATCCAGCTTCAACTCAATCAAACGGTGGCAGATCTCGGCCAGGCGGGACCCGAAGGTTACGAAAGTGTCATCTTCAAAACAGAATTCCCGCACCCCGAATTTTTCGTACAGCTCGACCATCATCTCCACGACATAACCAGCAGAGAACACATGACAGCTCGCCCCGAAGACCGACCGATCGCAAAAGATACACTTATTGGGACAGCCGCGCGAAGTCACTAGCGAGGCTGCCGGCAGACGCCGGGTCTTAAAGACCGGAGGGGAAAAGCGTTGAGGAAAGCCTTCGAGCATATCCCAGGCTGGATGCGGGAGAGTATCAAGAGCCTTAAGAAACGGACGGCGCGGGTTCATCTGCACGCCTGTCGTATCGCGATAAACGATCCCTGCGACAGACGAAAGCGGTTTTGCCCCGGACAGCGCAGCAAGCAGCTCGAGGATTGTCTCTTCCCCTTCGCCGACTACCGCTACATCGAAGACAGGGAAACGCTCGCAGGTTTCTACTGGTACGGCTGAAGGATGCGGCCCGCCGATAATGATTCGGGTAGTGGGCATAAGCTGTCTGATTTCGCGGGCCAAGGCATCGGCATGCAGCACTGAAAGGGTCGTTATGGAAAAGCCCAGAACGTCAGGACGAATATTCTGGACTTGCCGTAAAAAGGCGCTACGGGTGAGATTCAGAGCCGCAGCGTCGATGACAAAGCTCTCATAACCCTTTTTGCGAGTCAAAGCGGCCAGCGTCAGGATGCCAAGGCTTGGCGCAGAGCTGCCTGCTCCGGCAAAGCTTCCGTAGCGCTCATCCAAGGTCAAAGGAGGGGTGGCGTAAAGAATTTTCATAGGTTCGTGAAGGCGGGTATTATTGCGCAATTAGCCATAGGTCTTTCAGGATTTTGGTTCTCGTCACCTTATGATTGCTTATAATTGATTGCTGTGAGCCTGAGCTTATTATGAGTCAAATAATCCCCCGCTTTCTTAAGAGGAATGGGAAAATAACAGGTCTTTATCTCCCTGAATCCCCACCTTTCGACCAGGGCGCTCGTATTTTCTTTTTCCCAGGACAACAAATGTGTCTTATCATAAAGGAAGCCCTTTTTCCCGGGAACTTCTATCAGAAGCTTGCCCTTATGTCTTAATACCCTTTTAATCTCGAAGAATGCGTCATCAGGCCGTTCCAGGTGTTCCAAAACGTTGTTCAATAGGATGCCGTCAAAGGAATCCTCTTCAAACGGAAGATGATAGATGTCGCCGTGGCTGCACTCAAGTCCACGCTCCCTGCAGAAGGTGACGGACGCCTCATCAATGTCAATCCCCACAGAGTCGGGATAGAGGCTAAGGAATTCCCCGATGCCGGATCCAATGTCAAGTACCCTGCCTGTAAAAAATTTCACAACCGGCAACAGAAAACGTCTGCGCAAAAATAATTTCAGACGCCCCCTGTTTTTAAGGTATTCGAAGTATTCAGGTCCCATGGAGGATTTTTTTGTAGAGTTCGATATATTTTGATGCCGTTGTATCGATCGAATATCCTTCCCTTATTGTCCGGAGGGCTTTTTCAGCCATGCCGGCTGCAAGACAGCTGTCTTCGAGAATCGTCATTATAGACCGGGCGAGTTCACCGGCATCGCCGGGATTCACAAGCAGCCCGTTGACTCCGTCTCTGATCACATCAGTCGTCCCGCCGATCCTTGTCGCTACAACTGGAATCCTGCAGGCCATCGCTTCAAGAAGCGAATTAGGCATGCCTTCGCGATCCGAAGGGAAGACAAAAATGTCCGTAACCTGGAGGTAATCAAGCATATTCGGGACAAAGCCCATAAAGTAGACCCTCTCCCTAATTCCAAGACTGTCCGAAAGGGATTCCATGTCTTCCATAAGCTCTCCATGGCCGAGAATGACGAGTTGAACGTCATCACTCTTTCTAAGAACATCGGCAAAAGCCTTAATCAGAACATCTACCCTTTTTCTGCGCACAAGTCTGCCCGAAAACGTAGATGACTCCTTCGATCGGATTCGAGTCCGAGGCACCCTTTGATTTCGCGCAGCTTTTCAATATCATCTTCAGGATGGAAATCTTCCTTAATTATGAAGTTCGTGATTTGAAAAATCTTTTGGCGATCGAACCCGTCCCTAACAAGATCGTTCCTTATCTCGGTGCTTATTGCAATGTACGCATCTACTTTTTTTAAAATACGGATAAACAGATCGCCCAAAAAAAGATATCTTCCCCCTGAACGATCCCGCCTCGATACCCATTTTTGCGCCGGCTACTTTAGCTATGATTCTCTTCCCCATGATTTTCAGAGGTACGTACGCTAAAAATCAGGGGAAGGCTCGCACCATGGAAATGGACGAGATCGTAATTTTTCCTGTACTTTATCAGTTTCAGTATGAGGCCGGCGCAGAAACTCAGTGATATAAGGAGATTCCCGAATGTCTTTTCTTCAAGATCATGTTTGTGCGGGTTAAATGCGTGTATTTTTTTAATAAGTACGCCATTGATGAATTGATTAGTCGGCATGCCTTGCATATGCCTGCATATTACAAAGACCTCGACGCCGGATCTGTTGAGGAATTCCGTCAGCGCAATGGCCTGTCGCCCTACGCCGCCAAGGTTTGGATTATACAAAGGAGAGACTACGCAAACTCTGGGTCTCTTATCCATCTATAAACATCCTGTGCCAGAGTTCAAGCATCAGGAGATTCCAGATATGATAATGCCAGTTCCATTTCCCTGATGCGTGTTCATCAAGAATCTTTTTACAGCATTCTTTCCTGAAATAACCTCTTGCGACAGCTCTTTTCGCTCAGTAAGAGTATCATAAGCCATATCTTTCAGTTCGTTTCTGAACCAATGGTCTATCGGCACCCCAAAACCCATCTTTTCCCTGAACAGCACTTCATCAGGCAGAATACCTCTCAATGCTTCCTTGAGAATATATTTTGTAGTCCTCCCTTTAAGTTTCAAGCCCGGAAGGTATTCGGGCAGCAAATTCCATGAACTCATGGTCAAGAAAAGGCGAGCGGGCCTCAAGTGAGTTGGCCATAGAAGCAACATCCACCTTGACCAGCAGGTCGTCGGGCAGATACATCATTACATCAGCATAAAGCGTTTTGTCGAGAAAATTCTCTGCTTCAGCCTCCCTGTATTTATCTGAAGAGAAGGTCAAAGGAATCGATCGCTGAAACCTTCGACAAGAAAATCATCTGTATATAAATCATTTCTTCATCTCTGTTGTAAAATGGCAGAGCCAGTGACGCATTTCTGAGTTCAGGAGATTGATGCATATTCCTGAAGAAATCGCTTCAGCCTCCAGAGAATACTGGTCGGGTCTTTGCCATGCGGCAGCAGCATAATGACAGGAGGAGTATCCTTTGCCAAAGGAGCAGGAAAAAACCGGTGTATTCTCTGTGAAAATTCATTTGCAGCATATCTTCCGTATCCGGCAAAATTCTCATCGCCGCCGTCGCCGTTCAGAACCACAGTTACATGTTCTCGCGCAAGTTTTGACACATAGTAGGTCGGAATTGCAGATGAGTCAGCAAAAGGTTCGTTGTA
This sequence comes from uncultured Nitrospira sp., assembly GCA_963813295.1. GTDB lineage: Bacteria > Nitrospirota > Thermodesulfovibrionia > Thermodesulfovibrionales > UBA6898 > JAOUFP01. The sequence goes on from CAWEYN010000023.1 coordinate 361,864, forward strand.
ATGCCATACGAGCTTGTCCATTACATCCAGCGCCTTCGGTTCGACAATAAACTCAGTATGGTCTGTTTTGAACTTCTCAGCAACCATCCTTGCATACTTCAACTCATTATATGCCTGCTTCTTTAAACCCGATCGAAAAGGTCTTAACAGGCTTATTCATCATACCCGCCATCATGGCAACTACAGCGCTCGAATCAATGCCTCCGCTCAGGAATGCTCCGAAGCGGCACATCGCTGATGAGCCTGATCTTTACAGCCTCTTTAAATCTTTCAATGATTTCCCTTTTTAGATCTTCCAATCCCATTGTATGTTTTGGCAGATATGAAAGCTTCCAGTATCTTTTTATATCTGCCTTCGCCGTTTTTCAGTATCAGATAATGTGCAGGCGGCAGTTTCTTTATGCCTTCAAACGCGGTCCAGGGCGAAGGCACATCCTGATATGTAAGATAATGATGGATAGCCGTATAATCTGGATTTCTCTGAAAATTCGTCCTGAAGAATAGCCTTTATCTCTGAGGCAAAGACAAAAGTATTGCTGGAACTGATAAGTAATACAGAGGCTTCTTGCCTACCCTGTCCCTTGCCAGAAAAAGCTGATTTGTCTCTTTCATCCCATATCGCAAAGGCAAACATGCCCCTGAGGAATTTCAGGCAGTCCGACACCGTGTTCTTCATACAGATGTATTATCGTCTCGGTATCGCTCTTTGAACGGAAGACATGGCCCTTTTTTAAGCAGATCTTCCCTTAGTTCCGGGAAGTTATATATCTCACCGTTAAAGACAATCCATACAGTACCGTCCTCGTTCGACATCGGCTGATGCGCAAGAGGAGAAAGGTCTATTATAGAAAGGCGCCTGTGACCAAGACCTGAAGACGGGCTGTCCCGGTGCTGACCGCTGACTGCTGACTGTTGATTGCTTATATATATACCTTCGTCATCAGGCCCGCGATGGGAGAGCACAGCAGTCATCCTTTTAAGAAGGTCTTTGCCGACTGGTTCGCCGTTAAAATTTATTATTCCGCAGATCCCGCACATGGGTTAGCCCATACTATTGGGAAAATTCTTTTTTTGAACCAAAATCATTTATCTAAGCACCAAAACACGAGTGTGCAACGCGCTAAAAATGGCAAGTAGCGATGGAAATAACTTAAAAATCAATTTGGCGAGCTTAGCCTTTCTTGACGTCGGCATTTCGAACAGCAAATCCTCCCGGAATGAAACGTCAAAATATCTTTTTGCATAATTCAATATCTGTTTCTTGTTTAAGTAATTTGTACACGTATTAAGATAGTTATAATTAATGGTTGCTACTTCCATTGCTCTCATGTCCTTTTGAAAGCTGTTTCTAATACCTAAATACGCCCAAAATAACAGCCATGCCTTATTACGAATAATAGAGGCCATGGGGACAAATACATGGGGTTCAATAAAATAATATCTTCCTGGAAAAATATTGAGGCTAAGGCCATTTGGTTTGAGTATGCGATGTATCTCTTTCAAAGTAATATCATAACACATAACATGTTCAAAAACCTGCGAACTGAAAATATAATCGAAGGTATTATCCTCAAAAGGCAACCTATATGGCGAAATCTTTATAGGTCGAAGAATCCCGTAGTTAAACTGCTTCTGAATATCAGAAGTAAAATCTGACACACCTTGTGTATCTATAAAATCGCAGCCAAATGCAGCATAGCCTTCTCGCATGAGTTCATGGACCATTTGCCCCTTACCACATCCCAAATCAAGGATGACCACCTGATTAGGCAGTGGTGAAAGTTTAGAGGCCATCTGTAAAATAATTTGGCTAATAAGAAATTGTTTCTTAGGCATGACAAAAAATATCACTAAAAACTGAGAGATTTGAGACAATATTCATCATTAAGCTTAAACGGCCCTTCAATCTGGCTCTGATATAAGTTGCGCGAAGTAATTTTCCGGAATGTTACACCTAAAAATAATTTTTTATACAACCCAGTAATACAAAAATAATCCCCGTCAATAGGAGTTTTTATTTAGGCTTCTTAAAAGATCTAAGTCTAACTTCCAATAATATCTTCATAGTGTTAAATAATTTTATGAACTCTAAAATCTTCTGCTCTATATTTCCATGCATCTCCCAATGAACAATATACAGCATAGATGTTAATTGACATAATAAATAGTCGTGGATTTAACCTGTTTCTTTTTACCGCACAAGCGGGAAGAGGAGGTACCGTTCGTTCTGTACTTTGGCTCAATAAATGAATATCCTTTCTCGTTAGAAATAAATAATTAGGAGAAGATATTTGATTAAATTCGTTCACGATATCGGGATTATAATAGCTTAAGCGCTCCAGGTTGCCTTCTGAAATCTTTTATCAATACTCGGGGTATTGCGGTACCGAGCTTTGCATCGTCAACGAGCATTATGTATGAACCTGATCGCATTTTTAAATTTAAGGGTTCCATTCCCTGAGGGCACTCAATTTCAATACAGGTGCTTTGCGTTTGTGTTAATTTCAAGGCGATCGGCCCCGCAGTGCAGCATATGAGAGGAAGTAAAGGGAATAAATATAACAAAGTTACATTCATACTGTTCTTTTGTCCATAGCCAATCTCATCTTTGTGATAAAAGCGTTTTTTTTTAAAAGCCGATAAAATGGCGTTTAAACCGCAGGATGGAGCTATTGCCAGCAAAGGAATTGTAGCTGCGTAAACTCTTCCAAAGTCGGCGTCCCATGGTGGGATAAAGGGTATCGAAATAAAGAACCCCACTAAAAAAGCAATAATAATAGAACCCTCTTTTTTTCTGTTTTGGTATGACCAATATGTACCCGCCAGAGATAATATGTGAAGTGCGGCCATAATTGCCAAGGCTATCAAATGTGTAATGATTTTGCTTGTAGCAATAACTTGTTTGCTATAGAACCATGATGTTATGCCGGGAGAACTGTGATCAGTAATTACAAAATTGAAAGTATAGCCTTTTAGGATTTGTTCCTTCCAGGCACTAAGCATGCCCGATATCAGCAGAAAAGGGTCCTTTATAACAGCACTTATTGTTATTTGAAAGAGCTTATCAGTTAATGCTTTTCCGCTCAACCCGATTATCTCCGGTGGAGGATTATTTATTGCTGTAGTCCAATCGCCGCCGAAAACCAACCCGTACAGCACATAGGAAAAATTTGAAAAGGCTCCACCAGTGGGATTGCCGACAGCAAAGACGAGAAGATAATTGATTGCGAAACCAAATATCACGCACGCTGATAGCAATCAGCAAAATTCTGTAGGATGAAAATGTATCATTACGAAAATATATCGCCATCCACAGGGTAAGCAATGGAAGGACAAAAAACGCGCCAGTGCGTGCGTTCAAAGCGAGTGTCAAAAGAACGATTCCGAAGAACGCGGCTGTCACTCTCTTCTCAGCAACACTCATCCAAAGCAGTGCAAAACCAAGCAAACCCAGGGTCAGCCCAAGATGTTCCGGTCAAGGTTGTCCCGATAAAACGTCCTGTAAAAGAGGAAGCAGATAAGCATGAACAGTGACGATGGTGCTGCGCCAATGCTTTTCCAAACTTGTAATGTTGTCAAGTAAACAGCCATCGCAGTAATGAGCACAAGAATGGCAATTGTAAGTTTTAAATCGCCACCGGTGATCCATAGTAATACAGCCAAAAGGCCTGCAAAGAGGGGTCGTCTCGTTGAAAATTCTGAAAATACGCCTCCTGCGAAGAAGCCGATTTGCATCGTTGTAATAGCCGGCTGCATCACTGAACGGGAGGAGACCTGCAATAATAGATTCATTGCTCAACCCTGTCGCCCACAGAGCTGATAGCGGTAAAGCGAATAGGATGAGCATTGACGACAAGGATAATAAAAGACCGCGAGAATTATTCAATGATAGGAAAAAAGCAAACATGATGGTAAATATCGAAAGGCACGAGATATCCATAACGTGCATTGAGGCTTATTGACGTTGGAACTGTGAAGGCCAAGAGTGCGAAGAATATAATAATCGCACATGCGGTCACGAGTGAGTTCTTATTATATTCCAGTGAATTGTCATGTTCATATTCATAAAGAGATATAGGGTTTTATGCAGTCCTCGGTTTCGCAAGTATGTCAATGGTTCCCTTGGCAGGTATCCTCATTTCGTAATTTACTGAGGTAATCTCTCTATCATTTTTATTGTCCGACAAACAATAATCCAGCGAATCAAAATATGTTAAATAGTCCTGAAAATCAACATGTTGTTCCCGCATGATATATAAGCCGGCTTCAAATATTATGACCGGCCTGAATTGTCGTATCGTATTTGCGGCGCCGGTCAGGACGTCGAATTCATGGCCGTCCGTGTCAATTTTGATAAGGTCGACTCTAGGTATATTGTTTCCAGCGCAAAATCCATCTATTGAAATTGCCGGCACAAAGTCGGTGCTTTGTATTATCCCCCTGTGAACCGGATGCTGGCCCTCATAATGCTTTCGGTCGACCTTCCAACTTGCATATGCAGATAAATCATTGCCCGCGGCAGGAGTATGGGAAACAAAAGCTTGTATCATAACTATTCTTTCCGATAAACCGGGATTTAAAACAATGTTGTGTTTCAACTTTGCGAAGGCATAATGGGTTGGTTCAAAAGCAAACACTTTTCCTCGGGGCACGGCCTTGGCATAGTTTAGAGCGGTAACGCCGATATTGGCCCCAACGTCCAGCACGATTGCGTCCGGGCGTAGCGAGTAATATTTGGGTGAAGTAACGTATGCTTGAAATGATCCGAACAAATAGAGCGATAGGTCGATTCCTTCGGAAATATCCAGCGCGTATTTGATCCCGTTTCGGACGACTGTTTTCGAGTCTGCATTGCTCCAATAATGTACAATGCGATAGAGTATTCTGGCAATGAACAGCTTAATCCTTGTGATCGGGATGACTCTATTTACCGTTAATCGCAGTCGTGACATGGCAATAATTTGAATCTCGGAGCAATTATTTCTTTCTCAGTTTTATGGTAAAAAAAGAACAAAGTAATCCAGGGAACTTTCTAGCAAGATACAGATCGATGCTGAGAAATCGTTTGTACAGGAGATTGGGTATCGGTAACTTTCTGGAAATGCCCCCTGTTGCCATATACGATAGTGACGAAAAGAAAGAGATCGATCTCTCACTAAAATCATAGTAATCGTATAAAGCTGACCGCCAATCCTCGCGCATGATAAACATCATGTATGGGACGGCCATATTTGCCGAAGACAGCGGCCCTCGGACCTGTTGTAAATGAGGCTTGTCGATGCTGAAGTCAGAAGGTTCGTGATGAAGACGTGTGAAAATGAGTTTTGAGAGAGTTGAATAATAAGGTTCTGTCATGATGATCTGCCCACCTTGCCTCAATTTCGAGGCTGCATTGGTCAAGAATTTCAAGGGTTCTGCCAGGTGGTGAAGTACGTTCGTCATGGTGATTATATCGAGACTTTTGTCCGCGATCATTTCATAGTTATGGATTTCGTGACAATCAAAATGATGATCCACATGGTCCATGTCAAGCAGATCACTTGTCATAATAGTATGATGAAATAATTTTATCGGTGACGTACCACTGCCGATTTCAAGTATCTTTAGTTTCTCAATATCGCGTATTTCTTGAAACTGATGACGGTATAATTCCTTATACCACAGCAACAGATTTTTGTTGGACATTAATTTCGACCGGTTCTCTAATGTAGTTTTTTTATCATGATCAAATAGATCAAACATGATGATGCCCCTGCCGTCTTTCTATACGAAATAGATCTTTCTCGCCGCAAAAAACAGCATTTTCAACAACAGAAAGCCATGCCTCCACCGGTCGATATTTGTAGCACCGTAGGTCCTTTCACAATAGTGTATCGGCATCTCTTTGATCCTGAGGCCAAGTCTCGCTGCACCGAAGATGAGGTCGAAATCTCCGAAAGGATCAAAGTTGCCGAAGAAACTTCTATGGGCAGCGATTTTATCATAATTTTTTTGGGTCAGGACTTTGGTACCGCAAAGAGTATCCTTTAATCGCTGGCCGAGGACAAAAGAGAAGGCAAGTGCAAACAATTTGTTTCCTATCATATTGATAAATCTCATTGCGTTTTCATCCATTGGATACACCAGTCTGCTGCCGTTAATGAATTCTCCCTTGTTTCTTACGATAGCATCATAAAATAACGGCAAGTTCTCAGGAGGGACAGTCATGTCTGCATCCAATATTATTAGAATCTCATTCGATGCCATGGAGAAGCCTTTTCTTACGGCATCTCCTTTTCCCTTTCCATCTTGTTTTGCTATTATAATTCTGTGACTGTCGTTGTATTTTTTTTGAACATTTTGGATTATTTCCCAGGTATCATCCGTTGAATGACCTTCAACAAAAATCAACTCGTCATGGGGGCCCATTTTGGGCATACGTTTCACGATCTGTTCGATATTACCTGCTTCATTTCTTGCGGGTACGACAACGGATACTGACGGCGGCTGAGAATCAATAGTGATGACAGGCCGCGCCATAACAAAGTGCGTCATGCAAAATAATCTGAAAAAAGGAAGCGGAGCGAGATACCGGTTGCATATGGTGCTCACGATTGGTATGTAGAGAGGCAGAATTATTCTGCTCGTATCCAGGACGCTTTCGAAATCAGAAAGGGACAGGATATTTTCAATATCTTCCGGAGCGATCCAATTGCCTTCTGGTTCTTTTGCTCTGATTCCCAGTAAAGATGCGAGTTTAAGAACGGGCCTCCATAAACTGCTGTAATAGGTGATGATGACCCTTGTTGCCGGCGTGCAGGAATCGTGAACACGCCGCATAAATGCTTGAATATCTCTTTCGTAATGAAAATTGCCATTGCATACAATATAATCCGGTTTAAACTCTTTCAGCTCTTTCCATGACGTTATGGTCCTCACATTAGCGGCGTGTGTATAAGCGTCTTTTCTGGAATTGAACAGTACCGTATTGTCTAATAATAGATTCGTTTGATCATGTCGGGAATCGATCTCGACAACCGTATCCGTGGGTCTCACGTATATTGACAAATAATTATATATAATTCTGTAGAAATACCTTTTGAAAAAAGTCATATGAAATTGCTTATTCATGATCTTGCCTGATAATACGTTGCTATCAGCTTGATGTGCTGAGGCTATTATGAAATGCAGGTTTTGACATTGTTGATCGTATTTTCGCCTAACCTGATAAGTGCCTTTGTGTTATGCGTTGTTATACGACGATTAATATGCAGACGTTATCATGCCTGGCAGTGAAGTCTATCCTTGCGCAGATGCCGCACATACGTCCTCGATAGCTTTCTCGAACTGCTTAACGATCGTATTCACGCGAAAATCTTCTGATCGCGCTTTTCCGGCAAGGGACAGCTTCCTCCGAAGCTCTTCATCCTTCAGAAGCATCCCTATTCCGTCTGCAAGCGCTTTTTCATCGTCGGGGGCCACAAGTATGCCGTTGACACCGTCGGTAATTATTTCATCAGGGCCGGTAAGACAGCGCGTCGCGACGGATGGTATTCCAAGAGATAAAGCTTCCAGCAAAACATTGGGGAATCCCTCGTATCGCGATGAGAGGACAAAAACAGTCGAGAGTGATAAATACTTATAGGGATTCTGCTGAAACCCTACGAGTTGAACCCTGTCCTCAAGTTGTAATGCCGTGATAAGCTTTTCGAGATTTAGCCGCTCCTGTCCTTCCCCTACAATGACCAATTTGCAGCCAGCTGAGGCTTTGGTAAGGATTCCTACGGCCTTGACAAGGCAATCAAAGCCTTTTTCGCTGCCGAGTCTCCCGATTGCAGTGATGATATTCCCGGCCCCGGGCGCATACCAGGGGTGATCGAGCTGTTCAAGGGCCTTTTGACGGACCATATCGATATCGACTGGATTATGAACGACATAGATCTTTTTTCTTTGAATAGATTTCGAGATCAGGTTGTTGGCGATTCCACTGGAAGGCGTTATGATACCGTCTGCATGAGGATACAGAAATCTGATGATCCGGTTTCTCCATGCTTCAGCTTTTTCCCCTGCGTAAATAGAGGTAGAAGTGCGCTCACTCACAATGATCTTACATTTCCCCCGCATCAACTTTTTCAGGATTATTGCAAGTGCGTTGGGATACCACATGAAACTCAGCAGTATATGTGGGTGCACACTTCCAATTTGTTCTCTAAGCCGCTTAAAAAGAAAAAAGAACCAGAAGCCGAAGTATTCTGGCACGTGGACATCACTTAATGATATGATGGACGTGTCAGCTGGAACAAGCGGTAATAAAGATCCTTTTTTGCTTAACAAATAGAGGACCGGTATAAATCGCCGCCTGTCGATATTTCTGACGATATTCAACAAAACTCTTTCCGCACCTCCAGCTTCAAGATTGTAGATAAAAAAAACGATCTTTAGCTTTCCGTCGTCAGATAATTTCTTTTCAACGTTGTCATGTGTGCTGCCCAATGCGTTCCCTCCAAGTATGGTTTTAGCAAGATTGTTAAAATATAATAGTATTTTATAAATTCTCGCATTCAATTTGCGATAAGTGCTCCACATCATTCTTCGATATTTATTACCATCCAGCTGCATGAGGACATTGTAAATATCAGCTTTTCTGAATAGTACTTCTTTAATCATTCCTGGCTTGTTTTTTAAAATAATATTGGCGCTCTTCAAATGCTCCCTGTAGTTTCTCAGCTGTGTCAATTGAGTAATGTTATTCTTGTGCTTTCTGTACCTCGCAAAAACTCTGTCGAGATAATGAATCTCACCCCCATTCAGCAGGATATTGACCCAGAAAAGCCAGTCCGACGCTGCACTAACTCTCGAGTCAAATCCATGGGGAGGGCAATCAGCTCGTCTCACCATATTGGAAATGGCACCGTTAAACGTTCCATATTGGACAGCAAACTCAGCTTTGCCTTCATAGGGGTGATTCGCTTCGCGACCGTTAAAATAGTACAACGGTTCGCCCGAATCAGAGTCGAATACTTCCATATTGTGATAGCAGATTGAACAGCGGGGATGGCTTTCCAGATAGTCAACCTGGGCTTGTATCTTGCCGGGCAACCAGATATCGTCGCCCGCCATAAACGCAATATATTGACCTGTGCATCCCTTCAGAATTCGATTACAATTACCTGTAATTCCAGTGTTTTCTTTTGCCAAAATCAGCCTTATGAGTTCCGGATATTTACGTGCATATTCTTTTAAAATTTCCTGCGTTCCGTCTGTTGAACAGTCATCTCCGATGATTACTTCCATGTTCGGATAATTCTGGATAAGGACGCTGTCAAGGGCTTCACGGATGAAGCTCTTTTGCTGAAAAACCGCCATGGAGACAGATACCTTGGGGATTAACTTCCTTGCAATTGAATCACTCATAGAATTCGCTTCGGTAATAGCAACACCTTTCGGACAAATCGTATAGCATACTGTTGACAGCGACGCAACCATATTGCAGGGTGACAGTTCAGAATATTCATAAAATGTATTAGTTTTTTAAATCTGAAATCCATTGCCAGTGAAGCGAGGTAGAATCTTTTCGCCAATGTCCGTTGATGGTCAACCACGAGATAGTCTGCCTGAGAAGCAAGTAAATTGCTTAGGGCCGTATGTCTGAGTTCAAGGGGCGTAAGCAGGGAAACAACCTGCACCCGTCCGGGAAAGGAGTTCCAATAGTTCTTGTGGATATTGGCATCATGCAGCCTGTATAGAAAAACCGGTTCGTTGAGAAAGCCGATCCGGTATTTCGCCAGTAATTTCATGGTCATTGCCCAGTCGTCCGACCAGAAGCGCTCCCGGATATAGGAGAGGGCCTTCAGGGCATCCGTCCTGAACAAACCTGACTGAAACATGGCCCCATAGGTATCGCAGACTTGGATGTGCTTCAAGTACGTCCCTTCCCTGAACATCCGCTCGACCCGCTCAAGGTCCATGGGTACTTGCCGATTATCCGGATAGAGCAGATATCCAGACGCATATACTCCGTCGAGGGCTTGCTGGCTAAGGAAGGTAACCTGTCGTTCAATTTTGTATTTTAAAATCATGTCATCAGATGAAAACCAGCTAAGATAATCTCCTTTAACTTCTTGTATTGCTTTAGCTAGAGAACACTGTAGTCCGATGTTTCTATCGTTCTGAAGAAACAAGAAATTTCTTTCTCTCTGTAACGCTGAAATCCTCTGAGCAGAATCGTCTGGAGATGCGTCATCTATTACAATCAATTGAATGCTCTGGTAGGTCTGGTTTAAAACCGATCTTATGGCTTCTTCCACATATGCGGCATGGTTATAACTAGCTATGATAATACTCACGAGTGGTTGCTGAGTGTCAGTCGTCATGATATTATGACACTTTCTTTGGTGCGGATGTCGAGTCAAACATCTTTATTGCATGGACCACTTTAGAAATGCCGGGAGCATCAATGTGGGGGCCGATGGGCAAGCTCAACACGGTCTGTGCAAGCTTCTCGGTAATGGGGAAAGCACCTGCCTGATATCCCTGATCTGCGTAGGCTGTTGATAAATGAGGCGGTACTGGATAGTGAATGAGCGTTCCAATCCCTGCTCTGGAAAGTTCCTGTTGAAGAGCATCCCGTCCAGAGTGGCGAATCACAAAGAGATGCCAAACTGGTTCAGCCCATTCAGGCACATAAGGAAGAACCAGAGAAGCTGTACCCCTTAGGTTTTCTACATAAGCTTTGGCCAAAAATCTGCGTCGGTCATTCCATTCATCCAGTCTGGTCAGCTTTACCCTTAATAAGGCCGCTTGAATCTCAGCCAGCCGGGAATTGAGCCCTTTGACTTCATGGTGGTACTTAACACATGATCCGTAGTTGCGCAGTACCCGAACCTTGTCCGCCAGTGCACTATCATTGGTGACCACGGCTCCTCCGTCCCCAAAAGCTCCGAGATTTTTGCCTGGGTAAAAACTGAACCCAGCTGCATTGCCCAAGCTTCCCACTCTACAACCTTTATAGCGTGATCCGTGGGCCTGCGCAGCATCCTCTATTACTGTTAGTCTGTAGGCTTGTGCAATTGCATTAATTCGGTCCATTTCGGCAGGAAGGCCATAGAGGTGGACTGGAATAATAGCTTTGGTCTTCCCAGTGATGGCAGATTCAATCCTGTACGGATCAATATTATAGGTTAGTTCATCAGGCTCGACCGGCACAGGCGTAGCTCCTGCATATGACACCGCTAGCCATGTTGCGATATATGTATTAGCTGGGACAATGACCTCATCGCCAGGCCCGATATTCATTGCTCGCAAGATCAGGTGCAGCGCATCAAGGCCGTTGCCCACGCCGATGCAGTGACTGGCCCCGCAATAGTCGGCAAACTCCCGCTCAAAGGCAACTACCTCCTGGCCGAGGATATACCAGCCCGATTCCATGACCCGCTGATAAGCCGCATCGAGTTCTTCTTTAAGCTCAAGGTATGGCTTCTTAAGATCAAGAAAAGGTATGTTCATTTACTTTCTCGTAAGTCATTTAAGAAGATCTCGTAATCACGATAATAGTCAGATTCGTCGTAGAGATTTGACGCCAGAACCATGCATACAGAGCCAGAAGAAAAATTATCCAGTTCCCTCCATATCATGGGGCACACATACAAACCATTATACGAGCGGTTGAGATGAAAGCGCTTCTTTTCAAAGCCGTCATCCAGAACAACATCAAAACTGCCCGACATGGCAACGATAAACTGATGCAGATTTCTATGGGCATGTCCGCCGCGTTCTGCACCTCCTGGCACGTCATAGAGGTAATAGACCCGTTGTATCGCAAAAGGGATATGCCTGTTCTGCTCAATAAAGGTCAGGTTGCCGCGCGGTTCAGTTATTTTGGGAAGCTCAATTATTTTACAATCTTGGATGCTCATATAGGCCTCATTTCTGAAAGAACAATTCCATTGAGATCGAGAACAATAAAGTTCGGATCGAGAGTCACCAGATATTCTGCCGTTCGCAGACCGCAGCTGACAGCGCAAACTTTTACCCCGAGAAGACGAGCTGCAAGAATATCAACTTCTGTATCGCCTATCCAGAGAACAGAATTTTTTTCACCCATCTCCACAAAGCTTCGTGCAGCCTCGGCTTTATCTATGGCGACTTCTCCAGATTTGTTTATAGTTACGATTTTGTCGAATAACGGTAACAGTCCAAGTAATTCCATCTGTCGATGAAGCGCTGCAGGATTGTTGCGCATAGTGATTAATGCGAGTCGTATGGCGTTATGTTTCCATTCGTACAACTTTTGAAGGACACCCGGCTGCAAACGATCAAAGGACAGATATCGTTCCTGCTCGATCCGTTCTAGCCAGGAACTTAAAAATACATCATAGATACTTTCAGCATTGCTGGCCGCCAACTGAATGCGCCTATCTTTTTTATTACGCTTCATTTCCCAGTATTGATCGATAGAAATGGGAGTAATCCCTTGTTCCAATAGAATATCCCTGTAACATTGGTAATGGCGTAGCCGACCGTCAAGTATCGGTCCATCGAGATCGAGCATGATCGTATCAATCACGAAAGTTCGCACACGGCATAGATATCAGCGGCATGATTGGGGAAATCCTTGCCCAGCTCATAAAACCCCTGGATCATTTCATCGGTCCAGTGGTCCTGAATTTGCTGGTTTGAAAGCGGCTTAAAAAACACTCCACCCAATTTGATCACCCTTATGCCAGCTGCTTCTATATCCTTTTTAAAGGTTTCTGGCGTGTATACGCGTCGGTGCCCCTGGGCGCGGTCACGCTGATTTAATTCACATGGTTGCTTTAAAAGCCCCATTTTCACGGCGGCCAAACGGTGGATCGAGTTACCGTTCGGAACGCCTAGCAGCATCTTGCCTTGTGGCGCAAGCCATTGCTTTATGCGCCGCATTAATGGAACCGGTTGATCAACATGTTCAAGGATATGCTCCATGATAATGGTATTGTATTTCCTATCAGGTTCGAACTCCTCGAAGAGAGAATGAACTTTGATAACGTTGGGAAAATCCGGAATCATTTCTAGCAATGTGGCGGCACCTTCAACAACAGTCAAACGCTCGAAACACTGGAAAAGAAATTGAGTCATTCGCCCTTCGGCCGGACCTAATTCCAGTCCTTCTGGTCCGTTACAATAAGGCTTAAGTGTCTCGTAACGGAAACGGATCAAACGTTTGTCAAAATCCAGTTGCTCTTTCAAATACCAATCGGATACATTAGATACTCGCTTCAGCTCGTCGTGTTTCATGGTCAAAACCTCCAACATGATCGAATTCACGTTTCAGACCTTTTTCCAGTCCAACAAAGTGCCAGCGCCCAAATAACTGCTGCATCATGTTGTTGTTGAAACGCAAGGAATAACCATCTGATTTATCTGTACGGTAAATGGCTTGGCCTTTAAATCCTGCTATCTTGATTAATAGTTCAGCTATATTTCTGACAGGAGTCGATGCGCCTCGAACAATATTTACTGGTCCGATTTTCATTGTAGCTGAAACAGCAGCCCGAATAGTCGCCTCAACGGCATCATCCACATATAAATAGTCGCGCTCGGCACTTC
>CAWEYN010000024.1:0-91132 GCA_963813295.1 uncultured Nitrospira sp.
TTAGCAGGTCGCATAGCGAAATGGATTGAACCAGCCGGGGCTGTCCCGGACTATGCAAGATCCAAGGTTTCGGCAGGGATTAGATGGTTAATAGAGAGGTTTGCCTGAAATGAATGTTCATTTAATTCTTCTTTTATTGTCCGGTACTCTCCTAGCGACCATGTGCGCGCTGTTCGTGCTGGGCATTTTGATGGTCAAGAGACACCGGTCGCTTTTTAAAATGCTTATTGATATGCAGCGAAGGTATGACGGGGAACTCGAGCGAATTTCCGTTCAGACCCGCAAGGATGTCCGCAAGCTTGCATTCCGTCTGGATTATCCCGACATACTGCCTGTAGTTCCTTTTGATTCGAGGTCGCAGGATGGAGAGGACATTTTTCTCTATGACTTTTTCAGAGGTAGGCGCTAAGGCTTTTTATAGAGGCTGGCGCATATGATGGAAAAGTATTCAGCAATACATATTTTCTGGAGAGCATCGGCTGGCAAGGACTTCTGGTTCGAGGCCCACCCTTCACTTTACGCTAAATGCAGAACAAACCGCCCTAACAGTACGGTGGTGCATTGCGCCTTGGGGGCGATAGACGGAGGCGAAATTGAGTTTACTTGTGCGGACATGAAGGACGCCTTCGGCCTCGTTTCCTTTGTGGAGGCTGACGAGAGTCATGTCAAGCGCTGTCTTGATGAAGGGCACTCGCTCAGCAAGGTGAGGGTGCCGCGCAGATCACTGGATGGTCTTCTGGAACCTCTCACTGGCAAAGTAGATTTGCTGAGCCTTGATATAGAGGGGATGGAACTGCAGGCGCTGCAGGGGTTTAATATCGCAAAATATCAGCCCGAGGTCATAATAGTCGAGAGCAATGACGCAAAAGAGGGACAGAAAATACTGACATATCTACTCGGAGTTCAGTTACCTCCCAGCCCAAGACCGGAAGCAATACGTTTTATGTCAAGGGCGGGCAAGCAGGAAGGTTTAGAGGTGAAGAAAGTTGATATGAATCTTTTTGGTTGTTTCAAAAATAAACTTTGGATTGAATATTATTCGGAACAGCACATCTACTGTTATTTCTAGCTTGTCGCAGCAAAAATGAACACTACGGCAAAACAGAGGCTTGGATGCTGGCTACACGAGCGCTGGAAGGCAGAGGCTGCATTGTCACCCTCTCTTCGCAGATAGCGGGAGTCGTCCGAGTAACAGGCGTGAGCGCATTCTCATGGGTGATGATCTTTCATCGCGCATTTGTGACTGGCAGGATTCGTCTTTCCTTACCGTGGCCCGTTTTTTCCCTGAAGTGGGGGGACGCCTTATGAAACATTGTTTGGCAGAATGGCCGATTGGACTTGCTGGACGTCCGCTGCTATTGGATTCGACGGGTTCGCCTGAGATTAGCGTAATATTACCGGTCGGCGGAGAGGATCGTATTAAGCTTTTTCAGTGTGTGCTGGCTGCTTTTTTGGGCAGACGATTGACAGTTTTGAAATCATTGTAGTTGAGCATGGATTGAGTCCACAATATGAAGCCTTTTGTCCGAACTGGCTGAAATATATCTTTTTAGAGCGAACACAGGGCCAACAGTTTAACAAGAGCAAGGCAATGAATGCGGGAGTACAAAATGCGTCAGCGCCGTATGTCCTTCTGCATGACGCCGATGTTGTGCCGCCGGGCCGTTACCTCGAAGCCGTCATAGTGCGACTTGAAGCCGGGTGGGACTCCGTCAGGCCTTCAAGATTGATTTTCCATCTTGACCAGGCAGGTTCAGAAATGTTTTTGAACAGTGGTGCGCGGGCGGCTGCCGGAAAAAGTTGCTCTTGTTCAGGCAAATAATCCCGGCACTTTCCGTTGCCGTTTCCAAGAAGGCATATGAAAAAATCGGGGGGCATGATGAGCAATACTGGGGATGGAGGAGAAGACCGTCGAATTTCTTGACCGTCTGAAAACAACTCGTCTTTAGGGGAAGCTATTCCTTCGGTATACACCTATGGCATCCTCCTGCGCCAAAGAAAATCGGTGATCGTAATCTACATTTATTTACTAAGCTCATGTCTATCCCTGTGTTAGATCGAATTGATCAATTGTGCAGTTCAAAACAAGGCAACCGTTAGCAATGGATAAAACGTCAATATACGGCTTGGTTTCGACTGTAATTCCTGTTTACAATCGTCCGGCTTTCTTCGAGAGGCTGTCCAAAGTGTTCTTGACCAGACGTATCGGCTTATAGAAATCATAATCGTCGATGACGGGTCTACGGACAAGACCGCCCAGGTGGTTGATGAGCTTGCAGAAAGGTTCCCCTCCGAAATCAAAGTCCTGCACATCCCCAACTGCGGCCCCGGCCTGGCCAGAGAAGCGGGCAGGCAGGTCGTGCGAGGGGAGTTTATTCAATATCTCGACAGCGACGACCGGCTGCTGCCGATAAGTTCGAGATACAGGTCCGGGCCCTGCGGGAGCATCCGGAATGCGGCATCGCCTACGGAATGACCAGGCGTAGATAGACGAAGAGGGCAGGGTACTCAAATCTCCTTACAAGTGGACCGGTGAAGCCAGAGATACCCTCTTCCCGGGTCTGCTCGTGGATCGTTGGTGGAATACTCATACGCCGCTCTGGAGGAAGAGCGTCTGTGATGCGGTCGGTCCCTGGTCAGATATTCGGATGGGCGAGGACTGGGAGTATGATGCGCGGGTCGGGGCATCGGGGGCTAAGCTGGTGTACTGCTAGAGTTTCTTTCCGAAACCCGCCCGCCAGCAGGGGAGTCCACGTCTGGCAGGCGGCAAACTCTCCCCTGCCAAATTGTCGGCCATAGCTGTTCTGCAGACTTACCCTCTACAACTCTGCTCTCAAAGCCGGGATCTCCCGCGACAGCCCGGAAATGAACCATTTCTGCCGATGGGCTTTTCTGACAGCCCGACAAGGTGGTGCTATGGGAGATTTTGATACGTCTAAGCAGGTGTTGGAGGCTGGCAGCAAAAGCGGCAGGCAGCGAGGCATTAGACTTGCGAGTTTACGAATATTGTCAGAGCTGTTGGGATGGTCGTTCATGGGAAAGACTGCGCAGGTCGCCGACAGAGTTTTAAAACGTCGCTCCGGGTCTCATACCATAAAACAGTCGTGGATGAAATAATATGAAGAATCCCGATATATCGGTCGTCATGAGCGTCTATAACGGCTCCAGGTATCTGCGCAGGTCAGTTGAAAGCATCCTGTCACAGGAGGGATCTGATTTTGAGTTTATCATTGTCAACGATGGTTCAACGGATGAGTCCGGATCAATTCTTGCGGAGTATGCCGCAGCTGACAGACGGTTACGTGTGATCGATCAGGAGAATACATGGGCCTCACCCAGCGCTCTTATCAGGGGGTGTGCTCAGGCAAGAGGCGAGTATATCGCCCGTCAGGATGTGGGCGATATCTCTTGCCCGGACAGACTCGTTAAACAGTTTTCATGCATAAGGAATAACAGGGAGGCGTCACTTGTTTCATGTGGTACAAGATATACTCGGCCCTGAAGGTGAATTTCTTTATGACAGAATTCAGAATAATGAAGAGGCGACAGATCTGATGTTGACTTTGAAACTGACGGAGATAACTGGACCGCCTCATCATGGGAGTACTCTTTTCTCCCGGGAATTATACGATCGCGTTGGCGGATACCGACCCGCCTTTTATTATGCACAGGACCTGGATCTTTGGATAAGACTCTCAGAAAACGGGAGACATGTCGTCGTGCGCTGAGGCTTTGTACCACGCGTCGCTTTCCCTGGATGCGATAAGCAATCTGTACAGGAAAGAGCAGATTGAAACGGCTCGCATAATATTGGAGTGTGCACGACTGAGACGCGCTGGTCTGCATGAGGACAATGCTTGAAGAAAGCTTGGGGGATCCGTCCCTGTGGCAAACGCAAGGAGCAGCAGACTTGTAAGGGCTCACGCGTCTTATTTTATAGGGGCGTGTTTGAGACGAAATGGAAATCCGGCAGCAGGGATTTATTTCAGGCGTGCACTAGCTGAATTCCCTTTTCATCTAAAGTCGCTAGTGAGGTATTTTCTGCAATGAAAGCCCCTGTGATTGATCCCTCATGGCCTGAAGACGTAAAGGCGCTATATCATCATGACATACAGGAGATATGGGATAACAGGATTGCGCGGCACGTCTGGAACATGTATCACAGCCAGCTTGATATGTATTGCTCTCTGTTGGATGAGGATTGCAGTCTGAAGATATTGGATGTAGGCTGTGCCCAGGGCACTCTGGCACTTCTCCTTGCCGAAAAGGGCCACCGCGTATGGGCGATTGACATTCGGCAGCAGTTTCTCGATTACGCGGCGTCGCGGCATGAAAAAGGAGAGATACATTTTCTATGCGGCAATGTGATGAAAATGGAGATGGAAATGGAGTTCGATGTTATATTCGCCAATCAGATAATCGAACATCTTATATATCCTCGCGAATTTACAAAACGCTTGCTGAAATGGTTAAGACCAGGGGGGAGGCTGGTGATGACTACCCCGAATGGGGAATATATTAAAAATCACCTGCCAAGCTTCTCGGCACTGGGGGATGCGTCGAAATATGCGCAACGTCAGTTTTCAGCTGACGGAGACGGCCACTTCTTTGCTTACACAGCAGAGGAGCTTCGTTCAATTTTTCAGCAATCGGGATTGACTAGGGTAAAAGTCAGGCATTTTGAAACACCCTGGATTTCAGGTCATATGAAAGTTCGGTATCTTCATGCCTTTGCACCGGTGGGGATATTAAAGTTACTCGACCGTCTTACTATTCGCATGCCAGTTCTTAATAAACTCCTTTCACATCAAATTATGATCGAGGGAGTCGCCGCGCCGTGAGAATTATTCAACGTCATCTCGAAAAACTCATTTCGGCATCTTATATTGTCCGGGGACGCTTGCGGTCTGCTTTTTTGCGGTTGCGTGGCGCTTCTGTAAGACCGAAGACATTATTGGGGGAACGCTGCAGGATCGAGCGACCATGGTGCGTAGATATCGGAGGACGATGCATGATGGAGGCTGATGTTTACATGAAAATCGTTAATGATACTGCCCGGATGATCATCGGCAGTTACGTGTTTATTGGGAGGGGCACAGAATTCGACATTAAAGAAGAATTGGTTATCGGAGACCATACAATAATTGCACCGAATTGTTTTATTACAGATCATCGTCACGGGATTTCTGCTCACAGCCGGATTGACCAGCAGGCATGTGACTCCGGAAAGGTGAGTATAGGCAGTGATGTATCGGTTGGGAACCGGTGTTGTTGTGCTGCATAACGTGACGATAGGCGATGGAGCCGTAGTTGGTGCCCATGCTGTTGTTAATCGGGATATTCCTCCGAATGCCATAGTGGCAGGGGTACCGGCCAGGATTCTGCGCTATAGGAGTTAAATGCCTTCATTGGTGAAACCTTCGGACATAACCATAGTGATCCCTACTTTCGGGCGGGAGGCGGTTCTGATCAGGACTGTCGGGTATTTACTTGCGCAAAGGGACAGGGCCTCAACAATTATTGTGGTAGATCAGTCTCCTAACCATGAACCGGAAACCGAGAAGGCGCTTTCGCAATGGGCAGCGTCGGCTTCAATCTGTTGGATCCGCCTTGACCAGCCTTCTATACCCCGTGCGATGAACACAGGACTGGCCTATTCCGAAACTCCGTACGTCCTTTATCTGGATGATGATATTGTGCCGGTCAGCACACTGGTGGCTGCTCATGCAACGGCATTGAGCAATCATACCACAGATACCGTCTGGTGTATTGCCGGGCAGGTGCTGCAGCCAGGAGAGAAGGAGATAAGTCAAGAAAAATGGCGGCGTGGATGGTTCCCCTTTAACAGCAATGAGCCCTGTCTTATCAGAGACGTTATGGCCGGCAATCTCTGTGTAAACAGGGAAAAGGCTTTTTCCGTCGGAGGCTTTGACGAAAATTTTGTAGGCGCTGCTTATCGCTTTGAAAGCGACTTTGCCCGGCGCGTAATACGCGCGGGCGGCTCTATAGCCTTCGATCCTAAGGCCTCAATCCGTCATCTCAGAGCTGGCAGCGGAGGCACACGTTCTTATGGGAGCCATCTGATGACGTGGCGGCCTCAACACGCTGTCGGAAAATACTACTATGGGTTCAGAGGCGGCTTTAGTGAGGGGCTGAAGACGCTCATAGTTCAGCCGCTGCGTGCCGTCCGTACCCGGCACCACCTACGCAGGCCGTGGTGGATACCCTTGAGCCTGGCAGCGGAACTGCTCGGCGCATGCTGGGCAGTAAGACTGCTCTTAAGGGGGCCGCGCTTTGCGGCTGTTGTGCAGCCCAAGAAGCTTGACGTCCATTCCGAATTCTACGATAATGGTAAACTAATTTGAGGGAAGGGCTGCCCAGCTTATGACAGAATTATTTATATTGTTTCTGACCATTAGTACAGGAATTGCATTTACTGACTGGAGGAAAGGTCTGTTCCTGGTCGTTTTGGCGGGCGCGCTTCAGGACCCTATACGCAAGATGATGCCGGGGGCCCCGGCGATTATGGTCCTGGGATTCCTGCCGATCTGGATCGCTTCGTGCTTCAATTTCTTTATGCGTGAGAGATTTGCCTGGAGACGCCTGAAGATGGCATATAAGCAGCTTGCCCCTCGCATGGTGTGGTTTATTGCCTCCCTTCTGCCGGGCACTGCAGTACTCTTTCTGAATGGCCTTGATATGTGGAAGGTGGCGGTCATCGGCCTTTTCGGGTACCTGGCTCCCATAGTTGCAATAATGCTCGGATTTCTTTTTGTCCGGGAGATGAGTCAGTTAGAGAAGTTTATTACATTTTACTGTGTTGTGACATCTCTTTTTCTTATCGGAAGCGTCATAGAATATCTCCATATACTACCAGATTGGACTGCGATTGGCACCAAAGTCCTTGATATGCGCTGGATTAGGTTTGTCCCGGGAGGCGGATCGATTGATTTGATTGCAGGCTTTTACCGCAGCCCTGATGTCATGGGTTGGCATGCTTCATCACTGGTTATGTTCGGACTCACTATGATAATGTTCCGGCGGGGAGCAAATCGCTGGCTCTGGATAGGGGTCGCCCTCTGGGGAGGGCTCTGCTTGCTGATCAGCGGACGAAATAAAATGATACTGATGCCGGTAGTATGGCTTATTGTGGTGTCTGCTTCATATTGGTTTAAGGGAAAAACCAGCCGCATAATAAAGCTTGCACTTGTTTCGGGGATTGCTGTTATCGGGGTGTTTATCGCGGCCGGCAATATAGGTGTTGAAGAAGGTTATTTTACTTATACTGCCTATGGGGCTACAAACCTGTATGACCGACTGGAAACCCATGCCTGGTATGATGTCTTGGCTACATATGACCAATCCGGCTTTTTCGGGAACGGCATAGGTACGGCTTCCCAGGGGGTACAACATGCTGACGTGTCTTTGCAGCGCAGCTGGCAGGAGGGGGGAGTCGATAAGATTCTTGTGGAACTCGGTATGCCGGGTTTGTTTTTTGCTGTTTTATTTGCTATAAGCTTGGCGAGGTCGTTATTCCGGTCATTGAGGCAGGCGGATACTGTCTCACCATCGTTTATTATGCAGGTCGGGCTGCTTGGGTTCATAGCAGCCAATGCATCTTCCTTTATCATTTCTCATCAGGCATACAGCGATGCTTTCATCGTAACACTGACAGCATTTTTTATAGGCGTGGCTTTGTCCGGACCACTATGGGCCTCTGGCATTAGGCAAGAGCAAGACAGTGCGGCCCGTTCCACTCTCAGCCGCTATATGCCTCTGAGCGTCCCCAACAGCAGGATTCCCAGATAATCTTTGATGTCGGGATGCGCTGCCGGAGACTGTCTCATTTTCCTCAATAGGAAACTACGATGAGCTCTTTTCCCCGTGTTCTTGTATTTAGGATTGGCGCTCTCGGTGATACTCTGGTTTCTATCCCCGCGCTCTATGCAATCAGGCGATACTTTGGAAGCAACGCCCATATCTGCCTCTTAAGAAACAGGGAGAGTCATGACCTAGTGGTCCCTGATGACATCCTTTCACCCCATTCCTGTGTGGATACATTTGTCGAATATCCCTCTAAGGGCGGCCGATTATCGCAGGTGGCTGGTAGGATTAGGCTTGTCCGCGCCCTTAGGAAGCTGAAGTTTGACGCAGTTGTATACCTTGTTCCAGCTCAAAGAGATGCGTGGTCCGTGATACGGGACAGAATATTTTTCCGGATCTCAGGAATAAGAAGCCTTATCGGTTTTCAAGTCTTCAAAAAGGAGGAGCTCTTTCCGCGCGGTCAAGATGGAAAGCCTGCCACTGTTAAATCTGAAGCCCTATTCATTCTGGATCGGCTTAGGACTGACGGCATTCAGGCGTCTGAAAAAGATCAGCTGAGCCAAAGAGGTCTGGAATTGACGGATGCTGAGAAAAAGGATGCCTTGAAGTGGCTTCGGGAGAGGGGCTGGGATGGAAGCGCTCCTTTGATCGCCATTGCTCCAGGATCCAAGCACCCGATAAACCGATGGCCTGTAGAACGTTTTGCAGAAGTAGGAGAGAGGGTGAGCCGCCTTTTGCACTGTCAGATGGTGGTTGTCGGGGGGCCAAAGGAACAAAGCTTAGGAGCAGAGTTACTAAAGATATGGGGGCATGGCATAAATGCGGCAGGCGCTTTCGGGCCCCGTGGAACAGCCGCTGTTTTGGAACAATGCCGGATGCTCATCGGGCTGGATACAGGCACTACTCATTTGGCTGCTGCTGTCGGCATACCCTGTGTGGGCCTTTATTCCGCCAAGGACAATCCTGGACGATGGCACCCTCTTGGAGATATGCACGAAGTTCTGAGGAAGGACGCTGAAGTAGCATGTGCCGGGTGTATGCTGCCAGAATGCCCGAAACCGATTTGCAGTTGCATGGATCTCATAAAAGTTGATGAAGTGATAAAGGCTGTAACAAGAATTCTTGGACTTCTATCTGCCTGAAAAAGGACAGGTTGCGGAAGGACAAGGCCCGCCATAAG
Source organism: uncultured Nitrospira sp. (assembly GCA_963813295.1). Classification (GTDB taxonomy): domain Bacteria; phylum Nitrospirota; class Thermodesulfovibrionia; order Thermodesulfovibrionales; family UBA6898; genus JAOUFP01. The sequence continues at coordinate 9,005 of CAWEYN010000024.1, forward strand.
CTAGGTGATTTTATTGACACTTCACTTGAGGATGTACAATCACGACTCACCTCTGTGGTTTTCGACCGCGGCATTGTTGTTTTTCATAAGGGCCTTCTGCCGTACACGTTTCAGAATCTTGAAGCTCACAGGATTGCCTTTGCTTATATTGAAGTTGACATCTACAAATCGGTTAAAGACTGTTGTGATTTCATATATCCCAGGCTTCAACCAGGAGGATTCATGGTATTCGATGATTACGGAATGCCTTCCTGTCCTAGAGCAAGAAAGGCTATTGATTGAATTTTTTTCAGATAAGCCGGAAGTGCCGCTTGTTCTGCACACCGGACAGGCAATTGTTTTCAAAAGTGTATGAAGAAACAAAATAAATCCTTCATGTTTCTTCACACAAAAAAGAAGGGCACATAGTGCGCGTTCTCGTTAACGCCCTGTCTGCCACAAACCTCAGCGGCAGGCATGTCCTTCTCGGTCATCTCGCAAAACTTTCCGAATGGACGCGGGACCGGCATGAATATGTCGTTTTATATCACAGGATGAACAAAGACATACGCCGCGACCTCGGCAGTAATGTCTCCTGGCGGGAATGTCCGGCATTTACGGCCCACTGGGCGGGAAGATTATGGTGGGAACAGGCTGGGCTTGCAGCTCTCATTAGACAGTTAAAAGCAGATTTCATATTTACGACTTCCGGGGCCATAACACCGATGATTGAATTGCCTCAGGTATCATATGCCATGAACCCGGTGCCTTTAATAGCCGAAATAGAGCACAATACCATTGGTAATATTAAATCGATGTTGCAGAGGTGGGGTTATAGAAAGGCAATGAAGAAGGCTTCTATGATGTTGTTTCTGTCCGACTATATGCGTCAGGTATACCGTAAAGATGCAGGGATAACTGAACGGGCATCCGAAATAGTTTATACAGGCATAGACGAAGATATATTCATGGCTGCAAAACTCTCCGACGATAAAAGACCTCAAAGAAACCGTTTCAAATTATTTGCGTATCGGTTATGGCATCTCACAAAGGGATAGAGACACTGATCAGGTCGGTTGAGGTTGTAAGGCGTGTGTATAATGTCCCGGCCAAATTGTTGCTAGTCGGTCCCTGGTCCGATCATGCATATGAACAAAGAATCCGGCGACTTATTTCTGCACTGAAGATGGATAGTGTTGTTGAAATCAAAGGCTACGCGTCGCGTGACGATCTCAATAGCTATTATGCCGAGTCAAAGTTGTTCTGCCTTATGAGCAGGTCTGAGTCTTTCGGCATCCCGGCTGTCGAGGCCCAGGCGTTCGGCAACCCTGTCGTTAGTTCCAATTGCTGCGCAATACCCGAGGTCTGCGGACTCGGCGGTGTCTATCCGGAGCCGGATGATGTTGAAGGTACGGCAAAGGCCCTTGCGGGACTGCTTACTGATGACAGTGCATGGCAGGGACTGTCGGAAGCGGCCAGACAAAATGCCGAAAGATACCATTGGGACATCTGCTCAAGGCCGTTATTGCGTATGTTTGAAGTTGTATAGGAAGGAAGAATATCTATCAATGCAAAGTAATAAATTAGACATTGCAGCGAACCGACAGGCCGACAAAATATTCTGCCAAAGAGATAGTCATGAGGGTCTTGTGGTCACTTGCTTCACTATTGTTCCGGTACAGTCCGCCGTCCGTTATTTAGCTGGAGAAGATTTCTGCTTCGGTTGTTCGGCGCAAAAGTCGGACGGAATGTCCACATTTACAATTCAGCAGTTATTTATATGCCGTGGAACCTCGAAATCGGCGACTGGTCTTCGATAGGTGAATATGCCTTTATCTATAATCTTGGAAAAGTGACTATCGGGAAATGCCGTCACCATATCACACCGCGCCCATCTTTGCGCCGGGACGCATGATTATACTGATCCGTCAATGCCCCTTCTTAAGCCGCCGATTATTATCGGCGATCAGGCGTGGATCTGCACCGACGCCTATGTCGGCCCGGGAGTGACTGTCGGTGAAGGCGCAGTTGTGGGCGCGCGGGCTGTGGTTGTTAAGGATGTTGAGCCATGGGCAATCGTGGCTGGAAATCCTGCAGGATTTCTAAGAAAGAGAATAATGAAACAGCAGCCTCATGAAGGGCAGAGCGATAAAGTAGCATGTCTATATCATACTGATACTTGACTTGCAATGAAGAGAAGAACCTCCCTGCCTGTCTGGAAGCCATATCGTGGTGTGACGATATTGTTGTCCTGGACTCTTACAGCAATGACAGGACTGTTGAGATAGCGGAAAGATACGGGGCGCGGGTTTTTTTCAGGGAGTTTGATGATTTTGCCGGACAGCGCAATTATGCCTGCAGAATCATATCCTTTAAGCATGAATGGATATTTCATCTCGATGCCGATGAGATCATGACCGAGGGGTTGCGTTTTGAGATGGAGCAGAATATTGAGACAACGTCTTATGACGCTTTCATGGTCCCTTCAAAGATGATGCTGTTAGGGAAAGTGGCTGCGGTTCTCGGGCATGTATCCCTCATATCAGGTCAGGTTGACGAGAATGCGGCAGTTTAAATTCAGGCAGGTCGGCCACGGACAGAAAGAGGACATGGAACAGTCGAGGATAGGAACATTGAACAATCCCTATCTGCACTATTCCTTTTCCAAGGGGTTTAAGGACTGGTTTGAAAAACATAATCGCTACTCATCCATGGAGGCGGAGGAGATCACTGCGGCATCTGGAAACAGACAGTGTCGGACTGGACCGGGCTTTGCTCTGCAGCCCGACCCCGCCAGAAGGCGGGCACTGAAGGAGCTCTCCTTCAGACTGCCATTTCAGGCCACTGATGCGCGGTTTATTTACATGTACATACTGCGACTCGGGTTTCTGGATGGCCATGCCGGGTTTGTTTACTGCAGGCTCTTGGCCATTTATGAATATATGATAGTTTTAAAGATCAAAGGAAATAAAGACGGAATGACAGGGCTTATCGATAAGAATACGCCCTCTGAAAAGGAGGTCGAATGATCTTTTCTGTGCTGGTCGTAGGCGGCGCAGGATATATCGGTTCCCATATGGTCAAGGCTCTTGCTGATGCGGGGTTCAGGACAACTGTCTTTGATAATCTGTCACGAGGTCACCGTGACGCGGTTGTGGCCGGAGATTTTGTGAAAGGCGACCTGCAAAACCTCGACGAGCTGAAAAAACTGTTCGACGCATACCACTTTGATGCTGTTATGCATTTTGCCGCCTTTTGTTATGTCGGCGAGTCTGTGCAAAGCCCGCTCAGTTATTACCGGAACAATGTGGCAGGGACCCTGAACCTGCTCGATGCGATGAAATCTGCCGGTGTAGATAAATTTGTTTTTTCATCAAGCTGCGCAACGTACGGGATGCCGAAGAAAATCCCGATCACAGAAGGCGAGCCGCAGAATCCGATCAATCCATACGGGCAGACGAAACTGATGGTTGAGAGAATATTAAAGGATTCTGCAGAAGCATATAGCATGCAAAGCATCGCCTTGAGATATTTCAATGCTGCCGGATGCGACCCTGAAGGGATTTTGGGCGAACGGCATGACCCGGAAACTCATCTCATTCCCCTTGTGCTTCTGGAAGCACAGCGTGTTTTAAAGGGCGGGAAGCCTGAAGATACAACACTTTGCGTCTTCGGAGATGACTTCGATACTCCTGACGGGACCTGCATCCGTGATTATATCCATGTGCAGGACCTTTGCACGGCACATATGTCGGCTATGAAAAGACTGCTTGAGCAAAAGACAGAAGGATTCGAAGCGTATAATCTCGGAAACGGACAGGGTTTTTCGGTTAAACAAGTAATTGATACCTGCAGAAAAGTTACCGGCGTGGACATAAAATACAGGATTGTTGATCGACGTCCGGGTGATCCGGCCCAGCTTGTTGGAAGCGCTGAAAAGGCCCGGACTTTTTTGCAATGGGAACCCCGGATCAATACTCTTGAGGCCATCATCGAAACCGCGTGGCGATGGATGGCAGCGAATCCTTGAAATTCTCCATAATTACAGCGTCATATAACAGAAAAGAATTCATTGAATCCTGCATCGGCAGTGTTCTGGGACAGGCATTCCCGGATATTGAATATATCATCGTCGACGGAGGTTCCACGGACGGGACGCTGGATATCATAAAGAAGTACGAAGACAGGATATCAAAATGGGTGAGCGAGCCGGACAACGGCATATATGACGCCCTGAACAAGGGCATCAGGATGGCAACAGGGGACGTGATCGGTTTTCTGCATGCCGACGATCTGTACGCTACAGATACTGTCCTCAAGACAGTTGCCGAGTGCTTTGAAAGACAGAACGTTGACAGCTGCTACGGGGACCTGCTGTATGTTGATAAAAATGATACAAACAAGACCATCCGCTACTGGAAGTCCTCTACCTTTCGATTCGGCCCTTCTGAAGAAAGGCTGGATGCCCCCCACCCTACTTTCTTTGTCAAACGCAAGGTATACGAAAAATACGGATATTCAACACCTCATTTCAAAATTGCGGCAGACTATGAGCTGATGCTGCAGGTTTCTGGATAAGCATAGGATCTCGACCTGCTACATCCCCGAAGTGCTTGGTAAAGATGAGGATAGGCGGGGCGAGCAATAGAAGCCTCTCAAATATCATCAGAAAATCCTCTGAAGACTATCGTGCCATGAAGATGCATCAGGTCGGAGGCCTCTCCACACTTCTCCGTAAGAACCTCTCGAAGATTCCGCAGTTTTTCAAAAACAGTAACAATAAGAATAAACAGTAAAATGTGAAAAGTAAAAGGCATAAAATACGGTCAAGCAATGAAACAAGGCTACTCCTCTACCTCTCCAGGGTCAAGCCTGCTTCGTCAGTCCTCAAACAGGCCCAGACACTTATTGATTCAGGCTTAAACTGGGATTCACTCATAGCAGAATCCGCGCGGCACGGGACTTCCAATCTTATCTATAAAAATCTCCTCAGGCTTGAAAATATCCCGCAGAACATTCTTGACAGGTTCGGGAACGTCTATAACCATACGCTCAGACATAATGTACTGTTGGCAGCAGAAACTGACAGGCTTATTGACGGATTAAATGCAAAGGGCCTTGAAGTTATAGCACTCAAGGGACCGCTTACGTCTGAGATAATATTCGGGGACTTAGGGGCTTATCCTTCGAGCGATATAGACATACTGATAAGGATAGGGGACATTGAGAGTGCTAGGGATTATCTTGAATCCGACGGTTATAGGTTAAACGATAAAGGGTTTGATGCTTACCGCGATTTTTACATAAAGGAGCTGTATCATATAAGCCTGTCAAACGGACAATACACGCTTGAGCCTCACTGGAACCTTTTTTTCCGCTACTTCACGGCGCCGCCTGATTTCTGGTGGGAAGAGAGCATATCAGTTCAGTCAGAGGGCCGCACTTACCAATGGCTTTCTCCTGAAAAAAATATCCTCTATAACTCATTCAGGACATTTTTCAAGGTTTTCGCTCAACTGCGTTTTCTTGTTATGCTTGCAGAGATCATACGGCATTACAAGGATGAAATTGACTGGGAGAAACTCTTTCATTACGCAAAGACCTATAAATTTGAGAATGTCTTAAGGGTAGTTCTGAAGCTGTCTCATGAGTTGCTCGGAGCTGAAGTTCCAAAGTCATGTATTGATTTAAAACAGCTGAGGGCAAAAATGCTCTATCGGATTATACGCAAGGTGGCCCTCGAAGGGGATAAAGACCATGCCTTGAACAAGGTCCTTCTTGCGTCATTGAGAGACGATTTGTCCGGTTTTCTGCGGGTAATGTGCAGAAGGCTTTTCCCCTCTATGGGGGAGATAGTCTCCAGGTATCGCCTGCCTGAAAAATCCAGCAGGGCAATAGGCTACTATCTGCTTAACCCGATTTTGCTATTCATGCAGAAGCACGTGAAGAAATGAAGTCAAACAACCTTAAGGTTCCAAAGTTCTACGAGAAAATAAATACTTGTGTTAAAATAAATAGCTTCAGGCAAAATCTATCAGCAACAGATAAGCTAATTTAAGATATACGAGGTATAAAATGGGCAAGACAGCATTGATAACAGGCATCACTGGTCAGGACGGCGCCTATCTGGCCGAGTTCCTGCTTAAGAAAGGATACACTGTCCACGGCATCAAGCGTCGTGCATCGAGCTTCAATACCCAGAGGGTTGACCACCTCTATGTGGACCCGCACGAGGGACACCCGAAGTTCTTCATGCACTACGGCGACCTGACGGACGCAACGAACCTCATACGGGTCATCCAGGAGACAAAGCCGGTTGAGATCTACAACCTCGCAGCGCAGTCGCATGTGCAGGTCTCCTTTGAGACTCCTGAATACACGGCAAACTCAGACGCCCTGGGCACACTCAGGATACTCGAGGCCTTGAGGATCCTGAACATGGCCAAGAAGGTGCGTTTCTACCAGGCCTCGACAAGCGAACTCTACGGCAAGGTCCAGGAAATACCCCAGAAGGAGACGACCCCCTTTTATCCCCGGAGCCCTTATGCCGCAGCCAAGCTCTACGCATACTGGATCATCGTAAACTACCGGGAGGCGTACGGCATGCACGCAAGCAACGGCATTCTCTTCAACCACGAATCACCATTGCGCGGAGAGACCTTTGTCACCAGAAAAATCACGATGGCCGCAAGCAGGATCATATGCGGTCTCCAGAGAAAACTTTATCTTGGCAACCTCGATGCAAAGCGCGACTGGGGATATGCTGGAGATTATGTCGAGGCGATGTGGCTGATGCTCCAGCAGAAGACACCCGACGATTACGTCATAGCAACAGGAGAGTCCCACTCTGTCCGGGAGTTTGTCGAGATGTCATTCAGGGAGATAGGCATCGAAATAGAATGGAAGGGAAAAGGGATAACAGAAAAAGGAATCATAAAAACTGTAAACAGTAATCAGTTATCCGTGATTGGTAAAAGCCTGAAATCCTCCTCGACCTCAGCCTCAATCTCTGCCTTGCGTATCGGAGACACGGTTGTTGCGATCGACCCGCGCTACTACAGACCCACAGAGGTCGACTTCCTGCTGGGAGACCCTTCAAAGGCAAGGAAGAAGCTCGGATGGAAGGCAAAGGTGAAATTTGCCCGAACTGGTAAAGATGATGATGGAGTCGGACCTGAAGCTCGCGGAGAGTGAACTGCTGCTTATGAAGAATAAGATGAATGTAAGATAGAAAGGTCAGCCTTTACTGATGAAAACTGACTCAAAAATATACGTCGCCGGCCACAACGGACTTGTCGGCTCCGCCATTCTGAGAAGGCTTCAGGCAGGCGGATATACAAACATCGTCACAAGGACCAGTAAGGAACTTGATCTGACCCGGCAGGCAGAGGTTGAGGCGTTCTTTGAAAAAGAGCAGCCGGAATACGTCTTCCTTGCTGCGGCAAAGGTCGGCGGCATCCTTGCAAACAGCACCTACAAAGCAGATTTCATATACAGGAACCTCATGATCGCATCCAATGTGATACATGCCGCATACAGGTACAAGACAAAGAAGCTCCTCAACCTCGGCTCTTCCTGCATATACCCGAAGTTTGCGCCACAGCCGATGAAGGAGGAACACCTCCTGACAGGCACTCTTGAACCCACGAACGAGCCCTATGCAATAGCAAAGATAGCTGCGATAAAGCTCTGCAGGTACTATAACGAACAGTACGGTACTAACTTCATCTCCGCGATGCCGACGAACCTCTATGGCCTGAAAGACAACTTCGACCTCCGCGATTCCCATGTCCTGCCCGCGATGATACGGAAGTTCCATGAGGCAAAAGAGCAGATGGCAGCATGTTGAAAGTTCAAGGTTCAAAGTTCAGGCCGGGATTTCAAACGTTGAACATCGAACATCGAACAAATTAACTGACGTTATACTCTGGGGCACTGGTTCGCCCTTTCGGGAATTCCTCTATGTCGACGACCTTGCGGATGCCTGCGTCTTTCTGATGGAAAAGTATGATTACAGGGAAATCGGCGAATTCATCAATGTAGGGACCGGCAAGGACATCACGATAAAAGACCTCGCCCTGATGATCAGGGATATTGTCGGTTTCAGGGGAGAGATTGTCTGGGACAGCACAAAGCCGGACGGAACTCCCAAAAAACTTCTGGATATATCGAGGATAAAGGCCCTTGGATGGGAACCAAAGACAAGCCTGGAAGAAGGTATAAGAAAGACCTACGAATGGTATTTAAAGGACAGTAAGCAGTGATTAGCATGCGTGATCAGTGAAGACAGGCGCTAAAGACAGTAATAAGAAACGTACGTGCATTTCCAAAGCAGTTTTTGTTATTCGTAGCAAACTGGCTGAAATGAAAAAAAACCATAATAAAATACTTCCGGTCATCCTCTCAGGTGGATCAGGGACAAGGCTCTGGCCATTGTCACGGGAACTCTATCCAAAACAGCTTCTGCCCCTGGTCGATGAAAAGACCATGATCCAGAATACTGTCACGCGACTGGACGGCATAGCTGATCTGGGACCGCCGCTCATTGTCTGCAACGAAAGCCACCGTTTCATGGTCGCAGAGCAGCTGCGCCTGATAAACATCAGGCCCTCTGCTGTTGTGCTGGAGCCAGTTGGCCGCAATACTGCTCCTGCTGTTGCAATCGCAGCGCTTCAGGCGATGAAAGGAGGAGCCGACCCTATCTTGCTGGTGCTGCCGGCAGACCATGTCATAAAAGACATCGCAGCATTCCATAACGCTGTGACGGAAGGGGCCAGACTGGCCAACAGCGGCAGTCTCATCACCTTCGGGATTGTTCCGGACAAGCCTGAAACAGGATATGGATATATAAAGAAGGGCAAACAAATAAAACCAGTTCAAGGTCCAAAGTTCAAGGTTCAAAGTTCAAGCAAGAAAAGAGTCCAAGGCTCAACATTGAACATGGAACATAGAACATTGAACGTTGCCTTTAAAGTCGACCGCTTTGAGGAAAAGCCTGATCTGGCAAAGGCGAAAAAATTCATCTCATCAGGCGAGTATCTCTGGAACAGCGGCATGTTCATGTTCAGGGCATCCAGATACCTGGATGAACTCAGGCGTTTTGCACCGGACATACTCTCAGCCTGCCGGAAGACTCTCAAAGGGGCTGTCAGGGACCTTGATTTCACACGGCTCGATCAGGAAGCCTTTGCAGGCTGCCGGAGTGATTCAATAGACTATGCGGTCATGGAAAAGACAGGCTCTGCTGTTGTTATACCTCTTGATGCCGGCTGGAATGATATAGGGTCGTGGTCTGCGCTCTGGGAAGTTTTGAAGAAGGACAAGGACGGCAATGCTGTTGCAGGGGATGTCATAACAAAGGATGTCAGCAATTCCTTTATCTATGCCGGAAGCAGGCTGGTCGCAGCAATCGGAGTAAAGGACCATATTATCATAGAGACAGCAGATGCTGTCCTGGTCGCTGACAAAGACGAGGCACAGAAGGTAAAAAATATTGTTGCGCATCTCAAGTCGCAAAAAAGGGGCGAGGCGCTCCTGCACCGGAGGGTGAACAGGCCATGGGGTGCCTACGAGAGCATAGACAGCTCAGACCGTTTCCAGGTCAAGCGCATCACTGTCAATCCAGGGGCGTGTCTCTCTCTGCAGAGACACCATCACCGTGCAGAACACTGGATAGTGGTCAAGGGTACGGCACGTATCACCAAAGGCAGCGAGGTGATAACCATCACTGAAAACGAATCCACATATATCCCCCTCGGTACAAAGCACCGCCTTGAAAACCCCGGCAAGATACCTTTGGAACTGATAGAGGTCCAGTCAGGAAGCTATCTGGGGGAAGATGATATCGAGCGCTTTGACGACAGATACGGAAGAAAAGGCAGTAATAAGTAAACAGTGATTGGTGATTAGTAAATAGCAATATGTAAAGCTATAATGGTTCTTTATCACCCATTTGCCTGTTTTAAAGGCTATCAAGTTTTACTGATCACTGATTACAAATTACAAATCACTGTTTTTAAAAATGAACTGCTTTAAGGCATACGACATACGGGGAAGGATACCCGATGAGCTGAACGAAGAAATCGTTTATCGCATCGGACGGGCCTATGCGGAATTTCTGAAACCTTCGAAGGTGATCATCGGACGGGATATACGCCTCAGCAGCAAAGCCTTGAGCTCAGCACTTGCCAGGGGACTTACGGATGCAGGGGTGGACGTCTTTGACATCGGGCTCTGCGGCACAGAAGAGGTCTATTTCTCCACCTTTCATAACAGTATGGACGGCGGGATAATGGTGACCGCAAGCCACAACCCCATGGACTATAACGGCATGAAGCTAGTCCGTGAAGACTCCAGGCCGATCAGCGGTGACACAGGTCTGTTTGCAATAAAAAAGCTGGCTGAGGAAAATTGTTTTCCTGATGCAGCAGCAAAAGGTAAAGTGACCAGCCTGGATGACAGGGATGCATATATAAGGCACCTGCTCGGTTATATTGACATACGCTCTCTTAAACCTCTCAAGGTGGTTGTCAATGCAGGCAATGGCTGCGCCGGTCCTGTCATTGATCTTCTTGAAAAGCATCTTCCCTTTGAGTTCATCAGGATCAACCATGAGCCGGACGGGACATTCCCAAACGGCATACCCAACCCGCTCCTTCCTGAAAACAGGGATGCCACTGCAAAAGCAGTCCTCAATCACGGGGCAGACGTCGGGATAGCCTGGGACGGAGACTTTGACCGCTGTTTTCTCTTCGATGAAAGGGGAGGATTTATTGAAGGCTACTATATTGTGGGGCTGCTGGCATCAGCCATCCTGCTCAGCCATCCCGGGGCAAGGATCATCCATGACCCGCGCCTCACCTGGAACACCATCGACCTTGTCAGCGCAGGCAGGGGGCATACCTGTGCAGAGCAAGACAGGACACGCCTTCATCAAGGAACGGATGCGGGCAGAAGACGCTGTCTACGGCGGCGAGATGAGCGCCCATCACTATTTCAGGGACTTTGCCTATTGCGACAGCGGCATGGTCCCCTGGCTGCTGGTCCTTGAAATCATGTGCAGGACAGGCAGGCCCCTTTCAGAACTTGTCGGGGAGAGGATCCGTCTCTTCCCGGCAAGCGGTGAGATCAATCGCAGGCTCAAGGACCCTGAGGCTGCGATCAAACGGATAGAGGAAAACTATCTCTGCAACGTCGTTAATATAGATCATACCGACGGCCTGAGCATGGAATTTGAAAAATGGAGGTTCAACCTGCGCTCATCGAATACAGAACCTGTCGTGAGGCTGAATGTTGAATCAAAAGCCGACGAGCAGCTGATGAGGCAGCGGACAGCCGAAATACTTTCGCTCATCGATAACCAGGAGCCATAATCAACGCCGCTCTTTCAGCTTCAGGCAACACGAACTTATTTCCTGCTTCATTTGATTTATCTTTCCAGACCCTCCCATGCAGTACACACCTATCTTAAAATTCTGGTCAAGTGAAAAGATCTTCTTCTTTTTTTCTGGCTGTCCAATGGCTTTTCTTATGACTTCGACTGTTTTATTGAAGACCTCCTCCGGCAAGGCCGCAGGGAATCTTAATGCAAGGTATATTTTTTCATGATATTCGCTCTCTAAGCCCGTGGCCAGACCACGGGGAATAGCGCTTGCTATCCATTTAATTGACGTTCAAGGTACTTTCGCAGTATAGTTAAAAAACTGCATAACGGTCCAGGATTTCGTATACTGGAGGTTTTTTGGGCACTAACTTTCTTAATTTGTTACGTGAAAACAAATCTGTCTTAACACTGTTGCTGCCTTTTGCGATAACGGTTTTTCTCCTGCCCTCCCTCGGAAGACTCGCTTCCAAAATTGGGTTGGTTGATCACCCCAACAGAAGAAAGATACATGTAAAACCGAGACCCCTGGTCGGCGGGCTTGCGATGTCTCTTGCGGTTGCGCTCACAGGGCTCCTGTTCATCCCTCTTTTTAACATGAGGGGTTTTTATGCGGGTCTGGTCCTTCTTGTCATCACCGGTTTTCTCGATGACTTCGGCGAACTCAACCACAGATCCAAATTTGTCGCCCAGATCATCGCTGCGGTCTTTATCATGTACTTCAGCAAAGTATACCTGCATACCTTCGGAAATCTCCTGGCTTTCGGCTCCATTGATTTTGACATGCTGGCAATCCCTATGACTATCATCGGCATCGTGGGGGTCTGCAATGCCATCAACATGATAGACGGACTTGACGGACTCGCTGGAGGCATAAGCCTTACAACCTTCAGCTCCTTTGCGTTCCTTGTCATTCATCTCCAATAAGCCTGTGTTAATGCTTCTCAGCCTGAGCATATGCGGGAGTCTCCTCGCCTTCCTCATCTACAACTGGCATCCGGCGAAGCTATTCATGGGCGATGCCGGGAGTCTTTTCCTGGGTTTTGCAGCCGGCTTTATGTCCATCGCCTTGACCCAGGGACAAAACAGTCTTATCACTCCTGTTACTCCTTTGCTGGTCCTGGCGGTGCCGATCGTTGACACGGTCACTGTCATGACAAAAAGATTGATGAAAAGCAAGAACCCTTTCCATGCGGACAAGAGACATCTTCACCATATTTTATTGAAGATGGGATATAGCAAGAGACAGACTGCCACGATCATCATCCTGCTTTCCGTTCTCTTTTCTTCAATCGCTATCGCCGGCTTTCTTTTGAAGATACCTGAATACTACCTCTTCTTTTTCTTCATGGCTTATTTTGCCGCTTACTTCACAGCCTCTTTTTTTATAAAGAAGTTAGTGAAAAACAGGGCAAAGCTTCGAACACATTTCAACACTCCCCTGTCCGGCTAAACCGTTGTTAACAAATGGAATTGTCCGGCTAAACTTGACAGCACAAAGCCATGACCGTCAAAATAGAACATAAAAAAATTCAGAGAGGTACTTTTTCTATGAGCAGCGACAGAAACATAACAGTGGCATAAGCCAAGGATAACGAAAGGAGACCGGTGGGGCAGCAACAAACACAAATCAGCCCTCATCTGGATCACAGGGCTTTCTGCCTCGGGCAAGTCGTCTATCGCAATAGAACTTGAGCACAGACTGTTTCAGAGGAAGATCAAGACCTTTGTTCTCGACGGTGACAATGTGCGGCATGGCCTGAACAAGGACCTCGGCTTCAGCCCTGAGGACAGGAAAGAGAACCTCAGGAGGGTCGGAGAGGTGTCGAAGCTCCTGGTAGATGCCGGCATTATAACTATTGCGGCCTTTATCTCGCCCTATGCCTCAGACCGCCAGTCAATCAGAGAACTCTTCAGAAGGGACAACGAGGAGTTCATCGAGGTCTACCTCAAATGCTCTCTTGAAGTATGCGAATCAAGGGACCCCAAGGGATTGTATAAGAAGGCCCGCAGGGGCGAGATCCCTGACTTCACCGGAATTTCACAGCCCTACGAGACACCTGCAAACCCGGAGATAATACTCGATACCGACAGGCTGGGTATTGAAGAAAGCGTCGATAAAATAATCACGTACCTCACAGAAAACCGGATCATATAAGGGCGCGCATGTCTTCAGACGAACATGGTAAATATAAACAGCCTGCTGATCGATGCTGTTATTGCGGCTAAAAAGGCCGGCGATGCTATCCTTGAGGTATACGGCTCAGCCTTTAGCTTTGAGCAAAAAGAAGACAGATCTCCCCTGACATTGGCAGACACGCGTTCCCACGATGTAATAACCGGTCAGCTCAATAACCTGCAAGCCAGCAAGCTTCCCATTCTTAGCGAGGAAGGCAGGGACATCCCTTATGGAGAGAGAAAGGCATGGGAGTATTACTGGCTCGTTGATCCTCTTGATGGCACAAAGGAATTCATCAAGAGAAACGGTGAGTTTACAGTCAACATTGCCCTGATGCACAGGGACAGACCTGTGATGGGGGTTATCCTTGTCCCTGTAAAGGACATCCTCTATTTCGCCTCTGAAGGTACAGGGGCCTTCAGGCTCTCAGGCACTTCCTGCATTAAAAAGCAGTCTCTACCTTCGAGGAACTGAAAGGGGCTGCAGCGAGGCTTCCTCTGAAAACTGCAACAGAGGCAGGGACTTTTACGGCAATCGCCAGCCGTTCCCATATGTCCGGGGAGACAAGTTCGTTTCTGGAGGGGCTGAAGAAAGAACACGGCGGGATAGAAATTGTTTCAGCAGGCAGTTCTCTTAAATTCTGTCTTGTTGCTGAAGGCGCGGCTGACATATATCCTCGCTTTGCTCCTACCATGGAGTGGGACACTGCAGCAGGACAGGCGATCGTCGAGCAGGCAGGAGGTTCAGTGCTTCAGCATGGAACAGGCGAGCCATTGAGGTACAATAAGGAAAACCTCCTGAACCCCTGGTTTATTGTCAGGCGGTCCTTACAGAGCGGTATTTTGCTTAAGCAAAGCCAGGACTGAAAAGTGAAGTGGACAGAAGATTTATCAACAGGAATTGAAAAAATAGACGAGCAGCACAAGGAACTTTTCGAAAAGATAAACGACCTTGTCGCTGCAGTAAGACAGAGCGTCTGCAAATACAAAATCAGCGATGTGATAAGATTTCTCGAAGATTATGTGGTATTTCATTTCGGCGAGGAAGAAAAGTTACATGCAGGCAATTTAGCTATCCCGGCTACACGGCCCACAAGGCCCAGCACGAGAAGTTCATCGCGAATTTCAATGAGCTCAAAAAGGAACTCCCGAAGCTCGAAGGCGGAAAAAAGCCCGGCTCCTACGACCTCTCGGTCGAGACTAACCAGGTTGTTGTAGACTGGATACTCGACCATATCGCCAAGGTCGACAAGCACCTTGGCGAATTTCTAAAGGGCAAGGTCTGAAATTATTCTTTGGGCTCCCTGTTTCTCGGCCTTTTGTTGGCCTCGAGCACCCTTTTCCTGAGGCGTATTGACTGGGGAGTGACCTCCACAAGCTCGTCTTCCTTGATAAACTCGATCGCCTGTTCAAGGTTCATCGGCCGCTGAGGAATAAGCTGGAGCGCATCGTCAGTGCCTGAAGCACGCACATTAGTGAGCTTTTTCTCCTTTGTCACGTTAACGTCTATATCACTCTCCCTCGAATTCTCTCCTATGATCATGCCTTCATAAACAACAGTGTTCTCCCTGATAAAGAGAGTGCCCCTCGGCTGCAGATGAAATAGTGCATAGATCGTGCTCTTGCCGGACCTGTCCGATACAATAGCGCCGGTTGAGCGTTTCGAGATCGGTCCCTGCCACGGCTCAAAGCCGTCGAAGATATGGTTAAGGAGCCCGGTCCCTCTTGTGTCGGTCAGGAACTGTGAACGGAAACCTATAAGCCCCCGCGCAGGGATCCTGAACTCAAGCCGCACCCTGCCGTGACCGTTGTTCATCATCTTCTGCATCTTTCCCCTGCGCATGCCTACCTTCTGGGTGACTACGCCTACATAGTCCTCCGGGACGTCTATTACCAGGTGTTCCATCGGCTCGTGCAGTTTCCCATCGACCTGCTTTGTTATTGTCTCGGGCATCGACACTGAAAGCTCATAGCCTTCCCTTCTCATCATTTCGATGAGTATGGCAAGCTGGAGTTCTCCCCTGCCCATCACCTTGAAGGAGTCGGTAGAGTAGTGAAATCCACTTTTATCGAGACGTTGTAGAGGAGTTCCTTTTCGAGCCTGTCCCGCAGGTTCCTCGATGTAACATACTTTCCTTCCCTGCCTGCAAGGGGCGATGTATTGATTGAAAAGAGCATTGATATCGTCGGCTCGTCGACTGTGATCCTGGGAAGCGGCTTTGGATTTTCGACATCGGTGATAGTGTCCCCGATATTGATCCCCTCTATGCCGGCAAGGGCAACGATATCACCGACAGAGGCCTCTTTTAAATCAACCCTTTCGAGGCCCTGGAAGCCAAATAGTGATGTGACTTTGGTCTTTATGGCCTGTCCTTCGCTGTTTACCATCGCAACCCAGTCGCCGACCTTTGTGGAGCCTGAGAAGATCCTGCAGATGGCCAGCCTGCCAACATAGTCATTATAGTCAATATTTGTAACAAGCATCTGAAGAGGACCGTTTTCATCACCTTCAGGCGCCGGGATAGTCTTCAGTATCTGCTCAAAGAGCTCCCGGAAGTCCGCAGATTCCTGGTCCATGGAAAGTTTTGCTGTACCGAGCTTTGCATTGGTATATATGATCGGAAAATCGAGCTGTTCTTCTGTAGCATCAAGGTCGATGAAGAGGTCATAGACCTCGTTTAGGACCTCCTGGATCCTGGCATCAGGCCTGTCTATTTTATTGATGACCAGGATTGGGGGAAGGCTCAGTTCAAGGGCCTTTTTCAGCACGAACCTGGTCTGGGGCAGGGGCCCCTCTGAGGCATCGACAAGCAGGAGCACGCCATCGACCATCTTCAGCGTTCTCTCTACCTCTCCGCCGAAATCAGCATGTCCCGGGGTATCGATGATGTTTATCTTTGTCCCCAGATATTCCACGGCAGTGTTCTTGGCCATGATGGTAATCCCGCGCTCCCTCTCAAGGTCGATGTTGTCCATCATCCTCTCCTGCACCTTTTCGTTAGACCGGAATAAGCCGGACTGGTTGAGCATCCCGTCCACCAGTGTTGTCTTGCCATGGTCAACATGGGCGATAATAGCTATATTTCTTAAATTTTCGCGTTTCAAAATAACCTCTTTTTTATGTTTTTATGATTTTAAAAGCTCCTGACAGATCCAAATGGCTGGAGTACTGCACGAATAGGGCTTGACATTTAATGAGTTAGTTTAAACCTATTCCGGATAAAATTGCAATTTATTGCCGGCGCAAATGATTGCTTCTTGCAATCAGGGATGTTAATATAGTAAAATTTCTGCTGTGCCGAAGTGGTGGAACTGGTAGACACGCACGTTTGAGGGGCGTGTGGGCGACCATGCGGGTTCGAGTCCCGCCTTCGGCACCATTTACTTCCTTTGATATCTAAAGTTATCTTTCTGAAAGCTCCAAAAACACTGTCAACAGACCGTGAACAGCTTGGATTGTAAAGCTGTTTGTGGGTAGGATAGCTTTATGCGATTAATTCACTGTACCGCCAAACTCCTCAAGGAACTCAAAAACCCTCCCTTACAGAATTTCTCAATTTCTCAAATGATGACAATGGACAGCTTCCCAAAAAAATGCGATTCCCCCTAACTCATTGTTGGCAAACGACTTTAATTGTTGTAACATGTACTATTATGACAAGAAATAAGTATTATATTGCATGATTGGGAATTCTAAGTATTGGCAATGCATCTATATTGCTGTTTTTGTATTAACTCTCTTTACTCATAACGTTTTTCAAGCTCACGCAACACAGCAGACAACTTCTAAAACCCTTACAGCAGTAATCCCATTCGATTCCCCCCCTACCTACTATAAAGACAGTTCTACCAATAAAGCAGCAGGTTTTGCTGTAGATATTATGAGTGCTATTGGTCAGCAGACAGGTTATGAAATCAAGTATGAATTTAAAAAGGATTGGACAGAAATTATAGAAGCCGTCAAAACAGGAGAGGCAGACATAGCCCCTGAAATGGGTGTCACTGAAGAGAGAATAAAAGTTTTGTCATTTACCCTGCCGACAGATACATTCCCTGTAGTGATATTTGTCAGAACGAATAGCGGAATTAATGAAGTAAGAAAAGGGATGAAAGTCGGTGCAATAAAGGGAAGTGCTGCATATGAAAAACTAAAAAAGATGCATGATGGTATCGAAGTGACAACATATGACAGTTTCCAGAACGGATTGCTTGATTTACTTGCGGGGCAGATAGATGCTTTCTGCTGTCCTGCCCCCACACTGATGCAGTTGGCAATAAAGGCAGGATTTGAAGACAGAATAAAAATAGTTGGACAGCCCATTATGGAACTAAAACGGGCAATAGCAGTCAGACAGGGAAATAATGCATTGCTTGCTGAACTCAACAAGGCTGTAGATGATTTTGTCAACACTCCAGCATATCAGCAAATTTACTCGAAGTGGTATGGAAAGCGACAAACCTATTGGACGGAGAAGAAAATAATTACTTTTGTAGCCCTTTTCGGAATCGCAATCGTTGCCATTATGGGTGGGTGGAGACATTATTCACTAGTCAAGATTAACAGACGCCTTTTGGAAACAGAAAGTAAGCTTAAACAGAGCGAGCTTCTTGCAAGAACTATTATCGAGACAGAACCAGAATGCGTTAAAATCATTGATGCTGACTGCAACCTGATTATGATGAACAGGGCAGGGTTGGATATGCTGCAAGTTGACTCTCTCGAACAGGTAAAGGGACAAAATGTATGTCCTCTTGTTTCCCCCGAATATCGTAATGCATTCATGAAACTAACAAAAGAAGTATGCAGTGGAGTCACAGGGACACTGACCTTTGAAGTGGTTGGGTTAAAGGGCAGACATTTATGGCTTGAAACCCATGCTGTGCCATTCCGAAATGAGAACAATGAAATTATCGGATTATTGAGTGTAACACGTGATGTTACTGAATCCAAAAAAGCCGAAACAGCTTTGATGCAAAGTGAGGAAAATTTCCGAACACTTTTTAATAAATCGGCTGACGCCATTTTTTTGGTGAGACCCGATGGAAGCATTGCAGATGTAAATGATATGGCTTGCAAGCGATATAAATACAGCCGTGAAGAATTGATTAGAATGAATGTATCCCAGATTGATTCTCCGGCAACAAGCAAATTGGCACCAGAACGAACAGCAAGGGTAATGGAAAAAGGAGTTGTCACATTTGAGGTGGAACACGTGGCAAAGGATGGTGAAATATTTCCTGTCGAAGCTAATGCCAGTTCAATCCTGCTGAATGGTGAACCAATACTGATAAGCACATGCCGTGACATTACTGAACGCAAGAAGGCTGAAGAATTATTGTCGGATGAAAGAGAGCGTTTGGCGGTAACCCTCAGAAGCATAGGTGACGGAGTTATTGTTACAGATGTTGAAGGCAACATAACGCTTATTAATAAGGTCGGGGAAGTGCTAACGGGCTGGACATTTGAAGAGGCAAAAGGAAAGCCTCTTACGGATGTTTTCAAAATCATAAATGAAACTACAAGGGAGCAGTGCGAGAATCCTGCGGAGAAAGTCATCAGGACAGGGATGGTTGTTGGTTTGGCAAACCATACTGCTTTAATAAGAAAAGACGGGTCGGAAATCATCATCGCTGATAGTGGAGCACCGATTAGAGACAAAGAGAGCAAAACCATTGGTGTAGTATTGGTATTCCGAGACATCACAGCCCAGTACCATATGGAACAGGAAATGCAGAAGATGGAAAAGCTCGAATCGCTGGGAGTTCTTGCGGGTGGCTTGGCACATGATTTTAATAACCTTCTGACCTCAATAATAGGAAATGTCAGCCTTGCCAAGATGAACATTGGCATTAACCATAAATCTTTTGAAAGGCTGACTGAAGCTGAGAAGGCAGCACAGAGGGCAACAGACCTGACACATCAGTTGCTTACCTTTGCAAAAGGTGGTGCTCCTATCAAGAAGGCTGCCTCCATAGCTGAAATAGTTAAGGAAGCAGTGAACTTTGCACTGTCAGGCTCAAGTGTTAATTGCGTTTATAATATTCCAGTGAACTTGTGGACTACTGAGGTGGATAAAGGACAGATGAATCAGGTTTTTCATAATTTAATTATAAATGCAATTCATGCCATGCCCAACGGAGGAACAGTACATATAGGGTTTGAGAACATTTCTATTCTTGCGGATGAAGTATTCTCATTGAATGCAGGGGATTATGTGCTAATAACTTTCCGTGATGAAGGAGTCGGTATCCCAGAACAACAGCTTAGCAGGATATTTGAGCCGTATTACACAACAAGGCAGACAGGGAGCGGTTTGGGGCTTTCAACTGTCTTGTCAATCATGAAACGGCATGGGGGGAATATTACTGTACAATCAGAAGTGGGGGTTGGAACGACCTTTAATATCTACATTCCAGCATTGAAGGATACTGTCAGTTCTGAGCGTGAAACAGTACAAGGAATAAAACTCGGCAGAGGGAAAATACTTATCATGGATGATGAACCACTGGTGAGAGATGTTTCAGGAGCTATATTGTCTGCTTTGGGTTATGAAATAGAATTTGCGAAAGACGGCAAAGAGGCTATTGAAGTATATAAAAAGTCAGTAAGTGATGGAAAACCTTTTGACCTTGTTATTATGGACTTAACAATACCTGGCGGTATGGGTGGAAAAGAAGCAGTGGCTAAACTTCATGAAAGTTATCCAAATGCAAAGGTTATAGTTTCAAGTGGCTACTCGGAAGACCCGATAATGTCTGAATACAAAAAGTATGGCTTTAGCGGTGTAATAAACAAGCCCTTTAACGCTAATCAGGTTAGTGAGGCTATCAGCAAAATACTGGGGTAGCAGCTGACGAAGCTGAAATTTCGAGTCTCACATGCCAGAAGGCAACAGATAAGTGTCAACAGGCTGTCAACAGCAGGTAGCGGAGGGCACCATCTCATGCTCATTTAAATTCAAGCAGTAGCTTCCTGCAATCCCCCAAAATTCCGTCTACAAAATATCTACAGCTTTATTCCTATTGGTTAACTGCGTCTAATCAGCCCGGCGGCCAGTGCATCCGCCTGCCTCCCAGGAGGTGGAGGTGGATATGAAACACTGTCTGCCCTGCATCTGCGTTGGTGTTCATGACCAGGCGGAAGCCGTCTTCAGGTGCATCTGCCTGCCTCCCAGGAGGTGGAGGTGGATATGAAACACTGTCTGCCCTGCATCTGCGTTGGTGTTCATGACCAGACGGAAGCCCTGTTTATCTATGCCTTTTTCTTTGGCGATCTTTGCTGCTACCTGGAATAAATGACCGATCAGGGCATTATCTTCAGGGGTTATATCCAAGGACAGTGGAGATATGTTTTTTGGGGATGATGAGAACATGCACCGGGGCCTGCGGATTGATGTCTTCAAAGGCAACAGCGTCACTGTCTTCATAGATTATCTTTGCAGGGATCTTTTTTGCGCTGATCCTGCAAAACAGGCAATCGTTCATGGCCTGCCTCCTTTTTTGCCGAATCTGCTTTCCAGTTCCTTCAGTACGTCTGAATGGGACATGCCGTCTTCCGCCATTAAGACCATGCAGTGAAACCATAGATCAGCGAGTTCATTTATGATTTGCTGCCTGTCGGCCGCCTTTGAGGCGATTATGACCTCGATAGCTTCCTCTCCGATTTTCTTGAGGATCTCATCTTTGCCTTTTGCAAACAAAGACGATACGTATGAGTCCTCTGACGGGTTGTTTTTTCTTGAAAGTATCACCCTTTCAAGGTCATCAAGTATCATTATTCTCCCCTCCGGTTATGGACTATCAGCTTCCTTTTTGCTGAACGCTGACTGCTGATAGCTGAAAGCTGTTTCATTTTTTGCCGTAAACTTCTGTTTCAGAAAAAACCTTCTGTGCGGTTTCTTCTCCGGAAATATCAGTAAAGAAACATGACCTGTGTCCAGTGTGGCACGCACCAGGGCCGTGCTGTATGACTTTTATCAAAACAGTATCTTTGTCGCAGTCATAGAGAATCTCTTTTACTTCCTGCACATGCCCTGACGTCTCGCCCTTTTTCCAGTATTTCTGTCTTGACCGCGACCAGAAATAGGTGTATCCCGTCTCTATGGTCTTTTGAAGAGAAGTCTCATTCATATAGGCCATCATCAGGACCTCGTTGTTTTCAGCGTCCTGTATTATAGCGGGGATCAGTCCGTCAGCATCATATTTCAGTTGGGGTATATTCATCATTGAGCTCCTATAGTTTATAGCCTATTTTCCTTAAAAATTCCTTACGGTGTGCCTTGTCCTCCGGAGTCTCGACCCCTCTGGGAGAAAAACCGTCAATAACGCCCATGATTCCATTGCCCTGTCCGGTTTCAGCAATAATAACCTCAACAGGGTTGGCGGTTGCGCAGTAGATGCCGCATACCTCCGGGCAGAGCTTGATCTGGGTCAGAATATTTATCGGGAAAGCGTTCTTCAGGATTATGCAAAATACGTGACCAGCCCCGATAGCCTGAAGATTTTTCGCGCAAAGGTCTGTCAGTCCATCGTCGTTCCCTTCTGTCCTGATAAGACACGGGCCCGAGGCCTCTGCGAAGGCAATGCCGAATTTGGCATTCGGAACTGTCGTTGCAATAATTTCGTAAAGGTCTTCAGCTGTTTTGATAAAATGTGTCTGGCCGAGTATGATATTACAGTCTTCCGGTATATCTAATTTCGCGGTTTTTATTTCCACCTGTATACCTCCATTGTTTAACGAATGTTATTCCAATTACTATACCTATTGTTATGCTATAATTAAAATATTTTTTTGGAGATGGCAACCTTTACATGTCAAGATTATACATCATATTTTTCTTGCTTATCACGCTCATTTTTCCTGTATTGTCTGAAGCACAGGTAATTACAGGCCCGGAAGTGAAAATTGTCAATAATGATATCTATGTGTCTTTCTCTCTTAATCTTGAGGACAAAAATCTGCAGGATATAAAAAGTGGGATAGACAAGGAGCTGAAACTCAATATCGACCTCTTTAGAATATGGAAAGTATGGCCGGATGAATTTGTGCTGGGGAAAATGAATATAAGAACACTGAAGGCTGATCCTGTCAAAAAAGAATATGTGTCAACCTCATTAGATGGCAATACGCTTATCGAAAAACGCTTCAAATCTTTTGAATCCATGATCAGAGGGGCGCTGTCGGTCAAGGACATGAAACTTACAAATATCCGGGAAATAGATCCAGGGGAATATTTTGTACGGGTTACCATAGAGTCCAAAATCAGGAAACTCCCCCCTGTTATCGGTTATCTTTTTATCTTTCTGAAGGAAAATGAGTTCAAGCTTGTCAAAGATTCCGGTGTTTTTGCAATTGAAGGGGCCAGGTGAAGAGCTTTAAATTTACATTCTTTATAGCAGCTACAGCTTTTTTAATTATTTTCATATTCGGTATCGAACTGCATTACATGGGGCTTGAAGATGTCCCCTTTTCCACAAAGCTGCTCCTTTTTGTCCTGCTGAATCTTAACCTTGTTGCGCTTTTCACCCTGATTTTTTTTGTAGGCAAAAACCTCTTCAAGATTTATCTTGAAAGAAAGGAAAAGGTTGCTGGTTCCAGGTTCAAGACAAGGCTTGTAGTGATTCTTGTTGTCATGACTCTTATCCCCTCAGTCTTTCTCTTTGTTGTTTCAAGCGGTGTTGTTACAAACTATATTGACAGATGGTTTGACCCGCAGATAAAGCAGCCGTTAAATCTTTCCATCGAGCTTGCGAAGTCTGCCTATGATATGCAGAGACAGCAGACACTTCAATACGCAAAGTCAATCGGTTCGGGGAATGCACTCCCTGAGCATTATAAGGTTTACACCCTCTCTGAAATGCCGGATGACGCATCGGAGACTGTCAGGGCCGGTTTTGACGGAAAAGCGGATGTCGAGGTGGTATCAGGGGAAAAGGGGGATATAGTCAGGGCTGTTGTTCCCAGGGACAGGCAGCGGCCGCATGATGGCATTATTATTGTTGAATCGACCATAGATTCAAATATCAGTAAAAATGCTGAAGCGATACAGGAGGCATATAAAAACTATCTGATGCTCGAATCATGGAAACTGCCGATAAAAACAAACTATCTCCTGATACTGGGTTTTTTTACACTGCTCATTGTATTTTCGGCTTTATGGGTCGCGCTGAGGATCTCCAGAGGCATTACAGACCCGATCCAGGAATTGGCCCAGGCCACTGAACAGGTCGCCGGGGGAAACCTTGATATGAAGATATTAGTCAGGAGAGACGATGAAATAGGTCTCCTGGTGAACTCGTTTAATAATATGGTGAGAGAACTGAAAGAGGGCAAGGAATCCCTGCAAAGCGCATGGCTTAAATCCGAGCGGAGCAGGCTCATTATAGAAAACATAATCAAAAATATTAATTCCGGCGTCATATATCTTGATACCGAGGGCAATATTCTTACAATTAACAGCGCTGCCTGCAAGATACTGGCTATAGCGCAGGAAGAAATCATCAACAGGAATTATTCAGTCCTCCTGTCGATATTGAAATCTGATGAGTTGACGGCCATTGTCAGAAATATAAAGGTGCGGGATTTCAAGGGACTGGAAAGAGAGCTCAGGGTGCCTATCGGAGAGAGGCTGCGGCTTTTAAGGATATTTATCACTACGCTCGGAGAAGGGGAGAATTTTCTCGGGACACTGGTAGTCTTCGATGACCTTACCGAGATAGCACGGGCTGAAAAGGCGCTTGCATGGCAGGAGGTGGCCAGGCGAATGGCACATGAAATTAAAAATCCTCTGACACCTATACAGCTTTCCACTGAGCATATGATCAAGAAATGGCAGAGCAAAGACGAGGACTTCGACAAGGTATTTAACCGCTCTACAAAGGCGATTATAAAAGAGGTGGAGAGCCTGAAAAACCTTGTGAATGATTTTTCCAGGTTCGGCAAAATGCCGGAGATAAAGAAAACCGCTGTCAGGATATCTGCTATAATCGATGAGGTTATTGATCTATATAAAGATTATAAGGATGTCGTGATTGCGATGTCTTCGCAGGGAGAAGAGGCCTCTGTTGAATTGGATGCCGAACAGTTTAAAAGGGCGATAATCAATCTTGTGGGAAATGCCATACAGGCCATGCACAACAAGGGGAAAGTAGATATCAGGATTGAACATGATATACGCTCCAACAGGGTCTGCATCGATATAGCCGACGATGGTCCGGGAATACGGGATGAAGACAAGGAAAAATTATTTCTCCCCTATTTTTCGACAAAAAAAGACGGGACCGGGCTCGGTCTTGCAATAGCCAGCAAGGTTGTAACAGACCATAGAGGATATATTAGAATAAGGGATAATAGTCCCAGGGGCACGATTTTCAGCATAGAACTGCCCATAAAGGGAGGTTAGATGTCAAAAGCATTAGTAATGATAGTGGATGATGAGGAAGGCATAAGAGAAACCCTCTCCGGCATACTTGAGGATGAAGGGTATGAGAGCATCACCGCATCTTCAGGGGAGGAAGCGGTAAAAAAAGCAAAAGAGATTACCCCTGACGTTGTACTGCTGGATGTCTGGCTTCCAGGCATGGATGGCCTTGCAACGCTTCAGGAACTGAAGGGGGCTCACCCTTCTGTGCCTGTAATCATTATTTCCGGCCATGCCAATATAGAGATTGCTGTAAAAGCGACCAAAATGGGCGCATATGATCTTCTCGAAAAGCCTCTGTCAATAGAAAAAGTCCTGCTGGCAGTCGTCAGGGCCCTTGAAAAAAGGGGCCTTGAACTCGAAAACAGGATGCTTCGTGAAAACCTGCTCAAAAAATGCAGGATGATCGGAGATTCAGCCAAAATAAAGCAGTTAAAGGAACAGATAACGATGGCGGCCCAGAGCAACAGCAGGGTGATGATCCTGGGAGAAAGCGGCGCAGGAAAGGAGCTGGTTGCGCAACTTCTCCATGAAACCAGTTCAAGGTCAGGCGGTCCTTTTATAGAGGTGAACTGTGCTGCCATACCCCAGGAGTTGATAGAAAGCGAGTTGTTCGGGCATGAAAGGGGGTCTTTTACCGGTGCATTTGAACGCAAGAAAGGGAAATTCGAGCTGGCTGATAACGGAACGCTGTTTCTTGATGAAATAGGAGATATGTCACTGCAGACCCAGGCAAAGGTATTGAGGGTAATAGAGACGCAGGAGTTTCAGCGGGTAGGGGGGAGCAAGAACATAAAGGTGGATGTGAGGATAATTTCTGCAACGAACAAGGACCTTGCGGAAGAGGTGAAAAAAGGGAATTTCAGGGAAGATCTTTATTTCAGGTTGAACGTTATCCCGATCAAGGTGCCTTCCCTGCGAGAGAGGCTTGATGATATCCCTGCGCTTGTGGACAATTTTTTTGATATTTTTGCTACTGAATACGGCCAACAGAAGAAGGAAATAACTGAAGATGCTGTAAAGATGCTGCAGAAGCATTCCTGGCCAGGGAATATCCGGGAGCTGAAGAATGTACTGGAGAGACTTGTTATCATGACACCTTCCAAGACAATCACTGTCGGCGATATGTTTATGCCCGACTCCCCTGGTTCAGATTATTTTTCATTCAGCACACTCAGGGATGCCAGGGACGCCTTTGAAAGAGATTTTATTATAAAAAAGCTTGATGAGAATGCCTGGAACATATCAAAAACCGCTGAAGTGCTTGATATGGAAAGAAGCAATCTCCACAGAAAGATCAAGGCATATGACATCAAGGTGCCTTAAGACGGAAAATACGTCTGAAAATTTGGATGGGAGCAGAGCGACAATGAGCGAGAGTACTATATTCCGCCTTATTCTTGCCACGGTTTATGAATAATGTGGGTTAGGTCTTTCACTCCGAAGTTTTTTCTAATTCTGTCTCTATTTCCTTATTTTATGCCCTCCCGGCACAAATATCGATGGTCCAAACAAAGCCGGAAATATATCCGTTTATTATCTGAAAAAGCTATCCCACGATCTGATGGAGTTTCATGAAATTTGTTTTGGCCTTTGTGGAAAGGGGGGAGCTTGCAATAATGACGATACGGTCGCCCTTTTTTACAATTTTTTCTTTGAGCAGGGCATCTTCCGCCTCCCTGAGCATCTGGTCTGTATTGGCAAGAGGCCTCATAAATTTCGGGATTACACCCCAGTATAACGGCAGCCTGGACATGACAGCATGATCAGGAGTAAATGCTATGATAGGGACCTTCGGTCTGAATTTTGAAACAAGAAGTGCTGTAAAGCCTGATTTTGTAAATGCCACCAGGACCTTTGCCCCGATGTCATCAGAAGCCCTGCACGCTGCATCTGCCAGTGCCTCTGCGTATGAATTGCCCCGGATATAGTCCGATGATATTTTCTGTGTCTGTTCGGTATGCATGATGATCCTGTCCATCATCAGAAAGGCCTCGATCGGGTATTCTCCCGAAGCTGTTTCTGCTGACAGCATAAGCGCGTCAGTGCCGTCGATCACAGCATTGGCAACATCAGTTGCCTCAGCCCGCGTTGGCCTCGGGTTTTCCTTCATGGATTCAAGCATCTGGGTAGCGGTAATGACAAGCTTTCCCTTGTTGTTGGCCTTTCGAATCAGCGCCTTCTGGATCAGGGGCACTTCTTCAGGGGCCACTTCCACGCCAAGGTCCCCGCGCGCTATCATTATTCCGTCGGAAACATCGAGTATATCGTCGATGTTCAGGAGCGCCTCAGGTTTTTCAATCTTTGCTATGACCGGGATGTCCATACCCTTTTTCCGTGCCCTGTCTTTTACGGCAGTGATATCACGAGCAGTCCTGACGAAAGAGATTGCGACATAGTCAACAGCCATTTTCAGTCCGAGTTCAAGGTCTCTCAGGTCTTTGTCAGTAAAGGACCTCTGGGATATCTTCATCCCCGGGAGATTCACCCCTTTTCTGTTTTTCAGTACCCCGCCTTCAATGACCCTGGCAATCAGGGCATTCCTTTGATTTTCCAGTAACCCGAAGCTGCATGAGTCCATCGTCAAGAAGTATCCGGTCGCCTTTTTTTGCATCTTTCAGAAGTGCCGGATAGGAGACAAATATATTGCTGCTATCGCCGGTCCCTTCACCGGGATGAATAGAGAGACTGCTGCCTTTCCTGAGTTGAACCTCTCCGTTTCTAAAAAGTCCGACCCGTATCTTTATGCCCTGAAGGTCCTGGAGTATGGCGACAGGTTTATTGAATTTTTTTGAGCCTTCCCGTATGAGCCTGATGGTCTCCCTGTGTGATGAATGGCTGCCATGTGAGAAATTCAGGCGCGCAACATCCATCCCGCTTTTTATCAGGTGAAAAAGAACAGCCCTGCTGGCGGAGGCAGGCCCGATTGTGCAGACAATTTTTGCCCTGCCCTGAATCATTAGTTGCAGGTCCCTTTTTTGGTTTTTCGGATTTTCTCAGAGGTGTTTTCTTTGTAATCAAAGTCTCTTTTATTCCAGGAAATGTGCTGTTGCCAGTTTTCTCCCCTTTCCTTGAAATCCGACCGGTAATGCGCACCAACGCTCCCTGCTCTTGCCAGAGCGGACTTGACAATAATTCCGGCAACAGTGATCATGTTTTTCAGCTCAAGCTCCTGCCTTGTGGCGTAATTTTTCCCTATGGCTTCTTTCCACATCAGGAGCTTTTCCCGCGCTTCTCCGAGCGACTCTCCGCAGCGAATGATACCAACCCTCTCCCACATCAATTTTCTCAAGGCCCTTCTGATTTCGCCGCATTCAGGCATGGAAGAGATTTTGAATTTGAGAGTTGTACTGTCTGCAGGGACTACGGGAGACCTCAGGGCAGCCTTGCCTGTCCGCGCGCCGTAGACAAGGCCCTCAAGCAGGCTGTTGGATGCCAGCCTGTTGGCCCCGTGAACTCCTGTGCAGGATACTTCACCTGCTGCATAAAGGCCCTTAACGTCAGTTTCTCCGTCAAGGTTGGTTTGTACACCGCCCATGATATAATGTGCTGCAGGAGATACAGGGATGAGATCTTCTGTTATGTCGATGTCGTATTTAAGGCAGGTTGAATGAATTCTCGGGAACCGTTTCTTCACAAAAGCTTTTCCCATATGCCTTAGGTCCAGATACACATGGTCGGTACTGGTTTTTACCATTTCTGAAATAATCGCCCGTGAGACGATGTCCCTTGGCGCAAGTTCAGCCAGGATGTGATAGTCCTGCATAAATCTCTGCTTGTTTACATTCAGCAGCACCGCGCCTTCACCGCGCATTGACTCGCTGAGGAGAAATTGGGGTGCTGCAGGATAAAAAAGGCTTGTTGGATGAAACTGGATAAATTCCATATCTTCAAGGGTGGCGCCTGCCCTGAAGCCGATTGCCATGCCGTCACCGGTTGCTACCTCTGGATTGGTTGTACGTGAAAAAAGCTGTCCGGCCCCACCTGTTGTCAATATAGTGGCTTTTGCAAACAGGGCGGTAATCTCTCCGTCTCTCAGTACATATGCGCCATGGCATTCTGAATTATGCACTATAAGGTCGATTGTAAAGGCAAAAGGGTATTTCCGTACAGAGGGAAGGGAGCGGACCTTCTTAAGAAGCACCCTTTCAAGTTCCTTTCCTGTAGAATCTCCGTGAGAATGGAGGATCCTTCTTCGGGAGTGGGCAGCCTCAATAGTAAGATCAAGCTTAGTGCCCTCTCTGTCAAATTCAGCGCCCCATTCGATCAGTTCCATTATTCTGTCAGGCCCTTCTTCGACCAGTGTCTTTACCGCAACTTCCTTGCAGAGTCCGTCCCCTGCCTTAAGGGTATCGTCCAGATGGATTCCCACCTCGTCTTCATCGCTCATAACAACCGCGATGCCGCCCTGCGCATATTCTGTGCTGCTTTCCGAAGGTCTGTCTTTTGTAACAACCAGGACGTTGCCGTATGGTGCAAGCTCTATAGCTGCCCGCAGGCCTGCGACACCGCTTCCGATGATAAGAAAATCGACCACCTCTTTACGCATACAGGAAGGATACAAGATGATTTAGAGGAAATCAAGCACCATATTTTTTGAAATGTTGCGAAAACCTGTTGAAATCTATTAAAATGTATCATTACAAACCAGGAGGAGAAACGTGAAAGAAGGAATTCATCCGGACTACAAGGAAGTAAAGGTTGTTTGTGCCTGCGGGGATACATTCACCACCAGGTCTACAAGAACTGATATTCGCCTTGATATATGTTCAAAATGCCATCCTTTCTTTACCGGCAAGCAGAAGATCCATGATGCCGAGGGAAGGGTCGAAAAGTTCAAGAAGAAATACGCAAAGAAATAGCTATACTTTAAATTTATTGAAAGCAGGAAGCCTTATCGGTTTCCTGCTTTTTTTCTGTGGAGAAAATAATGACTCAAAGTAAAACAAAGAGCATAGGCGGACAGGCGGTCATTGAAGGGGTCATGATGAAGTCCCCGAAAAACTGGACTGTGGCAGTGAGAGACCAAAAAGGCAGCATACACCTTAAAAAGGAGAAGCTGACTGAAATCCCGGGTTTTCTGAAATTGCCGGTCCTCAGAGGCGTAGTCGCGCTTTTCCATGCCTTGATGCTCGGCATAAAGGCCATAGAATTTTCTGCAAGCAAGGCCTATGAAGAAGAGACAGAAGAGAGCCTGGGAAAGTTTTCCATAGCAGTGACGATCCTTGTATCAATACTGATCGGCATCGGGCTCTTTATACTTTTACCGTTATACGTTACCAAACTCGCTGGTCTTGTTTTTGAAGGCATAGCTAAAAATTCGCTGCTCTTTAACCTCACGGACGGGGTCCTGAGGGTCCTGGTCTTTCTGGTTTACGTAGTAATGATAGGGCTTTGGAAGGAGATGGCAAGGATATTTATGTATCACGGAGCAGAACATAAGGTGATCCATGCCTATGAGGCAGGCAAGGAATTGACGCTCGAAAATGTGCGGGACAACAGCCCGCTGCATCCGCGCTGCGGCACCAGTTTTCTGATGATCGTAATGGTCGTCAGCATCCTCGCTTTTTCCTTTATCCCCCAGTACTGGCCCTTTCTGTATAAATTCCTCTCCAGGATCGTGCTGATACCTCTTATAGCCGGTTCGTCCTTTGAGTTTCTGAAATTCTCGTCGAAATGGAGCCACAACCCGCTTATGCATATGCTTATTTACCCGGGCCTGCTGCTGCAGCGCCTGACCACAAGAGAACCTGATGACTCACAGCTTGAAGTTGCGCTGAGCGCCCTTAAGGAAGTCCTGAAGCTTGAGGAAGAAAATGCTTGATAAACTCCTTCAGATAGAAGCTAAATACGAAAACCTGACAGAGCTTCTGATGGACCCGAAGGTGTTTTCAGTGCAGTCTGATTTTCAGAAGTATTCGAGGGAACATGCAGAGCTTGCAGCCTTTAGTTGAAAAAATACGGGAATACAAGAAGGTCATTTCGGACCTGGAAAGCACTGAAGAGCTCCTGAAATCAGGGGACAATGAATTGAAAGAACTTGCCCTGGCAGAGCTCGATGAGCTGAAGAAAAGGAAGCCCCTGCTTGAAAGTGAGCTGAAAATTATGATGCTCCCGGTAGACCCCAGGGATTCTAAAAACGTAATACTGGAGATAAGGGCCGGGACAGGCGGAGAAGAGGCTGCCTTGTTCGGGGCGAGTCTGCTTCGGATGTATACAAAATATGCAGAATCCAAAAAATGGAAGGTTGAACTGATCAGCATGAATGCCACAGGCCTCGGAGGGATCAAGGAAGTTGTTGCCTCCATCCAGGGCAAGGGTGCTTACAGCAGGTTTAAATATGAAAGCGGGGTGCACAGGGTCCAGCGGGTGCCTTCCACAGAAGCCTCCGGCAGAATACACACCTCAGCGGCAACAGTAGCGGTGCTTCCGGAAGCAGAAGACGTTGATGTGAAGATCGATGCAAAGGACCTCAGGATAGATACCTTCTGCTCCTCCGGCGCAGGCGGCCAGAGCGTTAACACAACATATTCTGCTGTGCGCATAGTGCATGTGCCGACAGGACTTGTTGTGCAATGTCAGGATGAGCGCTCCCAGACCAAAAACAGGGAAAAGGCGATGAAGGTCCTTCGTGCAAGGCTCTATGAGGTCCAGATGGAAGAAAAGGACAAGGAGAGGGCACAGGACAGGAAATCCCAGGTAGGTTCAGGTGACAGAAGCGAGAGGATAAGGACATACAACTATCCCCAAAACAGGGTCACAGACCACCGCACAGGATTAACGCTTCACAAGCTTGAGCAGATCCTCGAAGGGAATCTCGATGAGCTCTTCGATAACCTTACTACTTATTTTAATGCAGAGAGATTACAGGAAACTCTGATCTGAAAAGTACTTTCACCCCCCCCATGCTGTTAGACTACATCCTTTTTTACTGCGCATACCTGATAACCCATGAGATTGCTTGATACCATAAAATCCTCATCAGACTATCTTGAAAAGTCCGGAATTGCTGATCCGCTGGTCGATGCAGAACTCCTGGTGCTGCATGCTGCCGGCATGGACAGGCTCAGGGCATATATGGACAATCCTGAGGCAGACCGGAGATTATTGACTCGGATAAACAGGCTTGTGAAGCGGAGAGCAGGCGGAGAGCCGCTGCAGTACATCATCGGACATGTTGATTTTCTCGGTCTTGAGATAAGGGTCGGCAAAGGCGTGCTGATACCAAGGCCCGAGACTGAATTGCTTGTCGAGGAAGCGATAAAGACCGTGAAGCGTAAAGCGTTAGGCGTAAAGAGTTCAGAAAAATCCCCTTCAGCCATCAGCCTTCAGCCTTCAGCCTTTCTTGATCTCTGCACCGGCAGCGGATGCATTGCACTTGCGCTGGCAAGAGAGTTCCCTGATGCTCAGGTATATGCAACTGATGTTTCTGCAAAGGCCATTAAGTATGCAAGGGACAACGCTGATCGTAACGGGATTCGGAATGTCACATTCCTGAAGGGTTCCTTATTTACTCCTGTAGCTGAGCATATGTCATTTGATCTTATCACTGCCAATCCGCCCTACATCAAGTACATCTGACATCGCAGGACTTCAGAGAGAGGTAAGGGAGTGGGAGCCTCTCAGGGCATTGGACGGAGGAGAGGACGGGCTGGATTTTTACCGGAAAATTCTTTCAAAGGCTGCAGGATATCTGAAAGAGGATGGCTGGATATTTTTTGAACTCGGCTTTGGACAGTCAGAGGCTGTGGCAGAAATCGCCGCTCATGCCGGCTTTAAGAATATTGAGCTGATAAAGGACTTCGCAGGCATCGACCGGGTGCTGAAGGCACAGAGATAATAGTCTCAATCCAGGCGGGCTTTTAACAATCACACAAACATAACTCCGACTCTGTAAATACTCCGGTTACATTGCTTGACCCACCGTACAGTTGCCTTACGATACGGCACCGGGAGATTGCTTTTGAAAAGTAGTCCTTCGCCTTCTTTGAGGGGTTTAAAGGTATAGATGCAGGCGCCGGAATCACTGATATTAGAGCCTATGGCGAGAAGGGTGTCATGGTGAGGACGAGAATGCATGCATATCTCCAGATATTCCTCATAGGGACTTCGCGGGTGCGGTTTTTGTTCCATACTATAAGATGACATTCACTTCCCCTTCTAACTCCAATATAAGTCAAGAAAGAATTGATGTCAATAGATCCTGGATTTATGCAGTAAAAAGAAGTTCTCTGAAGATTACCCAAGCCGTTATACTTATTTCCTTCGGTGATCTTCAATGAATGAGAACTTGGACCGCGCGTTGGTAATGAAGAACTGAAAGGGTATATAGCATAATGGCAGAGTTCTCAGGATAAAAAAATAATTATCAGTCCTCGCATCTGCAGGGGTGATAGAGCAGAAGGGCATGCTTTATTTTCTCCAGGGCCTCTTCCTTTGTCTTGCCGGTTGTTCTGTATCCCGGCAGTTCCTCGCATTCGGCGACCCAGCTGCCGTTATCATCCTGATAGACAGTAAACGTTCTCATATGAAAATATAACATAAAGGCCCTTGCAGGAGATAGTTCCAGGATATAGTATGGAGACCTCTATGTTCAGATGCAATAAACGACTTTCCCTTCCTTTTTGTTCCTCAATACCGTTAGAATATATAAATCTAACAACAGCAGTTGAAAGAGTTGTTTTGAGCGCCTTCTGAGCGAAAGATAGCTCATTCAGCTGCCAAATATTGGATAAATTTTTCTTAAGGGAGAGAATCTGGACAAACTCATTATCAGAGGCGGGAAACGACTAAAAGGCACGGTCGATATCAGCGGTGCAAAAAACGCAGCCTTGCCGATAATAGCCGCAACAATCCTTACAGGCGGTGAACATCATATAGAAAACGTCCCCCACCTGAGGGACGTGATGACCATGGGAAGGCTTCATCGCCAACCTGGGGGCCGGCTTCCATCTTGAAAAAAATAAGGCGATCCTCAACTGCAGCAAAATATCAAATTATGAGGCCCCTTATGAGCTTGTCAGCACCATGAGGGCCTCAGTCCTTGTCCTTGGCCCGCTCCTGGCGCGACTTGGAAAGGCCAAGGTATCATTGCCCGGCGGATGTGCAATAGGCGCCCGGCCCATAAATCTCCATTTGATGGGGCTTGAAAAACTGGGGGCCACTATAACCC
Organism: uncultured Nitrospira sp.; assembly: GCA_963813295.1. Lineage (GTDB taxonomy): Bacteria > Nitrospirota > Thermodesulfovibrionia > Thermodesulfovibrionales > UBA6898 > JAOUFP01. The sequence goes on from CAWEYN010000024.1 coordinate 43,134, forward strand.
TCGAATCCGGATATGTCCTGGCAAAGGCCAAGAGGCTGAAGGGCGCATCCGTATATTTCGATACCCCTACGGTCACCGGCACAGAAAATATCATGATGGCAGCGACACTTGCGGAAGGAAAGACGTTTATCGAAAACGCAGCGCAGGAGCCTGAAGTCGTAGACCTGGCCGACGCGCTGAAATCCATGGGCGCTCGTATTACAGGGGCCGGAGAAAGCGTTATCACGATAGAGGGTGTAACACGGCTCAAACCACTTAGGTATTCGATTGTCCCTGACCGCATTGAAACCGGGACATTCATGGCTGTTGCCGGAATTACAGGTGGGGACATAACAATCAGGAGATGCAATCTGCAGCACCTCGATGCTGTCATTAACAAGCTTAAGGACACCGGGATGAAAATCAGGGCGCTCAAATCAGGGGTGAGGGTGATTGGACCTGAGAGGCTCAATGCCGTAAACGTCAAGACAATGCCCTATCCGGGTTTTCCGACTGATATGCAGGCCCAGATCATGGCGATGATGTGCATAGCGGAGGGGACGAGTGTTATTTCCGAGAGTATATTTGAAAACCGGTTTATGCATGTTGCGGAGCTTCGCAGGCTGGGTGCGGATATTTCGATTGAAGGAGGCACTTCGGCAACAGTAAAAGGGGTCGAAAGACTCAAAGGCCGCTCCGCTAATGGCTACAGACCTGAGGGCCAGTGCATCCCTGATCGTTGCAGCTCTTGCAGCTGAAGGGGAGACGACCATAAAAAGGATCTACCACCTCGATCGCGGCTACGAAAAGATTGAGGACAAACTCAGAAAAACTGGGTGCAGATATAAGGAGAGAAAAGGAAGTATAAAGGTTGCTGGTGCGCAGGAACCTGTTGGATATATAATGAGAACAATAAACCTATATTCGGCAGTTGAAAAAAGAGCCAAGTCGCTCAAGCCAACTCTTCGCTGAAGGGCTTTATGAAGTTATTATCCTGTTCATTTCTGATTATTCTCTGGACGGTCTTCTTTTTATCTTTGACCTGCTCCTCATGCCGAGGCTTTTAAGGTAAAGGTCCTTCCTTCAAAAATATATCCGGGAGATGCCTTTATGGTTAAAGTCAGCGGCCTGAAAAAGGCAGCAGAACCCTCCGCGCTCTTCAGTGATAAGCCGCTTCATTTCAGCAGTTGCGGAAAAGGCTGCTTTATAGGCCTCGGAGCAATCGACTCGAGTACAAGACCAGGCTCCTATCGTATGCGTCTGAAGGTCGGTAAACAGAAGACCACGCTCCGTATGCGAGTATTGAAAGACAGGTTCGAGACAATTTACCTCACCCTGCCTGAGGAGAAAGTATCTCCTAGTCCCGAAAATATTGCGCGTATTGAAAAAGAGGCCGACCTGCTCAATTCGATCTGGCAGATTGATTCAGAGAGGCTCTGGGAAGGAAGCTTCCTGCTTCCGATTCAAAATCCCTTGTCCACACCTTTCGGCACAAAGAGGATCATTAACATGGAAACTGTCAGCATCCACAAAGGCCTGGATATGAAAGGGCAGGAAGGAGAAGGGATAAAGGCCTCGAACACGGGCAGGGTTGTGCTGACAGAAGAGCTTTTTTTCGGCGGCAATACAGTTATTCTCGACCACGGAGAGGGTATATTTACGGTCTATATGCATATGTCAGAGTTCAAAGTCAGTCCAGGAGATCTTGTATCGAAAAATGAAATCATAGGTTTTGTCGGATCAACCGGAAGGTCAAGCGGGCCTCACCTGCACTTCGGGGTGAAGGTAACCGGTATCAATGCAAACCCTGTTTCTCTCGCTGGATTAAAACTGTGATCCTGAAAAAAGCAGTTAACCACAGAGATCACAGAGTAAAATCAAGGAGTTCCGGTCAGAAATGGGGCGACCAAATTGGTGAGCCCTTTTATTGCGCAAGCCGTTGTTTTCTCCGCGAACTTTGCGCCTTTGCGAGATCAACTGCTATTTTTAGAGTCATTAATCCCGGGATATGCATGTGAACCAGGACGATATTGACGAAGCCCTGGGCATAACCAGATGCGCACGCTGCGGACAAAAACTGGAAGGAGAGATTGAGTGCCCGTTTCTGCTCTCTCTTCCCTGAGAAACCCCTGAACACCGGACTTCCAAAATGGATCTTTATAACCGCCTGTTTTATGACCTCGCCGCTCAGCCTGTTTGCTGTCATCACAACTAAAAAACTGAACGTATTCGAAAAAGTGCTTGCGTTTTCAGGATGCCTGCTTTGGGCCGGCCTCTATTTTCTCTTCTTTTAAGGTGAATTGAGCGATTTTTGGTGCTAAAACTGCGTTAAAAGCTGAAAACCAATTGGGTGCAGAAGCAACAAATGAAATATCAGGAAGGCTATGATGATTGGGGTGAGGCTTTTTTCATGCTTTTGCAGTTATTCTCCGGTGCAACACAGCCGTTTCCCATACGGTAATGGAAAAGTCCTCTGCCCGGACCAAGCTCCCTGTTGCAGGCAACAATGCAGGCCCCGCAATTCACACAGGAGATGTCCCTCCTGGTATTTCTTGGAGTCACGTTCATAAAACATGCCTTGTCACAGCCCTTGCAGTTTGTGCATTCATCCGCCCTCGCGATATTCATATTGAGCCGCAGGGAATAGGGGCTTACCCAGCCAAAGAGCATCTGCATCAGACCTGCAGCACATACAAACTTGCAAAGCGCATGCCTTACAAATATCGAAGTTATGAGCATGTAAATGGATACCCCGATTATGCCGGCCTTTACGCCAAAGGTGAATTCCCAATTGATTATCTGGCGCCATATGGTTTGAGGCGCAACAAAGTATCCTGTAAGGGCGATCCCGCCGCAAACGGGTATCACTATCGCAGACAACATGGCAATTACAAAGTAGATGGCCCGTCTGCCTGTCTCCACATCCGGATCATTCGGTTTTTTTGCATAGAGGCTGCGTCTCCCGAGGAGCTTGACTGTCAGAAAATCCGACAATTCAAAAAGCGCGCCTTCTGGACAGAACCAGCCGCAGAAGAGCCTGCCTGTCAGGAAGCCCAGCAAAGGGAAAATCGCGAGGACAAGAATCCAGGGGAGGATGGCCTTAAGGAAAAATTGCAACGCTACCTGCAAAGCCCCTCCTGCACTCCTGTCAGCATAAAACCCTTCTTTTAGGCCGAGCCCCCATACCTGTCCGAAGATGATCAATTCTCCTGTGGCAGAGTCAAACCGCAGGATATTTAAAACAGGGACAAGGAATATAAAGAGTATAAAGGCAACCTGGGAAATCCTTCTGTAGAGAGTTATGTTCATGCTTATTTATAACATGAGCATAAAGGAGTAGGCCATGATATGCATCATAAAAAATGGGGGATGCTGCCCGCAATTATTGGAGGGGACTACGGGCAGCATCGAGGGATAATATCTAATATACTATTTACATAAAATTAATTCAAGCATCAAATTATACAGGCATCGGGTAGGCGGTTTCATGATATTACAGCCTCAGTATTACAGGGAGCGGTTGCAGCCGCTCCCTGTTTCTTAAGCATCAAAACCTGTGGAATGTTAAGCCTTCTCAGGCTCAGGCTCAGGAATGACAGCAGGCATCGGCTCCCTGCCGAGTTTGAAGAAGTCCCACACAAATATCCATACTCCATAGAGGAACCCGACTCCGAAGATCACCCTTAATATCCAGAACCAGAGATTGTATATCGCCTTGACAGCAACATAATCAAGCCCCATAAGTCGTTCCATATATACCTGGACCATTCCAGCCCCAGTTATTGTCAGGACGATGAAAACCATCGAGATCGTCATCCACCAGAAGGCCTTATAGGCCCTGGAGGTGTTAAACTCTTTGACGCCCCTGATTGGAGGCAGTGTTATGTATATCATAGATATAACCAGCAGGACATAGGCCCCGTAGAATGCGAGATGTCCGTGAGCTGTGGTTATCTGTGTCCCGTGTGTCCATTTATTGACCTGGGGCAGCGTATGTATCACGCCCCATAAACCGGCCCCGACAAAGTTGAATATCGCGTGTGCAACAGTATAGAAAAGCCCTGCCTTATTAGTCACGTTTCTGGCGGTCCTCGTTGTCCTGAAGGCGTCCCATACCATGAAGAGAAGGGGGAGTGGCTCAAGAGAACTGAATATGCCGCCTACCCACAGCCAGTACCCCGGGGTCCCTATCCAGTAGTAGTGATGGCCTGTGCCGAGTATCCCGGTAAACATGACAAAGCCGACCTCTATATACATCCACTTTTCGACAACTTCCCGCCGCGCGCCGACGGTCTTCATCAGCATAAAGGCAAGGAGCGCTCCTGCAATGATCTCCCATGCACCTTCAACCCAGAGATGCACAACCTACCACCACCAGAACTGGTCTTTCACCATGCTCTTTGTATATATCAGTCCCGGCAGATACATCAATGCCAGGAAGGTAAGACCACCGAGAAGGGTCCCCTGGATCCCTGTCCACTTCTTTGTCTTCATCATCGTCATAAAGTTGATAAAAAGAAAGGATGGGACTGATAAAGTTTCTGTCCTGCCGGTTCCTACTTTGCCCCGGAACTGGCGAAAATAACTGAAAAAAAACAAAGAGTTTATGATTAAAATCATAACTGTCTTGTGCGATTATCTTATACACTTAAGAATGTCTAAGCGTTTTTTGACAACAGGCCATTTTCGTGGGAAAATTATCCCAGGCAGAGACAGGGGAAATACTAATTATGGATGAGAATATCAACAGGAAAGACCTTCCCTTAAGCATTGAGATATCAGATGACGATATCTATGAGGCTATGAAGAATATCCAGGGCTATCTGGATATTACTCCGGCTGACCTGAAGGAGATATACAAGTTCGCATACCGCCATGCATTTGAGCGGCTTACCAGTTCTGTCAAGGCAGGCAATATCATGACCAAAACAGGTATTCTCTGTAAAAAGAACAATGCCGGTGAAAGAAGTTGCTGACCTTATGGCTGAAAAGTCGGTCTCCGGCATTCCTGTTATAGAAGAAGACGGGACAGTGGCGGGAATCATTTCCGAAAAGGACTTTCTTGCCAGCATGGGTTCCGGTGATAAGACGCATTTCATGTCTGTTGTTGCAGAATGCCTGCAGGGCAAAGGCTGCGCTGCAATGCCTATCCGCTTACAAAAGGCCGAAGATATTATGACATCACCGGCAATTATCGTCAGGGAAGATGCCACGGTTGTCGAGATTTCAAATATTTTTACAGAAAAAAATATTAACAGGGTCCCTGTTACTGACAGTGAGGGGAAGATGATCGGGATTGTCTCAAGGGCAGATATTGTACGAGCCTCATTAATGGCCGGCAAAACTTTACCAAAAAAGGCTTTATAAAAATGCTCAAAGATTATTTCAATAAAATGAGGGGAACCACCAAGAGCCCGCCTGCGGTAAATATTTCAGAGATAATATGGTCCTGGATCGGCGCTTTCCTGGGCATCTCAATAGTCGCATTGATCAGCTACAAGGTGCTTGAAGGCAAAGGGCTTACCATGATCATAGGCTCCTTCGGTGCTTCTGCCGTGCTGATCTACGGCGCTATCAAAAGTCCGCTGGCGCAACCGAGGAACCTTCTGGGCGGGCATGTCTTTTCCGCTGTTATCGGCGTTACTTCCTATCAGTTATTTCAGCCGCAAATCTGGCTTGCCTCAGCATTGGCAGTCGCCACCGCGATCGCATTTATGCATGCAACAAAGACACTCCATCCACCCGGCGGTGCAACCGCCTTGATTGCTGTTATCGGCGGAGAGAGCGTGCATAAGCTAGGTTATTTATATGCGATCATCCCAACAGCAGTCGGGGCCTCAATAATGCTCATCGTTGCACTTTTAGTCAACAACATCCCCAAGACCAGAAGGTATCCTGAGTTTTGGTTATAACGCCGGGAGGATAAGAATAATTAAATTCTAGCCAAAGATATTTGAAATTTTGAAATATACTTCCTTTAATCCGGGTAAAAATATGATTGTTGAATCGCTGAATATCGGTCTTCCCAAGAAAGAGATTTTCCATGGCAGGGAAATAATTACCGGCATATGCAAGCAGCCTGTAACAGGCCGGTTGCATCTTGAAAGGTCCGGTTTTGAGGGAGACGGAGTCGGAGACCTGAAGCACCATGGAGGAAATGACAAGGCAGTATGTGTCTACAGCCTGGAGCATTATCCATACTGGGAAGACGTCCTTGGGATTAAGCTGCCTGCTGCAGCCTTTGGCGAGAACCTCACTGTTTCGGATTTAAAAGAAGAGGATATCTGCATAGGGGACATCTTTGAACTCGGGACAGCGCTGTTGCAGGTAAGCCAGCCCCGACAGCCCTGCAGGACCCTGGCAGCGCGCTATGGCAGGGATGACCTTGTAAAACTGGTGGCGGATTCCGGCTACACAGGGTTTTATTTCAGGGTGCTCAAAGAGGGGATTGTCGAAAAAGGCGCTAGTGCTTATACTGAAGGAAAAAGATCCGCGCGGAATAACTGTTTTATTTGCCAGCCATACCTTCCATCACGACAGAAAAAACTGCGAAGCTATCGAAAAGGTGCTCGCTGTATCCGCGCTTTCTGCTTCATGGCAGAAGTCATTTCAGGAACTCAAGGCCTCGTGCGGCTGACCTTATAGGTCCCAGGCAGAAGCAGTGCTTTAGTAATTTGCCCCTCCTTATTAATATGTAGTTGTTTCTAGCCAACCTGACAGGCATGCCTGAAAGGGGCAGCAAAAATTAAAAACTGCAATAAAAGTGTAATGGATTCAATGGGTTTATCGCATCCTATATAAGATACACAAGCTTTCCTCAGAATCCCTAGAATCCCTTAATGCAAGGATTAAATAAATTTAATCCCTTGTTAATCAAAAGTTCATAATTAACATATAGAATACTTTACAAAAGGGGTCTGAAGCAACAGGACCAAATCTACTTAGTAACCTTAAAAAAGGAGGAAGAAAGTATGAGTAGCAGAAAACTTTTATTAATTTTGCTTGCGGTGGTCTTTATTATCGGGGCAGTCGGCAGTGCACATGCGTTGGACGGCAATGCAGTCATGACCCAGTACCACTGTACCGGGTGTCACGGCACGTCGACCATAAAGGGAACGAACAATGCGACGACTGTAACAAAGATTATGAATTCAATCGCTCCCGGCGGCCTGATGTACGGCATGACGTCCTATGGTATGAACAATCTTACACAGGCAGAAGCCCAGGCCATGGCTGATGTACCATTCCCGCCTGCCCCTGTAGCATGTACAGGGTACACATATTCAGCATGGTCAGACTGCGGCACAAACGGTCAGCAGACCAGGACAGTGCAGCCAACACCCCTTCAGGATGCACAGGGACACCTTCGACTGCGGCAGTCTTGACCCAGGCATGTACTCCGCCGCCCGCAGCATGTACAGGGTACACATATTCAGCATGGTCAGCCTGCGGCACTAACGGTCAGCAGACCAGGACAGTGACAGCCAACACCCCTTCAGGATGCACGGGGACACCTTCGACTGCGGCAGTGTTGACTCAGGCATGTACTCCGACGCCCGCAGCATGTACAGGGTACACATATTCGGCATGGTCAGCCTGCGGCACTAACGGTCAGCAGACCAGGACAGTGACCGCCAAGACCCCTTCAGGATGCACGGGGACACCTTCGACTGCGGCAGTGTTGACTCAGGCATGTACTCCGACGCCCGCAGCATGTACAGGATACACATATTCAGCATGGTCAGCCTGCGGCACTAACGGTCAGCAGACCAGGACAATGACAGCCAACACCCCTTCAGGATGCACAGGGACACCTTCGACTGCGGCAGTGTTGACTCAGGCCTGCACTCCGACATCCACGACATGTACCTATACATATTCAGCATGGTCTGCATGTCAGTCCAATAACAGACAGACCAGGACAGTGATTTCGAGTTCACCGGCAGGATGTACCGGAACGCCGATGTTGGACAGCTGTATGCAATTACGTTCCACCCACACCTCCGACTCCTCCCCCGACAATTGACGGAACAACTCTTTACATGCAAAACTGTTCTGCATGTCACGGGTCTCTTGAGAGATCTCAGGTGCGGGGCGAAAGTGCGTCTGATATTAGGGAGGCGATTACTGAGGTAAGTAAAATGAACTTCCTCAGCTTCTTAACGGATGCCCAGATTAAGGCTATTGCCGACGCGCTGGTAACAACAACACCTCCTCCTACACCGCCGGTCCCGTCGGGAGGGGTCCATCCGTATGGATGGGAAAAACTGCATCCTGATTTTGTAGATCGCAATGGAATCTCTTCATGCAAAACGTGTCACGGTCAGGATCTGCGAGGCGGGACAGGACCATCGTGCTATAGTTGCCATAGTAACAATGGCGACGATCGCCGAGATGGCCACTATAACCGCGACGGCCGCAAGCGCCACAAGATGGCAGCGATCGCCACGATGATTAAGAGAATGAGCGGAGTGCAGGATATCTAATCTGCGCATCCATCATTCGCGATGAAATCTGAGCTTCGGCAGCCCCGCTAACACAGCGGGGCTGCTGAAACAGATCCTGCCCGACAAACTCCACCCCCAAGAATCAAAAAATTCCGCACCCGGCAAGACCTTCTATGGCAGGGATGACCATGTAAAACTGGTGGCAATCGGTAATGATAGACAATAAACTCATGTTGACTGATAAACAATAAAGAGATATTAACAAAAAATCGAGGATTGCTGCGCTTTAATAAGTTATAATGATCTCACTGCACGCGAAAGGAGACGAACATGAGTATTATTCCGGAAGGTGAACAGATAAGAAAAGCGGTCAAGTGGGTATCAGATGAACGCACCGAACATCCCGAGGCTCCCCTTTTCACACTTATCGAAAAGGCCTGCCTGAAGTTCGACCTAACCCCGAAAGACGAGGAATTTCTCATGCGTTACCTTACTGAAAGTAGAGCAGACAAATCGTAATAATAAGATGAGCTTTTTATCTTAAAACTGCCATTTGCACGATTGATACCGGGGTGCGGGATACTTCCTGTATCCAACGTCTTCAAAGACTTTCTGCCGCCTACTACTTTTCCCTTGAACTTAACACCCGTGATATAACATTGGAACAGGTGTGTTACGGATGGTATTTAACAGAAAGGTAGCTGCCTGAGCTGTTTGAAAGCCTCAGCGCGTATTTTCTGGGAAAACAGTCAGTTAATATTAAACCCCTCTATCAGTATCATATGTCTTGCAGAACCCATACACCTCCTTGACAATCGCCTTTATCCATGATAGAAATTAATTAGTAGGGTAATAAGGGATACCGACAAAGCCAAACCCTCCGTGAGAAGGGGACAGAAAGCGGCGGGTCTTAAGTTAAGACGGCCGAGCTACCGAAGGATCAGTCTTTGATAATTTGGTAGGTCGGCCTTTTGTTTTAAAACGGTCGGACCTTAACGGTGACCCACGGGAGGTGCACAATGAAGAATCTCATGGTTCGAACGCAGACGTTTAGAGGTTTGTTTGCAAGACTTGCCGGCATCGCCTTGCTCGCCGCGCTTTATACCGCGGCCCCATTCCACGCAGCATTGGCCCAGGTCGCGCCATCACTGCTTACGGCGGATAGCTTTGCGGTCCTGGGTGGCTGCGACGGTGACCAGTACGGGCGCGACCGTAATCACCGGAGACCTGGGTCTCTACCCAGGCACCTCGATCACTGGCTTTCCTCCTGGGCTTGTGATCGGAGCGATACACGCCACTGATGCGGTCGCGCAGCAGGCTCAGATTGATGCCCTCGCTGCGTACAATGATCTCGCAGGCCAGACGTGCAATAACCCCTTGACTGGGGATCTGGGTGGACAAACGCTCACGCCGGGTGTCTATTGTTTTTCGACCTCGGCTGGGTTGACGGGAACGCTCACCCTCGACGCCCAGGACGACCCCAATGCGGTCTTCGTTTTCCAGATAGGAAGCACGCTCACGACCGCCAGCAACTCGTCTGTTTCCGTGATCAATGGCGGTAGCTATTGCAACGTGTTCTGGCAGGTCGGCAGCTCCGCGACTCTCGGTACAACCTCTGACTTCGTCGGGAATATTCTCGCCAACACGAGCATCACCCTGACTACCGGCGCAAACGTGTCCGGTAGAGCCTTGGCGCTAAATGCTGCAGTGACGATGGATAGCAACACCGTCTCCGCCGTGTGTAGTCCGTTGCCGGTTCCCGCCGCGCCCACGCTCGGCAAGGGCTTCATCCCGGCCGCTATCGATGTCAACGGTGTCTCGACCCTCACCATCACGCTGTCCAACCCGAACACCAGTGGCCCCGCGATAATTGAAACGCTCATCGACAAATTGCCCAGCGGCGTGGGGATCTCCGGCACCATCGTCAGCCCCAATGCGGCGGGCAGGTCACGGCCACCACGGACACCTTGGGCATCACCACGGTGACCTTGACGGGGGGTTCGATCCCGCAGGCCGGCGGCACCACGTCCGGCACCTGCACGGTGACAGTGGACGTGACTTCGACGACCCCGGGAGTCCACACCAACACGCTGGATGCCGGCGCCTTGGTGACTGACAAAGGCAGCAACCTTCTCCCTGCCAGTGCGACCTTGACCGTCAACCCGTCCCCTGCCACCGATATTCCGCCCACGCTCGGCAAGGTCTTCTTCCCGGTCGCTATGGATGTGGGCGGTGTCTCGACCCTCACCATCACGCTGTCCAACCCTAACACCAGTGGCCCTGCGATAATTGACACGCTCACCGACAAATTGCCCAGCGGCGTGGGGATCTCCGGCACCATCGTCAGTCCCCAATGCGGCGGGCAGGTCACGGCCGCCACGGACACCTTGGGCATCACCACGGTGACCTTGACGGGGGGTTCGATCCCGCAGGCCGTCGGCACCACGTCCGGCACCTGCACAGTGACAGTGGACGTGACTTCGACGACCCCGGGAGTCCACACCAACACGCTGGATGCCGGCGCCTTGGTGACTGACAAAGGCAGCAACGAAGCCCAGGCCATCGCGACCTTGACCGTCGCCCCCGTGATCATCGCGCCTACGCTCGGCAAGGCCTTCAGTCCGGCAACCATCGATGCGGGAGGTGTCTCGACCCTCACCATCACGCTGTCCAACCCTAACACCAGCGGCGACGCGCAAATTGCCACGCTCACCGACAAATTGCCCAGCGGCGTGGTGATCGCCGCCCACCCCAATGCCAGCAGCGGCTGCGGCGGGACGGTCACGGCCAACCCGGGCGGCTCGACGGTGACTTTGACGGGGGGCTTGATCCCGGCCAACGGCACCTGTACAGTGACGGTGAAAGTGACCGCAAAATCCAAGGGCAGCTACTGCAACAAGCTGCCTGCCGGCGCGTTGCAGACCAACATGGGCAGCAACGCCGCTCCGGCCCACGCGACATTGACCGTCATCTGCACCGCGGGCATCCCGCCCACGCTCGGCAAGTCTTTCAGCCCGGCCACCATCAAGGCGGGCGGTGTCTCGACCCTCACCATTACCTTGAACAACCCTAACAGCACGGTCGCCAACCTGACCGCGCCGCTCACCGACTACTTGCCCAGCGGCATGGTGATTGCCGCCATCCCCAACGCCGGCACCACCTGTTCCGGCAGCGGCGGGGTGTCTGCCTACGCCGGTGGAACCAAGGTGACCTTGCCGGCGACGCGCTCGATCCCGGCCAATGGCTCCTGTACGGTGACGGTGAAAGTGACCGCAAAATACAAGGGCAGCTACTGCAACAAGCTGCCTGCCGGCGCGTTGCAGACCAATAAAGGCAGCAACACCACCTCGGCGGTCGCGACATTGGCCGTCCTAACCAATTAACTGGTGGTGATTAAAACTTGAGTGTCACCACTCCCGAAATTATCACCTTTCTGGAGTGGTGATGCGCCTTTTCCAGGGTATGAAATAATACAAGAATGATCTTAGACAGAGATATGGCCAGCCTTATTCTTCGATTACTTCTTTCAGAACAACAGCGTTATTCCGGTCAGTATCTTTCGCCGCATACAGCAGGGTGACTGTCCCATGCCGAGCCTTTTTTTTTGAGGTCTTCTATCACGTCTGGTTTGTCTTTGAGTTCATGTCTGTATTCCTTTCTGAACTCCTGCCATTTCGAGGGGTCGTGAGAAAACCATTTCCTGAGTTCATTGCTCGGTGCAATGTCCTTGAGCCAAAGATCGAACCCTGCATCCATCGCGATTGGAAGGATGCACATCCCGATACTGTTCAGCCCTCTTTTCATTTCCTTCTCCTTGTTTGCTTAATAGGTGCAGCATTATGAAGACTAATATTTTCTCTTATTCTACTGCTGATTCCTCTCAGTTTTTATGACTTTTGTCATATCCTCACTGCTGTCCGAAATAGCCGCAGAACCCTGTCTCTCGAGCATAGACAGAAGAGCGGTATTATCTTTATTACTTCCTTGAGTGCAACAGCGTTATTCGGCTCTAGTATTTTTCGCTGCGCAATGAGACAGAGATAATGCTCTCTGTGCTACTCTCCCCAGCTTATGGCTTCCACAGGACAGATTTCCGCCGCCTCCTGGCAGTTGCAGGTATCACATTTTTCAGGGCCTTTCACATAAGCCTTTTCGTCTTTCAGTTCAAACACCTCCGGGCAGAGCTCAGCACAGGAACCGCATCCAATACAAAGGTCCCAATCCACAACAGGCTTTTTCATAGAAGTCCTCCTCTCATTATTAATCCCGCAATAATGTATTTGTTACCTTTAAAATAATTATAGCTCCTTTAAGGATAGTCAGCTACAATTAATTTCCCTACCACCAGCGCCAGAGAGAGATGATAAAAACAATCGAAAAAATAAGGACAAGGTTCATATAGGCCATGAAATAGAATATTATTATATGAGGTGGTTTCCTCACCTCGGTTCCTATTAAAAGTTTGCCGACAATGGGCATTGTCAGGACTTTCTCCTCGCCGTGAGGCGCTGTCTTTAATACATCTGTGAGATCAATGCCGGCAGAATGCTTTTTAAAATGGCTCCCTCCCTGCCAGAGTTTGCTCCCTGATACATCATATATCTTCCCCTTATATGCTACATACGCAGGACGGCCCTCCCTGCCATCACATTGTGCCAGTTGATCAGGCACAATGTCTCCCTTATGTTCAACAAATACCTTCTCTCTTTTCTTCCTGAGTTTTGGCCCGACAACAAAGGTAACAAATACAGCGGTCGAAACCATTATGAGAAACAGGATGATCTTAATTGTCAATAAAATACCAAACCTGGTATGGAAGAGCATGTACCAGCTCGGCACCCTGGAGATTGAAAGAAGTGTCCCGGTAGCAGCCATGATAATGATGGACGCCCAGCCAAGCCTTAGCTCACCCTTTGGCAATCCTGCTGCAGCATATGCTGGCTTCAGGACAATATGGACATATAAAATAGTGCCAAACCATATTATCGCTGTCATGGTATGGAGATAGCCTATGATGAACCGCACAACGCGCTGCACAGGGGAAAGCACCCTGTATTGGCCCTTGATCCGCAGCTCATCCTTAAAGGCCGCTCCGTCTATGGTGAGTCTTCCTCCCCCTGCCGGGTCAAAATGGCAGACGCCGCAGTTTTTGCCTGTCTGCCTGGCATATTCCACAGTACAAAGCGCGTTCACAGGGAAAAGCAATGCAAACAAAAGAAGCAATAAAGCTGGCGTCTTGAAGAATGCTTTCATGTCATCTAACCTCTCTTTCTATAGCAAATGTTTTTAATAAGACAGGTCCATGCATGCATTATCACAACCTCTTTCTGAACCTCAGTGAGCTTACGGTCATAACAACCAGCCCCAGGACAAGCAACGACAGTATCTGCGGCCACAGGATCCCTATGCCGTTACCTTTGAGGAATATTCCCCTGATTATCACCAGAAAATATCTTAGCGGATTTATATATGTTATATATTGAAATACTTCGGGCATATTTTCTATCGGGAACATGAAGCCGGACAAAAGAACGGCAGGCATATAGAAAAGAAAGGTCGCCATAAGCGCCTGCTGCTGGGTCTTTGCTATAGTGGATATGAAAAGGCCTATTCCGAGCACTGAAAGGAGATATATTGCTGTTGACACAGGAAGAAGCAGGATCGGTCCACGGACCGGGATATCGAACATAATTACTCCGAAGACTGTGATAAGAGCCATGTCAAAAAAGGCAATTAAGGCAAAGGGAATGGTTTTGCCTAGTATTAATTCTATTGGTTTAAGCGGGGTCACCATAAGCTGCTCCATAGTGCCTATCTCACGCTCCCTGACAACAGCCATTGAGGTCAGAAGCAAAGAGGTGAGCATTATTACCATCGCTATCACGCCCGGGACATTGTAGTTCTTGCTTTTAAGATCAGGGTTATACCAGGCCCTTGGCCTGAGGTCTATCGCCTCAGAGGCATCGGGGGCTGATGAAGACAGGTCTTTCGCATACTCTTTAACTATTCTGTTTGCATAGTCCATCGCAACTGTTGCTGTATTCGAATCTGTGCCGTCAACGAGTATTTGCACAGCAGCATTCCTGTTCTTCTTTAAGTCCTTTGAAAAACCCCTGTTTATCTGTAGCGCCAGAGCACCTTTCCCCTGTCAAGCAAGTCGCTGATCTCTGCAGGAGATTCCGGTGTATTCGTTATTCTGAAATATCCTGACGCCTCAAATCTTCTTGCAAGCTCCCGGCTTTCAGATGATCTGTCGAGATCATAGACAGCAGTGGTTATATTATTTACGTCCGTTGTAACAGCATAGCCGAAGAGCATCAGCTGCATGAGCGGTGTAACAAAGACGATGGCCTTCATCCTTTTGTCCCTGAAGATTTGAATGAATTCCTTTATCACCATCTGTTTTATCCGCTCAAGCATTCTCAGACGATCCTTTTTTTGAACTTTTTGTTCGCAAGTGCAAATACGAAAAGTCCAAAATCAGACAATAGTTGTCTCGATCACAACAGTTTAAAAGGGCTGCCCTTCAGAAATATCCCCTTGACTATTGTCACAAAATATCTCGCCGGAATCAGAAGGGTAAGTAACTGAAGCGGCTTCGGCATATTTGATATCGCGAACATGAACCCTGAAAGCAGAAAGGCAGGCAGGAACGTTGCGATCATCGCGATCTGGCTCGCCACAAGCTGGGACTTTGCTATGGTCGATATGAGTATGCCGAGACTCAGGCCGCCAAACAGGAATATGCTTGAAAGCAGCATAAGCAGAAACGGACTGCCCTTCAGCGGGACACCGAAGAATACCTGCAAGCATTACAGACATCTACGTCAATAAATCCGATCAAAAAATACGGGATGAGCTTGCCGCGAATCAGTTCAGGGGTTTTTATCGGCGTGGCAATGAGTTGCTCCATCGTCCCCCTCTCCCATTCCCTCGCAATGGTCAGAGAGGTCAGCAAAGCAGTTATGACCGCCATTATGACTGCGATAAGGCCGGGGATTATGAAGTTTCTTGATTTCAGCTCCGGGTTATACCAGACGCGCACCCGTGGGTCTATGAGCGAATTTATGTTTCTGCCGTCGACCTTTTGCGAATATTTCTCTGTTATTGCAGAAATATATCCGAGGGCAATGGTCGCTGTGTTTGAGTCACTGCCGTCAACAATCACCTGAAGCTCTGTGTTTTCTCCTTTTCTTATCTTCTTTGAAAAATTCTGTGGGATGGAAATAGCGACAAAGGCCTTGCCTGAGTCCAGGTATCTGTCTATCTCTTTCTGTGATATACATTTCCAACTACCGTAAAGTAGCCTGATTCCCTGAACTCAGCTACAAGTTCCCGGCTTAAACTGCTCTTGTCCAGGTCATACACAACTGTTCTGAGATTGTTCACATCAAGGGTGATCGCATAGCCGAAGATGAAAAGGAGCATGACCGGCATCAGAAAGGCCATGGCCAGGCTCAGCGGGTCACGCCATATCTGGATGAGCTCCTTTTTTGCTACTGCCTTTATTCTTAAAAGTTTCATATTATTATTTCCTGTTGGTACTTCGCTTAGCAAGCTGTCCGCTAAGCTTTGGAGCTGTCACTGACCTCTTTACGATACCTCAATCAGGGTCACAAAGACATCTTCCAGGGACGGCACGATCCTTTCGATCCTGTTTGCCCTGATATCCGCATCTTCAAGGACTTCCCTGATCTTCGGGACCGCCTTTTCCATGTTATCGACTGTGGCATGGAGCAGGCTTCCGAAGATGGCTGTTTCAATCTCGCTTTTATTGACATCACCTCCATCGCCTCAACAACCCTGTCAACCTCCACTTCAAGCACGTAGCGCGTCATGTATTTCTGTTTCAGTTCGTTCGGCGTGCCTTCTGCAATGATCCTGCCCCGGTAAATCAGCGCAAGCCTGTTGCAGTAATCCGCCTCATCCATGTAATGCGTTGTTACGAAGATCGTGATCCCTGCCTTTGACATCTCATTAATAAGGTTCCAGAAATTACGCCGTGATATGGGATCAACGCCTGAGGTCGGTTCATCGAGGAAGATGATCTGCGGCTCATGCAGTATTGCACAGCCGAGGGCGAGCCGCTGTTTGAAACCGCCGGGCAGGGTCCGTGTAATCGCTTTCTTCTGTCCTGAAGTCCTGCCATTTCGAGCGACCCATTCCAGCCTCTCTTTTTTTCTGCTGTTTGCAACGCCGTAAATCCCGCTGAAAAAATGAATGTTCTCCTCAACAGTGAGGTCATCGTAGAGAGAGAACTTTTGCGACATGTATCCGATGCTGGCCTTGATCTCCTCTGATTGCTTTCATGATATCAAAGCCGCCGACAGAGCCTTCTCCGCTGGTAGGCAAAAGGAGGCCGCAGAGCATTTTGATCGTCGTTGACTTGCCGGCGCCGTTTGGCCCCAGGAAGCCGAAGATTTCGCCTTTCCTGATAGTCAGGTCTATACTGTCAACCGCGACAAAATCATTGAACCGCTTTGTCAGCCCGCGGACCTTTACCGCAATCGTGCTTCGCATCATCGCGCCTTCCACCTGTGAGATGAATATATCTTCGATCGAGGGCAGGATTTCCCTCTGGCCTCTTATTTCTATCCCGGCACGTCTCAGCTGTATAATAATGTCATCTACCAGTTTCCTTTCTGTAAGGGCGACATGCAGTTTATTGCCATAAAGGCTGACGCTTATGACGCCGTCAATTTGTCTAATTATATCAATGCTGTCCCGGGCATCATCAGACCACATCTCAAACATCGGGACCCCCAGGGACCTCTTGATAGCTCCCGGACTGTCATCCATGATGATCCTGCCCTTGTGCATGAGGCTGATCCTTGTGCACCTCTCAGCCTCGTCAAGATACGAGGTAGAAACAAAGATGGTCACCCCTTCCTTTAACAGGTCATAGAGGATCTTCCAGAAGTCCCTCCGGGATACAGGGTCAACACCGTTTGTAGGCTCATCAAGGAAAAGGACCTCAGGTGTGTGGATAAGGGCGCAGGCAAGCCCCAGCTTCTGCTTCATGCCGCCGGAAAGCCTTCCGGCCAGTCTGTCCTTAAAGGGGGTAAGATTGCTGAACCCCAGAAGCCTTTCAATACGTCGGGGACGTTCTTTCTTCGGCACTTCGTAGAGGTCAGCATAAAAGATGATATTTTCCATGACTGTCAGGTCTTCGTAGAGACCGAATTTCTGTGACATGTACCCGATCTTTTCCTTGATCCGTTCTCCTTCATGTAATGACGGAAAGTCCTGCAACCCATGCCTCGCCGGAGGTCGGCTCCATGATCGCCGCAAGCATTCTCATTGTTGTTGTCTTTCCTGCACCGTCAGGCCCCACCATGCCGAAAAGCTCCCCTTTTCTTATTTCGAGGTTGAGGTCATCGACCGCCACAGCATCGCCGAAGACCTTTTTCAGGTTAGATGTTTTTACGGCTGTGTCTCCCATATGGGATATATCCGCCATTATTTAAAAATTCCTTTTTGTTTGCATACATTGAGTTCTCATCAATCGGAGTTCAGAAATTTCATGTGAACACCTGCTTCATTTCAGCAGTATCTTCACGTCAGCAGGCATTCCAGGCTTCAGTTCATTGTTTAGGTTCTTTACACTTACCTTCACCCCAAAGACAAGTTTTACCCTTTCTTCCTGTGTCTGGACATTCTTGGGTGTAAATTCAGCCTCTGAAGATATGTAGGTCACAATGCCCTCATAGAATTTGCCGGGATAGGAATCGACCCTGATCTCTGCCTTCTGTCCGAGTTTCACAAGCCCCAGCTTATCTTCCTTGACATATACCTTTACCCAGGGGTTTTCGAGGTCCCCGATGGTGCAGACAGGCACTCCTGTTGCAATAGTATCGCCAGCTTCAACATTCTTTTTTAAGATCACACCTGAAACAGGGGCATTGAGCACCGTGTCTTTCAGCCTTTCTTCGATACTTCTCAATCCTGCCTCTGCCTGCTTTACCCGTTGTTCCGCAGCAACAATTTGTTCCTTCCTGGGCCCTTCCTTTGTAAGGCTCAATGTCTCAAGCGCCTTCTGATGCTGTGAGGCAGCCGAATCATACGCCTTTCTGGCAGCATCCATATTCTGAGCTGACATCGCTCCATTTTTAAAAAGGTGCTCTGCTCTTTCAAAATCCTTTCGTGCCTTAGCAAACTCTGCCTCTGCAAATCCGACATTTGCCTTTGCCTGCTCAATCTCCTGGGGCCTCGCACCTGCCCTGAGTTCCGCCAGTTTTGTCTTTGCTTCATCAAGGTATGCCCTGGACTGCATGACCTGCGCCTCCATTTCAGCACTTTCAAGCACGGCCAGCCTGTCTCCTTTTTTTACATGCTGGCCCTCTTCAACAGGGAGCTCTGCTATCCTTCCAGGATATTTAAAACCAGCATTGACCTCTGTAACCTCAACATTGCCTGAGAGGCTGAGCTTTCCATCCTCCTGTTTGTTGCTCAAATTTCATAAACAAAAATACACTTAATCCTATAAGGACAATGACCCCTGCTATCAGCAACTTTTTTTTCATTTCAATACCACCTCTCTGTATATATCCTCATAGGAAAGACTACTTTCTTTATTTTATCCTTATGCATTTTTCATAATTCTCCCACAGTTTACTATACTATACGTCAAGGATATGTTTGGTTCCATAGTCACTGAGCGCAACAATTATGCGGCAACTATAAATTGCTATCCTTTCCAAAATAGCAGACAGGATACCTGCAGATATCACATTTCATACTTAGGCCAAATAGTGCAATTAACCACAGAGGGCTGTGTTTTAAACATTTTTCTTTCGTAAAACAGTCCATCCCGGTCATAAAAAAAGGCCGGGCTTTTCAGCCCGGCCTTCTTCAAAAAGTTATTTTGCCTGTTCCACCATCAAAAGTCTTTCCTCAATGCCATAGGGGTCCTTGATTTCGACCCCTTTCTGGAAATTGAGTTTCTTCTGGCCCCTTGCATCAAGGTATTTGTTCAGTTCGAGGTTCACGACCATCGGCACGTTGACGCCTGCCTTGGTGAGCGCCTGCCTCAGCAGCGCTTCAGCCTTGCCTGCAAAGGCGGTCGCGTCCCCGAGGATTCTCGTGGCCTCTGTGGGGTTATGGAAGCCGACCGAATTCTCGGCCCCTACAAATACGCCACGGTAGAAGGCCTCTTCATAGAAGTCCTTTGCCTTGTCATAGAGCGCCTTGTCTATCTGTTTTCCTTCAGCCTGGGCCTTGTGGGCCATCTCAAAGAGCTTCGCAACAGTCGCCGTTGCATAGCCGGAGCGGAGCATGAGTGAGACGGTCCTGTCCTGGATGGTAGTCACCTGGTCTCTCAGCCAGTCCGGACTCTCGGTATGGCACTGCTGGCAGGCCTTAAAGTCGTTCTTGAGCGGACTTTCCACCCGATGGTCAGAGACCTTGTTGTGCACCGACAATAGTATACGGCATATGACAGTCAGCGCATGCAGCGCCTGCCTTCCAGTGGACGCTGTTATTGGAAAATAGTTCATACTCGGGGTGGCGGATAAATCCCAACTTAAAACCTGTTACGGTCTGTTTCCACTCTCCATATGATGCGTCACTCCTTATCTTCTTGATAATGTTTTCGACAGTGATATTCCCATATTTGCTGCCTTCCCAGGGGAAGATGACATCAATCGAATGCATCTCAGGGTTTTTCTGGACTATATAGGTGACATGGCACTGGGCGCAGACAGCTGACCTCATCTCCTGACGGGACAGCTTTGCCGGATCAACACCCATAACCTGTAATGCCTTGATGAGGGTGAAGTCTCTTGAAAGCTTCAGCGACATGTCCTTATTGTCATGGCAGTCAATACAGGCCACTCCCAGCTTCCTGTGCTTCTCCGGTATCCAGTTCAGCACCTCCAGGTAAGGCTTCGAGAAGTATTCGATGCCTTTCTCTTTTACAAACTTTGGGGCATAGGGCGTCTTGCATGTCAGACATGCGCCGCCGGCCTTGACCCTCGAGGGATCGACCTCGAGCTGGTCGCGGAGCATATAGGCATGCCCGCGCGGCTCATTGTACTCAACCCCGAACCCCCAGCCATTGAAAAGGAGTGCCATGTATGGAAATTCGGAAAGCTTGTCATAGGTGATCCTGTCAGCGTCAAACCCTTTTTTATATTTGCTTTTTCCTGCAGGTGTCGGCTCCTCGGTCTTCTTCCAGAGTTCATATTCCGCAGGATAGGCCTTACCCCACACCTCAGGATCTACTTCTCCGTCGGGTATCTGAACGGTCTTGACTGGTTGCGGCTTCGGCTTCTGGCATGCAGACAGAAATACTACAGGCGCCAGTATCGCCAGGAGCAGAGCCAGTGTTAAAAAAAATCTTTTTCTCATCGGAAACCCCCTTTCTGTCATAACGTTGTAATTGAACCAGTGCGCGTGTGTGCGATCCTCCTGTGGCAATCCCAGCACGGTCGTTCCTGGTTTATCATACTTACCGTTGTTTCATGGCAACGGATGCAGTTTGCCTGCAGGACCTTTTTCCCGTGTTCCGTGATCCTGATCCGCTCGGGCGCCAGACCGGAAAAGAAGAAACCCACGTCCTTCATGCCGTCAATCGACTTCCAGATGTAGTGGATGACCATATTATCGTTGGGCAGATGGCAGTCAACGCATTTTTTTCTCCTGTGCGCACCAGCATGCGACCATGCCTCAAATTCCGATTCCATGACGTGGCAGCCCCCGCAGAAGATAGGCGCCTCGGACTTCGCCAGAAGCTTTGGAGGACCCAGCAGCAGGAAGAAAAATATCGCAGCTCCGACGACTATAAAAATAACAAGATACTGAATAACCTTTTTGGATTTTTCAGTGCCCATATCTCACCCCCTTTTAGAGGATAGCCCGGGATTCATGGCCTTCCCTGCGCTTATCCTGCAAAGTTCATATGAGTGGTCCAGCTTATAAGTTCAGTATATCAAACCATGATTATTAGGCAAGCTAATAATGTCCATGGTTGACTATAATATCCGCTTCATCCTGCTTTATGATCTAAATCATACCGTATCTATCCATAGTTAGCCATATTCTAAGGAGATGAAACCGACTGTGCCGGAAACAGGGACAATAATCCGGATTGAAGGCGAAAACGCGGTCATTATGATGAAAGGAGAAAAGGCCTGCAAGGGCTGCGGCATGGCCAAGATCGGTCTTTGCAGGGCAGGGGACACGGCCATGCTGGTAAGAGCAAAAAACATTGTCAATGCCAGTGCTGGCGATACTGTTTTGGTGGGTCTGGATCTGGAAACGAAGGTGAAAGGGTATTTAATGGCCTATCTCACCCCGGTTTTTTCATTATTGTCAGGCACACTCGCGGGGCACCTTCTTGGCGGGCATTTTTCGATGCAGCATCTGGATTTTACCGGGGGGTTCCTTACTCTGCTGCTTGCATCTTTGTTTTCATTTAGAAAACTCAAGGAGCTTGACGCAACCCATATGCTGGTTGCAAAAAAAAATATATCAGATAGCATATTTACAGGAGAGGTAAAATCAGAGGAAGAAAGGTGGTATTTGAAATACACAGGCTATTAACAAAAAGGACTTTTTTATAAACCATACATTAATCAGGAGGAGATTTAATGAAGTATCTTAAACTATTACTGCTGTTAGGGTTTGTTTTTTCTATGAGCAGCGCATCTTTTGCTGCATCAAAAAGCGCCTGCATCGACTGCCATAAGAAGGTGACACCGGGCGTTGTCAAGCAGTATTTTGAAGGGAAGATGTCAAAAAAAGGAGTTGACTGTTCATCCTGCCATGGTTCAGCGCATAAGAAAATGGACGACGCAAAACTCGCCAAGATGCCGACCCCTGAGACCTGCGCAGGCTGCCACAAAAAGCAGACTGACCAGTTCAAGGCAGGCAAGCACAACCTTGCATGGATAGCCTCAAGCTCAATGCCGATGATGGGCCATCAGCCTTCTGCTGTTGCAGGAGGAGACTACAAGGGCTGCTCAAGCTGTCATAGAATAGGTGTCCAGCCTGATGCTGAAAAGACCGGTTACCGCTACGGCCACGCGCAGTGCGACTCCTGCCATACGCGCCATTCCTTCAAGAAATCCGAGGCCCAGGACCCCAGGGCCTGCCAGACCTGCCATATGGGCTTTGACCATCCCCAGTGGGAGATGTGGTCGACCTCAAAGCACGGCACTATCTGGCAGATAGAAGGCAAGGGCGGCAAAAGGGCCCCGACCTGCCAGACCTGCCACATGAGCGGAGGAGACCATAATGTGATGACCTCATGGGGCTTTCTCGCAGTACGCTTGCCTGAAGATGACAAGGACTGGATGAACGACAGGGTGGCGATACTCCAGGCCCTCGGAGTACTCGATGAAAAAGGCACTCCAACTGCACGGCTTGACCTGGTAAAGGCCGGGAGAGGTCGCACGCCTTACAAAAGAAGAGTTCCAGAAAGAGCGTGACAAGATGATCAATATCTGCGCCCAGTGTCATGGCAAGTCCTATGCAACTGCCCAGCTCGATGCAGGAGACAGGGTGGTAAAGGACATCGACAAGGTCATGGCAGAGGCGATCCGGGAAGTACAGGGACTCTACAAAGACAACATACTCAAAAAGCCCGCTGACTGGACCTTTGCGCCGGACCTGCTTCAGTTCTATGAGGCAAAGAGTTCAGTTGAACAGGACCTCTATGTGATGTTCATGGAATACAGGATGAGGGCCTTCGAAGGCGCATTCCATATGAACGCTGACTATATGCACTGGTATGGCTGGGCCCCGATGAAGGAGACCCTGCAGAAGATAAAAGACGAGTCAGCCAAATTAAGGGCTGAGGCAGCAGCGCATAAATAAGCAAAACTTAGACGACTATAGAGGGGGGATTCCTGTCCCCCCTCTATTTTTCCTCCTGGTACATTACTGAGCCTTGTCTTTTGCAGTATCAGAATGCATCAAATAGAAACAGGAATAGGCCAAATGTGTCTAAAAGAAACAAATTTCTCCACCAATCAAGAACTCTATTTCTAATGGTATAATCTATTAACAGCGTCTGTTTAATTATATTTTCATATTAAAATTTCCAAATATAGCCAGCTTGCACACTATTGCGAATATTGACACGACAAAAATAAGAGGTTTAATGCAATGTCTTTCAAAATTCTTCCGAAACTTTCTAAATGGCATATATATTGCGGTAACTTTAATAATTTAGCCGTTACTATATGAAAAATTGTCTCTTCATTGTGTGAGTCAGGCAGCGGAGCTTTGCCTTCTTTAGTTCAGTATAGCAAGTATTACAAAAATGCTTGTTCAGATAAAACTTAAGTCCTTTAACTTGGAGGCAAAATGGATACCAATGGTCGTTTGAGAATTAACACCCCGAAGATTGTTCATGAAACTATTGATGGCGAAACAGTCATATTGAACCTTGACAATGGTAACTATTATAGTCTGGTAGGCATCGGTGCTCAAATCTGGGGGTTCATTGAAAATGGCGCACCGGAGCACGAAATTATTGATAAAGTAAAGTGCGCTTATAAGAACAATGGAACAGATATAGACGCAGCGGTGAATAAGTTCGTATCGGAACTTCGGCAGGAAGGTCTGACCGTTCCTGATATAGCAGGCACTCACGCAAGTTTTCAATGGCCTGCTGAACAACCAGGACCAGGCTTAAATGCTGAGAAACAAGCCTTTAGCGCCCCAGTCCTGAATAAATATAGTGATATGCAAGACCTGCTCTTACTGGATCCGATCCATGATGTTGATGAAGAAGCCGGATGGCCGACGAACAAACCAACCCTGGAAAATGAGTAGTACACTATTAAATTTTTCACCAGTGCCGCAAAGACCAATACAATCTCAGGTTGATTCACAACATTTTTAAAATGAAACGATACTTTCTCTTTTTGCTTAACAAAGAAATGTCAGAGAGCACAAGAGTTTATGATGACTTTTAAAAAACCTTCAATGAAATTGCCTGGAGAGAGCTCATTTGCCACTAAGGATCAAGAGTTACTTCTGCGCGCAGCTCTTCTAAAAGGGGCAGATGCGGTTGAAGCCTGGAGAGAATGGAAAAGCGCTGTCGATTTGGAAGTGTATGTCGACAACGGGTCATTCCGTTTACTGCCTCTCTTATATACGAATTTAAAACGGCTTGATGTTAAGGATCCTTTGATGGGCAAGCTCAAGGGGATCTACCTGAAGGCATGGTATAACAACCAAAGATTATTTTTCGAAGCAAGCAAGATTTTAGATTATTTGCACAATGAAGGCATTCAAACGATAGTGCTCAAAGGGGTTCCGTTAGCAATACTTAATTATAAAAACCACGGTGTTCGGCCCATGGCAGATATTGACATCCTCGTCCGCCCTGAGCAAGCTTTGTTAGCAACCGATGTGCTGAAAAAAGCAGGCTGGAGTCCAACGTCGACCACCTCAATGCAGGACCATATGCAGTACCGCCATTCTCTGGAGTTCGTGAACGAGGCAGGGATGGAAGTAGACCTGCATTGGTACTTTATATTCGAGTCTCGCCGGGTAGATTCTGACACTGATTTTTGGAACAGAGCTGTGCCGATTACAATACATAATGTCCCCACGTATGCGCTGGACCCGACTGACATGCTGTTCCATGTCATTGTTCACGGAGTAACGTGGAACCCGGAGCCGCCCATTCGCTGGATTGCCGATGCGATGACAATCATTCAGTCTTCTGTCCAGGAAATCGATTGGTTCCGGATGATCAAGCACGCGAAGAAATACATGCTCTGCCTTCAATTAAAAGGAGGATTGGATTATTTATACAAAGATTTTCAGGCGCTGGTGCCGAAGACAGTTATGGAGACCATTCACAAAATACCCGTATCACCTCTTGAACGACTTGAATACCGGCGTCTTGTCACAAGCAGTAAAGAGGCATATAGCGAAACGCTCTTGGGGGGATTCCCCTCTCATCTTATTCAATATCTGCGGCTGACAAGAGACACGGGATTCCTGCCTACGCTCGTTGGATTTCCCAAGTTTCTCCAGTATCGCATGCATGCAAAAAGTCTAAGTCATCTTTTCTCTTATCTTGTATCGAGAGGCATATCGAGGGGCCTAAGAATTACAAAAAAGAAATTGTTATCAGGACTTATTTCTCAAAATTCCGGCTATAACCCTTGAAGTCTTATGCCATACTCAACACCAATAGAAATAGCAACAGGTTGGAATCGTTGACCGATTCCGGTTCTGATGAATAAATTAAAGAATCAAGAGTTACGCATGTCGTTTTTTGATCCTGCAGCATGGCGCTATTTCATCCAATTTTTCCGGGGGGAACATAAACGCCTCGCATTGAGTGCCGTCATCTCTGCTGTCCCAGTCACTCGTCATAGTGCCAACCCTGCTCCTTGTCCGTTATGTATTTGATGTTGCAATTCCTCAACAAAACATCCGTCTCCTGGTACTTATCGGGATGGGGATTTTTGTATTTCGTCTCATAAATTCAGCGGTTTCGCTATGGATAAAATCCAGAAACATTTCCATTATTAGAACTGCGATTTTCAACTTGCGTGAAGATCTCCTTCACAGAATATGCAAGTTCTCACGTGCCGCTCATACACGGCTTGACCAAAAGACTACCCATGCCAGGATTGTCCAGGATACGGAAAGGCTGAGCAACATGAGCGATGCGCTTATTTCACGCCTCATCCCGTCTCTTTTTACCAGTTTGGCGCTCTGTATCATTCTGCTGTTTCTCAACTGGTCTCTTTTTCTTATCATGATTTCACTCTTCCCCGTGCTTTTTCTGGCAAACCGCTATACAGGGAAGCTTGTCAAAGAGAAGGTGTACATCTTTCAGCGGTCCTTTGAAGCGTTCAGCAAGGGCATGCTGTTTGTCCTGAGACACATGGATTTGACACGAGTCCAGACGGCTGAAGACCAGGAAATCAGGCGGCAAACCGGAATACTCACAGAATTGAGGACGAGAACCGGAAAGATGGCTTTTATCTATGCAGTCCACAGCAATGTGCAATCAATTCTGACCGGTCTTTCCGGGATTATTATCCTTGTCGTTGGCGGCATAACAGTAGCAAACAAGTCCATAACGATCGGGGAGTTCATATCTTTTTACGTTGCAGCAGGATATCTTAACGGATATGTGAATACGATAACTACCTCGATCGCTGATATCATTGCCGGGAATGAATCGATCGTTACGCTGTACCAACTGGCAGCGACAAAGAATGTTCAGCCCTACTGCGGGAAAAAACAGATCCCGTTTAAAGGTTTTCTCTCTTTTGAATCTGTCTCCTTCAGGTATGACGATCAACCGGTCCTGGAGAATGTCAGTCTCAGTTTGCATCCGCATTCCAGGGTGGCCATTATCGGGTCAAATGGCACCGGCAAGAGTACTATGACTCATCTTATTCTCGGCTTTTATAGTCCTTTAACCGGCCGTCTTTATGCCGATGATGTCCCTTATGAAGAAGTGGATGTTGCGCATCTCAGAAAACAAATCGGAATTGTCATGCAGGATCCCGCCCTCTTTTCCGGAACGATTCTCGAAAATATCAGCTATGGGTCCCCGGAGGCTGACAGAAAGCAGATAACACGGGCAGCGAGGCTCGCAATGGCGGATGATTTCATCCGAAAGCTTCCCGAAGGTTATGATACGCACATCGGCGAAGATGGGGTACTGCTTTCAGGAGGAGAAAGACAGCGCCTGTCTCTCGCACGCGCTCTTCTCCGCCGTCCCAAATTGCTGATACTGGATGAACCGACAAATCATCTCGACAGGGCCGCGGTGGGACAGCTGCTGGATAACCTCGATGACCTCGATGACCGCCCGGCGATTTTGATGATCAGCCATGACATGAACGTTGTCAGGCATGCTCATGAAGTCTATCGACTCGAAAAAGGCGTACTAACACCTTATATTTCGACACCGGTGGCGCGATAAATACCTGGAATCGGCCGCCAGAATGCCCGGCGCGCCATGGATAAAAGCAATGGGTTTTTCTCCTTGTCAGGAATAATCAAGAAAAAAGGATTTTTGATAAATGGATAAACCACAAAAAACAGAAGCC
The DNA here is from genome assembly GCA_963813295.1 of uncultured Nitrospira sp. Classification (GTDB taxonomy): domain Bacteria; phylum Nitrospirota; class Thermodesulfovibrionia; order Thermodesulfovibrionales; family UBA6898; genus JAOUFP01. The sequence continues at coordinate 70,597 of CAWEYN010000024.1, forward strand.
GAACAAGTTGAGTTTTTTCAAATCTGTTATGAAAGGTTTCAAAAAGCAAAGGATTCCGCCGGAGAGTCCTCTCATTTCTATCGGATAGGCGGCACCACTGTTCGACTTTTGTTCGCCGGAGACCATATGGTCCCTTATCTTACCCCTGCTTTGGAGCATCTCCGGATACCGGAAACTGATACACCGGACGTTACACTCTGCATATGGGACAGTGATTCCACTGCTACAAAAATGGTCCCTCCTCCCTTTAAATGGGACTGCTTTACCGATAGAGGCGACATTTGGGGGTTTAACAGCAGACGCATCAAGACCGCATTTCACTGGATTGAGTGTTCGCTCAATCTCATGGATCTTGAAACCAGCACAGGAATTTACTGGGTAGAGACAGCCGATACCTTGCCATTTTGGGTGCATGCGTCTCCACTGCGCACCCTTTTTCATTGGTGGATGGAAAAGAACGGATGCCAGCTTCTCCATGCAGCAGCAGTGGGAACAGAACAGGGTGCTGTACTCATTACAGGAAAAGGCGGGATCGGCAAATCGACAACAGCCCTGTCCTGCCTGCAGTCCAGGCTTTATTACCTGGCAGACGACTATGTCATCACACGCCTTGATCCGGAGCCGCTTGTCTATAGTTTATACAGCACCGCAAAATTAAATGCCGATCATGTAGTGAACTTTCCTGATTTGACGGGATTTGTGAAAAACCCTGATAAGCTTGATCAGGAAAAGGCGGTCATGTTTCTTTATCCCCACCTGAAAGATCAGATCGTATCGGAAATGCCCCTGAAGGCTATCTTGACACCGCGGGTCACGGATCTCAACGAAACCGCTGACAAGTCCTGTGTCGCGATGGAAAATAGAGCGGGCGCTTTCATTTACCACAATGTCGCAGTTGCCCTGCGTGGGCCGCCACACTCATGATTTTGTCAGCAAATTGTCCTCTACCTTGCCGAGTTATGTCCTGGAACTGGGAAGGGATTTAAAAAAGATTCCCGCTGCCATATCAGATTTTCTGGCTGACATGCCGGCTCATCCGGCTTTCCATAACCATGCCCCGCTTGTTCCTGATACCTCCGGCACAAGGCCGCTGGTCAGCGTTATCATACCGGTTTATAATGGTGAACGCTTTATTGAAGATGCGGTGAACAACGTCCTGGCGCAGAAATATCCGGCACTCGAAATCATTGTTGTTGATGACGGCTCTACGGACGGGACCGAGGAGATTGTCAATAAACTTCCGGCAGATATCCGCTATTTCAAACAAAAAAACGAAGGGCCTGCCTCTGCCCGGAACCGGGGCATCAGAGATGCTTCCGGAGAATTCATCGTCTTTCTGGACGTCGATGATCTGTGGCCGGAAAATAATTTAAACATATTAGTTGATAAAATGCTTCAGGAACCTGACATGCAGGTCATCACCGGATATGCACAGCTGATGCAAAAAAATACAGTGACCGGCGAATACGATCTTGCCGGAAACCCGATGGAATCTTTTAAGAATTATATCGGGGCCGCAATATACCGAAAGTCTGTTTTCAGAAAGGTGGGATTATTTGATCCCACTCTCAAATTCGGAGAGGACACCGACTGGTATACTCGTGCCAATGAATTAAAGGTGAATATCAAACGGCTGGAGGAGATTACCTTATTTGTCCGAAGGCATGGCAAGAATATGACCCAGGGCAAAAACCTTATTGAATTAGGCGCTCTGAGGGTCTACAAGAAATCCCTTGACCGTATGCGGACGCAGACATGCGAAGCACAGGATTCATTGCCCGGGATTTCCGGTTTCTCAACAATCCGATCCCGTCATTCTCATAAGGACGAGGAGAAAAATTAGCTGCATGGACAACGCCCCTGGTAAGTGTAATTATCCCTGTTTATAACTGCGAGAAATATCTGGCTGAGGCCATTGAAAGCGTTTTGGCCCAAACCTACCGGCCAATCGAAATAATTGTTGTTGATGACGGGTCAACGGACCGGACCGCTGACGTGGCCCGCAGTTTTTCCGAAACAGTGCGCTATTATTATCAACCCAACAGCGGCAGTGGTGCAGCGAGAAATACAGGGGTACAAAGGGCTCAGGGGAGATTTCCTTTCTTTTCTCGATTCAGATGATCTGTGGGTAAAAGAGAAATTGTCCCGGCAGATGACAGTTTTGCAATCTGATGATAGTCCGGATATGGTATTTGGAAATGTGAGCCACTTTTATAGTCCGGAGCTGGAGCAGAGTATAAGAGAAAAAGTGGTATGTCCAACGGAAAATATGCCGGGTTACAATGCCGGCACGCTGCTCATCAGGCGGGAGACTTTTCTTTATGTCGGTCTGTTTAATCCGGCTTTCCAATGCGGAGAATTTATCGACTGGTCATTCAGGGCAAGGGACAAAGGGCTGAAGGAATTATTGTTGCCGGACGTCCTGTTGAAACGACGCATTCACTCTTCCAATATGGGAATCCTTAAGCGTAATACTCAAACAGAGAATACCCACGCAGACTATATCCGGGTTCTCAAGGCTTCGCTTGACCGGCGACGGAACAAACATGACGAGTCACTTATAACGAAAGACGGGGATTTTATTTAAAGGCGTTATTGCAGTGTGGCTATGAACATACTGAAGAACAGAACAAATCTTCATAAACAGGCACTTGAACGCCCCCCCGGCGGAATTGCCGTGGAGCTGACAACGCACTGCAACCTTGCCTGTAAAATGTGCAGCGTGTGGAAGCGTCGCGAGCATGATCTTGGTTATGACAAAGTCCTTTCACTTATTGAAGAAGCACATGCTCTCGGTGCAACTGGTTTCTATACCTGCGGAACCGAGCCATTCATGCGCGAAGACACGCCCGATATCCTGGCTTATGCCGAACGCATTGGATTTCAGGAAATTTGTGTAGTTTCCAATGGCCTCCTGCTGAATACAGGGCAACGACTTGAGACATTGGAAAGGCTCAGGAATCTGAATATAGTTATTTCCCTGGACGGACCGCAGGAAGTGCATGATAGTCTTCGTGGCAAGGGCGTGTTTACAGGGGCTGTGGAAGCCCTGCGGGAACTTCGTCAGAGAGGAATAACGTGCAGTATATCCTCGGTAATCATGCGTCAGACCATTGACCGAATGAAGGAGATCGTGGACCTGGCGGTTGACTTGGGCATCCCGGTAATCTCAATGCAGCCATACCAGCGGGAAACTGCCGGTCTGGACAACGACCATAGCCAGTTTGAATTCAGACCCGAAGAGGAAGGAGATGTCAATAAAAAATTGAGACAGCTCATGATGTATGCTGACCTGAAAAAAGTTATCGTATACACTGCAAGCATGATGAAGTACGTGCCAGCCTATCTCGCCAAAGGAATCCGACATATACCTCCCATGGGTTGTTATGTGCCGTCAAGGCTGGTGATCGTGGATAGCGCCGGGGAATGCTACCCATGTTTTCAGATGAGTAATTCCATGAGAGACAAAAGCATGGGAAATGTGCACGAGGAGACCCTTGATGAGATATGGCATGACGATATCCACAGGGAACTGACCATGCTGGCGCTCAACAGGAAATGTCCGGGGTGCCTGGCCGGCTGCAGCGACGTGGAGAGCTTTAACGCCCTCTCTCAAAAGAGCTGGTTGTTCGGGCGGCCAGTGCGGTTTATGAGGCGGCTCGTTCGCGAGTTTGTATCCTGACGATTCTGAGACATGTTCATTACAGATGATTCCTTTTAAGGGACGACTATGGAAAAACCACTTGTAAGCGTCATAATCCCTGTTTATAACGGGGCAAAGTATATAGGAGAGGCCATAGAGAGTGTCTGCGCGCAGAATTACGAACCATTTGAAATAATAATCGTTGATGACGGTTCAACTGACGACACTGCATCGGTTGTCCGGTCCTTTAAAGATATCCGTTATATCCGGCAGGAAAATAATGGCTGCGCTTCAGCACGTAATAACGGAATTAATGAAAGCAGGGGGGAATTGCTTGCCTTCCTTGATGCCGATGATTACTGGGCAGCCAACAAGCTGCATGTTCAGGTCGGATGTCTGTTAAACCATCCCGGCATTGGCTACACACTCGGCAGACAGCGCAATTTCCTGGAATCCGGAACAGACAGGCCGTTTTGGTTAAAAGAGGAACATTTGCTGGAGGAGCATACAGGCTTTTTACCGACCTTACTCATTCGCAGGCAGATATTTGACACGGTAGGTCTCTTCAACACGAATTTCAGAATCAGCGAAGACGTGGAGTGGTTTAGCCGTGTAAAGGATGCCGGCATCCCCATGATGGTCGTGCCTCAAGTTGTATTATACAGGCGAATCCACGGTTCAAATCTCAGCTATGAGAATCTTAAACACCAGACGAAAGCCGGAAATCCGATGCTGCTCAGGGCATTGAGGAGCTTCTGTCCACCGCAAAGGTGCGAAAAAATCTGAAACATGAGACTGGCTGATCAGGCAAAATCATGGAAAATACACCTTTTCTGCAGTCTGATTATAACAGCATGCCCCATCGAGAAATTCCAGTATGAGGAGATTGAAGATGTCACCGCTATTCAAGAACCTTTTTGCCGGAACAAGACGCGCGGCGCTCCTTATTGCGAGCACTTTTTGGCAGGTGTTTAATTTAAAGGCCTGGAGTCACCTGTTGCAACCGGCAAATCGCAGAATCATCAAATTTACAGGCGTAGGAAACATCCAAGACAAGACAATATACTATCCGTCCTTTTATCACTTCCTCAAGGATATCCCTTCCATTGGCAGACCAGGACGGCATGACTATCTTGTCTGCCAGAATTTCCTTCACGAGGACTTTGTTACTTCAGAGAAACCAAAGGTTTTCTTCACCAGGGAACCTATGGCATATATGACACAGGAAACAAGAAAAAACATTCAAAGAAAAGACCTCAAGCCTTATCTGTATCTCTACGACGAGTCTAGTGTCGAGCAGCGTATGTTTTATGTCGCTTTGAAAGAAAACCGGCGCAGGATCATAAGGCAAAGGAAGAAAATGCTGTGGGAAAAGCGTTCGGGATTCTGTTGCATTATCAATCGATACGTCGAGCATGATGAACTAAACCTGTGGGAGCAGAGAATTCGCTTTATCCGCGCGATGGGGTCCGACATCGACATTTATGGATATGAGCCATGGCAGGGAAAAAACAAATGGAAGGATTATGACAATTATCGGGGGCCGGTTGACAATAAGATGAAAACGCTTTCCAGGTACACCTTTGCGCTCGCTTTTGAGAACACGGATTACCCTGGATATATCACGGAAAAGCTTCTTCACGCACTATCTGCTGGAGCGGTCCCGCTCTATTGGGGAGGAGGAGACCTCAGGGAGTCGGTTCCAGAGGCTTGTTACATTGATTGCCGCAACCAGGACCCGGAAAAGATTTATCAGCATATCAGGGGTATGTCTCACGAGGCAATCGTAGGGTACCGAAAGGCCGCTTTGGAATTTCTTGGGTCTTCTCTTGCCGATCGCTTTACCAGAAAATACTGGGCGCAGGCTATTGTTGAGCGACTGAAAGCACAAGATGAATAGACCGCTTGTAAGCGTCATTATTCCTGTTTATAACGGGGCAAGGTATATCGCAGAGGCTATAGAGAGTGTCTGCGTGCAGAATTATGAACCGCTTGAGATCATAATTGTTGATGACGGCTCTACTGACAATACTGCAAAAATTGTTGCCGGCCTTCAGGGTAATGTTCGCTACTTTTATCAATCTAATAGCGGGCCTGCGGCTGCCCGTAACAGAGGACTGGGTATGGCTGCAGGTAATGTAATCGGGTTTCTTGATGTTGATGATTTATGGAGTGAGCACAAACTGCAGTGCCAACTCGACTATTTCGAAGAAGACCCGTCTTTGGAGATTGTCCTGGGGCTATTGCAACGTATGCAGTTAGTCGGTATTGAAGACGGGAAGCACAAATTCAGAGAATGGGCCGGACCTGTAATGAGCATGCATTTAGGAAGCGCTCTTTTCAGAAGATCCGCATTTAGAAAGGTTGGGCTCTTTGACGAATCACTGGACCACTGCGAGGACTGTGACTGGTTCATGAGGGCCAAGGAAAGTCATGTCCCCATGAAATTGCATAAAGAAGTCACCTACTATTACCGGCGGCACAATCAAAATATAACTAACGACATTGAAACAAACCTCAGCTTTGCTTTAAAGATGCTCAGGTATTCGCTTGAGCGCCGCCGTCAGCAAGGCAATGGGCAGATTACGCAATTACCCAGGATGTCTGATTTCGCCTCTGACTTTGCGAAGGGCCATTCCGGATATCCTCATGAGCGCAGAGCGAAAAAATAGTTGCATGCCAAGACCATTGGTGAACTCGACTTGGGAAATAAATCGGACCGAAAAGTCCTGCTGTATGAACATACGAAAGAAAATGATTAAGCTCAGGGCGTATTCCTATATGGCCCTAAGGAAATCGATATGCCGCGACGAAAGAGACTTATACTATCTCCGCAAAGTGTTTCCTTACGTCTTATCGGACTTCCATTGCGATAGGCCGGGACAGGTGGATATTGAACTGAGCAACCGTTGTAATTTGCGCTGCAGGATGTGCTGGTTCCACGGGGAAAACGGCGTCGGCGACCGCTACGAAGGCCGCGAACTGACGACCCATGAACTTTTCAGCATAGTGGACCAGTTGGCGGTGTATGCCCCTCATATATATATAGGCGGGTCCGAACCTTTCATGCGGAAAGATTTTCTGACGATCTTACACTATATAAAAAGTCAGAATATGCCTGTCTCCTTTACGACAAATGGAACGTTATTGGACTCCACGGCTATTGAAAAGCTTGTTGACTATGGCGTTGACGAGGTCAATTTCTCAATAGACGGCAGCGAAGAATTGCATGACCGGGCAAGAGGGAAAGGAGTTTTCAGGAAGGTTACGCAAAGCGTAATAAAACTTTCTGAATATAAGAAAAAAGAAGGGTGCATTAAACCAGTTATAACGGTAAATATTACGATAACACATAACCTGACAGGCCGCATAAAGGAAACGTTAAATGCAATAAGGCACTCGACAGGTGATAGCGCTGATTTTTATCGACTGCACCACCTGTGGTATGTTACGCAAAATGAGTTGGCTTTACATCAGTCGGCTGTTAAACGAAAACTTGGTTGCGCGGTCTCCAGGCGCAGCAGGTCATCTGCTTCCTGCTTCACGCATATCCGACCCCACAGCGTTAGCCGATGAAATTATGTGTCTTGGAAGTCTGCCAAAGGTCACAATGTTTCCGGATTTACAATACGCTGATATTGTCAGGTATTATTCGGAAAGGCCGCGTTTTGAAAAAAGGTGTATCGCGCCCTTTTTTGGAGCAGTCATAAAACCCAACGGTGATGTCAAGTTCTGTCCTGATGAATGGATAGATGACTATATTCTCGGCAACCTCCGCAATGACTAGCTTTCATGATATATGGAACAACGAAAAAGCGCGCAAATTCCGGGAGGTATTGTTTCGGGAGAAGCACTTTGCCGGGTGCAATAGGTGCAGCTGGATGTATTCCTTCAGCTGACTATAAACGGCCTGCTTTTGGCTGTGGTAAATGCTTTTTTTATGATCAAAGGAGAAATTGCATGACTTCGCGCACAAAAGTTCTATTTCTCGCTATGGATGCCGGGGATAAGTTTCTGATTCAATCCTGGGCAGGAGATGGCACACTAAAAAATATTCGCACTTTGCTTGATAGAGGCCTGGTAGGCGACACCATGAGCCTGGAGGGTTTTTTTGAGGGGGCCACCTGGCCATCTTTTTATACCGGTGTAACGCCGGGCCGCCATGGCTTCCATAGACTCATCCAACTGAACCCGGGGACCTATGAACTCTATCGCTGCTCTCCCGGAGATTTCATAAAACATGAGCCGTTTTGGAATTATCTCAGCCTCGCTGGAAGAAAAGTAGCTGTCCTTGACATCCCCTTGTCAGGTATCTCTGAAAAGCTAAACGGAATTCAGATGGTGGAATGGGGCTCGCACGACGCCAACTACGGATTTTGCACCTGGCCGCAGGAATTGCAGCAAGATGTGCTGGCGCGCTTCGGACAACATCCTTTGCATGAGTCATCATGCGACTCCTTTGGACGTACTCCGCAGGACTTTTGTGATTTCAGAGACCAGTTGATACAGGGTGTGCAAAGAAAGACAGAGTTGACCAAGTACTACCTGAAGCAGGACAGATGGGACTTCTTTGCCCAGGTTTTTACCGAGAGCCATTGCGTCGGTCATCAATGCTGGCATCTTCATGACCATCGACATCCGAATTATGCGCCTGAAATCGCTTCCATAACGGGCAATCCTGTTCGTGATGTATATATAGCCATAGACGCTGCAATTGGAGATATTCTCACACAGATCGACAACAATACTATTGTGGTTTTCCTTGCAAGTCATCGCATGGCTCACAATTTCGGCGCGCAATTTCTGCTCTCGGATATTCTCGTGCGGTTGCAGGCAGCTGAGGTCTGCTCTGCAGAGCCCCTCCTCCTCTGAGTCCTCCGACTCCGAACATGGGCTGGATGGTTTTCTTAAGTGGGGTTGGAGACATACACCAAAGAGTATCAAGCATATGCTTGACCCTGTTCGTAAGCGCCTTCGCGGAGGTATTGATGAGTCGTCGAGGCCAGCCGCCGCCTTCTATTTCAGGCTTAGATCCTCAGAAAAAGCAAATGCTTCCCGGTGGAAAATGCTTTGTCAGTCGGCGGCATTCGGGTAAATCTGAAGGGCAGGGAGCCTGACGGCATTATCAGTCCAGGCGCGGAAATGGAGGCTTTTTGCGAGGACCTGTCCCTAAAGTTGCTTGAAATCATTGACTACGACACTGGGATCCCAATGATAAAAAGTGTCCGCAGGACGTCCGAAATGTATCAGGGAGAGTCCCTCGATCACCTGCCCGACCTTTTGGTGGAGTGGAGCGATGAAAAATTACTTGGGGGCTGCTGGTTCCGGAAGCGCGGAGGGAAGCACAGTGCGACTTGCTTCGGAAAAGATAGGGATAATCGAGGGTGTGAATTCCTACTGCCGGACAGGTGATCATAGACCGGAGGGTCTGTTTATTGCCTTTGGCGCCGGGATAAAGGCTGGACGCATGGAAAGGACAGTGTCCATTATGGATTTTGCTCCAACGTTTGCCGACCTGCTTGGTGCGAAATTGCCCCAGATCGACGGCAGAGCCCATAGCAGAGATCCTGAAAGCATGATGGAACTCAGCGTAATAATCTGCACCTTTAATCGTTCAGCCTCTTTGAAAAGAACGCTGGAGAGCATAACAGCCTCGTCCATCCCAAAGGATTTGCGAGTGGGAACTCTTGGTAGTCGATAACAAGTCAACAGATAATACAAAAGAGATAGTGGAAGACTTTCAGGAACATTACCCTTTTCGCATCTTATACATTAAAGAAAAACAGCAGGGGCTCTCGCATGCGCGAAATCGCGGGGTTCGTGAATCAAAGGGCAGGTTAATCGCCTTTACCGATGATGATACTGTAGTTGACAAAAGATGGGTTGCAACTATCATAAAGACATTTGCTGAGCATGCTGAGCATAATGTCCAGTGCATTGGGGGCAAGATACTTCCTGTTTGGGAAAAACCTCCCCCCAGGTGGTTATCTGAAGAACTGCACGACCGTCTGGCCCTCCTTGATTATGGCGATGTTCCTTTTTACTTAATTAGGCCACTTATCTGGGGGGCGAATCTTGCCGTTCGGACCGAGGCATTCAAAAAGTATGGACTGTTCAGTACAGATAGAGGAAGGCTGCCAAACAAACTTTACTCGGGAGAAGAGACACATTTTCTCAGCAGACTTTTAGAAGGAGGTGAGAGCATATTATATATGCCGGAGGCGATCGTAAGGCATTGCATTTCAGCCGAAGCGAATGAGAAAGATGTATTTTCGAAAATGGATGTTTCATCATGGACAACTTTATGGGCTTTTACTCGGCGATTACCCATACAGGAATTTCCTGGGGATTCCGGATTATGCCATTAAGAAATTCAGAACCGATACGTCTGCTTTCCTGCGCAGACTGTTGACCCTGAATGAAAAGTCTTTTGTATATCAATTGCAGGTCATTGAATCTTTGGGTTTTATGATAGGCCGCCTGAAATATAAGTTTGGATAAGGCTTCAGATGGAACAACCTTAACGACGCAAAAAAGATGTATGTTTAAGCCGTCATTCGCTTAAGGCGCCTACTGTTGGCCAGCAGTTTTTAGCCAAAAGTAGGTGCCTTAAGCAGCGGGAATCCATGGGAATAAAGAAAGTGGATGCCCGACTAAGGATCTCGGGCATGACGGAAAAGCTGCTGGAGAATTCCTGCTCAGGACAGGTAATATTTCTTAACTTTAATCCAGTAGAGCATTAATAATCTCTCCAGTGCTTCTTTCATCCCGGGGTCGATACGAAAGCGCATCATTTCTTTCATTATTGAATGCGAACTGAGGGAATTGTGAAGTTTCTGTTTATAGTTTCTAATATAATAGTCAGGGTCCCTTCTGAATTCTTCACGGGAAAACCCGACAGCCTCTGCAATTTCTTTATCAGGCCAGGCAACGAGGAGGCCGGCTTTCTTCACCGCTTCAGAAAATCCCTCGTCATCTGGCATAAAGCCTCCGTAAATATTTTGCCATTCTATGCGGCGGACAAAAAAGAGATCCCTCCGAAATACCGAACTGCTGACAACATTTCCCAGTGACAAGTAGACCAGATTCATATGATGCGCCCCAATGAACCTAGGGGCACCGGGACAAACACATAACTGACCGAGATCAGGGATTTTATCGAAGCAATTGAGCACATATTCTGCCCAGCCGTCACGGTAGATATAATCATTTTCCATAACGTGGAGGTATTTGCCTTTACATAGCGCTAAAGCTGAATTCAATGCAGAAGCCGGATCGTTCTTTTCCATATGAATGACTTCTCTTATTCGCGCATCTTTTTTTACGTCCTCCAGCCATTCTCTGGTGCTATCAGTTGATGCATTATCAACAATAACAAGTTCATGGGGGACTGTTATAGTCTTCAAATAAGACCCGAGACATTTTTTTGACAGGGCCAGGCGATTGAAACAGAGCATGACAGATGATATTTGTATTTCTTCGTTCATATTATTTCTTAACAATATTATAGTTATGATCGCAACCAAACACATTAAAAAAAACTCTTTTATTTTGCATGACAAAAAATAATGGTTAATGGTCCTTTAGTAAGTGTAATTATACCCGTTTATAATTGTGAGAGATATCTGGCTGAGGCTATTGAGAGCGTCTTGGCCCAGACCTACCGGACGATCGAGGTAATTGTGGTCGATGATGGTTCGACGGATGGGAGCGGGCTTGTAGCGAAGCGTTTTGGGCCACCCGTGAGATATACCTTCCAGGCTAACAGCGGCACCGGAGCTGCCCGAAATAGAGGGGTTGAGTTGGCACAGGGGAAGTTTCTGGCTTTTCTGGACCAGGATGATCTCTGGATCAAAGATAAATTGACAAACCAAATTGCCGCCTTTCATCATAATCCTGCGATTGATATTGTTTTTGGATACGTCGAGCAATTTTATAGCCCTGAACTCGCTCAGGGGAAAAAAGACGGGGTCCCCTATCATTCCAAAACGATGCCCGGTCCTCATGTCGGCGCAATGCTGATAACGCGGGATGCTTTCTTGCGTGTTGGTCCATTTGGAACAAATTTTCAGATTGCGGAATTTGTCGACTGGTATGCGAGATCGAAAGAATTGGGGTTAAGCAGTCTTATGCTGCCGGATATTGTCATGAGAAGACGTATCCATTCATCCAATCAGAGTTTCCTTAAACGTACACATCGTCTGGAGTATATACGGATCTTGAAGGCCTTATTAGACAGGGAACGGAATAAAAGTGCTTCGTCACAGACCATCATCTCTCGGATATCCAGTCGGATATTCTGAAATCTCTCGGAGCAGAGGTGACGTTTTTGACTTTGATAAAGGGAAGGTGGACGCCAGAAATGAAGGGTGCATTGGTACGAGACATTGCTGATAATAAAAGATTATTGCGCTTTGAATACTGGTTGTCCTGCCATGTCAATGAGGTGACGTGCTGTATTGCAGGGATCTATGAAGCCATAAGAGGGCCACGGCGAAATTGCGGACGCAGCCTAACAACCTGGACGGCGTTCGCCTCTAAAATGGTATCATGACAATCGTGAAACAGAGATTAAATACCATAGCCGCGCTTTTTGCCGCCACTCTCCTTCTCTCAGGCGCGGCCATTTACAACGGTTATCCCCTGGTTTGGCCCGACACAGGCGGCTACATCGGCCTGGTGAACCTCTCGTTTCGCAGTTTTTTCTACAACCTCCTGATTTCGCCGATACAACTTGCACGATCACTTTGGCCGGTGGTCTTTTTCCAGTCTCTCATCGTAGCGCACCTGCTCTGGCTCGTTCTCCGCACGGTCTTCGCTACAGTCTCCGCGCCCGCCTTTCTGGGAATAACGGCCCTGCTCGCCCTGCTGAGCAGTCTTCCGTGGGTAACGGGCTTCATTATGCCAGACATCTTTACCCCTGTCCTCGTCCTTTCTCTGTTTCTCCTGGTCTTCTGCCTGCCGCGTCTCTTGCCGGGGGAACGGAAGTACCTCTTTGGAATGACAACAGTTGCCACCACGGTGCACTTCTCCCACATCTTCCTTGCCGTTGGGCTTCTTCTCGCAGCCGGCATTTTTTTCCTGGTGGCACGGAAATATAACAGGCTGCCGATTCCGTATCTGTCGAGACCTTTCCTGGCGTTACTTCTGGCATTCGGGCTTCTTGTCGCCAACAGCTACCTGGGACATGGCATCGTGGCCATCTCTCCATCGGGTTACGCTTTCCCACTTGCAAGGCTGCTGGCCGACGGGCCGGCGGTGAGGTACCTCCGCGAGCAGTGCCCTACACGGGAATATGCCCTGTGCAGCTACATTGATGAACTCCCGACCACCTCCGATGACTTCCTCTGGCCTGCGAACAGCCCCTTCCGCAAGGTAGGGTGGATTGACGGCTACAGACGCGAGGGGCAGGAGATCGTCGTGGGGACCATCAGTCACTATCCCCTCTCCACGCTGAAGACCTCCCTGAGGAACACTGTCCGACAGATCTTCACATTCCGCACTGGGTATGGGCTCATCTCCTATCTGGATAGCAAGCACCCCACATTCAAGATCAGGAGCTTTTTCCCGGGTGAGTTCCACGCCTATGAAAGCTCGAAGCAAAGCCGCAACAAACTGGGTCTTGGCGGAATCAACCGACTGCACCGGGCGTTCCTTGCTCTCAGCCTCTTCTATGCATCTGCTGCGTTCCTCATTTTCCTGAAGCGCAAGCAGTCGCTTCCGACAGTCCTCCTTATCACCATCGCCTATGCGTATGTCCTGAATGCCCTCATTACCGGATCACTATCCGGACCGAGCGACCGTTACTCAGAGCGCCTCATATGGTTAGTGCCGTTCTTCAGCCTGGCCGCACTCTTGCACACTTTCCACAGAGGGGAAGAACCACAGGGCGGGGATACGGCTGGAAATTGATGAAAGGTGAGGCGCGTGGTTAGAAAAAAGTTAGCAATCCCGCTTAGTAGCCCCTGGAAAGAGAACCAGCAAAGTTTTTTTATCAGGCTATCATTCCGGGCTTGATGTCACCCGAAAAATACGGTAGTATCAATGTGTATCAACATCGGGAGCGCATCGGGTTCTGGTGTCCCGCCCGGCCTTCAAAGCCGGTGTTTCCGGCCAAAAGCTGGAAGGGTGGGTTCGATTCCCACACGCTCCCGCCATTAAACTTCGGCAGGGCTCCGCTTAATTGGCTTCTTCTCATCACATAACTTTGATAAGACGATAGTGACCCTGGGAGATTCATTTACTGAAGGATACCCTGTATATAATGGGAAGACCTATCCGGATGTCCTGAGGGGACTATTGTCTAATGCCGAATGCAGGATAAATGTCATCAATGCCGGCCAGGGTGACACAGGAACTGACCAGCAGCTGAAGATGTTCACCAGGTACATATTGCCGAGACTCAAGCCGGATGTCGTTATATGGTCCATTTATCCAAATGATATAATGGACAATGTTGAGAAGGCGGTTTACACGGTCTCCGACAACAACAAATTCGTACCCCTTGATGGGCCAAAGAGCTGGCTCTCAATACGTCAGTTCATTTATGATAATTTCCCTCTTCCCGCTCCTGTAAAAAAAGAAGCTACCTCTTCAACCTCCTGTTGAAATCAACGGAAAGGCTTCAGTATTGGCAGTTTCCCTCAAAGGTTCCAGAAAATGCTGAAGAGTGGGGATTGCGAAAAAATAAGATTGGCCGTTCGAAGAAATGAACCACTTGGCAAAAATCTACAATTTCGACATCTATTATGTGCTGATCGCCAATCAGTCTGTGTATCTCGAGGAGGCGGATCCCCTCAAATGGAAAGATAATATATGGGCCGTCAGGTATAGAAAAATTGAGGCTTTGTTGCGTGATCAAGTCGATATCGTCAACGCGAGATTCAGCAATCCCTACATTATGTCAGGGATGCATGATGAAAATCCTGCTGGGGCACCCGATATCTTCGTCGATGAAAAGAGGGATGGGAATGAATGCAGCAGCACGCGTTTAATGAAACCGGTTACCGTCTTCTTGCAGAAACAGTGTTTCAGCACCTGAACTTTAGTGACTGCAATTTGTCCGATAAACCATGACGAGTACATACTAAACGACCGATGCCATATTCATAAAGCGGCCAATGCGCGATCTTCAAGAGGATATCGCAATTGTACTTGCAAACCTCTGCAACCTTGACTGCAAGATGTGCGAGAAACCCCACAGCAGAGACTGTGGTGGTATTGTTGTTAAATTTAAATTGTATAAATAATATGAGAAAAACCCACGACATTTTCTTTTTTTTCTGCTAAATTTTTTAATTCTCTTAAAAAACAATTTCTTATCAATTCAAGTAAAAATGAAATTAGGTATCCCCTTTTCCAAAGAGTTGTAATTGAACTTCAGTCTGACTGCAACAGGGATTGTTATTTTTGTTGCAGGCAGTCAGATGTCTCTGGTAAAAGAAGAACCCCTGAAGGGAAAAGAGTTTCTGAATCAATGCCAACAGAACAAGTTATAAAACTTCTTGATGACCTGGAGTCCCTAAGTTTTAAGGGATATATCACCTTCCATCATCTTAGCGAAGCTTTTCTTGATAAAAGATTGATACAGATTGCAACTGAAGCAAAAAAAAGAGGCATGAGGCCCTATGTCCATACCAATGGAGATGTTTTAAGAAATAATGAAGAATTATGCAAAAAGTCTGCGGCAGTCTTTGAATATGTTGTGGTGGGATTATATGATTATAAAAATCAGGAAGAAAAGGAAGATCAAAAGGAATTTTGGATCAAAAGATTACAGGGAACAAAAATAATGTTTAGCATTGCTGAAAAAATGTATAGAAGAACGTACAGTCCTGATAATGAAAAAATGGAAAAGCTGGAAAAGAAAACATTTCCAAGCGGAATTTGTGCCAATCCACAAAAATATCTATTAATTCATTACAATGGCGATGTGAGTTGTTGCTGTGAAGATATGTATGGGGAATTACTGAAATCAAATATATTGATAAGAGTATAAAGGCCATTTGGTATTCGGGGCAACATAAACAAATAATTAAAGCATTGCAAGGTGGAGAAAGAAAGAAATATGATCTTCGTTTGAAATGTACCATTGCCCCAAATAGTTATTCACAAAATCCGATGGATGACACGAATCATTTTGACAGGTATTGTTAATAAGAACTTTAATAGTAAATAACTTATCTTTTCCTCTCATCTTCGTCACCAAACTGTCCCGGGAGTCCCTAAAACCGCTTAAGCCGCGATGCTTAGGGTGGGTTCGCTTTCCACACGCTCCGGCAAAAAATTTTATTTATTCAAGTAATTATCTTGCCAGGCACCCTCAAAATACCTTGAACAAACCGTGATAGAATCATTTTTGAAGTGAATTTTTCTTCCGAATTTTTTCCTTAATTTTCGTGCTTAAAAGGGCCTCTACAAATAATCAACTTCCCCTTGTAACTGAGAGAGGCGCCCTTATTGATTTGGCTGCGATGTGCACCTGATAACAAACAGTCAGTCGATCATCTCAGAAACGAGGATTGCCGGTTGAACCTTAGAGTCCTTTGAGGTAACTCAGAGAGAGGAGGCGTGTTAGGTGACTACAGATCTGTAATGACCTGTAATCACCCATATCTAATAAATACGCCATATTGTGGCATCCCCAGCGAGATTCGAACCCGCGTCACCGACTTGAAAGGGCGAACCAAGTCTAGCGAATCAGACAAAACAAGCCGGGCATGTGTCAGTCGTTGTCACCGGTAATACCTGCCGGCATAACGGTTCCGGCCATCATAGCGGACCCGGCGGTCTTCATTATTACCCTCTGTGACTGCGATAGTCCCTCTCATACCCGTAGCCCCTGTCCCAATTGCGGCCATAATACCTCTCGTACCGGGGGGCGCTGTAATACACTCTGGTTCGTGCCGGATATGGAGCATCATAATACGCACCGTAGTAGTTTGCAGCAGGGTAAGTACCGGGGTAGTATGCAGCAGGCCTGTAATGGTCATGCTCATGCGATATTGCACTGAGAACCGGCAAGAAAAAAAACGACGTAGCTATCAGCGCTGCCGTTCCGGGGTCCATGGCATCAGCCCTTTTATTTTCCGCCAGGATAAGACCTCCTGCCAGCACCAGCACCAGACTTATCGAGATTAGCTTCTTCATTTCCCTTCCTCCTTTCAGACTTTCTGTTAACCAAAGCTTATCAAATCATGGATATGAAGAAAGAGCGAAGGGATTATGAAGAATTGTAAAGATGGCCAGCCGGGACTCTATCATAAATTTATCACAGGGAGGGAAAAGAAAAGGGGCTGCATCGCTGCAACCCTCTGATATTATTGGCGTCCCCGGGCGGGATTCGACCCCGCGTAGAATGATTTGTGAGTTGGCGCGTATGTAATTTTGATATTCAGACGATCCTTTGTCCAGTGTGATAAACCGCTCGTACTCCTCACTGTGATCAGCATAATCTTATGTGTCGAGTACTGTGAGAAAATGGGAGCGCACCAGAAAAATTGATTTTGAGGAGTAGGAGGTGGGAACAAACAGAAGCGACTTGAGTTGATTCATCTTTTATGATTTCCAAAATTGTGCCCCTTTTGTGCCCGTGAGGCTATTCTTTGACCTGATGTCATCTGACTGCAAGCTGACGAGAAGGCCCTTAATACTAAAGATTTATTCCTTAATATCAAGGGCTTTTAAGAACCGCCGAAAATATGTTTTTGTTCTTAGGATCCAGTGGGGCAATTAGTAGGGCTTCAACTCCCCTCTCTAGCACCACCTTATTATAAGCCATTTCACGAATGTTTCAATCGATATTGCGAAGATGGCATGTCCTTTTAGCTACCCTATAGCTACCTTGTATGGAGATAAAAAAAGGCCCTGGGGGGGGACCAGGGACTTTTAAGGGAGGTGAGATAATGAGCATTTAAACTATACCTTCCAATGATTAAATAATGATTAAATATTGCTTAATAATGATTAAATTGATTAAATATTGATTAAAGAATAGCGAGCGATATTGCGAAGATGTGATGTCCTTTTAGCTCATACATACTAACAGTCCAGGAGACTTCGTAGAATAATCGTTTTTTAAGAGGCTTTACCAGCTCAGATTGACACTCGTAGCGAATCCGCCCGTAAATGCCGCATTAGATACCCCTGCAACCAACATCATAAATACTGCTACCCATGCGATAGTCTCAAGAATTTGTTTTTTCATTTATAGCCTCCTTTCATACCATACATTCAGCTATAATGATCTACGGGACTGCGCCGGACTCTGGAGTGTCAGACCAGGGCCTTTTAGTTAATGGTCATTTGAACTATACCTCCCAATGATTAAATATTTATTAAATATTTATTAAATGTCGGTGCTGATGGTTTGTCCTTTAAAATTAATGAACTTATCTGTGCTTTCTGTGGTTTGGTGGTGATTTTGGCCAGGTTGGATGATGCTTGATCCAATTGAATCTGTAATGATAAACTACTTCGAGAACAGCCCAGGCCTTCAAAGAGCGATGGAAAATGCATATATGAATTTCACGCGGGGATGAGTCTGCGGCTTCGTGTTTTGCTGTAATGAAAATAAAGAGGCGCCTGCGATGAAGGTTGGATGAAGGTTCAAGGGATAAAAAAAGCTGTTTATGGTTTCCTCCAGCGGATCCAGGCAGAGTGCTGGATCGCCCTTTTTGGCATTATTATTACGGCAGTAGCGTGGGGCAGTGTAATACACCGTATGGCTCACGAAAGAACTGACCAGATAACCGACATTTACGACCTGAACAACGGCCTGGCAAGTGCACTGGAGGAGCATGTCAGTCGCGTCCTGAAATCTGCCGACGATATTCTGGTTCATATGAAGATGGAATACGAGGATGAGGGTGGGCTCACTAAGCACCTGGCCGCCTATGTGCAAAAAGTAAAGGCGGACCCCTCTTTACAATCAGGCTGCTATTGCGAACTCCGACGGGGACGTTCTCCTTAGCGCGGTCCCGCTGAAAAAGCCAATTAGCATTGCCAACCGCCAGCATTTCACGGAGCAGAAGGCCAATCCTGACGCCGGGCTTGTTATCGCAGGACCGGTCAATTCACCGGTTTCGGGGAAGTGGTCGGTTTTTCTCAGCCGCCGCCTTAACAGAAAAGACGGCTCTTTTGCCGGAGTAGTGTGTGTCGGTCTGGATCCCGGTTATTTTTCTGACTTTTACAGCGTTCCTGAACTGGGACGGGACAGGAGCATTATCGTTGTCGGCCTGGACCACGTTGTTCTCGCCAGGTATTTTCAGAACGATTTCCAAATCGGTCAGGATATGGGTGCAAGTCCTTTGTTCTCCGCAGTCCGCAAGAGTCCTGTAGGCCACTATGAGGGTGCCATTGCAATTGACGGCCTGCCGATGTTTGTCAGTTACCGCAAGATGCGGGACTATCCTCTTATCGTAATGGTCACAAGTCTTAAGTCGTCGGCCATGTCTGCTTTGGAAAAACGAAAAAATGGATATTACGTCTCCGCCCTGGCCTTCACGCTCTTTACCGTGGCATTTTGTCTGCTCCTGATCAGGGCCGAGAGACAGGCGCGCAGCCGCAAGGCACTTCTTATTGAAGAGTTGAAGGAGCGGAAGAGGGCTGAGGAACTCCTGCGGGAATCTGAGCGGAATCTGCTGGTGAAAGACCGGGTAAATAAGATATTTCTCACTGTGGAAGGCGATGAGGTGTACGACGAATTGCTTAAGTATATTTTGGAGTTCTCGGAGAGCGAATACGGGCTTTTCGGCTATTTAGACGAAAGCGGCAAGTTTGTCTCGCCCACATTGACGAGGGAAATATTTTGGAAGGAGTGCGCTGTAGCCGGAAAAGATGAAATCTTCAACAAAGGGTTCATTTGCGACTTCTGGAAGAGGGCCCTGGAGGAGAGGACGACGCTTATATTCAATGAAGGGCCGTTTAAGGTCCCGCAGGGCCATCTTCCCATTTATAACACGATGGTTTCCCCTGTTTTTTTAGGTAAATACTTTATTTGCATCACGCAAATAGCCAACAAGTCGTCCGGTTATGGAGAAGCAGATCGCGCGTTGCTGGATTCCATCACTGACCAGATAGCCCTTGTCCTCTATGCTAGGATACAAAGAGACAAACATGAGAAAGAGCGCAGTAAGGTGGAAGATGCCCTGAGATATAGTGAAACCAGGTACCGCGAACTTTTCGGGGCCATTACCGACGCACTGCTGGTCTACGAGTATAACATGGACGGGCTGCCAGGCCTTTTTTTCGAGGTCAACGATGTCGCATGCAGGATGTTGGGCTATACCCGGGAAGAACTGCTCACGATGACCAATGTCGATATTGTTGCACCCGAGGCAGATATTAATAACATCGCAATAGCCCGCCGGATGGCGGAAATGGAAACGTTTACTTTCGAGCAGATTTACGTCGCAAAAGACGGACAACGCATTCCCGTTGAAAATACAGTGCGTATATTTGACTTACAGCGGAAGCCCGCTGTTTTGGCTATGGTGCGTGACATTAGTGGCCGGAAGAAAAAGGAGCGGGCAATTGCAAAGTACCAGAAACTGCTTCAGCGGTTTCTGTTTGAATCGACTCTCCTTGAAGAACGGGAAAGAAAGAGGATAGCGGACGAGCTGCACGACGCGATAGGGCAGAATCTTGTATTTTCAAAACTCAGGCTCTCTTCCTTAAGGGACTCTTTGGTTACGTCCGGAGAGACGGAGACGCTGGAGGAGATAATAGAAATGCTCGACTCTACGATAGAGTTTTCGAGGTCCCTGACCCATGAACTCGGCAACCCTGTCCTGTATCTGGTCGGGTTGGAGGCAGCTCTCAGGTGGCTAGCGGAGCAGCTCGAAAAAACTCAGAATATTAAGGTTGCTGTAGATATAAAAGGGGACCTGACAG